>CAVYXQ010000036.1:0-101260 GCA_963772555.1 uncultured Alphaproteobacteria bacterium | reverse complement strand
CTACTGCCCGCGCTTGCCCCGCGCCGCGAAGCGCACCGCCTCCTCCGCCGCGCGGAAGAGGGCGCGGGCCTTGCTGACGCATTCGGCCTGCTCGGCGACGGGGAGGAATTGTAGACGATGCCGGCGCCGGCCTGCACATGCATGAGGCCGTCCTTGACGACGGAGGCGCGCAAGACGATGCAGGTGTCCATCTCGCCGCCGGCGCCGAAATAGCCGATGCAGCCGGCGTAGATGCCGCGCTTGTCCTTCTCGAGTTCGTCGATGATCTGCATCGCCCGCACTTTCGGCGCGCCCGACACCGTCCCGGCCGGGAAGCCCGCCGCCAGCGCCGCGACCGGATCGACGTCGGCGCGCAACTCGCCCTCGACGTTGGAGACGATGTGCATGACGTGGCTGTAGCGCTCGATGAAGAAGCTGTCGGTCACCTTGACCGTGCCGATCCTGGCGACGCGGCCGACATCGTTGCGGCCGAGATCGAGCAGCATGAGATGTTCGGCGCGCTCCTTCGGATCGGCCAAAAGCTCGGCGGCGAGCGAATTGTCCTCGGTCGGCGTCTTGCCGCGCGGCTTCGTGCCGGCGATCGGGCGGATGACGACCTTGCCGTCACGCACGCGAACGAGAATCTCCGGGCTCGAAACGACGATCTGAAAGCCGCCGAATTCGAGGAAGCAGAGATAGGGCGAGGGATTGACCCGCCGGAGCGCGCGATAGAGCGAGAACGCCGGCAGGTCGAAGCGGCTGGTGAAACGCTGCGACAGCACGATCTGGAAGGCGTCGCCGGCGGCGATGTACTCCTTCGCCCGCGCCGCCATCGCCTTGTATTCGGCTTCCGTCGTGTTCGATACCGGCTCGCCGGCCGTCAGCATCGGGTCGGCCTCGCCCGCGGCAGAATGGTCGAGCGGCGTCTCGAGCGCGGCGACGACCGCGTCGAGGCGCGCCAGCGCGCTCTCGTGCGCCGCCTTCGCCGTGACGCCCGGCGCGGGGCGCACCGGCGTCACGATCGACATCTCGTCGCGCGCCGCATCGAAGACGATCATGACGGTCGGGCGGATCAGGAGCGCCTCGGGCACGCCGATCGGATCGGGCTTGGCCGGCGCGAGCCGCTCCATGCGGCGCACCATGTCATAGCCGAGATAGCCGAAGACGCCGGCGGACATCGGCGGCAGGCCTGGCGGGAGTTTGATGCGCGACTCGGCGAGCAGCGCCCGGAGCGCGGCCAGCGGATCGCCGGGGCAGGGGGCGAACGCATCCGGGTCGAGAAGGGCGCGGCGGTTGATCTCGGCCGTCTCGCCGCTCGCGCGAAAGACGATATCGGGGTCGAGCCCGATCATCGAGTAGCGGCCGCGCTGCGCGCCGCCTTCGACCGACTCGAGCAGGAACATGTTGGCCGGCCGTCCCCGCGCCAGCTTGAGATAGGCCGAGACCGGCGTTTCCAGATCGGCGACGAGCGTCGTCACCGCCACGCTCGCGCCGCCGGCCTGATAGGCGCGGGCGAAAACGTCGAAGTCGGGTATGGCCGTCATCGCGCCGCTCAACCGCCTTCGGCCGACTGCAGGACATTCGCGTGCACGGCGACGCCGAGGGAATTGCGCAGCGCCCCAACATATTGCTCGAGCAAAGCGTCGCGCTGCGCGGCGTCCAGCTGCTGAGCGATCGATTTCACCCGCGGATCGACATATTCGACCGGCGGCGTGCGGTCGGCGGTGATCTTGAACACCGCCCGCCCGTCCGGAACCGCCGCCGAGCCGGACCCGTCCGCCGGCTCGCGGAAGATCGCGGCGACAACCGATTCCGGCAGGCTCTTGTCATCGCGATGGATGTCGCTCGCCGTCTTCGCCTCGACCCCGACGCTCTTGGCGGCGGCGGCGATGGTTCCGCCGTCGCGAAGCTGCTTGACCAGGTCGCCCGCTTTGGCCGCGAGCGCCTTGTCGACCTGATCGGTCCGCATCGCGGCCTCGACTTGCGGTTTCGCCTCGTCGAAAGAGAGCGCGTGCGAAGGGTCGACCTTGGTGATCGAGAACCAGACGAAGCCGTTCTCCTTCGTCTGCAGCGGCGCTTCGTCGAGGCCGACGTCGGAAGCGAAGGCGGCGCGCAAGAGATCGGTCTTGTCCGGCAGGTTCACTGGTTTGCCGCTCGGGTCTTTGCCGTCCGCATCGACCGCGGCGATGGTCTCGGCCGTCAATCCCGCTTCCTTGGCGGCGTCGGCGAGCGTCTTGCCAGAGACGCGCGCATCCTCGATCTTGTCGTGAATGGCCTGGATCTTGTCGCCGGCGCGCCCGGCCGAAACCTGCCGCTTGATCTCCTCCGCGACCTCGGCGAAGGGCTTGATCGTCGAGGGCGTGATGCTCTTCACCTTGACGATGACCGGTCCGAACTCGCTCTTGAGCACGCCGCTGACGCCGCCCTGCGGCAGGGCGAACACCGCGTCCCCCTCGGACTTGTCGAGGATCTGGTCCTTCGAGGTCTCGCCGAGATCGGTGTCCTTCGGCTTCAGGTCCCGCTCCCTGACGATGTCGTCGAAACTCGCGCCCGCCTTGATCTTCGCCTCGGCGGCCTCAGCCTCCGCGTCGTTGGGGAAAAGGATCTGCTGCAGATCGCGTTTCTCGGGCGCGCCGAAGCGCGGGTCATGGCCCGCCACCTGGTCATAGGCCGCCTTGGCGTCGGCGTCGCTGACATCGGCAGGATTGGCGATCGTCTCCGGCTCGAGGTCGATGACGACCATGGAACGGTATTCGGGGGCGCGGTAAACCGTCTTGTGATCGTTGAAGTAGGCCTTGAGCTCCTCCTCCGAAGGCGTTGGAATGTCGCCTGCGGCCGCCGGGGGCAGGATGAAGTAATCCGCCGAGCGGGTCTGCGCCTCGAAATCGGCTTCCGCCTTCACCTCGGCTTTCGGCGCGGCGAGACCGGTCGTCAGCGCGGCGATGATGAACTGCCTCAAGGCGTCCTTGCGCATCTCGGAAACGAACATGCGCTCGTTCATGTCGTTGTTTTGCAAAGCCTGGGCGAAGCGCTGAGGATCGAAGGCGCCGGACTTGTCGCGGAAGTTGGGGTTCGACTCGATCATGTTGCGGAGCGCGTTATCGGAAATGTTCAGCCCGAGCTTGCGCGTCTCGACGTCGAGCGCCGCCTCGCTCAGCATTCTCTGCAGGACGTCGCGATCGAGGCCAGCGGCGTGCGCCTGCTCGTTGGTCAGCGGCCGCCGCATCTGCCGCTGATATTGCTGCAGCGTCCTCTGGTAGGCGTCGTGGAACTGCTGCGCGGAAATCTTCTCGGCTCCGACGGAAGCCACGGTCGAAGCGGTGAAGCCGCGCAGCATGTCGCCGACGCCCCAGATGACGAAGCTGACGATGATGAGCCCCATGACCACGGTCATGATCGCCTTGCCGACGACCCCCTGAGCCGCATTGCGCATGGATTCGAGCATTTGGGGTCGCTGGCCTTTCCATTCGGGGTTCTGTTGAAGGGCGCCTTCTAACGCCGTGCTTAGGCTTTGCATAGGCTTTCCGCGTTTGCTAACACCCGGCCGATCCGACCCTGGAGACCCGCATGACCCCCGATGTCCGTCCGCTCGTCGCCGGCAACTGGAAAATGAACGGACTTTCGGGGTCGCTCGCCGAGATCGAGGCGATGCGGCGGGCGGCCGACGCCGGCGAGGCCGGGTCTGCCGAGCTCGCGGTCTGCCCGCCCGCGACGCTCATCGCCCAGGCCGCGTCGAAGCTCAGGGGCGGAAGCGTCAGCCTCGGTGGGCAGGATTGCCGTCCCGAGCCGAGCGGCGCCTTCACCGGCGACATCTCCGCCCCGATGCTCAAGGACGCCGGCGCGGCCTATGTCATCGTCGGCCATTCCGAGCGGCGGACGCTGCATCACGAGACCGACGCGCTCGTTCGCGCCAAGGCGGAAGCCGCCGTCAAGGCGGGACTGACCGCGATCGTCTGCGTCGGCGAGACGCGGTCGGAGCGCGAGGCGGGCCAGGAGATTGCGGTTGTCGCCCGCCAGTTGCATGGGTCGTTGCCGCCCGGCGGCGCCCCAGAGACGGTCGTCGTCGCCTATGAGCCGGTCTGGGCGATCGGCACCGGCCTGACGCCGACGCCCCCCGATGTCGCAGAGATGCATGGGGCCATCCGGGCGCTGCTCGGCGAGATTTACGGCTCGGCCGGCGCGAGGATTCGCATTCTCTACGGAGGTTCGGTGAAGCCGGCCAACGCCCGTGAACTCCTCGGGCTCGACAATGTCGACGGCGCGCTCGTCGGCGGCGCGAGCCTGAAGGCGGCCGACTTCCTGGCGATCGCCGCCGCCTATCGCTAGGCGAAAATCAGATTTGGGTAGTGGAGAAAGCGTTCGGCGAGCTTCGCGCCGACGATTCCCGCGATGCTCAAGAAGCGAACGTTCCGGCGGCCGCCAAACGGGTCGGAATGCCCCCAATTCGCCACCGGCGAAGGCGGCGGCTCTAGGTACGCTGTTCATGGAAAATGCGACGCGCGTAATTGTGCTATTCGAACTCCGTAGAGGGTCGCGATGGCCGAAACCCGCAAACTCGCAGCGATCCTGGCTGCCGACGTCGTCGAATTTAGCCGCCTCGCCGGCGCTGACGAGGATCGCACCTTGGCGCGGCTTCGGGCTCTCCGCAGCGATCTGATCGATCCAACGATCGCAGTCCACAACGGGCGCGTGTTCAAGCGCACCGGCGACGGCGTCCTCGTCGAGTTTCGCAGCGTCGTTGACGCTGTCCGATGCGCGATCGAAGTGCAGCACGCCATGGTCGAGCGCAATGCCGGTGTCCCTAACGACCGCCACATGGAATTTCGCATCGGCATTCATCTCGGCGATGTCGTCGAGGAGAGCGACGGCGACCTCATGGGCGACGGCGTCAATATCGCCGCGCGATTGGAAGGGATCGCCAAGCCCGGCGCGATCTGTCTCTCCGAGGACGCCTATCGCCAGGTGAAGGGACGGCTCGATCTCGCCGTGACCGATCTCGGGTCGACGCAGCTGAAGAACATTGCCGAGCCGGTGCGGGCCTATTCGCTGCAAGTCTCCGCGCCGGCGGCGAAGCCGGCTCCACCGCGTGGGAAGGTCGGGCCGAAGAAGCGGCTGGCCCCCATCGCCCTCGCTGGCGTTTTGATCGCGCTCGCAGCCGTCGTCTGGCGCTATCTCGATACGGACCGCGGCGCACCCGAGTTCGGCAAGATCACTCTCGCAGCCGTCGCCTGGCTCCATCGCGATACCGACCGCGGCGCGCCCCAGTTCGCCAAAGTCAATCATGAGCGCTCGATCGTCGTACTGCCGCTCAGCAATCTTTCAGGCGACCCGACCCAGGATTCTCTCGCGGACGCTTTGACCGACGAACTGACGACCTCGATCGCGGGGCTCCCCGGCATGTTCGTCACTGCGCGCAACTCCGCCTTCACCTACAAGGGAAAGCCGACCGACGTGAAGGCGATCGGTAAGGAACTCGGCGTGAAATACGCGCTCGAAGGCTCGGTGCAGCCGACGGCGACCCGTATCCGTGTCAATGTGCAGCTCATCGACACCGAAACCGACGCGCATCTCTGGGCCGAGAGCTTCGATGAGGACCGCGGCGACCTCTTTGAAACCGAGGACGCCATCGTCACGCGGCTCGCGCGCACGCTCGATTTGAAGATGAACGACGTCGAGGCGGCGGAGTCGACACGGTTGCGTCCCAAAAACCCGGACGCCGAGGATCTGGCGGTGCGGTGCGTGGCGCGCATCTTTGCCAATTATAGCGATTCGCATGACCCGGCGAAGCATCCCGAACTCTATGAAGACTGTGAACAGGCGCTGCGCCTCGATCCCGGCAACACCCTGGCGCTGAAGGCGCTCGCCTACCGGCTGAACATCACGGGCTTGATCCCCGGCACGGAAGCCGAAGCGGCTCGCCTCGACAGTCTGGTCCAGAAGGCGCTCGCGGTCGAGCCAAACGATTTGCGCGCGCGTTTCGCCAAGGGGTTGTTGGACCTGACCCATGGCCGCTACGACCAGGCCCTTGTCGAGTTCGAGCGTGTGCTCGCGTCGGACTCGAGCGACGTCGGGGCTTACTTGAATATCGGCTGGATCTACATGGCGACCGGACAGGAAGACAAGGCGATCGCGGTCTTCGACAAAGCGATGCTGCTCAGTCCGCGCGATCCCAACCTGCCCTACTTGCTGCACTGGAAGGCTCTGGCGCTGGGGGTTCTCGGGCGCGACGCGGAAGCATCGGTTTTGGGAGATCAGGCCCTGACTCTCGCTCCGACCAACCGCGAGATGTTGGCCGCTCAGGCGGCCACCCTCGCCAATCTCGGGCGTGCCGACGAAGCGCGTGAGATTTACCAGCGCTTCGTCGCGGCCGGCGAAGGCAAGCCAACGACGATCTCGGACCTCAGGCGCCAATATGCGGACGCAATACGCGTTCCTTTCTGGGCCGCCTATTTCGAGCGCGTCGTCGCCGGGCTTCGCAAGCTCGGGATGGCGGAGCGGTGAAGGGAACAGCTACGTGCGCGCAGGTATGGCGTCGATCCGAGGCAACGTCGTCACGGGGTCGTACGGGCTGCCCATTGCGACCGCTGGCAATCCGCACAATGTCCGCTTCACTGCTCGCCGCTGGAGCCGAGCCCCGGGCGGGCGCGGCGCGCTCATGCTCTTCGTTTGCCGGCCGGCGACTTCGCCGGCGTTTGCGCAGCGCGTCACTTTTTCGCCGCGGAGGCCCTCTGCAAAGACGCTTCCCGCTTTTCCTCCCCGCCGAACCCGGCCTCGCGCAGCGCTTGCTCGACGCGGGCGTTGGCGCCGCGGCCGCTCGCCTTCAGGCTCTCGACGACGTCCGCCGCCAACCGGAACCCAATATGGACCTTGGACAACTGAGCCTTGGGGCGTCCAACCTTGCGACGGAATTCCTTCATCGCCACTACAATGACTTCGGCGATCGGCTTGAACAGGCGGATGTCCTTCGCTGTCAGCTCGCGAACTCGCCGTCCTTGTCAGCAAAGGTCTTCGCATACGTCCGCTCCTCTCGTTTGTTCGCCCTGCGAAAACTGATGATCCGGCGCGCGTCGCCACGAACGCAGTCACATATGGCGTAGAGTTCTTCCGGACCTCAGAGCGAGCGCGACAAGCCGGTCGTCGCCGTAATTGCCCCCGAAGATGCGAGCGGGAGACGCGACGTGGAGGTTCGGCTGACGGAACCTTCGATTCCCGTTCCTCTTTCCTTCTTCCCGAGGTTGACCGGAGATTCATATTTTGCAACGTATTTTGTCATCATGAGCGACGAAGCACCACGCAACCAGCTTAAGGATTGACGTGATAGCCTTCGAGGACCGCGCCGGAATTTGGATTGCGCAAGGTATTCAATACGATATCGTTGCGCGAGCGAGGAGCGAAGGTGGAATACGAGAAGCATTCATGCAGCGGTTGGCGGCAAACCTCGCCCTCAATACCAGATTTGGTCGCCGTGGATTGGAGGGTATCCCTCCCACCCCTGAACGATTCAGGGCGCTGTTTGACGATGCTAAAGAGCTCTGTCCATTGACTCGTTTGGAGCGACAGCGCGAAAAATCGTCTATTGATTTTGCTGGCGTTGTTCAGGTCCGATTAGGGAGAGTTTTTCGCTAGTGCTTACAAGAAGAATTAAAGCGCTTCTACAGATCGAGGTTATTGCTTGGCGCAAGTAACAGAGAGTTGAGTATCTCAACAGACCACGGTTCCAAGTTGGCTTCCGCCGCTATTTCTGCCGGAGGCATAAAATCCCCCTGAAGAGAAGCGCCACCCTTTTCCACAAACTCCGAGTTGCAAAGAGCAACCTCGACGACGTCCATTGACGCCCTCCATTCATATACAAATGCAACATGTTTCTTTGTGTTTGGCTCAAGATCAAGATATACTGCTCCAAGTAAACGCAATTGATCACATGTTGCGTAAAGTCGAAGTTCCTCTTCTAACTCTCTGACCGCACCGGCGCAGATCGCCCCCTTACCATTTGGACTATCTTCCTTACGAACATGTCCCCCAGCCCACACCGTAATCTTCTTATGAAGACTGTTTGATGAGTTCAGATTCCTTGCGGACTAGGCGTAGTATTTGGCCGGATTGATTGCGCACTACCACGACGGGCAACGGCTGGATCCGTGCTAAGTCCGCTTCAACACCGCGACGTGGTGCAAATACTCCTTTTTCTTCAAAACTAGCAATCATATTCTTTGCCTCGTCGCCAAATGTTATAAATTTGTCTCCCAAGTTTGGGAATATAGTTCGCTCAACAGATAATATTTGCTCTTCTACCGATTCTTCAACCCAATCTAAAATTCGTGTTGCCACGGCCTCGCAGGTTTCCTTAGGTTTACCAGCAAAACCCTTCGAAGATGTATCTATGTGGAAGATGCGAAAGGAGTTCTTTAGACCATCCATCGTTTCTCTAAGAACGTCTCCCATCTGAGATAGCACAGTAGTATTCATGATTGAGCCCTCTCGCCCCTTAACTGAGAGATGTCCCTGTTCTCGGGTCATAGCATCCGATGGACTTGCTGACATTGCGATTACGCCGGAAACGCGCCTAACCCAATCGGAACCCAAGAGAAATTCTGTCGTTACCTTTCTGTCCTTTAACCGTATTCGCCCGAGGCGTTCTAACATTGCCATCCAGCAAATCGAATCAAAAATCCCGCGATCAAGGAATAAGATATCAGGGTCACCCTCATGTGGCGGATTTTGTGTCTTCTCCAGTAGTTGAGATAAAGACATACAGGCTGTCCAAATATTGAAATTGAAATGCTTCTTATCTCTTATTGGACATATGGACGCTCGCTCTACTACAATCTCGCATCGGAAACCGCAGCGTCGCAAAAACGAATAGACCTGACTGAGAGTGCTCGTTTTTCCAGCTTTTGGAACACCCGCAAACTCAACCACCAAGGCGGGACGTTTCGACTGCCTAAATGCCGCAGACAAGGTCTCCGCGCGCTGCTGAAGAGGTGTTCGATCCATGCCAGGAAACAATCTATGAGTTGGCGTTAACGCGGGTTGCGGGCATGCAACACTCCAAATGAAAAGTCGTGAACATACATAGAACATATTTAGGCGATTGTGAGGCCGACCGGCAGCTTCCATCTACCTTTTGGCATCTATGGCAAATTTCCAACTGCGACGGTACCCCGAATTTGACGCGATGGACGCGCCCCTTGCGCCATGTTAGGAGCAGGCCATCTGTGCAAAAGGGCCTCCGGCCAAGACCGGGTCCGCCCAGGAATCTCCATGCAATCCGTTCTGATCGTCATCCACATTCTCATCGTGATCGCGCTCATCGCCGTGGTCCTCCTGCAGCGCTCCGAAGGCGGCGCCCTCGGGACGGGCGGCGGCACGGGCAATTTCATGACCGGACGCGGCCAGGCGAACGCGCTCTCGCGCGCCACCGCTATCCTGGGGGCGATGTTCTTCGCCACCTCGCTGCTCATGTCGATTCTCGCCGGCTGGAGCCGCGCGCCCCATTCGATCCTCGAGAAAGGCGCCGCGACGGCGCCGGCCCCCACGGCGCCCGCGCCGATCAATTCCGGCAATATCCTCGATCAGCTGAAGCAGCTCCAGGGCCCGTCGAACGCGCCCGCCGCCCCGGCTCCGGCCGCGCCGGAGCAGAAGCCTTAAGCCTGAACCTCGAGCACGGCCGTCGGAGGCTTGAGGCGTGCCGTCCTTTCGTAGCGAGCGCCGCGTGCGTCATCGGGCGGAACAGATGTTCGACCTCGTCGCCGACGTCGAGCTTTATCCCGAATTCGTCCCGCTCTGCAAAAGCCTGAAGGTGCGCAGCCGGCGAGCCGGCCAGGATGGCCGGGAGACGCTGATCGCCGATATGACCGTTGGCTACAAGATGATCCGCGAGCGGTTCACGAGCCGGGTCACCCTCGACAAGCCGCGCCTGCGCGTCGTGGTCGAGTATATCGACGGCCCGTTCAGCCATATGGAAAACATCTGGACCTTCCGCGACGAGCCGGACGGGACGCGCTCGCTGGTGACGTTCTTCATCGATTACGAGTTCCGCAACCGAATGCTCGGCGCGATGATGGGCTCGATGTTCGACGCCGCCTTCCGCAGGTTTTCGCAGGCCTTCGAAGCCCGCGCCGACGCGATCTACCGGGAGGAATGAGCCGCCGCCTCGAGAAGCTCGAGCGCGACTTCAACGCTCGCCAGGCGGACTTCCGTCCGGCCGATGTCGCCGAACCGCGCCTCTCGCGCGACCGTTGCAGCGCCCCGCCGCGCGCAGGCGAACCAGACGAGGCCGACCGGTTTTGCCAGCGTGCCGCCGTCCGGGCCGGCAACGCCGGTGACGCTGACCGCGAGGTCGGCGCGCGAGGCCGCGAGCGCGCCCTCGGCCATTTCGCGGGCGGTTCTCTCGCTGACCGCGCCGTGGGCCCTGAGCGTCTCCAGCGAAACCCCAAGCAGCTCCTCCTTGGCCTCGTTCGAGTAGACGACGAAGCCGCGCTCGACGACCGCCGACGACCCCGGGATTTCCGTCATGAGCCCGGCGACGAGCCCCCCGGTGCAGGATTCCGCGGCGGCGACCTTGAGGCCGGCCTCGCCGCACTTTGCCAGGAGCGCCGCGGCGCGAGCGATGAGATCGGGTGGAAACATGCTTCTCCCCTGTCGCCGGCGCCGGGGTCCGAGCGATAGGATCAGTATATCAGCGCACGAGCCGCGCGCTCCTGGAGAGCGGACATGAGAGGAGTCGCGTGACGCTGCGATAGCGCTTCGCCGCCGTAGTCGCGCCTCGCTTTGAATTCCCTGTTCCGCCGAATCAATTCCCTGGTCCAGCGAATTTGAATTCCCTGTTCCGCATCGCATGTGGAGCCTTAAAATTTCGACGCAAGCCTCTGGACTATCGACGCGTATTAGCGGCGCTGGGGTCGTGCAAAAGCCTCGATTCCCTGTTTTTTCCCTGCAAACAGGGAATTCAATCGCGCGGGGACCGTAGCGGTCGAAGCCGATTCTCACTCCGTCGCGTCGAGCCGGCTGCGCACCTTTTCCGCCAGCTCCTCGAGCGAGAAGGGCTTGCCGAGCACATGCACGCCCGGCTCGAGCCGCCCCTGACGGATGATCGCGTCGCGGCTGTAGCCGGTCATGAACAGCACCCGGAGCCCTGGCCGGCGCTTGACCGCTTCGTCGGCGAGCTCGCGGCCGTTGAACTCGCCGGGCATGACGACGTCGGTCAGCAGCAGATCGAGATGCGGGACGTCCTTGAGAATGTCCAGCGCCGCCTTTCCCCGCGACGCCTCGGCGACCCGGTACCCGAGGTCGCGCAGCGTCTCGGTCGCATAGGCCCGCACTGCATCGTCGTCCTCGACGACAAGAACGCTTTCCCGCCCGCCAGGCCGGCTGAACTCCGCGCTGTGCTGCTCGGCAAGGTCCTCCGGCAGGCTCGCCTGCCGCGGCAGGTAGAGCCTGACCGTCGTGCCGCGCCCCGGCTTGCTCTCGATCTCAGCGTGTCCGCCCGATTGTCGCGAGAACCCATAGACCTGGCTCAGGCCGAGGCCGGTGCCCTTGCCGATTTCCTTGGTGGTGAAGAACGGATCGAAGGCGCGCTTGAGCGTCTCCTCGTCCATGCCCGCGCCGGTGTCCATGACCGCGATCATCACGTAATCGCCGGGCTCGAGCCGCTCGGGCAGGCCGGCTACATGCCCGGCGTCGAAACGTCGGTTGGCCGTCTCGACGATAAGCCCGCCCCCGCGCGGCATCGCGTCCCTGGCGTTGAGCGCCAGATTGATCAGCGCGCTCTCCAGCTGGTTGGGATCGACGAAGGCGTGCCAGAGCCCGTCCGCCAGCAGCGTCTTCAGCGCGATCTGCTCGCCCAGCGTCCGCTGCAAAAGGTCGCAGATCCCGCTGACGAGCGCATTGGCGTTGACGGCCTGGGGAGCGAGCGCCTGACGCCGCGAAAATGCGAGGAGGCGGCCGGTCAGCGCCCGCGCGCGCTGGACGCCCTGGAGCGCCATGTCCTTCGCCCGCTCGATGCGTGCCTTGGCCGGCGAGCCCGGCACTTGCGTCAGTTGCCGGTCGATGGTGTCGAGGCCGCCGAGCATCAGAGTAAGCAGATTGTTGAAATCGTGGGCGACGCCGCCGGTGAGCTGCCCCAGCGCCTCCATCTTCTGCGACTGGCGCAATTGCTCCTCGAGACGGCGGCGTTCGGTGACGTCGCGGGCCGTGACGACGAGGCGGCGGGGTTCGCCTGCGCGGCCCGGGACGGGCGTCGCCACGGCTTCGAGCGCCGCGGCGCCCTGGGCGCGCTCGTACCGATAGGCGCCGCTCCTGCGAAGGCAGAGCGCGAGATGACGGGCGATCTCACCGCCCACGTCCGCGCCGAGAACCTCCTCGGTCGTACGTCCGACGACCTCGTCTCGCGTCTTGCCGTATAGCCGCAGGGTTGCAGGATTGATCTCCTGAAAGCGGAAGCTGTCGCCGTCTTCGACCAGGACCGCGTGACATTCGGAGGAATGCTGGAAGAACGACTGGACCAGGGCTTCGCTCGCGGCGAGTTGCGCGGTTCGTTCGGCGACCCGCCTCTCCAAAGTCTCGTTGATCCGGGCCTGCTCTTCCTGCGCTCGCTTCGCCTCGGTGACGTCGTAGGCCATGCCGATGAAGCCGGCATGCTGACCGGAGGGCTCCCATCTCGGTTGCGATACCGCGTGCAGCCAGCGCCATTGGCCGTCGCCGCGCAGGAAGCGGGCCTCGACTGTGACCGTCTTCACCGAGGCGTCGACCGCAGGCTCCTCCTGCAGGATCCGGGGCAAATCTTCGGGATGAAGCGTCGTTCGCCAGTCCAGGGCGAGCGCCTCGGCGTAAGTTCGGCCGAAAAAATCGAGATAGGCCTGGTTGACGAATTCGCGCATGCCGTTCGCGGCGGTCACCCACATCGGCGAGGGCGCGCTGTTGGCGATGGCGCGAAATCGGGCTTCGCTCTCCGCAACCTGCCGTTCGGCGAGCTTTCGGTGGGAGATGTCCGTGACGATGACATAGACGCCCAGAACATCGCCTGATGCGTCGCGGTGTGGAACATGCACCACCTCGGTCGCCATCAGGCCGGTCGAGCGAATGAAATCCGCCTCGTAAGACAGCGCTTCGCCGGCGAGCGCCCGTTCCAGATAGGGGCGCCGCGCTTCGTACATGGCGGTAATCATCACATCGTCGACCCTGCGGCCGACGATTTCGCTTCGCGGCCGCTCAAACCACGTCTCATAGGTCTTGTTGGCGAAGCGGAAGACCTGGTCCTTGTCGACATAGGAGATGAGGACGGGCAGGGCGTCGGCGATAGCGAGGAGCTTCTCCTCGTTTTCGCGCGCCTGTTGCTCGGCAAGCTTCCGCTCGGTGATGTCGATATGCGCGCCGACCAGGGCGACCGCCTCGCCCGAGTCGTCTCGCTCGATTTCCGCCACGGCGCTGATCCAGCGTATGGCGCCGTCGCTCGGGCGAATGATGCGATACTCGGACTTGTACTCGGAGGCGCCGCCGGCGACCATGCCAAAGAGGCGTTCGACTGCCCGGGCGCGATCGTCTGGATGGAGGCGCTGCACCCAGGCCTCATGCGACTTGACCATTGTTTCCGGAGGCAACCCATGGAGCCGCACATATTCTGGCGACCTGAGGCCCAGGAAATTGTTGCGCACGTCGATCAGCATGCCGCCGACGCCGCCGATCTCCTGCACTCGCGCGAGCAGGAGCTCCCGTTGACGGAGCTTCTCGAGGATGTTCTGACGATCGGTGGCGTCGCGGAACGCGACCCCGATCCCCTCGCCCAACGGGAAGGCGCGCACCTCGTGATAGCGGTCCGGCCGCCGCCTCGAATACGTTTCGAAGACCTGCCTTTCGCGGGAGGTCATGACTTGGCGGTAGCGTCGCTCGAACTCGGATCCGACCGCTCCCGGCGAGACATCCCAGATGACCTTGCCGATGACGTTCTCGCGCTTGAGCTCAAACATCTCTTCGGCGGCGCGGTTGAAGGCGACGAAGCGCCACAGTGGATCGAGAGCGAAGAATCCTTCCGCCAGGCCTTCCAGAATTTCCTCGACCGGCAGCGCGACGGCGTCGCCGGTCGCAGGCTCGCTTTTGTCGGCTCTTCGCCCCCGGGCTGGAAAAGCGGAGGATTTGCTCGCGCTCATGGATCGATGCCTCACGGGACCGGCGGCGAGAAAGCCAGAGTGACATAAGCCCCTCGAAAAAGGCTCAAAAACGGCGGTCAATCGCCGGAATTGGCCGGAGCCGGCCGAGGCGCCGTTGCGCGGCAGCCGTGCCGAGATCAGCTCGACGCCCTTGCGTCAGGACCCGTTCATGACCCTGCCCAAACCCAAACCCTTTGCTCTCGACGAACTGCGGGCCTATCTCGCCGACATTTTCCCGCAAGTCTGGTCCCGCGGAGACTACACCATCGAGGAAGTGGCGCATATGAGCGCGACGGTGCGTTTGCGCCATCACCCCGATCACCTGAGGCCGGGCGGCACGATTTCGGGGCCCGCGATGTTCGCGCTCAGCGATCTTGCCCTCTATGTCGCGATCCTGCATGAGATCGGCAGGGTGAAACTCGCGGTCACGACCAACATCTCGATCAATTTCTTGCGCCGGCCCGAGCCGAACGACCTCATTGCCAGAGCACGACTGATGAAGCTCGGCAAGCGCCTCGCCGTCGGCAAAGTGGCGCTCTACTCGCCGGGGCAGACGGACATGGTCGCGCATGCGACAGGAACCTATTCGATCCCGGCCCGCGGAGAGGGCTCGGTATCATAATACCGCGTAGTTGGACATCCTGCTTTTTCGGGCGATTCCTGGCATTGGCTGTTGACAAAGCGCCCGGCGCCGGGCTAGGAGCCCGCCACCAGACCCTCACGGAACCACCCATGTTCGGCAAGACCCACTCGACCAAGACGGCCGACGTCGAGAAGAAGTGGCTTCTCATCGATGCGAACGGCCTCGTCGTCGGGCGCCTTGCGAGCCTTGTCGCCATGCGTCTGCGCGGCAAACACAAGCCAAGTTTCACGCCGCACATCGACGACGGCGACAATGTCATTGTCGTCAACGCCGAGAAAGTGGTGTTCACCGGCAGGAAGCGCGACCACAAGGTCTACCATCATTACACCGGCTACATCGGCGGCATCAAGGAACGCTCGGCCAGATCGATTCTCGATGGCCGCTTTCCCGAGCGGATCGTCGAAAAGGCCGTCGAGCGCATGCTTCCGCGCGGGCCGCTGGGGCGCAAGCAGCTCGGCAACCTGCGCGTCTACAAAGGCCCCGAGCATCCGCACGCCGCCCAGCAGCCGACGGTCCTCGACGTCGCCAAGCTCAACCCCAAGAACAGCCGGAGCGCCTGAACCCAATGGCTGAGACTCTCTCCTCGCTGGCCGATCTGAAGACCTCGGCCGCCGGTCCGGTTGTTATGGAAGCGCCGGCGCATGTCCAGAAGCTGGACAAGCAAGGTCGCGCCTACGCTACCGGCAAGCGCAAGAACGCCGTCGCACGCGTCTGGATCAAACCGGGCAAGGGCCAGGCGACAGTCAACGGCAAGCCGCTCGATGTCTATTTCTCCCGCCCGGTGCTGCGGATGATTCTGAGCCAGCCGCTCCTGGTGGCCAATCGCATCACCCAATACGATGTGACCGTGACGGTCACCGGCGGCGGCCTTTCCGGCCAAGCCGGGGCGGTGCGCCACGGCATCGCCAAGGCGCTCACCCATTACGAGCCGGATCTGCGTCCCGCTCTCAAGAAGCAGGGCTTCTTGACGCGCGACTCCCGCGTGGTCGAGCGCAAGAAGTATGGCCACCGGAAGGCGCGCGCCAGCTTCCAGTTCTCGAAGCGCTAGGTCGAAACTCGATCGTCTCGACCGGTTTCGATCTGACCGCGATATCGTGCGTTTGGACGTCCGGAATCGACGCTGAGCGCTTGCGGATCGGGCGCCTTGGACGTCGAACGCCTGTCGATGGCGAAGCGGAAACGAGAATTGCGGCGAGGCACCCCACATATTTGTTAGTTGCCCCAGCGGCATCCGGTCGGTATTTCGACTCTGAACACCGCGCCCCGGTAAATTATGCGGTTGCGCCGCGTCGTTTTCGCGACGCGCGGTTTTCCTGACCGGAAGTTGTCTCGTCGAATGAAGCACGCGGCTCTTCAGGTCCTGGTCTCAAGGTTTGGATATGAAAGATCTCATGGATATGCCCCGACGCCCTTACCGCCACGGCAACGTGCCGAACGCCATGCGCGCTGCCGCGCGCGCCATCCTCGATGAAGCGGGGCAAGACGCCGTCGGGCTCAGGGAGGCTGCTCGGCGGGTCGGTGTGTCCCCGACGGCGGCCTATCGTCATTTTAACAACAAGGAGGACCTCCTGGCCTCGGTCGCCGCGGAGGGCTTCCGGGAACTGGCCGCCGCGATAGAGAACGCCACAACCGAAGTCGATCCGAGCGGCGGGGTGGGTCTCGCCTATGTCGATTTCGCCTTGCAAAAGCGTGGTCTGTTTCGGCTAATGTTCGGACCCATTTTGGTCGATCGCGCGAAATACCCTCACCTGAATGAAGCCGCCAACGCGGTCTTCGATCTGCTCCAGCGCGTTGCGGCCGGCGCCGGCGAGAGCCCGCGCGAGCACGATGCGCCGGGGATGGCGGTGTGGGGCTTGGTTCATGGCCTGTCGACTCTGTTCATTGACGGCCTCGTTCCCGAGACGCGCGCAAGAGGCCTAGCCAAAGAGATCTTCGTTCAAACGTCCCGACCGGAATACCAAACCACCGGCTAGACTATAGACTAGGCCATTGACACCACGCAAATTCGGCCGCCGGCGCGTTCCGCCAGCAGCCTGCGCTTGGCTGGGGTGGGGTTATCTCCCACGGCGCCTAGCTTTGGGCTTCCTTCCGGAAAGGCAGCCTTTGGAAGCCCGTGTGCGGCGACGGACTGCCGGCGAAGTAGACTTGAGGCTCAGGCGCGATTTTGCGAAAACAATACGGCCACGTCGAGCGCCTCAACGAGCGCCTGTCTCACGCCGACGCCGGCGCCAGCTTCCTCAAGACTGCACAGGATTGCCCGTCGGGCAGCGTCGAGGGCGGCATCGAGTTCGTCGCGCGAATAGTGAGCCGCGATCTTGAGAATGACGGCCGCTCGTTGGATTGCTCGTTGGTCAAAATGTTCGGCCATTAGGCGCCCCGCGCACTTCAAGTGTAACAGTCGAATATCAGTACTTATGATTCGCTTCTGAATGGCGTTGCCGCCCGGCCGCGTCCCGCGAGCTAAGCCCGCGGCCTTCCACGCACCACTACGTTGGTTGTCCCCACAACCTTTGCGTAAAATACTGTTCGTATAGACGTGAACGGTTCATGCTGGAACATCAAGCGTGGCAGGAGTCAAGTAGCACTTCGTCTAACATGATTTTTTTGGCGCTCCCTCCCAGCGTCGACAGGATAGCGGAGGAATCCTAACGGACTCCAAGGAAACCCGATCCAAACTGTCCGCTGTCGCAGGCTAACCGAATTCCGTTCCAGACCTGCGCTTGCCGGGCGACTTCAATCTTCCGCTTCGACGCGCGCGTGCCGAGCGCGCTTGGGCACCGGCCGCAGGAGAAAGCTCGGCACGTGATCTCCGAGGCCGATCACCGGCCCGTCGGACTCGCGGCGCGGATGAGAGGCGTTCCGGCTGGCGACTGGCTCGCCGAAGCGCGGCGCATGTCGGGCCGAGGCGCGCTCCTGTTCGGCTGCGACTCGCTCCTCCGGTGGCCGGGCGACGTGGTGGCGGCGCGACTCGGCCCCTCGCTCCGGGCGCCCTTCGGGGCGCGCGCGCTCCGTCGCGCGCTCCTTGCGCTCGCCTCGTCCCTTGTGCTCGCCGCGTTCCCTGCGCTCGCCGCGGGGACGCCCGCCGCGCGCATCTCGCACCGGCGTTTCGTCCTCGCCCTCGGGCGGCAGTTCTGCCCCTTCTTGCCAGTCGATCTTGCGGGCGATCAGCTTCTCGATCTCGGCGATCGCCTTCTGGTCGCCGCGGGTGACAATGGTCAGCGCGACGCCGGTCTTGCCGGCACGGCCGGTCCGGCCGATGCGGTGGACATAGTCCTCGGAATGATGGGGGGCGTCATAGTTGATGATGTGGCTGACATCAGGAATGTCGAGACCGCGAGCGGCCACGTCCGAGCAGACGAGCAACTGTACCTGGTCGTTGCGGAAGGCGTCGAGCGCCGCCATGCGCATGCGCTGGTCGAGGTCGCCGTGCAGCGCTCCGACCGAGAAGCCGTGTTTCTCCAGCGAGCGATAGACCACCTGCACGTCGCGCTTGCGGTTGCAGAAGATGATCGCGTTCTTGAAGTTCTCCGCGCTGCGAACGATGCGTCGAAGCGTTGAGCGCTTCTCTTCCGGCGCGCCCCCGGAGGAGACCAGCGTCTGCGTGATGTTCTCCGCGGTCGTCGCCGCGCGTGAGACTTCTACGCGGACCGGATTATGGAGGAACGTGTCGACCAGCCGGGTGATTTCCGGCGGCATGGTCGCCGAGAAGAACAGCGTCTGCCGGGTGAACGGCACGAGCTTGCAGATTCGCTCGATGTCGGGAATGAAACCCATGTCGAGCATGCGGTCGGCCTCGTCGATCACCAGAATCTCGACGCCGGTCAACAGGAGCCCGCCGCGCTCGGTGAAATCAAGCAGGCGCCCGGGCGTCGCGATGACCACATCGGCGCCGCGGGCGATCTTGGCCTCCTGATCGCCAAACGACACGCCCCCGATCAGCAAGGCGACATTCAGCTTGTGGTTGATGCCGTATCTGGCGAAGGCCTCCTCGACCTGGGCGGCAAGTTCGCGGGTCGGCTCTAGAATAAGCGTCCGCGGCATGCGCGCTCGCGCGCGCCCGCGCTCGAGCAACGATAGCATCGGCAGGGTGAACGCCGCCGTCTTGCCCGTCCCGGTCTGGGCGATGCCGAGCACGTCGCGGCCCTGGAGGGCGTGGGGGATGGCTTGCGCCTGGATCGGCGTGGGCGTGTCGTAGCCGGACGCCTCGACGGCTTTGAGCACTTTTTCGCTCAGGCCGAGTTCGTTGAATTTCATTTGTTCTCGCATTGCGCGAATGGCGGCCATTCGCGATCAGGGGCTTTGGGGACTTCGAGGGCCGCTTATTGGTGCGGCTGTTGGCGTTCTTTTTCGATCGCGCCAAGCGCAGGCGCGAAGCGCTCGCCAACGCTGTCGCCGGAGCCTTCCTTCGCTCTCGACGTGGTTTCACATAGTGGAAAATCCCTAAATGTCAACAAACGCGGACCGTTTTCATGCTTTGCCGGCGCGCTCGGGGCGTGGCAGAAGCAATTGCCCCGGTAAGGAGAGCTTTTCGATGGCGGCCGCAGGGCAATTTGACGGGCGGGTGATCGCGATTCGCGGCGCAGTGATCGACCTCGCCTTCGACGGCAAGCCGCCGCCGATCGAGGATGCGGTCGAGATCCTCGATGGCGCGGGCCGCGTCGTGGTCGCCGAGGTCCAGGCGCATCTCGATCCGCATCGCTCGCGCGCGATCGCCCTCGAACCGACGACCGGCCTGCGGCGCGGCGACGCTGTCCGGTCCTCGGGGGGGCCGGTCGCCATCGCTGTCGGCGAAACGACCCTCGGACGGCTGCTCGATGTGCTCGGCCGAACCGGCGACCGCGGCCCCCCTTTGGCGGCTGACGCGCCGCGCTGGCCCATTCATCGCAAGCCGCCTGCATTCTCGGCGCAAACCGGCGCGACCAAGCTCTTCGCCACTGGCGTCAAGGTGATCGATCTTCTCGCCCCGCTGGCGCAAGGCGGCAAGGCAGCCATGTTCGGCGGCGCGGGCGTCGGCAAGACGGTGCTGGTGATGGAGCTCATCCATGCGATGGTCGAGAGCTATCAGGGCATCTCGGTATTCGCCGGCGTGGGCGAGCGTTCGCGCGAAGGCCACGAGATGCTGCTCGACATGACCCAATCGGGCGTGCTCGAGCGCACCGCGCTGGTTTACGGTCAGATGAACGAGCCGCCGGGCGCGCGCTGGCGCGTGCCGATGACAGCGATGACGATCGCCGAATTTTTCCGCGACGAGCGGCGGCGGAATGTGCTCCTGCTGATGGACAACGTGTTCCGCTTCGTCCAGGCGGGGTCGGAAGTGTCCGGTCTGCTCGGACGCGCGCCCTCCCGAGTCGGCTATCAACCGACCCTGGCGGACGAGGTCGCTCAGCTGCAGGAGCGGATTGCTTCCGTTGGCGAAGCCTCGGTCACAGCGATCGAAGCGGTCTACGTGCCGGCCGACGACTTCACCGATCCCGCGGTCACGACGATCGCCGCTCATATCGACAGCATGGTCGTCCTGTCGCGCGCGATGGCCGCCGAAGGAATGTATCCGGCAGTCGATCCGATCGCCTCCTCGTCAATCCTGCTCGACCCGCTGGTGGTCGGCGAAGAGCATGTCGCGGTCGCGACGGAAACCCGCCGCGCCATCGAGCATTATCGCGAGCTGCAGGACGTGATCGCGCTCCTTGGCATGGAGGAGCTCGGCGCCGAAGACCGCAGGATCGTCGAGCGCGCGCGTCGCCTGCAGCGCTTTCTGACCCAGCCATTCGCGGTGACGGAGGCGTTCACCGGCGTTCCCGGCCGTTCGGTCGAGGTCGCCGAAACGGTCGCCGGCTGCAAGGCGATCCTCGCGGGCGATTGCGACGACTGGCGCGAGAGCTCGCTCTACATGGTCGGATCGCTCGCCGAGGCGCGCGAGAAGGAAGACGCGGCGCGCCAAGCCGAACGCATGCCCGCCGGGACGCCGGCATGAGCGGAGGCCTGCGCCTGACGATCGCCACTCCCGCCGCCCTGTTGGTCGATGCCGCCGATGTGCGGTCGCTTCGCGCGGAGGATGCGAGCGGCGCCTTTGGCGTGCTTCCCGGCCATGCGGATCTGCTCACCGTGCTGCCGCCGTCGGTCGTGCGGTGGACGAACGCCGGCGAGGCGACGCGCTATTGCGCCTTGAGCGGTGGGGTGTTGACGGTATCCGGCGGGCATCGGGTGGCGATCGCCTGCCGGCGCGGTGTGATCGGCGACGATCTCACGGCGTTGCAGGACGAGATCGCGGCGCAGCGCGCGGCGGAAGTCGACGCGGATCGCCGCGCCCGGGTGGAGCAGGCGCGACTCCACACACGCGCGCTCCGACAGCTGATGCGCTACCTGAGGCCCCACGGCCAGCCGCTCGGCGACGGCGACACGCCCTTCGGCGGAGACGCGAGTCCGTGATCGCGCCGGTCGACAAGGACAACGGCAAGCTGGAGGCCGCCGCACGGGCTGCGGCGGACCGGGAGCGCCGCTTCCTCGACGAGCCTGAGCGGTCCTTCGCCTCCCGTCTCGGCCAGATCGGCGTGCTCGGCTGGGCGATCGTCGCGCCGATCCTCCTCGGGGTCGCGATCGGACGCTGGCTGGACGCGATGCTCAAGACCGGCATTTTCTTCACCGCGCCGCTCATCATGCTCGGCGCCGCGGCGGGTTTGTGGACGGCGTGGCGATGGATGCATCGGCAATGACGATCCCCGTCCTCGCCGCTGCTTTCGCCGCCGGCGCGGCGCTCGGCGCGGCGCATTTCGGCTCGCTGTGGTGGAGCGTCCTTCTGCTCAGAAGCGGCCGGACCGCGGCCGGCGTCGCCGTGCAGGCTTTGCGCTTCGCCGCGCTTGCGGTCGCGCTGGCGATGATCGCCCGCCACGGCGCCCCGCCCTTCCTCGCCGCGGCGCTCGGCGTCTTGACGGCGCGGGCGCTCATGCTGCGCCGCGCCCGGAGGATCGGGTGAGGTCGCCGCTCACGCTCGAGCCGTTGTTTCAGATCGGACCAGCGTCGATCACCATGCCGGTCGTTGTCTCCTGGGCGGTGATTGCGCTGCTCGGCGGCCTCAGCGCGCTGGGCACGCGCCGCCTCAGCCTTGTTCCCTCGAAGACCCAGGCGACGCTCGAACTCGTCGTCTCGACTCTCGACAGCCAGATCCGCGACACGATGCAATGCGATCCTGCGCCGTTCCGCGCGCTCATCGGCTCGATCTTCCTCTACGTTCTCCTCTCGAACTGGTCCTCGCTCGTGCCCGGCGTCGAGCCGCCGACGGCGCATATCGAGACCGACGCGGCGATGGCGCTGATCGTCTTCGTCGCCACGATCGCCTGGGGCGTGCGCACGCGCGGCCTCGGCGGCTATCTCGCCACCTTCGCCGAGCCGAGCTGGGTGATGATCCCGCTGAACATCGTCGAGCAGTTCACCCGCACCTTTTCGCTGATCGTGCGCCTGTTCGGCAACGTGATGAGCGGCGTCTTCGTCATCGGCATCGTGCTGACGCTCGCCGGCTTCCTGGTGCCGATCCCGCTGATGGCGCTCGACCTGCTGACAGGCACGGTGCAGGCTTACATTTTCGCGGTTCTCGCCGCCGTCTTCATCGGCGCCGCCGTCGGCGAACGCCGCAAACCCTCCCCCGTTGCGGAGCATTAAGCCGTGAATGACCTCATCCAAGCCGTCAGCGTCTTCTCCGCCGCGCTCGCCGTGGGGCTCGGCGCGATCGGGCCGGGGCTCGGCGAGGGCCGGGCTGTCGCCTCCGCCATGGAGGCGATCGCGCGCCAGCCCGAAGCGGCGGGCACGATCTCGCGCACCCTCTTCGTCGGCCTGGCGATGATCGAGACGATGGCGATCTATTGCCTCGTCATCGCCCTTCTCGTGCTGTTCGCCAACCCGTTCATCAAGTAAGGCGCAGGCCCGCGATGCGGATCGACTGGTGGACGCTCGGGCTGCAAACGGTCAACGTCCTCATCCTCGTCTGGATCTTGAGCCGGTTCCTGTTTCGGCCGGTCGTCGCGATCCTCGAGGAGCGCCGGGCGACGGCGGCGAAGCTGCTCGACGACGCGAAGGCGGCGAAAGCCCAGGCGATTGCGGCGCGCGAAACCGCTGAGGCGGAAGCCGCGAGAATCGCCGCCGGACGGGACGAGGTTCTGCGGCGGGCCGCCGCGGACGCCGAGACCCAGCGTTTGGCCGCGCTTGCAGCAGCCCGCGCCGAGGTCGAACAGCTGCGCGCCGCGGCCGAGGGCGACATTCGTGGCGCGCGCGCGGCCGAAGCGACCGCCGCCTCCGACCGGGCGGCCGAGCTCGCAGTCGATATCGCCCGGAAGCTGATGGCGCGGCTGCCGGACTCGGCCCGCGTCGACGGCTTCGTCGACGGCCTCGCCCAAGCGCTCGCTTCGCTCCCCGGCGCGAGCCGGGAGGCGATCAGCGCCGGCGTCAAGGCGCGGCTGACGGCGGCGCGCCCGCTCAGCGCCCGGGAGACGCAGTCCTGCCGCGACGCCTTCGCTCACGCGCTCGGCCGGCCGCTCGACTTTGCTGTCGCGATTGATCCCGCCATCATCGCCGGGCTCGAGCTCGAGACGCCGCACGCCGTCGTCCGCAACAGCTTTCGCGGCGACCTTGCCAGAATCGCCGAGGAACTGACCCGCCATGACCGCGTCCAGTCCTGACAGCGCCGGCTGGCTCGCGACTGAGCGCGAGGCGCTGTCGCGCGTCGACCTCTCGGCCGAGGCCCGGTCGATCGGCCGCGTGGAGGCGATCGCCGATGGCGTCGCGCGGGTCTCCGGCCTGCCGGAGACGCGTCTGGGCGAGCTTCTGCGCTTCGAGGGCGGGCGCATGGGCTATGCGCTGTCGCTCGATCCCGAGACTATCAACGCGGCGATCTTCGACGAGGCGGAGGCGATTGGCGTCGGCTCGCTGGTCTCTGCGACCGGGGAGGTGGCGCGCGTGCCGGTCGGGCCGGGCCTGCTCGGCCGCGTCGTCGATCCGCTCGGCCGCCCGCTCGACCGGAACGAGCCGGTCGCCGCCGAGGCGTTCCATCCGATCGAACGGCCGGCCCCGGCGATCATCGATCGTGCCCTCGTCTCCGAGCCGGTCGCGACCGGCGTTTTGGTGGTTGACGCCCTCTTTGCCCTCGGGCGCGGCCAGCGCGAGCTCATCATCGGCGACCGCGCCACAGGCAAGACCGCCATCGCCGTCGACGCCATCATCAACCAGAAGCGCTCCGACATCGTCTGTGTCTATGTCGCCGTCGGCCAGCGCGCGACCGCGGTCGAGCGCGTGGTCGAGGCGGTCAAGCAGTTCGGCGCGCCGGAGCGCTGCGTCTTCGTCGTCGCGTCCGCCGCGGCCTCGGCGGCGCTGCAATGGATCGCGCCTTTCGCCGGCTTCACCGTCGCCGAATATGTTCGCGACCGCGGCGGCCACGCGCTCGTCATCGTCGACGATTTGACCAAGCATGCCGCCACGCACCGCGAGCTGGCGCTGCTGACCCGCGAGCCGCCGGGGCGCGAGGCGTTCCCGGCGGACATCTTCTACGTCCACGCCCGTCTGCTCGAGCGGGCGGCCAAGCTATCGCCCGAACTCGGCGGCGGCTCTCTGACCGCGTTGCCGATCGCCGAGACCGACGCGGGCAATCTTTCGGCCTTCATTCCGACCAACCTCATCTCCATCACCGACGGGCAGATCGTGCTCGACGGCCGGCTCTTCGCCGCCAACCAGCGCCCCGCGGTCGACGTCGGCCTCAGCGTCAGCCGGGTCGGCGGCAAGGCGCAGGCGCCGGCTCTGCGCGCGGCCTCCGGCCGGCTACGGCTCGACTATTCGCAGTTCCTCGAACTCGAAATGTTCACCCGCTTCGGCGGCATCGCCGACCCCCGCGTCCGCGCCACGATCGCACGCGGCCAGCGCATCCGGGCGCTCCTCGCCCAGCCGCGCTTCGCCCCGCTTCGCCTGGTCGACCAGGCCGCGCTGCTGTTTGCCCTCGCCGGGGGCGTGTTCGATGCCGCGCCCGTCGTGAAAGTCGCTGAAGCCCGGGCTCGCGTCGCGGCGGCGCTCGATGCGACCGCGGCGGAGACGGTCGCCTCCGTGATGCGAACGGGAAATTGCGACGACGCAAGCCGCGGCAAGCTCGTCGAGGCGGTGCGTCGGCTCATCGGAACAGGCGCGTCCGGATGACCGAGCGGCTCAGCGATGTCGTCGCCCGCATCGGCTCGGTCAGGCAGCTATCGTCGGTGATCGGCGCGATGCGGGGCATCGCCGCAGCCCGCGCCCGGGAAGCGCGCGAACGTGTCGAGGGCGTCCGCGCCTATGCTGCGACGGTCGGGGCCGCCATCGGCCAAGCCCTGTCGCTCGCCGATGACGGCGGCGCTCCGACCGGCCCCGGAGCCGCCCGCGGCGGTCATCTGGTGATCGCGCTTTGCGCCGAGCAGGGGTTCGCCGGCGCCTTCAACCGGCGCGTCCTCGAGGCCGCCGAGCGTCTCCTGAAGGCCGACGGGTCGCCCAGGGGCGAGTTGCTGCTGCTCGGCGGCCGCGGTCGCGCCGCGGCCGAGGAGCGTGGACTCGAAATCGGCTGGAGCGCCGCGATGGCCGCTCACGTCGACGAGGTCGGCGCGCTCGCCGACCGGGTGACGGAGCAGCTCTACGACCGGCTCGGGTCGGGAGCCGTGACGCGCGTCAGCCTCGTCCACGCTGCCCCCGCGCTCGGCGAGATCCATGTCGTCGCCCGCCCGCTCGCGCCGTTCGACTTCGCCCGCTTTCCGCGCGTCCGGAATCCATCGCCGCCGATCATCACGCTGCCGCCGCAGATCCTGCTGATCCAGCTCGCCGAGGAATATGTGTTCGCCGAGCTTTGCGAGGCGCTGACGCTGTCGCTCGCCGCCGAAAACGAAGCGCGCCTGCGCGCCATGACCGCGGCGAAGTCCAACGTGACGAAGATGCTCGACGAGCTCGTCGCCCACTCCCGCCAGCTCCGGCAGGAAGAGATCACCAACGAGATCATTGAGCTTGGCGGGCGGAGGATGGTGCGCAGCGATCTGTTATGAGCCCGTTTATCACACACGGCAAAGCCGGTCGGTCCGACGCCCCTAAGGAATTTTAATCGAGGCCGCCAGCGGTCTCCTGAAAAGGTCGCTGGTCTGAGTGGCGCCCCAACGCCTTCCCGTCTTTCTCACGACCGACGCTTTGCGGATTGGGAAGCAGTGGTTGAATGATAGATCGGTCGAAATCGGTCAGTTGGCGCCGGGTCCTCGAACAAATCCCGACTTGCGCCAGATTACTTGAGGTCGCTGACATAAGCGGCGACCGCGGCGATCTGCTCTTTGGTCAGCTTCTCGGCGATCGGACCCATGATCTCCGAATTGTCCGGATTTTTCGGGTCTTGCCCACGCTCCTTGGGCCAGTTCGCCAGCTTGGCGATCACGTAGCCGTCGAGCTGGCCGGCCAGGCGCGGAAACTGGTCCATGCCGTGGGCGTCCTGGCCGTGGCACGACTCGCAGGCCGGAACATCCGCGCTGGGAACGCCTTCATGGTAGATCTTTTCCCCTTCGGACATGAGGTCTCTCGGAGCGCCGCCATAGGGCGGCGGGTCGAGATCCTTGAAATGCGTGGCCAGGGCGTCGACCATCGCCGAGCTGAGGACATGGGCCACATTGCCCATCACGGGGTTCAGCCGCCGGCGATCGATGAAGGCCTGCAATTGGTTCTTTATATAGTCAGGCTGCTGGCCCGCGAGCCTGGGCATGGGATTCGTCCCAATGAAGCCGCGCGCCGACAGCCCGTGACAAGTTTCACAATAGCCCGCCTTGGCTTTAAATTCCTTCGTTGGAACGCCTTCGAGCTGCGCAGGGCCGCTCGTCTTGCTGTCTTCGGCGTCGGCCCCGGCGCAGAAGATAACGGCGAACAGAGCAGCCTGCGCGAGAGCCTTGACAACCTTCATGATCTTCCTCCGCAAATATTCGCGTCGCTATCGTAAGGAGCGCCTTTCCGGCTCGTCGGGAGCGACCGACGAGCGTTTACCGTGGCGCCATGAATTGGCGTCGTATCTCGCCATTGCCGGGCGCCGCGAATGATGTAGCGCGCGTTTTGGCTTCATTCGACTCCTCCGCCGGAACTTTCCTGCTGTCTCCTCGCCCGGGCTCGCTCCCCTCGGCCGCGGCCGAATAGGCCGCGAGTTTATACTTCGTTGCGACAATTTTCCAGTCGTCATTCGAAAAGCGCAAGCTTTTCTGTCATCCAATCAGAAACGTAAAACCGTCCTATGTGACTTATTGTCGCGGACGTGCATTTTATTGGAGCGCCTCGACACATTTCGACTTTCATTCGCTTTGGAACCGTGTCAACACTCGTTAAAAGCTTCGAGCCAAGCGTAATCGCTAGGCGCGCCGCCCGGTTAGCGCAGCGAAAGGGGCGCTCGGTAGACCGACGAGGGCGCCCGTTGAGGAAAGCGGTCGCCGAGCAGGAGCAGCGCCTGTGCCGCGAATGTTGCCGGACGCCCGAGCGCACGAAGAGGGGGGCCTGTAGGATCGGCGGAAATGTTCACGGCTTGGCGAGCAAATTCCGGGCGGCGAAAAAGCAAGAGGCGGGAGGCAAGAAAGATGAAAGCTGTTCGTTTGCGCCTGGCGTTGAGATCGGCCATGGCGGTTTTTTTGGCGGCTACGGCCGGTCAGGCCCTGGCGGGAGCCCAAGATGTCCACGCGACGGCCGGCCGCTTTGAGGCGAAATTCGAATATTGCACGACCTGTCATGGTCCGTCTGCGCAGGGTTTTCGCGGGTATTACGTCATGCCGCGCCTCGCCGGGCAGCAGCCGCAATATATCGAAAATCAATTGCGCGCCTTCCTCGATCGGCGGAGGCTCAACCCCGTGATGGCCAATGTGGCCCACGGCATAACGCCCGACATGATCCCCGTTTTGGCCGCGCGCATGAGCGCTTTGAACCCCCCGCCCGTCGGCGGCGCGCCCACGGGCGACGTGGCCTTGGGGAGGGAGATCTTCGCGAATGGATTGCCCGATCAGAATGTTCCCGCCTGTTCTGCTTGCCACGGACCCGACGCCAAGGGACAGCGCGAAATTCCTCGTCTCGCGGGCCAACTCTATTGGTACATGGTTAGCACGCTATCGCTCTGGAGCAGCGAACGCGGCCAGGGCGGGCGTGAGGACATATCGTGGATCATGCGGCCGACCGTGGCGAATTTGACCCGGAAACAGGTGGAGGCGCTCGCCGAATATGTCAGCGCGCTCAGGTAAATCCTGGCGTTCTGTTGCGTCAACCGGGCTGAATTCGTCACGCGAGAGACCCTTGGATCATGAAGCACTTCCGTACGAAAATGGCGGTCCTTGCGATTTTCCTCACCACAACGGGACCGCTTCTGGCGGATGATCTGCCGGTTCGCAATTGTACTTGGTGTCATGGGACGTCCGCGCAGGGCTATTCCAAGGCGCCCCGCCTGGCCGGGCAGAGGGTAGACTATCTAGTAAATCAGCTCGAAGCCTTTGCGACCCACAGACGGGATGAGTTCCTTTCGCCCAAATATATGTGGTACGCTACCGCGCATCTTGATCCCCAGATCGCGCGTAATCTCGCGGCATATTTTTCCGCGCTTCCGCTCGAGGCCGCGAAGGACGGCGACAGTGAACTTGCCGCCGAGGGCAGAATTATATTTGAAAACGGCGTTCCCAACGAGAACATCGCGGCCTGCCAGGCATGCCATGGCCCCGAAGCGCAGGGCGTGCGCGAGATTCCGCGCCTCGGCGGGCTCTCTTACAACTATCTCAAGCGTCGGCTCGAGGAGTGGGGCGAGGGCCACGACACTTCGGGGACACCGATGCCGAAAGTCGCGCGGTCTTTGTCGCCGACTCAAATCGCGGCCCTGGCGTCGTATTTGAGCTTTGTCGAAGGCGACTTTCGACGACCTTGAGCGCATTCGAGGCTGAACGCGCCGATCCAGTCAGCGCGCCGGGCGATCTCGCGAGCCCGTTCCACGGTGTCGCCCATTGTCCGTGTTCAGAACGCAACCCACGCATAGGCGAAGACTGAATTGTTCCCCGACGCGTTGTGCGTGCCGCCCAGATACGATCCGTCGAAATTGGTCGTGCCGCCGTATAGGTGGAAGTATTCGGTGAACTGGATGCCGAGGCGGACGTTGGCGGTCGAGTAGGGAAACGGAGACCCGTAACTGAAGGGGATGTAGGCGAGGTCGAGGATCATGCCGTCGCCCAACGGACTCGCGTTATAGCTGTTGGCGAACGCGCCAAGGCCGTTCGGCAAGCAGGGAGCGGCGGGGGAGCCGTATTCGTTGCAGTCGCTGGAGCCCGTGATGTTGAAGTAACCGAGGCCGACGCTGTAGGTGTGATCCCAGACGAACGACGCGTTGGCCTTGAAGCTGTTGAGCGTATTGCCGATGTTCGACGAGCCGCCGAGGCCGTAGGTCGCATTCAGCTTCTGCCATTCCAGGATGTCGGTGAGTTTTACCGTCACGCTGTATTGGTTGCCATCGTACTGGTATTGCGAGTCGAAGCCGACATCGAGGTAATTGTCCCTGCCGAAACCGTACTGGCGGCCGGGCGTGATCTGTCCGTACATGCCGAACGTGCCGACCATCAGGTAATGGTCGCCCCAGTGCGGCTCGAGCGCAATGCGCCAGTAGGGGGCGACGTTGTTGACAGCGTCGGTCGTCGAGTTGCCGTCGCCGAACGCCTGAAGGGCAGGCACGGGAAGACCCTTGTAGGCGGTGAAGTCGGCGTACAGCATGTCGTTCCAGAACAGATAGGCGCCGGCGCCGCCGACGATCGTCGTGTAGCCGTCTTCGATGTGGGTCGACGGCGGCCCAAAGGCGGGCGCAATGGTGGAGGAGATCTGCGGCCAGCCGAACGACGGGGTCGTGTTCCACGGGTCTTCCACGGTCGGCGTGTTGTTAGCGTCGAGGCCCCAGATTGCGTCCTCGCCGAACAGCCTGAACGTGTCAGCGTAGCGGACATCGGACGCGTCAAGCCCAAACGTGCCGCCAACGGGATCGCCGGTGAGCTGGATGAACGAGCCGAGGTTGCCGTAGAGGCGGCCGGCGACGAAGCCGGAGACCTGCTGGGAGACGAGGTTGTCGTTGGTGCGCAGTCCCGCGGGTTGCGTCCCGGGATCGAGTGGCGACTGCGTATGGGTGAATCCGGCCATGTACATCGCCGCGATCGGCGGCCCCTGCCAGTCGCCGCCGCCCAGGGTATAGCCCATGATCTTGAACCGCCGGCCGTAAGGCGTGAGTTCCGGAAAGGCGGTGTGACAGGTGGCGCATGGCTGTCCGGTCTGCCGCGCGTAGCTCGGCAAGGCTTCGGCGGGGCCAGCGCTCGCGGCTAGAAACGAGACCGCTCCGGCAACTGCGGCGGCGAGGGATGCGGCGATAGCGGCGAATCGCGCGCCTATTCCGCCGCACCCGCTTGGTTCCGCTCGAACCGTGGCTGCCCTCATTCCGCCCCCCTGGAACTCGCCGATGCGCCGCTTCCGGTTATCCGCCCCCGCCCGCCAGGCAGTCCGGCGCGCGAGTCGTATCTTTCATGCCACGCAGGCTTATATGCGTCCAGTTAGAACCCGTCTGCTCGGCTGGTCCGAACATGAACTGTCCTCAGGCCTTCTTGACCCAGACCGCGCACCAGCCCGTCGGCGCGATCTTCCCGTCGACGGTCTTGCAGGCGTCCGGCGCGATGAAGAGGTTGCAGCCGCTGCATTGTTTGCCGTCTTTCGGCGTGTCCTGGTAGCGCACCGCCTTCTGCGCCATCTTGGCCTGGGCGCCGGTCGCGCCGAGCGCAATCAGCGGGAGGGCGCCGGCGGCGCCGATGAGGATTGTGCGGCGGCTGACGCCGTTTGACCTCGTGTGCTTGCTCGTTTTCATCTCTCCTAATCCTCGCTTCTACGCTCTGCTCCGATATGCGCGCGTCCCGCGGACGGCCAATGTCGCCGAGCTTCGGCTCTTGCTGCTTTCGTCCAGCGAGATATCGTTCCCTCCCGAACACCAACGCGAAGGCTGCCTGCGATATTGATTTTGATCAATATGCCCGCTCCGCGACCAATGATCGCAGCGCTTTGGTCGAGTGTTCGACGCGTTGCGAAACCGCGAAATGGGACGGCGAAAAAGCGGCTGCCACTCTAAACTTTGGTGAATGTTCGTCCTCACGACCGGAGGCAGGGCGCCCATCTTTCGCGCGCCGCGGCCGATCAACAAAGGCTTGCCAAAGTCAGCGCGACTTGTGTTCTATCTTTGTTCTCCATCCCGCCACGGCGAACCTCCCGTCTTGACCGATCCCGTCGAATTGACCGCCTCCTTCCGCCGCGAGGCCTCGCCCGAAGCGGGCAGGCTTGCGCGCTCAAGGACGGCCCATTCGCCAGTCGGTTTCCTGAATTGCGGCGAAGGACGCCATAACCTTTTTTGCCTTCGCCGACTCGCCTCGCAACCCGCTGATAAGGCTCGTTCGGACGAGAGAATCCAAGGAAATCCAAGGAAATCCAAACCCATTTTCCGGGGAGAACGTTGCCTTCCAGAGAGTTGCAAGGAATTCCAAATCGGCCTGACCGATTTTTTTCCTGTCATTTCGCCCGTAACGTCTTGATAAGTTCCGATTCGAGGAAAGGAATTGCAATTTTCCGCAAGGATTTGCAGGGCGGTTGAAGCAGAATTGAAGCGTTCGGAAGCCTTCTGCAGGCGACGGAAGGGACAGCCCCGCCGGCGGCCAGCGCCTCGAGGTTGCATTTCAAAGCAAAGCCGCAAATGCAGAGGATGGCGCGTTGCGGCGGCTTTTGCGCTATAATGACGGAGTTCCGGACATTCGCGGGGGTGCAAGATGCCACAGAAACAAGCAATTTCGGCGACCGTCACCGGCAACGACCAGCATGTGGGTTTCCGCGCCCTGGTGATGAAGCAGGCGATTGAGTACAACCTCGCCGGATCCGCAAAGAACGACCCAAACGATATCGTAGAATTTACGTTGCAAGGCGACCCGACCCGGATCGATGCGGCGATCGCGGCCATTCGCGACGGAACCAAGAAATCGTCCAACATAAAAGTCAGCACCGCTGCGGCGGCGGTCGACCCGACGTTGAGCGCATTCACGGTCGTGGATTGGACATCGACCAGCCGGAATATCACAAATCCCTATACGCTGGTTTTCAAGCTGAGGGCCGTCGATCAAGTCATTTCCAAAGCCGAAGCCCAATCCGCCTGGCGCGAGATCCTAAAAACGACGCTGACGGGCGACGATTTGAAGAAATTGAGCGCTAACGACTGAGTTGGCGCAAAGCCCCGCGCGCAGGCGACCGCGGGCAGGATTCGCGGCTGCCCCCTCTCACGCCGGCAGCGCCCGCTTGGCCAGTTCGATCCAGTAGGCGACGCCGAAGGGAATGGCTTCGTCGTTGAAGTCGTATCTGGGATTGTGGAGGCCTGCCGTGTCGCCGTTGCCGACCAGGATGTAGGCGCCCGGGACCTGTCGCAGGATGAAGGCGAAGTCTTCGGCCCCCATAGCCGGCCTGTGGTCGTCGCGCACGCGCTCGGGCCCGGCCACCGCGCGCATCGCGCCGAGCGCCAGCTCCGTCTCGGCGTCGTGGTTGACAAGAACCGGGTAGGGCGTCGTTCCCGCCGGGCGCTCGATCCGGGCCGTGGTTCCGAGGGCCTGGGCGGTCTTGTCGCAGAGGCGCGCCAGCTCGGCGGCGATCGTCTTCGAGACCGCCTCGGAGAACGTCCGCACGGTGCCTTTCATCTCGACCCGGTCGGGGATCACATTGTGAGCCTCGCCGCCGTGGATCGCGGTGATCGAGACGACGGCGGGGTCGAGCGGATCGATGACCCGCGAAACGATCGTCTGCGCCGCCGCGACGATGTGGCTCGCCGCCACGATCGGGTCGCGCGTCCGCTGCGGCATCGCGGCATGGCCGCCGGTTCCCTCGACGATTATGGTGAAGCTTTCGGCCGAGGCCATCGCCGCGCCGCGGACGACGCCCATGTCGCCGACCGGCAGCCCGGGCCAGTTGTGCAGGGCATAGGCGCCCTTGACCGGGAAGCGCACGAGCATGCCGTCGTCGATCATCGCCTTTGCGCCGGCGCCGCCTTCCTCGGCCGGCTGGAAGCAGAAGACAAGGGTCCCGTCGAAGGGCCGCGTGTCGGCCAGATGCCGCGCCGCGCCGAGCAGCATCGTCGTATGTCCGTCATGGCCGCAGGCGTGCATGCGTCCTGGCGAATGGGAGGCATGGGCCGCGCCGGTCGTTTCCACGATCGGCAGGGCGTCCATGTCGGCGCGGAAGAGGACGCGCTTCTCCTTGCTGTCGCCCCTGCCGCGGGCGCCGTGCAGGACGCCGAGAACGCCAGTCCCGCCGACGCCCTCGACGACATCGTCAAAGCCGAAAGCCCTGAGCCGTTCGGCGACGAGGCGGGAGGTACGCGGTAGATCGTACAGGAGCTCCGGGTGGCGATGGAGATCGCGCCGCCATTCCCCCAGCTCCGGCAGCATGGCGGCGATCGAGTTGGCAAGGGCGATGGTCATAGGCGGGTCATCTTCGGCAAACCTCGGCGGGGGCTCTCTCCGGAGAATATAGCGCTCGCCGCCGCCGGCGTCCCGCTGTTCATGCGTCCGGTCGTCCCGGCTACGCGCGCCGCGCAGCATTCCTATATGTTTCTTGAAACGGGGCGACCGCGTTTCGAAGGTCGGTCGCGCCGCCCGGCACAGGAGAAGAGTGGCATGAGCCCCCCGGGACCGGGAGTTCTGAGCCTCGTTCCGTTCGTCAGCGTCGATCACATGATGCGCATCGTATGGGACATCGGCCTCGAGCGGATGATCGCGGAGCTCGCCGCCTACATCGAGGCGGACTTCCGTCGCTGGGAGCTGTTCGACAAGACGCCGCGGATCGCCGCCCATTCGGCCGAAGGCGTGATCGAGCTGATGCCGACGAGCGATGGGGCGACCTACGGCTTCAAATATGTCAACGGCCATCCGAAGAATGCGGCGGGAGGGCGTCAGACGGTGACCGCCTTCGGCGTGCTGTCCGACGTCGGCAGCGGCTATCCGATGCTCATCTCCGAAATGACGATCCTGACGGCGCTGCGCACCGCCGCGACCTCGGCTCTGGCGGCAAAATATCTCGCGCCGAGCGGCTCGCGGACCATGGCGATCATCGGCGCAGGGGCGCAATGCGAATTCCAGGCGGTGGCGTTCAAGGCCCTGTGCGGGATCGACACGGTGCGGATCTACGACATCGATCCGGCCGCCACCCGCAAGGCGGTCAAGAACCTGGCGGGGCAGGGGATCGGCGCGGTCTTCTGCCAGAGCGCCGAAGAGGCGATCCTCGGCGCCGACATCGTCACGACCTCGACCGCCGACAAGCGCAACGCCACCATTCTGACCGACAACATGATCGGCGCGGGCGTGCACATCAACGCCATCGGCGGCGACTGCCCCGGCAAGACCGAGCTGCACCGGGACATCCTGCTGAGGTCCGAGATTTTCGTCGAATACGCCCCCCAAACGCGAATCGAGGGGGAAATCCAGCAGCTCGATCCCAATCATCCGGTCACCGAACTCTGGCAGGTGATCGCCGGGAAGGCGCCCGCCCGGCGGGACGAGCGCCAGATCACCGTCTTCGACAGCGTCGGCTTCGCCATCGAGGACTTTTCCGCGCTGCGCTACATCCGAGACCAGATCGCCCGCACGGGCGACTACCTCAATCTCGACCTTCTCGCCGACCCCGACGACCCGCGCGATCTCTTCGGCATGCTGCTCAGGGCGCAGCCTCGCAACGCGGCCTGACTGCCGCCGCTGCCGGCGCCCGGTCGTTCCTATCGCGCGATCAGCCGGCGGAATTCGATCTTCGGACAACGGTCCATCGCCACCGTCACCCCGCGCGCCCGGGCGCGCTCGGCCGCGGCCTCGTCGACGACGCCGAGCTGCATCCAGATGACGCACGGCAAGGGATCGAGGCCGAGCGCCTCGTCGACGACGCCTCCGGCGGCCGCAGGGTTGCGGAAGACGTCGACCATGTCGATCGGGGCCGGAACGTCCGCGAGGCGGGCGAAGGTGGTTCGGCCGCGCAGAAGCGCGCCTGCATGGAACGGATTGACCGGATACGTTTCGAAGCCCCTGGCGATGAGAAAGCCGAGCACCTCGTAGGACGGCCGGGCCGGGTTGGGCGAGGCGCCGACGACCGCAATGGTCCGGACGCCGGTCAGAATCGCACGGATCTCCTCGTCGCCGAGGCCGTCGACTGGCGCCATCTCACCCGCCCCAGTGCGGCTCGCGCTTGTCGATGAACGCGGCGAGGCCCTCGACCGCATCCGGTTGCGCGAGATTGTCGACCATCGCCTCGGCGGCGATCCGGTAGGCGGCGTCGAGCGGCTTTTCGATCTGCGCGTAGAAGGCGCGCTTGCCGAGCGCGAGCGTCGGTCCCGAGTGCGAGGCGATCGCCGCCGCCATACGTTGGGCTTCCGTCAGCGCCTCGCCCTGCGGAACGACGCGGTTGACGAGGCCGAAACGCTCCGCCTCGGCCGCGCCGTAGAGCGCGCCGGTCAGCCCCATTTCCAGCGCGTGCTTGCGCGAGGTCACCCGGCCGACCGCGACGAGCGGCGTCGAGCAGAAGAGCCCGTTGTTGACCCCGGAGAGGCCGAAACGCGCCTCGGCCCCGGCGATTGCGAGGTCGCAGGAGGCGACGAGCTGGCAGCCGGCGGCCGTCGCCACGCCCTCGACCGCGGCGATGACCGGCTGCGGCAGCGACACCACCGCCTGCATCAGCATGGAGCAGCGCGCCATCAATTCCTCGAAGAAGGCCCGGCCGCCGTCGGCGTCGGCGCGATGCGCCTGCATCTCCTTCAAGTCATGCCCGCCGCTGAGCGCCGGGCCCTCGCCGGTCAGCACGACGACCCGCAGGCGCTCGTCCTTGGCGATGTCGGCCAGCGCGATGATCAGCGTGTCGATCATCTTGAGGCTGAGCGCGTTACGGTTGGGGCCGCTCAGGGTTAGGGTGGCGACGCCGCCGTCGTCGCCTCGGCGAAGGAGCGGCTGCGACGGGGCGGCAGCGCGAGTGGAGGGAGAAGCAGAGGGGGGCATGGGCCATCCTGTTCGTGTGCGCTGGGCTCGGCGCGAACATAGGGCGCCATTCGCCGCGCGTCGACGCCGATCGTGGCCGCGGGCTCCGTGGGTCGGAGGGTGAGCCCGGGGCCGCGGAACTTGCGCACGATCCGCTGACGGTGTTGAAGAAACAGGGCAGCAGCCCGCGATCCGATGGTGTTTGGCGATCGGAGCGACCTAGATGGTGGATATCGTTGCTGAGGCGCGTGATTCGAACCTCCTGAAACCGGAGGCGCGGGCGCCTGCGCAGCCGATCCGCCCGAACTTGACCGACAGGGGCAAGTTTCGCGTTTTCATATCCTATAGCCGCGACGACCGCGAGTTTGCCGACCAGTTGCTGGCGGCGCTGGAGACTTGCGGGTTTGAATGTATCATCGACCGTGAGGACATCGCGGGCGGGCAGGACTGGAAGCAGCGTCTCGGCGCCCTGATCGCCGAAGCCGATTCGGTCATTTTCGTGCTGTCGCGCGCGTCGGCGCGTTCGGATATCTGCGCCTGGGAAGTCGACGAGTCCGCCCGGCTCGGCAAGCGTATTCTTCCCGTCGCCGGCAAATCGCTCGGAGGCGCGAGCCTGCCGCCGCGCCTTCGACCCCTTCAACGCATTTTCTTCTATCCCGAGCCCGACCAGGACAGGTCCGGCTTCGGCGTCGGATTAGAGCGCCTGGTCAATGCCCTCAATACCGATTTCGACTGGCTCCGCGAGCATACCCGCTACCTCCAGCGCGCCAGCGAGTGGGACAAGCGCGGACGACCCGCGAACCGGTTGCTGTTCGGCGAGGATATCGCCGAGGCCAACGCCTGGGCCGACGGCCGGCCGACCAACGCCCCGGAACCCACCCCTCTCCAACTCGATTTTATCCGCGCGAGCGAGCAGGAGGCGGAGGCCCGTTTGAGCGCCGAAGGGCGACAGCTTGAACGAACCGACGCCATTCTCCTCAGCGCAACGAGCATTATTGTTAGCCTCCAAGACCAACTGGACGATGATACCCGTCGACAAGTCTTCGTGTTGTTCCAGTCAGGCGCCGAACTTGACGCCCCATATGCTATGCGCAACCTCGGCGTGCTCTATGTCAACGGTTGGGGCGTGGCGCAGGACTACGCCAAGGCGCGCGAGTGGTACGAGAAGGCGGCCGACAAGGGGGACGCGGACGCGATGCGCAACCTCGGCGTGCTCTACGCCAACGGTTGGGGGGTGGCGCAGGACGATGCCAAGGCGCGCGAGTGGTACGAGAAGGCCACCGAAACGGGCGACGCGAGCGCCATGAACAAGCTCGGCGCGCTCTACGCCAACGGTCAGGGCGTGGCGCAGGATTACGGCAAGGCGCGCGAGTGGTACGAGAAGGCGGCCGACAAGGGCGACGCGACCGCGATGCGCAACATCGGCGTGCTCTACGCCAACGGTCAGGGGGTGGCGCAGGACTATGCCAAGGCGTACGTGTGGTATAAGATGGCGGTCAACAGGGGCGACGCGACCGCGATGCGCAACCTCGGCGTGCTCTACGCCAACGGTCAGGGCATAGCGCAGGACTATGGCAGGGCGCGCGAGTGGTACGAGAAGGCGGCCGACAAGGGCGACGCGACCGCGATGCGCAACCTCGGCGTGCTCTACGCCCACGGTCAGGTCGTAGCACAGGACTATGGCAGGGCGCGCGAGTGGTACGAGATGGCGGCCGACAAGGGCGACGCGACCGCGATGCGCAACCTCGGCGTGCTCTACGCCAACGGTCAGGGCGTAGCGCAGGACTATGGCGCCGCGCGCGCATGGTACGAGAAGGCGGCTAACAAGGGCGACGCGGGCGGCATGAATAACCTGGGTGCGCTCTACGACAACGGTCAGGGCATAGCGCAAGACTACGGCAAAGCGCGAGAGTGGTACGAGAAGGCGGCCGACAAGGGCGACGCGGGCGGCATGAATAACTTGGGCGCGCTCTACGACAACGGTCAGGGCGTAGCACAAGACTACGGCAAAGCGCGCGAGTGGTACGAGAAGGCGGCTGACAAGGGCAGTGCGATCGCGATGCGCAACCTCGGCGTGCTCTACGCCAACGGTCACGGCGTGGCGCAGGACTATGCCAAGGCGGGCGAGTGGTACGAGAAGGCGGCTGACAAGGGCGAGCCGATCGCGATGCTCAACCTCGGCTCGCTCTACGTCAACGGACAGGGCGTGGCGCAGGACTATGGCCTCGCGCGCGAATGGTACGAGAGGGCGGCCGACAAGGGCGACGCGACCGCGATGTTCAACCTCGGCGCGCTCTACGCCCACGGACAGGGCGTTCCCCAGGACTATGGCAAGGCCTGCGAATGGTACGAGAAGGCGGCCGATAAAGGCGACGCGACTGCCATGGTCAGCCTCGGCGCGCTCCACCTCAACGGTTGGGGCATGGCACAGGACTATGGCAAGGCGCGCGAATGGTACCATAAGGCGGCCAACAAGGGCGACGCGGACGCCATGATGCAACTCGAAATCCTAGCGATCCGTGAGGCGGCGGAGACGGGGCGCTATGCCGACGCGTTGCGGCTAGCGGAAGCGTTGGCGGTCAAGACAGAAGCGCAAGAGACCGGACGAGGGGGCACGCCAGGACGAGAGACAGCGCTGCGCCTCCATCTCGTGGCGTGGCAAGCCTTATTTGCTCGAGAGTTTGGGCCAGCGCTTACCGCCGCCGAACGGGCCCACGCGCTCCTTCCGGCCTACCTCCTGATCGAGACCAATCGGGCGCATGCCCTCATGTTCATCGGGCGAGGGGAAGAGGCCCAATCGCTCTATCTCGCCTACAAAGGCAAGCGAATTTCGGCAGAGGACCAGCGGCCGTGGGAGCGCGCAATCGCCGACGATTTCGCTGAGTTCCTCAAGGCTGGCTTGAGGCACCCGATGATCGGCGACATCGAACGCAAGCTGGGCGTCTCCAACTAACAACGATCATGCCACCCCCATTCCGCTTGCCGTTTGACCCATCGGAACTGGACCATATCCACAGCAGACGCCTTACGAGCCGACTTTTCCTGTCGATAGCGAATTAAGTTGTCCGGTTTTGGTAGCGCATCGAATGTCCGCTTCTTCTGCTTTTGTTTTCCTGTGGGCGGGGTGGGCAAGCCGGAGGCTTGTCCATGCCGTCCACAGGATTTCGCCGCCGAGCGGATTTAGGCGGCGAATTTCGCATCTCTGATCGCTCCGTTCGCGTCGTATCGGCCGATGCATCTGGGGCCATGGAAGACGGCGTGGGAGCCGTCGGCATAGACGTGGACCTTGACGCGCGCCTTGACGAAGTGCGGGCGCAATGGACTCTCCGGGATCTGCAGCTTCAGCGTCCGGTAGGACACGCAGTTGTCGTTGCCGACCTGCCGCTCCTCCTGCACGCACAGAATCTCGTCGAGGTCGACGCCGGGAATGGGCGGGCTGAGCCCGCCTCGGCCGGCGGAACCGCGAAGCGGGCGTTGTGGGCCGGCAGATAGACCTCGCGGATGAAGGCGTTCGCCGCCTCGATCCCGGTTATGCCGGCGAGCGCGAGCTCGTTGACCAGACGATCCTGAAGCGTCCCGAACGTCCGCTCCGATCGCCCCCGCGCCTGCGGCGAATAGGCTCCGATATGCTCGACCCCGAGCTGCTCGAGCGCCCGCCCGACCTGGGTCAGATGGCCGCGGTCGACGTCGCCGCCCGCCTTGGGCGTATGAAAGTAATGCGCCCCGCGGTCGGTGTAGAGGCTCATCGGCAGGCCGCGGGTCCCGAACACCTCTTTCAGCGCCCGGAGGGTCGAGGCCGTGCCCTCCTCCTCGACGAGAAAGGCCGAGTAGATCGCCCCCGTCGCGTCGTCCATCGTCACGATCAGGTCGAGTGCCTCCTGGCTTTCGAGCCAGGCGTGGCGCGAACCGTCCTGATGCAGCATCATCCCCGGCAACGGCCGCCGCTCGCGCTTCCTGCGATGCGCCCCCTTGCGCGGCGCCTTCGCCACCACCCCCATCCACTGAAGATGCAGCTTCGTCCAGGTGTAGCCCCAGCCGAAGCCGTGATCCTTCACCAGATGCTCGTGGAAGTGCTTGACCGTGAACCCCTGGTAGCGCTCGCGATAAAGCCGCTCCACCTCCTCGGCCCGATCAACCGGAACCCGCCTGCCCGACGCCTTGCCGAGCCTGCGGTCCAAGAGCCCCGCCTCGCCCTCCTCCTCGTAGCGGCGCGTCCACCGCCGGAACGTCCGTTCGCTTACCCCCAAAAGCTCCGCTGCCTCTTCCTGGTTCAGCTCCGCCGACTCCCATCGGTGGAAAAGGTTCAAAAACATCGCCATGCGCACCCCCTGAAGGGCTTCCATCCGGCGCATCCCAAACCCCTCCCAAAAGGGCCGACGCTACCGGACAGATCACGCGCTACCTAAACCGGACATATCGTCTGCTACCGACACGAGCCGACTTTTCCTTTCCTACTTTCCAAATCCATGTTATGTTCTGTTTTTCAGCAATAACTGCGCAAGCCGGCAGCGGAAAAAAGGCAGGCATGGAACGGTTCAGCGGCGTCGCGCCAAGGGCGGCGACTCACGGCTTATGTATTACGCCATTTTGGGGCGGGGCACGCTCGGATTTTCGCTGGATCCTGCCTCCTCACGTTGAGCAACTCGTCGCCCACATCGACGCCTTCATCGCCGACTACAACCAAACCGCCGGACCCTTCGTCCGGACTAAATCCGAGGTCCACCAAAAGCGCCTCAAACCATGCTTCGCGGACCAATGATTCTGGATTTATATACTTGAGTCCCTCATGTGGTTCTGCTTGGCGCTGTTCACCTTGTCAGTGCCGGCGCACGCCATGAGTTACTGGTCTTCGCCTAAGTATGGCTTTTCTATAGCCGGGAACCCAGGAGCTTCGACTACCGATACAATTGGCCAATCGCCGGGGTCGGATGCAAAAGTAAAAAACGGCGGCAAAATCGGACATGGGTTGCTTGGTATGCCGCCCGATTGGAGGGCCAACAGCACTATCGCGGAGTACGGAGACCGTTGGTACACACAGCTTGGTCCGGACCCATGCAAAGTGCCGGCGAACTGCAATTGCACTTTTATTCCGGCCTTCGTGAAAGCAACTGCAAGTTGTCAGTAAAGTTCTTACACTCGGCACAATGGTCCTCTGGTAAAAACAGAACGCCGGGTATTTTCTCCTTTAAAGATTGTATTGCATTAAACTGGCGTTTTGTTAAATGTCTGCCGGCTATGTACTCATCAGGAGCAATGATTTTGGATTGCTGCGCAGAACTGATCCCTTCATCGAAGGCAAACAGGAATATTGTGCAAAGAGCCTCCACTGCTATTCCAGCAACAACAAGCCAAAATGCAACTTTGTGGATGGATGAAGAATACTTAGGCCCTTCAAGGATTATCCCCGCTCCGACGGCACAGCTCGCGAGCACACTGATAGCCAATAACCAAACGTGCGGCCAGAACGGCTCGACTCCGCCAGAGAGAAATCCGCTAACATACGTTACAATCCCTGCAATATTGGGTTGGTTGATCGCCAGTATAATGGCGATGATAAAGCTCGCTAAAAGCGTGATGTCACTTGGGAAAAAAGAGCGCAAATGACTAGCGCGTTCCAAGCGACGGCGTTTCTCTTGCGATCTTCGCCGCGCGCTTCTTGCGCTTCTTCGCGGGCTTCGTTTTTGGCTTCGGTTTATAGGCCAAAACCACATCCGCGATTGCGTCAAGCGCCCTTGGCACGTTCTCCGGAGGTTTCGTCGCTGAATGAGCGCCTTGTATATGAGCCGCTTGCCCGCTGCCCCCGTCTACAGAACTTTCAAGCCGCGTCAAGGTGTGGTTCTTGACGTTGCCTTCGTTCAGCCGAAACGAGAACTCGTCTACGTACCGGTCCAAGCGCTTCGGGCTGACGTGATGATAGACGCCAATCAGGCCGCGTTCCAGCACCGCAAACACGCTTTCTATCCAATTCGTGCCAGCATCGCCGCGCACATATTCGCCGGCCTTGTGGTTCACCGTGACATGCATGTAGCCATCCCGTTCTATGCCGGGGTATGCGGGGCCTTCGTCCGTGTTCAGAAGCGCTCCCGTCTCGACGTGCTCCCGAATAGCGGTGTGGATCGTCTTTTTGTCTGTGCGCTCAATCGACATGGCGACGGTTCGGCCGCCGCGCTCACGCATACCCAAGACGGCTGTTTTGCCGACTGCGCCGCCGCCTGCATTGAGTTTCTTGGAGTCATGCTTGTTGGCCTCTTTGCCGCCGACATAGGTTTCGTCAATTTCCACGATGCCTTGCAGCTTTTCGAGCTTCGATCCGCACGCCTCGCGAAGGCGGTGAAGGACAAACCAAGCCGATTTTTGCGTAATCCCGATTTCCTTGGCGAGTTGCATGGACGAAATGCCCTTGCGAGCCGTCACAAGCAGATACATCGCGTAAATCCACTTGTGCAAAGGAACGTGCGACCGCTCGAAAATTGTTCCGGTTCGGACCGTAAAGTCCTCTTTGCATTGATTGCAACGATAGAAACCTTCCTTGCGGGCCGTGATCCGCTCGCCAAGTCCGCAAACTGGGCAGCGCGGTCCATTCGGCCAAAGGCGACTTTCAAGGTAGACCCGCGCCGTCCCTTGGTCGGGGAACATCTCGAAAAGCTGGAAGGTGGAAATCGTGCTCTTGGACATCGCGCAACCCCTTAGCCACGCGGAGAATATGGCTAGAAAAATCTAGGGAGTCAAGTATATAATTACCAATGATTCTGGGTACTAAAGCTTCGATATGGTCAACCAGCGCGGGAAAGCGACGATGAATTGTTTCGTGCTCGATCCGTTGCAAGCCTTGGTAAGCAAGAATTGAGAGGCGCAAAGGGAAGGAAATGGCAACTATGATGTTTCCCTCTGCAGAGATTTTCCCTTTGCAGACACGACATGATGTCACGAGTTCGGCTCCAAATATCGCCGCAACATATTGAAAAAATTTAATATATTGGTCGTGAACGCGGACGCGCGCAAAAGGCGGCTCCAAAACGCGGATTGACGGAGTGACAGTTTTTGGCGCCTAACCCATTGGAAAAGCTCCATCGATGCCAACATCGGCGGAAGGTGACTGCGGCACGCGGCAGGGTGGCCTGCACCATCTGCTTTCAGCGCTTCCGCCGCGGCCTGTTTTCCGCTAGGCAGCGCGGCTTCTCCGTCATTCTCCAAAGAAGGCCGACGTCCATGCATCGCTATCGCACGCATACCTGCGGCGCCCTCGGCCTCGCCGAGGTCGGCGAGACGGTGCGCCTGTCCGGCTGGTGCCACCGCATCCGCGATCACGGCGGCCTCCTGTTCATCGATCTGCGCGACCATTACGGGATCACCCAGTGCGTCGTCGATCCGGATTCGCCGGCCTTCGGGCAGGCCGAGCAGCTCCGCTCGGAATTCGTCATACGGGTCGATGGGACGGTGCGGCAGCGCCCGCCGGGCACGGAGAACCCGGAGATGGCGACCGGCCTCGTCGAGGTCTATGTCCGCGAGATCGAGACGCTCGGCCCCGCCGGCGATCTGCCGCTGCAGGTGTTCGGCGACCAGCCCTATCCGGAGGACACGCGCCTCCGCTACCGCTTCCTCGACCTGAGGCGCGAGAAGCTGCATCGCAACATCATGCTGCGCGGGCAAATCATTGATTCGCTGCGCCGGCGCATGAAGGAGCAGGGCTTCTTCGAGTTCCAGACGCCGATCCTGACCGCCTCGAGCCCTGAGGGCGCGCGTGACTTCCTCGTGCCGTCGCGGCTCCATCCGGGCAAGTTCTACGCGCTGCCGCAGGCGCCGCAGCAGTTCAAGCAGCTCACCATGGTCGCGGGCTTCGACCGCTACTTCCAGATCGCGCCTTGCTTCCGCGACGAGGACGCCCGCGCCGACCGGTCGCCTGGCGAGTTCTACCAGCTCGACGTCGAGATGAGCTTCGTCACCCAGGAGGACGTGTTCGCCGCGGTCGAGCCGGTCTTACGCGGTGTGTTCGAGCAGTTTTCCGCCGGCAGGCCGGTGACGCCGAAGTTCCCGCTGATTCCGCATGCCCAGGCGATGCTGGAATACGGCGTCGACAAGCCGGACCTGCGCAACCCGATCAAGATCGCCGATGTGACCGAGGTCTTCGAGCGCGACGACGTGACCTTCAACGCCTTTAAGCAGGTCATCCGGGCCGGGGGCGTGGTTCGCGCCATCCCGGCGCCGGGCGCGGCACGGCAGCCGCGCTCCTTCTTCGACAAGCTCAACGACTGGGCGAGGGGGGAGGGCGCGCCGGGCCTCGGCTACATCATCTTTGAGGGCGAGGGCGAGACGCTTGCCGGCAAGGGGCCGATCGCCAAGTTCCTCGGTCCCGAGGCGCAGCGGGCGCTCATCGCCAAGGCGAGGCTCGAGGCGGGCGACGCGGTCTTCTTCGCCTGCGACAAGCCGGAGAGGGCCGCGAAGCTCGCGGGGGCGGCGCGCATCCGCATCGGTCATGACCTCGGCGTCTCGAAAAAGGAGGTCTTCGAGTTCTGCTGGATCGTCGATTTCCCGATGTACGAGTGGAACGAGGAGGAGAAGAAGATCGACTTCTCGCACAATCCGTTCTCGATGCCGCAGGGCGGCCTCGAGGCGCTGGAGACGCAGGACCCGCTGACGATCAAGGCGTTCCAGTACGACATCGTCTGCAACGGCATCGAACTGTCGTCGGGGGCGATCCGCAACCACCGCCCGGACATCATGCGCAAGGCCTTCGAGATCGCCGGCTACGGCGAGGACGTGCTTTTGCAGAGGTTCGGCGGCATGTACCGCGCCTTCCAGTGTGGCGCGCCGCCGCATGGCGGCATTGCTCCTGGCGTCGACCGCATCGTCATGCTGCTGGCGGGCGAGGAGAATTTGCGCGAGGTCGTGCTCTTCCCGATGAACCAGCGCGCCGAAGACCTCATGATGGGCGCGCCCTCGCCCGTCTCGCCGAAGCAGTTGCGGGAGCTCCACATCCGACTCGCCCTGCCGGAGAAGTGAAGATTTGCCCCGGAATTATCGTGAGACGTGTCAGGCGCCGCTGTCCGTCCGCGCCAGCACGGTCGCCCTTGTTCGCACCCGGCGCTCATGTTAGCCACGCCGGAAGACGGGGCATAGCGCAGCCCGGTAGCGCGGAAGTTTTGGGTACTTCAGGTCGCAGGTTCAAATCCTGCTGCCCCGACCATCAGGAATTGTTTCGATCAGGGCCCGCCGATGACCGCTCGCATCTATCTCCCCGCCCGCAGCGCCACCCAGTCCGGCGAGGCGAAGGACAAGTGGATCCTCGAATACGAGCCCGAGGAGCCGCGGGCGATCGAGCCGCTGATGGGATGGGTCAGCTCCGGCGACATGAAATCGCAAATCAAGCTGCGCTTTGACACGAAGGAGGAGGCGATCGCCTACGCTGAGCGAAGCGGCATCGCCTACCGCCTCGAGGAGCCGAAGCCGGTGGAGCGTCGGATTCTGTCGTATTCCGACAATTTCGCGCCGACCCGCATCGTTCCGTGGTCGCATTGAAGCGTTAGATGAGGAACGGCGTCAAGGCTCCGTAGCTCAGCTGGATAGAGCAGCCGCCTTCTAAGCGGCAGGTCGCAGGTTCGAGCCCTGCCGGAGTCGCCAGCCTGGCATAGCGGGCTTGACCGTCATCCCACCCCAAGCCGACTGGAGGTTTCACGACCGAGCTCGCCCTTTTTGCTATATTGCTTAATGCTCTTGTTTATTCGGAACGAAAGTTGCATTGACGTGTTAGTTTTCGGTCGACCACATTCGGGGCGGTCGACGATCTGGTTGTCTCGGGTTGCAAAACGGCCCGCCTAGCGACGCTCGCTCCACGGGAAGGAGAGCAGAGAAGCGAATGCGCGGGCCCTTGCGGTCGAGGTCATGATCAGAATCGAGAAAGTCCTTTGGGAGGAAAACATGGCCCAGTTCGGAATCAAGACAGCAGCCCTCGTCTCGCGCCGTCGTGCTCTGCAGGTTGGAGCGGGCGTGGCTGGCGTGGCCCTCGTGCCCGGCTTTTTTGGCCAGGTCGGCAGGGCATACGCGGACGACAAGCCCCCGCTCGGAACCTGGCCCGCCGGCTCGCAGGGCAACTCGGTGACAATCGGCGCCACCGTCCCGCGGACGGGCGCCTATGCCGCGCAGGGCGAGGATGAGCTCAAGGGCATGCAGCTTGCCGTCGAGCACCTCAATGAAGGCAGCGACCTGATCAAGCAGATCGCGCCGAAAGTGACCAAAGGCGTGCTCGGCAAGCAGGTGAAGCTCGTCGTCGCCAACTCGGCGGCCAAGCCGAACAACGCGGTGCAGGAACAACAAGTCTTCATCGACAACGACAAGATCGTCGCCATGACCGGTTCGACCTCTTCAGCGGTCGCCGTGGCGTTGAACAAGTTCGCTCAGCGCGAGAAGATCCTCTATCTCGTCGCCATCTCCGGCTCCAACGACACGACCGGGAAGGACTGCTCGCGCTATTCGTTCCGCCAGTGCTTCTATGGCGAGACCGCCGCCAACGCCATCGGCCCGGTTCTTTTGAAGAATTTCGGCAAGGGCAAGAAGGCGGCGTACATGACGCCCGACTACACCTACGGACACACGGTGACGAAGTCGGTGAACGACTACCTGTCTTCGGATGGCGGCTGGACAATGGTGACGAACCAGGTTTCGCCGCTCGGGACGCAGGACTTCAGCCAATACCTCACCAACATCGCCAACTCAGGCGCCGAGTTTATCATCAACGTGAATTGGGGCCGGGACGCCGTGCTGTCCATGCAGCAGGCTAGGCAATTCGGCCTGACGCCAAAGATGAAGATGGTGATCCCCTATCAGATTCCCTTCCTCGCCAAAGAAGTCGGTCCTGAGCTCACCGAGGGCGTTTTCGCCGCCACCGACTTCTGGTGGACTCTCGAGGACAAGTTCCCGCTCGCCAAGATGTTCGTGGAGGCCTTCCAGAAGAAGTACAACTACCGGCCGCAGTGGGGCGCCGAGAACGCTTACATGCAGTTCGCGATCTGGGGACGCATGGTTTCCGAGGCCGGCACCTTTTACCCGCCCGACGTGATCAAGCAGTATGAAAAGGGCGAGACTTTCCCCTCGATGGTGGGAGATGTGCGCTTCCGCCCCCAGGACCATCAGTTGATCCGCCCCGTCATCATCGTCCGAGGCAAGGCGCCGAAGGACATGAAGAACCCGGAGGACTACTGGGAAGTGCTCGAAGTGGTGCCGGGCGAGCCGCTGATGCAAAAGCCGGACGCCTTCGGCTGCGAGCTTGGCGCCTACACCTGACGGCGCCGGTCCCTTCTCCGCGCTCGAGGCGAGGAGAAGGGCGTTTAACCCAGCGGCGCTCTGGCCAAGTCAACCTGTCCAAGTACGCTTTCGACCGGGCAGAATCATTCTCCCGTCACCCGCGGGCTTGACCCGCGGGTCCATGGATCAGCTCTAATTCATCAGCTTCGATGCGAGCGGCGGCAGCGTGGTCAACTGGGCAAACTTCATATCGCAGTGCTTCAACGGGCTTGTGCTCGGCGCGCTTCTGGCGCTGATTTCGTCCGGCCTGACGATCATCTACGGCACGCTCGGCGTCCTCAACCTCGCGCACGGCGCGATGTTCATGCTCGGCGGCTACGCCGGCTGGGTCGCCTACACCCATTCCGGGTCCTTCCTCCTGGCGGTGGTGGCCGGCTCGCTCTTCGTCATGCTGGTCGGGGTGCTGACGGAACGGCTGATCATCCGCTATTTCTACGCGCGCCCGAATGAGGACCAGCTTCTCGTCACTTTCGGTCTCGGCATTGTGTTCGTGGAGGCGGTACGCTTTTTCTTCGGCAGTCTGTCGAAGATGATCCCGCCGCCGGTGGTCGGCATCACATCGCTCGGTTTCATGGTCTATCCGACCTACCGGCTCGTTCTGCTCGGCATCGTCGCGGTCGCGCTGCTCGCGCTCTATTTCGTGCTCTACCGCACCCGCATCGGCATGATCGTGCGCGCGGGGATCGAGGATTCGGTGATGGTCAATTCGCTGGGGATCGACGTCTACAGGATCTTCACGCTGGTCTTCGGCATCGGCGCGATGGCCGCGGGCTTCGCCGGCATCGTCAACGCTCCGGTCGTCTCGATCACGCCGGACGTCGGCAAATCGATCCTCGTTCAGACTTTTGTCGTCGTCGTCATCGGCGGCGTCGGCTCATTTCCGGGCGCAGTGGTCGGCGGCCTCCTGGCCGGAGAGATCATCAGCATCACCTCGATGTTCAACCCCGGCTATGCCTACGTCATGCTTTTCGTGGCGATGACGCTCGTGCTGGTGATCCGTCCCTACGGGCTCCTCGGCGCGGCTGGCCGGGAGTGACCGCGGTTCCTTCATGATTACGAATCGTCCCTTCGTCGTTGAGGCGTTCACGATCGTCGCGCTGATTGCCGCGCCCTTCGTGCTGCCGCATCTCGGCTTCGCGCTGACCACCATCAACCGCGTCCTGATATGGGGGCTGTTCGGGCTCGGCTTCGATCTCTTGTTCGGCTATACGGGTCTACTGTCGTTCGGTCAGTCTGCGTTCTTCGGCACCGGCGGCATGTTCGCCGCTTATCTGCTTGCCGTAGCCAACTTTCCCTATGTCCTAACGTCGATTGTGATCGGCGCCGTCGTTGCGGGCGCGGTGGGCTATCTTGTCGGTTTGATCGCCCTCAGGCGCACGGGCATCTACTTCGCCATGATTACGGTGGCGATCGCCGAGGTTTTCTTCTTCGTCGAGTTCAATCCCTTGTCGGACTTCACCGGCGGGGAGAACGGCCTGCCGGGCGTGCCGGCGCCCCGCTTCAACCTCGGTTTTGTGACGCTGCGCTTCCACTCCGACGCGTCGATGTATGCCTTCCTGGCTTTCTGGTATTTCGTCGGCCTCGTGATCGCGCTGCGCATCGTGCGGTCGCCGGTGGGAGCGATCCTGAGCGCGCTGCGCGATAACCCGCTGCGCGCATCGGCGCTCGGTCACAACATTCACGGCTACAAGCTCACCGCCTTCGTCGTCGCTGCGGCCTATGCCGGTTTCGCCGGGGGTCTTCTCGCCGTCATGCAGGGCTTCATGCCGCCGGATGCTTTCATGTTCGACACATCCGGCCAGCTGGTCATGCAGACCGCGATCGGCGGCGCAGGCACGCTGGTCGGGCCGCTGGTCGGCGCGACGGTATGGCTCTATCTGAGCGATTTCTTCCAGAACACCCTGCATCTTGGCGCAACCTGGAAGCTCGTGCTCGGCATCGTCTTCGTCCTGCTCGTCTGCTTCCTGAGGCGCGGAATCGTCGGCGCTTTCGTCGACCTCTATCGGCTCACGGCGGTCGGCGGGAATAAGGCAGAGCCCTTCGAGAAGACGAGCCCACCGTACCGTATCGCCAGCCGTGGCGCGGCCCGCCGCGGAAATCGTTCGGGCGCCTCGTCATCCTGCCGAGCAGGCGTCGGGACCGATTCTGCAGGCGACAGGCCTGACCAAGCGCTATGGCGGGCTGGTGGCCAACAGCGACATCGACTTCGTCGTCGACCACGGTGAAATGCGCGGCATCATCGGGCCGAACGGGGCAGGCAAGAGCACCTTCTTCAAGATGCTGACCTGCGAGGTCTCCCCGACGTCGGGCAGCATCGTGTTCGAAGGGCGCGATATCACCGGGATGAGCGTCACGGACGTCTGCCAGCTCGGGCTCACCAAGAGCTACCAGATCAATCAGCTTTTCGATCGCCTGACCGTCAGAGCAGAATCTGAGGATCGCGGCGCTCGGCCAGATCCGCGGCAGGTTCAAGCTCGATCTGTTCCGCAGTTTGCGCAGCATTCCTCGCCTCGACGAGCAGGTCGAACAGACGCTGGCGCTCGTCAATCTGAGCGAGCGGCCGGACACGCCGGTCTCCGAGCTTGCCTACGGCGAGAAGCGGCGGCTCGAAATCGGGCTGGCGCTGGCGACCTTGCCGAGCCTGCTCCTGCTCGACGAACCGCTTGCGGGCATGAGTCCGCGCGAGCGCGTGGACACGGTCGCCCTGCTCAAGTCGATCGCGCGCGGTCGTACCGTGATCATCATCGACCATGACATGGACTCGCTGTTCGAGCTGGTCGGAAAAGTCACCGTGCTGCAGGAGGGTCGCGTGCTGGCCGAGGGCACGCCCGACGAGATCAAGACCAATCCCAAGGTGCAGGAGGCCTATCTCGGCGGCGTTCACGGAGAGGCGGCGTGAGCCTGCTCGAAGTCAACGGGCTCAACAGCTACTACGGCGAGAGCCACATCCTTTTCGACGTCTCGCTACGGGTCGAGAAGCACGAGGCGGTAGCTCTTCTCGGCAGGAACGGCGCGGGCAAGAGCACGACGCTGAAAAGCCTGATGGGCATCGTCGCGCGGCGCACGGGCAGCGTCAGGCTCGACGGCGACGAGCTGGTCGGGCTGAAGGCGCACGGCATCGCCCGGCTCGGCATGCAGCTCGTGCACGAGGATCGACGTATTTTCGGCAGCCTGAGCGTCGAAGAGAACATCGTCCTCGCCGGTCTGACCGCCAAGAACAAATGGCCGCTCGCCCGGATTTACGAGATGTTCCCCCGGCTCGAGGAGCGGCGCACGAGTCGCGGGACCGATCTTTCCGGGGGCGAGCAGCAGATGCTGGCGATCGCGCGGGCGCTCGTGCGCGATCCGAAGATCATCCTGCTCGACGAGCCTTTCGAGGGGCTCGCTCCGGTCATCGTCCAGGATCTGGTGCGGACGTGCCGCGAGCTGGCGCGATCCGGCCAGACGATCGTTCTGGTGGAGCAAAATCTGGCTGCGACGCTCGCTCTGGCGGAGCGCGTCTACATTATAAGCAACGGCCATATCGCCCATGAGGGCTCCGCCGCAGAGATAAAAACGCAGCCCGACCTCCTGCAGCGCTACCTCGGCGTGTAGCTGGGGGCGCCCTGGGCGGAAATGCAGCGGAATCGCCCCGGATCGGGTCTGGATCGGGTCAGCGACTCGCCGCCCTTGCTGCGGATCTCGGCGAAGGCTTCGAGGGCCCGGGCGCGGGCGGCGGAATGGTCGATGATTGGCGCCGGATAGGTCTTGCCGATGATCGTCCCGGCCCGCGCGAGCGCCTCGGCCGGCGCCCGCCACGGGGCCTGGACGAAGGGCGCCTCGAGGCGGGCGAGCTCGGGGACCCAGCGGCGCACGTAGGCGCCGTCCGGATCGAACCTCTCGGCCTGCAGGACCGGATTGAAGATGCGGAAGTAGGGAGCGGCGTCCGCGCCGGAGCCGGCGACCCATTGCCAGTTCATCGGATTGCTGGCGGGGTCGGCGTCCGAGAGCGTGTCCCAGAACCACTCCTCGCCCCGACGCCAGTCGATGAGGAGGTGCTTGATCAGAAACGAGGCTGCGACCATCCGCACGCGGTTCTGCATGTAGCCGGTGCGCCAAAGCTGGCGCATGCCGGCGTCGACGATCGGATAGCCCGTCTCGCCGCGCGTCCAGGCGCGAAAGCCGGCCTCGTCGTCACGAAAAGGAAAGCGCTCGAACTCGCGGCGCAAAGGCCGGGTCGCGAGGTCGGGGTGGGCGAAGAGGAGCGCGGCGGCGAAATCGCGCCAGCCGAGCTCGGCAAGCAGTTTTTCTGCCGCCCGGCCCATGCCTGGACGAGAGGCGGCCGCATGCTCTGTGGCCTTCGCGATCCGGCGCGGGGACATTTCGCCAAACCTGAGGTGGGCGGACTGGCGTGACGTCGCATCCTCGGCAATGCGGTCGCGCCCCTCGGCATAGCCCTCGAGCCTTACGGCGACAAAGCGGTCGAGCGCGGCGAGCGCGCCGGTTTCCCCCGGACTCTCGCCGAGCGCCAACTCGCCTGACCAGTCCGGCTTCGTCGGCGTGAGGCGCAAAGCCGCGATCGAGCGCCGCTCCGGGGCGCCGGCGGGCCAATCCGCGCCAACGAGGCGATCGGGCGGCGGCGCCGGCTCGGCGAAGGGGCCGAGCGAAAGGCTGCGTCGCCAGAAGCCGGAAAATGTGCCGGCGGGGGCGCCGTCCTTATTCGTTAGTTCCCAGGGCTCGCGCAGGAGCCTGCCATTGAAGCTCAGGCCTTCGACGCTGCGTTGGCGCAGGGCGGTCTTGATCCCCGCGTCGAGCGCCATCGCGGCGCCCTCGTAGCGCCGGCTCCACAGCACGCGGCCGGCACCCGCGGCGGCGGCCACCGCCAGGATCGTGGCTTCGGCGCCGCCGTTGAGGACATCGAGGCGGGCGCCGCGTTCCGCCAGCCGCGCCTCCATCGCCCTCAGCGACCGGTCGAGCCGCCATCTCGCGGCGCCGCCGGGCGGTCGGCCGTTCTTCGGGCTCTCGTCATGGACGTAGACGAAGAGCGCCGGCCGGTCCGCCGCGGCCGCGATGGCCGGCTGGTCGTCCAGGCGGAAGTCGTCGCGGAGCCAGACAACGTCGACGCTCAAGGGTCGCCTCCTCGGATCATGTTCCGATCAGCCGCTCCGAAGACGCATCCGGCCGCCGGCGGTTCCCACCTCTTCAATTTCCGGCTTCGCCGACCGACATCGCGTCGGGGCGGCCGTCGGCGGGCTCGCTCAAGGCCGTAGGAACCGCGCGAGCTCAGTCGCAGTTGCGTGCGCGTAGCGCAACGGATAAGCGGCTCGACGCGGGGCCCGTTGAGGAAACCCGGCAGCGCCGCCGGTTTCGCCTGGCGATGGACTCGCCTTCCCCTCCGCCATCAGAAGGCGCGACGCCGATCATGACGGCTCCGACCACAGCCGGCCTCCCTCCGCGAGCCTCGCCCTCGCTCATCCTGCGCGGCGAGGGGCGTTTCTGGCGCGTCTCCTTTGCGCTCTTCCTCGGCGGCCTCGCCACTTTCGCGACGCTTTATTGCGTGCAGCCGCTAATGCCGAATTTCGCCGAGAGCTTTTCGCTCTCGCCGGCCACGGCCAGCCTTTCGCTCTCGGCTACGACGGGGGTGATGGCGGTCGCCCTGTTCGGGGCCGGGGCGCTGTCGGAGAGTCGCGGCAAGAAAACGGTCATGGCCGTTTCGCTGGCCGCCGCGGCCGGCGCGACGTTCGCAATGGCCTTCGCGCCGAACTGGCCGACGCTGCTCGCCATAAGAGCGCTGACGGGCCTGACGCTTTCCGGGGTTCCGGCGGTCGCCATGGCCTATCTCGCCGACACGATGGACCGCTCGGCGATCGGCCTGGCGATGGGCCTCTACATCGCCGGCTCGACTGTGGGCGGCATGGGCGGGCGCCTGGGCGTCGCGGCGCTCGCGGAATGGGGCGGCTGGCGGGCCGCCGTCGGCGCGGTCGGCGCCTTCTCGCTCGCCTGTTCGCTGGCTTTCGCCCTCGCCCTGCCGCCGGAGCCCGGCGACCCGCCGAAGCCGCCGCCGACGGCGATCGCGCCGGCGATCCGGGCGCATTTTCGCGATCCGGGACTTCGGTACCTGTTTGCGCTCGGCTTCCTCCTGATGGGCGCGCTCGTCACCACGTACAACTACATCGGCTTCCGCCTCGCGGCGCCGCCGTTCTCGCTGAGCCAGACCAGGATCGGCTTCGTCTTCGTCCTCTACCTTGTCGGCACGGTCGTCTCCCCGGCGGCGGGCGAGCCCGCAGGGCGCTACGGGCGGCGGCGCGTCATCGGACCGGCGATCGTCCTGATGCCGCTCGGCGCCCTGGCGACGCTGCCGGACAATCTGCCGCTGACGCTTCTCGGCGTCGCCCTGGTGACGGCGGGGTTCTTCGGTGGGCACACCATCGCCTCGAGCTGGATCGGGCTGCGGGCCGAGACGGCGCGGGCGCAAGCGAGCGCGCTCTACCTCTTCTTCTACTATCTCGGCTCGAGCGTCGCCGGCTCGCTCGGCGGCTGGGTCCTTGCTTGCGGCGGCTGGTCAGGCGTCGCCGCCTTTGTCGGCGCGCTCGCGATGGCCGCGCTCCTCGTCGCGCTCCGGCTTGCGCGCGTGCCTCCGCCGGCGCATCTGCGATCGTAAGAGGCGCTTCACATGGAATGGCGCGACGAAGGCCTGGTCATCGGCGTCCGCCGTCACGGCGAGCATTCGGCGATCGTCGAAGCGATGACGCGCGCGCATGGACGCCATCTCGGCCTCGTGCGTGGCGGGCGCTCGATGCGGCTCAACGCGGCGCTACAGCCGGGCAACACGCTCGGCCTCGTCTGGCGGGCGCGGCTCGACGAGCATCTGGGCGCCTTCGCCGTCGAGCCGATGAGCTTGCGGGCAGGGCGGCTGATGGGGAGCGCGCTGGCGCTCGCCGGCCTGCATTATCTCGGCCAGCTGGCGCGGCTCCTGCCCGAACGCGATCCGCACGAGGGTGTGTATGAGACGCTGACGCTGATCGCCGGGCGCCTCGACGACGCTGCGCTCGCGCCCGCGCTTGTCGCCCGCTTCGAAGCCCAGCTCCTCGCCGAGTGCGGCTTCAGCCTCGATCTCAGCGAATGCGCGGCGACTGGGACGCGCGACAGCCTCGTCTACGTCTCGCCGCGGACCGGGCGGGCGGTCAGCGCCGCCGCCGGCGCGCCATTCCGCGACCGGCTCCTGCCGCTGCCCGCCTTCCTGCGCGAGGGCGCCGGCCTCGACCCGATGCCCAGCGCCCAAGAGGTCGCCGACGGCTTCCGCACGACCGGCCACTTTCTGGCGCGCGACCTGTTTGGTGCGCGCGGCGAACCGCTGCCCGAGGCGCGCCGCGCCTTCCTGGCGGCGGTCGCGAAGGCCGGCGGGAAATGACGAACTTGGATTTTCTTGGAACCTACCGATTCTGTTGGATTGCGGGGCCCACTGCCAATTGAACAATCGCTATGGGTTACACGGCGGGCGGCGCGGTGTGGCGATCGGGAGAAGGGGAAAGCGTCTTGAACTCACGACTGAATTGTAAATGATGTTCCGGTTTTGTCAAATGGCTGGGAAACGAGGAATGACTGAATGCAACGCCACCCTGTCGTGATACTTCAGCCCGGCAGACAGATAGAACCATTCAATGCCATGCTGAGAACCATCGCCGTCTGGCGCCCGCACCGGTGACTCGCTCACAGTCGCGCATCCGTCTGCTATGAAGGAGCCTTGGGCGCCGACAACGCTGCGACGTCTGTGGCTGAGGGAGGAAAACGCTCATGCTGGACCGAGTTCAGGACGCGCCGGCGGACACGCTCGCCTTGCGCGCAAGCGGAACCATCCTGGCGCGCGACGTCGAGGTCGCGATCGAGAAGGCGATTGGCTCCTCGATCGCGTCGACCGGTGTCGTGATCGTCATCGACCGGGACTTCGACGGCTATTTCGCCGAGCTCGCACGCGGGCTGGCGAATTCCTCGCTCGCGCACAAGAATCTGGTCAAGCTCGCCGTGGTCACCGACACCGACCGCATGGACGAAGCCAAACTCGGCGGCTTCGACGTCTCCGCCGTGCCGATCCGTCTCTTCGGCGCGAACGAGCGCAACGCCGCGTACAATTGGGCGGCGGCGGCGCGTCGGGGAGAATGAACGCCGTTTCTCCCGTTGCCAGCCGCGTTCCGGGAATTGTTCGCCGACTGAGCGCGCCCGCTTCGGCTCGGATGATGAAGCCGAAGCGCTCCCGGGGTGTGCGCATGTCCGGGTTGCGGTCGCGATTGGGGGATCGTCGATCTCGGCCGCGGCCGATCGAGCGGGCTTAGAGGAAGTCGTTGAAGGCCGCGGTCTCCAGGTCTTTGGGCCTGGATCTCGGCCTCAGTCGCGCTTGGCCTGAGTACCTCGGCGACAGGGAAATCGACGCGCTGGAGCAGGCGCGCGCGATGCAGCAGCCCGGCGAGTCGCATCGCTTCGGTTCCTGCCGGTTCGCCGCGCCGAGCGGCCAAGCGGCGCCCGCTCGCTCGGCAACGGCCGAGCTGCCTTGGCCTGTCACTGATCTCTCTTGCCCGGCGAGTGGCGGAGCGCCTTCCCTCAGGTCGATAGCCAGGGAAAGAGGGCGACGATGATCAGCGCGACCACCAGCGCCGCCATGTAGGGAATGACGCGGCCGAGCGCCTGCTCGGTTTCCGCGCGGCCGATCAGGCAGGACTGGTAGAAGCCAACGCCGAAGGGCGGCGAGAAGAGGCCGATGCCCATCGCCAGGATGGCGACGATCGCGTACTGGATTTCGTTGATGCCGAGGTTCTGGGCAATCGGGAACAGCAGCGGGCCGAATAGCACCATCGCCGGGAGCCCTTCCAGCACGCTGCCGAGAACGATGAACAGTACGATCGAGATGCCCATATAGCTCGCCTTGCCGCCGGGCAGGCTCGCCATCAGGTCGGCAAGCGACTGGGCGAAGCCGGCCTGGGTCAGCGCCCAGGCCATCACCGAGGCGCTGCCGATGATGAGCAGGATCGCCCCCGAGAGCGCCGCGGTCTCGACCAGGATGGGGAAGACGCGCTTCCAGTCGAAGCAGCGATAGACGACCAGGCCGGCGACCACCGAATAGATGATCCCGATCACCGCGACCTCGGTCGCGGTGGTGATGCCGGCGAGCACGAAATAGCGGATCAGGAAGGGCAGGATCAGCGCCGGCACTGCGATCAGGAACTTGCGGGTGATGTCGCGCGTCTTCGCGGGCTCGCCCATAGGTTGCTCGTGCCGGGTGCGGAAAAAGATGGCGATGATCAGCGCGAGCGCGCCGACGCCCGCCGGCAGCAGGCCGCCATGGAAGAGAGCCGCGGTCGAGACGCCGGTGACCGCGCCGACGATGATCAGCACCAGGCTGGGCGGGATCGTTTCCGACATCGCCGCCGAGGACGCGAGCTGGGCGACCAGCTCGCCGGGATGGGCACCGCGCCGCTTCATTTCGGGCAGCAGGATCGGCGCTACCGCCGCCTGGTCGGCCGCCTTCGAGCCGGAGATGCCGGAGATCAGATACATCGCGCCGATCAGCACGTAGGAGAGGCCGCCTCGTCGGCGCCCGACCAGGGCGGCGAGGAAATCGACCATCGCGCGCGCGATCCCGGTCATCTCGAGCAGCAGGCCGAGGACGACGAACATCGGCACCGCGAGCAGCTCGATCGCCGACATCCCCTGGTTCATCTGGCTCACGACGATGGAGAGCGGGACGGTGCTGGCGTAGAACAGGTAACCGATGGTCGAGATGCCGAAGGCGAAGGCGATCGGCACGCCGGAGAGGATGCTGAGGCCGACGAAGCCGACGAAGAAGATCAGCAGATCGGCGTTGCCGATATCCTCGAACCATGGCTCGAGCTGCCAGAGCGCCACCGCGAGCGCCGCGGTCACGGCGGCGAGGCTGGCGAACTCGCGCGGCGCGATGCCGGTGAGGAATTGCCGGAGCGCGGTGTAGAGCAGCAGCGCAAAGGCGAGCAACTCGCCGGCGATCTCCCAGGAGCCGGGAATCTGCAGGGTCGGTGTTGTGATCGCCTGCTGCTGTTCCATGTAGCCGACGCCGGGGATCAGCACGACCATAGTGAAGACGACAACGACCAGGGCCGCGGCATGGCCGAGGAAGCGTTGCAGCCCGGGCGGCAATCTGCGGACCACGACCGTCATCCGCATGTGCTCGCCGCGGCGGAGCGCGATCACCGCGCCGAGGCTGATCAGCCACAGAAACAGCATGCTGGCGAGTTCGTCGCTCCACGCCAGCGGATTGTCGAGCACGTAGCGCCAGAAGACGCCTGCGCCCAGGATGCCGATCTCGGTCACCACCAGGGCGGCGGCGGCGAGCTCGGTGGCGAAGGCGACGACCGTGTCGAGCCGGCCGAGGAAGGCCGGCGCGCCGCCCGGTCCATGGGGGACCTCCGTGGCTCCGGTCAGTACCGCGCTGAGGACCCCCTCCGGCTCGAGTTCGCTGGAACCGACCTGGACGCGGGGCGGCATCGCGCCCTCAGCCGAGCGCGCCGGTGTAGGTCTCGAGCGCCGCCCACAGATCGGGCGCGAACTTGGCTTTCCAGGTGGTGTAGAAGCCGGAACTCACCAGCTTGGCGCGGAACGGCGCCTTGTCGGGGGCGTTGAAGATCAGCCCTTGGCCGGCGAGCTTCGACTTGAGGCTCTCGTCGAGCGCCTGGTTCGCCGTCCGCTGGCTGAGCGCCTGGGTGTCGAACGCATCGGCCACCGCCTTTTGATGGTCGGCGGGCAGGCCGTTCCAGAACGGGCCGTTCATCAGAATCCAATAGCCGACCCACATATGGTCGGTCATCGAGCAGTATTTCTGCACCTGATAGAATTTCTGGCTCTCGATGTTGCCAAGCGGGTTCTCCTGGCCGTCGTAGACCTTGGTCTGGAGCGCGGTGTAGAGCTCGGCGACGTTGAGGACGCCGGGCGAGGCGCCGAGGTCCTTGAAGAGATCGAGCGAGATTGGGCTCGGCGGAACGCGGATCTTGAACCCGTGCAGGTCTTCCACCGTCTTGATCGGATGGGTGCTGGAAGTGATCTGGCGGAAGCCCTCATCCCAGATCCGCCGCATCGCGTGCAGCCCAGTCTTCTCGATGTCGGCGCGCACCAGCTCGCCGACCTTGCCGTCGAGCGCCTCCCACGCGCTCTGGCTGTCCTTGAAGGCGAAGCCGAGATTGTCGATCGCGCAGCTCGGCGTCAGGGTGGCCAAGATGTTATCGCCGACGCCCATCATCTGAATCGCGCCGGAGCGGACGCCAGAGATCATGTGGGTGTCGTTGCCGAGCTCGCTGCTCGGGAACGCCTGGACCTCGACCTCGCCGTTGGTGGCGGCTTTGATCTGCTGACCGGCGGCGATGACGTGCAGCGTGGTCGGGTGGTCGGGCGCAAGGTCGAGGCCGAATTTGATGACGGTTTTGCGAGCGGCGCGGGCCGGACGGATGATCATGGTCGCCGCCATGGTCGCCATCGCGCCCGCGAGGAACGTCTTGCGCGAAATCGATTTGGCCATCGAATTTCCTCCCTCTTTCGCGCCTCTTTCGCGCGCCCCGTTCCCGGTGCGATCGGATGACCGCTGTCGTTATGAACCGTCGTAGCGGGCAGAAGCTGTGTTGAGCGCGAGGCGTCGTGAAGCCGGCTAAGTCAGGCCGAGACTGGCGCCGGCGGCAGCGCTTTGCAAGCGGAAGCATCGGCGTCCGCCGATGCGCTTCGGAGGTCTTCGGCTTCCCGTCGCGGGCCGATCGGCGGCGGGCTTTCTGTCATCAAGACATCTCGTGGTTTCTGAACGAAGGCGCTACGGCCGAAGGCCCCATGCTGTTGACGCGACTGGCGACAGCCGGAATTCCGCGATGAGCCGCAGGATGTCGGCGAACAGGTTTCTCGGAATCAGCCAAGGTTTCCATGACCTTTTCCATCCGCCCACGCCCTCTCGTATTCCTGCAGCCGCTGCGCCAGATCGTTAAGGTTCTGGCAGAGCTGCTCGAGCGCGAAACCTAGCGCAAACAGGCGCTCGACCTCCCCGGTTGAGAGAGCGCGTGTCAGGCCCTCGCTGCGAAGCGAGGCGACCTCGGATTCATAAGCCTTGAGAGACGCTTCCACCGACTCGGGCGACGGCGGACCGCGGCGTTGCGTGAGCGCCGCCGCGCTCCGGCGCAGAAATTCGCTTGCCTCCCCGCCGAAGCCGGCAATGAGCGGGCCGAGACGGTGTGGCAAGGGTTCAGGAAGCGGCGCGGCCGCCCCGCGCCCGAGGATGACGAGATCGTGACGAAGCCTGAGCAAGGTTCGCGAGAGCGGCGCGGGATCCGGCTCCCGGTTGAGGAACAAGATGCGCTCGCGCTTCGTCTCGGCGCTCAGCGCCTGAAATGCGGCCACCGCCGCTCCGAGGTCGCGCTGGATGCGACTGGTCTCTGCCGGGTCGGAGTTCCGTACGAACCCACCCAGCAGCTTCGGGAGGGCATCGGCCATCAATCCGAGAACGCGGGCGGCCGCCTCCAGTCCCAGCCTGCGCGCGCGTTCCGGAAACACCAGCACCGAGACGAGGACCGCCACCGCGCCGCCAAGACCGACTTCCAGCACGCGGATCACCGCCGACTGCAACGGACTTTCGCCGAGCTCCCCGCCAATCAGGAGTACGAGCAAGGCGGAGAACGGGGCCACGCGAAAGCTCGGATTGATCGCCGCCGCGAACGCCATCGGAGCGACCGCGAGCGCGAGAACGCCAGCCTGTGCGGCAGGCGTCGCGTGGGGAATGAGCACGCCGATGGCGGCTGCGAAGACGGCCCCGCCGAGTGTCCCGACGATGTACTCGATCGTCGCGCGGAGCGAACCGCCGACGCTGATCTGCGAGACGACAACGGCGGTCAGAACGGCCCACAATCCGTGCAGCGGAAAGGCCAAACTCCGGGCGACCGCGAGGGCCAGCAGGGCGGCCACCGTCACGCGCAGGCAGTACCGGAGCGGCCCTCTATACGCGCCCACCCGATCGCGAACCCGTTGCCGAATTGCGTGGAGAACCATCCGGCGCCGAGCGCTCAAGATGGTTATCGTCCGCCGGAAACCGTGACGACGCTGCCGGTGACGAAGCTTGCGGCGGGCGACATGAGCCAGGCGACGGCCTCGGCGATCTCCTCGGGAACGCTGACGCGCCCCATGGGAGTCGTGGAGGCGATCCGTTCGCGGGCGCCGGGCTGCGACAGGAGCGGCCGGGTCAGGTCGGTCTCGACCATTCCCGGCGCGACGGCGCTGACCCTGATCGCCTCGGCGCCGACTTCAGTCGCGAAGCCCTTGGTGAAACTCTCGATCGCGCCCTTGCTGGCGGCATAGGGCGCGAGGCCGGGAAGGCCGCCGAGCCGCGCGGCGATCGACGAGATGTTGACGATCGCGCCGCCGCGACCGCCATGCCGCGTCGAGAGACGAAGCGCCGCCTCCTTGCAGCAAAGAATCGTCCCGATGACGTTGAGGGCAAACAGCCGCGCCAGGTCCGCTGCGTCCTGTTCCTCCACCCGGGCGAAGCGGCCGGAGCTGCCGGCGTTGTTGACAAGCCCGGCGAGCGGCCCGAGCGCCTGCGTCGCCTCGTTGAACAGGCGCGTAATCGCGGCGGGATCGCCGACGTCGGCCTGGAATGCCCGCGCCGTTGCGCCTGACTTCTCAATTGTGGCGACCGTCGCTTCAGCCGCGGCGGCGTCTGAAGCATAATTGACGGCGATGGAATAGCCATCGACGGCCAGGCGTCGGCAGATCGCGGAGCCGATGCCGCGCGAACCTCCGGTAACGATGACAAGGCCATCAGGCATTGCGCGAGGTGCTATACGCGACATCGAACCGCCGTCAAGGTGGACTGGCGCAGTGGCTCACGGCTTCAGCCGCCATCCGGTGCGGAAAATCCAGATCAGGATCGCGAGGCATGCCGCGATGAACAGCGCCGTTATGCCGAGGCTCGCGGCGACGCTCACGTCGCCCTGTCCGTAGAAGCTCCAGCGGAAGCCGCTGACGAGATAGACGACCGGATTAAAGAGGCTGACCGTCCGCCAGAGCGGCGGCAGCATGTCAATAGAATAGAAGGCGCCGCCGAGGAAGGTCAGCGGCGTGACGATCAGCGCCGGGATGATCGCCAGCTGCTCGAAGTTTCGCGCCCATATCCCGATGATGAAACCGAAGAGGCTGAAGGCGATCGCCGTCAGGCAGAGGAAAGCGATCATCCAGGCCGGGTGTTCGATGCGCACCGGCACGAACAGCGTCGCGGTCAGCAGAATGACGAGGCCGATGCCGACTGATTTTGTCGATGCCGCGCCGACATAGGCAATGACCGCCTCGATCGAGGACAGCGGCGCCGACAGGATTTCGAAGATCGTTCCGGTGAACTTGGGAAAGTAGATGCCGATAGAGGCGTTGGTGATGCTCTGCGTCAGAAGCGACAGCATCATCAGCCCCGGCACGATGAAGGCGCCGTAACTGACCCCGCCGACCTCGCGCATGCGCGAGCCGATCGCGGCGCCGAACACGACGAAATAGAGCGCAGTGGTGATGACCGGCGTCGCCACGCTCTGCCAGATGGTCCGCCAGGTACGCGACAGTTCGTAGCGGTAGATCGCCCAGATGCCGCCCAGATTGAGCCCGCTCATGCCGCGCGCCCGACCAGATCGACGAATATGTCCTCGAGGCTGCTCGTCGTCGTCTCGAGGTCGTTGAAGTCGACGCCGAGCTCGCCGAGCCGCCGCAGAAGTGTAGGCACGCCGGTGTCCTCGGATGCCGCGTCGAAGCGGTAGGAGAGCTTCCGGCCCCCGTCTTCCAGTTCGAGCGGCCAGCCGGCAAGCTGAGCGGGCACCGCCGGCAAGGGCGTCTGCAGCACCAGGGTCAGTCGTCGCTTGCCGAGCTTGCGCATGAGCCGCGCCTTGTCTTCGACCAGCACGATGCGGCCTTTGTTGATGACCCCGACCCGGTCGGCCATATCCTCGGCCTCCTCGATGTAGTGGGTCGTCAGGATGACGGTCACGCCGTCGTCGCGCAGGCGCCGCACCAGCGCCCACATGTCGCGTCTTAGATTGACGTCGACGCCCGCGGTCGGCTCGTCGAGGAACAGCACGTCAGGCTCATGGCTCAAAGCCTTGGCGATCATCACCCGGCGCTTCATACCTCCCGACAGCTCGACAACACGGCTCGAGCGTCTCTCCCACAGCGAAAGATCGCGCAGGAGCCCCTCGATAAAGCCGGGGTCGGGCGGCCGGCCGAACAGTCGGCGGCTGAACGACACGGTCGCCCACACTGTTGCAAAAATGTCGAGGGCAATTTCCTGCGGGACGAGGCCGACCTTGGCGCGCGCGGCGCGAAATTCGCGGATGACGTCGTGCCCGGCGACCAGAACCTTGCCGGAACTCATCGAGATGGTGCCGCAAATGACGCCAATCAGCGTCGTCTTGCCGGCCCCATTCGGCCCGAGCAGGGCGAAAATCTCGCCTTTCTCGATGGCGAGATCGACCGAATCCAGCGCAAGCTCCCCGGTCGCGTAGCGCTTGGTGACCGAAGCGACGGAGATCATGGGCGGCATCGGTCTTCTCGCAGGGACAGGAGCCCCCTATGTAGTCGGCGCGCCCCAACCCGTCACCTCGGGCGACCGGAGGGATGTTGACAACCGCCGGAGCCAATTGCGCGCCGAGGCGTTGTGCTCTTCGATCCGCCAGCACTTCATTTCGCCACCCTCGGCTCAACGTCCTCAAGGAAACACGGTTTGGAATCATACGATCCGAAGGACCTGACAGCCGACCCCGTGAAGGGCGGACACAGCATCGCGCTCGGGATTGAACGGTTCGGGCTCATTGCGTTCCGTTGGCCGGCGGCGTCGGTTCTGCTCGCGCTTGTGCTCGCAGTGCTGGCTGTTATGGGAATCCAAAGGATCAAGATCGACGACTCTCTGAGCCAGTTGTTTCGCTCGAATTCGGCGGAGTTCAAACAGTACGAAGCGGTAACGCGCGAATTCCCTTCGAGCGAATACGACGTCCTGATCGTCGTCACCGGCAAGTCGCTGCTCGAGCGCGATTCGGTCGAGAAGATGCGCTCGCTCGTCACCGACGTGCAGCTTATCGACGGCGCGCGCGGCGCGATCTCAATGTTTTCAGCCCGCCAGCCGGCGGCGAAAGGCGGTCTGCCGACGCCGCTCTTCCCTGAAGAGCTGCCGCAGGGCGAGAGCTACCGGGCGCTTGTCGACCGGGTGAAAAGCAACGAACTCATCCGCGGCAAGCTCCTGTCCGACGACGGCCGGCTCGCGCTCGTTGTTCTTTCGCTCGACCCCGCCGTCGTGGACAGCGACAGGCTGCAGACCGCGGTCGACGAAATCCGTCAAACGATGGATGAAGACCTGCGGGGAGCCGGCCTTAAGGCGGAGCTGTCGGGCGTGCCGGTCATGCAGCTCGAGATTCGCCACGCGCTCGAGCGCGACCGCATTCTCTACAACGCCGTCGGCTTCGCCCTCGGCTGCGTGATCGCGGCGCTGTTCTTCCGTCGCCTGTCGCTGATGATCGTCGCCGCCGGGCCGCCGCTGCTCGCGATCGTCTTTGCGCTCGGGGCGCTCGGCTGGATCGGCTTCCGCCTCAACATGTTCCTCAACGTGATGACGCCGCTCATCATGGTGATCAGCTTTTCCGACAGCATGCAGCTCACCTTCGCTGCCCGCGACCAGCTGATGGCCGGGCGAGACAAGCGCACCGCCTTCCGCAACGCCATTCTGATCGTCGGCCCGGCCTGCGTCCTGACCCACGCCGCGGCGGGACTGTCGCTGCTCGGGCTCCTCGTCTCGTCGAGCGACCTCATCCGCGGCTTCGGCGAGGCGGGGTTCCTCGCCACCGTCGTTGCGCTTATAACCGTCCTGTCGCTCGTTCCCGCGCTCGGCGTCCTCCTCATCCGCGACGAGGCGCGCTTCGTCGCGGCGCTTAAGAGCGCGGATCCCGGCGTCACGGCGCTGCGCCGCTTCTGCGCCTGGATCGCGGGGCGCATGGTGCGCCGGCCGGAGGCGTTCAGCCTCGCGGGTCTGGCGGTCGTTGCGGGGCTCGCCTTCGTCTATTCCGGACTGCAGCCGACCTATCGCCTCGCCGACCAGGTTCCCGACAAGGAGCAGGCGACCGCGGCGAGCCGCCGCCTCGATGCGGAGCTCACCGGCTCGAACCCGATCGACGTGCTGATCACCTTTCCGCCCGGAGCCAGCCTCTATGCGCCTCAGACGCTTTCGACGATCGCCGATGTGCACAAGACCCTGGAAAGCGAGCCCGGCGTCGGCAATGTCTGGTCGCTCGAGACGCTCAGGCGGTGGCTCGCCGAAAAGATGGGCGCATCGGGCGTCGACGTGCTCAAGCAATATGTCGATCTGCTTCCCCGCTATCTGGTTCGGCGGTTCATCAACAAGGATCAGACCGCAGTCGTCGTCTCGGGCCTCGTCCCGGACAAGAACCTGGCGAACCTCGTGCCGATCGTCGACCGGCTCGACGCGCGGCTCAAGGCGGTCCGCGCCGCCCATCCGGGCTATTCGATCGCCGTCACCGGCCTTTCAGTCATCGCGGCGCGAAACAGCGCCAGCATGATCAATCGGCTGAACAGCGCGCTGACCCTCGAATTCGTCTTCATCGCCGCCTTCATCGGCCTTGCGTTCCGCTCTGCCGTCATCGGGCTCGCCTGCCTCTTGCCGGGGATCTTTCCAGTCGTCGCCGCAGGGTCAATTCTGCGGCTTCTGGGCTATGGTCTGCAATTCTCGGGGGTCGTCGCGCTGACGGTCTCGTTCGGGCTCGGCTTGAGCGCGACGATCCACTTCCTCAACCGCATGACGCGCGAAACGCGCGGGTCCGACGATCCGGCGATCGCGGTCGAGCGGGCGACCGTTCTCGTCGGACCGGCGCTCATCCTGACGACGTTCGTGCTCGCCTGCGGACTGGCGGCGCTCGTCTTGTCCGATCTTCCGGCGCTTCGCCTGTTCGGCTGGCTGAGCTCGGTTGCGATGCTCGCCGCGCTCGTCGGCGATCTCCTGATCCTCCGGCCGGTCACCACCTTTCTGTTACGACTCCGGCGGCGCTGGAGCCGGCCGCTAGCCGGGACCGTTTGATCGAAGGCTTTAAAAAAGGAGGTGACAATGTTCGAGTTCGCAGCTTCTCGCATCCCGCAGGCATCGGCGTTGGCCATCGGAATCGCGCTCGGCCTCGCCGCGCTGCAGCCGGCCGCGGCGTCGCTAGGTCCGTTCCAGAGATTTGTCGGCGACTGGACCGGCGGAGGGCAGGTCGTCGGCTCGAACGGCGACCGCGAGCGAATCCGCTGCCGCGCGCGCTATTCCGAGTCCGAACAGGGCGAGTCGCTCAATCAATCCATCGTCTGCGCAAGCGAAAGCTACCGGATCGACATCACGAGCTTTGTCCAGGCGTCGGGGGACTCGGTTCAGGGCGACTGGCGGGAAGCCACCCGCGACATTTCCGGCCACGTGACGGGGCGGATCGCGAACGGCCGCTTCGAGGGCGCGGTCGTCGGCCCGGGCTTCTCCGCACAGATTTCGTTGACCTCGGACGGGCGCCGGCAGGCCTTAAACATCGAGCCCAGCGGGGGTGACATCTCCCAGGTTCGCGTTGAACTTCACCGGCGCTGAGGAGCTTCCGCGCATCGGCGCTCCTGCATCGAAATGCGGCGCCCCAGGGACCAGGATTTCAGCGACCCGACGGCCGTCGGTCATGACGGCCTTCGGCGCCTACGCCCCGGATCGATAGGCCGCGAGGGTCAAAAATCCATCGGAACGAAGAAGCAGTAGACGCCGGACTGCGATCCCCCGCCGTCGTCGCGATAGAAGATCCAATAGTCGCCGTCCTGGCTCGGCAGCGCCGAACTCGCCGGGATGCGCTGATGGTAGCCGTCGACCATGTAATAGTCGGCGGAAATCCGGTGCACCTGATCCGGTGTCAGATGATGCACGTCTTCGGGGCCGCAACAGGCGGCCTTGACCCAGGCGGGAACTGCCTTGCCGTTCGCCCAGACGTCATGCGCCTGAGCAGCCCCGCTTGAAAGAAAGAGTGCAACAACAGCAATTTTGCCAATCATTAGAGCATTCTCCGCACGGATGATCCTCGCGGGGCGCTCCTCCTCGGCAACGATTCGCAAGAACCTTACCAGCGCCACCGGACGAAACTGAGTTCGCCTGTGGATAACCTTGGGCCTAGGCTTCGCCGGACCGAAAACTGGCGTGGCGCCGTCGGTGTTCCGGCGCTCGAGCTTCTAAAAATAATGTACGCCTGCATACCGCCGGCCGCCGGGTCCGTCGGCGGCCTTGCTGCGACTCAGGGCCCGGGCTAACCGGGGGCATGGCCAAAGCCGTTCCGCCCCCGCCCGTCCCGCCGCCGCAAGCGCCAATCGACGTCAATCTGCGCGACGCGCTCGAGGAGCGCTATCTCGCCTATGCGCTCTCGACCATCATGGGTCGGGCGCTCCCCGACGCGCGCGACGGGCTGAAGCCCGTCCACCGCCGCATCCTCTACGGCATGCACATCCTCAAGCTCGACCCGGGTTCGGCCTTCAAGAAATGCGCCAAGATCGTCGGCGACGTGATGGGCTCGTTCCACCCGCATGGCGACCAGGCGATCTACGAGGCGCTGGTGCGGCTGGCGCAGGACTTCGTGTCGCGCTATCCGCTGATCGAGGGGCAGGGCAATTTCGGCAATATCGACGGCGACAACGCCGCCGCCTACCGCTACACCGAAGCCCGCATGACCGATGTCGCGCGCCTCCTGATGGAGGGCGTCGAAGAGGATTTGGTCGCCTGGCGGGACAATTACTCGGGCGACACGCAAGAGCCGATCGTCATGCCCTCGGCCGTGCCGAACCTGCTCGCCAATGGCGCGCAGGGGATCGCCGTCGGCATGGCGACCTCGATCCCGCCGCACAACATCGCCGAGCTCTGCGATGCGGCCCTCTATCTCATCTCCCATCCGGGCGCGGAGACGGAGGCCTTGACCAATTTCGTCAAGGGCCCGGACTTTCCGACCGGCGGCGTCGTCATCGACCTCAAGGCGGCGATCGTCGAAACCTACCGCACCGGCCGGGGTGCCTTTCGCCTGCGCGCCCGCTGGGCGAAGGAGGAGACCGGTCGGGGCGGCTGGGTCGCAATCGTCAGCGAGATCCCCTACGGGGTGCAGAAGTCGCGCCTCATCGAGGCGATCGCCAACCTCATGAACGAGCGGAAGCTGCCGCTGCTCGCCGACATTCGCGACGAGTCGACCGAGGACGTGCGCATTGTGCTTGAGCCGAGAAGCCGCGCGGTCGAGCCGGCGACGCTGATGGAATCGCTCTTTCGCCTCTCCGAACTTGAGACGCGTATCTCGGTCAACATGAACGTGCTGGTCGACGGCGTCATCCCGAAGGTCGTCTCGCTCGGCGAGGCGCTGCAGCAATGGCTCGACCATCGCCGCGTCGTCCTGGTGCGCCGCTCGCGCCACCGCCTCGCGGCGATCGACAAGCGGCTCGAGCTGCTCGCCGGCATGATCGTCGTCTTCCTCAACCTCGACGAGGTCATCCGCATTGTCCGCGAGGACGACGATCCGAAAGAGGCGCTGAAGAGCCGTTTCGGCCTGACCGAGCCGCAGGCCGTCTACGTCCTCGACACGCGCCTCCGGAGCCTGCGGCGCCTGGAGGAAATGGCGCTGCGCAAGGAGGAGGACGACCTCAAGCAGGAGAAGGCCTCGATCGAGTCGCTGCTCGGAGCCGAACGCAAGCAGTGGCAGATGATCACGGTCGAAATCCGCGACGTGCGCAAGAAGTTCGGTCCCGAGACGAAGCTCGGCCGACGGCGGACCACCTTCGAGGACGCGCCCGACGTCGTCGTCGGCGACCTCGCCGGAGCGATGATCGAGCGCGAGCCACTGACCATCGTCGTGTCGGAGAAGGGCTGGATCCGGGCGATGAAAGGCCAGGTCGCTGACCTCTCGTCCGTCTCGTTCAAGACGGACGACGGCCTGAAAACAGGGTTCTTCGCCGAGACGACGTCGAAGATCCTCGTCCTGACGAGCGACGGCAAGGTCTTCACCCTCGACGCCGCGAAGCTCCCCGGCGGACGCAGCCAGGGCGAGCCGATCCGCCTCATGGCCGACATCGACGAGAGCGCTTCGATCGTCGCTGTCTGGCCCTACGCGCCGGGCGGCCGGCGGCTGATCGTCGCCTCCGACGGCAACGGCTTCCTTGCCGCCGAGGACGATCTCCTGTCCTCGACGCGGAAGGGCAGGGCGGTCCTCAACCTGACCGGCTCGGCGAAGGCGGCGCTGATCGTTCCCGCTTTCGGCGACCATGTCGCCGTCATCGGCGAGAACCGCAAGCTCCTCGTCTTTCCCATCTCCCAGCTCAACGCCATGGCGCGCGGCAAGGGCACCCGGCTGCAGCGCTACAAGGAGGGCGGCGTTTCCGACGCCAGGGTCTTTTCCGTCGCCGACGGGCTCACCTGGCGCGATTCCGCCGGGCGCACCTTCACCGTGATGAGCCCCGAGCTCAACGAATGGATCGGCAACCGCGCCGAAGCCGGCCGCCTGCCGCCGAAGGGCTTTCCGAGGAACAACCGCTTCTAGGGGTCGTGAAGAGACGGCCGCCATGCTGGCGCCGATCAAGCGCTTTCAATGCGTTAGGCCGGAAAACTTGTCACCTTTTTAAGCACGGAAGTGCCGAAAACCCTCGGTTACGGACCCAGCAATCCATAAATATACATGCTAGTTACGGTAATTCGGTGGCGTGCGGTCATCGACCGCGGCAACGATGCGCTCGCCAGCCTATGGCTCGGCTTGGACTTCGGCCGCTCTCTCGCCTTCGGCCGCATCCGGCTCAAGGGGCGGGGCGGCGAAGGTCAGAGCGAGGGGCGGCGTGGGCAGGGGCCGGGCCGCTGGCGCGTTCGACCTCAACGCAAGCTTGTCCGCGAGCCCGTGATAGCGATCGAGCGCAGCGACAACCTTCACCAGGGGGCCGACCGCCTTCAAGTCTCCCCGCTCGATGGCGGTGTCGGCGAGGCGGAGCGCCTTGGTCAATCTGAGAACTTGCAGATGGACGTAGCGGTCGGGCGCATCGAGTCGCCGATCGTCGAGCGCGCGGTCGACCTCGCGCCGGACCGTCCGAACGCTGACTTTGAGCAGTTCGGCGATCTGCTCGACACTCCAGCCGGCGGCCAGAGCCTCGAGGCAGCGGTGGCGGCGGACCGCCAAGGCTCCGCGCCGCGCCTTGGCCGCTGTTCGCGTTTCAGCGGCTTTTGAGGCGGGTTCCGGTTCGTCTGTCATTGGGGGTCTCCTTGCGGGCGAGAGCATCGGCGTTTCCGAAGCATTGTAGAGCAATTTCCTATTTTCGGAAATAAATTGTCTTGATTTAATGGGAAGCCTACGAAAAACAGCCAAAATCTCGGTCTGGCGTCTCCACGCCGCCCAGCCGTGTGCGCCTTCCCGTCCTAAGCGTCGGGAGAGCCGCGCTCCGCTCCCGCGCGAACCTTCGACATCCGCGGTCGAGCGCGATACTGAGAGTCGCCGCGCCGAGGCGAATAATTCGCCCGGCTCGGCGATCCAACGCCTCGCCTCACACGTTGTTGCGGCGTGCGGGGACCCCTATCGTTTTTCGTCCGTTCCTGCTGAGCCGTGGGTGTCCCAGCCATGTCCCGTCCAGCGCTCCCGGTGAATTACCGGCTGGGAAGCCTCTACTCGGTCCTCACCGCCTTCCTTTATGCGACCCAGGAGCCGTTTTCCTTCCCGGCCGCCAAGCATCTGAGCACAATACAATTCGTCTGCCTGACCCAGATCGCCCTTCTGATTTCCATTCCGCTGGTGACGTGGCGGCCGGCCAGCCGTCACGATTTCGTCGCGCTGATCAGCGATCCCTCGAATTACGGAAAGCTCGCGGTCATCTTCGCCATCGGCATGACTGGCCTGCTTTTGTACAACATCGGTCTCAGCAACGCCCATCCGATCATCATCTCGGTCATCCTCAACCTGTCGCCCTTCTGGGCGGCGGCGGTGGCCTATATCCTGTCACGAGTTCCAATCCCGGTCTCGCCGGCGGTCTTTTTCGGCTGCTTCGCCGGCGCGTTCGTCGGCGCGCTAGCGGTGGCCTGGAGCCAGCTCGGCGGCGCCGACCGGCCGACGTTCGGCCAGCTGGCGGACAACTTCCTGCACGGCAGCTGGATCTACGCCATTCCCATACCGCTCGCTTCGGCGCTCGGTGGAACGCTGGTCGGCAAATGGTTCGCGAAATACGAGGAATCGGCCGCGGTCGCCGCGAATTTCTTCGCCGCCAACCTGATCCTGATCCCGACGACCGTCTTCATCCTCTACCGCCGTTCCGAGCTGCAATTCGGCGGCGATCTCGTCGCGGTCCTTCTCATGATCGCCGGGACGATCATCGCCGCGTCGGTCGGCCGCGTCTTCTATCAGATCGCGCTGACCGCCACCGGCGGCGACAATGGCTTCGTTACGATGTTCTTCAATCTGGTTCCCGGGCTTACCGCGCTGGTATCGCTCATTTTGTCGTGGTGGATCGCCGACCTTCATTTCGCCGCTGATCCGATGTTCTTTTTCGGCCTGGGGCTCGTCGCGGCGTCGCTGCTGCTGTTCTCGCTGAAGTCCTGGCAAATGCCGCCGAGGCCTTCGTGAAGCCGGCGCCCTAGGGTTCCGACCAGGTTGGCCCATCCGGCTCCGTCGTCGCCGTCCCCCGCGTCGCAGCTGGGATGACCCGGCGATGCATGGACCCGCGGGTGACGGAAGACGGTTCTGTCTGGTCGAAACCCTAATCATCGAATGTCTTCTTCGCCTCTGGGGTGACCGGGGTGAAGAAATTGATCAGATTTCCGTCCGGGTCGCGAAACAGCAAGGAGCGGTTTCCCCAGGGCATGGTTGTCGGCCGCTGAACAAATTCGCCGACCGCTTTCTCCAGTTTTTCATATTCCTTGTCGACATCGTCGACGCGGAATTCGATGATCGCACTGTGGTTGTCGGCAGGCCGGGCCGCGCCGGCCCCGAGCCTATCCATGGTGCGCTTGCTGCCGATCGCCAAGGTGCAGGAAGGCGTCGCCAATTCAGCGAAGTCTTCAGTCAGCCACCTCGGCGAAATGCCTGTAATATCTTGATAAAATGCGACCAGGCGCTTGATGTCGCCAGTGATCAATCGCGTCGAGACGTAATCCATAATACCCTCTCAGTTGCAGTCCAATCGCTCGCCGAGGCGGCGTGACTCGGCTTGTAGCCGAGGCCTGCTGACAGCATAGTGTCAGCAGGGAGAGCCGCGGTGCGCCGAGCCGAGCGTCTGTTTCAGATCATTCAGATCCTGCGGCGCTCGAGCCGGCCGGTCACCGCCGGCATGGTGGCCGAAGAACTTGAGGTCTCGAAGCGGTCTGTTTACCGCGACATCGCCGCCCTGATCGGGCAGAGGGCGCCGATCCGGGGCGAGGCGGGCTTAGGCTATGTCCTCGACCGGGACTTCGACATGCCGCCGCTGATGCTGACGCCCGACGAGATCGAAGCCGCGGTGCTTGGCGCGCAATGGGTCGCGGGGCGCGGGGACCCCGTGCTGGCCACGGCGGCGCGCGATCTGATCGCCAAGATTGAAACCGCCGTGCCCGAACGTCTGCGGCCCTTCATCGCCGAGCCCACCATCGGCGCGCCGCCCGGCAATGTCGCCGCTGACGGCCTGGACATCGCGCAGACCCGCGCATGGATCCGCAGCGGGCGCAAGATACGGATCCGCTATCGAAACCAGCAGGCTGAGGTGAGCCAGCGCACGATCTGGCCGGTGATCATCGGCTACGCCGAGACCGTGCGGCTGCTGGCGGCGTGGTGCGAGCTTCGGCAGGATTTCCGGCATTTCAGGACAGACCGCATCCTCGGCGCGGAATTTCTTGACGAACGCCATGGCTCTCGTCCCGGCGTCCTCAGAGGCCGCTGGAAACGCCATGTGGAGAATGCGCGCGGAGTGCGCTTGCCGTAGCAGCCGGCGGCGTCAGGCGCCCTGTTCCGGCCTTCGTTGGCCGATCCGGACCGAGAACATCCGGCCGGCGATCGCTGCGCCCAAGGCAGGCGTCACCTTGAACGGCAGGCAGGCGTCGACCGCCCGCTCCGCGTCGTCGAGGAAGCGCCGCCGCGCCGCCTCGTCGCCCTCGAGATGCGAATAGGTGATGCGCGGCTTGCCGAAAACCGAGCCGTCGCGCTTCATCATGAAAACGAAAGTCACCCGAGAACCGGCGGAACCGATAGGCTTTCCCGCTATGCAGGCCTCGAACTGACGGCGCATGTCCATGAGCGTGTTGGCGGGCGTCGCCTCTTGCGCCGCAGCGTTTGCCACGGACAGCGTCGCAGTCGTCCAAGCCAAAATCCGGTAAGGAGTCATCCGACGCCTTCAAATCGTGATCAGCGCGACGAGCTTGGCGCGGACTTCCGGCCGCTACGGCAGGCGGAACGGCGGCGCCGATGGCGCGGACCGGACGGGCGAGCGTATCGATGCTGCGCAGGCGGCTCAACAAAATCTCTCCCGAGATCGGCAGCCCGTCCGGCAGGACGACGCTGGTCGGGAAGGGCCTCACGCGGGAGCTAATCGGACAGACCCAATAACGGCGCCAACCATGAACGGTTCTCCTTGCGGATATTCTTTGCTTATCCGTTCCGGCGCGTCCACACCCGGCTTCGCCGGCCATACCCGGGTCAAAGCTCGGTGGCTGGCTCTTCTCTGGGATCCGCCGTCTTAGCAGGATCTGATCAACTAGCCGTCGGCCGGCTTGCGCCCCCAGCTGACGGTAAACGTCATGATGCTCGTCCAATAATGCTGGTCCTCGTAACGGGCATAGCACTCGTCGAGCATCGGCTCCGTCATGCAGCCTGATTGCAGCAGCGATGGCGTCAACTCGCGCAGCGTGCTGGTCCAGTACCTGGCCCAATCCGACCCGCCGTTGAAATGCGCGGTGTTTCCTTCTCCGCCAATGCCTCGCAGTCCGACCGAATCGAGCCACGCGGGCATCTTGCGGCCGATATGGTAGTCGATGCCGGACCCGGCGGACCACCTGAGCCACGCCTGCCAGAACAAACGCATCGATTGGGGCTCGGCGACAGTTGCGGGGAGCATATCCGGTTCTATTGAGAGAAAGACGCCGCCGGGCTTTACGGCAGCGATCATTCGCTCCAACGCGGTCTTCGGATCAGGAAGATGGTGGAGCAGAGCCCGCGCCAAGACGAAGTCATAGAAGCCCGCCTCGATCTTGTCCTCGAGGACATCGATGCGGCGCACTTCGAGGCCCGGCGCTCTAAGATGCGCCATGTAGCCAATATCGATGTCGCTGGCGACGACGCGTCCACTCGGCCCCACAAGCTCAGCCAAGGTCTTCGCAATCGATCCATTACCGCTGCCGAGTTCCAGGCAGCGCCAGCCGGGACGCACGCCCAGTCGCCCAATCGCGAGACGCTCGATCGGGTCGAGAAGCGCGGACATGAGCGCCAAGCGCTGCTGCTCGCCTATGAGGTCATGCGGCAACCGGTATGGGCTCATCGTTCCCCCGTTTTTCAACGAACGCTGCCGGCCGTTCACTTTGCCCCAGAGCGTGGCATTCTTGCTATCCGCCAATGAGGGCGACGGCGTAAGCGCCAATCTTGCGTGGCCTTACCGAAACCGAAAGGAACCGACGATGGCTTTTTATGTGACCCTCGGTCGCTTCACTGAAAAACGGCTTCACGACGTCAAGGACACCGTCAAACGGGGCGAGGCTTTCGTGAGCCACGCCAAGAAATATGGCGCGACAGTCAAGGAGTTCCTGTGGACCCAGGGCGCTTTCGACATGGTGACGATCATTGAGGCGCCGGACGACGAGACCGTGGCGGCGCTGGTGCTCGACGCGCTGAGGCTCGGCAACGTGACCTGCGAGACGTCGCGCGGCTTCACTGCATCCGAGATGGAGACGATCCTGGCAAAGACGCTCTGAGCCGGCGCAGCGCCGCATTGGTGAAATGCGCGGTGACTTCTGGAACGCGACCCGTGCTGCTTCACCCGGATTGGGACGGTGTCCCGCCGTCCGCTGGCGTGGCGGCAGGCCGTGACGAGAGCGCTCCTGCGAGCGTCCGGCGCGGCTCGAGTGCTGATCCAGGGCGATGTTTAACGGTGTCGTTCCGGCGCGGCCGGCCATGATCACGTATCCGTGATCGATCGCCGCTCAAGCGGTGGAACGAAGAAGCGCAGCACACGTTGGGCGAAACGAGGCGGCGCTCTTGATCGAGCGCCGATCGGGGGATGTCGCGCCAAAAACTTGAGGATGCGACGCCTTGTAGAGGCGGTGGGGTAAGCGAACGTGAATAGCTTCACTCCGCCCGGGAGGATCGCTCGGGGATCAACCAGTGGAGTTTTCGATGAAAAACGTCCTGACATCAGCCCTGTCGGCGGCGGCGGTTTGCGCCTTTCTAGCCGCGACGCCCGCCTTCGCCCAGGATACGGTCACCGGCGCGCCTGCAGGCACCGCACCGGCGACCGTTGAGGGGTATGGGTACTCCTTGCCTGGCGCGCCAGGCTACGGCTATAATGGCGTGCCTGCCTATGGCTATGCGCCTGAGCCAGGTTACGGCTAAACTACGTACCTGCCAATGGCTACGCATGGGGCCCGTTCGCGCCGATTGGCGCGCTGGCGGCCGGCCTCGGCTCGCTTGGCGCGGACGTCGTCGGCGCTACTGGCGATGCGGTTGGCTCGACTGTAGGCGCACCGGTTATGCGTACCAACCGCACGCGGTGTGCCGCATCCACCGCGATCGTCACGGCACCGCATCTGCGGTCCATAATTCGACCCGCGGCTGAACCGCGATTACGGCCCCCTGTAATCGGAGGCCGTGATCCGAACGTCCCGGCTTTCGCGCTGAACGCGCCGAAGCCGGGACGTCGCGTGAGACGTCGCGCGACTTCCGAGTTCCTGGCGCACCGCGGATCGTTCGGTTACGGCGCCGCACCGTCCAGTTCGTGGCTCTGCTGGTCACGCTCGCGTCAGGCGAAGATCGCCTTGCGGCGCGCGAGGCTCTCCGGCGGCCAAAGGTCTTCGGTCGTAATAGGCCTTCGAACGCTGGAACATTGGCGGGCAGCGCAATCCACGGCAGCTTCGAGCGGGTGTAGATATGCACGTCGGGCGGGAGCCGCGCGGGAGTGTCGAGCGTCCCGACGCGAACGAAACTTAAGCGCAGTCGGCCGCCATAATGGCTCCAGAGCGCGATTTTGCACTTTACGCAGCGATGGATCGGATGCGGCAGGCCACTATCGGTTGGGACCTCGACGGCCTCGGTCTTGCCGGACAGGATCTCGACCCGGTCGGCCTCGATCAGGGCGTTGATGACGAAAGCGCTGCCGGTCTGCCTCTGGCAGTCGCGGCAATGGCAGCAATGGACGAACATCGGCTTAGATGCGAACCGAAAGCGCATCCCGCCGCAGGCGCAACCGCCTTCGTGCCTGGATTCCATCTTGACCTTCCTCCGTCAGATTGCCGATTAGGCGACACGACGCTGGGAACCCCCGATTGTCACGATTCGAGCGCCCCGCGGACACGAAGCGTCGCCGGAACCCGTTATCTGCGCCTCACCCCGAGCACGCTCAAGGCCGCAAGCAGCTTGGCGGCATTGTAGGGCTTGCTCACGACCTCGGCCAAGCGGTCGTCAACGAATTTGGCGCGCAGCGAGTCGGCGCGGCCGTCGCTGGCGATGAGGAGGGGCAGATCCGCGTGCATCGCGCGAAGCTCGATTGCGAGCGCGTCGCCCGCTTTCTCGGGCAGGTTGGCGTCGAGGATTGCCGCGTCGTAGCGCCCCTGCGCGGCGCGAATCCGCCCCATCGCCTCGGACGCCGTAGCGGCTTCATCGACCGCAAATCCAGCGCCCTCCAACGCCTCGACCGCGAACATCCGCACCGTCGGGTCGTTCTCCGCCAGGAGCACCCGCCCGGTGCGGCCCGCCTCGAGGATGTCGCCGATCTTGCGCGCCAGCGTCTGGTAGGTGAAGGGCTTGGCGATCATCTCGACGCCGGCGTCGAGCCGGCCGCCGTGCACGATCGAGTTGCGCGTATAGCCGCTCGTGTACAGAACCTTGAGGTCGGGCTGCAGCGCCCGCGCCCGGTCCGCGAGCTCGCGGCCGGACATGTTCGGCATGACGACGTCGGTGAAGAGAAGATCGATGCGCCCGGCTTCACGCTCGATCACCCTCAGCGCTGCCGCCCCGTTGGGCGCATGCACGACGCGATAGCCGAGCTCGCGAAGCATTTCGACGGTGTAAGTCCGTACGTCGTCGTCGTCCTCGACGACGAGGATCATCTGTTCCCGACCTGCGCGATCCGGCGCCACGGGCGAATCGCGCGCCTCTTCGGCCCCGGTCATCAGCCGCGGCAGATAGATCTTCACCGTCGTGCCCTCGCCGGGCTCCGAATAGATCTTCACGTGCCCGCCCGACTGTTTGACGAAGCCATAGACCATGGAAAGGCCGAGCCCGGTCCCTTTGCCGACCTCCTTCGTCGTGAAATAGGGATCGAAGGCGCGCGCGAGCGACTTGCTTCGACATGCCGTGGCCGGTGTCGGTGACGCAGATCACCACGTAGCCGCCGGGCGTCACCTCGGCGTGCGCCGCTGAATAATGCTCGTCGAGCCATGCATTGGCGGTCTCGATGGTGAGCTTGCCGCCGTCGGGCATGGCGTCGCGAGCGTTCACCGCAAGATTGAGGATCGCGTTCTCCAATTGGTTCGGATCCGCCTCGACCGGCCAGAGTCCGGGGGTCGAGACCGTCTCGAGCCGCACGGTCTCGCCGAGAGAGCGGTGCAGGAGGTCGGCCATCCCCGTCACCAGGCGATCGACATTGATGGGCTTGGGCGCGAGCGGCTGCCGGCGCGAGAAGGCGAGAAGCCGTTGGGTCAGCGCGGCCGCCCGTTCCGCGCCTTTCTGCGCGCTTTCCATCGATCGGGTCGCCCGGCCGGGATTCGCCGGCAAGCAGCGCGCGCCGCGCCGTGTCGACGTTGCCCGTGATGACAGTGAGAAGGTTGTTGAAGTCATGGGCGATGCCGCCGGTGAGCTGGCCGACCGCCTCCATTTTCTGCGCCTGCCGAAGCGCCTCTTCCGCCTGTTCCCGAGCGGCGACCGCGCTGGCGACGCGCATCTCGAGCTCTTCGTTGAGCTGTCGTAAGGCGGCTTCGATCTGACGCCGATGGTCGATGTCGATCAGCACCCCGGGAAAACGCGTCGGCTCGCCGTCGGCGGCAAGATCCACGCGTCCATTCGCCTCGACCCATCGGAACGGCCCGTCCCCCGACGCGGACGCGGTACTCGCAACGGTAGGCGCCCCGGCGCTCGAAGCGCCTCGGCGATCGTGTCGCCGACGCGGGGGCGATCGTCTTCGTGGATGGCGTCCATCGCCGAGTCGAGCGGCAGCCCGAGGCGGCAAAGCTCCGGATCGAGGCCGAAGGAGCGGGCGAAACGTTCGTCGCCGACCAAACGGTCGTCTTTGACGTCCCACACCCACGTTCCGATGATCGCACCGGCGTCGAGCGCGAGCTGGACCCGCTCGGCCTGTTCGTGCGCCAGGGCTTCGCTGGCGCGCACGGCCTCTCTCGCCTCGCGGCGGATCGACGCCATCGCGATGACGGCGGAAACGCGCGCCAGAAGCTCGCGGGCGGAAAACGGCTTGATGAGATAATCGTCGGCGCCCGCGTCCAGGCCCTCGACCTTGGCTTCCTCCCCGGCCCGGGCCGACAGGATGACGACCGGCAGGTCCCGCAGCTCGGGGTCCGCGCGAAGCGCGCGCAGGAGGCCAAAGCCGTCGAGCCGCGGCATCATGACGTCGGTGATGAGGAGATCCGGCCGGGTCGCGCGAGCCGCCTCCAACGCCGCCATGCCGTCGACCACGGTTTCGACCTCGTAACCGCGATCGGCGAGAAGGCGCGCGATATAGGAGCGCAAATCGGCGTTGTCGTCGGCCAGCAGGACGCGTCGCGGCTCGGGGGAGCCCGCCGGCATGCCGCCGACTTGCGCCACTCGCGTCTCTTGCGCCGCGCCGGCGTCGAAAAGGATGTCGGCGCCGGGGCCGCCGGGCAGCCAACGCAGCGCCTCCTCGACGAAGGACTGGGCGCGCACGGCGACCGGCGCGTCGTCCTGTGTCGACTTCGACCCGCTCGGGCGGCAGATGCGAAGCCCCGAGCGGCGCCACGACCGTGAAGGTCGAGCCGCGGCCGACTTCGCTCTCGACGCTGATGCTGCCGCCGTGTTGTCTGACGAGCTCCTGGACGAGCGCCAGACCGATGCCCGAGCCTTCGAAGCTGCGCCCGCGCGCGCCCTCGACGCGGTGGAAGCGATCGAAGAGCTTCGGCAGTTCGTCGGCGGGAATGCCGACCCCGCGTGTCGCGCACGACCAATCGGACGTTTTCGGCGCTCTTCGCGCAGCTCGACGCCGATCTCGCCCTCGAAGGTGAACTTGAAGGCGTTGCTCATCAGGTTGAGGACGATCGTCTCCCACATGTCGCGGTCGACGTAGACCGGTTGCGACAGGAGCTGCGCGTCGACGACGAGCCGCAGGCCCGCCCGTTCGGTGGCGGAGCGGAAGGACGAGGCCAGCTCCGCCGTCATCGCCGCGAGATCGGTCGGCCGGAACGTCATTTGCAGGCGCCCGGCTTCGATGCGCGAGAAATCGAGCAACGAGTTGACGAGGCGAAGGAGCCGGAGCGCGTTGCGGTGGGCGGTCTCGAGCCGCTCGCGCAGTTCGCGGCCTCTCCGCCTCGCTCAGCGCGTCCTCGAGCGGCCCGAGCATCAACGTCAGCGGCGTCCGGAACTCGTGCGAAACGTTGGAGAAAAACGCGGTCTTGGCGCGGTCGATTTCGGCCAGCGCCAGCGCTTGCGCCCGCGCCCGCTCGTATTCGTCCGCGCGGGCGATCGCCGCGGCCACCTGGGCTGTCAAAAGTCCGACGAACCCTCTGTAATCGGCGTCGAAGGCGCGGTGCGGGTTGAGGCCGGCGACAAGATAGCCGACGAGCGGTTCGCCTTCGGCGCTTCGGATCGGCGACGCCAGCGCTCGCCGGGGAGGAACCTGCCAATGGTCGAGCGGAAGTCCGGCGACCGCTCGGGACGGGACGTCGATGAGGGTTGGCTCGTTGCGCGTCGCCCGCGTCAACGGCCATGGCGGGTCGGGATCGTCGACCGCGATCCGTGTGCGGGATGCGGGCGGCGTTTGCGGGCGAGCCCATGGACGGCCGCCAGATCCAGAACCTTCGGGTCCGAGGCGGCGAGATAGGCCAGCGCGAACGGCAGATCCCGGGGCGCGGCGGCCAGACAGGCTTCGAGCGCCTTCATGACCTCCGCGCGCGTCGGCGAGGCGGCCAGCCGGGCGCCGAGGTCGCGCAGCGTCGCGAGCTGGCGCTCGCCGATCACGCGGTTCGTCACCTCGGCGACGACGCAGAGCATGCCGTTCGTCGTGCCGTCGTCGTCGACGAGCGGCGAATAGGAGAAGGTGTGATAGGTTTCCTCGGTGAAGCCGCTGCGCTCGAGGTAGAGCAACAGCGCTTCGTCCCAGGTCGCCTCGCCGGTGGTCAGCACATGCCGGATGCGCGGCCCGATGTCGGGCCAGATTTCCGCCCAGACCTTGTCGGAGCGGCTGCCGATCACCCAGTCGCGCTTGATCCCGACCGTCGGAAGATAGGCGTCGTTGCAAAGGAAGGTGAGCTCCTCGCCCCAGGCCATCCACATTGCGAAGCGCGAGGTCAGCATCACCTGGACGACGGCCCTGAGGCTGGACGGCCAGGCGTCGGGAGAACCGAGAGGCGTGGCCGCCCAATCGCAGGCGCGCATCAACGCTCCCACCTCGCTGGTTCCTGCGAACGGCGACGGGGTTGCTTCCGGCGATCTCCCAATATCGGGCATCAGGCGCTGCCTCACCTCGTCGTTCCGTTGCGGGTCGAATTCCCCTCGAAGATTGGAGCGGGTCGCGCGCGCAGTTCCTCCAACGCGCGGCGGCGGCTTGTCAACTGCGGCGCAACCCGGGACAATTGAAAATCGCGTGAGGCGGATGGCTTGGGAAAGGACCGCGGACCCCAGCGGATCGCCCGAAGTCCGGTTCCAACGCGAGGCCCCGATTGCCGCGCGATCGCCGAGCATGCAGAGTGGCGCAGGCATTCATGCAAGACAGATCGAAAAAGCTTCGCGAGGCCTATGCCGCCGACGTCGCCCGCCACGGCGGCGTGGCGGACCCGCGGATCGAACAGGCTTTCGCCGCCGTGCCGCGCGAGGACTTTTCCGGGCCGCCGCCGTGGTTCGTCTCGAGCGGCGGGTTCGGCGCGCGGGCGGAGACGGATCTCGCTCGGCTTTACGACGACGCGCTGGTGGCGATCGACGCCGGTCGCGGCATCAACAACGGCCAGCCGTCGCTGCATGCGCGCTCGATCGAGGCGCTCGCCCTGAAAGAGGGCGAGACGGTCCTGCACATCGGCGCCGGCGCCGGCTATTACACCGCGATCCTCGCCCGCCTTGTCGGCCCGACCGGCAAGGTGATCGCCTACGAGATCGAGCCGGACATCGCCGAGCGGGCAAGGGCGAATCTCGCCGCCTACCCCCAGGTCGAAGTCCGCGCCCGCTCGGGCGTCGCCGAGGATCTGCCAAAAGCCGACGCCGTCTACGTCAACGCCGCCGCGTCCCATCCGCTGCGCGTCTGGCTCGACGCGCTGAACCCGCGCGGGCGGCTTCTTTTTCCGCTCCAGGCGGAGCGCTCGACGGGGGCGATGCTGCTCATCGCCCGGCCCGATGCGGGCGACGCCTGGCCGGCGCAGCTCATTGGCGGGGTCGTGTTCATCGCTTGCGGGGGCGCCCAGGACGCGGCCATCGGACGGCGCCTCGACGAGGCGTTCCGGCGCGGCGGCGCAAACCGCGTGCGCTCGCTGAGGTTCGGGACGGAGCCGCGCAAATCCGACTGGCTCAGGGGGGACGGCTGGGCGCTGTCGACCGAGCCGGCGGGGCAGGGTCCCGCGTTGGCGGAACCTCCGCCGACCTGAGTTTCGGTCTTAAGCTTTCGCGCGCTTGCCGCTAAGCTCCCTGGGCAGGGGCGGCATTGGTGGCATGGGCATGGCTCAGTGGCGAGAAGCGTTAGGCCGGGCGTTCGTTCGGGGGATCGTCGCGGCGGCTCTCCTGGCGATGAGCGCCGGCGTCGTCGCCGCCGCGCCCGGGTCGTCGTCGACGTTGGCGCAGGTGAGAGCGCGCGGCTCGCTCATTTGCGGCGTCAATGAAGGCTTGCCGGGCTTCTCCGCCGTCGACGACAGCGGCGCGTGGACGGGCTTCGACGTCGACTTCTGCCGCGCCGTCGCCGCCGCCATCTTCGCCGATCCGAACAAGGTCCAGCTGGTTCCGCTCACCGCCGATGCCCGCTTCCAGGCGCTGCACGACGGGAAGATCGACCTTCTTTCGCGCAATTCCACCTGGACGATGGCGCGCGAAAGCGAGTTCGGGCTGACCTTCATCGGCGTCACCTACTACGACGGGCAGGGGTTCATGGTCCCCCGCGCGATGCACGTCAATTCGGCCCGCGAGCTCGACGGCGCGAAGGTCTGCGTGCAAAGCGGCACGACGACGATCGACAACCTGGCCGACTTCTTCTCGTCGAACGGCATGGCGCTGCAGGAAGTCGTGTCCTCGTCGACGGACGATTCGATCAAGAAGTACGGGGCCGGGCTCTGTTCGGTCCTGACCAGCGATCTTTCGCAGCTCTACGCCCTGCGCCTGCGCCTGCCGAAGCCGCGCGACCACCTCATCCTGCCCGACGTGATCTCGAAAGAGCCGCTGGGTCCCGTCGTCCGGGACAACGATCTGCAATGGATCGAGCTGGTGAAATGGGTCCATTTCGCCATGATCAACGCCGAGGAGCTCGGCGTCAGCTCGCGCAATATCGGTCAGGCTTTCGCATCGCAAAAGCCCGAGGTGAGGCGGCTGGTCGGGACGATGGGAGATTTCGGCGAGAAGATCGGGCTGAGCAACGCCTGGGCGGCCAACATCATCCGCTATGTCGGCAATTACGGCGAGGTTTTCGACCGCAATCTCGGCGCCAGAACGCCGCTTGCCATTCCCCGCGGCCTGAACCAGCTGTGGACGTCAGGGGGCATCCAGTACGCCCCGCCGATCCGCTGACGGATCGGGACTGAAGCGTACGGGCGACGCGAAGCCTGCGGCCGCCCGCCTCCGAGCGGGCGGCGTTGCGGCTCGTCCTAGCAGTTCGTCCTGGTGTGCGTGACGCTGTTGCCCATACCGTCCGTTTTCTTCACGGTCTTGGTGCTGCAACCCATTCCCTGATGAACGACGACTTTCTTGTTGACGTCCGGGTGAACGACCACCGCCGGCGGAGGGGTCACGGTCACGGTCGCGTCGGCGAGCGCCGGACCTGCCAGAAACGCCAGCGAGACGGCTCCTAACAATAGTGATTTCATTGCCTTGCTCCATGGATCCGACAAAGGGGAACCGGATGAGGCAACGAATTGCAGCGCGGGGGGTTCCGGCGCCGCAGGAATTTGATGTCCTCGGCCCGGAACCTGTCCTAGACCGAGAAACTGACCCCGCAGCCGCAGGAGGCGACCGCGTTCGGGTTCTTGACCCGGAACGACTGGCCCATCAGGTCGTCGACGAAGTCGAGCTCGGCGCCGCGCAGCATTTCGAGCGACATCGGATCGACCAGCACGGTCGCGCCGTCGCGGGTGGCGACGAAATCGTCCTCGGCCCGGCCCTTCTCGATATCGAAGGCGTACTGGAAGCCGGAGCAGCCGCCGCCCTTGACGGAAATGCGCAGCGCAGCGCCCGCTTCGCCCTTCATGATCGCGTTCAGCCGCCGGGCGGCGCTCGCGCTGATCGACACCGCGGCCGAGACCGGGGAATCGGTTTCGCTCATCCCTAAACCTCTTTGGTCGCGCCGCCGCAAAAAGAGGCGCCTTCAAGACCTGCCCACGCTAAGATATGGACCGGGGGCGAAAAGGCAACGCCAGGGTGACCGATGAATAAGGAAGACCCGCCCCTGGCGCGCGCTCCCTACGCCGCCGACCCGACGCGTTTTCCCGGACGGCTCGTCGCCGAGCCGCCCTCGCCGACACGGAGCGAGTTCCAGCGCGATCGGGACCGCATCGTCCACTCGGCCGCGTTCCGCCGGCTCGCCCACAAGACCCAGGTCTTCGTCCCCGACGAGGGAGACCATTTCCGCACTCGCCTCACCCACACCATCGAAGTGGCGCAGATCGCCCGGGCGCTGGCGCGGGCGCTGCGGGTGGACGACGATCTCGCCGAGGCCGTGGCGCTGGCCCACGACCTCGGCCACACGCCCTTCGGCCATACGGGCGAGGACGCGCTCGACGCCTGCATGGAGGCTCATGGCGGCTTCGACCACAACAGCCATGCGCTCCGTATCGTCACCGAGCTCGAGCGCCGGTATGCGGCGTTCGACGGGCTCAACCTGACCCAGCCGACGCTGGCGGGGCTGGTCAAGCACAACGGACCGCTGATCGACGCCTCCGGCGCCCCCACGGCGCGCTACCGCCGGCGCGGCGCGCCGCCGGCGATCCTGGCTTACGACCGCCTGCAGCCGCTCGACCTCAGCCTGCACGCGAGCCTCGAGGCGCAGTCGGCGGCGATCGCCGACGACATCGCCTATGGCGCGCACGACATCGACGATGGCCTGCGCGCCGGCCTCTTCGGCCTCGCCGAAATCCGCGAAGCCGCGCCCTTCGCAGGGGCGCTCCTCGGCGAGATCGACGACCTCTATCCGGGGCTCGAGGAGCCCCGTGTGGCGCATGAGCTGACGCGGCGCGTCATCACCCGCTTCATCGAGGACGCGATCGGCGAAAGCGGACGGCGGATCGTCAGGGCGAAGGTCTCGACCTCCGAAGGCGTGGCCGCCGCCGGCCGCCCGCTGGTCGGCCTTTCGCCGGCGATCGAGACGGCCGAACGGGACATCAAGGCCTTTCTGTTCGCCCACATGTACCGGCACCCGAGCGTACAGCGCGTCCGCGACAAGGCGGACGCGATCGTCCGGCGCCTGTTCGAGGCCTATCTGAACGATCCATCGGCCATGCCGCCGATCTGGGCGGCGAAGGCCGGGGAGGGCCAGCGCGCCCGCGCCGTCGCCGACTACATCGCCGGAATGACCGACCGGTTCGCCATCCACGAGCACGCGCGTCTCTTTGACGGCCCGTTGGAGTTGCGTTAGACGCGCCCGCTCAGATGCGACGGAAGAATGAACATCTTTGCGGATTTTGAGGCGCGCATCGCCGGGATGATCGAACGGCGCGTCGACGCCGGCGAGCTTCCGCGCGACCTCGACCTTGGCCGCTTCGTGGTCGAGCCGCCCCGCGACCCGGGGCACGGCGACCTGTCGACCAACGCGGCGATGGTCTACGCTCGCGAGGCAAAGGCCGCCGGCTCCAGTCCGCGGGCGCTCGCCGGGCGCCTCGCCGAAGATCTGGCCCGCCAGCCCGACGTGCTCAAGGCCGAAGTGGCCGGCCCTGGCTTCATCAATGTCGTCTTGAAGGCAGAGGTTTACGAACGGACGCTCGGCTTCATTCTTAACGAAGGCGCCCGTTTCGGCGCTGGGCCGCCCGCCGAAGCCGGTCCGGTCAATGTCGAATATGTCAGCGCCAACCCGACCGGGCCGATGCATGTCGGCCACGCACGCGGCGCGGTGTTCGGCGACGCTCTGGCGAGCCTGCTCGAATTCTCCGGCCGGCAGGCGACTCGCGAGTACTACATCAATGACGCCGGCGCCCAGGTCGATGTGCTCGCCCGGTCGGCTTACCTCCGCTATCGGGAGGCCCTCGGAGAGGACGTCGGGCCGATCCCGGACGGCCTCTATCCGGGCGACTACCTCAAGGCGGCCGGCCGGGCTCTGGCGGAGGAATTCGGGGCCTCCTTGAGGGAGAGGCCCGAGGCGGAATGGCTCCCCGTCGTGCGCAAGCGCGCGACCGAGGCCATGATGGCGATGATTCGCGACGATCTCGCCGCGCTCAACATCGCTCACGAGGTCTTCGCCTCGGAACGGGAGCTTACCGGGGCCGACGGCGGCCCGGATCGGGTGCGCGAGGCTATCGAAAGCCTGCGCGCCAAGGGGCTCATCTACGAAGGGCGCCTGCCGCGCCCCAAGGGCGCCCCTTCCGACGATTGGGAGGACCGGGAGCAGACGCTTTTCCGTTCGACCCGGTTCGGCGACGACGTCGATCGTCCGCTGATCAAGTCGGACGGCGGCTACACCTATTTCGCCAGCGATATCGCCTACCACAAGACGAAGATCGACCGCGGCTATTCGACCCTGGTCGACGTCTGGGGCGCCGATCACGGAGGCTATGTCCGGCGCATGGAGGCGGCGGTCGCCGCGCTCTCAGACAACAAGGTCAAGCTGGAAGTCAGACTGTGCCAGCTGGTGCGCCTGATGCGGGCCGGCGAGCCGGTCAAAATGTCGAAGCGTTCCGGAGACTTCGTGACGCTTCGTGAAGTGGTGGATGAGGTTGGGGCGGACGCCGTTCGCTTCATCATGCTGATGCGCAAGAACGATGCGCCGCTCGACTTCGATCTCGCCAAAGTCATTGAGCAGAGCCAGGACAATCCCGTATTCTACGTGCAGTACGCGCATGCAAGGGTGCGAAGCCTTCTAAGGCAGGGCCACGCCGCCTTTGCCGACTTCGACCTCGCGCCCGCCGCGCTGGCGAAGGCCGATCTTTCGCTGCTCAGGGACGAGGGCGAACGGGATCTGATGCGGACGATGGCGCAATACCCGCGGGTGATTCTTCAGGCGGCGGGCGCGCATGAACCGCACAGGGTCGCGTTCTTCGCCCACGAACTCGCAACCCGCCTGCACGCCCAGTGGAATCGCGGGACGGATTTGCGCAATTTGCGGTTCGTTAATGAAAGCAATCCAGAATTGTCGTATGCCCGGTTGTCTTTAGTGACGGCGGTCGGCCTTGTTTTGGCCTCCGCGCTGTCACTCTTGGGGGTTAGCGCCCCGGAGGAAATGCGTTAGCGGGCCGTCTGGTTATCGCGTCCAACAGGCGCGCGCCAGCCGTTGTGATGAGGACACTATGAACGTTTCCGGAGCAAAACCGGCCGCACAGATCAATCTTGACGAATTCGAGCGGCGACTGCGCGCCGCAGGCACCCAGCAGGCCAATTCGGAGGATCCGCTCGCCGAGCTGGCGAAGCTTCTCGACACATCCCCGCAACCCGCCCCGTCGGGCGCACGGGCGCGGCCGCCCACGTCGGGCGAGGGATCGGCCAATCGGTCCGAGCCCGTGGCGCCGAGGAAGGCCGACCCGGTTCCGCCGGCGGTCCTGCGCCCGGCCCTGGACCCTGTCCCGGATCCTCAGCCGCAGAGCGTCGCCGAGCCGCAGAGCGCGCCGCTCGAGGAATTCGAAACGCCCGTCGAATTTGTCGTGGCTGAGCCGGAGCGGCGATCCGGGATCTGGAAACTCGCGGCCGCCGGGCTTGCGGTCGCGGGCGTGGCGATGATCGGCGGCGTCGTGGCGCTGAAGGGCGGCGTGCCGGGTCTTCCCAAACAGGCCCCGTTCATTGCCGCCGCGCAGGGCCCGACCAAAGTGCAACCGCCGAGCGAAGACAATGTTGCGTCCTCGAGCGACGGCGGAGCAAGTCTGCTGAAGGACAGCGGCAAGCCGGCGGGGGTTAAGGTTGTGACCACCGAGGAGCAGCCGGTCGATCTGACAGCGCAGGCCTCCGCAACCGCTCCGGCGAGTCCGGCGGCCGATACGGGCGCATCCGGGGCTTCGATCCAGCAGACGGTGGACACGCCGGTGGTGGTGATGACGGCGCCCGCTCCCCCGGCGGCGCCGTCGCAGTTTCCCGACCCGAAGCCCGTGCGGACGGTGTCGCTTCGTCCCGACGGGACGCCAATCCCGGCGATGACCGCGGCGGCGAACACGGCCAGCGCCGCGCCGGCGGCGAGCCCAGCGCCTCCGGTGAGCCAAGCGCCTCCGGTGAGCCAAGCGCCGCCGGCGAGCCAAGCGCCGCCTGTAAAACCTGCCTCGAAGAGCGTCAGCGAGGCAGAGCCTTCGACGCCGAAACTGGAACTGCCGACCAAGCTGTCCGGCAAGTCTTCGGCGCGCATCGCAGTCGCCAGGACCGAGACGACGGCGTCTCCGGCGGAGGCTTCCGGCGAGCCGGTTCGTCCAGCCGCGCCGGTGCGGGCCGAGAAAGCCGCAAAAGCGACGAAGGCCCAGGAGGCCGCCCTTGAGCCGGCGAGTCCCCCGGCGACGGAGCCCGTGCAGTCGGCCGCCGCTTCGTCCGGCTGGGCCGTCCAGCTCGCCGCGCCCAGATCGGAGGCGGAAGCCAAGAGCGAAATGACGCGCCTCAACGCCAAATATGCGACGGCGCTCAACGGCTCGGCAATCGGGGTGCACAAGGCCGTCGTCAAAGGGGTTACGATCTATCGCCTTCGTGTCACGGGCTTGTCGAAAGCCGACGCGGCGGCGCTCTGCGCCCGGCTGAAAGGCGACGGCGGGGAGTGCTTCATCGCCAAATAGGCGAGCGTCGCCGATGCCGAAGGCGTTCATTTGCGGCTGCGCCGGCCTCGCCCTCGGGCCGGAGGAGCGACGCTTCCTCCGGGAGAGTGACCCGTGGGGCCTTATCCTCTTCAAGCGCAATGTCGGCGATCGCGATCAGCTGCGCGCGCTCGTCGGTTCGTTCCGCGAATGCGTCGGGCGGGCCGATGCGCCTGTGCTGATCGACCAGGAGGGCGGGCGGGTCCAGCGGCTGGGACCGCCGCATTGGCCGCGCTATCCGGCCGCCGGCGCCATCGAAGCGGGGGCGGAGCCGGCCGAGGCGGAGAACGCCGCCCGCCTGATCGCCCGCCTGATCGCCCGCGATTTGAGCGAGGTCGGGATCACCGTCGATTGCGCGCCGGTCCTCGACGTGGCCGAGCCGGAGACCCATGCGGTCATAGGCTCGCGGTCTTTTTCGCAACGCCCGGAGCGGGCGGCGGCCATGGGGCGGGCGTTCGCCGAGGGGCTCCTCGCCGGGGGCGTGCTTCCCGTGATCAAGCACATGCCCGGTCACGGCCGGGCGCGCGCGGACAGCCACCACGAGCTTCCCGTGGTCAAGGCGGGGCGCGACGAACTCGAGCGCGACTTTTTTCCGTTCAGGGCGCTGAACGATCTGCCCATGGCGATGACGGCGCATGTCATCTTCGGCGCCCTCGATCCGGAACGGCCCGCGACCGCTTCGCGCATCGTCGTCGAAGAGATCATGCGCGGCGAAATCGGCTTCGACGGCCTGATCATGAGCGACGACGTGTCGATGAAGGCGCTGCGCGGCCCGTTCGACGAACGGGCGAGGGCCATTTTCGATGCCGGCCTCGATGTCGTTCTCCACTGCAACGGCGACCTCGAGGAGGCGCGCGCAGTCGCCGCGGCGTCGCCCGCGCTGGCGGGAAGATCGCTCGAGCGGGCCGCGGCGGCGCTGGCCGCCCGCAGCCCTCCGCAGCCGTTCGACGCGAATGAGGCCGAGGCGCTGGCCGCGGGCTTCGATTAGGCGGGATCTTGCTCCATAGCGCGGCTTTGCGGCTGCGTCCTGACCCGAAGCACGCGTTCCTGGTTTATCGGCGCGCCAGGCGTTCGATCTCCTCGGGGTAGCGGTCGCCTTGCACGATGATCTTGGCAGCGGCGTCTTCGATGCGCCGCACATCGTCCGGCGTAAGCTCCAGCGAGGCGGCGCCGATGTTCTCCTCCAGGCGGTTGAGCTTTGTGGTGCCGGGGATCGGGACGATCCAGGGCTTCTTGGACAGCAGCCAGGCGAGCGCGACCTGCGCTGCCGTCGCGCCCTTCCGGGCGCCCGTCTCCTCGAGCAGGTCGACGACGGGCCGGTTCGCCCTGCGGGCCTCGGGCGTGAACCTGGGCAAGCCCATGCGATTGTCGTTGCCGCCGAACGTGGTGGTCTCGTCGATTTTGCCGGTGAGGAAGCCCCTGCCGAGCGGACTAAAGGGTACGAAGCCGATCCCGAGGTCCTCGCAGGTCGGCAAGACGTCGGCTTCGGGCGCACGCCACCAGAGGGAATATTCGCTCTGGACGGCCGCCACCGGCTGGACCGCATGGGCGCGGCGGATCGTCTCCGCGCCAGGCTCGGACAGGCCGAAATGCTTGACCTTGCCGGCGGCGATCAAGTCCCTGACCGCGCCCGCGACGTCCTCGATCGGCACGTTCGGGTCGACCCGATGCTGATAGTAGAGATCGATGACCTCAACCCGCAGCCGCTTCAGCGAGCCTTCAACGGCCTGCCGGACGTGTTCAGGGCGACTGTCGAGGGCGCCGGAGCTGAGGTCATGGCCGAACTTCGTGGCGATGACGACGTCCTTGCGGAACGGCTCCAGCGCTTCGCCGACGAGTTCCTCGTTCGTGAACGGGCCGTAGACCTCGGCGGTGTCGAAGAAGTTTACGCCGCGCGCCACAGCCTCGCGGATGAGGGCGACCATCTCCTTGCGATCCGGCGCTGGGCCGCGGTGATAGCTCATGCCCATGCAGCCGAGGCCGATGGCCGAGACCTCGAGGCCGCTTCCTCGAAGCTTGCGGATCTGCATCGTCAATCTCCTTGCGCGCCCGCCTCACCCGCGATTTCAGACCCCGGCCTCTTCAATGACCTTGCGTGCAATCCCGACCGCCGCGCTGCCCGTCGGCCAGGCACGGGTCGAGGCGGACGGTACTGGAGAACCAATCGGCGGGACCTTTGCCGGAAAGCACAGAACCGCTGCGCTTGATCTCCCTGGGATCCCTCTTCTTCCGCGATTTAGCGCACCGGCGCGCGAGCTATAAAACGGTACTATGCGAATGAGCTTACAAGTGGGCCATCTGAATGTCGGCCGAGGACCTCGACGATCTCGCCGCGTCCCTCCGGTGGCGTTTGGGCGCGGCTTATACCCGCGCCGCATCGAAGCTTGACGTCTCACAGTCGGCGCTGAGCCAAACCATCCAGGGCCTCGAGGCCCAGCTCGGCAGCCAATCAAGCCGGCGATGGCTGCGGCGCCGGCTCACGATCGACGATATCCAGCCGTGGGTATCTGTAAAAAATAGACTTTGTAGAGGAATCAAATCGATATGGCATTATCCTCAATTAAAGCATGTACGCGTCCAGACCCGCGGGGGCGGGGCCGGTTCCCTTGTTTTCGTGCTTGCTCCGCTTTCCCTGTTCTGGCGCGAAACAGGGAAAACAAGTTCCCTGTTCTATCTTCATCTCACGCATAAGCAAATCAGCTCAATGACAGGAAATACGAAGGATTTGTGCAAACGCTCGAGGAGCGGGAGAGCGGTTTTTCCGGTTATCAGCGATTAACAGCGATTAACAGGGAAGAACAGTCGGAACGGCCTCGCTTTCCGCGAACGCCTCCAAAGGCGTTAAGTATCCGCGGGACTGACCAGGAACCGGTCGATCGTCTCGAAGAACCGGGCGACCGAGATCGGCTTGGAGAGATAGGCCTCGCAACCGCCCTGCAACATCTTCTCCTCGTCCCCCTTCATGGCGAAGGCCGTGACCGCGACAATGGGGATCGTGCGCAAATCTTCGTCGTCCTTCAGCCACTGCGTCACCTCGAGACCCGAGACTTCCGGCAGCTGAATGTCCATGAGAATAAGATCGGGCCGATGCTTGCGGGCGAGATCGACAGCCTCGATGCCGCTGCGCGTCTGGACGATGGTATGGCCCCGCGTCTCGACGAGATCGTTAAAAAGCTTCATGTTGAGTTCGTTGTCCTCGACGATGAGCACGGTCTTGGGCGCGTGGCTTTGCATCGAAGCGTTTTCCAGCCGGTCTTCCAGCCGATACTAGCGTCGAGAGCTTGACGAAAGGAGAATCCGCAGATGGCGAAACCGCCGAAAGCGCGGTTATCCACAAGCCCTGACACGGGCATGTCGATCGCGGTCGCGGCGCTGGCCTTTTTTGCCGCCGACCGTGAGCGGTTGGAGCGGTTTCTCTGGGCGACGGGCCTCGGCCCCAACAATCTGCGGGAGGCTGCGGCGGCGCCGGGCTTCCATGCCTCGGTGCTCGATTACCTTCTGTCGGACGAACCGCTTCTCCTCGCCTTCGCCGAAGACGAAGGCCTTGATCCCGATCAGATCGCGCGGGCGGCCGAAGTCCTGAGCGGGCGGCCGGGTCTCGGCCGCCCATGATCGAAGCGCCACCGGAGCGCCTGTGCCGCGATTGCCTGAAGCGGCGCTCCGCCGAGATTGAGCGCTGCCCCTTTTGCGGGTCGCCGAGGTCCCTTGACCTTGCGGCCGCCGGCGGCCTCGAGATCGCGCATGTCGATTGCGACGCCTTCTACGCCGCAGTGGAAAAGCGGGACAATCCAAGCCTTCGGGACAAACCGGTCATCGTGGGCGGCGCCAGCCGGCGCGGCGTCGTCCTGACCTGTTGCTATCTCGCCCGGGCCTATGGCGTCCGCTCGGCGATGCCGATGGGACGGGCGCTGGCGCTCTGCCGCGACGCCGTCGTGGTCCCGCCGGACATGCGAAAATACGCCCTGGTCGGACAGGAGATCCGGACGCTGATGCGCGCCCTGACGCCGCTCGTCGAGCCGCTGTCGATCGACGAGGCCTATCTCGACCTCAGGGGATGCGAGGCGGCGAACCGCGCCGGGGCGGCGGAGACGCTGGCGCGGTTCGCCCGCCGGGTCGAGAGCGAGATCGGCGTGACCGTCTCGGTCGGTCTCAGCGACTGCAAGTTCCTGGCCAAGCTTGCTTCCGATCTCGACAAGCCGCGCGGCTTCGTCCTCCTGCGGCCCGAGGAGGCCCGGGCCTGGCTCGCGCCGCAGAGCATCGGCCGGCTGTGGGGGGTCGGCAAGGCCGGGCAAGCCCGCCTCGAACGGCTCGGTTTTCGGCTGATCGGCGATTTGCAACGGATCGGCGAGCGCGAGGCGGCGTACCGGCTCGGCGAGGAAGGGCGACGCCTGTGGGCGCTGGCGCAGGGCGTCGATCGTCGGCCGGTCAGCCCGGACCGGGAGAGCAAGAGCATTTCGAGCGAGACGACATTCGATGTCGATGTCACCGACAAGGCGGAACTGACGCGCGTGCTGCTCGGGCATTGCGACCGGGTCGCGGCGCGCCTTCGCAAGCAGGGGCTTGCCGCCAGCGGGATCACGCTGAAGCTGCGCTTGCCGGACTTCAGCCTGCGGACGCGGCGCCGAAACGGACTGCGACCGACCCAACTCGCCCCCCGCCTGTTCGCCGCGGCGCGAGCGCTGCTCGAGGCTCAGCCCGACGGATTGTCGTACCGTCTCCTCGGGGTCGCAGCCTTCGATCTCGCGCCGGCCGCGGGCGCGGAAGAGGGCGATCTCATCGACCCGGGGGCCGAGCGGGAAAAGTCCCGGGAAGCGGCGATCGCGGCGCTACGCGACAGGTTCGGCGTAAACTCCGTCCAGCGGGGACTGGCCTTTCAGCCGAGCGCGCGTAAATCCTGAAGCCTGACGCTACTTCGCACAGGCGGTCGTGGGGAGCATTTCGAGCTTCCGAAGCCGGGCGCGGAGCACGAACAGGCCGTAGTCGAGCTTGAGCGTTCCGGAAACGCCATTCTCGTAGAGATCGAACGACAGCGTGTACTCGGGCGAGGAGTCCGTCGTGGCTTCGTTGAAATAAGAGACGACCACCGGCCAGCGTCGGATCCCCTTTAGTTCTGTCGCCGTCTCGGCGTCCTCGCTCGGCTTGCTCGCCGCCTTGCCGATCACCGCCATCGTCGCGAAGATCTTCGCGCCGGTGTCCGAACCGTCGTAAACGCGGGCCTGAATCGCGCCGCCGCCATTCTTGGCCGCCTCGATCAGGCGCTCGATGTGCTGGGTCGGAAAGAGCACGTCGTGGCCGAAATCGATCGTCCGCGGCGCGGGCTTCGTCAATTCGACCCGGAGATCGTCGCCGGGGCGGCGCGTCGCGGTTCCGGCGACCGGCGGCGTTTGCGCCGCGCCTTGCGAATCGACCCGGAAACGCATGGACTTGCCGTCGCCGTCTTCGAACGACACCGCGTCGACCTGCATGGAAATCGGATCGCCCTCGCTGCGCTCCATCTCGGTCAATTGCCGGAAGTTGGACGCGTAACCCTCGCAGGGCGATCCGCGGAACTCGTAAGCGATCAACCCGGTCGCCGCGACCGGAGTTTGCGCCGAGGCGGTCAAAGGCGAGGCGCTATCGATGAGCGAAATCTCATAGGCGGCGCGATGGGAAGCAAGCGGAAGCGCCCACGCGGAGCTTCCCTGGACGAAGGCCGGAAGCGAAAGCAGGGCGGCGGCGCAAACAGTCAGTCTCAAGAGCATGCTCCCACGAGGGGCCTGGCGGCGCGGGCAAACTCCCTCTTGTTTTCGGCGGTTTCGTGACATGGGGAGCGTGGATCCGGAGCCTGCCGGAACTATCGCTGCTCATCCGAAGACAGCGGCCCCCACACCTGTTCGAGCATCCCGGGCTCCTCGAGCGGCTCTTCGTCAGCCCTGAGGGCCGGCTCATCGTTCGGCCGGGGAACGCCGAAGCCTCCCGGAAGCTTGCCGTCGAACAGGCCCGCCGCCTGGAGTTCGTCGAGGCCGGGGAGGTCCCCGATCGTGTCCAACCCGAACTGGATGAGAAAGTCGTTCGTCGTGCCGTAGGTGATCGGACGGCCTGGAGCCTTCCGGCGGCCGCGCAGGCGCACCCAGCCCGTTTCCATCAGCACGTCGAGGGCGCCCTTGGAAACCGCGACCCCGCGGATCTCCTCGATGTCGGCGCGGGTGACCGGCTGATGATAGGCGACGATCGCGAGGGTCTCGATCGCGGCGCGCGAAAGCTTGCGCTTCTCCTCCCCGTCGCGGGCAAGCAGCCAGGAAAGGTCGTCGGCGGTCCGGAAGGCCCAGCGGCCGGCAACCCGGACAAGGCTGACGCCCCGTCCGGCGTAAAGCTGTCTCAGGTTTTCGAGCACGGCGCGCACATCGGCCCCGTCGGAAAGCCGGGGGACGATGGCGGACTCCTCGAGCGGCTCCGAGGATGCGAACAGCATCGCTTCGGCGATCCGCACGTCCTCAGGCGCGGGGCGTGCGTCGATCGCTTCAAAGAGGCGCGTGACGTTTCCGCCGGCTGTCGTTCGAACTCATGATGTGCCTCGTCTTGTCGCCCGGGAGACAGGGTTCACGCGCGCGCTCCTCCGACGGCGGCGGCCGGCGCGGTTCGGACCCAGATGGGCGCAAACGTCTTTTCCTGACGAAGTTCGATCCGGCCTTCGCGCACCAGTTCGAGCGAGGCGGAGAAGGTGGAAGCGCGCGCGCTTCGCCTCATTCCGGGGTCGGCGCAAGCCTCGATGAGCCACGCATCGAGCGCCGTCCAGTCGCCGCTCAGGCCGATGAGCCGTGTCAACATCTCCCTCGCCTCGGCGAGCGACCAGACGGCGCGCGCCCTGAAACGCACCGAAGACCGGGCGCGCTTCTGAGCCTGCCGCGCATAGGCGGCGAGCAGATCGTAGAGATTGGCCTGATAGACCGGCCGTCCGGCGATCTCGACCGTCTCCGGATCGCCTCTGGCGAAGAAGTCGCGCCCCAACCGGGGGCGGTTGATCAGGAGTTCGGCCGCCCTGCGGATCGATTCGAGCTTGCGCAGGCGCGCGGAGAGCGCGTCCGCGAGCTCGGAGGCGTCCGGTTCGGACGACTTGGGCGATGGCAGCAGGAGGCGGGATTTGAGAAACGCGAGCCACGCGGCCATGACCAGATAATCGGCGGCCAGTTCCAGGCGAAGCTTGCGGGCGGCCTCGACGAAGAGGAGGTACTGCTCCGCCAGCGCCAGAACGGAAATCCGCGTGAGATCGATTTTTTGCCGCCGCGCCAGTTCAAGCAAAAGGTGAAGCGGTCCCTCGAACCCGTCGAGATCGACGGTGAACGTCGGCTCGCCGGTCGCCTCGACGTTATCGAGGCCGTCACGAAACTCGCTGGCGTCAGACACGAATCACCCGGGCGACCATGATCCTGCGTGGCCCAACTGCATCGAACTGGCAAGGCGCCGGCCGAGGGAACGCAGGAAGGGCGACCGGCCGCCGATGGCCGGAGGCGGCTTATGGAAGGAAAGTTGTCTTCGCAATGCCCGGCGGCAGCGTCCGGGCGTCCCCGGTCAGCGCCTGCGATCAGTTTACTATCAACGTTGAGGTAAACGGGAGAGTAACAGCGCCGGCGGTCGTCCCCAGCATTTGCAACGGCAGTTCCGCGGCTTATCCAGTTTGTCGGCGACCTCGCGCGGGCGACGAGACGTCCCGCCGGGGGCTCGGATCCGCCGCATCTCCCGAGCTTCCGGCGAGGCTGGCCGACGGAATGCGGGCTGGAGCAACAGCCTCCCCGCGTTCCGTCGGTACCTCCCCGGCGCGGGATTAATAGCGCCGCATGAGACAGACCATTTTACCCTGCACCCGCACGCGGTCCGGTCCGAAAATGCGCGTCTCGTAGGCCGGGTTGGCCGCTTCGAGCGCGATCGAGGCGCCGCGTTTCCGCAGCCGCTTCAGCGTCGCCTCCTCGTCGTCGATCAGCGCCACAACGATATCGCCCGTCTCGGCGGTGTCCTGCTTGTGGATGATGACGGTGTCGTCTTCCAAAATCCCTGCGTCGATCATCGAGTCGCCGCGAACCTCGAGAGCGAAATGTTCTCCGCTGCCCAGGAATTCGGGCGGCAGCGCAAGGGTCTGCGTGCGGGTCTGAATGGCGGAGATCGGCGTGCCGGCGGCGATCCGGCCCATGACGGGCACCAGGACCGGATGCTGGACGTCGCCTCCGCGCAAAGACTGGGGCGCCCGCACCCGGCCGAGGCTGCCGGAAATGACGCTCGGCGAGAACCTCTGCGTGCGTGGCGCGGCGACCGTCGCCGATTCGGGCAGTCTCAGCACTTCGATCGCCCGGGCGCGGTTGGCGAGCCGCCGAATGAAGCCCCGCTCCTCGAGCGCGATGATCAGCCGATGGATGCCGGATTTCGACCGCAGGTCGAGGGCGTCCTTCATCTCGTCGAACGACGGGGGCACGCCGGATTCCTGGAGGCGCTCGTGAATGAAACGCAGCAACTCGCTCTGCTTCCTGGTCAGCATGGGTTCGGGTCTCCGGCGAATCGTCCTGATGCAGCAGCTTCGGGCTTCGAATTCCAGAGAATCGCCCAGCGCCGTAAACAAATCGCGAACGGAGGTCTAATCGTTCACGCTGTGTTCGGCAAGGGGAAAAATCCCGCGGCGCGAAAACGCCCCGGCTCAGGATCCCTGGTCCGCTCAGTTCAGCGCCATCTCCGGCGGGTCGCCGTCGACGATCAGAGCCGCGGCGGTCGCCTTGACCACGTCTTCGACCGAACAGCCGGGCCCGCGTTCGCGCAGGACGAGGCCCGCTTCCGTCGGCTCGATGACCGCCATTTCGGTGACGATCAGGCTGATGCGCCGGGTCGCCGTCAGCGGCAGCGAACAGCGCGGCACGATCTTGTGCCCGCCTTTGGCGGTGTGGACCATCGCCACGACCACGCGGCGGGCGCCGCACACGAGGTCCATCGCCCCGCCCATGCCCGGGACCATCTTGCCCGGCACCATCCAATTGGCGAGATAGCCGCGCTCGTCGACCTCGAGCCCGCCAAGCACCGTCATGTCGAGATGGCCGCCGCGAATGAGGCCGAAGCTCATGGCGCTGTCGATCGAGGCCGCCCCCGGCATGGCGGTGACGAAGCCGCCGCCGGCGTCGGTGAGATCGGGATCCTCCATGCCCTCGGGCGGACGGGGCCCAAGGCCGATGACGCCATTCTCCGCCTGAAAAAAGACGTGCACGTCCTTCGGCAGGTAGTTGGCGACGAGGCTCGGCAATCCGATGCCGAGATTGACCAGCATGTCCGGCTTCACCTCGCGCGCCACCCGGCGGGCGATGATTTCCTTGGCGTCCATCAGAAGGCCCTTTCCAACAGGTGGGTGACGAGCACGCCCGGCGTCTTGACCAGATCGGGCGAGATCACCCCGACCGGCACGATCGTCTGCGGCTCGGCGATCACCACATCCGCCGCCAGGGCGATGATCGGATTGAAGTTGTGCGCCGTCAGCGAATATTCGAGATTGCCGTAATAGTCGGCCTGCTTCGCCCCGATCAGGGCGAAATCGCCGCGGATCGGCTTCTCCAGCAGAAACCGCCGGCCGTCGACCTCGATGATCTCTTTGCCCTTTTCGACCAGCGTGCCGAGGCCGGTGGCGGTGAGCACGCCGCCGAGCCCGACGCCCCCGGCGCGGATGCGCTCGATCAGCGTGCCCTGAGGCGCGAGCTCGACCTCGATCTCGCCGGCGATCATCTTGGCCTGGGTCTCCGGGTTGAGGCCGATATGCGAGGCGATCACCTTGACCACGGCGCCGGCCGTGATCAGCTTGCCGATGCCCTTGCCGGGCAGGGCGGTGTCATTGGCGATGACGGTCATGTTGCGCGCGCCGCGGGCGATGAGCGCATCGATCAGGCGGTGCGGCGAGCCGACGCCCATGAATCCGCCGATCAGGAGCCTCGATCCGTCCGGAATCAGCTCGGCGGCCTTGCCGGCGCTAATCGCTGCCTTCATCGGTCGGCCCCCTTATGCCTCGCGCTGCCGGCCTTGGTATCGCGACATCGCTCGAGAACGCAACCGAGAGCGGTTTCTTCAGCCGCCCTCCGCCTGTTTTTCGCTGATAATCGCTGCTAACCGAAAAAATCGCTCCCGGGCTCCTCCGGTGACTGCACAAATCCATGGTATTTCAATTCTTTGGTAGGATTTGCTCGTGTGAAATGGAAAGACGGAACAGGGAAATTAATTTCCCTGTTCGGCCGCTTAACAGGGAAGCGAACAGGGGAGAGAGCGCGCGGCGGGAAACCGACGTATAAAAGAGGTGAGATCGGCGCCGTCAATCCTCGAGCTTGTTCTCGCAATCCCTGTAGAACTCCGGAAACCTGCTTTCGTCCGGGTCGGAGCCCCATGTGTTGTCGGGGACCTGCGCATAAGCAGGCGCCGCGTAGCGCTGTTGGAGCGGTTTGAACGTCGGCGGGGAGGTCGTGTAGTCGACGATCCAGATGTAATCGTAGTTCGCCCCCTTCCAGGACTTGGGCGCGTCGGCGTCGGGGATGTCGCCGAGCTTGAGCAGCGCCCAGAGCGTCTTCCCCTCCTCGTTGAGATCCTTCTTGGCGATGCGCTTGTGCTCCCAGACGACGACCACGATCTTGCCGTCGTATTTCGCCGAGGCGAGAGCGTCTGCCGCCTTCTGCGTTTGCGTGTCGAGATCGCTGTCCTCGTCGGGATCTTTCGGCGGGACCGGAAAAACAATGGGCTCCATCCCCCAGCTCTCGGCCGAGGGCGTCGCGGTTTCCTGCGTATGCGCGGTAATGGCGAAAAAGGCGTCGGGCGCGCCGCCCTTGCCGTAGATCGTCTCGTTCTCCGGCGCGCCCTTGCCGAGATACTGCTGCGACAGCGCCTGGGCGCGCAGCTGGCCGACATCGCACAAGTCGCGGGAGTTCTTCTTTTCCCCGTGCCGCAGGATGATGACACGGGCGGGTTCGGCGATCGCCGCCGCCGTCGAAACGCCCGCCAAGACCGCCGCCAGTGCGGCGACCATTGCTAGTTTCATGCGCATGTCCGCCTCCCCGCCGATTTCGGCCAACCGGCCTCAATGGGCCGAAGTCTTTCACCCAAGTCTTGCATCCCACACGGCCCGGCGTCACGCCGCCAGCTCGACGCGGATCGGCGTGTGGTCGGAGGCCTTGTCGCGCCCGCGCATGGCCTTGTCGATTTCGACCGACTTGAGCCGGTCGGCCGCCTGCGGCGAGAGCAGCAGATGGTCGATGCGGATGCCATTGTTCTTCTGCCAGGCGCCGGCCTGGTAGTCCCAGAAGGTGAAGAGACCGCCGGCGTCGGTGACGGCGCGGAGCGCATCGGTGAAGCCCAGGGCGATGAGCTCGCGGAATTTCGCCCGCGTCTCCGGCAGGAAGAGCGCGTCCCCGGTCCAGAGCTCCGGACGGGCGGCGTCGACCGGGTCCGGGATGACGTTGAAATCGCCGGCCAGGACAATCGCCTCTTCGCATTGCATGAGCTTCTTCGCATGCCGGATCAGCCGGTCCATGAAGCCGAGCTTATAAGGGTACTTTTCGCTGCCGGGCGGGTTGCCGTTCGGCAGATAGACGCTGGCCAGACGGACGACGCCCGAGTTGGTCGGGATCACCGCCTCGATGTAGCGCGACTGGATGTCGGCGTCGTCGCCGGGCAGCCCGCGCGCCACCTCGAACGGGCGCTTCGACAGGATGGCGACGCCGTTGAACCCCTTCTGCCCGTGCGTCTCGACGTTATAGCCGAGGTCCTCGATCTCGAGCCGCGGAAACTGCTCGTCCGTGCACTTGATCTCCTGCAGACAGAGCGCGTCGGGCTCGACCTCCTTGAGATAATCGAGCAGGTGGCTGATCCGCTGGCGGACGGAGTTGACGTTCCAGGTGGCGATGCGCAAGGCGCCGGGCTCCTTTGAGGGGCGGACCCGCCATACTGGCATGCGAAGGAGGCGAAGGGGAGGGCGAACGGGTCCTTGCGCCGAGAGGACGCGCTCGACATAAGCCCCCGGCGCTCCGCGCTCCCTCGCGCGATTCAAAAGGATCCAGCTTCTTATCCGCCTCGGGAGCGCGGGAGCAGGGGTCAGGCGCCCACCGGCGGGACAACATAGAATGGCTAATCTTAGGTGCGCAGTGATTTTGGCTTATTATCTTCGCGCGGCCCCCGCTCGATGGGTTGGGTGATCAAGACTGCTTGGATTGCGGGCGTCGCCGCAGTCGTCGCCCTGGTCTTCTGGACCGGAGCGGAAGGCGTCATGCGCGCTTTCGAAGCGGCGGGCTGGGGCGTGCTCGGCGTCTGCGTGCTGCGTGGAATTGCGGTGGCGGGCGCGGGCGTCGGATGGTTCGCCCTGTTTCCGCGCGGCCTCCGACCGAGCGCGCTGACTTGCATCGTCATCCGCTTCCTTCGGGAAGGCGCCAACGCGCTTCTGCCGGTGATGCAGGTCGGCGGCGACGCGATCGGAGCGCGGGCGCTCGCCTTGCGCGGCGTTGCCGCATCCCTTTCCGCCGCCAGCGTGATTGTCGACGTGCTGGTTCAAGCGATAACGCAAAGCCTGTTCGCGATCGTCGGCCTCGCGACGCTCGCCGTAATCGGAAACGCGAGCGGCGTCGGCGAGACGGTCGCCATCGTGATCGCTCTCGCCGTTCCGGCGCTGTCCGGCTTCTACTTCATGCAGCAGCCGGTCGGCCAGCGCCTCGTCAAAGCCCTCTTGGCGCGGTTCGCCGGCGAACTCGAGCGGTTGTCTTTCGGCGCAATCGCCGCGCTCTATTCGCGTCTGGACTTGCTCTACGCAAATCGTGCCGGACTTTCCGCCGCGGCGACGATCCACCTGACGGTCTGGCTCTTCGGGGCCCTCGAAGTGTGGACGATGCTGTTCTTCATCGGCTTGCCTGCGAACTATCCCGAGTCGCTCGTCATCGAAAGCCTCACGCAGGCGGTTCGCGGCGCGGCCTTCGCCATTCCGGGAGCGCTCGGGGCGCAGGAAGGCGGTCTTGTCGCTATTTGCGCGGTTTTCGGCATACCGGCGGACGTCGCAATTGCGATGTCCCTCATCAAGCGTGTTCCCGACATCGTCTTCGGCGTTCCAAGCCTGCTCGCATGGCAAGTAAGCGAGGGGCGAACGTTCTTTGCACGGCGCCGAGTCATTGAAGAGCCTCGGAAAAGGTGATGGCGCATGGGGCGCTCATGGTTGCCTGTCTGTTGGTCGCCGGCGCCGGGTGCGCGGCGAAGTCGACCAATGTGTCCGGTTCTTACCGCACTCCGAACGGCTCGCGCCGACGTTGAGCGGCTATGGGAGGTTGCAACGGGAGACCTCGCGGCGAGCTTGTAGGGTACTTCTCGCTGCCGGGCGGGTTGCCGTTCTGCAGATAGACGCTGGCCAGGCGGACGACGCAGCTATCGGTCGGGATCACCGCCTCGATGTAAAGCGACTGGATGTCGGCGTCGTCGCCGGGCAGTCCGCGCGCCACCTTTCGCGCGTCTTTTCGATTCGATCTCGCAATAAACGTTTACCTCAACAACAACGGTCGAATTCCTCGGCCCATTTGCGCTTGCCAATCGCTCCAATTTGACAAGACATTCAATTGAGCACAGCATTTATTTTTGCCGTTAACTGCGTCGCCTTATGAGCGCTCTGTTGGAAATGGTCGGCCGCGGT
>CAVYXQ010000035.1:0-71728 GCA_963772555.1 uncultured Alphaproteobacteria bacterium | reverse complement strand
CCTCCGCTTGCGCCTCGACGACGTCGATCACCGTGTCGTCCCGGGCGAATGGCGCGAGCGCGGCCCGCATGGCGCTCCGCATCTCGGGAACGGCCTCGCCGATCCGCTCCGGCGACGAGCTCGACATCGACAGCACCCGATCGGCGAGACGGTCGACTGGCGTCGGATACAGGGTCTCGACGCTGATGGTCTCGCGCCGGACGAAGCGCGCGCCGGCGAAAAACGCCTTCGAATCGTGGGTCGGGCGTTCGCCCCGCCACCGATCGCGGACGGCGTCGAACGCATCGAGCCAGGGATTGCGCCCGTCCTTGACGCTCGAGGCGTGGCAGATGAGCGCCCGTCCGCGCGGCGCAAGAAGCCGCTCAAGCGCCACGCGGCCAGCGTGCGGGTCGAGCCAATGGATCGCCCGACCGATCGTCGCGACGTCGAACGGGGCCAAGTCGTCCGGCAGGTCCTCGAAGCGGCCCTCGACGAAGCGCGCGGCGACGCCTGCGCGCTCGGCCGCCTCGCGGGCGGCGGCGATCATCGCCGGCTCGGGATCGACGCCGACGATCTCGCCGCAAAAGCGGGCAAAGCCAATCGCCAGAATCCCCGGCCCCGCGCCGACGTCGAGAAGCCGGGTTCTGCGGCTGAAGCCGAGGCGCCCCGCCACCTCGACGAAAAAGGCATCGCCGTAAGGCGCGCGGGCGCTCTCATAATAGGCGACGGTGGTTGCGAAGCGTCCCATGAACCATTCCTGCCGAAAAGAGCGACGGTCATGCCGTCGGGACGCGGCGAATGTGTGTCGGGCCAAGCGGCTCAGGGGCAGGCTTCGGCGACGAGCGCCGCCGCGCCGTCGAAAGCGGCATAGTTGAACGCGACCGGCTTCGCCGGCGCCGAGGCTGCGGGCGGCGCGGCGACAGGCTCGGCGGCGAACTTCCCCGCATGCGCAAGCGCGCAGAAGCGTTCGCGCGGCAGGATCGCCCGCGCCGCGCCTTCGCCCGCCGCCTTCAACGGCAGGGCGTCTGTGCCGGCCGCCGTCAGCCTCCAATCGCCCGCCGGCGGACGCGCCGTCCCCGCCGCGGCATTGGCCATGAGAACGGCCTCGACCGTCCCGCCGCCGGGCCGATAGGAAAAACTCGCTTCGACGGTTTCGTCGTCTTTGGAGCCCGCGGATCCCTTCGCGACCGTGATGAGCTCGGGCCCTGACGCGCCGGCCGCATGACCGTTCAGTCCGTTGGCGCCGCTCGTCAGGATCGGCTCGGCCCCGAGCGTCAACGTCGCCAGATGCGACTCGGCCAGTTCCCCGGGGCTCAGCCAGCGGATGCCGAACGCCGGCGTCTCGCGCAAAAGCGTCATCACCGGGTCGCCGATCCCCATGACCGTCAGATAGGCCTCAACGGCGGAGTCCGCGGAGCTCTCCTCGTAGATCTTCTTGATCGTCGGCAAATGGGCTGCGCCTTCAAGCTCTCGGGCGATGGTCGTCATCTGGTGGACGCCGACCTCCGGCGCGGCGCTCACGAGGCGTTCGACGCCGCCGGCCAGGATGAGCGGACAGGCGGAGGCGCACACCGCCCCGGTCGTCGTCGCCTGGCCCTTCGCTCCGGGACATTGGGCGGAGCGTTCCGGGCAATTGGCGATCAGCGTCCGCGCCACCGCGACCGCGAGATGGCGTTCGCGAATGAGCGCGCCCATCTTCACCGCATCGGCGACCGAGCCGCCGTGCGAGGACAGGAGAACCGGCAGGCGCCGGCCGCCGAGCGCCCCGATCGTCCGGGCGAAGAGGCTCGCCGTTCCGGGCCGGATCATGCCCTCGGCCGAGATCCACTCGGGGCAATTGAGCCCGCATTGCGGGTCGACGCTCGTCACCCGAATGATGCGCATCGGCGGCTCGCCGCGCGGCCGGGCCGGCAGCCTGAGGTCGGCGAGGACGCCGGACGGCGCCGCGATGAGGCAAACGAGGATGACAAGGATCGACCGCAGCGTCGTCGGTCGGCGCCCGGGGCGCGACCCGATCCGCTTACGGAACAATCTCATTCACGGCTGCCGATCATCCCGATCTTGCCCGTCGACGCTCTCAGGCCGGCTTCGGCTTTCGCGCCGCAGCCGCCGATATTCGAAAGCGACGAGATTGGGCCCATGTTCGCGTTCGAGCCGGCGTACGATGAAATGGCCGCGCGCCAGCGTCTGGAAATGCTCGGCGAAGGCGGCGTTGACCGCGGCGCCGCCAATCGCGCCGAGCACCGGAGCGGCCTGGGCCGCGACCTTCTCGCTGACAAGGATGCCGAAACGGGCCGCGATCTGCGAAATCAGGCGCACGACGACCGGCGCCGAGTGTGCGCCGACCCCTTCCGTGGCGACGAAGCGCGCGCTGTCCGTGACCGACTTGGCGAGCGCGGCCCGCACAGCGAAATAGCCGCTTTCGTATACGGCCTCCTCTTCGTCCTTGCCGCCCAGGGCGAACACCTCGATGCAGGCGAGCGCCGCCTGCGGCGCGCTCAGGTCTTCGCCCTCCTCGCGGGCGATCTCGGCGATCGAGCGCAACAGAATTGTGGTTGAGAGCGGCAGTTCGACCGGCAACGCCGCAAGGCCGAAGGCGCCGCCGACCGCGCCCGACGCCGCGGCGGCGAGCTTGTGCGCGCGGTCGGACGGGCGCGCCGAGCGACTGAGATCGATGGTTCGAAGCGCAAGCCTCAAGGCGCCGCGCAGCGCCGTCTCGCTCGCATGCGCGACGACCCGGCGGGCGGCGACCGGCAGGCTCCGGCTCAGCGCTTCGACCGGGCGGCCGACAGATTCGGTCAGGCGCCGCGCGAAGCTCCCGCCTTCGAGATACAGAATGGCGCGCCTCAGATCCTCGGTTTCCTCGCGGCTGAGCCGCGCCGGCATGACCTCGACGGTGGACATGACATCCTCGCTGCGGCGCGCTGTCGCGGCGCTGGCCGCAATATAGCGCGCGCGGATCTGGGGCCAAGCCCTGCGGAAAACACCCCGAGGGGGCCAGGTCAGCGGAAAAGCGCTACGCCAGCGTGATGATCGCGACGAACAGCGCGCCAGCCGCCCAGCAATAATAGGCGAAGGGGCTCAAAGCCTCGAATTCGTGCTTCTGGAAATAGCGCATCAGGAAGACGAGGCTCAGATAGGCGACTATGCCCGCCACGACGCCGGAGAGCAGCGCCATCGGCCCCAGGGTCGCTCCTTGCTTCATCAGCTTCGGCGCTTCGTAGACGTTGGCTGCGAGGATGATCGGCGTGCCCATCAGAAACGAAAAGCGGGCGGCTTCCTCGTGCTTGAGGCCGGCGGCCACGCCCGCCGCGATCGTCGCGCCCGAGCGCGAGATGCCGGGAATGAGCGCCAGACATTGGGCGAAGCCCACCGCGAGCGCGCCCTTCCAGTTCAGCTGGTCGAGCTTGCCGATCGAGTCGGCGCCGATCCGATCGCCGAAATAGAGGATGAAGCCATTGATGATGAGAAACGCTGCGGCGATCGCCGGCGTCGCAAACGCGTCGCCGAGCAGCTTGCGGAACACCGAGCCGACCAGCACGGCGGGGATGGTCGCCAGCACGACATGCCAGAACAACCGGCGATCGAGGGCCGACCGGGCGCCGGCGAGGCCGACGAGCGACAGGCCGAAACTGAGCCAGTCGCGCCAGAAGAAGGCGAAGAGCGCGATCGCCGTGCCGAGGTGCATGACGGCGAGATAGGCGAGCCAGTCCGGGGCGCGAAGGTCGACGTTCCAGTTGAGGAGACGCGGCAGGATCACCGCATGGCCGAGGCTGCTGAGCGGAAAGAGCTCCGTCACGCCCTGCAGCACAGCCATGACAATCGCTTGGACAGCGGTCACTGACGGCCCTCGCCTCGTCGGAGCGGATTTACGCCGGACCGGCGCGTTCGGGAACCCCTTTCACCGGACGATCAACAGGTCGCGTGCCCGCATTTGTGCACGGCGTCGATCTTTTGCTTCAGCTGATCGTAGCCGACCGCGCCAACCACCAAGTCCTGGCCGACAACGAAGGTCGGGGTGCCGTTGATCTGCAGCTCATCGGCGAGCTGCATCACTTCCTGGAGTCCTGCCTTGACCTCGGGGCTTTCCATGTCCTTGGCGAGCTTGTCCATGTCGAGCCCGAGCTCCTTGGCGACCGCCAGCGCCTCCGCCTTGCCGACCGGCCCGTGCGAGGCGAGCAGTTTGCTGTGGAAAGCCCAGAACTTGTCGCCGGGAAGCTGGTTGCGCGCCGCGCTCGCGACCTTTGCCGCCTCGACCGATCCGGGGCCGAGCACCGGGAAGTCCTTCAGCACGATCTTGAGGTTCGGATCGTCCTTCATCAGCTTCGTGACGTCGGGCAGCGCCCCTTTGCAGAAGTGGCAATTGTAATCGAAGAATTCGACCAGCGTCGCGTTCGCTTTGGGGTTGCCGATCGTCGCCTGGTATTTCGAGCTGAACAGCGGCCCCGCCTCGCTCACGACCACCTTCTGCTGCTCGGCCTCGGCCGTCGCCTTGTCGCGCTTGTCGAGCGCCTGGATCGCCTCCTTCAGCACGTCCGGGTTGTTGACCAGATAGTCGCGAATGAAGACGCCGAGTTCCTGCTTCTGCGCCGGCGTGAACTCGTCGGCGCGCACCGGAAGCGCAACCAACGTCGCGGCGGCGGCGAGGACGGCGAAAGCGAAGGCAAACAGTCTCATCAGGGTCTCCGAGCTTGGTCGCGGCGCATTCTCCGACGACGATCCAAACGCCGCGTTAAGGCCGACGATTGCAACTTTCCTGTGTCCGTTCGCGCTTTCTAGCGGATTTCAGCGATCGTGTCTTCCCGCGCCAGCGTGCTGAAGCGGGTAACTTCCGCGTCGAACTGGAGCTCGATCGTGCCGGTCGGGCCGTGGCGTTGCTTGCCGATGATCACTTCGGCCCGGCCGTGCGCGGCCTCCATTTCCACCATCCAGGCGATGTGCTCCTCGGTGCCCGGGCGCGGCTCCTTGTTCTTCAGGTAATATTCCTCGCGGAAGACGAAAAGCACCACATCGGCGTCCTGTTCGATCGAGCCCGATTCGCGCAGATCCGAGAGCTGCGGGCGCTTGTCGTCGCGCTGCTCGACCTGCCGCGACAATTGCGAGCAGGCGAGGATCGGGACGTTCAGCTCTTTCGCCAGCGCCTTCAGCCCGGTGGTCACTTCAGTCAGCTCCTGCACGCGGTTTTCGGCGCGGCTCCTCGAGCCCGTCATCAGCTGCAGATAGTCGATGACGAGCATGTCGAGTCCCTTCTGCCGCTTCAGCCGCCGCGCCCGCGCGGCGAGCTGGGCGATGGAGACGCCTCCGGTCTGATCGATGTAGAAAGGGATCTGCTGCATTTCGGCGACGGCGTCGGCCACGCGACGGAAATCGCTCTCGGTGATGTCGCCGCGACGGATCTTGTAGGAGGCGACGCCGGACTGCTCGGCGATGATCCGGGTCGCCAGCTGCTCGGCCGACATTTCGAGGGAGAAGAAGCCGACGACGCCGCCGTTGGCGGTCTCGACCACGCCGTCGGCGCGGGTGCGCGCCTCATGCGCCTTGGCGATGTTGAAGGCGATGTTGGTGGCGAGGGCGGTCTTGCCCATCCCCGGACGTCCGGCGAGAATGACCAGGTCGGACGCCTGCAGGCCGCCCATGTAGCGGTCGAGGTCGGTGAGGCCGGTCGCAATGCCGGAGAGCGATCCGTCGCGCTCGTAGGCCTTGGCCGCCATGTCCACGGCGGTCTTGAGAGCGTCGGAAAAGCGCTGGAAGCCGCCGTCGTAGCGTCCCGTCTCGGCGATCTGGTAGAGGCGCCGCTCGGCTTCCTCGATCTGGTCGCGCGGGCTCGAATTGACCGGCGCGTCATAGGCGACGTTGACCACGTCCTCGCCGATCGAGATGAGCTCGCGACGCATGGCCAGATCGTAGATGCCGCGCCCGTAGTCGTAGGCGTTGATAATGGTCGTCGCCTCGGTGGCGAGCCGGGCGAGATATTGCGGCACGGTGACGCCGCCGAGATCGTGTTCGCCGAGAAAGGTCTTCAGCGTGACGGGCGTCGCGAGCTTGCCCGCCCGGATCATCGATCCCATGATCTCGAAGATGCGCCGGTGGATCTCCTCGATGAAGTGCTCGCTCCTGAGGAAATCCGAAACGCGGTCGAACGCGTCGTTGTTGATCATGATCGCGCCGAGCAGCGCCTGCTCGGCCTCGAGATTGTGCGGCGGCGTGCGGTAGAGGCGGCCCTCGGCCTGGCGTTGCGGGAATGCCTCGATGGTCGCCATGGCGGTCAGCGCGTCTCTCGAATGGGGGCTGAAAGCGAACGCGGAAACGCACGGACCAGGCGAATCGGCGACGTCCCATAAGCATACGGCGCGTGACGCGGGCGAGAAAGTCGCCCGCGTCGTTTTCGTGCGCCATGCTGGAGAGGAGCCGATCCGTGAGCCCCTTGTAACGCAGCGGGCTCGCGTCCCCAAGAGCGACAAACGCGCGGACGCGGCTTGTCCCCGTTATCCACCCGCCGAAATCGTTGCGCTTGACAGCGGTTGTGATTCGCGGGGCTGAAGCTGATCTGCAACAGCCTCGTCGGGAAGCGCGCCGCGCCTGGGCCGCCCGTGCAATTCGCGAGTGTTTCGCCCCGTCCCGACCCCAGGGATTTTCTGCCCGGCGCGCGCCCGAGCGCTATCCGCACAGGCGCTTTTTTGCTTCCGCATATTCGCGCTCGAGGCGCCCCACCAGTTCGGCGACCGGCTGCACGGATTTGACGGCGCCGATACCCTGTCCGCTGCCCCAGATATCGCGCCAGACCTTGGCTTCAACCTTGGCTTCAGAGGCGCCGCGCGAGATGAAGCTCATCGCGGACTTGTCGCCCGCCGGCAGGTTTTCCGGATCGAGCCCCGCGTTGACGATCGAGGGCTTGAGATAGTTGCCGAAGATGCCGGTGAAGAGGTTCGAGCCGACGATGGCGGACGCGTCGCCGGCGACGATCGCTTCTTTATAGGCGTCGATCGCGCGCGCTTCCTTGGTGGCGATGAAGGCCGAGCCGATATAGGCGAGGTCCGCGCCCATCGCCTCGGCCGCCAGGATCGCCCGGCCGGTCGCGATCGCGCCCGAGAGCAGGAGCGGCCCGTCGAACCAGGCGCGGATGTCCTGGATAAGCGCGAAAGGCGAGATCGAGCCGGCGTGGCCGCCCGCGCCCGCGGCGACCGCGATCAGTCCGTCGGCGCCCTTCTCGATCGCCTTGTGGGCGAATCGGTCGGTGATGATGTCGTGCAGCGTCGTTCCGCCATAGCCGTGCACCGCGGAATTGACGTCCTCGCGCGCGCCGAGCGAGGTGATGACGATCGGCGCCTTCCACTTGACGGTCAGCGCCATGTCCTCTTCGAGCCGCGCGTTCGACTTGTGCACGATCTGGTTGACGGCGAAGGGCGCGGCAGGACGCTCCGGATGCGCGCGGTCGTGCGCGGCGAGCGCCTCGGTGATCTCGTGCAGCCATTCGTCGAGCTGCGAGACCGGCCGCGCGTTCAGCGCCGGAAACGCGCCGACGATCCCCGCCTTGCATTGGGCGATCACCAGCGGCGGATGCGAGATGATGAAGAGCGGCGCGCCGACGGCCGGCAGGCGAAGCTTGTCCTTGAGAATGGCCGGCAGCGCCATCGAGACTCCCCAGGCGAATTCGTTCGCACATAAACCGGCGCGCGCCGAAGACGCAAGCGGGGCTGGGCTCGCAACCAGCGGCGCGGCAACCGCGTTCGATCCCGGAAAAATCTCAATTCGTCATTGCGCGCGGTCGACCGACACGAACGCGGGCGACGTCAATTTCTTAGATCGAAATCGATGGGCGAGGACTTGATGAGCCTGGTCAGTTTATTGTGCCAGGCGACATCCCTCCACATGCCGCGAAACTGCGGGCCGCAGAAGTTGGAGGTGGCAAGGCCGAGCCACCGACCCTGTCTGGCGGCGTGCTCGACCCCCATCGCCGTAATGTCCTTGATCCATCCCCAGTCCAAACCAGGCCAATCCTTGTAGTCGACCAGGGCAAAACATTCGGTGGTGATGAGCGCCTTGCCGGTCGCGCGTGACCATGCCGCGACGTTGTCGATTTCATCCAGGAGCTTGCGGTCGTAATAGGCCTTGTTGGAATTGTATTCGGCTTCGCCTCGAGCAACGATGTTGTTGAAGCCCCGCGGGTCGAACCGTTCGTGGCGGTAGTCGATCTTGTCGTAATAATCCGATGTTTCGCGGTGCGCCATCCAGATGTGCGGCTCGAGAAAATCCAGCATCGAGACATCCTGCGTCGCCCAATTCCTGTACTGCGTGCAGAAGGAAAACGTGTAGTCGAGGTCGGGAAAGGCCTCACGCAACCGTTGGAGGGAATCCGCCATCCAATCGCGGGCCTTGGCCTCAGCGCGACTGAGTTCCCGTCCGGCGGGCCCGCCATAAAGGTAGGGCGTCCAGATCGGAATCGGAAATTCGTTGCTGAGATCGACGTAGAGAATTCGGTCCAAAAGGCCGGCTTTTCGGATTTCCTCGAGGGTGTGGATCCATACTTGCGCGTGATCTTGCGAAGTCCTGATCTTCAACCGCAGATCGTCGGCGTCCTGCCGCCACCACGTAGACAGGCCGACGATGACGCCGTGAGCTTTGGCCTTCGCGATGAATTCTAAGAGTGCGGGCAAGACCTGAACTCGGATTGGCGACTGCGCACCCCAGTTCATCTGGTCCCAGACCGGCAGGATTTCCCAGATTTTGCCGCCGTCTGCCGACACAAGATGCGGATAGGCGTCGATCCGCACCGCATTGTAGCCGCGCTCCGCCAATTCCCCCAACGCCCGGTCCCAGTCCTCGTACCCAGCGCCGGGCCATCGCCGCTCCAGCCAGGAGAAGTCCCACATCGTTATGGCGACCGGCGTCTCGATCTTTGAGCGCATTGATCTCCCCGTCTCTCCCGCCCTGGGCTCGGCGAAGCCTATCCGTCAACTTCCGGCAACGTGCATACAAAAATCTGGACCTCGCGTCTTGCTCGCGGCGCTTCCCGGCGCGTCTGCAGTCCGGGTCGCGCTATGGACGCGTCAGAGCTCCGCGCGCCGGATTGCGCGCAGGTGAATGAACGGCAGCAGCGCCGACGCGGCGGTCGCGGTTGCGGCCGATCTGCGGACGTCGCTATAGTGCGCACAATGCTGTGCAAAAATCGGCATCGCTTGGTCTCGGCCGGGGTTAGCCCGTGATCTCTGCAGGCGAATTTCGCCAAGGAGAGCGCCATCGAGGACAAGCCCAAACGCTTCAATAGGGAGGTAGGGAAGATGAAAAAGCTCACGACAAGCATTCTCGCTGGGATCGCGCTCTTCGCTGCGCCGATCGGGGCGTGTCTGGCGGCGGACGCTCCGCTCAAAATCATCTATGTCTCGCATTCCGACTCGGGCAACGCTTTTTGGCTGTCGGTGAAGAAGGGAATGGACGACGCCTGCGCGCTGCTGAAGGCGGACTGCCAGATGCTTTTCACCTCCAAGGCAGGCGACACCCAGGGACAAGTGGCGAATATCGAGGCGGCGATCGCCCAGAAGCCGGACATGATCATCACGTCGATCCCCGACAACAACGCCTTCAACGCCGTAGTGAAAGAAGCCGTCGACGCCGGAATCACCGTGATCGCGTCAAACGTCGACCACACCGAGGGCGCCAAGGGCAATGCCCGCGCGGCGTTCGTCGGCCAGGACTTCAAACTCGCCGGTCTCGCCCTGGGCCGGGCGGTGGCGAAGACGTTTCCGGCGTCTGGTCCGGTTCGGGTGCTCGTCGGCGTCAACGCGCCGGCCGACAACTGGTCGCGCACTCGCGCCAACGGCATCGAGGCCGCGCTCAAGGAATGGCAGGCCGCGCATCCAGACCGGAAGCTCTCCTGGGATGAGATCGACGCCGGGCTCGATTACGGCACGACCGGCGATCGCTTCGGCAATTATTTGACCGGCGCGCCCGATCTCAACGCGTATTTCGACACCGGGTTCTGGGATGTCGGCGTCGCCGCTGTGCTCAAGGATCGCGGCATCCCCCCGGGCAAGATTACGGTGGGCGGCTTCGACCTTGTGCCGGACGTCCTCTCTCAGATGAAGGCGGGCTACATCCAGTTTCACGTTGACCAGCAACCTTATTTGCAGGGCTACGTGCCGGTGATGGAAGCGCCGCTGATCAAGAAATATAAGCTTGCCGCGTTTGACGTGAACACCGGCAGCGCCATCGTAACGCCCGACCAAGTCAACTCCATCGTGCAGTTGAGCAAGGACGGCTATCGCTGATCCCAAATTGAACGAACCAGCCGGAGGCGTCGCGTAGACGTCGCCTCCAGGCCGCCGTCGTTTCAAATGCGGCGCGTGAGGAGTCCGCTGCTCGTGAAGCGTATCCTGAAAGTCTATATGGAGCGGCCCGAGATCGTGGCGCTCGCGGTGCTGGTCGTATTGATCGCCTCCTTCACGGTCTCGTCAGGAGGCCTCTTTCTTTCGGCGGCGAACCTTCGCGGCATTCTCAGTCTGTTTCCGGAACTGGCGATCGTTGCGTTGGGCTTTGGCCTCTTGATGACGGCCGGCGAGTTCGATCTTTCGATCGGCTCCGTTTTTGGTCTGGCGCCCATGGTCCTGTGCTCTCTTTCTCACGTCGGCGTCCCCTTCTGGGGAGCGTTTTCGCTGGCGCTGCTCGTCTGTATCGTGATCGGAACGATCAATGGCGGGGTGTCGCTCGGCTTCGGCATTCCGAGCTTCATCACCACGCTTGGCATGCTTTTCATGCTGAGAAGCCTCTGCGTGGTGCTCTATTCCAAGGGCGCGGCGCCTTCGCTGCCCAGCGATGCGCCGGTTTGGGCGTTTTCCGCGCCAATCGGTTTCATCCGCGTGTCCGTGCTCTGGCTCGCCGCTCTCGCCGTCTTCGCCTACGTGCTGCTTGAAAAAACCAATTTCGGCAATTGGATCCGCGCGACGGGCAGTTCACCCGAATCGGCGAAGGCGGTGGGGATCCCGACCGCTCTGGTGAAGATCGTCTGTTTCGTGATCTGCTCGCTGTTCGCCGGCCTGGCGGGAATCATCCAGGTCGTGCGCATCGCTTCGCCGCTGCCCTCGCTCGGCGACGGCATCGAGTTGCAGGCGATCGCCGCCGCGGTGATCGGCGGCATCGCGCTCTCAGGCGGCGTCGGCAACGTTCTTGGCGCGATCATCGGCATGGCGATCATCCGCATTATCGATGCGGGCATGATCATGAGTTCGCGTCGACGCCAACTGGTTCAAGTTCGCAATCGGGTTTCTCACCGTCGTCGCGGTCATCGCCAACAATTTGCTCGGACGGCGCGGCCGCGTGATGAAGGTGGAGATCGGCGGATGAGCGCGCCGGTCATCGAATGCATCGGACTGGACAAATGGTACTCTGGCGTCCACGCGCTGAAGAACGTGAGTTTCACGGTGCAGCACGCGGAGGTCGTCGGTCTCGTCGGCGACAACGGGGCCGGCAAATCAACGCTGATAAAAATATTGTCCGGCGTGCATGAAGCTGATGCCGGGGTCATCAAGGTCGAGGGCAGAGCGGTGCGTATCCGCAATCCGCGCCAGGCAATGAAACTCGGACTCGAGACGATCTACCAGTACAGTTCCATGTTTCCCACAATGTCGATTGCGCGAAACGTCTTCGTCGGCCGCGAGCCGCTCAAGCGGTCGCTATTCGGCTTCGGTCTGATGAACGAGGCGCGGATGCGCGGGGACAGCGTCAAGGCGATCGCGGATGTGGATCTGCATCTTCGATCGCCCGATGCGCTGGTCGGCGAGCTTTCGGGCGGACAACGCCAGGGCGTGGCCATCGCCCGCGCCATGTATTTCAAGTCGAAGGTGCTCTTCCTGGACGAACCGACGAACCACCTTTCCGTCAAAGAAACGCAAAAGGTGATCGGCTTCGTGCGGGACCTGAAGCAGCAGAATGTCACAGGCGTTTTTATCTCTCACAACTTGCATCAAGTGTTCCAATGCTGCACCCGCATCGTGGCGATGGCGCGCGGAGAAATCGTCTTCGACCGGCCGGCAAAGGAAACCTCGATCGAGGAAGTGAACGAGTTGTTGTGAGACGTCCCCGATGCGTCTTTGAGCTGCCCGCGGCAGTCCCTGGCTCGTCGTCTCGCGTTTTTTGGCTACCGCGGCGGCGTCAGCCAGTCGACGACATGGGCGCCCCGCCTGCCGCATGCGAGCGTGGCCTCAAGCCATGGCATAAGCGCGCGCGCCTCGGTGAAGAGCGTATGGGGCGGATTGACGACGAGGAGACCCGCGGCCCCGAGCGGTTCCTGGCCGTGTGCGCCCGGCTTTCCCGGCCCTACGTCGAGTTCGAGCCTCAGGATGTCGGGCGCGCCGAGCGCCGCGATCGAATTCAGGACATGGGCGTCGGCCCTCGCATCGCGGATCGGCCGCCACGCGACATAGGTTCCGCCCGGCCATTTGCGGAGCGCGCGCATGAGCGCCTGTTCGACGCGCTCCGCCTCGCCGGGCTCTTCGAACGGCGGGTCGATCAAAACGACGCCGCGCCGCTCCTTCGGCGGAATATAGGCGTTGAGCGCCACATAGCCGTCCGTGCCGACAATGCTGAGGCGCGCGTCGCGGCCGAGCGCCCCCACCAGCTTCTGGCGCTCTTCCGGGTGAGCCTCGCAAAGCGCGATGCGGTCCTGAGGCCTGAGGAGCGCCTGCGCGATCGCCGGCGATCCCGGGTAGGAGAGAGGCGCGCCGCTCGCGTCGCGCGGGCCGACCGCCGCGAGATAGGGCGCGATGAGCGCCGCGATCGGCGCGGGCGGCGACGCTTCGAGGAGGCGGCCGATGCCGTCGCGCCATTCCGGCGAGCGCCGCGCCTCGGCGCTCTGAAGATCGTAGCGGCCTGCGCCCGCGTGGGTGTCGATGAAGCGCATCGGCGCCTCCTTCCGCGCCAGATAGACGAGGATGCGGGCGAGGATCGCGTGCTTCATCACATCGGCGAAACTGCCGGCGTGAAACGCGTGGCGGTAGTTCATTTGCAGCGTCCCGACGCGTATCGGATTGGCGTCGGCGAGCGGCTCAGCGCACCGGCGCGACGACGATTGAGCCGCGATGGCACGTGTGCCCCGCGACCTTCGGGCAGCTGGCGAACGCCTTGAGGTCCCTCGACAGGCAGACGCGCACGTCGACGAGCTCGCCGTGCGCGCAGGTGACCGCCATGCTGTCGGACGCGAGATTGGCGTTCGCCGCGATGAAGGCCTGTTCGACGTCGTCCGGCGAGAGGCGCTGCTGCTCGTGCGGGGCCTGCAACATCGAGGGGATGTTGAGTTGGCTGCGGACGAAGCGGACGGTGGCGAAATAGTCCGCCGCGCTCAAGCCGGTGCAGGTCCCATGCGTCAGATATTCATGCAGCGCCAGGCCCCGGGTCGGATAGAGCCCGTCGGCGGCGGCGAGGTCGGCCGGCGCGACCTCCGCGTCGGGAACGCAGTCCTCCGGGTTCTGGCTCATGCGATCGTTGGGCCAGAGCCCGTGCACCACAAAGGCGTCGCCGGATCCCTGAGCGCATTGCTGCGGCGACTTCTCGTTGCCGCCGAGGTCGCAGAAGCCCGGCGACCACGAAAGCGTCATGACGTAATAGTCGAACGGCAAGGTCGCGGCGGCGGGAAGGTCTTCCGCCGCGGTCGCCGCCGTCAGGCCGAGGAGCGCCAGGGCGGCCGCCGCGCCGACACGGGCTGAGTGCGACATTGCGCGCATGTTCATGGCCTCTTGTCCGCCTCTAGTACCGCGCCTTGAGGCCGAGCTTACGCAGGGGTTTGTAATCGCCGATCACCCGTTCGATGATCGGCCGGAGAACGAGACAGTCGGGCGCGTAGGCGCGCATTCGGTCGAGGCCGACGACGCACCATTCGACCCCCCAACTCAAGCCGATGATGCCCGAGTTGGCGGCGATCGAATAAACGACGGTGCGCGTTCGCGTGCGGTCCATGATGAGCGCGTTCGGATCGACCATTTCGCCGCGGGCCATGCAATAGCGGCGGGGGATGTAGGAGAGGCCGTTGGCGCGGAAGCCGATCTCCCTCACCCGGTCGAACGCGCCGATGGCGTGAACGCCGCCCCAATAGGTCCGTTCGGTCTCGCCGAATCGGGACTGGATCCGGCTAAGGACGTCCGCATCGTCGCATTTCGGCAGAACGGCGAAGAACGGCGCCCACCGGGCCTCGGCCGGCGTTCCATAGATCGAATCCTCGGCCGGGCCGCTTTGAGCCGCGGCGAGCGAGGGCAAGGCGACGAGCAGCAGCAAACCGAGGATCGCGCGAACCATTGGTGCTCCCCTTCCCCGTCTTCAAGGCCGCCCTAACCGCGGGCCTTGCACGACCGGAAGACCGACAATGCGGCGAGGCCGGCGGCAAATCAAGCGCCCGAAACGGGGTCCAAGCGCGCCGGCCCCGGTTCGGCTTCGGCTGCCGCTCGTGCTTGAGCGTCTCAATTCAGCCGGTTCTTGATCCCGGCGATCTCGCGCGCCACAAGCTCGGCTCCGGCCCCGGCCCGCATTTGGTCGCGCAGCACGATCTCGGCCGCCTTCGCGGCGTGGTCCGCGGCGGCGGCGCGCACATCCGCCGCGGCCTGCGCCTCGGCGAAGGCGATCTTGGCTTCGGCCTGTTTGGTGCGACGGGCGATGAAGTCGCCCATGCGCTCGGCCGCCTCCTTGGCGAGCTGTTCGGCCTGCGCGCGCGCTTCCGCGACAATGGCGGCGGCGCTGGCCTCGGCTTCGGCGGTCTTTCGCTCGAAACTCGCGAGCAGCGCCGTCGCCTCGGCGCGCAACCTGGCGGCCTGATCGAGCTCCGCCTGGATGACTTCGCCCCGCGCGTCGAGCGCCTTGAGGACCATGCGCGGGACGCCGAAATAGAAAAGGATCCCGACGAAAACGAGAAAGGCGAGCAGAACAAAAATCTCGGCGTCGTGAACCATCCGCTCGGCTCCGCTTACGACTTGACCGATTCGACCGCGGCCGCGACGGCCTTGGGATCGGCGGGACGCCCGCCGAGCCGTTCGACGATCGCGCCGGTCGCGTCACGTGCGATTTCGGCGACATTGGTCATCGCCCGCGCCCGGGTCTCGGCGATCTGACGCTCGGCCTCAGCGAGCTTCGCAGCGAGTTCGTCCTCGAGCGCCTTGCGCTTGGCCTCCGACTCGGCCGCGAGCTGGTCGCGGGCGGCCTGGGCCGTGCTCTGCGCCTTGGCTCGGGCTTCGGCCAGCATCTTTTCATGCGCCGCGGCGGCCTCGTCGGCCTGGCGCTGCATCCGCGTCGCGTCGTCGAGGTCCTTCGCGATGCGCGCCTTGCGATTCTCGATCACCGTGCCGATCTGCGGCAGCGCGCGCTTCGCCATGTACCAGTAGAGAAGGCCGAAGGCTATGAAGAGCCAGACGATCTGCGAGGGGAAGGTGCGCGGATCGAAGGGCGGGAAGACCTCGTGGCCGACGCCCTCGTGGCTGACTTCGGCGTGCGTTGTCGCGGGCTCAGCCATCGGCCGACCCCGAGCAACGGCGGGTCGCGAAAGACACTCCTTTCGGCATCAGCGGGCTCGCCGGCTTCAGACGGCGAACAGCAGCAGGAAGGCGATCAGGAGCGCGAAGATGCCGAGCGCTTCCGTCACCGCGAAGCCGAAGATCAGGCGGCCGAACTGGCCGTCGACAGCCGAGGGATTGCGGAGCGCCCCGTTCAGGAACTGGCCGAACAGCGTGCCGACGCCGATGCCGGCCGCGCCTGTTCCGATGGCGGCGAGGCCAGCGCCGATATATTTGGCTGCGACGGGATCCATTCTTTAGCTCCTGTTCCGATTTGTAGGCTGCTTGCCTGGGCTATGCGCCGGTCAGTGACCGCCGGGGTGAAGCGCGTCGTTGAGATACATGCAGGTCAGCATGGCGAACACATAGGCCTGCAGGAAGGCGACGAGCAATTCGAGGGCTTCGAGCCCGACCGCCATGGCGAAGGGCAGCACTGCGAACACCTTCATCGCCGCGCTCGCGCCGAGCAGCATGATGACGAAGGCGCCGAAGACGTAGAGCGTGATGTGGCCCGCCAGCATGTTGGCGAAGAGACGCACCGAGTGGCTGACCGGGCGCGACAGGAAAGAGACGATCTCGATCGCCACCACAAGCGGCAGGATATAGATCGGCACGCCGGGCGGCACGAACATGCTGAAGAAGTGGAGTCCGTTCTCCTTGACGCCGAAGAACACGACGGTGAGGAACACCAGCAGCGCCAGCACGGCGGTAATGACGATCTGGGCCGTCACCGTGAAGGAATAGGGTAGGAAGCCGAGCAGGTTGCAGAGCAGGACGAAGAAGAAGATGCTGAAGACGAAGGGGAAGAACCGCATCCCCGCTTCGCCGGCCGCCGAGCGCACCATGCCGGCGACGAACTCATAAGCCATCTCCGCCATGGCCTGCATGCGGGTCGGCACGCCGGAATCGCCGCGCGCGCCGATCGCAGCGAGCAGGCAGGTCAGGCCGACGGCCAGCAGCATGAAAAGGCCGGAATTGGTCAGTGAGACGTCGACATGCGCAACATCTATCGGGATGACCGGATGGATGGAGAATTGATGGATCGGATCGATCGCCGGTGCGGGTTCGCTGGCCAAGTCTATTCCTCGTCATCGTCAGCCCCGCCGGGAAGTCCGACGGACCCGTTGGAGCCTTGCCGCCTGCTTTGCGAGACGTCTCGCGCTCCCCCCGAAGCCGAGCGCCGCACGTCTTTATCTGGCGGTTCTGTGCGAGACAAGGGCGAATTGTGGGCGGAAGCGCCGCCTTTCGGCGAAGTCACGCGGATCACGTTCCAGACGCCGGCCGCGACGCCGATCAGGAAAAATATGATGAGGAACGCCGGTTTTGTGCCGAGCCCGCGGTCGAGGACCCAGCCGATGCCGGCGCCGACCAGAATCGCCGACACGAACTCGCTGCCTGCCCTGAGACCCATCGACATCGCCGACCCTGCGCCATCGGCCTGTCGCGGCCGCTCCTGCCGCGGCGGAGCCGGCGGCGGCATGCGGCCCTTGAGGTCGCCGGCGAGCCTCTGGAGCCGCGCTCTCAGCGCGTCGTCGTCGTCCCGGTCTCCAGGATCCGAACTCATGCGGCGGGCCCTCGCTGTGGAAGAAGAGACCGTCAGGGACTTTCGCCGGCGGAGTCAAATCGCGAGGTCGAACTCTTCACGGAAAAGCCTCTTCGAACGCCGACCGCCAGGGCATAAAGCGCAAACCTGACACCAGGAATGCAGTTGCTGGACCGCTGCGCGCCCGCTTCAGTTGATCCGAAAGGCTTCCCGGAAGTCGGCCGAGCTGTTGCGGCTTGGATAGGGCTGGCCAGGGATCGGCACGCCGAGATGAGCGCAGAGCGGCTCCCAGCCATCGCCCAATTTATGCACCAGCAGGCGTTCCGACGGAACCGTCTCCATCACCGCCCTCACGTTGGCTTCGTAGACCGAGATCGCATGGGCGCGATCGCCGGGTTGGCCGCCGAAGACCTGCTTTGCGATCAGCGCCAGGCCGAGCGATTCCGGGTCGACGCTCTTGTTGATGCCAACCAGGATCGTCTGCTCGAAACTCGCCCACCAACTCTCGAGCGAACGATAGGTGAGGATGACCCTTGCATCCGGATAGAAACGGATGAGTTCCCGCCAATAATGCGCCGAAGGCCAGTCCAGGCAGGACGAATAGCCCCGAAGCGCCTGGTCCCAATCAGGAGCCGCGCCCTGCGCCAGCGAGCGCCAAATCCGTTTCTGATCCTCGTTCGCCATCACCTCTTTCATGTGGTGACACGGCCCGAAGCCGAGGATCGTCAGGGCTTCGCGCATCGAAGCCGTTCCCGTCCGCCCGAAGGCGGGTCCGATCACCTTGATAGACATGCCGGCGCTCCCCCCATTTGCGCCGCCGCAGGTTCGGCGGGCGGCGCTGGCCCAGTCGAGAAATAGCGTTCCAGCACGCGGGCGTAGATGCGCTGGAGTCCCTCGAGATCATCGAGCGCGACGCGCTCGTCGACCGCGTGGATCGTCGCGTTCGGCAGGCCGAGGTCGACGACCGGACAATAGTCCTTGATGAAGCGGGCGTCGGAGGTGCCCCCGCTGGTGGAGAGCGCCGGGCGCCGCCCGGTCACGTCCTCGACCGCCGCGGCGACGAGATCGGTGAACGGACCGCGGGGCGTCAGAAAGGCGGGGGCATTGCTCGGGTCGAAGGTGAGCGTGAACCGCCTGCCTTGAGCGGCGGCCTTGACCCGGCGGTCGATCTCGGCGCTCAGGGTCTCCGCCGTCCAGGCAGGGTTGAAGCGGATATTGAAGACGAGCCGCACCTCGCCGGGAATGACGTTCGCCGCCGGGTTGCCGACGTCGACGCTGACGACCTCGAGGTTCGACGGCTCGAAGTCCGCATCGCCCGGGTCGAGCGGCGGCGACAGGAGGGCGGTCAACACAGGCGCCAGCGCCCGGATCGGATTGTCGGCGATGTGGGGATAGCCGACGTGCCCCTGGCGGCCATGGAGGGCGAGACGGCCCGTCAGAGAGCCGCGGCGGCCGTGCTTGATCGTGTCGCCGAGCCGCTCGACGCTGGTCGGCTCGCCGACGATGCAATGGTCGAACCGCTCGCCCCGGGCGAGCGCCCAGTCGAGAAGCTTGACTGTGCCGTTGGCCGACGGGCCCTCCTCGTCGCCGGTCACAAGGAAGCTGATCGAGCCCGGAAACGAGCCCCTGGCGACGAAGTCCAGCGCCGCCGCGACCGCCGCTGCGAGGCCGCCCTTCATGTCGCAGGCGCCGCGCCCCCAGAGCCGGCCGTCGGCGACCGTGGCCGAGAACGGATCGAAGCGCCAGCGCTGAAGGTCGCCCGGCGGCACGACGTCGGTATGGCCGGCGAAAGCCAGGTTCGGCGCGCCCGCGCCGAAGCGGGCGAAGAGATTGAGAACGTCCGGCGTCCCCGGCGCGGCAAAGGTCACGAGTTCGACGGCCAAGCCTGCCTGAGCGAAAAGATCGGCAAGCCAAGGCAGCGCGCCGGCATCGACCGGCGTCACCGAGGGAAAGGCGATGAGCGCGCGCGCGATGTCGAGCGCCGAAGGCCGACTTGTCATGTTGGGGGCTGTTCTCCTCCACCGCGCAAGCGGGGGAGGGGGACCATGCGAAGCATGGTGGAGGGGGTTGCGCCGCCGCTATCGATCATCGCTGTGGCCACTCGTACAACGCTGTCGGCGGTTTCATCGAGCCCCGCCAATACGTCGGCTCCGGCAATTCGCACAATCGTCAGGCCTTGCGCTTCGAGCTTCTACTGCGCCAAGGCCCGCCTTGCCGTCGAGATCGACAGCAGAGCCCACGACACAGGCGACCGCCCGACGCGCGATCAGCGCCGCGACGCGTTTCGTCGAGCACGTAGGGCCCGATCGGATGCTGTCGCCGGAATGTCGGCATTCCCGTTGCGCGGTTTCTCAAACGGCTCCAGAGCATCGCCTCCGGCGGCGAGAGACCGGGGCGCAAACGGCGGGCGGCGGCGATGGCGGCTGGCGGCGCTCTCATTTCAGCTTCGGGCCTCCCCCTCCACCATGCTTCGCATGGTCCCCCTCCCCGCTACGCGGGTGAGGAAAGGCGCCGTCGCCTCTCACCTCGGGCGCATCTCGCGCACCGCCGCCGCCCAGTCGAGGCCGACATCGTAGATCGGCGGCTCGGTGTTGGAGAGCAGGTTCCACAAGCCGGTGTTCGGACTGCGTTTCAGCGCCTTGATCAGCACCCGCCCGTCGCTGAGGCCGCAGACGCACATGCGGCCAATGAGGCTCTCGTCCGGCGGGTTGCGGATGTCGTCGTAGAAGACGAGCCAGTTGTCGAAGAGCGCGCCGAGCGAATGGCCGCGGATCTGCACCGCAACGGTTGTCGGCTTGGCGTCGAGCGGCGCTTCGACTTCGTCGAACGGCCCCTGCCCGTCGGCGTAGAAATGCGCCACCGCGCCGGCCCCGACATAGCCGATCAGCGGCGCTTTCGGGATCATCTTGCCGCTGCCGCCGCCAACGAGCCGCGGCGGCTCGATGCCGAGATATTCGGCGACAATGGCGATCTCGTCGGCCCTCAGCCGGCGATGGCCGTTGAGGAGATCGGTGACGGCGGATGGCGAGCGGCCAAGCGCCCTGGCGAGGCCGCTGCGTGTCTTGCCGGTGTGCTTCAGTCCGGCGCGAATCCAATCGACGGTCAATGTCTGCAACCCCTGGTTGAGCCGACGAGCAGCTAAGTCTCGGGCGCCGGCTCTCGGCTTCAGCAGATCGACGCCGTTTCGGTTTAACCACGATTTCCGAAAAACCGCAATCCCGAAATACAGAAAGTTGACATGCGATTGCGTTTTTCACAATATGAACAAAACAAGAACAGCTTGCCGAGCCGCTTCCCCAATCGACGAGGACTGGTTTCATGACAGCACCCGTTCGCCCGCCCCGCAAGCCGCCCAAGCAGGACACCGAACGGATGGCGCTGATGCGCGCCTCGAGCCGCCATCTCCAGGATCTGAGGCGCGCCCATGGGGTCCCCCCGGCTGACGTCGCTGTGAATATGCGCCGGACCCCGCGCTTCGTCGCCCCCGTTCCCGAGGCCTCGTATTGCACCTCCCCGGCGGCGCTTTGCGCGGAGCTCGTCAAATCATGAAGGCGCCCCGTCCCCCCTCCAGGAGCGCCCGGCGCTCGCCGCGGGAACTGGTCGACGCCGTGCAGGAAAGGCTGGATGCGACGCCCGAGCGCCTCGCGCGGGCGAGGGAATCGGGCGAATCGCCCACCCGCGACGCCGATCGGGTGCGCCGCATTCTCGACCCCTTCGACGTCATGCGGGCGAACCGCGTGCTCGCGCCGCACGATCCAAGGCTCAACGACATCCGCTGGCTGGTCGGCGAATTGCTCCGCCGCACGCATCAGCGCGCCCGGCTCGACGCCTTGCGGGCTGTCGCCCTCGACAGGCTGGGTTCGACCGGCTTCGGCCCGCGTCCGGGCCTGCCGCAATCGGAGGCGGCGCTGCATGCGCGCGACAAGCTTCGCGAGGCCGAGGACCGCGTCGGTCCCGCCGCTTGGCCAATCGTCACCCGCATCATCATCGAGGGCGCCGGCGTGCGAGAATGCCGGGGCTTCGTTCCGGAACTCGCGACCCCGTGGCGCGCCGACGCCGTCGTCGCCGACCGCCTCAGGGTCGCGCTCGACAGGCTCGGCGGGCTGATGGGAGTCACGGGCCGCGGCCCGCGCCGCGACGACATGGCCTGAACTCGCGCCGCTTGGACAGATCCAAAAGATTGCCGCGGCGCACGCCAGCGCGTGCGCCAGCCTTCCGCCTTGCAAGTCACAGCATAAAACACAGTATCAAACAGTTCTTAAGCGCTAAAAAGTGACAGGTTTTGCGGGTTAAGCCTTTGAAAGAAACTGGTCGTGACCAGAGCGACGCCATCGCCGACGCGGAGGCGCCGCGACTCAATAATAGTGGACCACGATGATCATGCGGTAGCCGAGCAGCACTCCAGCCGGCTCGCGGTCCAGGCCGGTCGCGATGGGCAGGACCTCGACGGCGATCTCCCCCGCCGGAATGCCGTCGCGCACGAGCTCCCTCATCGCGGTCTGCGCCCGCTGGTCGAGGATGGGGATGCGGCGTGCCGGATTGTCGGGCAGCCCGAGGACGCCGCCGATTTCGACCCGCGTGATCGTATAGGGCGCGGCGCCGGCGACGATATCCGAGACGACAAGGCGCCCCCGCGGGCTCAGGGCCGTTCCCCGCCAGTCCTCATGGCCGAGATAGAAAGTCTTGAACTCGGGCGCGAGCGCGCAGCCGCCGAGCGCAAGCGCGACGAAGCCCGCGACGATCACGCCTATGCGCATGCCCCTTGCCCCCTCTTTCGGCGGCCCCGCGCGCCTCAGCCGTGCCAGACCGCGACCGTCTTCAGCGTCGAAAAGCCGTACAGCGCCTCGAATCCCTTTTCGCGCCCGTGGCCCGATTTGCCGACGCCGCCGAACGGCAGCTCGACGCCGCCGCCGGCGCCGTAATTGTTGAGAAACACCTGGCCCGCGCGAAGCGCCCTGGCGAGCCGCATCTGCCGTCCGCCGTTCGCTGTCCAGACCCCGGCGACGAGGCCATAGCCCGTGCCGTTGGCGATCGCCGCCGCTTCCGCCTCGTCGGCGAAAGGAATGACGACCTGCACCGGCCCGAAGATTTCCTCCTGCGCCAGACGATGGTCCGGCCGCACATCGGCAAAAAGCGTCGGGGCGACATAGTGGCCGCCGACCGGCGCGTCCTCGACGATCGCCCCTTGCGCCGCGGTCCGGAGATCGGCGCCCTCCCTGAGAAAGGCGGAGACGATCGCCTTCTGCCGCGCCGAGATCAGCGGGCCGACGTCGAGATCGGCCTCGGCCGGCCCGACGCGGAGCGACCGGTAGCGTTCCGCCATTCGGTCGATGACTTCGCCATAGCGGGAGCGCTCGACGAGAATGCGCGAGGCGGCCGAGCAGGTCTGCCCGGCGTTCTGGATGCCGGCGTTGACCAGGAACGGCAGCGCGCGTTCGAGGTCGGCGTCGGCGAAGACGAGCTGCGGCGACTTGCCGCCGAGTTCGAGCGTCACAGGCGCGACATGGCGGGCGGCCGCCGCCTGGACCAGAGCGCCGACGGCGACCGAACCGGTGAAGGAGAGATGCCGGACGCCCGGATGAGCGGCGAGCGCGGCGCCCGCCTCCTCGCCGAGCCCGGGCACGACGTTGAGCGCCCCTTCCGGGAAGCCCGCCTCGCGCATGAGATCGGCGAGCGCGAGCGACGTGACGCAGGCCTCCTCGGCGGGTTTCAGGACGCAGGCATTGCCCGTCGCCAGCGCCGCGCCGATGGTGCGGCCGGCGATCTGCATGGGATAGTTCCACGGCACGATATGGCCGGTGACGCCGTGCGGTTCGCGCAGCGTGTAGACAGTGTAGCCGTCGAGATAGGGGATTGTCTCGCCCGTCAGCTTGTCGGCCGCGCCGGCGTAGAATTCCATGTAGCGCGCCATGGCGAGCGCATCGGCGCGGCCCTGTCGGATCGGCTTGCCGACGTCGAGAGCCTCGATCCGCGCGAGCTCCTCGACCCGCTCGTGAATGAGGCCGGCGAGCTTCATCAGCAGGCGTCCGCGCTCGGCCGCCGTCAGCCGGCCCCACGGACCGGCAAGCGCGCGCTCGGCCGCGGCGACCGCCGCGTCGACGTCCGCGGCGCTCCCGCGTGCGATCGCGCCAATCTCTACTCCGCGCGACGGATCTTCGATCGGCAGACGCTCGCCCGATCGGGGCGTGACCCAGCGCCCGGCGATGAAGCACTTATCCGTCTCGAACCAGGCGAGCGTGCCGGTCATGCCTCGTCATATCCTCATCAGGCCGGCCGGCTCCGACCACTCCGCCGGCAACGGGAGAAGGACCGCGCTTCCCCTCCCGCTTACGGGAGAGGCCGGGGCCGGGGGGACCTCACACCCCGCCCCAAACCTCCTCTGCGACCTCGACCAGGCGCGCAAGCTTGATCCATTGATCGGCCTCGCTGAGGTCGTTGCCGTGGGCGGTTGATGAGAAGCCGCACTGGTGGCTCAGCGCGCATTGCTCGAGCGGCACGTATTTCGTCGCCTCCTCGATGCGCCGCTTGATCTCGTCCTTGGGCTCGGCCTCGGCGCGTTTGGAGCTCATCAGGCCGAGCACGATCGTGGCGCTCCTCGGCGCGAAGCGCAACGGCGCGAAATCGCCCGACCGCTCGTCGTCGTATTCAAGGAAGAAGCCGTCGATCTTCATCTCGTTGAGCAGGATCTCGGCGACCGGCTCGTAGCCGCCCTGCGCCACCCAGGCGCTCTTGAAATTGCCGCGGCAGAGATGAACGCAGATCGCCATGTCCGCGGGGCGGTCGCGGATCGAATCGTTGACGAGCTTGCAGTAGAGCCGCGTCAGCGCGTCGGGATCGTCGCCGCGGCTCTTGGTCCGCGCGCGAATCTCGGGGTCGCAGAGATAGGCGAGGTTGGTGTCGTCGAACTGCAGATAGCGGCATCCGCGCGCCGCGAGGTCGCCGACCTCGGCGCGGTAGGCGGCCGTCAGGTCGTCGTAGAAATCTTCAAGCCGCGGATAGACCGCCTCGCTGATCGCTTCGCGACCGCCGCGGAAGTGCAACATCGAAGGCGCCGGGATGCAGACCTTGGGCGTCTGCGTCGCGACCGACTTCAAAAAATCGAAGTCGGGCCCCTGGATCGGCCCGACCCATCGGACCTTGCTGCCGACATGCATGGTCGGGGGCCTGAAGCCGACTTCCGTGCCGTCGTTCTTGCGGAAGGTGGCGACGAATTCGCCGTAACGCGTCTCGACGCCCTCGAGCCGCTCGAGGAAATCGACATGAAAATAGGTGCGGCGAAACTCGCCGTCAGTGACGCCCTTGAGGCCGACATGCTCCTGCGCGCGCACGACTTCGCGGATGCACTCGTCCTCGATCGCGTGCAGTTCGTCCGCCGCGACGCCGCCGGCGGCAAACTTCTCGCGCGCCTCCCGGAGACGCTCTGGGCGAAGGAAGCTGCCGACGTGATCGGCGCGGAAAGGCGGACGGGGCACGTTCTGTTTCCTCCGGACGGCTGATCCCAGGATCATTGTCACGTCGCGCGAGGCTTTGGCAACCCGAGGGCGCTCAGCGTCTGGCGGCGAAGAACGTCCTCAGGATCGCCGCCGCCTCGCTCTCACGAATGCCGCCGTAGACCTCCGGGGCGTGGTGGCAGGTGGGCTGCCTGAAAAAATGCGGTCCGTGATCGACGGCGCCGCCTTTCGGATCGGGCGCCGCGTAATAGAGACGGCGGAGACGGGCGTGCGAGATTGCGCCGGCGCACATGGCGCAAGGCTCGAGCGTGACATAGAGATCGCAGCCGGCCAGGCGTTCGGAGCCGAGCTTCGCCGCCGCCTCCCGGATGGCGAGGAGTTCGGCGTGGGCGGTCGGGTCCGCGAGCTCGCGGGTTCGGTTGCTCGCGCGCGCGATCACGGCGCCGTCGCGAACGAGCGCGGCGCCGATGGGGGATTCGCCGCGCCCGGCGGCCGCGCGCGCTTCGTCGAAAGCAAGACTCATCGCGTCGCCGGCCGTAGCGGCTGCGTTCGAGGCCATGGCGCTCCCTGCACGCGGTCGCCCGCGCCTGCTTGGCGCTTTTTCATTTGGCGGGCTGATGCCTTCAGGCTTAGGACATGGGCTCGCCTCGGGCAACCGGACGCGACCCTGAATCGGATGGCGGCTGACGATGAGCGAGGAGATGAAGACGGGCGCGGAAGTTCGCGAGGGCCAGCGTATCGCCAAGGTCATGGCGCGCGCGGGTTTGTGCTCGCGTCGCGACGCCGAAGCGTGGATCGCCGCCGGCCGGGTCACCGTCAACGGACAGGCGCTCGACAGCCCAGCCTACAACGTCAGCGCCGCCGACGACGTGCGGGTCGACGGCCAGCCGCTGGCCGCGCCCGAGCGCACTCGGCTCTTCCTCTTTCACAAGCCGCGCGGCCTCGTCACGACGGCGCGCGATCCGGAGGGCCGCGCGACAATCTTCGACGCCCTGTCGGCCGCCCTGCCGCGCGTCGTGGCGATCGGACGACTCGACATCAACACCGAGGGCCTGTTGCTCCTGACCAACGACGGCGGTCTGGCGCGGGTTCTGGAGCTGCCGGCAACGGGCTGGCTGCGCCGCTATCGGGTTCGCGCGCACGGGTCGATCGATCAGGGCCGGCTCGACGCTTTGGGCGACGGCCTCACGCTCGAAGGCGTCCATTATGCCGGCATCGAAGCCCGCCTCGATCGCGAGCAGGGCTCCAATGTCTGGATCACCATGGGCCTGCGCGAAGGCAAGAACCGGGAAATCAAGAAAGTCCTCGAGCATCTTGGCCTGATCGTCAATCGCCTCATCCGGGTCTCCTTCGGCCCGTTTGAGCTCGGCGACCTCGGCGAGGGCGAGGTGGCGGAAGTGCGCTCCCGAGTGCTGCGCGACCAATTGGGCGTGAAACTGGCGCGGGAGGCCGGCGTTGATTTCGACGCGCCGCTGATCGAGCGGGCCGCACCTGCGTCAGAGACCAAGGACAAGGGCCAAAGAGAGCGGGCCCCATCGGGCCGCGGCGACGTGCCGACGCGAAAGCGCGGTCCCGGCGACGACAGACGCGAGCGCCGGTTCGAGCCGGCCGAGCCTTCGCGCCGCAAACCGGCGGCGCCCTCCGCGCCGGAGCGCCGCCGTAAGCACGTGTCCGCGCTGCGGGCGGAAGTCGCCGCCGACGCGGGCCGCCAGCGCAAGCGTGTCGAGCGAAGCGCGACCCAGGACCGCAAGGGCCGGACGATTGCTGTCGAGCGCATCAAGCCAGCCGGCGCGAGGAGCGATGCCAGCGCGGAGACGCGCGGGTCGAAGGTTCCGAATGCAGCGGGAGGTCGCCGCGGACGGACCTCCAGGGCCGACCAGGCGCACGAACAGTCGAGGCGGGCCGACTCCCGGAAAGCAAAACAAGCGCCAGACCGCGAGGCCCGTGGGTGGAAGCCCCATTCGGAGCGCGCACAGCCCAGCGCTCACGCGGAATTCGATCCGAGCCGCCCGGATTTCAAGAGCCGTCATCAAGGAGCGACCCGCCGCGGTTCCGATCGGGTCGAGCAGCCGGATCGACGGGTGGATCCGCGGCCGCCGCGAGAGAACTCCGACGAGCGGGGCAAGCGCGCCTCTGGCGACAAACCGGCGCTTAAGCGCAATTTCAACCGGAACCCGGCTGAACATGGCGGCCGCAGCGGGGGGGCCGGCCTGCGGTCGAATTGGTCGCCGAAACAACCTGGCGGGCAACCGCCCCGCGACGGCCGCTCGAAGCGTCCCGGCGGCGGGCCGCGACGTCCGCCGCCAAAACGCTGAACAGCATGCGAGTTGTCGGCGGCCGGCTGAAAGGCCGCGTCCTCGCCGCTCCATCCTCGCGGCTCGTACGCCCCACCTCGGAGCGCCTGCGCGAAGCCATGTTCGACATCCTCGAGCATCGTTATCCCGGTCATGTAGAGGGCTCCCGAGTCGTGGATCTCTTCGCTGGCACTGGCGCCCTGGCGATCGAGGCGCTCTCGCGCGGCGCTCGATTCGCCCTGTTTGTCGACAACGCAACGGAAGCGCGTGCGCTGCTGCGCGCCAATGTCGAAGCGCTGGCGCTCGGCGGGGTCACCCGCATCTGGCGAGCGGACGCAACGAAACTCGGCGTCGCGCCCGCCGGCGGCCCTTTCGGGCTTGCCTTCCTCGATCCGCCGTACGGGCAGAACCTTGCCGGGCCGGCGCTCGCTTCCCTCGTCGCGGGCGGCTGGCTCGGCGCCAACGCGCTTTGCATCGTCGAGGAGGCGGCCAAGGCGGAGATCGTTCCGCCGCGCGGGCTCCTGCTCATCGATGAGCGCATCTATGGGGACACCCGGATCGCGATTTTCGAGCCAGCGGCTGAACCGGTTCCGCCTACTGCGGGTACGGGTTGACGTAGGTGCCGACAAGGCTCGAATTGCCCTTGCGATGGCCGTTCAGCCGGGCCTGCAATTCGGCGAGGGTCAGCCCGGGCGGCAGCTCCTTCGGATCGAGATCCGTCGCCACGATCTGGAACAGATAATGATGCGGCGATCCGACCGGCGGGCAGGGGCCGCCAAAATAGGCCAGCCCTTTGCCGCTCTTTCCGCCGATGAACTTGTCGCTTTGCTTGCTGACTTCCCCTTCCGCGAACGAGGTCACGTCGGCGGAAACGCCGTAGGCGACCCAGTGGACGAAGCCGGCTCCAAGACCCGCATCCGGGTCGAAGACGACAAAGGCGAAGCTCCTTGTTCCTTGCGGCGCGTTGGACCATGACAATTGCGGGGAGACGTTTTCGCCCTTGCAATTCGGGCCGCGGGCGGGAATGTCGCCGGCCTCCTTTGGCAGGCGTTGACCGTCCTTGAAGGTCGCGGAGCTTAGCGTGAACACTTCGGCCGCGACAGCCGCTGGGACGGCGAAAAGCACAGCAAGCCCCAGAGCGGCCGCCATCGGTCTGACCATCATCTGTCGTCTCCATTTCGCTCTTGATCTCCTTGATCTAACGCCGACGTCCGGCGAGGCAAGGCCGCCGGCGCGTCGGACTCATTGTCAAGCGCCCGGCTGTTTGCGAGGCTGTGCGGTCGACAGCTTCGGAGAATGGCGATGGGCAAGTACATTACGCTCCGGTTCGGCGCCATCGCGTCGCTGGCCCTGGCTGCTTGCGCCGAGGCGCCGGACGTCGATCCGATTGCCCAGCAGGCGATGATCGGCCTTTCGAGGCAGGACGTCTTCGCCTGCATGGGTGAACCCGTCGGACGCCGGTCGCTCAGCGTGGGCACAGAGATCTTGACCTATGCGATTGGACGCACGTCGACCGATACGCCCCCATGGGCCGTTGGCCTCGACTTTAGCGCGTGGGCCCCGCCTGCCCCTTGCGACGTTCGGGTCGTCCTGACGGCCGGGCGCGTCAGCCAGGTGGGCTACGTCATGCCGGACGGGCGCGGCTTGCCTTCGGGTCGGCAATGCTTCTTCGCCGTCCAGGCCTGCGCGCGGCGCAGGGAATTGCTGTAGCGCTCCGACCGCGAACGGCTTCTCGATCTGAGGCAAAGCTTGTGTCGGCGGCGTCATCCAAGGAAAGGAACTCGGCACCTCGCTCCGCGCGCTTTATCGGGACATGGCCTGCTTCAGGCTCTGGGCGCCGAAATCGAGGGCGAGGGCTTGGGACCGCTCAAAACAAACTGAGCTGCGCGCCGGACTCGGTCGCCGCGGGCGCAGGCTTGCGGAAAAGGTCGGTGCGCAGGCTCGCCTTCGTCTCGCGATAGCCGAGCCGTCGCGCCGTCATCTCGAAGCGTCGTCCGATCATCCACGCGTATGGACCGGAGCCTGCCATCCGCCGTCCCCAATGCGCTTCGTAGTCCTTGCCCTCGTGCATGGACTGCATTAGCGACACCGAGCGCTTGAGCTTGTCTGGGAAGTGAACCTGCAGCCACTCGCGGAACATGTCCCTGAGTTCGAGCGGCAGGCGCAGGACTACATAGCCCGCCTCGCGTGCCCCAGCGGCATGCGCGCGGGTCAAGATCATTTCGATTTCCGAGTCGTTGATCGCGGGAATGACCGGAGCGACCATCACGCCGGCCGGCACCCCGGCGTCGTTCAATGCCTCGATCGCTTCCAGCCGCTTTTGCGGCGTCGGCGCGCGCGGCTCCATCTTGCGGGCGAGCTCGCGGTCGAGCGTCGTCACCGAGAGGAACACCTTGACGAGATGATCCCCGCCCATGTCGCGCAGGATGTCGAGATCGCGCAGGATGAGGTTGGATTTGGTGACGATGCTGATCGGATGGCGGGCGCTTTGCAGCGCCTCCAGCAGCGAACGGGTGATCCGGTATTGTCGTTCGATCGGCTGATAGGGATCGGTGTTGGTTCCGAAGGCGATCGGCGCGGGCGTGTATTTGGTCGCGGCCAGCTCCCGTTCGAGGAGCGCCGCGGCGCCTTCCTTGGCGAATAGCCGGCTCTCGAAATCGAGCCCGGGCGAAAGCCCCATATAGGCGTGCGTCGGCCTTGCGAAGCAGTAGAAACAGCCGTGCTCGCAGCCGCGGTAGGGGTTGATCGACCGGTCGAAGGATATATCGGGGGAATTGTTGCGGGTGATGATCGCCTTCGGCTTCTCGAAGGTCACTTCGGTGACAATCGGCTCGGGCGCCTCCTCACGCGTCCAGCCATCGTCGAACTCCTCCCTTATCTGGATTTCGAAGCGCCCTGAGGCGTTGGTGGCAGCGCCCCGCCCGCGCCGCCGCTCGCCGGGCAGGATGCGCTCCGCGATCGCGGCCGGGCTATGTCGTGGATCGAGCGCGGATTGAGCTCTGACATTCATGGCGAGGTTCCGTAGAACAAAACATGAACGAACACATAGCGCGACCGGCGGGGCCCGTCAAGACCGTCTCACGATGGAACAGGGGACGCCTTCTGAAATACGCTAGGCCGGCCGCCAGTTTCCGTGGAAACCGAACGGAACGCGGCGCGGCAGTTTGGCAACCCCGATAGGCCCCGCTTCGATCGCCTGGGCGTCGAAGACGGCAAAATCGCTGCGATCCTCCGCGGCGCGATACACCACTGCGACGACCCATCCATCGCCTTCCGGCGCATCGGCCGAGCGGGCGACGAAGACCGGCTCGCCCGGCGCATCGCCGCCCGGGAAGACATAGGTCGCCCGCCTTCCCGTCTCGAGGTCGACATGGGCGATGCCGTCGAAGGCGCTCCCATCGCGCCCGCCGGTCTTCGCGGCGAACCAGCCGTGCCCGTAGCTGGAACCGGACCGCCGTTCGTCGAAGCGCGGAAATTCGCCGGCGAGGTCATCGAGCGGCTCGCGCTTGATCGTGTCGGACGCCCCGGCGAGGTCGAAGGTCCATCGCACCAGGCGTGCGGACGGGCGTTCGGGCATGGAGCCGTCGGCGTTGGGGAACAGCGGCGCGACCGGATATTCCATGACGTCGGCGAAGATGGTGTCGCCGTCTTCCCAGGCGTTCATCGGATGGAAGACGTAACAGGCGTCGGTGGTGAACCAGCGCATCGTCTCGACGGCGGCGTCGCGCGCCATCACCCCGACATGCGCGCCCTTGTCGGGCTCCCAGGCATAGGCAGGCCCGCCGCGCATCGCCCGCTCGAGATTGCCGGTCAGCGGCAGAATGGGAAAGAGCGCATGCCGCCGCGTTACCAGGAAGTCATGCACCATGCTCGAAAACGGCGCCTCGAAATCGTCGCGCCGCGTGACCCGCCCTTTCGCGTCGGTCACGCCGTAGGACATCGTTTTCGAGAACCACCCGGCCCCGACCGAGTAGCCGAACCAGACCATTTCGCCGGTTTCCGGATCGATCTTGGGGTGGGCGGTGACGCGGCCCCCGTAGGGATCGACATAGCCGCGCGATTCGAGGCTCTCGGGATCGAGTTCGAAGGGTTTATGCGCTTCCTCGAGCGCCATCAGCCGACCGGCGTGCCAGACGATGTTGGTGTTGGCGACGCCGCTGTCTTTGCCCGTCACGGATGGGTCGGCCGCCCGCGGGTCAAACCCGCCGAACAGAGCTTTTCCGGCGGCGTGTTCGAGCCGCCATTTCGGCGTGCGGACGTAACGATTGCGATAACCGACCTTGCCGGCGTCGACGAAGAAGGCGTGGATCATGCCGTCGCCGGTGAACCAATGGTAATGGCCGCGCGGCTCGAACTGTGGATTGGGCCCGTTGCGGTAGAACGCGCCCCTGAGGGCGGACGGAAACTCGCCGGCGACTTCGAGGTCGTAATCGTCCTCGCTGCGCACCGGCGCGAAGTTGCCCGACAAATAGGAATTGGTCGATGTCGATCCGTCCATGGCGTCGTCTCCGAGGGGCCCTTCGGCGGAGAATGCGCCTCAGAGATCGACTCTTCAACAGCGCGGACAAAACGAAAGCGCGGGCTCGGTTCCTGGAGCTCGCAGTCGCGGATGGCGGTCGACCCTCAGAAAAAAAATGAATAAGGGACTATCTCACCCCCCGAATTTCCACATCTAAGAGTTGCTTCTCACTGCGAGAACGTGTCGCAGGAGCTGACCTGACCGGTCTTCAAGCCGGCCGTCAGCCATTTGGCGCGCTGGACCGAGGAGCCGTGGGTGAAGCTGTCGGGCACGGCGTAGCCGCGCGCCGCCGTCTGCAGGCGATCGTCGCCGATCGCCTGCGCGGTCGCGAGCGCCTTCTCGACATCGCCCGGCTCGAGGATCCTCCATTTCTGGTTGGCGTTGTAGGCCCAGACGCCGGCGAAGCAATCGGCCTGCAACTCGACCCGGACCGACAGCGCGTTGGCCTGGGTCTGACTTACGCGCTCCTTGGCGGCGTCGACCTTGTCGAGAATGCCGAGCAGGTCCTGCACATGGTGGCCTATCTCGTGCGCGACGACATAGGCGTAGGCGAAATCGCCGCCGCCGCCGTATTTGTTCTTCATGTCGCGGAAGAAGGAGGTGTCGAGATAGACCTTCTTGTCGATCGGACAATAGAACGGCCCCATCGCCGCCTGCGCGCCGCCGCACCCCGACCGGGTCACCCCGTCGTAGATGACCAGGGTCGCCGGCGTATACTTGACGCCCGTCTGCTCCGGCAGGATCGTTCCCCAGACCGCCTCGGTCGTCCCCATCACATGCGCCAGGAACTTGCGCGTCGGGTCGTTCGGATCGACGGCGGGGCCGGTGGTCGCCGGCTGACTGTAGGAGCCGGTATTGTTGCTGCCGTGAGTTCATCATCTCGGCGCCGCTCATCAGCACCTGCGGGGAGATGCCGGTGAAATAGCTGATGGCGAAAATGACGATGATCGCGCCGATGCCGAGGCCGCCGCCGCCCATCGCCAGCCCGCCGCCTCCACGTTGGCCGCGGCGATCTTCGATGTTCGAGGAAACGGGCGTGTCGTCGTACTGCATGACCAACTCCGAAGGAGCGTCTCCCAATGCGGCCTTTTAACAGACCGGCCCTCGACTGGGTAGCGCCCCTTGAAGCGCCTGAAACCAAAGAGCCAATGTCCGAATGGTCGGCAGTGTGTTCGCGACGATGGTCCAAGGCTGGCTAAGATATCGGTTTGGTCTGCGCTTCGGTCGCCGAGTGTCGATCAAGCGGCAACTTCGCTGCTCAGGCAGCGGTTGTTTTCCAAGGGCGAAAATTGCGGCCCGGCGGCTATGGCGCGCGTCACCTGGCGGGCTGCGAACGCCGTGCCCGCGATGAAGCGCATCAGCGGGCCCAAGCTCCAAGACGCGCTGGCGCCTACGAAAAAAAGACCCGGCACGCTCGATTCGAAGCCCGGAGACAGCAAGGGCGAGCCCTGGCGGCAGGCGATTGCGGACATAAGATCGTCAAGGATGGCATAGTTGGCGATATCGATCCTGTAGCCGGTCGCGAGCACGACATGATCAAATACCGCTGACCCGCGACCGAATTCTACCGCGACACGTTCGCCGCTTTGGACCGTGGCGACGGCCTCCACTCCGGAGGTAACGCGCACGCCGCGGAGGCGTGGCCACAGCCATCCTGCGGCGCCTGGCCGCTGGCTCGCGAAATTGAATGCGGCCCGTGCATCCGCCGGCAAAAGACGCACGAGGTTCGGGAACCCGACGAGCCAGTTGAGCGGGAAGGGTCCAACGGCCGACGGCGTCGCCAAGAGGGCGGAAAGTCTTGCGGCACCTTCCCGCCGCCATCCGGCAGCTTGGGCGCCGCCGCCCAGCCAGTGGATCGGAGCGCGGCAGATGATCTCGACAGTCGCGCCAGCCTCATGCAGCAGCGCCGCTGTCTCGCATGCGCTTTGCCCGCGTCCGATCACCGCGACGCTCTGGCCGCCAAACGCGTCGAAATTGTCGTGGTCGGAAGAATGGGTGACGAGCGCCGGCGGCGCGGCTGCGAAGGCGATTGGTCGGAATTGCTGGTTCAAAAGCCCCATCGCCACGATGACGCATCTGGCGAAAAAAGCTTCGCCATCTGTCGCGATCGCCCGAAATCCATCTGCAGCGGCTTCGATGCGAGCGACCATGCGATGGTCCAGGTCGGGGACGGCGCTGGTTTGAAACCACCTGCCGTAGCCGAGGAAGTCCTCGAGGGGAAACGGCTCCTCTCGCGCGATGCGATGGGCTTTACTATAGACGTCGAGAGATAGCGCCTTGGCCGGATCGGAGATACTGGACGCGCCCCAAGGCGATCGCAGCTTCATTCCTTTCGGCATTTTGTGCCGCCAGAACCCCATCGGCTCGCCGAAGACGCGCGTGGCGATCCCGGCAGCTTTGAGATGCGACGCAACAGCAAGCCCGTAGGGACCGGCGCCGATCACGATGACGTTAGAGTCATTGCTTCGAACAAAACGAGCGCCCACGCTTACCCCTCTCGACGCCGAAGCTCTACCCTAGGGGAAGCTACTTAACCGATAATTGCCAGGTGACAGCCTTGTGCAGAGATGCGCGCAAGGCTGATACGATAGACCCTTCCCGGTTTCTTGGCCGAGTCAGGGAATCAACGGCGATCGTCGCCTCGCACCGAACGCGGCACACCAAACTGGGGCATATTGGCGGAGAGGGAGGGATTCGAACCCCCGGTACGCTTGCACGTACTCCGCATTTCGAGTGCGGCGCGATCGACCACTCTGCCACCTCTCCGGGGCCGGCGACGAGCCGCAGAAAGCCTCGTCGTGGGGTCGGCGGCCCGCATAGCATAGGCGCGCCCTGACCCGCAAGGCGCACACCGGCCATGCGGCGACCTTAACGCCCCCTGTCGATCGCCTCCATGGCGAAGCGGGCCATCAGTGGGACGGCCTCGCGCATTTCCCCCGCCCGCTGCGGGTTCGAGGCGTTGCCGTCGAGCGAACGCTTGTAGACCCCCTGGGCGATGGCGGCGTAGCGGAAGAAGCTGAAGGCGATGAGGAAGGTCCAGTCGGGAATGCGATCGAGCTTGGCGCGACGGCAGTAGGAGGCCACATACTCGGCCTCGGTCGGGATGCCGTTCTGAGCGCGATCGATACCCGCCAATCCGCGAAAGCCGCGGTTAGGCAGGCGCCAGTGCATGCACTGGTAAGCCAAATCGGCGAAAGGATGCCCAAGCGTCGACAGCTCCCAGTCGAGCACGGCGAGCAGGCGCGGGGAACGCGCGTCGAAGATCATGTTGTCGATCCGCCAGTCGCCGTGCACCAGCGAAACGCGGCCATCGTCGGCGGGAACCCGCTCCGAGAGCCAGCCGATCAGTCGGTCCATGTCGGCAACCTTGTCCGTTTCGCTCGCCCGGTACTGCTCGCTCCAGCGCTGCAGCTGCCGGGCGAAATAATTGCCGGGCCTGCCATAATCCGACAGGCCGGCAGCGGCGAAGTCGATCGCATGCAGCCTGGCGAGGCCCTCGTTCATCGCCTCGAAGATCGGCCTCCGTTCCGCGAGCTCGAGTTCCGGCAGCGCCGGGTCCCAGAAGATACGCCCTTCCACGTAGGCCATCAGATAGAAAGCTGTGCCGATCACCGCCTCGTCCTCGCAGAGCGAGAGCGCCCGCGGCGCAGGGAAGCCCGTGCTCTCGAGCGCCTTCAGAACGCGAAACTCGCGCTCGATCATGTGCGCGCTCTTGAGCAACCTGCCCGGCGGCTTGCGCCGCAGCACATAGCGGCCGCTTGCGGCGTCGATCAGATAGGTCGGGTTCGACTGGCCGGTGGCGAATTTCGTCACCCGGCTCGGGCCGCGCCAGCCCGCGACATTGACGCTCGCCCAGGCGTCAAGCGCGCTCGTATGCTCGGGAAACGCGCCGCTCACCGTGCGGCCGGCTCGTTGGAGTAGCGCTTCATCTCCGCCTTGGCGATCACGCGACGATGCACGGCGTCCGGGCCATCGGCGAGGCGGAGCGTGCGGACCTGGGTCCACATGCGGGCGAGCGGAAAATCCTGGCTGACGCCGGCGCCGCCGTGCATCTGCACCGCCTGATCGATCACTTCCAGGGCGACGCGCGGCGCAATCACCTTGATCTGCGAGATGAGCGGAGCCGCGGCGCGCACGCCCTGCGTGTCCATCGCCCAGGCGGCCTTGAGGCAGAGGAGCCGCGCCATCTCGATGCTCATCCGGCTCTCGGCGATGATGTCCGGGTTGGCCCCGAGCCGCGACAGCTTCTGTCCGAAGGCCGTTCGCGTCGCGGCGCGCCGGCACATCGCTTCGAGCGCCCGCTCGGCTTGGCCGATGGCGCGCATGCAGTGATGGATGCGTCCTGGTCCGAGGCGCCCCTGCGCCACCTCGAAGCCGCGGCCTCGGCCGAGCACGATTGCGTCCCTCGGAACACGGACATCCTCGAAGCGGATGTGCATATGGCCGTGCGGCGCGTCATCGGCATTGTAGACCTTCAACGCGCGCAGAACCTTGACGCCCTTGCTGGCTGCCGGCACCAAAAGCATCGAGTGCCGCGCGTGCGGCGCCGCGTCGGGATCGGTCATCGCCATTGTGATGTAAAGCGAGCAGCGCGGATCGCCGGCCCCGGACGACCACCATTTTTCCCCATTGAGCGCCCACTCATCGCCTTCGAGGCGCGCGTCCATCGCGATATTGGTCGCGTCGGACGAGGCGACGCCCGGCTCGGTCATGAGATAAGCCGAGCGTGCACGCCCTTCGAGCAGATCGGGCAGCCAGCGCGCCTTCTGCTCCGCCGTGCTGTAGCGCTCGAGCACCTCCATGTTGCCGGTGTCGGGCGCGGAGCAGTTGAACACTTCCGAGGCGAGCGGCGACCAGCCCATTTCCTCGGCGAGATAGGCATATTCGACCGTCGTCAGTCCGTAGCCTTTGTCGGAGCCGGTCAGCCAGAAGTTCCATAGGCTTTTCGCGCGCGCCTTCGCCTTGAGCGACTCGCGGATCTCGATCATGCGCGCGGTCGGCTTGAAGCGGTCGCCGTCGCGCCCGACCTCCTCTTCGTACTCGTGCTCGATCGGCATGATCTCGTCGCGCACCATTGCGCGGACGGCGCTAATGAGCGGACGGACTTTGTCGGTGACGCCGAGATCCACGCGAATTCCTCCCTCGAACACAAGCTTGTTGGCTTTCGACTTGGCGCCAAAACGCGGCGCCGGCAAGCGGCGCAGCCGGCCGAACTCTTGTTTATGCCGATTTCGACAGCCAGATGCGCGAATGGTCCGGCAGGAAAGTCGTCGAGGGCCAAATCTAAATCGGCCGGGCGCGCTCATAGAACTCCGGGGCCTGATGGACGAACATCGATATGCGGCCGAAGGCAGCCCCCGTTGCCCGGTTCGTTGGTCGCCCGGCGCGCTTTCCTTCCGGAGAGACTATTTTGCCGAGGCCTCTTTCGGGAAGGGGACAGGCGAGTCGGACAGCGTGTGCAGATAGTCGAGGATGTCGGCCCGCTTCTGTGCGTCCGCCTCCCCGGCGAAGGCCATCTTGGTGCCTGCGGCCATCGCCTTCGGATCCTTGATCCAGTCGTTGAGCTTATCGTAAGTCCAGTCGCCGCCGATCTTCTTAATCGAATCTGAATAGCTGAAGCCCGGGAACGATGCGACCGGACGCCCGACCACGTTCCACAGGTCAGGCCCGATCTTGGCGCCGGCGCCCTCCTTGAAATTGTGGCAGGTCGCACAGATTCTGGCATCCTGGGCGCCCTTCTTTTCGTCCGCCTTGGCAAGCAGAACGGGGAGGGGCTCCTGCTTCGGGGCGGCAGGCTTCGCCGCGGCGACCTCCGGTCCGGACGAACTCGGCAGCGCGTAGCCGGGAACCTTGGGAATCTCGGGCGCAAAAACGAGGTTGCTGAACGCGACGAGAAGCATGGCGAACAGAATGGACCCCAGAACCACGAGAGCGGTTCTGTTCCTATCGGCTTCGTTCATCGAGGGTCTGCTTTCGTCCCGCTGGTGTGTGACCTCGGCCATCGCGCGTCGCTCCAAGCCTCGGGTTGATTAGCCGCTTTGCGCCGGACTTGGCAACACGTATAAGCCCGCAATCCCCCTAAGGCTTTTCGCCAAAGCACTCATGGTTCGACCGGTCGTCCTCATTCCCGCGCGCATGGCCTCGACCCGCCTGCCCGGCAAGCCGCTCGCAGACATTTGCGGCGAGCCGATGATCGTCCATGTCTGGCGCCGCGCGACCGAGTCGGAAATCGGCCCCGTTTTCGTCGCGACCGACGAACCGAAAATCGTCGAGGCCGTCAAGTCGGTTGGCGGACACGCGGTCTTGACCAGCCGGGAGCATCAATCCGGCTCGGACCGCATCCATGAGGCGCTCGACCGGATCGATCCGGCCGGCGATTATGATGTCGTGGTGAACGTGCAGGGAGACCTGCCGACCCTTGGGGGCGCAGCCCTGCGGGCCTGCCTCGCGCCGCTCCTTGACGGGCAGGTGGACATCGCCACCCTCGCGACGCCGATCCGGCGGACTGCAGAAATGGACGATCCGAACGTCGTCAAGGCGATCGGGACCGAGATCGCGCCCGGCCGGCTGAGGGCGCTCTATTTCACTCGCGCCCGAGCGCCCTGGGGCGAGGGCGACCTCTTGCACCATATCGGCCTCTACGCTTACCGGCGCGACGCGCTGCGGCGGTTTGTCTCGGCGCCGCCCTCGCCGCTCGAGCGGCGCGAGCGCCTCGAGCAGTTGAGGGCGCTCGAGGCCGGGATGCGCATCGACATCGCGCTCGTCGACCTGGCGCCGCTCGGCGTCGACACGGCCGAGGAACTGGAGCGGGCGCGGGCGCTGCTGGCCCCGAGGACTGGCGGATGACCGAGACGCGATTCATCGCCTATCAGGGCGAACCGGGGGCCAATTCGCATATCGCCTGCGTCGACAATTATCCTGACATGGAGCCGCTGCCCTGCGCGACGTTCGAAGACGCGTTTGCGGCGCTCCAGGACGGCTCGGCGCACCTCGGCATGATCCCGATCGAAAACTCGATCGCCGGGCGGGTGGCGGACATTCACGCGCTCCTGCCGGCTTCCGGATTGCATATCGTGGGCGAGACCTTCCTGCCCATCCACTTCCAGCTGCTGGCGGTCCAGGGCGCGCGGATCGAGGAGCTGAGAACAGTCCACAGCCACGTCCATGCGCTTGGGCAGTGCCGCAACATCATCCGCAGGCATGCGCTGAAGCCGGTGGTCGCCAGCGACACCGCCGGCTCGGCGCGCGAGGTGGCCGAATGGGGCGATCGGAGCCGCGCCTCGCTCGCGACCCGGCTCGCCGGACAGATCTACGGCCTCCAGTCGCTGGTTTCCGACGTAGAGGACGAGACGAACAATACAACCCGTTTCGTCGTGCTGTCGAAGGAGGCGCGCTGGGCGCCGCAGGGCAACGGGCCGGTGGTGACAACGTTTGTCTTCCGCGTCCGCAATGTGCCCGCCGCGCTCTACAAGGCGCTCGGCGGTTTCGCGACCAACGGCGTCAACATGACGAAACTCGAGAGTTATATGGAGGGCGGCGAATTCGCCGCCACCCAGTTCCTCTCCGACGTCGACGGCCACCCCGACGATCCGCCCGTCAAACGCGCGCTGGAGGAACTCGAGTTCTTCTCGCGCGAATTGCGCATCCTCGGCGTCTATCCCGCGCATCCGTTCCGCATCGAGACGCAGAACGGGCGGTAGGCGGGGCGAAGGGCGGTTGCCCGCCCCTCGCGCTTTGAATACGCTCGCGCGCGGGCTCCGAGCTCAAAGCTTTTCGGGAGGCTCCGATGACGCCGCTTCGCCTCGCTCTTCTTGCCTTTGGCTTTTTATCCCTGACGGCCGGGAACGCGGTCGGGCAGAACGCCCCGCCTGCCATCGTCCGCGCGACGATCGAGAGCGTGTCGGCGGACGGCGCAAGCCTGGCCGTCCGCACGCGGGCGGCTGAGGAGCGGACAGTGCGCCTAACCGACAAGGCGACCGTCACGCTGGTCGTTCCCGCCACGCTTGCCGATGTCAAGCCGGGCGACTTCATCGGCGTGGCGGCGCTGCCCGCCAAGGGCGGAGACCTGCGCGCCATGGAGGTGCATATCTTTCCCGAAGCCCAAAGAGGCGTGGGCGAAGGGCACCGGCCGTTCGATCTGGCGCCCGGCAGCACGATGACAAACGGGGCGATCACGGCGCGCGTCGGCACGGCCGACGGCGCGAAACTCACAGTGAGCTACAAGGGCGGCGAACAGACGATCGACGTCGATCCCAAAGCGCCGATCGTCAGCTTCGAGCCTGGCGCGCGGGCCGACCTCAAGGCCGGCGCGGCGATCATCGCCTTCGGACGGCGACAGGACGACGGCTCGATCACCGCCGGGCGCGTCCTGGTCGGCAAGAACGGGCTGGTTCCGCCGATGTGACTCGCGCGCCGTTCGGCGCCAATGCGAGGTTCGGCGGTCCCGGTCGCCGCCAAGCTCGAGCATTGGCGACGACTCCGCCTTTTCAGCGGCTTAGGCCTCAAAACCTGTCACTTTGTCACTTTGTCACTTTGCGGCTCCCCTTTTTGAGTATTTAACACGATAGTTGAGTTATTGTGCGGCGCCATTGAAGAGGGGGATTACCGCGGGGCGGCGCGCTTGACGATCGCCTTGCAATCGACCCTGGTCAGCGCGCCGTAATGGTGCGCGCCGCGCGCCTCGAGACGCGAGCGGCAGAAGGCCTCGGCGACCGGCGAGGCGGCGCGGATGAGCGCCGCGGCCTGAAGGCCGACGGCCAGCCGGTCGCAGAGGTCGCGGGCGCGGCTCTCGAAGTCGGAAAGATCGCGCGCCTCGTCCTTGAGCGCCGCGACGTGCGCGTCGAGCGCCGGGCTGTCGCTCCTGGCCGCGCTGATCTCGGCGAAATAAGCTTCCAGCGTCTGCGGCGAGCGCTGCACCGCCCGGGCGATGTCGAGGCACTGGACGTTGCCGCTGCCCTCCCAGATCGCGTTGACCGGCGCCTCGCGGTAGAGGCGCGGCATCGGCGAATCCTCCATCACCCCCGAGCCGCCGATGCATTCGAGCGCCTCATAGGCGTGGCCGGGGGCCCGCTTGCAGATCCAGTACTTGCCGATCGCCGTGCCGAGCCGGACCAGCGCGTCTTCATGCGCGTCTTCGCGATGGTCGAGGGCGCGGGCGATCCGCATCGTGAGCGCAATCGCCGCTTCGGCTTCGATCGCGAGATCGGCGAGCACCGCGGTCATGATCGGCTGATCGATCAGTAAAGCGCCGAAGGCCTTGCGCTGGCGGCAGTGGTCGATCGCCTGGGAAACCGCCATGCGCATGCCGGCCGACGAGCCGATCATGCAGTCGAAGCGGGTCATCGCCACCATTTCGATGATGGTGGCGACGCCGCGGCCTTCCGGCCCGACCATCCAGCCGAGCGCGCCGCGCAGCTCGGTCTCGCTCGAGGCGTTGGAGACGTTGCCCATCTTGCGCTTCAGGCGCACGATTTGCAGCGGGTTCTTCGTCCCGTCCGGCCGCCAACGCGGCACGAGGAAACAGGAGAGGCCTCCGGGCGCCTGGGCAAGCGCAAGAAAGGCGTCGCACATCGGCGCCGAGACAAAGAACTTGTGGCCGACGAGCTCATAGGCCTTGCCTGGACCCTCCGCGCCGGCCGGAATGGCGCGCGTCGTGTTGGCGCGGACGTCCGAACCGCCCTGCTTCTCCGTCATCGCCATGCCGATCGTCACGCCCTGCTTCTGGTCGACAGGCACGTTGCGCGGGTCGTAGACGCGCGCCTCGATCTTCGGCAGCCATTCCGCGGCAAGGTCGGGCTGGGACTTCAAGGCGGGGACGGAGGCGAAGGTCATGGTGATCGGGCAGCCGTGCCCGGCCTCGACCTGGGTCTGCATGTAGGAGCGCGCCGTGCGGGCGACGTGGGCGGCTTCGCCGGGGTCGGTCCAAGGCGACGAATGAATCCCCTCTTCGATGGCGACCTTCATCAGCGCGTGATAGGACGGGTGAAAGCGCACCAGGTCGATGCGACGCCCGTAGCGGTCGTGCGTGTCGAGTTCGGGTGGGTGCTTGTTGGCGAGCGCGCCGAACTCCAGGTATTCGGCCGACCCGGCCCTGGCGCCGAACGCCTCGAGACTGTCTCCAGCCCAGGCCGCGCCTTCGCGCTGCACCGCCTCTTTCAGCGCTGCGTCGGAATCATAGAGGTTGTAGTTCGCGAGCTCGATCGGCTGGTTGAACACCTCGTGCGTCACGGCGCCGTAAGGGTCGAGCGGGGCGCGGAAGTTGTCTTGTCGGTCGTGCGGCAGGGCGGTCATCGTGGGCATTGTATCGTTCGCTTGCGCCGATGGAAATGTTCTTGCCCGGCTAGCCCCGGCTAGCCGGGCGACCCAGACGGGACCGGCGACTGGATGCGCGAATCCTGCTAGCCAGGCTCATGTTCGCCCCACCGTTCGATCGGCGCTTGACGCCGGCCCGTCCTGACCTGGCTGCGGCGCATCTCAGCGCCGTCGTAAGAGCCCCGCGCTATACGCCCGGGCGGGCGATGCAAATCATCGAAGCGAGCGCGCCGCTGCGGCGGTCACCTGAACCCGACGCGCCGCTGGAGACAGAGGCGCTCTTCGGCGAGGCCGTCACGGTCTACGACGAGGCCGAGGGCTGGGCCTGGGCGCAGCTCGAGCGCGATCTTTATGTCGGCTATCTCCCGCAGGCTGCGCTCGGGGCGCCGGCCGAGCCGACGCATCGGGTCGCGGCGCTGCGCACCCATGCCTATCCGGGTCCGAGCATCAAGCTGCCGCCCCGGATGGCGCTGTCGCTCGGCGCGCGGCTGACGATCGTGCGGCAGGAGGGCGATTTCGCGGTGACGCCGGATGGCCTGCATCTCTGGGCGCGCCATCTCGCCGACGCCGGCTCAGGCGAACCGGACTTCGTCGCGGTCGCCGAGCGCTTTCTCGAGACGCCTTATTTGTGGGGCGGGCGGACGTCGGAGGGGATCGACTGCTCAGGCTTGGCGCAGACGGCGCTGACTGCGGCTGGGATCGCGGCTCCGCGCGACAGCGACATGATGGAAGCCGCGTTGGGCGAACCGGTCGCCATCGACCGCGCCGCGCTGCTTCAGCGCGGCGATCTGGTCTTCTGGAAGGGGCATGTCGGCGTCATGCGCGATCGGCTGACGCTGTTGCACGCCAACGGCTGGCATATGAAGGTCGTGAGCGAACCGCTCGCCGAGGCGAGAGCGCGGATCTCCGCCGGCGGCGGCGGGGAGATGACGTCGGTGAGGAGGGTTTAGCGTGCGGGACGCCCTCACCCGTCGCGCTGCGCGCGACACCCTCTCCCGCCCGCGGGAGAGGGGAAGCGCGCCCTTCTCCCGCCCGCGGGAGAAGGTGGCCCGAAGGGCCGGATGAGGGGGCGCGCGCCTACTTCTTGCTGCTCATGCCGATGGCGCCGAAGCGGCTGTTGAAGCGCGACAGACGGCCGCCGCGGTCGACGAGCTGCTGCGAGCCGCCGGTCCAGGCCGGGTGGGTGTTGGGGTCGATGTCGAGGTGCAGCGTCGCGCCCTCCTCGCCATAGGTCGAACGGGTCGTGAATTCGACGCCGTTTGTCATGACGACCTTGATCATGTGGTAGTTCGGGTGGATGTCGGGCTTCATTGTCGTTGTCTCGAGCGCAATAAACGAAGAGCCGACCGGGGGTCCCGGCGGCTCTTTCTCTGCCGATGCTATACTCCGCAACGGGCCGCCGATGCAATAGGCCGCAGGCGGCGGCCTTGATTTCGGCGGAAACGTAAGACCTAAAAGCCGAGGAAAGCCCGGAGCTTCGCTGTGACCATGTCGTCCTCCCCCGAGGCCGGCGCAAGACCGCGCCGTGTCCCGCTTGGCGCCCTCAAAGCGGTGCTGCCCTATGCCCTCGCCCACCGGGGACGCATGGCCGCGGCGCTCCTTGCGCTCATGGTCGCTTCGGCAGCGACGCTCGTCGTTCCTCTGGCGGTGCGCCGGATGGTCGACTTCGGCTTTACGAATTCCAACGCCAGCCTGATCCAGAGCTATTTCCTCGCCATGATCGGGGTCGTCGCCGTGCTCGCGCTCGCCTCCGGCGCCCGCTACTATCTCGTAACGACTCTGGGCGAAGGGATCGTGGCCGACCTGCGCGCCGAACTCTTCGCCCATCTTACCCGGCTCGACCCGGCGTTCTTCGACAACGAGAAGATCGGAGAGATCATCTCGCGCCTGTCGGCGGATACGACCCAGCTCAAGGCGACTTTCGGCTCGACCGCCTCGATCGCGCTGCGCAACCTCTTCATGTTCGTCGGCGCGGTCTCGATGATGGTAGTGACCAGTCCGAAACTCTCGGCTTATGTGCTGGCGGCGATTCCGATCATCGTGCTGCCGCTTTTCGCCGCAGGCCGCGCGGTTCGCGAGCGATCGAGGCGGGCCCAAGACACGCTCGCCGAAGCGACCGCTTTCGCCGCCGAGAGCCTGTCGGCGGTGCGGGTCATGCAGTCATTCGTCGCCGAAGCGTTCGCCGCCGGCCGCTACCGCAACGCGGCCTACCAAGCCTATGACGCGGCGCGCGTCATGGCGCAGGCGCGCGGGATCGTCACCATTGCCGCGCTTTTTCTCGCCTTTGGCAGCGTGGTGGTCGTGCTCTGGCTCGGCGCGCAGGAAGTCGTCGCGCAGCGCATGTCGGGCGGAACCTTGCTGCAGTTCGTGCTCTACGCGGTGTTCGGCGCGAGTGCGCTGGGGCAATTGTCGGAGGTCTGGAACGAGACCTCGCAGGCCGCGGGCGCGGCTGCCCGGATCGGCGAATTGATGGCGATCAAGCCGCTGATCGCCGCGCCGGCCGCGCCGCTCATGCTGGCGAAGCCGGTCCGCGGCGAACTCGCCTTCCGCTCGGTCGACTTCGCCTATCCCGGCCGAACTGCGGACCTCGCGCTTCGTGACGTCAGCTTCCGCGTCGCGCCGGGCGAAGTCGTCGCCATCGTCGGCCCTTCCGGCTCGGGCAAGTCGACGCTCTTCCAACTGGCGCTGCGCTTCTACGATCCCGGGCGCGGCGAGGTGACGCTCGACGGCGCCGACATCGCCAGGCTCGACCCCAAGGCGCTTCGCGCCGAGATCGCGTTCGTGCCGCAGGACGCCTTCATCTTCGGCGCGAGCGTCGCCGACAACATTGGGTACGGCAGGCCGAACGCCAGCCGCGAGGCGATTGTCGAGGCCGCCAAACAGGCGGCGGCGGACGGTTTCATTTCGGCTCTGCCGCAGGGCTACGACACCCTCATCGGCGAGCGCGGAGTGACGCTGTCCGGCGGCGAGCGCCAGCGCCTCGCCATCGCCCGGGCGCTGCTCAAGGACGCGCCCGTCCTCCTTCTCGACGAGGCGACCTCGGCGCTCGACGCCGAAAGCGAGACGCTGGTGCAGGGCGCGCTGGAGACGCTGATGCAAGGCCGCACGACCCTGGTCATCGCCCACCGGCTGGCGACGATCGTCAATGCGCACCGCATCCTCGTCATCGAGGCCGGCTGCATCGTCGAGGAGGGAACCCACGCCTCGCTGCTGGCCACCAACGGCCTCTATGCTCGCCTGGCCCGCCTGCAGTTCGAGACCGGCGCCGCCGCGCTGACCGCCATGGCGGCGCAGTAGGGGCGGGATGGCGCGCCGGCGCGCCCCCGATGGGATTTACTTCTGTTGCGTCAGTAATTTGGCCGTCTCACGATGATTTTCTGACTTGGCGCGATCGACGCCTTCTACGGTGATCGCAAGCGTGCCGTCTTCGCGTCTTCCTATCCAGCCTTTTTCTTTCATATACCAGAGATGAAACTCCAGATGCTCAGGCGGACAGCCTAGCAAGCGTTCAAGTTCGAAATCGGTCATGCCGGGTTCGTTGATGTTCTGTCGGCGTTTGACATAAAGAATCGACAGCAGCTTGTCCTGAATGTCGATATCCCGTTCGCTGCCTTTACTGTCGCTGGCTTCCCCGGCCGATTTCCGGTCGAAGCGCGAATGGTCTTTATGCTGAATATCGTACTGCGCACGTTTGACCGGATCTTTGAGCGTAGTATGGGCAGTGAGGATTTCGCTGAAGCGGTTCAGATCGCCGGTGTCCTGATTGTCGGGATGGTAGCGCAAAGCAAGATGGCGAAATATCCGCTCTATCGTCTCCGAGTTGGCGTTCGGGCTGATTTCCAGGATTTCGTAATAGTCGGTGAACATAGAGGCTTCCATAACGTGACTGAGCAGGTGCGGTTTTGAACATGGGCGCTAAAAGCGAATTACCAGTTACCGGGGCACTTTACTCAACCCCAATGCTTTTGGTCCGAGGCGATCGGGGTGGGTCGAGTCGGGAAGGGCTGAAAGCATAGGGCTCGTTCAGGAGTTGAGAAAGCTGCCGCCGTACTCTCGAGGAGAATCGTTCCCATGATAAGCGGAAGAGGTTTCGTGCGAATTACCGGGACGGTTTACTACAACTCCACCGCTCGGCTTTCGATTTTGGTCTGATATGCGACCTGGGCGTTTCCTCGTGCGTGAGTGTGCGCCGCGCGCCGCCAGGCTTCAACCGCGCGCTCCCGCATCAGCCCCTGCAAAAAATCCCAGGCCGCCTCCAGGCGCTGGCGCGCTTCGACTGACAGGCCCTCGCCGAGTTCGAACCGTTCGCCGCGCATGCAGAGCATGAACGACGGCGGCGGCGGATGGCCGAGCGTGCGGGCGTAGACGTCGAGCACGGCTTCCGGCGCGAGCGCGTGGGTCGAGTGGGTCATGTCGCGCTTCGGCGCAATCTCGGCAAAGGCGAAGGGCGCCGGCGTACCCCTGCCCGCGTCGAGAAAGAGCGCCGCCTCGGCGCCATCGAGATCGAGCGCATGCTCGATCTGCAACTGGAAGTCTTCGATCGTCGTCACGTCCGGCCAGCCCGCGGCGGCCACCCGGGCGAGGAGCAGCGGCCCGAGCCCGTCGTCGCCGCGCGCGTCGTTGCCCCAGCCGAAGACGACGAGGCGCATCGCCCTAGCGGCCCACATCAGCAATGTCGAAGGGCGGCGACATTCCCTCCCGCTCTTGTGGGGGAGGGCTAGGGAGGGGGGTCGCGCCCCCATATCGTCGTGACGCGCGAACCCCGTCATTCCCCGGATTGGCGCGACCCCCCATCCCGGCCTTCCCCCACAAGGGGGGAAGGAGTTCCGCCTCCAATTCGGCCGACGAGGGCCACTAGGTCTCCCTCAGCCCTTGCGGGCGCGAGAGACGAGCGCGCCGCCGGCGTCGACGAGATCGACCTCCAGCGGCATCTGCCCGAGCGCATGGGTGGCGCAGGAAAGGCACGGATCGTAGGCGCGGATGGCGACCTCGATGTGGTTCAGAAGCCCCTCGGTCAGTTCGCGGCCCGAGAGATAGCGCGAGGCGACGGCGCGGATCGCCTCGTTCATCGCCTGGTTGTTGTTGGTGGTCGAGACGATGAGGTTGCAATAGGTGACGAGGTCGTTCTCGTCGACGCGGTAGTGATGGAAGAGCGTCCCGCGCGGCGCCTCGATCACGCCGACCGCCTCGGCGCGACGCGGCCCCTTGTCGGCCATGAGGTCGGTGCCGACGATGTCCGGATCGTCGAGGAGCTCGCGCGCCAGCTCGGCCGCGTGCAGCATCTCGATCATCCGGGCCCAGTGGTACATGAGCGCGCCGTGCAGCGGCCTGCCGCCGTCGAGCTCGAGGAACCTCCGCCTTTCGGCTTCGGCGAGCGGCGTCGGCATATTGTCGCAGACCTGCACGCGCGCCAGCGGTCCGACGCGATACCAGCCCATGTCGGCGCCGAGCGTTTTAATGTGCGGGAACTTCATGTAGCTCCAGTTCTTCACCTCCTCCTGAAGCACGGTCTTGTAGGTCGCGTAATCGACCTGATCGAAGATCGGCCCGCCGTCCGGGTCGCGGGCGCGAAGGCCCCCGTGGTAGAAGTCGAGGGCGCCGCGCTTGTCGACGAGGCCCATCATGTTGGCGCGCGACTCGCCGAAGTTCTTGTAGAAGTCGGGGCTCGTCTCGTGCAGCTGAACGACGAGCCCGACAGCGGCCTTCGACCAGTCGACGATCTGATCGATCCCGGCGCGCATCGTATCGCGGTCGGCGACGCTCAGCGCCTTGTTCACGCCGCCCGGAATGACTCCGGTGCCGTGGATGCGTTTGCCGGCGATGTGGGCGATGACCTGCTGCCCGAATTTGCGCGTCATGACGCCCTGAACGGCGAGATCCGGGAAAGCCGCGGCGACGCCGATGATGTTGCGCTTGGCGACCTCGCTCTCGAAGCCGAGCAGGAGATCGGGCGAAGACAGATGGAAGAAATGCAGCGCGTGCGACTGCACCAGCTGCCCGTAGTGCAAGAGACGGCGCAGCTTCTCGGCGGTCGGCGTCAGCGGCCCGAAGCCGGCGATGAGGTCCATCGCCTTGGTCGCCGCCAGGAGGTGGCTGACCGGGCAGATGCCGCAGAGCCGCTGCACGGCGACCGGGACCTCCCAGTAGGGCCGGCCCCTGATGAAGATCTCGAAGCCGCGGAACTCGACGATATGGAGCCGGACCTGATGAACCCGGTTCTCCTCGTCGAGGAGGAGCGTCACCTTGCCGTGGCCCTCGACGCGGGTGACCGGCTCGATGGCGACGCGCCGCAGCTTGTGGGGCGATTGCGCGGTTTCGAGGTTGAGCATGGCGGCGGCCTCAATCGTAATGCAAGAGATCGTGATCGAGACGCGGCATGCGTCCGAGGATCAGATCGTTGAGATATTTCCAGATCGCGTCGCCCGAGGGCGGGCAGCCGGGAATGAAATAGTCGACGCGCACGACCTCGTTGACCGGGTAGACCTTGTCGAACAGAAGCGGCAGCTCCGGATCATTCGGGACACGCGAGCTCTCGCCGTCGGGCGCCCGGTAGACCTCGGTGAGAATGTCGCCGACGTCGAGGCGGTTGCGCATGGCCGGCAAGCCGCCGTTGATGGCGCAGGCGCCGATGGCGACCAGGATCTTGGCGTTGGCGCGCAGTTCGCGCAGCACATGCGCGTTTTCGGCGTTGCAGACGCCCCCTTCGATCAGCGCGATGTCGCAGGGGCCGCAGTGCTTGATGTCAGTGAGCGGCGAGCGGTCGAATTCGGCGATCTTCATCAGATCGAGAATCCGTTCGTCAATGTCGAGAAACGACATGTGGCAGCCGAAGCAGCCGGCGAGCGAGGTGGTGGCGATGCGCACCTTGGGCAGGACCGTCGATTCGGCGGGCGCGGTCATCTGTCGCCCTCCACGGCGCAGCGCGTGGCCTCGTCGCTGATCGGCTCGAGATCATAGTGGCGTTCGCCGATCGGCGTCGCGTAGCCGACGCGCTTGATCAGGATCGCGCCGACCGGACAGACATGCGCGGCTTTGTCGGTGACGGAGAAATCGGTGTCGCCAAGCCTGCCGCTCGGCGAATTAACGACGATGTGGGAGGCCATGCCGCGGCCCGCCAGCGCGAAGATCGACTTGCCGTCGATATCGCGGCTCGCGCGGACGCAAAGCTCGCACTGGATGCAGCGATTGAAGTCGATCAGCACGTCCGGGTGCGAGGCGTCGACGGGGCGGTTCGGAAAGAACTCGACAAAATGCGGCGTCATCATCTCGCTGTCGTAGGCGAGCGCCTGCAACTGGCAATTGCCGGTCTTCTCGCAGCCGGGACAGAAGTGGTTGCCCTCGACGAACAGCATCTGCACCAGCGTGCGCCGCCAGGCGTGCAGGTCGGGCGTGTCGACCTCGACCTCCTGGCCTGCGGCCGCCTTCATCGTGCAAGCCGACGCGTTCCGGCCGTTGACGATCACGTTGCACAATTTGCAGCTGCCGTGCGGCGCGAATTCCGGATGGGCGCAGAGGTGGGGAATGTAGACGCCCGCCTTCAGCGCCGCATCGAGAATGGTTTGTCCCGGCTCGAAGGGCACCGGGATCTCGTCGATGGCGATCGTCGCTTCCGGGGCGCTCATGCGTCGGCTCCGATATGCGCGGCGGCGTCGTCGCGCCCGGCGATCTCCCGCGCCCGGGTGAGCGCGGCGTCGAGATCGACCGCAGGGTCAAAATCGCCGCGGATCAGACGCCGCTCGTAGGCGGGCCGGAATTTCAGCCACGTGTCGCGCACCGGATTGCCCGCCGTCTGGCCGAGGCCGCAATGACTGGTGCGGCGCAAGAGCTCGGCGAGCCGCATCAACTCGTTGATCTCGTAGCGGGAACCATGCCCCACTGCGATCTTGTCGAGCGCGTCGCGCATCAGCGAAGTGCCGACGCGGCAAGGCGTGCAGAAGCCGCAGCTCTCGTGGGCGAAGAAATGCGTGAAGTTCCGGGCGACCTCGAAGAGATCCCGCTCCTTGCCGAAAATCATCAGGGCGCCGGCGGTCGGCACGTCCTCGAAGGCGATGTGGCGGCGGAACTCATCCGGCGTCAGGCAAACTCCGGAAGGACCGCTGACCTGGACCGCGGCGACGTCGGCTGCGCCGCAATCCCGAAGCACCTGCTCGATGCGCACGCCGAAGGAATATTCGTAAATTCCCGGCCGCGCGCAATCGCCCGACACCGACAGGAGCTTCGTGGACGTAGAATGCCTCGTGCCACGCCCGGCGAACGCCCGCCCGCCGTGCAATGCGACGTCGGTCGCCTGGGCGAGGGTCTCGACGTTATTGACCACGGTCGGTTTGCCGCGATAGCCGACCGTCACCGGGAAGGGCGGGCGGATGCGCGGCTTTCCCGGTTTGCCTTCGAGCGATTCGATCAGCGCCGATTCCTCGCCGCAGATATAGGCGCCGGCGCCGAGATGGATCTCGATGTCGAAATCGAAACCTTGCGCCCCGCAGATGCTGGCGCCGAGCCGGCGGTCGCGCCGCATCGCCTCGAGCCTCGCCTCGAGCGGCTCCAGCAAATAGCGATACTCGCCGCGCAGATAAAGGAGGCCGCGCGCCGCGCCGACGACGAAGCCGGCGATCGCCATGCCCTCGAACACCCGGTCGGCATGAGACGTCAGGAGAACGCGGTCCTTGAAGGTGCCGGGTTCACCCTCGTCGGCGTTGCAGACGACGTAGCGCTCGGCGCCCGGCGCGTTGCGGCAGCTCTCCCACTTGACCGAAGTGGTGAATCCTGCGCCGCCGCGGCCGCGCAGGTTCGAGCGCTTCATTTCGTCGAGCATGCCCTGGCGGCCGAACGCGATCGCCGCGCGCAGGGCCGACCCCGGTTCGTAGCGCGAGCCGAGCAGGGCGCCGGCGCGACGAACATTGTCCTCGACGCGAAAGTAGTCCGCCGGCCACTCGGCGAGGGGCGCGCCGCCGCGCACCAGATCGCAAATCTCGTCGACCCGGCGCGCGGTCAGGCGGGTGACGGCCCGATTGTTGACGAGCAGCGCCGGGCCCTGGTCGCACATCCCGGTGCAGGAGGTCAGGTCGACGCTCACGAGGCCGTCCGCCGAGACTTCGCCCCTTTTGAGTTTCAGGCGCTTCAGCATATGCTCGAACAGCGCCTGGCTGCCGAGCATGCGGTCGGTGATGTTGTCCGAAAAGAGGATGCGATACCGGCCGCGCGGCTGATCGTAGAGGAACGAATAGAACTGGACGACGCTGTCGACCTGGGTCACGGGAACGCCGAGACCGCCCGCCACCGCCCTCGCGACCTCGGGCGAGATCCAGTACGTTTCTTCCTGAATCTCACGCAGGATCTGTAGCAGCTGGGCAGGGTCGGCGCTCCGGCGTTCGAGGACCCGGCTGACGACTTCGCTTTCGTCCGACATAACCGCTCCTCGCTCTTCTGTCCTTATCGGCGGACTCTCGGGTCCGCGAATTGACGCCGATCAATCGCGGCCGGACCCTCATTTCAGCAGGACGAAGATGTCGACTTCGAGCCTCGGATCGTCGACGTCCTTCACGTCGGTTGGATATTCCTCGATGAAGGTATCCGCTGCGTCGATGCCCTTTTCGTCGAGGTAGGCGGTGATCGCGTCGTAGGTGGCGTCGATGTCGGCATAGGCGCCGAGATGCTGGAACCGCATCGCCTTGCCGCTCGGCGTCTCGCCGATTTTCACCGCGTCCGAGAGGCTCGTCTTGCCCTCGGGCGCCGCCGCCAGCGGATATCCGGCGTGATAGCGGAAGCCGCTGTCGTCGGCGCCGACGAATATGGCAAGCGGCGGCCCTGCCGCCTTGAGGCCGGCTTTTTCCATGTCGGTCTTGACCAGCCCCAGCGAACCGAGAATGGCGCTGAAGATGCTGTCGCGGTCGGCCTTGCCTTCGATGTAGGCGAAGGGCTTGGCCACGAGATCGACCGTCTGGCCGGTGGAATCCTGGCCGGGCGGCTTGGCCGTTTCGGCCGGCGTCGAGGGTTGGGGAGCGGCAGGAGACGGCTGCGCCTCGGACCCGCTTTGCCCTGGGGCCGCGGGCGCGGAGCCCGGAACCGCAGGCGTCTGCGGCGCTGGCGTCTGCGCCGGCACAACCTGGCCGGCGGGCGGGGAGGGCGCGCTTTCGTCCGCCCTTGCGCTCGAGACGGGGATCGCGACAAGGGCGGCCAGAAACCCCGCGACCGCGAGGCGGATTATCGTCTTCGGCATCGTCGCGCACACCTTCGACCTGCGGCAGGCGGGGAACCTCTCGTCCCCCATCTAAGTCCATTTCGGCTTCAGAACAAAGACGATCTATCGCCAGATCGAAGCAGCGATTTACGCCGGAAGCGGCCTCGTCCAGCGCAGGACCGGTTCCCGCGCGGCGCGCGTCTCGTCGAGCCTGCGCCTGGGCGCATGGACCGGAGCCGACACGAAGCGCTGCCGGTCGCCGGCCTTCGCCGCCAACGCAAGATCGCGCAAGGTCATGATGAAGAGGTCGAGGCTCGCCTTCGATTCCGATTCGGTCGGCTCGATCAGCATGGCGCCGTGCACGATCAGCGGGAAGTAGACGGTCATCGGGTGATACCCTTCATCGATCATCGCCTTGGCGAAATCGAGCGTCGTCAGGCCGGTGTCCCTGAGCCACCGGTCGTCGAAGAGCGCTTCGTGCATGCAGGGACGTTCGCCGAACGGCGCGCTCATCACGTCGTTCAGCGAGGCACGCACATAGTTGGCCGACAGCACGGCGTCCTCCGAGGCCTGCCGCAACCCGTCCGCGCCATGCGACAGGATGAAGCTCAGCGCGCGCACGAACATGCCCATCTGCCCGTGGAAGGCGCACATGCGGCCAAACGACGCGGAGCCTTCGGCATGCTCGACGAGACGCAAAGCATCGCCCTCGCGCCGGACGAACGGGACCGGCGCGTATGGCGCGAGGCGCTCGGAGAGCACGACCGGCCCGGCGCCGGGTCCGCCGCCCCCATGGGGGGTGGAAAAGGTCTTGTGGAGGTTGATGTGCATCGCGTCGACGCCGAGATCGCCCGGCTTGGTCTTGCCGACGATGGCGTTGAAGTTCGCGCCGTCGCAATAGAAATAGGCGCCGGCGGCGCGCACCGCCTCCGCAATGCCGACGATCTCGCGCTCGAAGAGCCCGCAGGTGTTCGGATTGGTCAGCATGATTGCAGCGACATCGGAGCCGAGCGCGTCTCTGACCGCGTCCGCGCTGACGTTTCCGTCCGCGCCGGCCGGCACCGGGCGCACGGAAAGGCCAATCAGCGCGGCCGTCGCCGGGTTCGTGCCGTGGGCGGAATCGGGGACCAGCACGAACCGCCGCGTCACGGCTTCGCCGCTGGCCTCGATCGCCGCCTTGATCGCCATCATGCCGCACAATTCGCCGTGCGCGCCGGCTTTCGGCGACATGGCGACGGCGCGCATGCCCGTCATCGTCATCAGAGCGTCCGCCAGCGCCTCGATGACCATCAGCGCGCCTTGCGCCGTCGAGACCGGCTGGAGCGGATGGACGTCGGCGAAGCCCGGGAGCCGCGCCATCTTCTCGTTCAGCCGCGGGTTGTGCTTCATGGTGCATGAGCCCAAAGGGTAGATCCCGGCGTCGATCGAGTAATTGTCGCGCGACAGACGGACGTAGTGGCGGACCGCCTCCGGCTCGGTCAGGCCCGGGAGGTCGAGGACGCCCTGGCGCGCGTGCGGACCCAGTCTCGACGGGAAGGGCGCCGGCGTTTCGAAATCGACCCCGGTCGCATCGGCGCGTCCCGTTTCGAAGATCAGCGCCTCCTCGATATCGAGCGCCCGATTCCCGGTAAAGGTTTCGCCGGCGATCGCGACGGCGTCTTCCGGGCGGGTCGGTCGGCCTTGACGGTTCATGGGATCGCTTTGTCCTGAAGGGTCATCGGAGGCATTCGGCCAGGGCTCGCGCATAGGCCGCACGGTCCTCGTCGGCGTTGACTTCGGTGCTGGCGACGATGACGCAGTCGTCGAGCCCGGCGCCCGGCAGAAGCCGCGAGACCGGCAGTCCGCCGATCACGCCCCGCCGCGCCAGGGCCTCGATCAGGTCCGCGGCGGGGCGGGGCGTGCGCATGGTGAACTCGTTGAAGAAATGCTGGTTCAGGATCTCGACGCCGGGGACGGCGGAAAGCCGGTCCGCAAGCTGGACGGCGTTGGCGTGGTTGACGTTCGCCAGCCGCCTGAGCCCCGTTTCCCCGAGCAGCGTCAAATGGATCGAGAAGGCGAGGGCGCAAAGTCCGGAGTTGGTGCAGATGTTGCTGGTCGCCTTCTCGCGGCGGATGTGCTGCTCGCGCGTCGAGAGCGTCAGGACGAAGCTGCGCCGGCCCGAAGCGTCGACGGTCTCGCCCGCGAGACGGCCGGGCATCTGGCGAACATTCTTCATACGCGTGGCGAACAGGCCGACATAGGGGCCGCCGAAACTGAGCGCGTTGCCGAGACCCTGGCCCTCGCCGACGGCGATGTCGGCGTCCATCTCGCCTGGCGAACGAATGGCGGCGAGCGCGACAGGGTCGGTGAAAACCGCGATCAGAAGCGCCCCCCTGGCGTGCGCGGCGGCCGCGATCGGCCTCAGATCGCGCGGATGGCCGAAGAAGTCCGGGCTCTGGACGATGACGCAGCTCGTTTCTCCGTCGATCGCCGCCGCGATGTCCTCGCTGGCCAAGACGTCCGGCGCGAGCCGCACGATCGTCTCGCCCGCCATATGCGCAAGCGTCGCCGCGACGTCCGCATATTGCGGGTGGAGGCCGCCGGAAATGACCGCTCGCGTCCGCTTTGTCAGGCGGTGCGCCATCAGCATCGCCTCGCCACAGGCGGTCGACCCGTCGTACATCGAGGCGTTGGCGACCTCCATGCCGGTGAGCGCCGCGACCTGGGTCTGGAACTCGAACAGGACCTGCAGCGTGCCCTGGGCGATCTCCGGCTGATAGGGGGTGTAGCTGGTGAGGAATTCCGAGCGCTGAATAAGGTGATCGACGGTCGCGGGAATGTGGCGCCTATAGGCCCCGGCGCCGAGGAAGAAGGGGACGCCGCCGGCGGCGAGATTGCGGGCGGCCATCGCAGCCAGCGCGCGCTCGACCGCCATCTCGCTCATGGCGTGCGGCATGTCGAGGAGACCCTCGATCCGCTTCTCCGCCGGGATGTCGGCAAACAGCGTCTCGACGTCGGGAACGCCGATCCGCGCGAGCATCGTTTCGCGTTCGCTGGCGTCCAGCGGCAGGTAGCGCATGAGCCTCAGCCCAACGTCTTCAGATAATCGGCGTACGCCGCCTCGTCCATGAGCCGGTCGAGCTCGGAGGCATCGGCGAGTCTCATGCGAAAGAGCCAGCCGCGGCCGAGAGCGTCCTCATTGATCAGGCCCGGAGTCTTCTCCGCCTCCGCATTGGCCGCGACGACCTCGCCCGAGGCGGGGGCGAAGACGTCGCTCGCCGCCTTGACGCTTTCGACGACCGCCGCCGGATCGCCCGCCTTCAGCTTTTTTCCGACCTGAGGAACCTCGACGAAGACGACGTCGCCGAGCTGCTGCTGCGCGTGCTCGCTGATGCCGACGACGCCTTCGGCGCCTTCGACCCGGACATACTCGTGATCCTTGGTGTAGCGGACCTGCGACATGAAAGGCTCCTTTCGCTTCAGCCGCGATGGTAGGCGTGGGGATGAAACGGCAGCGCGGCCACCCGGGCGGTGAGCGTCCTGCCTCTGACGACGAGGCCGACCGGCGTCCCGACCTCTTGATAGGCGCTTTGCACGAAGCCCATCGCGATCGGCGCGCCGACGCTGGGGCCGAAGCCTCCTGAGGTGACGACGCCAATCGGCGCGCCGTCCGTCGCAACAATCTCGGTTCCCTCGCGCGCCGGCGCCCGCCCGTCCGGCCTGAGGCCGACGCGCCGGCGATCGGGCCCGGAGGTCAGCGCGCGCTGAATGCGCCTCGCGCCGGGGAAGCCGCCTTCGACGCGGCGGCGCTTCTGGATCGACCAGACGAGCGACGCCTCGACCGGGTCGACCGTCTCGTCGAGTTCGTGGCCATAGAGGCAGAGGCCGGCCTCGAGCCGCAGCGAATCGCGCGCGCCCAGTCCGACCGGGGCGACGTCCGGCTGCGCCAGGAGGAGACGCGCAAACCGCTCCGCCTGCGAGGCTGAGAGCGAGATTTCGAAGCCGTCCTCGCCCGTATAGCCGGATCGCGAGAGGAAGGTTTCGATTTCCCCAACCCGCGCCGGACGCGCGTTCATGAAGGCCATCGTCTCGAGGCTCTCGCCGGGAGCGAGCCGCGCCAGGGTCGCCGCGGCGAGCGGACCTTGCAGGGCGATCAACGCCGCATCGTCGAGCGGGGTCAGATGAAAGCCTTCAGGCAGGCGTTCGCGGATGAGGGCGAAGTCGACCGCCTTGCGCGAGGCGTTGACGACCAGGCGAAGCGCGCCGTCGGCGTCGGGCGGGCGCGTGATCATCAGGTCGTCGACGATGCCGCCGTTCTCGTTGAGGAGCTGGGTGTAGCGCTGACGGCCAGGACTGAGACCGATCAGGTCCGCTGGGCACAGCGTCTCGAGAAAGCCCGCGAGAAGCGCGTGGTCCGGGCCTTGCAGCAGCGCCTGACCCATGTGGGAGACGTCGAACAGTCCGACACGCCGCCGCGTGTGGAAATGCTCAGCGAGGATCCCGGCCGGATACTGGATCGGCATGTCGTAGCCGGCGAACGGGCCCATGCGCGCGCCGAGCTCCAGGTGCAGCGCGTGAAGCGGCGTTTGTAGAGTAGCGGCTTCATCCATAGGGCGACCGGTCCTCGAGCGAGCGTCCGCTGAACCGCCCCTGCCGCATGCGGCCGAGAATTCGCGGGCGCCCCCTCTGTCCGGTGACCTGAGAGATTTCCCGCCTTCGTCGGCGGTTACCCCCGTCGGTGGGCGCATGTCTCAACCGACGCGCGCCGCTTTCCAGAGCGTCACCACCCTCGCGGTCCTGGGGCCTGAGCGTTTCCGGGGCGGTTGCGCCTTCGGCGCCGGCGGCGAGCCGCCGGTCTCTTCCGCGAAGTGTCTTTGGCTGACGATTAACCCGAGCTAGCCCGACGGGACGAGCTTTGTCAACGCGGCTCCAATCCGATTTAGCCGGCGGTCTTGTGACGGCGGCCCTTCTTCGGCGGAGCGCCGCCCGCGCCCTCGAAGCCGACGGTGATCGAATAGACGTCGGAAAGCTGGAGCGTCGGCAGCGGCACCGGGATCGGCTCCGTGACGACGCGGAACTGACCGGCGCTGACGCCGTCGGTCGTCGCCTCGACCCGATAGGTCTGGGAAAAGACCGGCTTGTTGCTGGCGAGGTTCGTCACTGTGATCCGCAGCGGCACGTTGTACGTGCCGGGCGACCCCGCCGGGCCGATCACCACGTCGCCCGTGACGCCGATCTTCAGCGCCGCCTGACCCGGCCCGGCCGGATCGCATTCGCGCGCCGTGTCGCCGATGTTGAACTGATAACGCACCGATTCGTTGTCCGCCCCGCCGACCCTGACCGATTCGCCCCCCTCGGCAATGTCCACCGGCGGGCAATTGATGTCGGTCGAGGCGACGGGCAGCACGCTCAGCTTCTCGCTCGGGTTGGCGGCGGGCCTGGCGACCTGCGGCGGGTTGGCGCCGAGGTTTAGCGAATTGGCGTTGGGATCGCGATGGGCGAACCAATTGTCGACCGAAGCGCAGCCGGCGAGAAGCCCGAACGCAGCGAGCAGCGGAAGCAGGCGGACAAGCGCCGGTCGCGCGGTTTTGGCGGAAGAGGTCGACATCGAGCGGCTGAAGCGATTCTCCGTGGGGAAGCGGGGGTGCTTACGACGCCGAGCGCCTCATGGCAATTGCTCGTAGGCTTCCTTGAAGCCGGCGAGCGGCGCCAGCACGCCGACGCCCTGTTCGGGGGTTTGGAAGATTCCGAGCGTCGCCGTCTTCCCGGTCTTCAGCTTTTCGAGCAGCTTGTCGTCGATGGCGAGCTGGGCGATGCAGCCGTTCGCCAGGCACTGGAGAAAGTTCAGGCGGCCGAAATCCTGGTCGTCGATCCGCAGGCCGACGCCGGCCGGCAAGAGCACGCCGAGCGGCGCGATGACGCGCATCAGCCGCGCCTTGCGGTCGGCCGAATTGAGCACGATGACGACGAGGGTGAGGTTCGGCCGCTCCTGGTCGACGACGCTGAGCACGACGGCGCATTGTTCGTAGGCCGCGCCCGGCGGGGTTTCGCAGCGGGTCTCCCAGTCGCCGTGCTTGTCCTTGATCGCGCCCTGGGCCCGGGCCGCGCCGACCGCGCCCGCCGCCAGCACGAGGGCGGAGAGAATGCGTAAAGCCGTGCGTCGCGTTGGCTTCATGAATGCCGTCGTCCTCCCGAGGGTGCCATCCGAAGGTCGCGCCATAGCAAGCGCCAGACGCGGCGCCAAGCCACGCCGGCGCGGGCGGAAATCTCTGACTGGATCGGGAGATGGTGGGCGCTAGAGGGATTGAACCTCTGACCCCTACCATGTCAAGGTAGTGCTCTACCGCTGAGCTAAGCGCCCATCTCCGAAGGGGCCCCGAGCGCCAAGCTTGCCTGCTCGAAAGGCGTCGAGGCGTATAGACGCTGGCGGCGAAGGGCGCAATGGGGAATTCAGGGCTTGTCCCCGCGGGGCGGCCGTTGGTCGCCTCTCCTCCCGAACTCACGCTCCGCGCCGCCCGGGCGGACGAGGTCGGAGCGATCATGGCGATCGAGCGGCTGCCCGGATACGAGCGCTTCGTCGGCCGGTCGGAGGAGGCCGAGCATCGCGCGATGCTCGCGTCGCCGTCCTACGCCTATCGGCTCGGCCTCGGCGCGACGGGCGCGATCGAGGCCTTCGCCATCCTGCGCGGCCTCGACCATGCGCACGGCGCCCTCTACCTCAAGCGCGTCGTCGCCGCGCGCCCGGGCCGCGGAATCGGGGTCGCGTTCCTGAGCCTCGTGCTCGACGAGGCGTTCGGCGCCCTCAGAGCGCATCGCGTCTGGCTCGACTGCTTCGCCGACAACGCGCGGGCCCAGCCCGCGTATGGGAAGCTCGGCTTCGCCCGCGAAGGGGTGCTGCGCGAGGCCTATGGCCTGCCGGACGGAACGCGGAAGGACCTTGTGGTCATGGGGCTTTTGAAACCGGAGTGGGAGGCGCTGCGGAAGGCGTGCAGTTTCGCGGGTGCGAGCGTCGTTTCAATCCGTCAGACCACTTAACAACGTATCGTAAGTGTATTATAGTGAAGAAGCCGATTTGGCGTTGCGGTGGCGCACTTGCGCGTATAACGAGGCAAACAGGTCTACATCGAGAGACCCGGCCTCATGCGCATCAATGTCGATATCGACGACGAGTTGTTGTCCGAGGCCATGGCGGCAACGGGCTTGCCGACCAAACGAGCCACGGTGGAAGAGGGCTTGCGGCTGCTGGTTCGGGCGCGCCGGCAAGCGGAGGCTTTGGCCGACCTCAAGGGGTTGGGTTGGGACGGCGACCTCGATGCGATGCGTCAGGGCCGCTCTTTAGGCCGGCGGCGAGTCTTCACCGCAAAAGGCCAGAAAGGAGCGCGAAGAAGGAGGCCGGGTTGAGTGCCGTCGGCGACCTGGCCGCGGCTTGCTCGGCCAAGTTTACTTACGGGCCGCCTTGTCGCAAAAGGTTCGACGCGATGACCGAACGCGTATTGAAGGACAGCCTCGCGATGAGCGATCTTGCCGCCTCGATCCGGACGATCCCGAACTATCCGAAGCCGGGCATCCTCTTTCGCGACATCACCACCCTGCTCGGCGATGCGCGGGCGTTCCGCCGGGCGGTCGACGAACTGGTGCAGCCGTGGGCCGGCGCCAAAGTCGAGAAGGTCGCCGGGATCGAGGCGCGCGGTTTCATCCTCGGCGGCGCCGTGGCCCATCAGCTGTCCGCCGGGTTCGTGCCGGTGCGGAAGAAGGGCAAGCTGCCGCACACCACCGTGTCGATCGCCTATTCGCTCGAATACGGGCTCGATGAAATGGAGATGCACGAGGACGCCATCCTGCCGAACGAGCGGGTCATCCTCGTCGACGATCTCATCGCCACCGGCGGCACGGCCGAAGGCGCCGTCAAGCTCCTGCGCAAGCTCGGCGCCGACGTCGTCGCCGCCTGTTTCGTCATCGACCTGCCGGATCTGGGAGGCTCGCGGCGGCTCGCGGCCCTCGACGTCCCGGTGCGGTCGCTCATCGCTTTCGAGGGGCACTGACGGACCGCCGCTGCATCGGCGACGCCCCGCCCAGACCCAGGAGCCTGCTTTGACCGACGCCCGCCTGCAGACGCTGATCGATGAGGCTTTCGAGGAACGCGCGAGAATCACGCCGCAGACGACCGGCGATGTGCGCGACGCGGTCGAGGCGGCGCTTTTTTCGCTCGATTCCGGCAAGGCGCGGGTGGCCGAGAAGATCGCGGGCGCGACGGGCCCGAATTCCTGGAAGGTCAACGCCTGGCTGAAGAAGGCGGCGCTCCTCTCCTTCCGCCTCAACGACAACCGGCTGATCGAGGGCGGGCCCGGCGGGGCGGCCTGGTGGGACAAGGTTCCCTCGAAGTTCGAGGGCTGGGGCGCCGAGCGCTTTCGCGAGGCCGGCTTTCGCGCCGTGCCCGGTGCGATCGTCCGCCGCTCGGCCTTCATCGCCCGCGACGTCGTCCTGATGCCGAGCTTCGTCAACGTCGGCGCCTATGTCGAACTCGAGGACCATGGTCGACACCTGGGTCACCGTCGGCTCCTGCGCGCAAATCGGCAAAAACGTCCATCTCTCCGGCGGCGTCGGCATCGGCGGCGTGCTCGAGCCGTTGCAGGCGAACCCGACCATCATCGAGGATGATTGCTTCATCGGCGCGCGCTCGGAAGTGGTCGAGGGGGTGATCGTCGGCGAGGGCTCGGTAATCTCGATGGGCGTCTTCCTCTCCGCCTCGACCAGGATCGTCGATCGCGCCACCGGCAAGATCCACATCGGCTACGTCCCGCCGTATTCGGTCGTCGTTTCCGGCTCGCTGCCCGGCAAGCCGCTGCCCGACGGCTCGCCCGGCCCCTCGCTCTACTGCGCGGTGATCGTCAAGACGGTCGATCATCAGACGCGGGCCAAGACCGGGATCAACGAGCTGCTAAGGGAGTAACGGGGCGCCGGTCCGCAAGTCGCCTCCCCGGAGCCTCCGCCTATATCGGCGACGGCCGCGGGCGCCTGGGCCGGGGGCCGAAACAGCCGGGGCTGCTCGCCGATAGCGACCAGGCGAGCTATTTCGAGCCTGAGGCGCAGGACGCCGCAGCTTTCCGGAAGCGCCGCCTATTTCAACGCGGAGAAGGCTGTCGGCGCCAGCATCTCGTTGCGGATGCCGGCGACGATCGGCCCGTCCTTCTCGCTGTCGTCCCGCGCCTTGCGCCAGGCCGGATCGTTGGCGAACGCGGCCCACTTCGTTTCGCGCTCCGCCAGAGATTCCCACGAGAGGATGTAGGTCAGCGCGTTGCTGGATTCGCCGATGAGCGTCGTCCAGAAGCCGAGGGGACGGATGCCGTGCGTTTCCCAGATGGGAACGGTGTGGTCCCGAAATCGCGCCAGGAGCTTGCCCATCTTGCCTGGAATCGCCTGATAGACGCGCAGTTCGTAAATCATCGCCGATACCTCCGCTGCGAAAGCGAGCCGCTTATTATCGCCGTCGGCAGGCCTGTCGCAAACTGTCCCCCTGAATGGCCGATCCGGTCCCGCGCGGCGGCCACTTCATTCCGGAAGACGATCCGCAGACCTTCGCCCGGCTGATCATCGCTGCCGCCTCCGCCCCGCAGGCGGCGAAGATCACGCGGTCTGCTTGAACGCGATGGGGCTCAAGCCGGCGCCGCGCTGGAAGGCGCGGCGGAAACTGCGCGCGTCGGAATAGCCGACCGCCGCGGCGACATCCTCGACGGTCCGGCCGGCGCGCAACAGGGCCTTGGCCCGATCGAGCCTGCGGACCTCGGCCAATTCCGAGAAGCGCACCCCTTCGCGCGCCAGGAGCCGATCGAGCGAGCGTTCGCTGACCCCAAGCTTCCGCGACACCTCGCGTCGGCCGATGAGCCGACCCTCCTCCGCCACGAGGCGCTGCACCCGGCTGTGCGCGTCGGGAGGGGGCAGGTCGGCGAGCTCGCGTTCGGCGGCGTGGCGCCAGAGCGCGGCGGCCGTGCGGTCGGGGAACCTCAGCGGCGATTCCAGCGCCTTCCGGCTGTAGACGAGCCGAGAGCGATCCGCCGCGTCGATCACGACGCAGCCCAAATGCCCGGCCATCCTCCGCCGGGTCTCCTCGGGCTGCAGGCCGTCGAGTTCGATGCGGAGCGGCCGAGCCGCATCGCAAGGCAGCTGACCCAAGAGGTTCGCCACAGTGGTCAGATGGTCGACGCGCCAGAAGGACGCCAGCTCCGTGTCCCCGGTGAGATCGAAAGCGAAGATCGAGGCCTCCGCGTCGGCCGCCTCGAATTCGAGGCCCAAAACCGAGCCGGTCAGCGCCTGGAAATCGACGAGGAACCGCAATGCGGCCCCGAGCGTCGGCTGAACGAGCATGCCCAGTCCGACCACGCCGAGGAAGGCGAGCGACTTGCGGCAGGCATAGTCGACGGCAAAGACCGGTCCCAGCCGCCGCCGCGCCCGCAAGAACGGCTCGCGCCCCTCGTCGTAGGACAGATACTGCCCCGGCGCGGCAGCCGCGTCGCCCTGAAAATTGACGAAAGGAAACATCTCGCGCGCGTTCCAGCCCTGCTCGAACGACAGGGCGATCAGCGGAGAAATTGCGTGGACCGGCACAATTCTTTCGCGTGGCGGCAGAATTCGCGCTGCCTTGCGCGGGTTGGCGAAATCTGTCCCCCCATCTGACGGGAACGGTCCTTGTTGGCCCGGCACGGTTCCCTCTAAAGCGACAGAAACGGCCGCCAACGATCGGCGCCGGTTGCTCCAGGCGGTCGCCGAGACTGATCGGCGCGGGGTCGGGAGTCAAGCCTAGTAAACTGAATGAACCGGCACTGCCGCCGAGCAACACTCAGCCAGCCTTTCGGAGGAACCCATGTTCAAGCACGACGTAATCAAGACCAACATCGCAATCGACGAGCTTCTGAGGACGACCCATAATCCTCGTCACAAATTTATGCTGCTCGCCTATTATCGCCACCGGTATCTGGAGATTGCTGGACGGTATGAGGAGATCTTCGCTCCGGACATGACAGTCGAGGAGCCGCTTTACCACGTCCATGCGGCCAGCAACAAAGTCAAGCTCGTCGGCCAGGAATCCGTGAAGAGTCTCTATCGCATGTGGGCCGAGACCAACCAGTGCATCTTCTATGCGGGGAATGAGCAGATCGCCGTGGCGGACAATTATGTCGCGTCGACGGCGACAATTTACCAGCAGGTCTCCGGCCTGTCGCTGACGTTCAACAAGGCGATGTCCTATCTTCCTGGCTTCCTCTCCCGTCCGCTCGTCGCCAAAGCCCTCAAGTCGAAGGGCGTCAAGCCGGACGAGAACTCGATGTATCTCTACTCGAATTACGTCGAGATGATCTGGCCCTACGACGACCGGGGAAGACTGGTCGGCGAGAACGTCTGGGAGCCGGAGCCGGAGAAGGCCCAGATCATCAAGCTCGACCGATCCGACGTGCTGACGGTCGCTCAGGCGGCCGAAAGGCTCAATCCGCTGATCAAGCCGCTGCCGTCCTTCGACGAGATGGTGCTCGGCAGAAAGGCCGCCTGACGATCCCTCGGCTCCGCGATGACGCGCCGGCGTCATTGCGGAGCCGCGAGCCACGGCCGCTGATCGGGGGTCTTGCCGGTCGCGCAGCGAGCGCCTCCAGGACGACACGTTCAACTGGCGGCTCCGCGTCGCCATCGCCCCTCGCCGACATGCGATATCGCGCCGCACTGCTGGGCCGGCGCGATATCCGCAATCCCAATGGCGCGCCGGCCGGTCTGGTGCTAGGGCAATAGCCATGTCGACCCGGAAGGAAAATGCCGGCGACGGCCGCGGCCCGCGCGGCATGCGCCGGCCGCAGGCGTTGGCGGTCGCCGCCGACTCCACCTTGGTCGCCGATGCCGGAAACGGCCGGGACAGCCAGGTCTGGCTCGACAGCGTCGCCGCCTGCGGTTCCGCCCCGGCGGCGGCCGATCCTTGCGCCAAATCTGGCCAGTTCGCGGCGATGGAAATCCGCGTCCGCGGCCGGGTGCAGGGCGTCGGATTCCGCCCGACCGTCTGGCGCATGGCCAACGATCTCGACCTTGTCGGCGAGGTCCTCAACGATGGCGAGGGCGTTCTGGTGCGCGTCGGCGGCAGGCCCGGGGCAATCGAGGACTTCCTCGCCCGCCTCGAGCGCGAGCCGCCGCCGCTGGCGCGGATCGACGACATCGAGGCGCACGCTTTCACCGGCGCGCTCCCGGCAGAATTCCGGATCGCCGAGAGCCTCGCTGGCGATGCGCATACGCAGGTCGCGCCGGATGCGGCGGTCTGCGCGGCTTGCGCCCGCGAGATCGCCGATCCGATGGAGCGGCGCTTTCGCTATCCGTTCGCCAATTGCACGCATTGCGGGCCGCGCCTCAGCATCGTCAAGACCATCCCCTATGACCGCGCCAATACGACCATGGCGCCGTTTCCGATGTGCGAGACGTGCGAAGCCGAATATCGCGATCCCGCCGACCGCCGTTTCCATGCCGAGGCGATCGCCTGCCCTGTGTGCGGACCGAGGGCGAGGCTTGTCCGCCTCGACGGAGGGGCGACAAGCTTCGATCGGCGTTCGGCGCTCGACGACGTCGACGCTGTCCGCGGACTCCTGGCCAAGGGCGAAATCGTCGCCATCAAGGGGCTCGGCGGCTTTCATCTCGCCTGCGATGCGGCCAACGCCGAAGCGGTTTCACGCCTGCGCCGGCGGAAGCGCCGCGACGCCAAGCCGTTCGCGCTGATGGCGAGGGACCTCGACGTCGTCCGGCGCTATTGCAGCGTCGGAGCGGAAGAGGAGCGGGCGCTCTTGAGCCCTGCGGCGCCGATCGTGCTCCTTGCTGCCGACGGGGCGCAGAAGCTGCCGGACGAAGTCGCTCCCGGTCTTCAGACGCTCGGCTTCATGCTGCCGACGACGCCGCTGCATCAGCTGATCCTGGCCGCTGTCGAGCGCCCGGTGGTGATGACCAGCGGCAATGTCTCCGAGGAACCGCAGGCGATCGACGACGGCGCGGCGCGCGAGCGGCTCGGCGACATCGCGCCTTACGCCTTGCTGCACGACCGCGAAATCGCCAATCGCGTCGACGATTCGGTCGCGCGCGTGATGGCCGGCCGGTTGCGGCTCCTGCGACGGGCGCGCGGCTTTGCGCCGGCCCCGCTCGCGCTGCCGCCGGGGTTCGAGGCGGCCCCTGAGCTTCTGGCGATGGGCGGGGAGCTCAAGGCGACCTTCTGTCTCGTCAAGGATGGCGAGGCCATTCTTTCGCAGCATCAGGGCGATCTGGAGAATGCCGAGACTTTCGACGACTATCGCAAGAACCTGGCGCTCTACGCCGAGCTCTTTCATCACCGGCCGATCGCGCTCATCGCTGACCGTCATCCTGAATATCTCTCGACCAAGCTCGCGAACGGCTGGGCGCGAACAAAGCGATTGCCGCTGATCGAGGCCCAGCACCATCACGCGCATGTCGCGGCGTGCCTCGCCGAAAACAGCGTGCCGCTCGACGCGAAGCCTGCGCTCGGCATCGTCCTCGATGGCCTCGGCTGGGGCGATGACGGGACCATCTGGGGCGGGGAATTCCTGCTCGCGGACTATCGCGGCTTCGAGCGGCTCGGCGCCTTCAAGCCCGTGGCGATGCTCGGGGGCGCGCAGGCGGCGCACGAACCGTGGCGCAATCTCTACGCCCATCTGATGGCCGAGATGGGCTGGGCAGAATTTTCGACGAATTTCGGCGGGCTCGAGCTCTTCGGCGACCTTTCCCGCCGGCCGCGCGCGACGCTCGACGCGATGGCCCGCGGCGGCGTCAATTCGCCGAAGGCTTCCTCCTGCGGCAGGCTGTTCGACGCGGTCGCCGCCGCCCTGAACCTCTGCCGCGAGCGCCAATCCTACGAGGGCGAGGCGGGCGCGCGTCTGGAGGCGATCGTCGACCCCGAGACAATGCGCTGCGAGGACGACGATTCGGCCTATCCTTTCGCCATCGCAAACCTGCACAACTCCGGCCTGCCCACTATCGAGCCGCTGGCGATGTGGCGGGCGCTGCTCGGCGATCTCATGCTCGGGACGCCGGCCTCGCTGATCGCGGCGCGCTTCCACAAGGGCCTCGCCGGGATCGTGGCGGCGATGACGAAGAAGCTCGCGCGTCGCGACAGCGAGGGCCGCCCACGCTTCGACACGGTCGCCTTGTCGGGGGGATGTTTCCAGAACCGCATCCTCTTTGAGGAGATCGTTCGCCGCCTCGAAGGGGAGAACTTCACCGTGCTCTCGCATGCGCAGGTCCCGGCCAATGACGGCGGTCTGGCGCTCGGACAGGCGGCGATCGGCGCCGCGCGCCTGATCGGCGCCGGAACGAACGGCCGCAATTCGGGTTTAGCGAAGGGATGAGCGTCATGTGCCTCGGGATCCCCGGCCGCATCGAGACAATCGACGATCCGGTGAGGACGCTGGCGACGGTCGACGTCGGCGGCGTCAAGCGGCTGGTCAATATCGCCTGCGTGGTCAGCGACGAGCGCCCGGCGTCAGCCTGCGTCGGCGATTGGGTCCTCATCCATGCCGGTTTCGCCATGAGCCGCATCGACGAGGCCGAGGCGGCCGAAACATTGCGGATCCTGACCGAACTCGGCGAGGCGCAGGCGGAACTCGACGCCATGCGTCTCTCCGCTGGCCCATGAGGAGGCCAAGCGATGTCGGAGGAAACCGATCTCCAGAAACTCTACCCCTTCCTGCACGGCGTGGCGCAGGAGCCGGAGAAGCTCGACGTCGCCCTCCTGCGCTCCGTCGATGAGAAGGCGCGCGAACTCGCGCGAGACCAATGCCGCCTTCTTCGGCGCTCAGGCGCCTGTTTTGGTCGCAGCGGCCAAGACGGTCGCCGGCGTCTATCGGAACGGCGGCCGGCTGTTCTCGATGGGCAACGGCGGCTCGAGCTGCGACGCCTCGCATATCGCGGTCGAATTCGTCCATCCGATCACCGCCGGCCGGCCGGCGCTCGCGGCGATCAACCTCGTCGCCGACATCGCGATGATCTCGGCGGTCGGCAACGACGTCGGCTTCGACCACGTGTTCGTCCGGCAGATCATTGCCCAGGGCAAGGCGGGCGACGGGCTGATCGGCATCTCGACCAGCGGCAATTCCGCCAATCTCATCGCCGCCTTCGCCAAGGCCAGGGAGATGGGCCTGGCGACGATCGGGCTGGCGGGCGGCGACGGCGGCAAGATGAAGACGAGCGGCGTTCTCGATCATTGCCTCGTCGTGCCGACGACGTCGATTCACCGCACCCAGGAGTGCCACGTCGCCGCCTATCACATACTCTGGGACCTGGTGCACACCCTGCTCGCCGACGATCGGGGATCGGCGGCGGCCAAGGGAGAAGCGGCATGAAATACCTCGACGAGTTTCGCGACAGCGCCAAGGCCGGCATTCTGGTGAAGGAAATCGAGGCGCTGGTCGCCACGATGGACATTCCGGCCGACCGGCCGCTCAACATCATGGAAGTCTGCGGCGGCCACACCCATTCGATCTTCCGCTACGGCGTCGAGGGCATGCTGCCGAAACAGATCGAGCTGGTGCACGGGCCGGGCTGCCCGGTCTGCGTCCTGCCGATGGGGCGGGTCGACGATTGCGTCTCAATCGCCGAGCAGAAGAACGTGATCTTCACCACTTTCGGCGACGCCATGCGCGTGCCCGGCTCGAAGAAGAGCCTGCTGCAGGCCAAGGCCGACGGCGCCGACGTGCGCATGGTCTATTCGCCGATGGACGCGCTGGCGCTGGCGCGGGCCAACCCGGCCAGGGAAGTGGTTTTCTTCGGCCTCGGCTTCGAGACGACGATGCCGTCGACCGCGCTGACGATCCTCCAGGCCGAATGCGATGGCGTCGCCAACTTCTCGGTCTTCTGCAATCACATCACCATCGTCCCGACGATCAAGGCGATCCTCGACAGCCCCGATCTCCGACTGGACGGCTTTCTCGGGCCCGGCCACGTCTCGATGGTGATCGGCACGGCGCCTTACGAGTTCATCGCCCGGTTCTATCGCAAGCCGATGGTTATCGCCGGCTTCGAGCCGCTCGACATCCTGCAATCGATCTGGATGGTGTTGCGGCAGATCAAGGAAGGGCGCGTCGAAATCGAGAATCAATATGCCCGCGTCGTTCCCGAACGCGGCAACGCGCCGGCGCTGCGCGCGGTGGCGCGGGTTTATGAGTTGCGCGAGTTTTTCGAATGGCGGGGCCTGGGATCGATCGACCATTCGGGCGTGAGGTTGCGCGATGAATATTCCCGCTTCGACGCCGAACGGAAATTCGCCATACCCAACGTCAGGATCGCCGACCCCAAGTCCTGCCAGTGCGGCGAGGTGCTGAAGGGCGTGATCAAGCCGTGGCAGTGCAAGGTGTTCGGCTCGGCTTGCACGCCGGAGACGCCGCTCGGCGCGCTGATGGTGTCCTCGGAAGGCGCCTGCGCGGCCTACTACCAATATGGCGGCGTCAAGCAGCATGAGGCGGCCGAATGAACGTGGCTCCGCTGATCCGCTCCCGGACTCTCGGCCGGGTCCACGTGCCGACGGTGACGCTGGCGCACGGCGGCGGCGGCAAGGCGATGAAGGATCTGATCGACGACGTTTTCGTCCGGGCCTTCGACAATCCCGCGCTGGCGCCGCTCGAGGATCAGGCGCGTTTCGAGCTGCGCGATCTGATGCGGCACGGCGACCGGCTCGCCTTCACCACCGATTCCTTCGTCGTCGATCCGCTCGTCTTCCCCGGCGGCGATATCGGCAAGCTCGCCGTCTGCGGCACGGTCAACGATCTGGCGGTCGGCGGGGCGAGGCCGCTTTACCTGTCGTGCGCGGCGATCGTGGAAGAGGGCGTGACCATCGATCTCATGCGGCAGATCGCCGGCTCGATGGCGAGAACCGCGGTCGAGGCGGGCGTCGAGATCGTCACCGGCGACACCAAGGTCGTCCACAAAGGGGCCTGCGACAAGCTGTTCCTCACCACCACGGGAATCGGCGTCATCCGCGAGGGCGTCAATCTCGGCGCTCATCTGGCTCGGGAAGGCGACGTCGTCCTGGTCAATGGGCTGCTCGGCGACCATGGCGCGGCGATCCTCACGGCGCGCGGCGACATGGCGCTGTCGACGCCGGTCGAAAGCGACTGCGCGCCGCTGAACGGGCTCATCGACGCGCTGATGACCGCGGCTCCGGGGGTGCGCTTCCTGCGCGACGCGACGCGCGGCGGGCTCGCGACCGTGCTCAACGAGATCGCCGAGGCCTCTCAGGTCGCCATCGAGATTGACGAGCGGGCGACGCCGATTCGTGAGCCGGTGAAGGCCTTTTGCGAGATTCTCGGGCTTGATCCGCTCTATCTCGCCAACGAGGGCAAGATCGTCGTCATTGCGCCGCCGGAAGAGGCGGAAGCGGCCCTCGCCGCGATGCGCGCGCATCCGTTAGGCCGGCGCGCCGCGATCGTCGGACGCGTTCAGCCGGGCGAGGCGGGACGGGTGACGATGCGCACGACGTTCGGCGGGCGGCGTATTGTCGACATGCTGGTCGGCGAGCAATTGCCGCGGATCTGCTGAGGCCGGCGATGCATGAGCTCAGCATCACGCAGAATATCGTGGCGATCGTCGAGGAGGCCGCCAACGGCCGGCGTGTCAGCCGCGTGACGCTGGAGGTCGGCAAGCTGTCGGGCGTCATGAGCGAGGCCATCGCCTTCTGCTTCGACATGGTGATCGCGGGCACTGCGCTCGAGGGCGCGGCGCTCGAAATTCGCGAAATCGAGGGGCGCGCGCGCTGCGACTCCTGCGGCACAGAGTTCGCGACCGAAACGCTGTTTGCGCCTTGCGCCTGCGGCTCATTCCGGTTGACGCGGCTCCAGGGCGAAGAGTTGAACGTCAAGTCGATGGAACTGATGGAGGCTGCCTGATGTGCGGACATTGCGGATGCGGCGAGGCCGACACGACAGTCCTCAACCTGGAGACGGGAAAGGAAACGGTCATGCAACGCGACCTTCCCGACCGCCCGCACGGCCACGACCACGACCATCCGCACGATCACGACCATCCGCACGATCATGACCACCCGCACGATCATGACCGTGCGCACGATCACGAGCATGCGCACGGCCACGGCCACGATCATGGGCGCCACGATCATCACGCCGACCACCATCGCCACTGCGGCGACGCGCCGCCCGTGGGCGCCCGGGTCGAACTCGAGACCCGCATCCTGGCCAAGAACGACGCGCTGGCGCAGAAGAATCGCGCCTTTTTCAAGGGCCGGGAGATTTTCTGGCGCTCAATCTCGTGAGCTCGCCTGGAGCGGGCAAGACGTCGCTGCTCGAGCGAACGATCCGCGACCTCGGTCGCGAGCTGCGCCTCTTCGTCATCGAGGGAGACCAGGCGACCGCCGTCGACGGCGAGCGCATCCGCGCCGCGGGAGCCCCGGCGGTGCAGGTGAACACCGGGTCGGGATGCCATCTGGAAGCCGACATGATTGCGCGAGGGCTGCAGGAACTGCGGCCCTCCGCCGGCTCCATCGTCCTGATCGAGAACGTCGGAAACCTCGTCTGCCCGGCGCTTTTCGATCTCGGCGAGCGCGCCAAGGTGGTGATTCTCTCGGTGACCGAGGGTGACGACAAGCCGCTGAAATACCCGCATATGTTCCGCGCCGCCGACCTCATGATCCTCAACAAGATCGACCTCTTGCCGCATGTCGATTTCGACGTGTCGCGCGCAATCGCCGACGCGACCCGCATCAATCCGAAGATCGACGCGCTGAAGCTCTCCGCCCGCAGCGGCGAGGGGCTCGACGCATGGTACGCTTGGCTCCGCCGGGAAGCCCGCGCTGTCGCAGACGCGGTTTTCAGCTGACGTCATCGCGGGCGCGGCGCGCTTCGCCGCCGGCTCTGAACATTCAGGCGCTCAGCCGATTGGCGCGCCTGGCCCGGCGCGGTCGAAGGATCTATGTCACTGGCGGTTTTGCGCCCACGACACCGTGCAGTCGGCGGCGCCGCACGGCTCGCCGTTGGCGGCGCGTTCGATGAACCTCGAGCTTTCGTTGAGCAATGCGAGATTGTTGATCGTGGTCGCGTTATGCGGACTGAGCCTCAGCGCCGCCTCGAACTTGCCGCGCGCATGCGAAAGATCGCCGCGCAGCATGTACGAATAGCCCTCGTTGTTGAGAATCGTCGCCGTGGCGCCGACGAGCCGGGTCGCCTGCGCGTAGGAGCGATCGGCGAGGTCGAACCTGCCCAGCCGGTCGTAGCTCGCAGCCAAACCGACCCAGGCGGTCGCGTCTTTCGGCGCCCTTTCGACCGCGTCCTGGAAATAATGCTGCGCCAGCCCGTAATTACCTTCGTAGAAGCGCTGGATGCCGAGACGGACCGGTTCGTCGGACGGGTAGTATTTGACGTCTTCCGGCCTCTGTCCGACGATCGGATTGGGCACGGGCGTCGGGGTCAGGGTTGTCAGGCAGCCGGTCATGCTCAAGCTCAACGCGATTGCGAGAGCCGGGCGGATCAAGCGGTCCAACCTCGCGGCGCTCAGGCCAAGACCCTTCGACTTCGAGGGAGACGAGCTGCGTTGGATCAGGCGGCTGGCCAAGGAAAACGGCATGTCTCGGGACGCCTCGGGTTGAACAAGCTCTGACTTCGCCGGCGTTCCGAGCGCGCGATGCAAACGGCAATTCGCGGTCCCACGCCTGACCCCGGCGGACGCGACGCACAAAAGCAAGATTACAATAATTGGCTGTGGAGCGGGCGGTGATCGTTTCCGCTGAACTCGCCCCGCTGCTTTTCGGCCTTGATCCGTTGTAAAAAGTTAAGGCGACCTTGGTTAACTGGAGGTTAAATTAATTGCTTCTTGAACTTAAAATACGAAAAATAGCTTGGTCGCCTGTGCGCAGACCTCACGTGACAGCGTACTTGCTTGGTCGCAGAATATCCATTGACGTAACGTAACCAAGGCACCCTGA
>CAVYXQ010000034.1:0-33971 GCA_963772555.1 uncultured Alphaproteobacteria bacterium | reverse complement strand
AGACGACAAAGGACGGTCTTGCGATCGATTACGGCTACAATAATGGATCGGCCGCTTCGTCGTCGACGCAGCCCGCCAAGATCCTCGGCGATCTTTCCTCGAGCTCGGCTACCCAGGGACAAGGCAATATCGACCGCTCGGAGCAGATCCAAGTTTCGGTCGCCGCCGTCGTCACCCGCGTCCTTCCCAACGGCAACCTGGTCATTTCCGGTTCGCAGGAGGTGCGCGTCAATTACGAACTCCGTCAACTGACGGTCGCGGGCATCGTGCGCCCGTCGGACGTCTCGCTCAACAACACGATTGCGTACGACCATATCGCGGAGGCCCGGATCTCCTACGGCGGCCGCGGCCGGGTCAGCGATTTTCAGCAGCCGTCCTGGGGACAGCAGATCTATGACGCGGCCCGGCCCTTCTAGCTGCAGCGGACATGCCTAGTTTAACGACCCCGCAAAGGCCAAAAGCCTCGGGGGCGGGCTTGTCCCTAAGCGAGCTTGCGATCGTCGTCCTCCTTGGCGTCGTCCTGGGCGCCGCTTTCGAGACAATTCGACCGAATTTCGTGAAAGAGGGCAAACAGCCTGGAACCCCAGTCGCGCAACCGGAGACGTCGACGATTTCAGAGTCTTTCCGCCGATCATCACCAATCTCGGCTCTCCGCAGGAGACGTGGATCCGGCTGGAGGGGTCGATCGTTTTTGACGCGAAGACGCTTCCCCATCCCGAGGCGGTCGCAGGCGAGATCGGCGACGATATCCTCGCCTACCTGCGGACGGTCACCTTGAACCAACTCGAAGGGCCGATCGGACTTCAGAGCATCCGTGAGGATCTCGAAAGAGCGGGCGGCGAATTGCGTACCCACGGGATGGTGCGCGAATTCGTCATCCGAACCTTGGTGGTGCAATGAAACGTCCAACGGGAGCAGCAATTGCGATGCTCGTCGCGGCGTGGCCAGCGCACGCTCAGACGGTCGATCTCAGCGCGCTGATTCCCTCGGGGAGCGCCACGGCGAGCGGGCCGAATTATCGAACTGGTCGCACTGTTGACTGTTCTTTCGGTGGCGCCGGGCCTCCTCATCATGGTGACGAGTTTCACCAGGTTCATTGTCGCCCTGTCTTTCCTGCGGTTTGGGCTCGGCATCCAAAGCACGCCGGCCAATCTTGTTCTTATAAGTCTGGCGCTGTTCATGACGTTCTTCGTAGTGGCGCAGACATGTGACCGCGCCTGGCAGAGCGGTCTCAAGCCGATGCTGGACAACCAGATCAGCCAGCAGGATGCGCTTGCTGCCGTCGCCGAGCCGTTCCGCGAGTTCATGCTGTCCGAGGTCAGGGAAAAGGATATCGCGCTTTTCGAGAGCCTGTCGAAGGGTCGATTCGACGTCGCCGAGCGGGACAAGGTCGACCTGAGGGTGCTCATCCCCGCGTACATGATTTCAGAACTGAGGCGCGGGTTCGAGATCGGTTTTCTGATCGTCCTGCCGTTTCTCGTCATCGATATGATCGTCGCGACGCTGACCATGTCGATGGGCATGATGATGCTGCCTCCGTCGATCATTTCGCTGCCGGTCAAGATCCTCTTCTTCGTGCTGATCGACGGCTGGAATCTGCTTATAGGCAGTCTGGTCCGCTCGACCACCTGAGCCGTTCTTCGCCAGCCTCGCGCAAGTCCTATCGCCTCAAATGGGTCGAGGCGCCGAGGAGTCCCCATGACCATCCTGAACACCAGCGTTTCGGGCATGCTTGCCAATTCGAATTGGCTCTCGTCGATCTCACAGAATGTCGCGAACGCAAACACCACGGGTTACAAGGATCTCGAAACGGATTTTTCCACCCTGGTCGATCAAGCCTCCAGCAATGCGGCTGGCGGCGGCGTCATGACCAGCATCCGCTCTCTCAACGCCCTTCAGGGCAGCGTCGTCTCATCCACGACGGCGACCAACCTCGCCGTGCAGGGTTCGGGCTTTTTCGTCGTCTCTGACGCAGGCGGCGACCTTTATCTCACCCGCAACGGCTCCTTTGTCGCCGACGCTTCGGGAAATCTCGTCAACAGCGCCGGCTATTACCTGATGGGAAGCGACGTCCAGAGCGGATCTCCGCCTCCGGCGAACGCGCTGAGCAGTCTCCAGAAGGTCAACGTAGCGTCCGCCGGCCAGACCGCCTCGCCGACGACGAGCGCATCGATTACCGCCAACCTTCCTGCGAGCGCGACGCCGATCGCGGCGTCCGATCTGCCGTCGACCAACACTGCGAGCTCGACCTATACGGATGAAACCTCGCTCGTCGCGTACGACAACCTCGGCGGCGCGCACACGATCAACCTCTATCTGGCGAATACCGGCACGAACACCTGGCAGGTCGACGCCTTCGACGCCTCGAAGGCCGCAAGCGGCGGAGGCTTTCCCTATTCCTCCGGACCGCTTGCGACGGCGACCTTGGCCTTCAATCCGGCGAACGGGACCCTATCGTCCGGCTCTCCGCTCTCATTTTCAATTCCCGGCGGGCAAACGATGAGCCTTGATCTGAGCAACCTTACGCAACTCGCCGCGAACTTCAACGTCAGCGCGGCGACCGCCAACGGCAACGCTCCAGCCAACCTCCAGGGCGTGTCGATCGGCTCGGACGGGACGCTGTCGTTCAACTATTCTAATGGCGCTTCGGTCGCGGCTTACGACGTGCCGCTCGCCAATGTGGCCAGCCCGGACAATCTGACATCCGTCAACGGAAACGCGTATTCCGCGAACTCCGAGTCGGGCCCGGTCTTCCTCGGCGCCGCCAACAGCGGCAGCTTCGGCTCGATCCAGTCCTCCTCGCTCGAAAGCTCGACCGTCGATCTCGCAACCGAACTCACCGATATGATCCAGGCGCAGAGCGCCTACGAGGCGAACTCCAAAGTCTTCCAGACTGGCGCGAACATCCTCGACGTTCTGAACGGGCTGAAGCCGTGAAGGATTGAAACGATATGAGCCTGTCCGCGGCTTTCAACATCATCAGTTCTTCCTTCGCTGCCAATGCAGGGCAGACTGCGGTCGTTTCGAGCAACATCGCCAACGTCAACACGAACGGCTATTCGCGAGAGATCGCCAACGTCGTCAGCAATTCCTACGGCGGCGTGGATGTCGCCTCGGTGACCCGCGAGGCGAACGCGGCGCTAGCCGAGCAGGTCTCGACCTCAACGGCGCAGGCCGCCGCGCAACAGGCAATCGCCAATGGCCTGGCGACGTTGGCTGGGACCATCAGCGACAGTTCCTCGGCCTCCTCGTCCACTGGCGCCGACCAGAACGGCGCATCGCCCTCGGCCATGCTCGCCAACCTGCAAGGCGCGCTCGCGACTTACGCGGATTCTCCAAGCTCTCCCTCGGCGGCCGATGCAGCCGTGACCGCAGCCCAGGCTCTCGCCGCCTCGCTGAACAACGGCAGCGCAGCGGTGGCGAGCGTCCGCGAGCAGGCTGATCAGGACATGGCCGCTTCGGTCGCGTCGATCAACTCGCTTCTCAATCAGTTCACCGCCGCGAACAACGCCGTCGTCACAGGCCTTCAGACCAACGCAAACGTTGCGAGCGCCGAAGACACGCGCGATTCGATCGTGACCCAGCTTTCGCAGCAGATCGGGGTCACCACGACCACGGCCGCCAACGGGTCGATGTCGATTTATACCGACAGCGGGGTTACCCTGTTCCAGGATACCCCGCGCACGGTCTCCTTCACCGCAACGCCGACCCTCGTCGACGGCGCGAGCGGCGCGCCGGTCACTGTCGACGGCGTGCCGGTCACCGGCGCGACTTCGCCGATGCCGATCCAGTCCGGCGCGCTCGCGGGCTATGCCGCGCTCCGGGACACGCTGGCGCCGCAATACGAGGCCCAGCTCGATCAGATCGCCGGCGGCCTCATCAACGCCTTCGCCGAAAGCGATCAATCGGCTTCGCCTACGCTTCCCTCCCTTCCGGGCCTCTTCACGACCTCCGGCGCAACAAGCCTACCCTCGATATCAGCTGCGACGGGTCTTGCCGCAGCCATCGAGGTCAACCCGACCGTCGATCCGTCGCAGGGCGGGAACGTCGATCTTTTGCGCGACGGCGGCATATTCGCACCCGGCAATCCCGCCTACACTTACAATGCGACGGGCGCGGCGAGCTACACCGGGCGCATCGACCAACTCGAGGCCGCGATCGGCGCCTCGCAGAGTTTCGATCCCGCGGCCGGGCTCGGGGCATCGGCCAGCATCGCCGACTACGCCAACGCTTCTGTCAGCTGGCTGCAAGGCGAAAACCAGCAGGCGAACAGCGCTTCGTCCTATCAGAGCGCGCTCGCGACCCAGGCGACTTCGGCGCTGTCGAACGCGACCGGCGTCAATCTCGACACGGAGATGACGAACATGCTGAACCTCGAGAATTCCTACGCCTCGACGGCGAAGCTGCTGACGACGGTCAACAGCATGTTCTCGGCCCTCCTCAACGCGGCATGACGATGAGCCCCAATTCCGTCTCGAGCCAGTATCTGGCCAACAGTCTGATCGCGCCGGTGACGCAGGCGCAGGCGCAGCTGACGACGGCGATGACCGAGGAATCAACCGGCCAGTACGCCGATCTCGGCCTTCAGCTCGGCGAGCAATCCGGCTACGAGCTGTCGCTCAGGGAGCAGGTGCAAGAGCTGCAGGCGCTGACCTCCGGAAACAGCCTCGTCTCGACCAGTCTATCGACGGCGCAGGACGCCCTGTCGGCAATTAGCTCGAGCGCCCAATCGACGGTCGACGACCTCGTGGCCTGGACGCCGACCGCCAATGCCGGCGTTTCGCTGCAGACGATGGGCCAGGCGGCGCTGCAGGGACTTATCGCCTCTGCCAACGCTACCTCGGGAGACGCCTACGTGTTCGGCGGCATCAATTCCTCGGTCGCGCCGATGACGGACTACTATTCGAGCCCGACTTCGGCCGCCAAGACCGCAGTCGATCAGGCCTTCCAAACCGCCTTCGGCGTGCTGCCGAGCGATCCGGCCGCGGCGAGCATTACGGCGTCACAGATGCAGAGCTTCCTCACCGGGCCGTTCGCCGCGCTGTTCTCGGGCGCCCCCTGGAGCTCGGATTGGTCTTCGGCCTCGAGCACGAACACGAGCGCCGAAATCGCTCCGGGCGAGACGGCCGCGACCTCGACCAACGCCAACAGTCCCGGCTTCCAGCAGCTCGCCCAGGCCTACACCATGCTCAGCGAGTTCGGCGGGTCCCAGCTCAGCCTCTCGACGCAGCAGGCGGTCGCCTCCGCTGCCTCGTCGCTGATCGCGCAGGGCCAGGACTCGCTGACGAACGTGCAAGCCGCGCTTGGCTCCACTCAGAGCGCGGTGACGAACGCCAACAGTGCGATGAGTTCGCAGTTGACGATCCTGCAGAACCAGATCGGCGGCCTGGACAACGTCGACCAGAACGCGAACGCCGCGACGATCACCAGTCTGACCAACCAGATCCAGATGGCCTACGAGCTCACCGCGCGGCTGCAACAGCTCAATCTCGCGCAGTACCTGCCCGTGCCCTGAAGCCAAGGACGTCGATGTACGAATTCGCCTACAACGAAGTCATCGAGGACTCGCGCCAGACGATGCGCGCCAGCGAGCGTGCGGCGATGGACCGCGTCATCGCCATGTTGCGCGCCGCCCAGGACAAGGGCCCGCAGTCGCGCGAGCGCATCGAGGCGCTCTTCTATCTCAAGCGCCTGTGGACGATCTTTCTCGACGACCTCAGGGATCCCAATAACGAACTGCCGGAGCAGCTGCGCGCCGGCATCATCTCGATCGGCATCTGGATGATGAAGGAGATCGATCGCACCCGCCGGCGGGCGACCGACGACCTCACGCCGATGATCGAGATCAACGAACTGATCCGCGACGGGCTCAAATAGATGAACATAACGCTGCGCGCGGGCGAGCGCTTCTTCATCAACGGCGCCGTCATCCGCATCGATCGCAAGGCGTCGATCGAGCTCCTCAACGACGTGACCTTCCTCTTGGAAAACCACGTCATGCAGGCGAAGGACGCAACCACGCTGACCCGCCAGACCTATTTCGCCGTGCAGATCATGCTGATGGACCCGGGCGGCGCCGCTACCGCGGCGCCGCTGGCGAGCTCGCTGATCCAGACTGCGCTCGGCGCCTATCGCACGCCGGAGCTGCTCGCCGGCCTCCACGGCGCCGCGCAGTCGCTCGCCAAGGGGCGCAATTTCGAGGCGCTGAAGACGCTCCGAACGCTCTTTCCGCTCGAAGACCGGGAGCTAAAGCCGCCGGCCGCTGCGCCGAGCGCCGCTTGAAGAGGAGAGAAAGCCATGACAGTCAACGTCACATCCCCGGTCGCAAGCCAGCCCGCGACGTCGAGCCAGACCACCGCCGCCGCCTCGACGAATTCGCTGAGCTACAACGACTTCCTCACGCTGCTCATGGCGGAGATGAAGAACCAGGATCCGACCCAGCCGATGGACCCCGCGCAGATGGTGTCGCAGCTGGCGACGGTGTCCGAGGTCGGCCAGGCGGTGCAGACCAACCAGAGCCTCGCCTCCCTCCTCACCGCCAGCTCGCTGACCCAGGCCGAAAGCCTGATCGGCCGGACCATCACCTCTTCGGACGGCTCGACCTCGGGCCAGGTCACGTCGGTCAGCGTGACGAGCTCCGGGGCGGTGGCGACGCTCGCCAGCGGCCAGACCGTCTCGCTCGCCAACGGGGCCAGCGTGCAATGAACGAAGGCGACGCGGTCGACCTCGTTCAGTCGGCGATCTGGATGATCGTCATCGGCGCCGGCCCGGCCGTCGCCGCGGCGATGGCGGTCGGCGTCGTCATCGCGCTCGTGCAGGCGCTGACCCAGGTGCAGGAGATGACTTTGACCTTTGTGCCCAAGATCATCGCCGTCTTCGTCGCCGCAAGTCTCACCCTCTCCTTCGTCGGCGCCAAGTTCTCGATCTTCACCCAGGGGCTCTACGCCCGGATCGAGCAGGGTTACAAGTAGGCCCTCATCCTGGTCGCGACTCCGTGTTTTCAATGGCTTGGGTCCGTTTTTCTGTCACTTCTGCAACTCCGAAGTTGGGATCCTGACACCCGAGATCTCGCCCATTGGATTTGTGACTCCCAGACCGGGTCGAGTCCGCAACGTCACAGCTGGATTCAAAAAAGGTCTTTGTTCGGTTGATCTTTCGAGACGGCGAGCGATGAATCGTCCTGAAGGCGCCTCGAAGGACGCCACTTTCAGCTCCGGGGATTGCAGTTTTGGGGGGACTTCTACCGCGCACACAAAAACGAAGGCACATTGCGGCGAGGCATCGCGCATGAAGGGGGAAAACCAGCCGGGAGCTTTGCTTACCGTCCCGCCGGCTAACCTTGGCAGGACTTACGTTCCATCGGATTCTACTCACCGCGACCGAAGCAATCTAAAGAATCGTCCAAGACGAACCACAGTAAGGGGATAATCGTGGACCCCGTCCGCCTTGCAACATGCCCGATCGGATCGTGCTGCATCCGGGACAATCGCCTCGATGGTATCGCCCTGCCTTCCCCGGCGCAAGCGCCTGCGGCCGGCGGAACGCCTGCCGCTGCTTCGAGCTTCCGCCGCCGTCGGAGCGCTTGGCGCTGGTCGAGCCCCGGGGCGTTGGGCGGCCCATTGGCGTAGCTATTGATCCAACAATGAGGTGCGGCAACCGCTACGCAGCCGTATTCTACTAGGGATAGTGGTGGCCGTAGCCGCCGCCATGGACATAATGCCGCGGAGCGACGTGATAGGCGTAGCCGTAGGGATGGTGGCCGTAGCCGTAGCGGTAGCCACCGTGATAATCGTAGCCGCCGCCATGGACATAATGCCGCGGAGCGACGTGATAGGCGTAGCCGTAGGGATGGTGGCCGTAGCCGTAGCGGTAGCCACCGTGATAACCGTAGCCGCCGCCGTGGACATAATGCCGCGGAGCGACGTGATAGCCGTAGCCGTAGGGATGGTGGCCGTAGCCGTAGCGGTGGCCACCGTGATAACCGTAGCCGCCGCGATATGCATAACCGCGGCGATAACCGCCGCGGTAGACGCGATAATAGACCGAGTCGAACTGCCCTGAAGTGACGGACTGCACCGATGTTCCGTAAAGCGTAAACGCCGATGCAGGGCTCAATTCGAGCGCAAGTATTGCGCCGCCCGCGAGAGCAGCAACCGACAGGCTAGATAGAATTGACTTTGACATGAATTCCTCCGTTTGGCCCGCCCGCCAACGCTTACGCTATCGAAAGTGAACGCCGTCTGAACCGGGCCCTGCATGCGGCTCGATCAGGCTCGATCAGCCTTACAAAAACCATCGGGCCCGGAGCGAGCCGTCGAACGGGCTTGAGCCCTTCGAAGCCGAAAAAATTTTGGCCGGGCTTCCGCGGCGTTTGACGCCGCTGTTCGGCGCCGAAACCATCGGAGATTCCGCGGCGCTCGGCTCGGGCTCGCCAACGTTCTGCGGCGCTTCGGCCGGAGGCTCGACCTCGGCGAAGAGGCTGTGCGGGTCGCGCCCTCCGGCCGGCAAGCGCGTGATACCGGCCGAGCTCATCGAGGACTTTCAGGGGCGCCGCATCGCCTTGCGTCGAGCCGCTGCCGCTTCGGTGCAAGGGCGCCGACCCGATCCATGCTTGCTTCTCATTCATCGCCACGAGGAGCGGTGATCGCTGAAAAACAGAAGGTAGCACGGATTTGGAGAATCGGAAAGGAAAATGTTAGTTTTGGATTGGAGAGGTCGTCATGACCGTCGACAGCTCGCCCTTCGTCCCGCCAGCGCCACCGGTCCCCTCGAAGGATCTGCCGGTCTGGCGCCTCCTCTGGAGAGTGACGCGTTCCACGCTGTCCATCTGGCCCGACTACGCTTTTGAAAGGCTGTACGTCCAAAGCCGCGTGATGGGAATTGAAACCCTCCTCGTCAGCGATCCGGAAGGGGTGCGTCATGTTCTGACGGCCAATGCGGCAAACTATAGGCGCCCGTACTCCGTTACGCGTGTCGCGCGCCCGCTCGTCGGTTCCGGGCTCTTTCTCGCGGAAGGCGTCGATTGGGACCGTCAGCGGCGTGTGCTGGCGCCGACGTTCGCGCCCGCCAGCATCGGCCTGCTTCTGCCGCATTTTCTCGACGCCGGTCTTCATTTGCTGCGCTCGCTTGAAAAGTCGCCGCGGGCCAATCTTTCGAAGGCCTTTCAGGACACAGCGTTGGAAGCGGTCCTGCGCGCCTTATTCTCAATGCCGGAAAGCGGCGACCGCGAGACCTTGGCCTATATGGCGCGCGCCTATATCGAGGGACCGGGACGGCCAAATCTGCTCGACGGGTTTTCGAGGAGCGAAAGCTCCTTCGCCTTCACGAACGGCGGGCGCGCGCGCTTTGAGAGACGATGGTCCGCGGCGATTGACGAAATCATCTCGCGACGCAAGGCGTCCCCGGCAAGGGCGGGCCACGATCTCCTCGATCTCTTGTTGAGCCTCAGGGACGCCGAAACCGGCGCGCCGCTATCGGACGCCGAAATCCGCGACCAATGCGACGATGTTTTTCGCCGGCTCCGAGACGACGGCGCGACTGATGTACTGGGCCAGCTACCTCATGGCGATGGACCTTGAAGAACAAGCGGCCGTCCGCAAGGAAATCGCGGCTTTTCCGCCGGAGCGGATCAACGGCTTCGACGATCTCCAGAACTGGCGGCGGTTGCGCAGCCTGCTTTTGGAGGCTTTGCGGCTCTATCCGCCAATTCCGCAGATCGTTCGGGTCGCCAATGGCCCCGACGACATTTGCGGCGAAAAGATCGGCGCCGACACGCAAGTGTGGATTTGCCCTTGGGTCATGCATCGCCATCGGAAATTCTGGGATCGGCCGACCGCCTTTCTTCCCGATCGGTTCGCGGGTAAGACCGCGCCATGGACGCAGACGCCGGCCTATGTGCCGTTCGGCGCCGGACCGCGCATTTGCATCGGCCTTTCCTTTGCCCTGTCGGAAGCCCAGATCGTCATGGCGCAGCTGTTGTCGCGCTATGCCATCAGCTTGCCCGATGCGAGGCCGGTGTTGCCTATCGGCCGCGTGACGATCGAACCGTCTTACGAACCTTTGTTTCGGCTGGACGCGGTGTGACCGCAATTTCAGGGGCGAGGATCGCGGCGAGCGGCGGTCGGTCCGGCGCCCCCGTTTTGCCGGCCATCCAAAACAAGACCCGGCGAGGTCAGAGCCCATCGGGTCTGCGCTCACTGCCGTCCAGACGCCGCGCTCGCCTGGTACGCTAACATCAACCGGCATGGAATGGTAATCCGCGCGCCCGACCATCAGCTCGTGACTGCCGACGACGCGGGCGCCGCGGCATCGCCGGATAGCGAGTAGGAGGAACCCATGTCTTCGCAGCTCGGGATGACGATCTATGCGGCGTCGACCTGGGTCTTGCCCTTGCTGCTCGCGATCACCTTGCACGAAGCGGCGCACGGTTATGTCGCGCATTTCTTCGGCGATGACACCGCCTGGCGGCTGGGGCGCGCGTCGCTCAACCCGTTGACCCACGTCGACCCGTTCGGCACGGTTCTGCTGCCCGCGCTGCTGCTCATGTTTCATTCGCCGTTTCTGTTCGGCTACGCGAAACCCGTGCCGGTGAATTTCCGCCGCTTGCGCAATCCGCGGCGCGACATGATCTGGGTCGCCGCGGCGGGGCCGGCCATGAACCTCGCCATGGCGACCGCCGCCGCGCTGCTCATCCATGGCATTGGGCTGCTTCCCCCCGACCTCGGCCAATGGTGCTTGGACAATCTGGGCAACGCCATCACCATCAACGTCATTCTCGCCGTGTTCAACATGATCCCGGTTCCGCCGCTGGACGGCGGCCGTGTCGCCGTCGGCCTGCTGCCGGACGCTCTAGCCAAGCCGCTCGCTGCGCTGGAGCCTTACGGCATGATGATCGTGATCGGCGTTTTCTTCCTGCTGCCGATGCTCCAGGCGCAGATGGGCGTTGGCGGCAACCTGTTTGCCCAGATCGTGACCGGGCCGGCGAACGCCATTATTCAAATGATCTTGCGCCTTACGGGCCTCGCCTGAGCGCGGCTACGGAGCGATCGGCTGGCCTCGATGAGCCATGAATTGCCGAACTCGTGCGCGCGGTAGCCTCGCTCGCGGGCTTCGGCGCTCACCCGGGCGAGCACGCCGTCGGCGGCGAAGGCGCGCAAAAGCTCGTAATGGCTTTCGCCAGCTTGGTGGACGCCGGTGAGGATCGTGTCCGCGACGCGGATCGGCGTGCCGCGGGCGATGCGTCCGCTCGCACTGCCCTCGCCTGCGCGCACGGTTCCATCGGCGTTTGCGGCCGATTCGAGCGCCCGGACGACGCTCGTCCCGATTGCGATGATGCGCCCGGATCTCGACTTTGAAATCCGGATCGCCGACGCCGTGGCGTCGGGGATACGGTAAAACTCGTCGAAGGGCAGCCGCTGGTCGAGAGCGGGGTCGCCGGTCGAGGAGAGGCCGGCGGCATGCGACAGCGTCGCGAAGGCGACGCCGCGCTCGCGCCAGCGCTCAAGCGTCCGCCAGTCGAGCGAAAAACCAGCCGACGGCGGCTCGAAAGCGATCGGGACTGCGGCAACCTTCGTCCAAACGTCCCAGAGCCTGAGCGGCTTCTCAACATGCGCGTACTGGATCGGCCGTCCGCGCCGGGCGAGCCGTTGCATCACGCTCGCCGGTCCGCCGTCGAAACGGAGGCGGACGAGCCGCGGATGGCCGAGCGCGGCCTCGACCGAAGCGGCGAGCGGCCCGAATTCGAGCCGGTCGCCGATCGAGAGCGGCGGCGGCGCCGGGCGATCCTCGGTCAGCATGCGATGGTCGCCGGCGCCGAAGACGACCGCGACAAAGCGCGCAGGATCGCGAAACGCGACCCATGCGGCGAGCCGCGCCTCGATCGGCTGGCCGCTCGCGCGATGAAGGCCGACGAGGCTTGCCGGCAGCGTCGCTGCGTCATTGGCGACGACCAGGTCGCCGGGCCGGAACAGCGACGAAAGGGCGGCGCGCGGCAGATGCCGGATCGCGCCATCCGCCTCGGCGACGAGCAGTTTGGGAAAGACGTCGATCCGGGCGGCGGCGGTCATGCGCGCAGCTTGAGCCCAGCGCGATCGCCGAGCGTGGCGACAAGGGAGGCGACGATCTCGCGCGCGGCGGCTTCGGGGGCGCTTCAAGGTCTTCGGATCGGCGTCGGGAACGGCGAGCGCGTGCAAAGGCGTATCCATGTCGCCGGGATCGAGCGAGAGGAAGGCGACGCCCCCGGCCTTCGCCTCCTCGGCCCAGATCGCGGTCATGTGGCTGAGCGCCGCCTTCGACGCGCCGTAGGCGCCCCAGCCCGGATAGGCGCCGACCGCCGCGTCGCTCGAAATGTTGATGACGGCGGCGCCGCGCCCCTCGCGGGCAGAGTTCGGCGAGGGCGCCGAACAGAGCCTTGGTCAGCCGAAAGGGTCCGAGCAGGTTGACGTCGAGCGCTTCCTGGAACGCCTCGCATTCGGTGTCGGCGAGAAGCGCCAGCGGCGTCGGCCCCAGGCTCGAGGCGTTGTTGATCAGCGCGTCGAGGCCGCCGAGGTTCCAGGCGATCTCGAGCCCGATCGGGTGAATGTCCTCCTTGCGGCCAACGTCGCCAACGATGCCGCAGGCGCCCGTCTCGCGGGCGACTCTTTCGACCGACGCCGCCGATCGCGCGACGAAGGCGACGCGGGCGCCGCGCGCCACGCGACCCCGAAGAGGCGCAACAGATCGATTCCTACAAGTTCAAGTGAACTTGAAGTCAAGCGCCATCCGTGCTCTTAATGCGCGTATGGAGTCTGAGCTCTCCATCCAGGCGACCTCGCGCCGCAGCGGCGTCGCCTCGTCCGCGCTCCGGTACTACGAGGAGCGCGGCCTTATCGCCTCGCGGCGCGCCCGCTCCGGCCATCGCCGCTATCCCCGCGCGGCGCTGCGCCGGATCGCGTTCATCGTCTTTGCCCAGCGGATCGGCTTGTCGCTCGAGGAGATCGGCGCGGAACTCGCCAAGCTTCCCGCCGACCGGACGCCGACGCGCCAGGACTGGGCGCGCATTTCCAAGGCCTGGACGAAGCGGATCGATGAGCGGATCGCCGAGCTCGAGCGCCTGCGGGCGGGCCTGACGCAATGCATCGGCTGCGGCTGTCTGTCGATCGACAAGTGCGAATACGCCAATCCGGCGGACCGCGCCGGCCGCCGCGGCCCGGGCCCGCGGTACTGGCTCGCCTGAGAGGCGTGGAGGCGAGGCGGGCGATGATCAGTGGTCGAATCGAGGCGGCTCTTGTGGTATCAACGAATCCATGAGCAGGCAGGAAATCCTTGACCGGCTGCGGGAGAACGAGCGCGCCTTGCGCGAGCGCGGGGTGATTCACGCGGCCTTATTCGGTTCGCGTGCGCGCGGCGATGATCGCCCCGACAGCGACACCGACATTCTGATCGATATTGATCCCGAAGCGCCACTTTCGGTCTACGATTATGTGGGGCTGAAGCGCTATGTCGCCAGCCTGTTTGACGGCCCGGTTGATGTTATCGACCGCCTGGCCCTGAAGCCCCACGTCCGCCCTCCCGCAGAAGGCGACGCCGTGTATGCCTTCTAAGTGGTCGAATCCGCGGGCGCATCTTGTTCACATTTCGCGACAACGTTATTCTCGCCAGCCGCTTTGTGGCAGGTCTCGATTACGGTGCGTTCCGCGACAATCATCTTGTGCTTTATGCAGTAACGCGCGCGCTTGAGATTATCTCCGAAGCATCGCGGCGGCTTCCCGACGACGTGAAAGCGAGGCATCCCGAACTCCCGTGGGCGGACATTGCCGGAGCCGGAAACATCTATCGGCACGACTATGAGGAGGTGCGGGAGAGCGCCGTCTGGATCACGGTGCAAAAGCACCTTCCGCGGCTACTCGACGCCGTGCAGCAGGAGCTTCAACAGCTTGGCTCGGCCGCCGACGATTCCTGAGCATTAGCGCCGGCTCAAAAGATTCGGAGCGGATACCGCAGAATCGCTGCGAGCGGTGACTGCTGGGGCAGATTGTCCCTGCGGGCGGCGAGCAGCCGCCCCCGTACAAAAGGTTCGCCTAAATCTCTGGGCGCCGGCTCCGCCCTCCTACCCTCGCGCAAGCTTCGCCGGCCACTTTGCCCGCAGGCGCCCGACGAGCGCCGCTCGAGCCGAGGCGACGCGTCCCCTGATGTCCGCAGCAACAGTCAACCCTGCCGCCCCCGCCGGTCGCGGCGGCAAGGACATCGGCTTCGCCGTCGGCATCGTCCTCATCCTCTGCCTCTTCTTCTTGCCCGTCCCGGCGACGATGATCGACTTCGGCCTGGCGCTGTCGATCGCCCTTTCCGTGCTGATCCTGATGGTCGGCCTGTGGATCCAGAAGCCGCTCGAATTCTCCGCCTTCCCGACGGTGCTGCTGGTCGCGACGATCCTCAGACTCGCCCTCAACATCTCGACCACCCGCCTCATTCTGGCGCACGGGGCTGAGGGGCCGACCTCGGCCGGCTACATCATCGGCGGCTTCGCCCGCCTCGTCATGGGCGGCGATTTCCTCATCGGCATCATCGTCTTTCTGATCCTGGTGACGATCAACTTCCTCGTCATCACCAAGGGCGCGACCCGCATCGCCGAAGTCGGCGCGCGCTTCACCCTCGACGCCATCCCCGGCAAGCAGATGGCGATCGACGCCGATCTCTCGGCCGGCCTGATCGACGAGAAGGTGGCGCAGACGCGCCGGCGCGAGCTCGAGGAAGAGAGCGCCTTCTTCGGCTCGATGGACGGCGCCTCGAAATTCGTCCGCGGCGACGCCATCGCCGGCCTGATCATCCTCGCGGTCAACATTTTCGGCGGCATCGTCATTGGCGTGACCCGGCACGGACTGCCGCTCGCCTCAGCCGCCGACGTCTTCACCAAACTCTCGGTCGGCGATGGCCTCGTCACCCAGATCCCGGCGCTCATCATCTCGCTCGCCGCCGGCCTGCTCGTCGCCAAGGGCGGCACTCGCGGCTCGGCTGACAAGGCGGTCATCGACCAGCTCTCCGGCTATCCGAACGCCCTCTTTCTCGCCGCGCTGCTGATGGCCGTGCTGGGCATCGTTCCCGGGCTGCCGTTCCTGCCCTTCGCCCTGCTCGGCGGCCTCATGGCCTTCGTCGGCATCGCCATTCCGCGGCGCCTGGCGCGCGACAGCGCCGAGGCCGCGGCGCGCCAGGCGGCGAAGGACGCGCAGGCGAAGGCGGAGAACCGCGCCTCGATCCGGGAGCAGCTCAAGTCGTTCGAGATCGAGCTCGTGCTGTCGAAGGAATTGAACGCCGCGCTGGTCCTGTCGCGCGACGAGATGGCCTCGCGCATCGCCAAGATGCGGCGCAAGTTCGCCCGGCAATACGGCTTCGTCGTTCCCGAGATCCGCCTCTCCGACGACATCAAGGCGCCGCCGAAAACCTACCAGATCAAGCTCCACGGCACCGCGGTCGCGACGCAGGAGCTCCGGGTCAAGGAATGGCTGATCATCATCGGCGACGGGCCGCGACCCAATCTGCCGGGCGAGGAGGTGCGCGAACCCGCCTTCGGCATGCGCGCCATCGCCATCCCCGAGACCTTCGTCAAGGACGCCAGGCGCGAGGGGTTCAAACCGGTCGACCCCGTCTCGGCGCTGCTCACCCATCTGAGCGAGGTCATCCACAACAACCTCGCGCAGCTCCTCTCGTTCAAGGACATGCGCGCGCTGACCGACCGGCTCGAGCCCGAGTACAAGCGCCTGCTCGACGACATGTGCCCGTCGCAGATCTCGCAGTCGACGCTGCTCGCGACGCTGAAGCTCCTGCTCGCCGAGCGCGTCTCGATCCGCAACCTGAACCTCATCCTCGAAGCGGTGGCCGAGATCGCCCCGCACGTGCGCCGGCCCGAGGGGATCGTCGAACACGTGCGCATCCGCCTCGCCCAGCAGATTTGCGGCGATCTCACCGACAACGGCGTGCTCGCGGTGCTGCGCCTCGGCAACCGCTGGGACCTCGTCTTCCATCAGAGCCTCAAGCGCGACGCCAAGGGCGAGGTGATCGAGTTCGACATCGATCCGCGGCTCATGGAGCAGTTCGCCGCCGAGGCGTCCGCCGCGATCCGCAAGCGCATGGACGAACAGCGGCTCTTCGCCATCGTCACCACAGCCGAGACGCGCACCTACGTCAGGATGATCATCGAGCGGATGTTCCCGACCCTCGCGGTCCTCTCGCAGCTCGAGATCGCGCGCGGCTTCGAAGTGAAGCCGCTCGGCACGATTTCGTGATCGCCCTCTCGGGCGCGGCGCCTGCGCTCGCGCCGAGGGCGACGATCGGCGCCATGCTCCTCTTCTGCCGCATCGGCGCCTGCCTCATGCTCGCGCCCGGCTTCTCGAGCGGCATGATTCCGGCGCGGGTGCGCCTCTTCGTCGCGCTGGCGGTGACGCTGTCGCTGACGCCGCTGCTGCTGGGCGCAATCCCGCCGCAAGCGCTGGGCGACGACCCGATCGTGACGTGCAAGACGATCGCCGTCGAGCTCCTGGTCGGCGGCATGATCGGCTTTCTGGCGCGCATCTTCTTTCTCGCGCTCGAGACGCTCGCCGCCGGCGCGGCCGAGATGCTCGGCTTCTCCAATCCCTTCGGCATGCAGATCGAACAGAACGAATCGCTGCCGCCGCTGGCGACGCTGATCTCGCTCGCGGCGGTGACGCTCGTCTTCGCCGCCGATCTGCACTGGGAGCTGATCCGCGGGCTGGTTGCGTCCTACGATGTCATTCCGGTCGGCGTCGACTTCAACGCGCGCTTGGCGCTGAGACAGGTCGCCGATGCGCTCGGCGCCTCCTTCCAGCTCTGCTTGAGGATCGTCTCGCCCTATGTGATCTACGCGCTGATCGTCAATGTTGCGATGGCGCTGGCCAACCGGCTGACGCCGCAGATCCAGATCTTCTTCATCGCCACGCCCTTCATCATCGCGGGCGGCCTCGCCCTCCTCTATTTCACCATCAAGCCTGCGATCGAAGCCTTCCTCATCGGCTTCAGCGCGTGGCTCTCTACCGGTTGACTGGGATGGCCAATGAAGAAGCGTGTCGACGCATTGAACCGCCTGGTGAAATTGCAGGCGCGGATGCACGATCTCGGGCGCTCGCGCCTGACCGCCATCGAGCAGCGGCAGGCGAGCCTCGCCGACGACCTGAAGGCCGTGTTCGAGATGCTGGAATGCGGCGACGTCGCCTATGGGCCGCTGGCTAAGCTGACCCAGCGCCGCATCCGTTCGCTGCAGAAACGGCTCGATGATCTGGCCGGCGAATCAACCCTGGCGCGCGAGGCGGCCAAGACGCACGGCCTTCGCGCCACGCTGGCGGAGAAGGCGGCCGAGACCGCCGCGAAGGCCTATCGCGCCGACCAGGAGCGCAAGGAGCTCGCCGAGCTGATCGAACGCACGCTGATGCGCCGCGAGGCAAGCTCGGGGTAAGGGTCGCGGCGGAGGTTGGCGGGCGAACCTTGCCCTCACTTCGGCCCTCTCCCGCAAAGCGGGATTGCGGGGAAATCAGCGCCATGGCCTTCAACCCGCGGTCCGACGTCGTCCTCGAAGTCCTCAACGCCGCCGATCCGGCGCGCGCCAGTCTCGCCGCCGAGCGGCTCGCGGCGCTCGCCAGCGCGGGCGCGACAAAACGGGATTTCGCCGCCGACCTCGACGGGGCCGCCGCTGCGGCCGGCGCGAGCCCTCCGCTCGTCGGCGGCCTTGCCGAGGCGCGCTCGCGGCTCGCGGCGCTGCCGGACGCGCCGGACAAGATCCAGCGCGTCAAGGTCCAATTCGAGGCGACGATGATCAATTCGTTCGTCGGCGAGCTGCTGCCAAAGGACGCCAGCGTATTCGGCGAGGGCACGGCCGGCGACATGTGGCGGTCCATGCTGTCCGAGCAGATCTCCCAGCAGATCGCCAAGTCCGGCGCGCTCGGCTTGAGCCGGAAGCTCTTCGCCACGCACGATTTCGTGTCGCACGCGGCGACCGACGCTGCTCACGCCGCACGGGCGGCGACGGCCGCAATGAGCGCCAATCTCCTCTCCGCCCCGAGCGCCGCCGAATTCGAGAACGGCGCGGTTCTCTTCTCGGGGCGCAAAGGCTGATGGTCCGGCGCGAGCCAGCGCACAGGCCCGCCGTTCAGGCGGCGCTCGCCATGGCGCTGCCGATTGTCGAGCGCCTTCGCGACGCCGTCATCGCCGAGAACGAGGATATCGCCAAAGGCCAGCGGGTCGCCTATGAGGCCTACAGCCTGCGCAAGAACCAGGCCCTCCTCGAGCTGAACCGCGTCGCGTCGGCGCTCGGCGGCGCGGTCGCCGGAGGGGCGCTCGGCGAAGCTCTCGCCGATCTTGTCTCTGCGCTCGAGGTCAACCGGCAGGCGCTCGGCGTCCAACTGAAGGCTTCGGCAGCGGTCACCGAGATCATCGCCAAGGCCATCCGCGACGGCCAGTCGGACGGCACTTACACCGCGCTTGCCTGGAAACGTTCCGAGGGATGATTCGCGCCCTCGTCATTGGCGTCCTCGCCGCGGCGGCGACGGTCGCCGGAGAGCTCGGCGCCCGCCAGGTCCTGGCGCACTTCGAACAGCATTCGCCCGGTCCCAAGCGGACGACGGAAGCCCGCCGGACGCATGAGCTCAATGTCCCGCGCATCAAGGACGGCGTCGTCCAGGGCTACGCCGTCATGCTGCTCGCCTACACCATCGACGTCGACGCATTGAGGGCTGCCAAAATGGCGCCCGATTCGATCCTCGTCGACGAGGCGTTCCGCTACGTCTACGACGACACCACGATCGACTTCGACCATCTCGACCGCTTCGACTTCGCCAAAATGGGCAAGAGCCTGATCCGCGCCGTCAACGCGCGGGTGAAAGCCGACGTACTGGTCGATGTGGGCGTGGAGGAATTCACCTACGCCCCGATCGGCGACACGCGCTCCAAGCCCTGAGGGCGCCGGCTTATCCCGCCCCGCCCGGGAGCATGCGCATCAGGATGCCATCGCGGCGGACGAAGTGATGATAGAGTGCGGCGGCAGCGTGCAGGCCAGCGAGACCAAAAAGCGCATAGGCGAGCCACTGGTGGACGAACTCGGCGGGATGGAACACGCCCCGGTTCATGGCGACCCCGAAGTTCAGCTGAAAAAGTCCGTAGTCGAAGACGCGCCCGTGCCAGACATAGGCGGCAATCCCAATCAACGGAATGACGAGCATCAGGGCGTAAAGCAGATGATGCACGGCAAGGGAGCTGCGCCGGTCGAATTCGCCGATGTCCGGCGGCAGGTCCGGCGGCCGATGCGTTGCTCGCCAAGCCAGCCTGCCGATCACCAGCGCGAGATAGAGGAGCCCGACGCAGCCGTGGACGTTGATCCAGAACGGCCGTGCCTCCCGCGGAATGTCGCCGAAAAGAAGCCCGAGCCCGCCGAGAATACGATGAGCGCCGCGACTATCCAATGGAAGACGACGGCCCCGGGCCCATATCGGCCCGCCGTCTTCCGTGCGGGGAATTCTAAAACCGCTTCTATCATCAACACCACCTCTCGAACGCGACCGATCGCCGCCCTCGCGCATCCTCCTCACGTCGATTCTGTCTCTGGAAATCGTGGCCGCCGCAAGGCCGCCGGAACATTCTCGACGCTGGCCGGTTACGCTGCGACTCCTCCGAACCGGCTTCACCGATGTCGAACTCTTCCAACCCTCCCGTGTCAGGCGTCCGCGCCGCCGCCTACAAGATTCCGACCGACGGTCCCGAGGCGGACGGCACGTTCGCATGGGATTCGACGACGCTGGTCGTCGTGCACGTCGAGGCCGGCAATCAGTCGGGCCTCGGCTACACCTACGCGGACGCCAGCGTCGCTACGCTGATTGAGACGATCGCCAAGAAAGCGCTCGAGGGGCAGGACTGTTTCGACATTCCCCGATGCCTGCTGGCGATGAAGCGTGAGGTTCGCAACTTCGGCCGCTCGGGCCTCGCCGCCTGCGCCATCTCCGCCCTCGATGCGGCGCTCTGGGACCTGAAGGCGCGCATCATGGGCCTCCCGCTGGCGACGCTGCTCGGCCGCTGCCGCGACGAGGTGATGATCTACGGCAGCGGCGGCTTCACCACCTATTCCGACGAGAGGCTGCGCGAGCAGCTTTCGCACTGGGCCGAGGTGGACGGCTGCCGGTTCGTCAAAATGAAAGTCGGCAGCGATCCCAAGCGCGACCCGGAAAGGGCGATGACCGCCAAGCGCGCCATCGGCGACCATGAGCTCTTCGTCGACGGCAACGGCGCGTTCTCGGTGAAGGCGGCGCTGCGCTTCGTCGAGGCGAGCCGCGAGGCAGACATCCGCTGGTTCGAGGAGCCGGTCACGTCCGACAATCCGCCCGGTCTCCGGCTGATGCGCGACCGTACCCCCCCCGGCATGGCCGTCGCGGCCGGCGAATATACCTACGATCTCGACGACGCGCGGGTCCTGCTCGAGGCCGAAGCGGTGGACGTGCTGCAGGCCGACGTCACCCGCTGCGGCGGCGTCTCGGGCTTTCTCGAGGTCGGCGCCCTTTGCGAAGCGCATCACATCGATCTTTCCGGCCATTGCGCCCCTTCCATCACCCGGCACGTCGCCTGCGCCGCTCCGCGCGTGCGTCATCTCGAATGGTTCCACGACCACGTGCGCATCGAGCAGATGCTGTTCGACGGGGCGCCGAACGCCAAAGGCGGAGCGATCCGCCCGGACCTCGACCGTCCGGGTCTTGGGCTCGAGTTCAAGGCCAAGGACGCCGAGCGCTTCCGGGTGGGAGAGGGGGCATGAAACCGCTCGTTCGCGCCGATCCTGCGGTGAACGAGGCCGTGGTCGCGGCGACCAAGCGGCTGGGTGAGGCGCTGGCGACGCTCCAGACGTACATGCCGAGCGAAACGGGGCGAAGCGACGCCGGCCGGCGTGAATCGCCCGTGGTCCGGACCGTCCACGCCGGGGCCGCGATCCTTTCGCTCTCGGTGCTTGCCGACAGCGCGGTGGAGCATTACCGCGGCTCGTTCCAGAACCGGGCGATGTTCGCGCCGCTGGTCTGCGCGACGCTGACGTTGGCGACCGGGATCTCCGGCGCGCTGGGGGTCCGCGCGCCGCGCGCGCTGCTTGACGCGGTCTACGCCGCGGCAGCGGCGACCGGCCTCGCCGGGCTCTGCTTCCACGCCTACAACATCGCCAAGCGGCCTGGCGGCTTTTCCTGGCTCAACTTCTTCTATTCGGCGCCGATCGGCGCGCCGATGGCGATGGCCCTTGCCGGATTCTTCGGCCGCTGCGCGCTCAAGCTCGCCAGCGGCGCGCGGACCCTGTTCGGCCTGCCGGCCGGGCGCGCGCTCGCCGCGGCCGCGGCGGGCGGCATCGCCGGAACCGTCGGCGAGGCCGGTCTTCTGCACTTTCGCGGCGCCTATCACGATCCGGCGATGTTCCTGCCGGTCACGCTGCCGCCGCTCTCGGCCGGGCTTCTCGGCGCGGTCGCGGCGGCGCCGGCGATCGTGCCGCATCGCGCGGCGCGCGGCCTGCTCATGATCACCGGCGCGCTCGGCGTCGTCGGCGTCGGGTTTCATGCTTTCGGCGTCTGGCGGAACATGGGCGGCTGGCGCAACTGGAGCCAGAACGTTCTCAACGGGCCGCCGCTGCCGGCGCCGCCGAGCTTCCTCGGACTTGCCGTCATCGGCCTTGCCGCGCTCGCGATCATGGAGGGGAACGGTGAGTGACCGATATCCCGGCTACGATGTGCTCGCCAAGCGGAACACGCCGTCGTGGAACGACCAGACCCGCCGCGTGATCGACGCGCGGATGGCGATCGACCCGAATCGGCATGACTTCTTCGCCGACGACGAATGGGCGACGCTGCAGGCGGTCTGCGCGCGGATCGTGCCGCAGCCGAAGAGCCGTTCGCATCCGGCCCCTGTCGCCGCCATGGTCGATTTGAAACTCAAGGCCGAGCATCGCGACGGCTATCGTGACGCCCGCCTGCCGCCCCAGGGCGAGGCCTGGCGGCGCGGTCTTAAGGGGCTCGACGCCGAGGCCCAGGGACGACACGCGACGCCGTTTCACCAGCTCGACGGCGCGCGTCAGGACCAAATTCTCAAGGCTGCGCAGAAGGGCGATGCGCATGCCGAAGCCTGGGGCGGCATGTCAGCCAAGCTTTTCTTCGAAAAGCGGCTCCTGCACGATCTCGTCAGCGCGTATTACGCGCATCCCGCGGCCTGGAACGAAATCGGCTTCGGTGGACCCGCGAGTCCCCGAGGCTACGTGCGGATGAACTTCAACCGCCGCGACCCATGGGAGGCTGCCGAGGCCTATCCAGGGCGCGAGCGCGTCGCGGAGCGTGAGAATGCCCGTATTGGATGAAGCGGAGCAACGCCCGAGGGCGACGGATGGGCGCGCGCCGGACGTTTTCCGGCCGGGCGGCTGGACGCCGATGCGCTGCTACAGCGACGACGAGCCGGTCGATTTCGCCATAGTGGGCACGGGCGCAGGCGGTGGGACGCTCGCCTGCAAGCTGGCCGAATACGGCTTTTCGGTCGTCGCGCTCGACGCCGGTCCCTATTGGCGGCCGCTCGAGGATTTCGCCTCCGACGAGCGCGAGCAGACGAAGCTCTACTGGACGGACGAGCGGATCGTCGACGGCGACAATCCGCTGGAGCTCGGCCACAACAACTCGGGCAAGGCGGTCGGCGGCTCGACCGTCCACTTCGCCATGGTGTCGCTGCGGTTCCGGCCCGACTGGTTCAAGGCGCGCACCAAGCTCGGCTACGGCGCCGACTGGCCGCTCGACTGGCGGGAGATGTGGACCTATTACCGCGAGGTCGAGGAGACGCTGAAGATCTCTGGCCCCGTCAACTACCCCTGGGGGCCGAAGCGGCCGCGCTACCCTTACCGGCCGCACGAGCTCAATGCCGCCGCCCTCGTCCTCGCCGAGGGCGCCGAGGCGCTCGGCATCGACTGGACGCCGACGCCGCTGGCGACCCTCTCGGCGCCGCGCGGCCATGCGCATCCTTGCGTCTATCGCGGCATGTGCGTGATCGGCTGCTCGACCAACGCCAAGCAGAGCGTGCTCGTCACCTGGCTGCCCCGGGCGCTCGCCGCCGGCGCCGAAATTCGCGATCTGGCGATGGTCGGCCGGGTCGAGCACGACGATTCCGGCCGGGTCACCGGATTGAACTACCATCGCGAGGGTCGCTGGCGCTTCCAGAAGGCGAGGAACATTGTCGTCGCCGGCTATGCGGTCGAGACGCCGCGGCTCCTGCTCAATTCGGCGAGCGCCAAGTTTCCCGATGGTCTCGCCAATTCCTCCGGTCTGGTCGGCAAGAACCTGATGGCTCAGGCGAACCAGGCAGTCTGGGGACTGATGGAGCGGGAAATCCGCTCCTACAAAGGACCCCCGTCGCTCGCGCTGACCGAGCACTGGAACTATACCGACGAGGGCAAGGACTTCTTTGGCGGCTACGCCTACATGAGCCAGGGACCGCTGCCGGCCCTATGGGGAGGCGCGGAATTGTCCAAGCGGGGCCTCTGGGGCGAGCGCCTGATCGAGGAGATGAAGCATTACAACCATCAGGTCGGGCTCAAGATCGTCGGCGAAACCATGCCGCAGGAAGGCAATCGCGTGACGCTCGCCGACGAGCGCGACCAGTACGGCCTGCCGATCTCCCGCGTCACCTTCTCCTACTGCGAGAACGACAAGCGGCTCATCCGGCATTCGCTCGGCTTCATGCGCCAGGCGCTCGAGGCGACGGGCGCCCGCGACATCTGGGACGAGACCGACGACACCTGCCATCTGAACGGCACCGCCCGCATGGGCGACGACCCGGCGGCCAGCGTCGTCAACGCCGATTGCCGGTCGTGGGACATTCCGAACCTCTGGATTTGCGACGGCTCGGTGTTTCCGACGGTCGGCGGCGTCAATCCGTCGCTGACCATTCAGGCGATCGCCTGCCGCACCGCGGACCGGATCAGGGCGATGGCGGGGCGCGGCGAGCTCTGACCCGTCCGAGGGACGAATAAAGCGCGCCGGCGACGAAGAAGACGAACGCCCCCGCCGCCACCGTTCCCAATCGGGCGACCTCGCCGATGACGAGCGGCGCGTGGTTTTGCGCTTCCTCGCTGAACGAGCCGCGGGTGCGGTGGAGCGGCGTGATCGGATGCTCGAGGTTGTCGGGACGGCCGGGCAGAGCCGGCGTCTTGGTCTGCTGTCCCTTGATGGCGGTGCGCGCCAGATAATGATCCAGCGCCCCCGGCAGCACGAAGTTGCCGAGAATGAGCAGTATGGTCGACCTCCCGAGCCAGTACTCGCGCCACATCCCGTGAGAAACGCGATAGACGGAATCAGCGACGACTTCGGGCTCGACCGGTTTTCCCATCGGCCTCGGCGTATGGCTGAGATGCACGCGCGCCCAGTCGAACTGCGGCGTGTTGACCGCGGGCAATTCGATGATCGACACGGAAATCCCCGAGCCCTCGGCGATCAGCTCGGCGCGCAGGCTGTTGGTGAAGCCGCGGATCGCGTGCTTCGAGCCGCAATAGGCGGCCTGCAGCGGGATGCCGCGATAGGCGAGCGCCGAGCCGATCTGGATGATGCGGCCGCGCTTGCGCGGACGCATCGACTTCAGCGCCGCCATCGTGCCGTAGACGAAGCCGAGGTACGTCACCTCGGTCACCCGCTTGAATTCGTCCGGGCCGATTTCCGCCACCGGCGAGAAGACCGTCTCCATCGCGTCGTTGATCCAGACGTCGATCGGCCCGAGCCTGTCCTCGAGCCGGGAAGCGGCGGCGAACAAAGCCTCCGCGTCGGCGACGTCGACGGCTTCCGTCGCGGTCTCGACGCCCAAACTCTCGAGCTCGCGCTTGACGTCGGCCAGCGCCTCGGCGTCGCGCGCGATGAGGCCGACCCGGTCGCCGGCAACGGCGAATCGGCGAGCGATGGCGCGGCCGACGCCGGCGGTCGCTCCGGTGATGATGACGGTACGGGGTTTGGCGCTCATGATTCCACCGGGAAAGCGATTGTGCTGAGAACCGCGATATGCGGATCGCGAGAATCGAGTCTTGTGTGCTGGACGACGATCGGCACGCTGGAGCGGATGACCGAGGCGTAGGATGTGTCGCGCGGCACGGGCTCCGGGTCGTCGAGGTCGTTGAAGCGCAGATGCCGCGTTCGGCGACCCTCGACCGTCACGCGATAGGGGCCGACCGGGTCGCGGTCGGTGAAATAGATGGTGATCTCGATCTGCGCCGGATCGTCGGTCGCGTTGAGGATGCAAGCCGCTTCGTGCGAGACGAGGGCGTGCTGCTGACTGAACGAACGACCGGGAATGTAGCCTTCGGGAATCGCCCAAACGCGATGACCGACCATGAGGACCTCCGCGACACCGAACGTGAACCTCGCGCGAGGCCGATTGTTCCGGCGCGCCACCGTAGTAGGCTTGATTCCAACCGGTGGGTGGGGAGACATGCAAGCATACGAGAGCGATGTAGAGCTGCGCGAGTTCGCCTTCCGCGTCGGCGATCGCCTGCCAGTCCTGAGGTTGCACTATACGGCGCTCGGCACGCCGCAACGCGACGCCTCGGGCAAAATCAGCAACGCCGTTCTGCTGCTGCATGGAACCAGCAGGATTGGCAAGGACTTCCTGATGCCGAGCCTGGCCGACCATCTGTTTCAGCCGGGCCAGCCGCTGGACGCGCAGCGTTATTGCCTGGTGATGCCTGACGGGATTGGCGCCGGCGGATCTTCGAAGCCCTCGGACGGCATGCGAGCGAACTTCCCGCGATACGGCTATATCGATCAGGTCGAGGCGCAGCGCGCGATGCTCGAGGTTATGGGCGTCGACCATCTGAAGCTGGTCGCCGGCGTCTCCCAGGGCGGCATGCAGACCTGGCTTTGGGGCGAGCGCTTCCCGGATGCGATGGATGCGCTCGTCCCGGTGGCCGCTATGCCGATGCAGATCTCCGGCCGCAACCTCATGTGGCGCGAGATCGTCATCCGGGCCATCGTCGACGACCCCGATTGGCGTGGCGGCGACTATGATCCTGCGCGACCGCCGACGCGATGGGCGCAGATCGCGGCGCCGCTGGCCGCCATGATGGCCGGCAATCCCGCGCGGCTGCAGGAGGCGGGACCGGACCGGACCAGGACGCTTGCCTACTGCGACCAGCTGGCGGCGCAATTTCGTGGTCGCGAGGCGATTGACCTTCTCTATGCTTTCAGGAGCTCAGCCGACTACGACCCCGCTCCCGCAATCGACCGAATCGAAGCGCCGCTGCTGGCGATCAACTTTGCCGACGACGAGGTGACTCCGATCGGGTTGACCGTGACGAGGGAGACGGTGGCGCGCCTGCCTTCGGGCCGCCTGACGGTGCTGCCCGGCGGGTACGGTCACCTCGGGATTTTCCATGGCGAACTGTGGGCCGAGCCTTTGGGCTCCTTCCTGAACAGTCTGCCGGCAAGGGCCTGACCCGGAAGAAACGCGGGCTTTTACGCTTTTTCCAACTGTTATATAACGGGCGTTATCAGGCAGGACCGGGAGAGGCGCCCGATCCTGCCTTTGGCGGATTCTATTTGGTCGCGCAGCTCACGACCGCCTTGACATTGGGATCGCCGTCACAGTGCGCCCCGGTCATGCCGTCAAGGCTGAGCGTCGCATTGGCGCCGGTGCAGTAGGCGCCGATCATGATTTCGCCCGGACCGCACGACGCCATGGCCTGGCCGACGACGACCCGCAGGCGGGCGCCCTCGGCGGACGCGGCTCTCGGCGGACCGGGCGGTCCCGCTGGACCCTGCGGCCCGGCATCGCCCTTCGGACCCGGGGGTCCGGCGGGACCGATCGCTCCCGTCTCGCCCTTTGGACCCGGCGGTCCCGCGGCGCCGATCGGTCCGGCGTCGCCCTTCGGTCCCTGGGGTCCCGCAGCGCCCGTCGGTCCAGCCTCGCCCTTGGGTCCCTGCGGTCCGGGCGGCCCCACGGCGCCGGGATCGCCTTTGGCGCCCTGCGCGCCCTGCGGTCCCGAAGGCCCTGCGTCGCCCTTGGGTCCCGGCAGGCCGGCGACCCCGATCGCGCCCTGATCGCCCTTCGGTCCGGGCGGCCCTTCGGGACCGGACTTGCCGACAGGCCCTGGGTCGCCCTTGGGCCCGGCCGGTCCGGCCGCGCCGACCTCGCCCTTCGGTCCGGGCGGGCCCGGCGGGCCAATCGTCCCCGCCTCGCCTTTGGGTCCGGGCGGACCCGCCGGCCCGACTGCGCCCTGCGGGCCCGGCGGGCCGGCCGATCCCGTGTCTCCCTTATCCCCCTTGGCGCACCCCCCGAGAGCGGCCAGCGCCACAATGGCGATGCTGGCGACGACGATTCGCATGCGATCCTCCCTCCCATATTTGCCCATACGGGGTTCCCGCCCGGCGACAGGACAGCCGACTCTCATGGAGCCCCGTCCGAGATCGCGTTCGTTCCCCGCCGCCGATTCACCGGCGAAGGGAATTCATGCCGGGGGATTGTGATCGCTATATGATCGGGCGAGAGTACGGGCCGCAGTTTGGCGAATCGACAGGCTCGCCCATGGCGGGGGCCTCGGCCCACGGGACAAGTGAAATCTGCAGCCGGGGCCATTAGGCTCACGAAATGTCGCCTGGCGAGGTGTGGCCTTCGGCGAATGCAGCCAGCTTCGCAACGTCGCTGATGCTGACGCTTTCGCGATCGACAGTGACGCCGAATCGACCGAGCTTTCCGAGCGCGCGGGAAAAACTTTCCGGTTTCATGCCGAGCCGGCTGGCGATGAGCGCCTTCTCGTAGGGCAGCGCAATCTGCGCCGCGCCCGCGGCGCAATTGGCCTGCTTGACGAAAAAGTCGGCGATGCGCTGCGGGGCGGAGCGAGCTTTGAGCTGCTCGATCTCGTCGACCAATTGCCTTAGCCGCATCGAGGCGGCGGCCAGCATGTCGAAGGCCAGTTGTGGCTGCTCGAGCACGGCGCGGCGCAAGTTGGCCGCGTCGATCTTGAGGATGCGCGCGGGCGAAACCGCCTCGCAGCTCGCCGGATAGCGGCCGCCGAGGAACATTGCCACCTCGGCAAAAGTCTCGCCGGTGGAGAATATCGCGACGACGACCTCCTCGCCGTCCTCGCGCAGGCGATAGAGCTTCGCCCAGCCCTCGATCATACAGAAGAAGCCGTCGGCCGGACCGCCCTCATCGAAGATGGATTCGCCCCGCCCATAGGCCCGCGACGTCCGGTCGTCGATCATGGCGCGCGCGATCTTCGGACCCATCGCCTTGAACAGCGGCGCCCGCATGACGACGTCCCAATCCCGCGCCGAAAGAGCCATGGCGTCCTCGAAACCGGACACGCATAGCAGGATTGAACCGCTCGCGCACCGAAAGGGGTGGCGCATCGATTTTGAAGCTCGGCTCTCATCCTGTGCTCCAGGCACGCGGCCGGCGCATGCCGGCGATCTTGCATGCCTGCCCGGGATAGCCGCAGAGGAGGAACTCGGACAGGCGGTTGCGGCCGGCGCGTCTCGCCTCAAATGCCGCCTGACGAAACGGGCGTCGACGGGAACCCGGCGCTCGTCAAGAAGGCGCGCGTGAAGCGGATCGCATCCCCGGTGCTCGGGCGTGAGGTCGATGCCCATCTCCCGCGCCGTCTCGCGTCCTCGGTCCAGTGGCAGGAATCGATGAGATAGCCTTCGCTGTTCACTATCAGAACTCCCATAATCCCTTCTGGCCCTGGCGCGGCGTACGCGCCGCTCGCCGCCATCCGCATCATTGCAGAACGCATATCGCAATTTTCGCACCCTCGACTTAACAGAGATCAAGGCCCGGGCGGTTTAAGCCGATATGGTCCTCCCGCCATCATCGGACGGTTCGGGAGTGCGTTAGGCGAACAATGATCGACGACATCGAACTGGCTCGCGCCCTGCACGTGCTGTTCGTCGCCCACTGGATCGGCGGCGTCGCCTTTGTCACGCTTGTCGCTCTGCCGCTTGCGCGCGCCGCCGCGGACGCGAAAAGCGGCTGGTTGCTTTTCGAGGCGATCGAAAACCGTTTCGCGGCTCAAGTGCGATGGACGATTCCGCTCGCCGGCGCGACCGGCCTCTGGATGACCTTCAGGCTCGATCTCTGGTCCCGGTTCGCCGACGTGGGCTTCTGGTGGATGGACGCCATGGTTTTCGTCTGGGCGCTGTTCATGGCGCTCGTCTTCGTCGTCGAACCGATCGCACACCGGCGCCTTGCCGCGCGGGCGGCGCGCGACCCCGCCGACCTGCTGCGCCGGCTTTTTCGCTCGCACCTTGTTCTGCTCGCGGCGGCGGCCGTCACCGTTCTCGGCGCCGTCGCCGGCGCTCACGGTGGGCTCTTCGAATGACGGCGCTGCTGCATCCTGCGCCGCGCGGCTCCGCCGCGGCCTCCCGAGCTTGGCGCGGCACCGCGATGCTCAGCCGCGGCTTCCGCCCGTTTTTCTTGGCCGCGGGCGTCTGGGCGCTCGTCGGCGTGGCGCTGTGGCCGGCGGTCTTTTCGGGCGCGATCGCGATTCCGACCGCCTTCTCGGCCGTCGACTGGCACGCTCACGAAATGATCTTCGGCTATGTCGGCGCCGTCGTCGCAGGCTTCCTGTTGACCGCGATCCCCAACTGGACCGGACGCTTGCCCGTTGCGGGCGTTCCGCTCGCGGCCCTGGCCGCGCTGTGGGTCGCGGGCCGGATCGCAGTTTTCGCATCGGCGGCGATCGGCCGCGCCGCCGCCGGGGCGATCGACGCGTCGTTCCTAATCGTCTTCGCCGCGCTGGTTGCGCGCGAAGTCGCGGCCGGACGGAACTGGCGTAACCTGAAAGTGGCTGGGCTCGTCCTCGCCCTCGCCCTCGCCAACGTCGCCTTCCACTTCGAGGACGCGCGCCTCGGCCTCGCCAAGGTTTCGACGCGCGCAGCGCTCGGCCTCATCGTCTTGCTGATCCTCCTGATCGGCGGGCGCGTAACGCCAAGCTTCACCGGCAACTGGCTGGCGAGGACGGGGGCGAGCGCGCGGCCGGTCCCACTCGGCAGGCCGGACGGGGCGGTCATGGCGCTCTCGGGCCTCTCGCTTGCGTTGTGGGCCGCCGCGCCCGAGGGACTCGCAACGGGCGCGCTGGCGCTCGCGGCTGGCGCCGCCAACCTCTGGCGCCTCTCACGGTGGCGGGGTATTTGGGCGCGCCGCGACCCTCTCGTGCTCGTGCTGCACGCTGGCTTTTTCTTGGCGGCCGCCGGCTTCGCCGTCGTCGGCGCGCACGCTCTTTGGGCAGGCGTCGTTCCTTATTCGGCCGGCGTGCATGTCTGGGCGGTCGGCGCGGTCGGCGTGATGACGCTTGCGATGATGACCCGCGCAACGCTCGGACACAGCGGCCGCGCGCTTATCGCCTCAAGGGGAACGCAGTTCGCCTATTGCTGCCTCGTCGCCGCGCTCCTCGCCCGCGTCGCGATGGCCTTCCTTCCCGCCGTCGCCTTGCCGCTGATGGACGTCGCGGCGACGGCGTGGCTGCTTGCCTTCGCCGCGTTTCTCATCGTCTATGGGCCCATGCTGACGCGCCGCGACGGCCCCCCCTGAGGGGTGATCGGCGCATCGGAATTGGGAGGCGACGCCACGGACGGTCAAACAAATCTTGCCGAGGACATCCTCGATCAGGCCGGCGACGCCGTCATTTTCGCCGACCGGATGGGAACGATCAGGCGTTGGAACCGCGCGGCCGCTGCGCTGTTCGGCTTCGACTGCGGGGAGGCGCTCGGCCAAAAGCTCGATCTCATCGTTCCGCCCCATCTGCGCGCCGCCCACTGGCGCGGCTTCGACAGGGCGATGAAGGACGGCACCCTGAAGCTTCAGGGCCGTCCGACCCTGACCCGGGGACAGCACAAGAGCGGGCGCAAGCTTTATGTCGAAATGACCTTCGCGCTGGTGATGGCCGACGGGGTGGCGCAAGGGTCCGTCGCAATTGCGCGCGATGTCACCGAGCGCACCGAGCGCGAGCGGGAAAAGGCGGCGCAATCAAATCGTTCCGCTTCGCCGTGGCCGCCGGCGGGCGAGGCGCGTCCCACGCCCCCTTAACCGCGGTCAAGGCGCTTGTTCGGGCGCCAGGCGTATGAGGGGCTGAAGCCCCCTGCGGCGCGGTGAAAGCCTGGAGAGCAAGGATGAACATGCGGACCTTTCGTTCAGGCGCGGCGCTCGCCGCCCTCCTCATCGCCGGCTCGGCCTACGCCGCCTCGCGCGAGGAAAACCTAGCCGAGCCGATCGTCGGCGAGGAGAACGCCGTCCTGACCGACGCGCCGAACACGCCGCCGCCGATCCATCGCGATCACGCGACCAAGATCATCGTGCATCTGGAGGTCAGAGAGCTCGAGGGGCGGCTCGCCGACGGCGTCCGCTACACCTTTTGGACTTTCGGCGGCCACGTGCCCGGCAAGTTCATTCGGGTCCGCGAGGGCGACGAGGTCGAGATGCATCTCGACAATCATCCAGACAACAAAAATCCGCACAACATCGACCTGCATGCGGTGAACGGCCCCGGCGGCGGCGCGGCGGCCTCGCTGACGGCCCCCGGCCACAGCTCGGTCTTCTCGTTCAAGGCGCTGAACCCGGGGCTGTTCGTCTATCACTGCGCAACTGCGCCGGTCGCCATGCACATCGGCAACGGCATGTACGGCATGATCCTGGTCGAGCCGAAGGACGGCCTGCCAAAGGTGGACCACGAATATTATCTGATGCAGGGCGACTTCTACACCGAGGGCAAGAACGGCGAGCAGGGCTTGCAGCCGTTCAGCATGGCCAAGGTCATCGACGAGAAACCGGAATATGTCGTGTTCAACGGCTCGGTCGGCTCGACGGTCGGCAACAAGGCGCTGACGGCGAAAGTCGGCGAGACGGTGCGCCTGTTCGTCGGCGACGGCGGGCCGAACCTCGTCTCCTCGTTCCATGTCATCGGTCAGATCTTCGACACCGTCTATCCGGAAGGAAATCTGAACCTGCCCACCCACAACGTGCAGACGACTTTGATCCCTGCCGGCGGCGCGGCGATCGTCCAGTTCCAGATGAGTGTGCCCGGCACCTTCATCATCGTCGATCACTCGATCGAGCGAGCCTTCAACCGCGGCGCTTTGGCCCAGCTCAAGGTGAGCGGCCCGGAGGACAAGCTTGTCTATTCCGGCAAGCAGTTCGATCTGGTCTACCAGCCCGAGGGGACGGGCATCCGCGTCGCCGGCCAAAACCCGGTCGCCGTCCCGGCAGCCAAGACCAAGGCCGAGCGCATCGAAATCGGCGCCGGGATATTCGCCAACAATTGCCAGGCCTGCCATCAGGAGAACGGCGAGGGCGTGCCCGACGCCTTCCCGCCGCTGGCGAAGTCCGACTATCTGAACGGCGACAAGATCCGCGCCATCAAGACCGTCACCGGCGGCCTCGAAACCAAGCTCACCGTCAACGGCCACGATTTCAACGGCGTGATGCCAGCCTGGAGCCTTTCCGACGAGGAGATCGCCGACGTGCTGACCTACGTCTATTCGAAGTGGGGCAATTCGGGTCTCGAGGTCACGCCGGCCGAGGTCAGCGCCTATCGCATCAAGGCGAAGAGCCAATGAAGCATTCGCGCGCGAATCTTGCTGCGACGGCGCTCATCGTGTGGGCGGCGGCCTTCAGCGCGGAGGCCAGCCGCGCCGGCGTGGTTCACTTGCCGGCAGGAAACTACACCCCGTTCCAGCGCCTGCAAACGTCGAACGCGTCCGCTCCGGCGCCGCCGAACGTCGTGACGATCGGCGCCTTCTGGCTCGACGTCGAACCGGTGACCAATGCCGAGTTTCTCGATTTCGTAACGGCGTATCCAGAGTGGCGGCGCTCCCGGATCAAGCCCTTGTTCGCCGACCACCTCTATCTCGGGCGCTGGTCCGGCGACCTCGCGCTCGCCGACGCCGAAGCGCGCGACGAACCGGTGACCAACGTCTCCTGGTTCGCCGCCGAGGCCTATTGCCGCGTGCGGGGGGCGCGGTTGCCGACGACCAATCAGTGGGAATACGCGATCGCGGACAACGGGCGCGACCGGGAGGGGGTGCGCGAGCGCTCACTGAAATGGTTCGCCGAGCCAAATCCCGCCCGCCCGCCGGCGATCGGCGGCCCCGCCAACGGCTTCGGCGTCAAGGACCTAGTCGGGCTCGTCTGGGAATGGACGCTCGATTTCGACGCCTACGCGACAGACAGCGTGCTCGTCTGCAGCGGTGCGGCGGCCGGCGCGACCGATCCGACCGACTATCCTGGTTTCATGCGTTTTTCCCTGCGCGCGAGCCTGAAGCCGAACTACACCGCCGACAATGTCGGCTTCCGTTGCGCGGCAGGCGCGTCATGACCTTTCGTTCGATGCTGACGGGCGCCGCGCTGGCGCTCGTTGCGGCCGCAGCCCCGGCAGCCGCTCAAAACGACGCGGGCGCGCCGCTGCCAGGGACCTCGGTCTACAATCTCGGCTCGCAATGGGTGACCGAGGACGGCGCACGCATCGCGCTCTCCTCGCTGAGCGGCAAGCTGGTCGTCGCGGCAATGGGCTACGCCGACTGCAAGTACATGTGTCCCGCCATTGTCGCCGACATGATGTGGATCGACAAGCACCTGCCGTCGGGCGCGGCGAGCCGGGTGGAATTCGTGTTCTTCACCTTCGACTCGGTGGCCGACACGCCGGAGCGCTTGAGACTCTACGCCGATGGGCACGGGCTCGATCTCGGCCATTGGATGCTGCTCGGAGCCGATGACGACGCGGTGCGCGGGCTCGCCGCGGCGCTCGACGTCGGTTACCGCCCGGACGGCGCCGGCGGCTTCAACCACACGGCGGTCATTACGCTCCTGAACGAGCAGGGCGAGATCGTCTTCCAGCAGCGCGGAACGCAGGCGAGTTCGGACGAATTCCTGGGCAAACTGAAGACATTGCTCGCACCGCGAATGTGACGCGCGAAAGCACAACGCGCCCGGTCTCGTTGCCTATCCCGAAGGCCGGCAGCCGCTCA
>CAVYXQ010000033.1:0-21424 GCA_963772555.1 uncultured Alphaproteobacteria bacterium | reverse complement strand
GCATCGGGCGATCGGCGTCTTACCATCGCGCAGATAAGGCAGGGAAAAGAAGCCGGACTTTTGCCGCTCGAGGGTGACGGAGACGCCGCCCATCGCGATGTCGAAGGCGCCGGCGGTGAGGTCATGCGAGAGGCTGGCCCAGGTCGTCGGCACGAACTCGACCTTTGCCCCGAGCGCGGCGCCGAGCGAGCGGGCGAGGTCGATGTCCAGCCCGGAATAATCTCCGCTCGCTGGATCGAGCGCGGTAAACGGCGGATAGTCGCCAGTCGTTCCGACGCGCAGAACGTGGCCCGCCAGAATGGAGTCAAGCCGGGAAGCCTCCGCGAAGGCATGGGAATCCAAGATCGGGCCGCAAAGGACGAGAAGCCACGCCAGTCTTCGCACGAATGACCCCAACGGCCGCGGCTGGTTACAAATCCAGCTCAAGCCGCGTTTAACAGCCGCTCGACTTCGTTCACAAGATCGCGGAGATGAAACGGCTTTGACAGGATTCGTGCATCCTTGGGCGCGTTGTTATCCGGGTTCAGCGCCACCGCAGCGAAGCCGGTAATGAACATGACCTTGATTTCGGGGTCGAGTTCGGTCGCCCGACGGGCCAGCTCAATGCCATCCATCTCCGGCATGACGATGTCGGTCAGGAGCAGCTCGAACGGCTCTTCCCGCAGCCGATTGTAGGCGGACATCCCGTTGTCGAACGAGGCGACTGAATAACCGGCAGTCTGTAGCGCCTTGACAAGGAACCGGCGCATGTCGTTGTCATCTTCGGCGAGCAGGATCTTGGCGGAAATCTCGACGGGCGTGCGCATCTGTCCCCTCACTTGCGCCGAGAGTTTGCGGCGCCTCGGTAAAAAATTCTTGAACCGCGCCGAGATACCGCGCGGCCCCGCAGTTTCGAGCTATGATAGACCGCAGTAAGCCCCCCAAGGGCACTTGTAGGACATCTGCTGGAAGATACAATGGATGGGCTCGCGCGGATAGCCAGGGCGGATTTTGAACGTCCGACCGAGACGGTCGAACCCATTCGCCTGACGTCGCCGCTCGTCTTCAGCTCGCCGCACTCGGGGTCGATTTATCCTGAGCGCTTCCTCGTCGCGTCGCGTCTCAACTCGCTGACGTTGCGCCGGTCGGAGGATGCCTACGTCGATGAGCTGTTTCTGCCCTGTGTCGCGCTCGGCGCGCCTCTGCTGCGCGCGCTGTTCCCGCGCGCCTATCTCGACGTCAATCGCGAGCCTTACGAGCTCGACCCGCAGGTGTTCGAGGGACGCCTTCCCGACTTCGCCAACACCCGGTCGCTGAGGGTCGCCGTCGGCCTTGGGACCATTCCCCGCGTCGTCGGCGATGCGCAGCCGATCTACAAGCAGCCGTTGGCGGTCGAAGAGGGGCTCGGTCGAATCGAATGGTTATATCGTGCCTACCATCGTCAATTGCGGGCGCTGGTCGATCGGTCGCGCGCCAGGTTCGGCTCGGCAGTTCTGATCGACTGTCACTCCATGCCGAGCAACGCCGCGGACGTAAGCGGTTTGGACATCGTGCTCGGGGACCGGTACGGCGCGAGCGCAGCGCCCGACATCGTTGAAACTCTGGAAACGAGCTTGCGCTCGGCGGGGTACCGAATCCGCCGCAACAAGCCCTTCGCGGGCGGTTTCATAACCGAGCATTTTGGCGCCCCCGCGCAGGGCGTACACGCTATTCAGATCGAGATCGCGAGATCGCTTTATCTGGACGAACGACGTCTGGTGAGGAACGAGACCTGGACGACCCTCCGCGACAATCTCTTCAATGCCGCGAGAACCCTCAGCGGATTTGGCGATCTCAATCGTCTTGCAGCTGAATAGCGGCGCGCCCTGCGCGCGGCCGTCGCGGGAGGCGACGGGAACCGGCATATCGCACCGCACTAAGCCGAAACCGGGTCGGGGCTGCGGCTGGCAAAAAAAGGAGGCCGCCATGTTGCCACGGCGGCCTTCAGTCTAGGGAGGAAACGCCCAAGGAGGGCATATACGGCACGAATGCCGCACCGCAGCAATATCGGGTTTGACCCCCGCTCTTGCAAGCGTTTTGTTCGTTTCGAATCGCCGCCCCTGTGCAAAAAGACGCAAACTGCGCCTGCCGCGCAGGGTCAATGTGCCTTTCAAACTGGGCAAAAAAGACAAAGAATCAATTCGTTGCGTGATGCTAAGGCGGACCCGCGATGCCGAGGTGCGCACGCGTCGGAATACCAGATATGCATGGACAACATGACTTCACATTGGAGGGATTGGGATGACTGCGGTCGATTTCGCGGCCTTCGTCGAGCGCCTCGCGCAAATCTCGGGCGAAGTGATTCTCCCGTTCTTCCGCAGCGCGATTGGCGCGGAGGACAAGTCGCGCGGCGGCATGTTCGACCCCGTGACGGAGGCCGACCGGGGCGCCGAGGCGGCGATGCGGCGGCTGATCGCCCAGACGTTTCCCGCCCATGGCGTCATCGGCGAGGAGTACGGCCTCGATCGTCCAGACGCGGAATACGTTTGGGTCCTCGATCCGATCGACGGGACGAAGAGCTTCATTTCAGGCCTGCCCACATGGGGCACCTTGATCGGTCTGATGCATCTCGGCCAACCGGTGTACGGGATGATGGCGCAGCCTTTCACGCGAGAAAGGTTCTATGGCGACGGCAAACGCGCGAAGCTGCGCACGCTCGCGCCGACGCGCGGCGATGCTCCCCCCTCGGAATGGATGACCCGCACCCTCCGGACGCGGGCGTGCGAATCGCTGGGCCGGGCGACCTTGCACACCACCAGTCCGGCGCTCATCCGCGACGACGCCGATCGGGCCGCCTATCTCGGGGTCGAGCGAAAGGTTCGACTGAGCCGGTACGGGGGAGACTGCTACGCCTATTGCGCGCTCGCCGCCGGGTTCGTCGATCTCGTCATCGAAACCAACCTGAAGCCGCACGACATCGTCGCCTTGGCGCCGATCATCGAGGGCGCCGGCGGCGTGATCACCACCTGGGAGGGGGAAGAGGCAGCCAAGGGCGGGCGAATCCTCGCGGCCGGCGATCGCCGCGTGTACGACGAGGCGCGCCAATTGCTTCTGACCTCAGTCTGAGCGAAACGGGTCGAACGCGCTTGGTGTCGGCGGCGGTCCGCGTCGGGGAAAAAGAAGGCAAGCCAAAGAGCCGGCGACGAAACCGGCGGCGGCGGCAAAGAGCGCGTCCCGCAGCAGCTCTGTCGCGCCAGGCATCCCAGTCGCCGAAGCTGCGCAATCGATCGCGACCCCCAAGGCGGCCAGCATCCCGACCGAGGCCCCCACGGGTCCCACCCGACCGATCGCGGCCAGACCGACAAGCGGGGTCGCGAACGCCAGGGGCAAAGCCATGGCGACGATCATTGCGGTCCGGGCGTCGAGAAGATCCCGGCTGTCGCCGACGGCGCAACCGATCACGACGAACAGCTGCACGGCGCGCATCCGCGCCAGCCGAACGCTGGCCAGGGCGGGAAAAGCTCGCGGCGGATCTGCGAGCGCGACGCCGAAGGCCCTCGAGGCTCCGTGGATGCCAAGTATTGCGAGCGCCAGCGCCGCCGCCAGCGCCGCCGCGCCAAAGAGCGAGGCGGCGACCGGGCTCAATGGATTCGGGCCAAGCCCGAGATCGGCCGGCGAGGTCGAAGCGCCCGTCAGGCCGGCGAGGACGAGGCAGAGCGCGACCGAGGCAAGGCCGGAGACGATTGTCGAGCGCACATTAAAGCTCGCGACCGCGGCAGGCGCGAAAGCGAAGAATCCGGCGGCCGCCAGCGTCGTGGCGACAAGGGACGAAAGAGGTTGCGGCGACGCGGAAGCCAGGTCGGCAGACGCGAGCAACGCGCCGGGATTGAACGGCAGCGGTCCGACCCGCCATCCCGACAGGAAGGCGACGACCGCGATCATCGCGAGCGCGCCGCCGGCGGCGGAGGCGCAGGACGCAACGCCAGCCAAGCCGCCGGGCGTCACGCTGACGGCCAGAACGGCGGCAACGACGATCTCCGTCCAAAGGCGACTCTGGCCGAACAGCCCCTGCGCCGCGGCGACGCCGACCCGATAGCCGGCAAAGGCGGTCAGCGCCGCGCCCGCCCAAATCGCGACCGCCGAGGCGAATCGGGCCGGAGAGCGGGAAAAGCGGGTCGCCACGACGTCGGCGAGAGACGTCGCGCCGAATCGTCGAAGCAGCGGGGCATAGACGAGCGTTCCCAGCGCAAGCCCGATCGCCAGGCCGAGGACAGGCGGATCTGAGGGCGTCAGATCAGGGCGGAGACACAGCGCCAGTCCTGCGGCGACCGCCGCTGTGCCGAGCGCCCCATAGATCGGAGCCAGGCCGCGCCCGGCGGCCATGAACGAGGCGAGCTCCGCGTTCCGGGAGCCGAGGCCGAAGACCACGAGGCCGAACAGCGCCAGAATCGACCCCCCCGCCTGGACGAGCCCGGCCGGCGCGCCGACCCGGTCGAGCGCGATGATCGTCGCCAGACCGGCGGCGAAGGCCGTCGCGGCGAAGATCGCCGATCCATCAATGCGGCGGGAGCGGGTCTGCGGGGACATCGGGCGGCGGGTTGAAGGGCGGCTTCGGCTTCTACCGGCTTTCCCCTGCCCCCGCCAGCGTCAGACGTCGCCTGTCGCGCTGCAGCCGTCCCGACTTGCCCTTTCTCCAAAGGCTTTCGCTACTGACCCCCCCGGCGGCGGCGTCCCTTCCATGGCTTTCAGGAAGCTGCCGAACGCTGCAATCGAGCTGCCGATGGCTGCCAACCGCCTGCAAATTCCTGCAAAAAATTGCAATTCCTTTCCCGGAATCGGGACTTATCAAAGGGTTGCGGGCGAATGAAAGGAAAAAAACAGCGATGGCGGCCTGCGCTGCGGTTCAGGCAGCCAACTCGCGAATGAACCTTCCTTGAGCGCGCAAGCCTGCACGCTTCCAAGAGAGCCATCGCGGCGGAGAGACGGAGCGGGATCGGTCGACAAGGGACGTCCTTTGTTGCGATAACCAGAATAACTGTAGAACACAATTCCGTATTTAGCAAGAATTTGCTGATCGGGCTCGGCAGGCGAAATAGGAACGCCTGTCCAGGACGAGGCCGCAGTGACGGCGCGGGTTATGACTTGAACGGGCCAAATGGTCCCAGCGCCGCCGCTCCTGATCCGTCCCGCTAACGGAAGGAATACACAGGAGCGGGCGTTAGCGATCACGTCCAGCTGCGGACGACAGCGGGAGATAATCCGGCCGCGGTAGCCGATGGTTGAACGCCTGCGTAGCCGGGTCGCCATCATTCCCTGCAGACAGGGGATTAAACGAGACCGAGCCGCCCTTGGCCTTCGTCGCCCGCCGCTGGAACAGGGATCGAGAAGGCTTTGGCTTCGCAAAACCCGGTTAGGACCTTCGACGCTATGATCTCAACGAGTATCTTGCCGGCGGTGACAAGCAGGGTCGTCATCAACTCATCCAATTGCCGCCATCGACATTGAGCGTCTGCGCGACGACGTAATCGGATTCGGCGGATGCGAGGAAAACCGCTGGACCGCGGTAATCGCTCGGGACGCCCATGCGGCCCGCGGGAACCGCCTCTCCGACGAGGCGCTTCTTTTCGCCAATCGGACGCTTCTCGTATTTGGCAAAGAGCGCATCGACTTGGTCCCACATGGGGGTGTCGACAACGCCGGGCGCGATCGCGTTCACGTTGATACAACTCTTGATGAGTTCGAGGCCTAGCGACTGGGTAATGCTGATCACCGCGGCCTTCGAGGCGCAATAAACCGTCACATTCGCCTCGCCTCGACGGCCGGCTTGCGACGACATGTTGATGATCTTGCCGCCGCGGCCTTGCTTCTTCATCTGGGCCGCGACCGCTTTCGTCATAAAAATCAGTCCGCGGACGTTGATGCCGAACTGCCTATCAAAATCCGCTTCCGTTATTTCCGACAACGGGGCCATGTTGAAGACGCCGGCGTTGTTAACGAGAATATCGATGCCTCCCAGCTTAGAAACCGTGGCCGCCACCAACGCGTCGATCGACGCAGCATCGCGCACGTCGAGTTGAATAGCGAGGGCCTTGTCGGCGAATTCGACCGCTAAAGCCTCAGCCATAGCGATCTCGACGTCGGCAATCACCACCATAGCGCCCTCGGCGATATATGCCCGTACGATTGCCTCGCCTATGCCTCTGGCGCCACCCGTCACGATCGCGACCTTGTCCTTGAGCCTCATCTCGAAGTTCCGTTCTTGGGAGCTGTAGCTATCAGCCGATACAATCGATCCGGCGGGCAAGTTTCTCGAACAGGAGGAAGAATGCGACCGGCCGGTTTCGTCTGAAAGCTATTTTACGATCGGTATCTTCGAACGATCGATGGTGATCGCGACAGCGCCGATAAGCACCGCGCCGAAGACGATGTTTTGAGCAAATATGTCGACGCCAAGAAACGTCATGCCAATGCGCACAACCGAGATGATCAATGCTCCGACGAGCGTACGCCATATGCTTCCGACTCCTCCCGTTATCGCGGTTCCTCCTACCACGACCGCGGCGATCGAAGGCAGGAGCAGTTCGGAGGCAAGTGTGGGGGATCCACTGGCAAGCCGACCCGCGAGAATGACGCCGGCAAGCGTGGCGAAGCCTGACGAAAGGACGAACGCCAGGATTTTTTGACGACTCACTTTTACGCCGGAAGCGTAGGCGGCGGGTTCGCCGGCCCCGATCGCTGAGCTGTAGCGGCCGAAACGCGTATGCGCCTGGACGATGTGGGCCAAGACCAGCACAACGAGGCCGACGGCAATGACATTCGGCAAGCCAAACGCGTTGCCGGTAATCCAAGTCTGATAGCCGCGCCCCGCGTCGTCCAAAGTGATGGAGCGCTCCTTCGAAATCACCAGGGCTGCGCTAAAAAGGACGCCGCCCATCGCGAGCGTGGCGATGAAGGACGGGATCTTCAACCGGACGTGGACAATCCCGGAACAAAATCCTGCAAAGGCTCCGATCGCAATGGCCAGAACGTAAGAGCCGTAGCCCAAACGGCCGACGGTAAGCGCGACGACTACACTGGCGAGCGAGGCCATCGACTGGATGGATAGGTCTATGCCACCGAGCATAATGACGAAGGTAACGCCGGTCGCAAGAATAAAGAGCACGGCGGTGTCGCTTGCTAGCTCGACGAGTGTGCTGGGTCGCAAGAAACTCGGCTGGACGACGCCGACCAGGACTACGAGAACCACGAGCGTGGCTAGCGGCAGCCACTTCCGCAAGTCATATGACTGCAGCCAGATCGCAACTGGTTCCATCGCCCCCCCTAAATCATGTGCCCAATGAGGTCGATCTGCCGCGGTTTTCCGCCCGGATTTGCTTCGGCGCGATAAGTGATTTCGCCGTCGCGCATGACGACAATGCTGTGACTGAGACCTATAGTCTCTTCGAGAGTGTCTGACGTCAAAACGATCGCCAGGCCCTCTGCCGTGACGGCTCGCACGAACTCATAGACTTCTTCCTTGGCGCCGACGTCGAGGCCGCGCGTAGGGTGATCGAGAATGAGAATCCTCGCTTTCGCGTTCAGCCATTTCGCCAGAACGACCTTTTGCTGGTTGCCCCCGGAGAGATTGAGACAGAGCGCCTGGATATTTGGCGTGCGAATCTTTAGCCGTTCCACCCACTGCCGTGCCCGCCGCTGCTCCTCGCGCGCGTCGACCAAACCGTAACGAGTTAGGCTGGCGAGATCCGCCAATGTGATGTTGGCCGCAACGGGCAGAAAGAGCACGAGCCCTTCAACGCGCCGTTCGCGTGGGACGTAGCCGATGCCAAGATCGACCGCATCGGCAGGCGTCGCCAGCGCCACTTCGCGACCGGCGATCCGGATGTTGCCGCCTTCATGCGGAGCGAATCCTGCGAGGGTGCGAGCTAACTCTTCGCGACCTGACCCGATGACACCCGCGATACCCAGAATTTCCCCGGCGTGAAGTTTGAAGCTGACGTCCCTGTACGCCTTGCCGTATGAGAGCCCCTCGACTTCGAGCAACACATGCGGCTGAATTGGTCTCTGCAACGGCTCACGATAATATTCAGCCTGCAAGCTGCGGCCGACCATGAGCCGATGCAGCGTCGTCACATCGGCGTCCGCCGTCGGCAACTCAGCGACAACTGCGCCGTCTTTCATGACGTAGACGCGGTCGGCCAGTTGCAACACCTCATCCAATCGATGCGAGACGAAAACGAAAGATGCGCGCGATTTAAGAGCCCGCACGCGCGCAAACAGGATGTCGATCTCCGCCCGCTCAAGCACGGAGGTGGGCTCGTCGAGCAGAATCACCAGATGGCCGGCAGCGTCCTCCTCGAGGGTCAACGCCTTGGCTAGTTCCACCATCTGGCGCGCAGCGAAGCTGAGGTCGTCGGTGCGCATGCGCGGATCGACGTCGACTTTGACTTTTTCAAGTTGACGCGCCGCGTCCGCGTAGAGATCTCTCCAACGGAGGAGTCCGAATCGCGTGAATTGCGCCTCATTGCCGAGATAGATGTTTTCTCCGACCGTGAGATTGGTGAGCAGGGACTGTTCCTGAAACACCATGCCGATGCCTTTTCGGTTGGCGTCCGCGGCGTTTTCGAGACGCGACGGCTTCCCCGCAATGATGATTTGCCCCGAGTCCGGCTGATAGACGCCGTTCAGTATCTTCATGAGTGTCGATTTACCGGCGCCGTTCTCGCCGATAAGTCCAACGACCTCACCCCTCTTGATCTCGATCGACACCTGCCTCAGCGCGTGGACGCCCGGGAAGCGCTTTTCGATCCGGACCATCGAAAGGGCGGGCTCGGAAGTGCTCACTTTCATTTGACGATCCGCATCAGCTTGCGGTCGATAGACAATGAGACGGCGGCGATAATCATCAGGCCCTGAAAACCGATCTGCATACTCGGCGGCACACCCATGAGCACCATTCCGTTCGACAAAACGGACACGATGAGCACACCGACGAACGTTTGCAATACGCCGCCCTGTCCGCCGGACAGCGCCGTTCCGCCGACGACGACTGCGGTCACGGTTGTAAACAGGCGCCCGTTGCCGATTTGAGCGTTGCCCAGGCCAAGTTGCGCCGCCGCGAGTATGCCGCCGATTGCGTAGAAAACGCCAGCGAGCGTAAATGTGGCGATCCGGACACGCGCAACCGGAATGCCGGATAGCGCGGCAAGTTCCTCGCCACCCCCCAGGGCGTATATATAGCGGCCAATGCGCGTAAAATTCTGAATGACCAGGGCTACCGCGAGGCAAGCGAGGGCCAGCCAAACGCCCCATGGAAAGCCGAGCGCTCTTTGGATTGCCAAGCCTCGTATCCAGGGGTCGTTGATCCTGGTGGCCATGCCACCGAGAAGCGCATTCGCAAGCCCGACCCCGATAAACCAAGTCCCCAGAGTGACCATGAACGAGGGCACCCTCAGGCGGACGTGAATGACGCCATTCACGAACCCGACGAATGCCCCGACCGCCAGCACTAGCAGGACAGCCACGATGCCTAGATTGTTGTCGTTCATCCCGTTGAGAACAGTCATCGACAGAATTACGGCAGCCAAAGTCAGGATACCTTCGACGGAGAGGTCAATCGATCCCATCAGGATGATGAATGTCTCGCCCAGACCGAGCACAAGTGGGATCGCCGCGTCCTGACTTATCCGCACGAAATTCCCAAGGCTAAGAAAATTGTGATTGATGGCCGCAATAATCGCACACAGGAGGAAGAGGACCATCACTGGCGCCCATGTCGCCGCCCGCCAGCGCCGCGTCGTCGGGGCGGACGCGGTTGTGGGTGGCGCAATGTTCAGGGATGCGCTCAGGGACGTTGCCTTTCGGGGCGAGGTCGCGTCGAGGCTACAGAACAGCTGAATCAGCGCGACGGGCGCGCCGAGACGCGCCCGCAGTCAGCGAATTCCTTCTAGTTGTACTGGATCTGTCCGCTAACGCGGCCCCAGATGTCATTCCACTCGAGCTTAGGTTCGGCCTTGATGTTGCTGTCGTAGAAAGCCTTGGCGTTGTCCGAAGTAATGATGACGCCCTTCCCGTAGAATTCTCGGTGGTCTTTAGGCTCTTTCGACGGGTCGAAATTGCCGGTCTTGGCATGGTACCCGATCGAAAGACCCATCCCGCCCTGCCAGAAGGGATCCCAGGCGACGGTGCCAACCATCTCACCCTTAAGGATCGCTTCGACTGCGAGCTGAATTCCGTCGATTCCTGTGACTGGCAACTTGCCGGCTTTGCCATCGCTTCGTAAAGCTTCGACGGCAGCCAATGCCATATCGTCGTTACCGCCCAGATTCCACCAATCTTGTCTCCAAACTGCGTCAGCCACGCATTTGTCTTCTGCAGAGCTTCCGTGGCCGACCAATTGGCGACCTGCATGTCAAGCAATTGAACACCGGGGTTGGCCTTGAGCGCATCCATCAGGCCAGCTTTCCGCTCGATCGCCGGCACGTTGGACTCGATACCGCCGAGCGCGACTATGCCGCCCTTGCCGCCCATTGCCTTGATCAGCGCTTCCGCCATCGCCTTTCCGTATGGAACGCCGCTGAACGAAATGTGGGCGACGTAGTTTGGGTTGAAATCCCAGGGATGCAGGTCATTGGGCTTGTTCCACTGGGTGACGACATAGGCGCCGGCCTCCTTGCACGCCTGGACGATCGGCCGGGCGTCCGGGCTGTCGTTAGGGTCGACATTGATAACGCAATTGCCGCCAGTTTTCGCGAGTATCGCCTTAATATCGGCAATTCCCTTTTCGCTATTGCCTTCCGTCACCAGGGTCACATAGTCAGCGCCGACAGTTTTCGCGAACGCCGCGCCGCCCTTGTTCCATGTGGCATGGTAAGGATTTGACAGCGATCGGATGGAATTGACGACGGTGATGTTGCCCGCCGCGAACGCGGAGCGAGTGATGATGGCCGGAAAGGCGCCCACGGCTCCGAACGCCGCAGCGCCCTTCAGAATGCTGCGCCGGGGGATGGCGCCGGTGACAAGTTTCTTGATCATCTTGAACTTCCTCCTGTGCCGAAGCATTGCGGCCATCGATGCTTCTTTTGATTGTTGATTTGCGCTGTCCAGCGCCGATTGCTAAGCCGGAGTCACATATGCGCCATGCAAATCCATCGAATTAGGGACATTTTGCCCGTACAAAACGGGCCGCACTGGCCGTGCCCAAGAGCGCACGAATGAGCAATAGTGTCAATGTCAGCAGAATAGATTCCCAATTGCAGCCCGCGATCACACGAACCTGAATTTTGCTACCTGAAGTCCGGAACTCCCGCCTCGGGCTCGTGCTGCCGTTACGGCGTCCCTGAGTTTCGGGCGGCGTCAACCTGTCGATCTTCTCCTCGCTCGGCGCGCCTTCGCTATTTGACCCTCTGGTCAAATCGTGATTTGTCCCGCCGCAACTCCCACAACCGTCGCCTTCGACGAGATTTCCGGTCATGCGTCCCGAACGCTACAACGTGCGCGAATCCGAGGCCAAGTGGCGGAAAGCCTGGGCCGAGGCGCAGATCTTCAAGACCCGCAACGACGATCCGCGCCCCAAATACTACGTCCTCGAGATGTTCCCGATCCGTTGGGCCGCATCCACATGGGCCATGTCCGCAACTATGCGATGGGCGACGTCGTCGCCCGCTATCGCCGCGCGCGCGGTCTCAATGTTCTCCATCCGATGGGTTGGGACGCCTTCGGCATGCCGGCCGAGAACGCGGCCATCCAGAACAGAACGCACCCGGCGACATGGACCTACGCCAACATCGATGCGATGCGCGCGCAGCTGCAGTCGATGGGTCTCTCGCTCGACTGGTCGCGCGAAATCGCCACCTGCGATCCAAGCTATTACAAGCACCAGCAGCGGCTGTTTCTCGATTTCCTCTCAGCCGGGCTGGTCGCGCGCAAGAAATCGAAGGTCAACTGGGATCCGGTCGATCAGACCGTGCTGGCGAACGAGCAGGTGATCGACGGCCGGGGCTGGCGATCGGGGGCGATCGTCGAACAGCGCGAACTGACGCAATGGTTCCTGAAGATCACCGACTTCTCCGAGGATCTGCTCGAGAGCCTCGGTCGCCTCGACCGCTGGCCGGAAAAAGTCCGGCTGATGCAGCAAAACTGGATCGGGCGATCCGAAGGCCTGACGATCCGCTTCATGATCGACCGGGCGACGCTGGGACCGCTCGAGGGCGAAGCGGCGCCGAGCGAGCTCGAAATCTATACGACCCGGCCCGACACCTTGTTCGGCGCCAGATTCATGGCGATCGCGCCCGACCACCCGCTCGCCGCCGCCGCAGCGCGCCACGATCCGGCGCTGGCGGACTTCATCGAGGACTGCCGCAGGGTCGGAACGTCGGCGGCGGCGATCGAGACGGCCGAGAAGAAAGGCTACGACACAGGCGTCCGGGTCCTGCATCCGTTCGATGCCGAATGGCGCCTGCCCGTCTACGTCGCCAATTTCATCCTGATGGACTACGGCACGGGCGCCATTTTCGGCTGTCCGGCGCACGATCAGCGCGACCTCGACTTCGTCAACGCCTACGGCCTCGGGGTGACGCCGGTCGTCTGCCCGCCGGGCGTCGATCCGGCGACCTTTAGCGTCGACAAGATCGCCTACGAGGGCGACGGCGAGATGATCAATTCCCGCTTTCTCGACGGCATGACCGTCGAAGCCGCCAAGGAGGAGGTGGCGCGCCGCCTGGAGACGGCGATCATCGGCAACCGCCCGCAGGCCGTTCGGCAGGTCAATTACAAGCTGCGCGACTGGGGCATTTCGAGGCAGCGCTACTGGGGCTGCCCCATCCCGGTCATCCATTGCGAAAAGTGCGGGATCGTGCCGGTCCCGCTCAGCGATCTGCCGGTCAGGCTGCCCGACGACGTCAACTTCGATCATCCGGGCAATCCTCTCGACCGCCATCCGACCTGGAAGCACGTCACGTGTCCGGCTTGCGGCGGTCCGGCGACGCGCGAGACTGACACGATGGATACTTTTGTCGACTCGTCCTGGTATTTCGCGCGCTTCACCGATCCGACGAATGATGCGGCGCCGACCGATCCGGCGACCGCGGACCATTGGCTGCCGGTCGACCAGTACATCGGCGGCATCGAGCATGCGATCCTGCACCTGCTCTACTCGCGCTTCTTCACCCGGGCGATGCGCAAATGCGGTCATCTCGACCTCGACGAGCCGTTCGCTGGCCTGTTCACCCAGGGCATGGTCGTGCACGAGACCTACCGCGACGCGAGCAGACATTGGATCGCGCCGGCCGACGTCCGTATCGAAGCCGACGCCGACGGCCGCAGGGCGTTCCTCGCTGCGACCGGAGAGCCGCTGGAAATCGGGCCCATCGAGAAGATGTCGAAGTCCAAGCGCAATACGGTCGACCCGGACGACATCATTTCAAGCTACGGGGCCGACACCGCCCGCTGGTTCATGCTGTCCGATTTGCCGCCGGAACGCGATGTGATCTGGACCGAGGCCGGCGTCCAGGGCGCCTACAAGCAGATTCAGCGCCTTTGGCGCCTGACCTGCGAGATCGAGCGCATCGTCGGCCCGTCGCGTCCGCAAAGGCCCTCGAGCTTCAGCGGCGAAGCCCACCGCATCCGGCAGATTGCGCATGCGGCGCTCGCCAAGGTCGAGGACGAGATCGAGCGGTTGCGCTTCAACGTCTGCATCGCCACGATCTACGAATTCGCCAACGCCCTCGGCGCGGCGGTCGGGGCGATCGAGGGCGAGACGATCGGCGAGGATCTGCGCTTCGCCTTCGCGGAGGCGGGCGACATTCTCATCCATTGCTTTGCGCCGATGATGCCGCATCTGGCGGAGGAGTGCTGGGAGGCGCTCGGGGGCCAGACCTTCGTTGCGCAGAGTCCATGGCCGACCGTCGATCGAAGCCTGCTGGTGTCGACGCACGTCACCTATGTCGCGCAGGTCAACGGCAAGAAGCGGGGCGAATTCGAGATCGGGCGCGACGCCGACGCCAAGGCGATAGAAAGGGCGGCGCTCGCCCTCGACGGCGTAATGCGGGCGGTGGATAATAGACCCCCCCGAAAGGTGATCATCGTCCCCAACAGGATCGTCAATGTCGTGGTCTAAGCTGTCGTCGGGCTTACTCGCGCTGTCGCTCGCAGCCCCCCTGCCCGGCTGCCTGCAGCCTCTCTACGGCGAAGCGTCTCATCCCGGTCTCGTCGAGGATATGCGCGCGATCGAGGTCGCGCCGATCAGCAACCGCATCGGGCACTATCTGGCCGACGACTTGATCACGGATCTCAATGGCACGGGTCAGACGGCCTCGCCGCCCAAATATCGCTTGACAGTGACGGTGTCGCTCGGAACGCAGACGCCAACCGTCAATTCGGAGATCAACGCCGCCTCCTCGGCGACCGTGACGGGGGAGGCGACCTACATACTGACCAGGGTCGACGGCGGAACGCAGGTCCTTACCGGGACTGCCCAGGCTGCGGCCGCCTACGATCGCACGCTTCAGCGCTATAACGATATGCGGGCCGCGCGGGACGCCGAGATCCGCATTGCGCGCGCGCTCTCGTCCGAGATTTCGATGCGCCTCGCCTCGGCGCTCGCGGTCAAGAGCTCCTGACAGGACTTGTTTCCGGCTCGACTCACGCGTTAGCTCGCTGCGATGGTTCTCTACGCGCTCCAGCGGCTGGCGGTTCTCGCGGCGACGCTCGTCATCGCCTCGCTGATCGTCTTCGCGGTGATGAATATCCTGCCCGGCAACGCCGCGCAGACGATGCTCGGGCCGACGGCGACGCCTGAGGCGGTGGCCGCGCTCACGCACAAGCTTGGCCTCGATCAGCCGGCCGCCGTCCGTTACGCGCACTGGATCGGCGGGGCGCTGCGCGGCGACTTCGGGCTCTCCTACGCCTATGGCTCGCCGATCGGACCCTTGATCGCGGCGAGTCTCGCAATCAGCGCGCCGCTCGCGATCATGGCGATGGCGCTCGCGGCGTTCATCGCTCTGGCCGCCGGCGTCTATGCGGCGGATCACCGCGGCCGGACGGGCGACGCGATCGTCATGGGCGCAAGCCAGATCGGGCTTGCGCTGCCGAACTTCTGGCTCGCGATCCTGCTTGTGATCGTCTTCTCGGTCACGCTGCGGCTGGCCCCGGCGGGCGGCTTTCCGGGCTGGGAGCAGCCGATGCATGCATTGGGAGCGCTCGTTCTCCCGGCGGTCGCGCTCGGCGTGGTGCAGGCGGCGATCCTTACGCGCGTCACCCGATCGGCCGTGCTCGAGGCCCTGAACGAGGACTTCATGAGGACGGCGCGCGCCAAGGGCGTTTCCCGGCGCGCGGCGCTCTGGCGGCACGCCTTGCCGAACGCGCTCGTTCCGATCCTGACCATCATGGGCCTGCAATTCGCCAATCTGATCGCGGGCGCGATCGTCGTCGAGAACGTCTTCGTCCTGCCCGGGCTCGGGCGTCTGATGCTGCAGTCGATCTCCAACCGCGATGTTCTGGTCGTCGAAAACGGCGTCATGCTGATCGCGATCATCGTCATCGGCCTCAACTTCGTCGTCGACATCGCGTGTGCGGCGATCGACCCGCGCCTCAGAGCGCCTGTCGCGTGATAACGAGCTTCTGGTTCGGCTCCCCCGTGAGCCCAAGCCTTCGGCTGGGCGCGCTTCTGACCGCCGGCCTTCTCGCAGCGGCGGCAGTCTCCTTCGTCTGGACGCCCTACCCTCCGGCGGCGATCGATATTCCTCACAGGTTCGCCCCGCCGTCGTTTGCGCATTGGTTTGGCGCCGACAGCCTGGGACGCGACGTCGCCTCCGAACTGCTCGCAGGCTCGCGCATCTCCATTCTGGTCGGCGTCGTCGCGGTCGGCATCGGCCTTGTGTTCGGCGTTGCGCTCGGCCTCGTCGCCTCCCTCTCGAAGGGACTCGTCGAGGACGGGATCATGAAGGCTTGCGATTTTCTCTTTGCCTTTCCGGGGCTCCTGTCGGCGATCATGCTGACATCGACTTATGGTCCGGGCATCGTCAATGCGATCATTGCGATCGGCGTCTATAACGTGCCTGTTATCGCCAAACTGACCCGCGCGACCGCCAACGGCGTGCTGGCGCGCGAATATGCGCTCGCCGCCCGAGCCGCCGGCCGGGGCCCGGTGGCGATCGCCTTCGACCACGTCTTGCCGAATATCGCCCCCGCGCTGATCGTCCAGGCGACCATCCAGTTCGCCGTCGCCATTCTCGCCGAAGCCGCGCTCTCCTATCTCGGTCTCGGGGCGCAGCCGCCGCAGACCTCATGGGGCAGAATGCTGTCGGAAGCGCAGAACGTCCTCTACAACGATCCCGCTTTGGCGATCTATCCCGGCGTTGCGATCGCGCTCAGCGTGCTCGGCCTCAATCTGCTCGGCGACGGTCTCAGGGACGCGCTCGATCCGAAGCTTCGGGCGCGCGGCTGATGCTCCTCGAGGTCGCCAACCTTTCGGTCGATCTCAAGACCCCGTCCGGCTTGCAGCGCGTGGTCGACGGCGTGACGCTTTCTCTCAATGAGGGGGAAAGCCTCGGCGTCGTCGGCGAGTTCGGCTCCGGCAAGACCATGACGGCGCTCGCCCTCATGGGGCTGACGCCCGAAAACGCGCTCGTCTCCGGCTCGATCCGTTTCGAGGAGCAGGAGCTCGTCGGGCTGCGGGAGGACGCGATGCGCGCTTTGCGCGGCGACCGGATCGCCATGGTGTTTCAGGAGCCGATGACGGCGCTCAATCCCCTGCATCGCGTCGGCGCCCAGGTCGCCGAGCCGCTGATGCTGCATCGCGGCCTCGGCAAGAAAGCCGCGCTCGAAGAGGCGGTGCGCCTCCTCCATCATGTGCGGCTCGCCGATCCGGAGCGGGCAGCACGCTCCTATCCGTTCGCGCTTTCCGGCGGCGAGCGCCAGCGCGCCATGATCGCGATGGCGATCGGGTGCTCGCCGCGCCTCGTCATCGCCGACGAACCGACGACCGCGCTCGACGTCACCGTCCAGGCGCGGATCCTCGAATTGATCGACGGTCTGCGCGCCGAAACGAAAATGGCGCTTTTGCTGGTCAGCCACGATCTCGCAGTGATCGCCGGATATTGCGAGCGCGTCATTGTGATGTACGCCGGCGTCGTTATGGAGAGCGGGCCGGTCGAAGCGGTCCTCAGAGAACCAAGAAACCCCTACACCCGCGCGCTGCTCGAAGCCCGGCCAACGCCCGGCGCGCCGCGAGGCGCGCGCCTGAAGACGATCCCCGGCGCGGCTCCTCTCCAGCTCGAAATCCGCGCCGGCTGCCCGTTCGCGAGCCGGTGCGAACTGACGCTTGGAATTTGCCGGACAACGCCGCCGCCTGAGGTCGCGTTCGGCGCGGATCGCCTGTCGCGCTGCCACCGAGCCGCGGAGATGGGGCGCGGCGGATGAGCGAACCCCTGCTCGAGGCCATCGATCTCGTCAAGACTTATCGCCTGCCGCGCACGAGCCCCTTCGGCCCGCCTTCCGTGCGGCCCGCCCTGGCGAGCGTCAGCTTTCGCGTGACGGCCGGCAGCTCGTTCGGCATCGTCGGCGAGTTGGGGGTCCGGAAAGTCGACTTTGGCCCGCATCGCGCTCGCGCTCGACAAGCCGGATTCCGGCGCGGTGAAGCTCGAGGGCCGGTCGCTCTTCCAGCTTCCCCATCGCGAGCTGCGCGCCCTGCGCGCCCACATGCAGATGATCTTCCAGGACCCCTATGGGTCGCTCGACCCGCGCCAGCGCATCGGCAAGATCGTCGCCGAACCGCTTGCCGCCCTGGGGGGCGCAACCCGGCTCGAACGCCGCGGACGCGCCGCGGCGGCGCTCGAGGCCGTCGGCCTCAGGGCATCCGACGCCGGAAAATACCCGCACGAATTCTCCGGCGGACAGCGGCAGCGCATCGCGATCGCCCGTGCGCTGATCACCCGGCCGAAGCTTGTCGTCGCTGATGAACCGGTGTCGGCGCTCGACGTCTCGGTGCAGGCGCAGGCGTTGAACCTGATGAGCGACCTGCAACGCGAGGCGGGCGTGACGTTTCTCCTGATCAGTCACGATCTCGCCGTGGTCGCGCATATCTGCGAGACGACGGCGGTGATGTTCCGCGGCCAAATCGTGGAGATCGGTCCAACCGATCGACTGTTCGCCGCCCCGGCGCACCCTTACACGCGCGAGCTCGTCGACGCGACGCCGCGGCTCGACCGGCCGACCCGCCTCGCCCCCTCGGCCGCTGCGCCCGCTGGCGCGGCGAGCCCCGGCGGTTGCCCGTATGCGGACCGCTGCGTCTTCGCGCGCGCCCGCTGCCTGACGGAAGCGCCGCCACTTGAGACGATCGACGGGCGTCGCCGGCTGGCGGCTTGCTGGTTTCCGCTCGCCTGAGCCAATGGCGAGGCCCCGCGTCCCGCATCGGCAAGACGGCCAGGACACGGCCGTTCGCCTCAGGCCTTCGCCTGCTTGGCCTGCTCGATTCCTTCGATGACCAGCTTCCGCGCCTCCTCGGCGTCGCCCCAGCGGATGATCTTGACCCACTTGTTCGGTTCGAGATCTTTGTAATGAGCGAAGAAGTGCTCGATCTGCTCGATGGTGATCGAGGGCAGGTCGGAGTAGTTATGCACGTGCGCGTAACGCTGCGTAAGCTTGGCTGACGGCACGGCGAGCAGCTTCTCGTCGCCGCCGTGCTCGTCCTCCATCAGGAGAACGCCGACGATCCTGCAGCTGATGACGGCGCCGGGGACGAGCGCGCGCGTATTGGCGACGATCACGTCGACCGGGTCGCCGTCGCCCGAGAGCGTATGCGGGATGAAGCCGTAATTTCCGGGATAGCGCATGGAGGTGTAGAGGAAGCGATCGACCACCAGCGCGCCGCTCGCCTTGTCCATCTCGTATTTGATCGGCTCGCCGCCGATCGGCACCTCGATCACGACGTTGACGTCATGCGGCGCGTTCTTGCCGATCGGGACAGCGTCGAGGTTCATGGGCGCGGCTCCAGATTGCGCTCCGCCGATCCTCGCGCGCGAGGCAGGCGGCGGCCTCCGAACCCGTTTATAGGATCAATGGTCCAGACCGCCAAAGCCGAAAGCGATGCGTTCGCGGTCCTGTCCGCCGAAAGTCTCATGCGCCCGCCGCACAACCCGCCCGCCGAGCCGGCGGTAGAAGCCGATCGCCCGTTCGTTGTCCGCCAGAGCCCAGACGACGAGCGTCGCGTAACCGTGGCCGGCGAGGTCTTTGCGCGCCGCCTCGAACATGCGGCGGCCGAAACCGCAGCCCTGGCATTCCGGCGCCAGATAAAGCTCGAATATCTCGGCCCCATAGCCGAGCGTTGGGACCCGATTGCGCCCATAGGAAACATAGCCGACGACCGAATTGCCGAATTCGAGCACGAGGAGCGGCGTGCGGCGGGCGATCGCGAGGCGCCACCAAGCCGGGCCACGGCGCGCGATCATCCGCTCGAGCTCGCGTCCGGGAATGACGCCTCGATAGGCCTCGCGCCAGGCGGCGTCGTGCACCGCGGCGATGTCGCTTTCGTCGCCGAGGCGCGCGGGGCGGATGGAGATGACCGTCTCGACCATGAAGCGATGTTACGGCTCCGGGCCGGGAACCTGCAAGGTCTTGACAGCGACGGGCAATGACTTTTTTGCTCGACCTCGGGTTGCCGCCGACTCGGCGCATTCGCGCCGGAATTTGTGCGCAATCACCGTTCATTCGGCCGATGAGATCCGGATAGGGAGTTCGCACTCGATGGCGCCGCGATTGCCAAGGAGACGCTTGGGCTTGCTCGCGGCGGCCGTCGTCGCGGTCATCTCAATGCGCGGCGCGAACGCTGACATGCTGCACGCCACCTATCGCGTTTGGCTGATAGGACTGCCGATCGGCACAGCCAACCTTAATGCGGAAATTACCCCCTCGAGCTACTCGATCGTGGCCGACGGCAAGCTGACCGGCTTGGCGAAACTCTTCTCCAACGCCCAAGGGGCCTCGAGTGGGGCTGGGGCGATCATCAATGGCCGCGTTTCGCCGGCCACTTTCGCCACGATCGCTGCGAACGCCAACATGACCCGCACGATCCGCATGGCGCTCGCGGGCAACGCGGTCAAGGGGGTCGACATCGCGCCGCCCTTCCAGATCAAGCCCGACCGCGTTCCGCTCGGCCCCCACGATGAGCAGGACATCGTCGATCCGATCGGCGCCGTCATCATTCCTGCGCCGGCCTCGGCCCCGATCCTGTCGCCCGCCGCCTGCAACCGCAAGATCCCGATCTTCGACGGCTTCACCCGCTTCGACATCGATCTGACCTACGTCGGCCAGCGCCGCGTGAAGGTGAAGGGTTACGACGGCCCGGTCGTCGTCTGCGCCATTCGCTACGTGCCGATCTCCGGCCACAGCCGCGACCGCCCAGCGACCAAGTTCATGGCCGAAAACAAGGACCTCGAAGTCTGGCTGGCGCCGATCGAGAGCGATCATGTGCTGATCCCCTTCCGGGTTTCCGCCAGGACGATGATCGGCACGACCGTGATCGAGGCGTCGGAATTCAGGTTGGAGCCGAAGTAGACCGGGCTCAGTTCAATTCGTCGGCGAGCACAGGCATCGGCAGCACGCCGACCCCGTCCTCTATCAGCGCCTTGGCTTCCTTTAGGCTCGCCTGACCCCGGATCGCGCGCTCAGGCTCGTCACCGTGATGGATAGCGCGGGCGATTTCCGGAAACTTTGGGCCGACGTCGTCGGTATTCGCCTCGATCTCGCGGCGCAGATGCTGCACCATGGCGCGCGCCTGGCGGCGACGGTCATCGATCAGTGCGTCGGCCGGCGACGACCCGACCGCGGGACGCTCCCCGCCAACGACCGCCGGCGCCATGATCGCCTTTTCAACTTTGGTCGAACCGCATTCGGGGCAGGCGACGAAACCACGCTTGCGCTGCGTCTCATACGCGGCGCTATCGGGAAACCAGCTGTCGAACGAATGTCCCTCGGCGCAGCCGAGCGCGTATCTGATCATCAGTCAGCCCGCCAGCATGCCATCGAGCGCGCCTGCGGCCTCGAGATCATGCATATCGTCGCAGCCGCCGATGTGGCGGTCGCCGATGAAGATCTGCGGTACGGTCGCGCGTCCGCCCGCTCTTGCCGCCATGGCCATCTGCGCCACGCGATCGCCATCGACGCTGATCTCCTCGAACGACGCGCCTTTCGCCTCCAGGAGCGCTTTGGCGGCGTGGCAGTACGGGCACCACGACTTTGTGTAGATGACGATCGGCGGCACGTTCAGACGGACCAGCCCGGATTTGAGGATTTTCTATTATATGGGCAGTCACCCGCCGGCAACAACCCGAGCGAACACGAGCACATCGACGTTCGCAGCGCCCGCCCTCAGAAGCACGCGCGAGGCATCCCCCGCGGTTGCGCCCGAGGTCAGCACATCATCGACAAGCAGGATCCTGCGTCCGGGGACCGCCGCGCCTTCCGCGACGCGAAA
>CAVYXQ010000032.1:0-52229 GCA_963772555.1 uncultured Alphaproteobacteria bacterium | reverse complement strand
AGGCGGGCGATCTGGTGGGTCGGAAGGGCGGTTATGTCCTGCCCGTCGAAGGCGATGCGACCGCGCCTCGCCCGCGGGGCGCCGAAGATGGTCATCATCGTCGTCGACTTGCCGGCTTCGTTGGCTCCGATCAGGGTCACAATCTCGCCGCTCATGACGTCGATGTCGACACCCTTCAGCGCCTGGATCTTGCCGTAGAAGGTCTCGACGCCACGCAGCTGCAGGAGGGGCGTAATGGCCTGCGCCAGGCTCACTGCTCGAGCTCCTTCTCGACCGCCTCGAGCTCTTCCTCGTCGGCGACGCCGAGATAGGCGGCGATCACCTTGGGATCGGCCCGCACTTCCGCCGGCGTTCCGTCGGCGATCTTCACGCCGTAGTCGAGCACGACGACGTGGTCCGAATCTGCATCACGACCGACATGTCGTGCTCGATCGGCAGAGGAGGTTTCGTGGTCGGCGCGGATCGAGCGCAGCAGCGCGCTCAAGTCCGCCATTCGCGCGGGTTGAGGCCGGCCGCCGGTTCGTCGAGGCAGAGCAGCACCGGGTCGGTGCACATGGCGCGTGCGATCTCGAGCCGACGCTGGTCGCCGTAAGGCAGTTCGCCCGCCGGGTCGTCGGCGCGATCCATGAGGCCGATCTTGTCGAGCCAGTATTTCGCGCGTCCGATCGCCTCTGCCTCCTTGCGCCGATAGGCCGGCGCGCCGATCAGGCCGAGCACCGTGAAGCCGCTCGCGCGCATGAGCGGATTGTGGTGGGCGACGAGGAGGTTCTCCAGCACCGTCATGCCCTGAAACAAGCGGATGTTCTGGAAGGTGCGCGCGACCCGGGCCTGGCGGGATATCTCGTGGTCCGGCATGCGCTCGAGCAGAAAGAGCTCGCCGTTCGCCGTCTTGGCGTGACGACCGCTGGCGCGAATCGCGGCCTCGATGTCCTCCCGCGTCGCCACGCCGTCACGCGCCAGCGCGACCCGCCCTTCGGTCGGCTTGTAGAAGCCGGTGACGCAGTTGAAGACAGTCTTCTTGCCGGCGCCGTTCGGTCCGATCAGCGCGGTGATATCGCCACGCCCGGCGGCAAACGTGAACGCATTGACCGCCACGAGGCCGCCGAAGCGCATGGTCAGGTTCTCGACCTCGAGCAGCGGGCTGGTCAACCAGTTCGTCAGCCGTGCCCCTCCTTGACGAGGCTGCCGGACACCGCCTTTCGCTCTTTGAGGAAGATGGACGGCAAACGCGTCGAGACGAGGCCGCGCGGCTTCCAGATCATCATGATCACCATCGCGGCGCCGAACAAGAGCATGCGATATTGCGTCGGGTCGAAGTCCTCGCCGAAGATCCTTTTCAGCCAGTCGAGTTCGCGCATGAGCTCCGGGACGCCGATCATGACCGCCGCGGCCACGGCGACGCCGAGCTGCGAGCCCATGCCGCCGAGCACGACGATGGCGAGGATGGTCGCGGATTCGATGAAGGTGAAGCTTTCGGGGCTGACGAAGCCCTGGCGCACGGCGAAGAACGAACCGGCAAAGCCGCCGAACATCGCCCCGAGCGCGAACGCGGTGAGCTTGGTGTTGGTCGTGTTGATGCCGAGCGAGCGGCAGGCGATCTCGTCCTCGCGCAGAGCCTCCCAGGCGCGTCCGATCGGCAGCCGCCTGGAGGCGCAGGGTGACGAAGTTCGTCACGAGCGCGAGCGCCAGGATCAGATAGAAGAGGAATATCGTACGGTAGATCGGCGTGAAGGGCAGATGGAAGACGGCCGCAAAGCCGTTGTCATCGTCGGTGAAGGGGATGCCGAAGAAGGTGACGTGCGGGATCTCGGCAATGCCCGCATAACCATTGGTGAGGTCGACCCAGTTGACGAGCACGAGGCGAATGATTTCGCCGAAGGCGAGCGTCACGATCGCCAGATAGTCGCCGCGCAGCCGCAGCACCGGGAAGCCGAGAATGACGCCCCACATCGCCGCGAGGAATCCGGCGAGCGGCAGGCAGATCCAGAACGACAGGCCGAAGGTCGTCGCGAGCAGGGCGTAAGAATAGGCGCCGACGGCGTAGAAGGCGACGTAGCCGAGGTCGAGCAGCCCCGCAAGGCCGACCACGATGTTGAGGCCCCAGCCCAGCATCACGTAGATCATGATCTGGACGCCGTAGTTGTTGATCCACTTGAGCGACCCGGCCGGCCCGAGGAGGCCGAGCATGATCAGCGGAAAGAGGATGACGAAGCCGAGCGCAAACGGCCCGAACCAGCGGGTGAACGCCAAGCGGGCGCGCGACGGCGGCGCCGTGCCCTCGCCCTCGCGCGCCGCCTGAACAAGGGCGCCGCCCATTCCGCCGGCCGCGATCGAGCCGACGCGGTCGAACCAGATGCGCCAGTCGGCGGCGGCCATCTGGCGCAGGAACACGAACACGAAGACGAGCGCCGAGATGCCGAGCGAAAGCGGCCAGCGACTGGTCAGCACGAGTTCGTTATTGATGTTCGAGTCGGCGTGATAGCTGATGATGGGGAAGCAGAGGCCGAAGGCGACGAGCCCCGCCGCGAGGGCCGTGCGCAGCGCGGGAACGAGCTGGCTGACGCTCGCAGCCTCTGTTTGGGCCAGGGGGGTGGTCTGAGGCGCGGCGGTCATGCTCAAACCTTCTCCACCTCGGGCCGGCCAAGGATGCCGGAGGGCATGAAGATCAAGGTGATGGCGAGGATCATGAAGGCGGCCACGTCCTTGTAGTCGGTGGTGAAATAGGACGACCAGAACACTTCGATCAGGCCGATCAACAGGCCGCCCAGAACCGCGCCGGGCAGCGAGCCGATGCCGCCGAGCACCGCGGCGGTGAAGGCCTTGACGCCCGGGACGAAGCCGTCGGCGAAATTGACCACGCCGTAGTACATGACAAACATCACCCCGGCGACCGCCGCCAGCGCCGCGCCGATGACGAAGGTGATCGAAATGGTCGCGTCGACGTCGATGCCGAGCAGCGCCGCCATCTTGCGGTCCTGTTCGCAGGCGCGCTGCGCGCGGCCGAGCGAGGTGTGCTGGACGAGATACCAAAACGCCGCGAGCAGCACGACGGTCAGGACCATGATGAAGATCTGACGCACCGAAAGCGTCACGTCGTAGGCGCCGCCGGTCAGATTGAACACATGATTGGGCAGTTGCGGCGCCGGCTTGTTCCGCGGACCCTGCACCACCTGTACGAAATTCGACAGGAAGATCGACATGCCAATCGCCGAGATCAGCGGCGCGAGACGGAAGGAGCCGCGCAGCGGCCGGTAGGCCAGCCGCTCGATCGTCCAGTTCCAGAGACCCGTCAGCGCCATGGCGCCGATCAGCACGACGACGAAGGCGATCGGCAGCGACCCGAGATGCAGGATCTGGGTCAGGATCATGAAGAGGATCAGGGCGATGAAGGCCGACAGCATGAACACGTCGCCATGCGCGAAATTGACCATGCCGATGATGCCAAAGACCATCGTGTAGCCGATGGCGATGAGTCCGTAGATCGATCCGAGCGTGAGCCCATTGATCAGCTGCTGCAGGAAATTATCCATGCGCCAAGGGTCCCTCCAGGTTTCCTCCGGACTCGCAGGAAACGTGCCAGATAATCGGCCGTCCCGTCGGTCTCATCAGATCGCTCGTTCTAGCGCTTAACCGGTCGTCTCGTGGTATTCAAGACGGCCTTCCCGCCTCGGGCAGCCTAGTCGCCGCACGCCGACGCGGCAACCGGCGCAGGCGACTTCGCTATGTTTCCAGGAATATAAGGCTAACTTGCGGGCGATATGGACTTTGGCGCCGACGCGGGTGTACGAAATCCAAGCAGGGAGTTTTGCCGCAGGAGGCTTCGACGGCTTCCGCGGCCTAGCGGACCTGCTCATGATCGTGGACCGCGGATGCAGCGGCGGCCCAAATAGGGGGAGCGTTCATGGCGGTGACTATGACCGGGGAGGCGACGCTCCCGGCTCCGCGGCCGGAGGTGTGGGCGCTGCTCAACGACCCCGCGATTCTCAAGGCCTGCATTCCCGGCTGCGAATCTTTGGAGAGGACCGGCGACAACGGCTTCGCGGCGGTCGCCAAGGTCAGGATCGGCCCGGTCGCCGCGACATTCCGCGGCAAGGTCCAGCTCTCCGACATCGTCCCGAACGTCGGCTATACGATCGCCGGCGAGGGCGAGGGCGGCGTCGCCGGCTTCGCCAAGGGGGCGGCGAAAGTGTCGCTCGCCGACGCCGACGCCGGCACGCGTCTGCACTACGAGGTCGAGGCGCAAGTCGGCGGCAAGATCGCCCAGCTCGGCTCCCGTCTGGTCGACGGCGTCGCCAAGTCGATGGCCGACAAGTTCTTCACCAATTTCGCTGACGCCGCCCGCGGCGCGGCGGCGTCGAAGCCCGACGGTCAGGCGGCCGCAGCCGGGCCCGCGAAGCCAGCCGCATCCCGGGCGCCGGCCGAGCCGGCCGCCGCCTCGGCGAGCGCCGCGGCCGCGCCGCAAGTTGTCCCAGCAGAGCAGTCAGGATTCAGGAGGATATGGGAATGGTTCATGTCTCTATGGCGGTAAACGGCCGCGAGGTCGCAGCCGAGGTCGATCCGCGCACGCTGCTCGTGCAGTTCCTGCGCGAGAATCTTCGCCTGACCGGCACGCATGTCGGCTGCGACACCTCGCAGTGCGGCGCCTGCGTCGTCCACCTGGATGGCGAGGCGGTCAAGTCCTGCACCATCCTGGCGGCGAGCTGCAATGGCGCGCATATCACGACGATCGAGGGGCTCGCCCACAACGGCAAGCTGCATCCAATGCAACAGGCCTTCCAGGACAATCACGGGCTGCAATGCGGCTTCTGCACGCCGGGCATGATCATGGCCGCGATCGACCTCGTCAATCGCGAGGGGCCCACTCTCGACGAGGCGGCGATCCGCCACGGGCTCGAGGGCAACATCTGCCGCTGCACCGGCTACCACAACATCGTCAAGGCCGTCGCCCAGGGCGCGCGCGAGATGGCCGCCGCCGCGACGCCCAAGGCCGCCGAGTAACCACTTTGAAGCCGTTCCCAGGGAGAGAGACATCATGAGCGCGACAGGCATTGGCGCCTCCGTCAAACGCAAGGAAGACATCCGCTTCATCACCGGCAAGGGCCACTACGTCGACGACATCAACCGTCCCGGACAGGCCTACGCCTGTTTCGTTCGTTCGCCGCACGCGCATGCGACGATCGACAAGATAGACGCTTCCGCCGCGATGAAGTCGAAGGGGGTGCTGGCGGTCCTGACCGGGGCCGATGCGGCGACCGACAAGATCGGCATGCACATCGCGGCCTGGACGGTGACGTCGAAAGACGGCTCGCCGATGAAAGTCGGCGCGTTCCCGGCTCTGGCGCACGGCAAGGCGTGCTTCGTCGGCGACCCTGTCGCTGTCGTCATAGCGCAGTCGTATCCGGAAGCGCGCGATGCAGCGGAAAAGGTCGAAGTCCAATACAGCGTTCTCGAGCCGGTCGTCGATCTGTCGAGCGCGGCGAAGCCTGGCCAGCCGCAGATTCATGACTTTGCCCCCAACAACACAGTCTTCAACTGGCATCTCGGCGACAAGGCGGCGACCGATGCGGCTTTCGCCAAGGCGGCGCATGTGACGAAGCTCGATGTCGTCAACAATCGCACCATTCCCAATGCGATTGAGCCGCGCGCGGCGATCGGCGACTACGATTTGGGTACGAACTCGACGACGCTCTACTCGACGAGCCAGAATCCACACGTCGCCAAACTCGTTATGTCGGCCTTTCAAGGCGTTGCGCCGGAAAACAAGTTGCGTGTGATCGCTCCCGACGTGGGCGGCGGCTTCGGCTCGAAGATTTTCATTTACAATGAGGAGACCGTTTGCGCCTGGGCCTCCAAAAAGGTCGGCCAGCCAGTCAAATGGACGGCGGAGCGAACCGAATCCTTCCTGACGGACAAGCATGGCCGCGACCATGTCACCCATGCCGAACTGGCGCTCGACGCAAACGGCAAGATACTGGGCTTGCGGGTCCACACGATCGCAAACCTCGGCGCGTATCCCTCCCTTTTCTGGTCCTGCGTGCCGACCTACCTCTATGCGACCCTTTTGTCCGGGCAATACGACATTCCGGCGATCTACGCGGAGGTCGACGCGGTCTACACGACCACCGTTGGGGTCGATGCCGTGCGCGGCGCAGGCCGGCCCGAGGCGACATTCGTGGTCGAGCGCATCGTCGAGAAGGCGGCGCGCGAAACCGGCCGCAACTCGGCCGAATTCCGGCGGCGCAACTTCGTCACGACCTTCCCGCACCAGACGCCGGTGATCATGTGTTACGACGCCGGCGATTACGGCAAGGCGCTCGACAAGGCGCTGGAGCTTGCCGACTACAAGGGCCTGGGCGCGCGCAAGGCGGCCTCGGCCGCCAAAGGCAAGCTGCGTGGAATCGGATTCTCCGCCTACATCGAGGCATGCGGTCTCGCGCCGTCGGCGGCGGTCGGTTCGCTCGGTCTCGGCGGGGCTCAGTGGGAATCGGCCGAGGTGCGAGTCAATCCGACGGGCTCGGTGGAGGTCCTGACCGGTTCGCACAGTCACGGCCAGGGTCACGAGACAACCTTCGCCCAACTCGTCTCCTCCCGTCTCGGCATCCCGATCGACAACGTCTCGATCGTTCACGGCGACACCGACAAGGTGCAATTCGGGTGGGGCACCTACGGCTCGCGCTCCGGCGCGGTCGGCATGTCGGCGCTCTCAAAGGCGCTCGACAAGGTCGAGGCCAAGGCGAGGAAGGTCGCCGGCCACGTGCTCGAAGCCGCCGAAGGCGACATCGAGTTCAAGGAAGGAAAGTTCACCGTCAAGGGCACCGACAAGTCGATCGATTTCGCCTCCGTGGCCCTGCACGCCCATCTCGGGCACAAGTTCAACACGCAGGAACTCGAGCCCGGCCTGAAGGAAGGGGCATTCTGGGATCCCACCAACTTCGTCTTCCCGGCCGGCGTCCATATCTGCGAGGTTGAGATCGACCCGGAAACCGGGGTCACGACGGTCGACCGCTGGACGGCGGTCGACGACTTCGGCAAGCTGATCAACCCGATGATCGTCGAGGGGCAGATCCACGGCGGCGTGACGCACGGTATCGGACAGGCGCTGATGGAAGCCGCCCACCACGACAGCGACGGCCAGCTCCTCACGGCGAGCTACATGGACTATTGCATGCCGCGCGCCGAAGACGTGCCGTCGTTCAAGGTCGACACGATCGAGACCCCCTGTCCGTCCAATCCGCTCGGCGTCAAGGGTTGCGGCGAAGCGGGCGCGATCGCCTCGCCCGCCGCGGTGATCAACGCCATCACCGACGCGCTCGGCCACGAGGACATCGCCATGCCGGCGACCCCGCAGGCCGTCTGGCGGGCGGCGCAGAAGTCGAAGCACGTGCAGAAACGCGCCGCGGAATGATTTTCTCAAAGGCGGCGCCGCGCCGCCTCCCCTGATCCCTCATTCGGAGACTGCCCTCATGTACGCCTTTGAATACCACCGTCCCACTACGCTTTCGGGCGCGCTCGCCGACCTCGCCAAACAGGAGGCCAAGGCGCTCGCCGGCGGCATGACGCTCTTGCCGACGATGAAGCAGCGCCTGGCCTCGCCGTCCGACCTCGTTGAACTGAAGGACATTCCGGAGCTCTCCGGCATCGCCCGCGAGGGCGACGCGGTCGCGATCGGGGCGATGACACGCCACGCCGAAGTCGCCCGCAGTTCCGTCGTCAAGGGCGCCATCCCGGCGCTCGCCGCTCTCGCCGGGGGCATCGGCGACCCGCATGTGCGCAACCGCGGCACGATCGGCGGCTCCCTCGCCAACAACGATCCTGCCGCCGACTACCCGGCAGCCGCGCTGGCGCTCGGCGCGACGATCGTCACCAACAAGCGCCGGATCGCCGCCGACGACTTTTTCAAGGGCCTGTTCGAGACGGCGCTCGAGCCGGGCGAGCTCATCACGAGCGTGCGCTTCCCGATGCCGCAAAAGGCGGCTTATCGGAAATTCGCCAATCCGGCGTCGCGCTACGCGCTGGTCGGCGTCTTTGTCGCCAAGTCCGCCGGCGGCGTCCGCGTCGCGGTGACCGGCGCCGGCGAGAACGGGGTCTTCCGCGTGAGCGCCATGGAAGCGGCGCTGAACGCAAACTTTTCCCCCGCTGCGCTGGCAGGCGTCGCCGTCCCGGCGAACGGCCTCAATTCCGACATCCACGCCGATGCGGACTACCGGGCGCATCTGATCGGCGTGATGGCGCGGCGCGCCGTCGAGGCCGCCGGCTGACGCTAAGGCGATTTGCCAGCCTCCGACCGGTTGGAGGGGCGCTCTCGTCGAACGCCCGCCATTGGTGTCGGGCGAGCCGCGGCCGTGATAACCTCGGGACGAAATGGATAACGGAAATCCCATGTCTTTCCGGCCGCCCGGGCTTCCCGGCTCGATCGACGACACGCTGGCGCTGCTGCACAGCGCGCACTACATCGCCGACCGCTCCCTTGCGACGGTGCTGTTCCTCAGCCTCAAACTCGGCCGTCCGCTCTTCCTCGAGGGCGAGGCCGGGGTGGGCAAGACGGAGATCGCCAAGGTGCTCGCCACGTCGCTCGGGCGGAGGCTGATACGGCTGCAGTGCTACGAGGGCCTCGATGTCGCGACCGCGGTCTACGAATGGAACTATCCGGCGCAGATGATGGCGATCCGCCTGTCGGAGGCGGCCGGCGAGCATGACAAGGAGCGGATCGAGCACGACGTCTTCTCCGAGCGCTATCTGATCAAGCGGCCGCTTCTCCAGGCGATGGAGCCGGAAGTCGAGGGGCCGCCGGTGCTCCTGATCGACGAGATCGACCGCGCCGACGAGGCGTTCGAAGCCTATCTTCTCGAGATTCTGTCCGACTTCCAGGTGACCATCCCGGAGATCGGCGCGATCAAGGCGCCGGCGCCGCCGATCGTCGTCATCACTTCGAACCGGACCCGCGAGATCCATGACGCGCTGAAGCGGCGCTGCCTTTACCACTGGGTCGGCTATCCGAGCGCCGAGCGCGAAATGGCGATCGTCCGCGCCAAGGCGCCGCAGGCGCCGGAGCGTCTGACCGGCGAGCTCGTCGCCTTCGTCCAGCGGCTGCGCAACGAGGACCTGTTCAAGTCGCCGGGCGTCGCCGAGACGCTCGACTGGGCGGCGGCGCTGACCGAGCTCGACGCGGTGGCGCTCGATCCCGAACAGGTGTCCGATACGCTGGGCGTCTTGCTCAAGTATCAGGACGACATCGCCAAGATCGAAGGCTCGAAGGCGCAGACGCTGATCGAGGAGACCCGCGCCGAGCTGCGCCGGCTGGAGATCGGCTAATTAGGCGGCGATATCATCGGGTCGGCGCATGCCCAAGAGCGTGCCACGGAGTGGAGCGCCGGCCAGTTCATCGACTTGGGCGGCCTATCGGGTTTCGCGGCGAGCGAGGCTAGCGCGATCAACCACGCCGGGCAAGTGGTGGTGGTCAGCTACGTCGGCCGGGCCCCGGAAGCCACGGAGTGGAGCGGCGGCCAAATCATCGACCTCGGCGGCCTGCCGGGTAGCATTAGGTCGGGCCAAGCTTCACGGCTCGTACGCCCAACTGGCGCAACGCTGCCAGAACCCCCTCAATGTCTCCTTTCGTCATCGCGTCGGCCATAGCGTCGCCGCTCGCCGTCGCGGCGCTGCAACATTGATGTTACTGTGTGTTTGGCAGTTGAGAGTTCTTCTACCAAAGTTACGAACGCTTCGCGCAAACGCGCCTCCTTGATCCGCAAGAAAGCAGAAATCATCCGGCGCCCCTCTTCCGGGTCTGACCAAGAGGTATCTATGAAATAATTAGATTGTCCGCCGGCAACGACTGCGTCTGCCGCCAGAGCTAAAGAAATCCTCTTCGTTGACATTTCTATCTTTCCATACCCAGTCCGGAAAATTAACACTTTTCACTTGTATACAGAGACACCACAGTCGCTAGCCCGCACGCCCAGCCGGCGTACCTCCATATCTATTGAGTTGTCAGTTCAATTTGGCTAGAATGGCGTACAGTTTCGACATCTCAACATCAATTGCTGGTCGCCGCACGTCCTCCTCGTCAATAAACAAAACGCTTTCTAGCGTAATACGGCTGCCGTCTTTATTGAAGTCGCAACTAGATTCCATCCCGAGAGGATCTATTTTTGTGATGGCCAATTTCTTGGCCTCTTTTTCATCCTCAGTGTCGACGAGAATATAGTAATAGGACGTCTCGGTCACCTCCACTTGATACTTGGCCATTTTTTCCTCTGTCCCCGGGGCGGCGTCGAAACCCTGTCGTTTCATGTCGTTGGCAAATATCTTCCGTCGCAGACTGAACACTGAGCGTCTTGCTCTTCCGGGCCAATCGGCTGATAGATCGAGCCAAGCTTCCCGACTGAAACATGGACGTGGCCAAGGACAAGCTAGGACAGGCTCTGCCGACCGTAGCGGGCTTCGGCGCTAATGTGGCCTGCGACTTACGCTCGCCATGACCGTCAATCCCGAATCGGAACCCGCGCGCGGCGCGCTGGCGGCGAACATCGTCCATTTCGCTCGCGCGCTGCGCGACGCCGGCGTGCCGCTCGGTCCCGGCGCGGTGCTCGACGCGCTCGCCGCGGTCGAGGCGGCCGGCTTCGGCGACCGCGAGGATTTCTACGCGACGCTGCATGCGGTGTTTGTCAAGAAGCACGAGCACAGCCTTCTCTTCGATCAGGCGTTCCAGATCTTCTGGAAGCGCAAGGGGCTGCTCGAAAAGCTGATCGCCATGCTGTCGCCGCAGGCGCCAAGCCAGCGGAAGCCGCCGCCCGCGGAGGCCGGCGCAAGCCGGGTGGCGGACGCGCTTTTCAAGGCGCAACCGCTCAAGCCGAAGACGCCGCCGTCGCTCGATCTCGACGCCCGCTTCACCATGTCTGACAAGGAGATTCTGCGGACGAAGGATTTCGCCCAGATGAGCGCCGCGGAGATCGATGAGGCGCGCCAGCTGATCAAGCGGCTCGTGATGCCGGAAGACCGGCGGCGAACACGCCGCTTCCTGCCGTCGGCGCATCGGTTTCGCATCGACGCCCGCCGGAGCTTTCGCCGTTCGCTGCAACCCGGCGGGGCCATCGATCTCGAGTTCCGTGAGCCAGTCCGGCGCGCGCCGCCGATCGTCGCGCTCTGCGACATCTCCGGTTCGATGAGCGAGTACACCCGCCTCTTCCTGCATTTTCTGCACGCGCTCGGCGAAACGCGGCGGGTCTCGACCTTCCTGTTCGGCACGCGGCTGACCAATGTCACCCGGGCGATGCGGGCGCGCGATCCCGACGAGGCGCTCGCCCGGTCCTCGGGGCTCGCGGTCGACTGGTCCGGCGGCACGAGGATCGGCGAGTTGCTGGCCCGGTTCAACCGCGAGTGGGGCCGGCGCGCGCTCGGCCAGGGCGCAATCGTCATCCTTTTCACCGATGGTCTGGAACGGGAGAGCGTCGATCAGCTCGCGGGCGAGATGGAGCGGCTGCGAAAGTCGAGCCGGCGCCTGATCTGGGTCAATCCGCTGCTGCGCTTCGACGGTTTTTCGGCCAGGGCGCAGGGGGTGCGAGCGATGCTGCCGCATGTCGACGCGTTCCGGCCGATCCACAATCTTCAGAGCATGGCCGACCTCTGCCAGGCGCTGGCGGCCGGACGGCAGGCCAGGAACGACCCCAAAGCGTGGTTGCAGGCCTCGGCATGACCCACGCGGGGCCTTGCGGAGCGGCGCTGCCGGAGCCATTTTCGCAGGAAGCGGGAAAGAGGAACGCCAATGGGCGCGGAAGCTGCCGAAATCGTGCGAGGGAAATCGGCGACCATCCGGTTCGACGGACGCCTTTGCATCCACGCCCGGCGCTGCGTGCTTGCCGAGCCGACGGTCTTCAAGGCGAATGTCGAGGGTCCCTGGATCGACCCGGACGCAGCCGACGTCGAAGCGCTGATGCGAGTGGCGATCAACTGTCCCTCCGGCGCCATCAAGGTCACCCGCCAGGACGGCGGGGCCGAAGAAGCCAATCCGAAGGTCAATACGGTGACCGTGCGGGAGAACGGCCCGCTCGCCATTCACGCCGAGATCGAGCTGGCCGGCGAGCGCATCGGGACGCGGGCGACGCTTTGCCGCTGCGGCCAATCGAAGAATAAGCCCTATTGCGACGGCTCGCATGTCGAAGCGAAGTTCGTCAGCACCGGCGAGCCGCCGAGCGAGCAGAGCAAGCCGCTGCCCAAGCGCGACGGCGTCCTGTCGATCACGCCTTATCAGAACGGACCGCTCGGATTGGCCGGGCCGATTGAAATCATCTCCGGCACGGGGCGGACGATCAACCGGGTCGAAAGGGCCGCGCTTTGCCGCTGCGGCCATTCGGCGAGGAAACCGTTCTGCGACGGCAGCCACGCACGGCATCAGTTCACGGCGCCCTGAGGCGCATCAGGAAAGGCGTTCGATATGCTGGCGCGCGAGGAAGACGTCCTGGCTACGGCCGAAGCCTGGGGCGAAGGCGGGCGCAGCGTCGCGATCGCGACGGTCGTCGAAACCTGGGGCTCCGCGCCGCGTCCCGTCGGCTCGCATCTGGTGATCGACGGCGACGGCAATTTCCTTGGATCGGTTTCCGGCGGCTGCGTCGAGGGCGCGGTGGTGGAGGAAGCGGCCGAGGTGATCGCCGACGGCAAGCCGCGCATGCTGGAATTCGGCGTCGCCGACGAGACGGCCTGGCGCGTCGGGCTCTCCTGCGGCGGCCGCATCAAGGTCTTCGTCGAAAAGCTCGCCTGATGCGGCTCGAGGTCCTCAAGGCGATGAACGCGGCCCGGCGCGAGCGGCGAGCCGGCGCGGTCGTCACGCGCCTTTCCGACGGCGAACAAAGGTTCGTCGAGGCCGAGGCGCTCGGCGGGGATCCGCTCGCAGCGGAAATCGAGACTGCCTTGCGGCAGGGCAAGAGCGGCTCGGTCGTGGTCGGCGAACAGGTGTTCTTCCTGACCGTGCAGACGCCGTCGCCGCGCCTGACCCTCATCGGCGCGGTCCACATCTCGCAGGCGCTGGCGCCGATGGCGCTGATCGCCGGCCTCGACGTCACGATCGTCGATCCGCGCACCGGCTTCGCCACGCCCGAGCGTTTTCCCGAAACGCCGATGCTGGCGCAATGGCCGGACGAAGCGCTTGCCGCCGCGCCCCTCGACCGCTATTCGGCGATCTGTCTTTTGACCCACGACCCGAAGATCGACGACCCCGCACTGAAGATCGCGCTCCGCTCCGATTGCTTTTACATCGGCGCGCTCGGCTCGAAGAAGACCCACGCCCGGCGGCTCGAGCGGTTGGGCGCGGAAGGATTCGACAAGCCGGCGCTGGCGCGCATTCACGCCCCGATCGGCCTCGACATCGGCGCAGTCAGTCCCGCCGAGATCGCCGTCTCGATCCTGGGCGAAGTCGTCGCCTCGCTGCGCCGGAAACCGCTGCGCTCGGAAAGCGCAGGAGCATGAAGTTCGGCGCCGTTCCCCTGGACGAGGCGGAAGGCGCGATTCTCGCGCACGGCGTGCGGATCGACGGCGCCGCCCTGAAGAAAGGGGATGTCGTCACTGCGGAGCGGCGCCGCATGCTGGCGGAGGCGGGCCTGACCAGCGTCATCGCGGCCCGCCTCGAAGCGGGAGACGTGGACGAGAACGAGGCGGCGCGGACGCTGGCGAAACGGCTTGCCGGCGAGCGCGTGCGGCCGGAGGCCGCCTTCACCGGCCGGGTGAATCTCTTCGCCGACACTGCGGGGCTCGCAGTCATCGATGCGGCGGCGATCGACCGGATCAACGCGATCGACGAAGCGGTCACGGTCGCGACCCTGCCCGAATATCGGGTCGTGGCGAAAGGCGATATGGTCGCCACCGTCAAGATCATCCCGTTCGCAGCCCCAGGCGAGGTCGTCCAGGCGGCGCTGGCGGCGCTCCGGAGCCAGGGCGCCGTTTCGGTCGCGCCCTTCCGGCCGCTCCGCATCGGCGTCATCTCGACTTTGCTTCCTGGCCTCAAGCCAAGCGTCGTCGCCAAGACCCTGAAGGCGCTCGAGACGCGCCTCGCGCCGACCGGCGCGCGCATCGTTGCCGAGGAGACGGCGTCCCACGACGTCGCCGCGCTCGCCGGGGCCCTCGAACGGGCGGCGCCTCACGCCGACGCGCTGGTGATCTTCGGCGCCTCGGCCATCACCGACAGACGCGACGTCATTCCGGCTGCGATCGAAGCCTGGGGCGGCCGGATCGAGCGGTTCGGCATGCCAGTCGATCCCGGGAACCTGCTGCTGCTCGCCTGGCGCGGCGAGACGCCGGTCATCGGCGCGCCGGGCTGCGCGCGCTCGCCGAAGGAGAACGGCTTCGACTGGGTTCTGAGCCGCATCGTCGCCGGCGTGCCGACGCGCGACAAGGACATTCGCGCCATGGGGGTCGGCGGACTTCTCATGGAGATTCCGCGCCCGCAGCCGCGAGAGCCGCATGGCTAAGGTCGCCGCCGTCGTCCTGGCGGCCGGCCGGTCTTCGCGCTGGCGGGCCGACGGCGGGGCCGAGACGACAAAGCTGGTCGCGACGCTCGAGGCCCAGCCGATCGTCCGCCGGGTGGCGGAGAGCGCGCTCGCCTCGCGCGCGGCGCCGGTCATCGTCGTCGTCGGACACGCGCGCGAAGCGGTCGAGGCCGCGCTTGCCGGCCTGCCGGTGTCGCTCGCATCCAACCCGGACTACGCGAGCGGGCTCGCCTCGTCGCTGCGCGCCGGCCTTGCCGCGACGCCCGCCGACGCCGACGCGGCGCTGGTGCTGCTCGGCGACATGCCGAGGGTCGAGGCCCGGCTGATGAACGCCTTGATCGACGCGTTCGCCGAACGGCCCGACCTTCGCGCCGTCGCGCCGTTTCACGACGGCCGGCGCGGAAACCCGGTCCTTCTCGCCCGGGCCCTGTTCGACCCGGCCATGCGGCTCGAAGGCGACGAAGGCGCACGGCGGCTCTTGGCGGCGCTGGACCGACGCGATGTGGCGGAGATCTCGGCCCCGGACGCCGCCTTCGACATCGACACGCCGAGCGATCTGGCGGCGGCGAGACAGGGGCGCGAAGACCGGCGCTAGCCGATGCATGACGGCGCCGACAGCCCTAGCGTCCCTCGATTCTGTTCTGGCTATTACTCCGCAGAATCAATCCTTGACAACACAATCCTTCAATCCATAGCCTTTGATTGTCTCGATCGACGGGAGCCGTCGATCGGCGGCCGACCGCAAAGTGCTGCGGCGGCTCCATCCGGGAGAGCGCTCATGGACAAGTACCTACACAGCGTAGGGCTTTACGCATTCCCGGCTGCCTCAGCGGCGCCGGAGGCTCCCGGTCGTCTGAATATCGCGGCGGTTCTCGGCCTGAGACCGATGGACGACGTCCAGGGCGTTCCCTAGCTGAGGCGTCGCGAATGCCCTGCCCGGCGCACAAGGGTCAGCCCTGGTCCGCCGTCGCCCGCTGTGGCTCGGTCGGTTTGTCGGCGAGGCGCGATCGTGGCTGTGCAGGCTGACCCGGCCGCGTCGGCGCGGCGCTTGACGATCCCGGGCTTCCGCCAGCCGGCGTTCATCACGCTGGCCGTCCTGATCATCGGCGTCGTGATGTCGCTGACGTCCGAGCCGTTCCGCAGCTACGACAATCTCTACAACGACAGCCGCAACTTCGCTTTCGTCGCCATCATGGGCATGGGCGAAATGCTGGTGATCCTGACGGGCGGCATCGACCTGTCGGTCGGCTCCGTCATGGGACTTGTCGGCATCGTGACGGGGATGGTGCTCCAGGCCGGCTATCCGCTGTGGATCGGCGCCGGCGCGGGCCTAGGGGTCGCGCTCCTTTGCGGCATCATCAACGGCTATGCGATCGCCCGGTTCAGGCTGTCGCCCTTCATCGTGACCCTGATCATGCTGTCGGTGGCGCGCAGCCAGGCCCTGGTGCTGTCCAACAACAAGATGATCTACAAGTTCGGCCCGGACGAAAAGCTTTTCGGCGCGCTTGGCGGGGGCAGCCTGTTCGGCGTCCCATCCGTGGTGGTCATCATGGCGGTGCTGGCGGTCATCCTCTCGGTCGCGCTCAGCCACGCCAGCTGGGGCCGCTACGTCTACGCCATCGGCGGCAACGAGCAGGCGGCGCTCCTGACCGGCGTCCCGGTCCTGCGGGTCAAGGTCTCGGTCTACGCGATCAGCAGCCTGATGGCCGGAGTGGCGGCGATCCTGATGGTCGGTTGGCTAGGGGCCGTGACCAATGCGCTCGGCGTCGGCTACGAACTTCAGGCGATTGCCGCCGCCGTGATCGGCGGCGCCGACCTCATGGGCGGGTACGGCATCCCCTATGCGGCGGTGGTCGGCGCCGCCCTCATTGAAGTTGTGCGCAATGCGCTCCTGCTGGCGGGGGTCGATCCCTATTGGCAGGGCACCTTTGTCGGTCTGGTGATCGCGGGCGCGATCCTGCTCGAGCACGTGCGACGCACGCCGGCCGAATAACGCTATCCGCCTGCGGATGCCGCAGGCGGCAACACGGGAGGAAGACTATGAAAATGAGAACGCTGGTCGCCGTCGCGGCTCTGCTCGGGGCCATCCAGCCCATGGCGGCGCAGGCCAAGGACAAAATCTTCGCGCTGGTGCCCAAGGCGATGAACAATCCGTTCTTCGACCAGGCGCGCGACGGCTGCACGAAGGCGGCCAAGGAAATCGGCGGCGTCCAATGCCTCTTCATCGGGCCGGCCGACGCCACCGAGCAGGAGCAGGTGCAGGTCGTCCAGGACCTGATCACCAGGCACGTCGACGGCATTGGCGTCTCGGCCGCCAATGCCCCCGCCATCGCCAAGGTGCTGGCGCGCGCCAAGGATGCGAACATCCCCGTCGTGACGTGGGACAGCGACCTTCTGCCCGCCGACAAGGGGCTGCGCGCAAGCTACATCGGCACCGTCAACGAGCAGGTGGGCATTGCGGTCGCCAAGCAGGCGATGGCCTTGAAGCCGAATGGCGGCAATTACTGCATCCAGACGGGCGGCCCGGCCGCGGCCAATATGAACGATCGCATCAAGGGTATGGTTGAGACCCTGCCGGCCGACAAATGGAAGCAGGTTCAGGGCTGTCCGCTGTACAACAACGACGATTTCGCGCTGTCGATCACCCAGCTCACCGATCTGCTCGCCAAATACCCGAAGATCGACGCCGTGCTCGATGCGGGCGGCGCCCCGGAAATGGAGGTGAAGGCCTATCGGGAGTTGATGGACAAGTATAAGGACCGGCTTAGCAACCACGATCTCGTTATGCTGTTCGTCGAGACTTTGCCCATGCAGATGGATGCGATGAAGGCTGGCCTCAGCCAGGGCCAGGTTGGGCAGCGGCCCTTCGAGATGGGCTACAAGGCAATTTATCTGCTTAACGACCTGACTCAGGGCAAATCCGTGCCGGACCCCGTGACCATCGGCCTCGATGTCTGCACGCCGGAGACCATCGACAATTGCAAGAAGCAATAGCGCGTCTGCGGAGTCTTCGCAGTATCGCAACGGCTCTTCTCATCGCCCCGTCAGGCTGAGAAGCCGCCGAAGCCGGCATCTCGAGGCCCGTCCAGGGGCGGGCTTCGAGATCGCCGCTTCGTGACCTCATCTCGGCTCGCCGCAGCCGACTGTGCGAGCCGGCAGAACCGCACGGGGGTACAACGTCAACAGAAGTCTTGGAACCGGGCGCCGCGATTGACAACCCATCCCCCATACAATCTACTGCGGCGGAATTGTATTCGAATCGTGGAGTTTCTTGCGGGCGTCATGGCGAACTTCGGGGGCTTGGGGATTTTCGCTTTGTGCGCAGCCGTAGCCGCTATGGCGGGCGCGGACGTCGCGCGCGCCCAGCAAGCCATCGGATCGACCGCCACGGTGCAAAACCAGGTGACGCGCGAACTCGCCGGGTCCGAAGGCAAATTGGCGATCGGCGATTTCGTCTACCGTAACGAAGTCGTCCGCACCGGCGCCGACTTCTCGCCAAGCTCATCTTTCTCGATTTCGACCAATCTGGCGGTCGGCCCGACGTCCCGCATCGTCCTCGATCGCTTTGTTTATGAAGGAAACCCCGGGGCGCAGAAGGTCGCGGTCAATCTCGCCAAGGGCCTCTTTCGCTTCACCACCGGCAGTCTCGACAAGAAGGCCTACACGATCACGACGCCGACCGCCGCGATCGGCGTGCGCGGCACGGTTCTCGATATCGACGTCCGCAACGCCGACACCCGCGTGACGCTCGTCGAGGGCCGTGCGATCGTCTGTCCGCGGCGAAACGGGATCAGCCTGGAACAGCAGGCGCGCAATTGCGGCAACGCTTTTTCCGCCAAGGGCGGCAAAAACGGGCGCTGCGAGTGCGCTGAGATCCTGACGCCCGGTCAGACCGCTTCGGTGAAGAGGGCTGGCTCGGCCAGCCTGACCTCGACGCCGGTCAATTTCGCCTCGCTTTGCGCGGGCGACGCCTCGCTCTGTTCCGACAGCACTTACGCTGAGAACGGGTCGCCTGGGGCCGCGGGGGGAGGCGCTTTGTGCGGTCGGTGACGGGGCGGCGCCTTCTGGGCTCGACCGGCCTTCTGGCGCTGGGCGCGGCGTTGTCGCCGGCCCAGGCGAGCTGCTACTATAACGTCTCCGGGAGCAATATCTTCGCGGTGACCGGAGACGCCTGCGCCGCGACCTCGTCCGCCTACAATCCGCCGCCGACCACGCTTTCGCCACCCCCGCCGGCGCCGCCGGCTGGTTTCCCCGCCTATACCGGCTTTGGCTTTCTGGCCTTCAACGGCGGCGTCATCAACGCGCCCGCCACCGTCTCGATCACGACCACGGGCCTCAGCGACGCTTATGGCGCATGGAGCGACGGCGCTTCGTCGCAGATCAACCTGAACGGGACCGGCGCGACGGCGAGGACGAGCGGCGACTTTTCCTATGGTTTTTATGCCAGCAATGGCGGCGTCATCTCGTCGACCGTTTTCACCACCGCCGTAACGTCGGGCGCGAGCTCGTCGGCGATCCAGGCGGTTTCCGGCGGACAGATCTCGATCGGCGGCGCCAAGATCACCACTTTCGGCGACAATTCGCCCGGGGCCTTCGCGTCGGGCGCGAATTCGAAGATCACGGCGAGCGGATTTTTCGGCGCGCTGACCAACGGCGCCGGCTCCGACGGCGCCGTCGCAGAGGCGGGGGGGACGGTCGTCCTTTCCGGCGGCGGCCTCATAACGACGTCGCAAGACGGGTCGAGCGGCCTCGTCGTGCACGGCACGGGGTCGACGCTGACGGCCGACAGCGCCAGCGTCACCGAATTGGGCAATTCCGTGACGCCCTTCGACACCGGGGCCGCAATCAACGCCGGCGCAGGCAAGCTCACTGGCGGCGGCACATTGACGCTGACGAACTCGAACCTGACGGCCACGGGGACGGAGACATCCGGCGTTTACACCGCCGATGGCGGCGTCACCAACGTCAGCGGGGGCTCGATCGCCGCCGGCGGGCAGGATTCGATCGGGGTCATTTCCGTCGGCGGCGCGACGACTTCGCTCAGCGGCGGCTTGTCCGTGACCGCGACCGGGCTGGGTTCGACGGGCGTCCAGGTTTCCGGGGCGGGCTCCACGCTCACCGGTTCCTCGGTGACGATCGCGGCGCAGAACGAAGCCGATACCGAGGGCGGTTTCTCGGCTTTCGGTGTCTACAACGGAGCCGGCTTCGGCTTCGCCGCCGGAGGGACGGTGAGCCTGACGGATTCGTCCATATCCTCGACCGGTTTCGAGCAGAATGCGCTTGTGACCAGCGACGGAGGCAAAACAACGATCGTCGGCGGATCGATCGATACGACCGGAAACGGCGCCTACGCGGTCGCCGATGCGACAGGCGGCGTGACGCAGCTCAACGGGACTAAGATCGGCACGACCGGCGACGGTTCGGGCGGCATGGTCGTGCACGGCGCCGGGGCCGAAATCGACGCGACGAACGTCAAGATTACGACGCAGGGCGGCTTTGACTCGACCTCCGGCTACCATGCCTACGGCCTGTACAACGGCCCGTTCGGCGGCGACGCGACCGGCGGCGTGGCGAAGCTGACCGACAGTTCGGTTTCGACGCAAGGCGACCATATCTACGCCGTCCTGACCTCGACCGGCGGGACGACGACGATCCTCGGCGGATCGATCACGACCTCGGGAACGGGGGCCACCGCGATCTTTTCCGAGAATGGCGGCGCGACGACCGTCGGCGTGAGTTCGATTGGCCCGACGACGATCACGACCACCGGGGCATCCGCCGACGGTGTGGAAGCCTACGGCGGCGGCACGACGACGATCAGCGGCGCCTCGGTCTCGACCTCAGGCGACAGCGCGCTTGGGCTCCACGCGAGCGGGGCCGGGTCGAGCATTACTTCGAACGGGACGACGATAGCGACCGGCGTCCCGTACGACGAGTCGACCGCCGGAGCCTATGCCCACGGCGTGCTGGCCGATTCGGGCGGCGCGGTGACGCTCAACGGCGGCTCGGTCTCGACTGCGGGGGCGAACGCTATCGGCGTCTACGCGACGGGCGCCGGGTCGACGGTGACGACAACCGACCTGGACGCGACGGGCCCTGTGACGATCACGACCACGGGCGCCGACGCCGAGGGCGTCCAGGCAGACACGGGCGGTCATGTGACCCTCGTCGGCGGGTCGGTGGCCGTGACGGGCACGAGCTCAAAGGGCCTCTTTGCGATCGGGACCGGGTCGCAAATCAACGCAACCGATGTCGCGGTATCGACGGCGGGCGGCAGCCTGCCGAACAATAACGCCATCGCGATTCTGGCGGGCCCGGGCGCCGTGATCACGGTCACCGGAGGCTCGGCGTCGACGACGGGAACCTACGCGTACGTTGCTGGGGCGTTCACCACAGGGGCGACCGGCGTCGCCACGCTAAACCTCAGCGGGACCGCCATTACCGCCGCGGGCGATGGATCGGGGGGCCTATTCGTCAACGGAACCGGGTCGACGGTCACGGCGTCGGGAGTGACCATCACGACGCATGGCAACTACGATACCGTCAATGATGTCAGCCCGGCCGGCCTCAGCAACCAGTCGTACCCAGGTTCTCCCGGCGGCGGCGTCGCAACCCTGACGAATTCGTCGATTCTTACGACCGGGACGCAGGCGCTTGGCGTCTACACCGCAGACGGCGGAACCACGAAACTGACGGGCGACTCGGTGATGACTTCCGGCGACACCTCGGCCGGCGTCGTGACCGCCGCCAGCGGCACAACGACGATCTCCGGCGGCTCGATTACGACGACGAACGTGCAGGCGGACGCCGTTCTTGCGCAGTCGGGCGCGCAGGTGACGGTCGACGGCACGACGATCTCGACCGGGGGCGACGCGGGGACCGGCAACGCGTCGAAGGGGTTCGACGTTCAGGGGACGAGCACGACGCTCAATGCGTCCAACGTCAGCGTCACCACGACCGGCACGATCGACCCCGCAACCGGCTTTCACTCGCAGGGCCTCTACAACGGCGACGGCGGCCACAATTCGCCGGCGCTGACCGGCGGCGGAACGGCGACGGTGACGGATTCGACGATCCTGACCAAGGGCGTCGATTCGGCCGCCGTCGACACCGAGAACGGCGGCAAGACCACGCTATACGGCGGTTCTTACACGACTCAGGGAAACGGGTCGGTCGCGGTATTCGCCGCGTACGACGGATCAGTGACGGTCGCCCCGTGCGATTGCGACATCGGCACGCCGGCGATCTCGACCTCCGGAACGAGCGCCGCCGCCGTCGTCGCCCATTCCGGCTCCGTAGATCTGACCGGGGCGACGGTTACGACAGGCAAAAGCGATCCGGAGCTTCCAGGCAATGGATCGACCGGCCTCGCGGTCAATGGCGCCGGCGCCTCGATCACGGCGAACGGCGTCACGGTCACGACGTACGGCGGCGTCGATCCGGCGACGGGGTTTCACGCCGACGGGGCCTACAACGGCCCTTCCGGGAGTTTTGCCACGGGCGGCGCGCTTTCCCTCACCGATACGAAAATCTCGACCAGCGGCGACGAAGCCAGCGGCGTCGCGACCGACAAGGGCGGGACGACCTCGATTCTCGGCGGATCGGTGACGACCGGGGGCTTCCTCGCCAACGCGATCTCGTCGATCGACGGCGGCAAGACGACCATCGGCCTCAGCGAAATCGGTCCGACGACCCTGACGACGAACGGGGACGATTCCTATGTAGTCGTCGCGGAATCCGGCGGCTTCGTCAGTCTCGACGGCGCCACGGTCGCCGCCAATGGCGAAATGGGCTCCGGCGGCCTCGTCGTGCACGACGCGGGCTCCGAGATCGACGCGACGAATACGACGATCACGACCAAAGGCGGCTACGATTCGGAAACGGGGCGGAACTCGTACGGGGTGTTCAACGGACCCTTCGAGACCTCGGTCGCCGGCGGCGTCGTCAAGCTGACGAATTCGTCCGTTTCCACCCAGGGCGATTACGAATACGGCGTTACTACGGGGAAGGGCGGCGCGACGACGCTTAAGGACACGAAGGTGTCAGCCTCGGGCCTCGGCGCGCTCGGGGTCTACACGAGCGACGGCGGTTCGACGAACATGACCGGCGGCGCGATCAACACGACCAAGACGGGCAGCCTCGGCTTCGCGGTCGACACCGGCGGCGCCGGGACCATCACAGGCACGAGCATCTCGACGATCGGCGCCGCCGCCGCCGGACTTGGCGTGACCGGCGCCGCGTCGGTTCTCGACGCGATGGGCGTGACGGTCTCGACAAAGGGCGGCTTCGATTTGTCCTTCGGGATGACCGCCAACGGCCTCGTCAACGGCCCGAATGGGGACTCGCTGTCCGGCGGGACGGCGTCGCTGACCAATTCGTCGCTCACCACCAGCGGGGCGGAGGCGCCCGGAATCTTCACCGGGACTGGCGGCAAGACAACGCTGACCAATACGATCGTCGTGACGGGCGGCCTCGGCTCCTTCGGCGTCCAGTCGGCCGGCGGCGGCGTCACCAACATCAACGGCGGCCCGGTGAGCCTGGTGGGGACGGTCGGCCAGGACGCGCATGCGCTGATTGTCACCGGCGCGGGGTCGCAGGCGAACTTGAGCGGCGTCACGCAATTCGTGACCAAGGGCGCGGGCGCGATCGGCCTCTACGCGACGGCGGGCGGCGTCATCGGCGCGACCGGAGGAGGCACGACGACGGTCGGGACGATCGGCGGGGTCTCTCCGGCGACGGGCCTCAGCGCCTATGGCGTCAACGCCGACGGCGCGGGCTCGAAGATCACTTTGGGCGCCGCGGCGATCGTGACGCTCGGGCCGGGCGCTTTCGGCCTCTACGCCAGCGACGCCGCGAAAACCGGCAGCGCCGGCTCGATCACGGCGATGGGCGCGCTTTCCGTCCAGACGACGAACGGCCCGGCGGTCGGGCTGCAGGGGAACGGCGCGACGATTCTGGCGACCGGCGGCGGCGTGATCACCTCGAACGGCAATGCGATCGAGTTCCTCGGCGGAACCGGCCAGAGCGCGACCTTCGACAATTTCACCATCAACAACCTCTCCGGCGATCTCGTCTTCGCCGATCCTTCGGTCGCGACGGTCAATTTCAACTCCACGACCGCCAACGCCGGGCTCAACAATCTCCTCAACGCGACTGCGGGCAGCACGATCACGCTGAACGCCAACGCTTCGAGGCTGACCGGCGCCATCCAAACCGACGCGGCCTCCACGTCCAACGTCAATCTCACGAACGGGACGACGTGGACCCTGACCGCGCCCTCGTTCGTCACCAGCCTCAATGTGACGAACAGCATCATCGTCTTTGCGCCGCCCGGCTCCGGCAGCGGCTTCAAGACGCTGACGGTCGGGAATTATGCGGGCGCGGGCGCAGGCCTGACCCTGAACGCGGTCCTTGGCGGAACCGGCTCGGCGTCGGACCAGCTGATCATCAATGGCGGCAGGGCGAGCGGCTCAACCCTTCTTACCATCAACAATATCGGCGGCCGCGGCGCGCAGACGACGGGCGCCGGCATCCCGATCGTCTCCACGATCAACGGCGGAACGACCGATCCCAACGCGTTCGCGCTCGTCAACACGCCAGTCGTCGGCGGCTACAAATACACGCTCGAAGACAGCAACAACGACTGGTATCTCGTCTCGTCGCCGACCGCGACGCAGGCCGATATCCAGACCTCGATCAACAACATCGCCCAGGCCCAGCAGAAGCAGATCATCACCAGCCGCGTGCTCGGCTCGATCCTGCTCGGCGCGACAGAGCAGATCAATTGCTCCAATTGCAGCTCGGGCTTCGGTTCGGTCGGCTCCTATGCGATCGGCGCGCACGGGCGCTGGAGCCTCAGCGACCAGCTGACGGCGATGGGGGGCTTCTCCTACGATGAGTACTCGGCGTCCGGAATAAATGTCACAAACGCCCCGACATTCGCGGGTTCGCTCGTCTACGATATGGTCAACTGGGGTCATAGCCGTCCCTTTTTCGAGGTCGGCGGCGGAGCCACGCCCTTCGAGCAGGTGCGCTATTCGCGAACATATCTGAACGGCCTGACGACCGGGGTCGGCAACGGCAACGCGCTCGACCGGGGTCTGGCGGTTTTCGGCCGCGCCGGATGGGTGGCGCGGGTGACCCCGATCGACGAAGCAGCGGTCTACGGCGATATCAGCCGGAACTGGCTGCTCGCCGGCGGCTACACGGAGGGCGCGGGCCCTGCCAACCCCTATCCCTCGACGGTTCAGTCCGGCCTCGAGGCGCTCAATGTGGCGCGCGCCGGCGCGCAATGGACGCATCTTTTCAACGGCAAGTTCGAGGTGAATGTCAGCGCTGCGGTCGCCTATGGGTTCGACGTCCAGTCCGGGTCGGCTTACAGCGTCTATGACTTTGGCAGCGTCACGCCTTATCCGATCGCCAACTCCACATGGCTCGAATACGGCGCCCGCGTCGGCTACCGTGTCAGCGGCCGGATGGTGATCGACGCCTTCCTGCTCGGCACCGCCGGAGGGATCGCGGGAAGCACCGTGCACGGCGGCGTCGGCCTTCGGTACCTTTTCTGAAGCGCTGCCCCGCCGCCTACTTCTCGTCCAGCGCAATCAGCGGCGTCCAGGCTTCGGGCAGCTCGCTTTCGGCCAGCTCGGCGAAGCGCGTCTGGTAATAGACGTAGAGACCGCGGATTTTCTCCGGCGCGAGCGGTTGCGCGTCGGCCGCCATCTGCCTTGCCGCCGCGAATCTCCTGGCGCGATAGGCTTTCAGAATATCCTCATGCAGCCCGCTCAGATGCAGGAACTCCTCGCTCGAGGCATAAGCCTGTCCCCCGGCAAGCGTATAAACCGCGACCGAGCGCGTCTTGTTCTTCAGTCGAACGTGATCGATCTCGAGCCAGGCGAAATGCGGAGCCTCGTCCCGGGTCGCGGCGCTCGCGACAACGTCGACGCCGAACTGCTTCGAGGCGCCCTCGAGCCGGGAGGCGATGTTGACCTCGTCGCCGAGCGCCGAATAGTCGAAGCGCTGGATCGATCCCATGTTGCCGACGCTGCATTCGCCGGTGTTGAGGCCGATGCCGAACTTCACCTCCTTGAACGGGCGGCCGGTCTTCTCGGCGCGCGCCATCCATTCCGCGTTCAGCTTGACGAGCGTCTCGCGCATCGCGAGCGCGGAGCGCACCGCATGCAGGCCATGGGCGGGGTCGTCGAGCGGCGCGTTCCAGAAGGACATGATGGCGTCGCCCATGTATTTGTCGACCGTGCCCATCTCCCCCAGAATGATGTCGGTCATCGGCGAGAGATATTCGTTCAGGAACGTCGACAGCTCCACGGCGGTGAATCCCTCGGAGAGCGTCGTGAACGAACGGATGTCGCAAAACATCAAGGTCAGATCGCGCTGCTGACCGCCGAGCTGCAGGTTCTCCGGGTGCTCCGCCAGCCGCGCCACGACGGCGGGCGAAACATAGAGGCCGAAGGCCGAACGGATCTGGTTCACTTGCTGGCGTTTCGCGCCGTAGAGCTGCCCGACGCCGGCCAGGAAGACGAAGCCGGACGAGAGACTCGGGAGCACCGGGTCGAACAGGACGCCATGCCGGGTGAAGGCGTTCCAGCTCACCGCCGCCAGACCGGCCGACGCCGCCATGCCGAGCGCGGCGGTCCAATAGATCGGGATGAACGGCAGGAGCGCGGCCAGCATCAGCGAAAGCGCCGCGGCGGCCCAGAGTTCCGCCCCCGGGGCCCAGTCCGGCCGCTCGAGCGTGACGCCCGACAGGATCTGTTCGAGAAGCTGGGCGTGCGCCTCCACCCCGGGGGTCGAAGGATCGAGCGGGGTGGCGACAATGTCCGAAAGCATGGAGGCGCTCGCGCCGACCAGCACGAGCTTGCCGGCGAGGTCGGAGAGATCGGCGTCGGGCTGGAGGACCTTCCAGGCCGGGATCGAGCGGCGCGGATCGGAATTGGCGAACCAGACGCGAAGCGTTCCGTCGGCCTGGACCGGGACGACGACGTCGCCGTTCTTGATCGCTTCGATGCCCGCGCTCTTGCCGGCAGTGCTGCCGAAGGCGGTCGTCGATTTCACCAGGTAGCCCGTCGCGCCCTGCGCCAGCCGCAGCGTTTCCATGGCGAGGCTCGGCTGGATCTGACCGTTGATGTCGAGCACCAGCGGCACGCGCCGCACGACCCGGTCGTCGTCGGGCAGCCAGTTGAGGAAGCCGAGACCGCTCGCCGCTTCGGCCAGCACGGGAACGGGAACTAGCGCCCCGCTCAGATGGGGGATGAACGGCGTCGGAACGTCGCCGACGAAAGAAAAGCCTGCCTTCGTCATGAGGCTGGCCTGCGCGCCGTTATGGGTCGGCGTGAGGAAAATGCCGAGCGCCACAGGGCGGTCGGCGATCGCATGGGCGAAGGTGATGTCGCCGTCGGCGCGTTCCTCGCATCGCGCCGCCTGGTCCGCGCCCCGCGCGCCTTGCGCGCAGGCCTTGGCGTTGCCGCCGGGGCGATCCTTCTCGGAAAAGAGCACGTCGAAGCCGATGGCCGCGACATTCGCCTTGAGCAGCGCATCGACAAGTTCGGCCATCGTCTGGCGCGGCCACGGCCATCGTCCGATCAGATGGATGGATTCCTCATCGATATCGACGATGCGAACCGGCTGATCGAAAGCGTAGGGGCGCGGCTTCCAGCGCTGATACTGGTCAAAGACGAGGTTCTCGAGATTGGTCCGGAACGGGCCGAGCAGCGTCCCGAAGCCGAGAGTCGCCGCATAGGCGAGAACCACGACCATGAGATACGATCGCCATTGCCGCCATTTGCGCAGGCTTGTTCTGATCGACCGGAATGGCATCAGATCGACAATTGCATTCGAGAACGCCGGGGATTTGGGCTGGCCGAGGGAAAGGCGAATGCTAGCCGATCGGGCCGCCGCGTCAACCGCGGACCCCTGCTCACATCAGCTGCAGGCCTCTCAGGGAGGCGTGCCCATTGCGGCCGATGATGATGTGGTCATGAACCGTGACGCCAAGCGCCTTGGCGACCTCGACGATGTCCAGAGTCATCTTGACGTCCTGGCTCGAGGGCGACGGATCGCCGGAAGGGTGATTGTGAACGAGGATGATCGCCGTCGCGGAGAGCTCGAGGGCGCGTCGGACCACCTCCCGTGGGTAAACCGGGGCATGATCGACCGTGCCGGTCGCCTGCACCTCGTCGGCGATCAGGCCGTTCTTTTTGTCGAGAAACAGAATCCGGAAGATCTCTCGGTTCTCGAACGCGATCGTGGTGCGGCAATAGTCGACGACTTCGTTCCACGAGCCCATCGGCAGCCGCTTCCTGACCGCGCCTTTGGCGAACCGCTGCGCGGCAGCTTCGACGATCTTGAACTCCGCGATCGCCGCCGCGCCCATGCCTTTGATTTCCGCCAGGAGATGCGCCTCCGCGGCGATTGCGTCCGGGAACGAGCCAAAGCGCTGAAGGAGGGTCTTGGCGAGCGGCTTCACGTCCTTCTGAGGGATCGCCCGGAAAAGAACCAACTCGAGCAGCTCGTAATCCGCCAGCGCCGTCGGGCCCGCCTCGCGCAATCGCGTCCGCAGCCGCTCGCGATGCCCATGATAGTGTTTTGCCTCGGCCCCTTCGGCCTCAGACGTCATTGAATCGGGGCGCGGTCCGCGCCGGTGGGCGAGAGCGTGAAAATCTCGCAGCCCGTCTCGGTAACGCCGACCGTATGCTCGAACTGGGCCGAGAGCGACCGGTCGCGCGTCACCGCCGTCCAGCCGTCCGAGAGGATCTTCACGCCGTAGCCGCCGAGATTGATCATCGGCTCGACGGTGAAGAACATGCCGGGTTTCAGCGGCGCCCCTTCGCCTTTGCGGCCGACATGGAGAATGTTCGGCTCGTCATGGAAGAGCCTGCCGAGCCCGTGACCGCAAAAGTCGCGAACCACCGAGCACCGTTCGCTCTCCGCGTAAGTCTGGATCGCCAGGCCGATGTCGCCGGTCGTGGCGCCGGGCCTGATCGCCCCGATCCCCCGCATCATCGCTTCGTAGGTGACGTCGATCAGCCGCTGCGCCCGACGCGGCGCCTCGCCGGCGACGAACATCCGGCTGGCGTCGCCGTGCCAGCCGTCGACGATCAGCGTCACGTCGATGTTGAGAATGTCGCCGTCGCGCAACGGCTTCTCGTCGGGAATGCCATGACAGACGACGTGGTTGATCGAGGTGCAGATCGATTTGCGATAGCCGCGATAGTTGAGCGGGGCCGGATAGGCGTCATGGTCGCGGGCGAACTCGAAGATGAACCTGTCGAGGCTCGCCGTCGTCGCGCCGGGTTTGACGAGCGGGCCAAGGAGATCGAGCGCTTCGGCGGTGAGCGCGCCCGCCTTGCGCATCCCGGCGAAATCAGCCGGACCGTGCAGCCGGATCTGGCCGCTCCGGCGGGAAACGTGCTCCGCCGCGGAGACGAAAGTGGTCGATGTGGTCGTTGTCATCCCTTTGCCGCTCGCCGTCTTAAACGCTACACATATGCCCTGCGACGCGCCGAAGACAAGGCTTGCCGATCCGCCTTGCGGCGGGCTGCCGATTTTCATCGAAAGACTGGGCGGAGAGATTTCGACATGAGCGAGCCGACCAATGTCACCGCCGCCGTGCTCGTGATCGGCGACGAGATCCTCTCCGGCCGGACCAAGGATCGCAACCTCGGTTATATCGCCGAATATCTGGCAAGGCTCGGCGTCGACGTCCGCGAGGCGCGCATCGTCCCCGATGTCGAGGAGGAGATCGTGGCGGCGCTCGACGCGCTTCGCGCCCGCTACGACTATGTGGTGACGACCGGCGGCATCGGCCCGACCCACGACGACATCACCGCGGATGCGGTCGCCCGCGTCTTCGGAGTCTCGATCGGCGAGGATCCCCGCGCGCTCAAGATCATGCTGGAGCGCTACGCGCCGGACGACCTGACCCCGGCCCGGCGGCGGATGTCCCGCATTCCGGCCGGGGCGGAGCTCATCGAAAACCCGATCTCGAAAGCGCCCGGGTTTCGCATCGGCAATGTGTTCGTGCTGGCGGGCGTGCCCTCGGTCATGCAGGCGATGCTCGATTTCGCCGTCAAATCGATGAAGACCGGCGCGGTCATGCGGATCGAGACGATCGAGGCGGGCGCCGTGCCGGAGGGGCGCTACGGCGATGCGCTGGGCGCGATCGCCGCGGCCCATCCTGCCGTGTCGATCGGCTCCTATCCCTCGTTCACGGACGGGCGGTTCAAGAACCAGATCGTGGTCAGGGGCAAGGATGAGGACTCGGTCGCCGCGGCGCGGACGGCGATCGAGGCGATGCTGGTCCCGCTGCGCCGCGACGGCAAGCCGCTCTGAGCCCAATCCTGCTGGAGGGAAAGACCGCGACCGCCGCCGCCGTCATCGCGAGGAGCGAAGCGACTTGGCGCGTCATTGCGTGCTTCGCCCGGGCGCTTCGACCCGCAAGTCTGGGGCTGCTCGGACGCGTCCGCGCGTTGGCGGCCAACGTCACGGCTTGCTAATGAGACGAAGTCATTTCTGAAGCACCAGGAGCCCCATGATGACCGCCCCCCGCGACAAGGCCTTTCCGGTCTCCTGGGACCAGTTCCATCGCGACGCGCGGGCGCTTGCCTGGCGGCTCGCCGGCTCCGGCCCCTTCGGCGCCCTCGTCACGATCACCCGGGGCGGCCTCGTGCCGGCGGCGATCGTGGCGCGCGAACTCGAGATCCGGGTGATCGAGACGGTCTGCATCGCCTCCTATCACGACTACAAGACGCAAGGGGGCCTCGAGGTCCTCAAGACCATCGCGCCGGAGATCGCGCGACTGAACGAGGGGGCGAAAGTCCTGATCGTCGACGACCTCGTCGACACCGGCGCGACCGCCAAGATGGTGCGGGAAATGCTGCCCCGCGCCCATTTCGCCACCGTCTACGCCAAGCCGCTCGGCCGGCCGCTGGTCGACACCTTCATCACCGAAGTGTCGCAGGACACCTGGATCTACTTCCCCTGGGACATGGGCCTGGCCTTCCAGCCGCCGATCGCCAAGGATGGCGGGTGAAGGCTTTCATTTTCACGCAAAGCGAACTTCAACCTCAGCGCGAGGCGCCCGTGACGACCAGCTTCACGCTCTGCACCTCCTGCGCCGTGGGCGCGCGCGGCGGCGCGCCGAACTGGCTGATCCTCAGCCGAACGGAGACGCGATTGTCGCGAATCGCGTCGGGCGGCACGGCCAACGTATAGGTTCCGGCGCCCCGCCCCGCCGGCACGCCGTAGGGGGAAATGACGCCAAGGTCCTGCCCCGAGGCGGTTGTGAGATCGATCTCCTGCCCGCGGGCGATCGGCCCGACCTTCACTTCGAGCCAGGCGGTCTCGCCGGGACCGAGCGCGCGCGGCAGAACGAGCGTAAGGTCGTCCGCCGACGCCGCTCCGCCGCTCTGGGCAAGCAGCCCAAGCAGCGCGAACGCGGCGGCGGCGCGACGCATCGCTCCCTACATCGCCCCGACCGAAACGGCTTTGAGCGCCGGCGCCGGCGCTCCGTCTCGATGCGAAGGCACAACGCGGATATTCAGCTTGGTGGCGGTGGTTTCGGCCAACCCGGCGAAGGCCTGCAGCGTGTGAGGCAGCGGGACGGCGAAGGTCGTTTCGCTCGCCATTCGCATGCCATGCATCATCGGGCCAAAGAAGGCGAAGGTTCCGGCGTAATAGGGGCTGTCCGCCGCGACTTGCGTGACGCCCTCGGGCGCGTTGACCAGCACGTCGAATTCGCGCGCGCCGGCAATCCCGTCCGGACGGGTCAGGGTGATCTGCGCCATCAGCGGCCGCGAAGACGTCTCCGCAATGTGGCCTTCCATCGCCGCGCGCTTGAGCACGACCGATCCGACATTGGCCTCGATGACGCAGATCGCGCAGGAGGGGTCGAAGAACGATGGTTTGAGATTGGGATGGGCGACGGCGTCGACCTCGAGATTGTCGACCTGCTCGAATGTCGACCAAATCCATTGCTTGGAGCTCACGCTCTTGTGCGCGATATGCATCCCCACCAACCCCACCTTCACCGGGGGCGCCAGCGTAAACGCTCCGCCGGCTGAAGGGGTCGGAAACTGGGCCTCCTCGGTCAGGTAGCGGTCGACCTCGTCCGAGGCTGTCAGGATTTTCCAGGCAAGCTTGATTTCATAGGCGCCGCTCGCGTCTTGCGTGTCGACGCCCGAGGGAAGATCGACGGCGCTGTGCGTCTTGGCGAAATCCTCCTGTCCGGCAACGCTGTAGAGCTTGTTCTGGCAGATGTAATCGAGCTCGTTCTTGTCGATGAGGATCTCGTAATAGACGTAATTACCGTTCTGATCGATGATCGGGCCCGAAAAAGCCTGCTTGATGTCGTTCAGCGGCGCCAGAGCGCTGGTGCTGTTGACCGCCGAGGTGACCGCGAGCAGCCGCACACGCCTTGTGTCGATCTCGGCCGGAATCTTGGTCGGCAAGCCGCGCGCGAGCATGAGCTCCAAATTCGCCGGCGGCGCGGCGGCGAGCTCCGCCGCCGGCTTGCAAGCGGGCGGCGGCGCGCCATGCGGCAGGAAGACGCGCGTGCTGTTGGTCCACAGCGTCCAGGCCGGCGGTTCCGTCGAATTGGCGGCCTGCCGGTTTCCATTCGGGTCCGTTGGCCAGTTCAGCGAGACGAAGGCCTGCCAGGACCACAGATCGAACAGCCGCTGCACTTCCGGAAACTTGCTCGCCGATTCCAGACTGCTCTTCAGCGCCACGTCGACGTCGCCCGGCAGTTGCTGCGGCGTCAGTTGGGCTTCGAAATCGGGAAAGCTGCCGAGGTAGGGCGGCGTCGGCGGCGCCGCTGCGGAAAAGCACGTTTAATGAGCACCTCCCTGGCTTGTAATTCAGTGAGATAATACTTTGGGACTGTAGTTTCAAACTGATCGATTGCGGTGACGAATTGATGACAAAAATTATATGCGCGGCCTTCCGCAGCATTATATTCCCCTCAGTAGGGTCATTGGCATTCGCCTCTGCGACGAGTAGCAAAATACTAAGCTAGATTGAGTTTCTAACTTGCGCCTTCTTCTTCGGGATTTAAGCTGAAAAATCGCCGGAAACACACAGATTGTGCTCGCGCGACTGTCGGCGACACGCTATGAACCAGTTCACACAACCGATTAGTTGTGCAGAACTTCATCGCGGTAATAAAACTTAACATCACTTGTTTCGCGACCTCATGTCAAGCCTGCCGGGCCCGTTTGCGAAACGGCCCGGATTCGAGGAGCGGCTGGACCGCTGCGAGGCTGCGGCGCCGAGCTTTCCGGATTTTGAAGGGGCAAGTTCGGGTTCCCAGCCGGGTTCCCCTCCGCTCGACTTGGGTGTGCGGGTTGGCTAAACAGGCCCGCCCTGCCAGCGCCTCGCTGAGGACGAGCGTGGTCCGCAACGGCGACGGATCGACGCGACAGCCTGAAACGATTGAAATGCGGACGTGGCGAAACCGGTAGACGCAAGGGACTTAAAATCCCTCGGCCCTAAAAGGCTGTGCGGGTTCGACCCCCGCCGTCCGCACCAATATATCAATGACTTTGTGGGGAACCGACGGGACCGACCTGGGGCCCCGAAGTCGCGCCAGCAATGGGTCAGGAACTGACGAGACCAGGCCGTCGGCAGGCGCGATAAAACGCAAGGACCGCCTCGCGGCGGCCCTCCGATCATCGGGTCGGCGATGGATCAGGCGGCGGAGGAGCTGTCTGGCCGGCCTTCGCCTTGCGATATCCCGCAAAGCCGAGGCCCGCGAAGCCCAGCAGCATCAGCGCCCATGTGGCGGGCTCGGGCACCGCGCCGACCCCGTAAGCCAACTGCTGCTCCCCGTCGGTGCTGATGACCGCGACGCCGGGCCACTTGTACACCATCGTTTGCGGAGGCTTCATTGAGATAGTCCGTCACGTCGTTCATGACGGCGCTCGAGGCGCCGGTATAGCTCATCGCCGACCCGTACAGTTCCTCCCAGATGGCGATCTGGATGGCCGAGTTGACGTCGTTGGCCGTGCTCGTGTTGGCGTGCGCCAGCAGCGTGTTGCCGAGATCCATGAGGTAATTGATCTCGTTGATGGTCGTCTGGCTCGCGGCCGATCCGTCGGCCAAAGCCGCCGGCTCCGGCGTGCTTGAGCTCCGTCGACACGCTCATCAGTCCGGCAGGGGTGAAAGGAACCAGTTGGTAATCTGTATAGGTCCCCGGCACATTGATGTTATGATTGAAATCGATGCACCATGAGATGACGGTATAGGGCGCCCCGCCATTGACGGTGATCTGCAGCACCTGCCCGCTGATCGGATAGCCGCTATAGCTTCCGTAGCCGGACACCGTCACGTCGATGCCGTTATCGCCGACGCTGAAATTGTCCTCGTCGTATATGGTCGTCCCCGCCAACGCCGGGCCCATCGGCGCCGCCAGCGCCGCGGCGGCCGCCGACGCGATCAATCCCATGCGAAAACCAGTCATCGTCCCCTGCTCCCCTTGCGATTAATGCCGCGCCCCCAACGGACGGCGACAAGTTAACGCCTACTCATGTCCCACAACCTGAGTTGCATGTTACCGTGCGTAAGTCAACTGCCCCAGCGAGAGCTCCCTTTCGAGGCCGCAGACGCTCCAGCCGTCCCGCGCATCGGCGTTGTAAATGTTCGAGGTCTCGGCCGCGCGCCGCGGCGAGAGGTCCATTTTTCGCGCCGCGACCCGGGGACGATCGACGCCGCCCGATCGCGCCCTGAGGCCGCACCGTCAAAGGTCTACAACTGAGTCAACCCGGGCTCGCCGAAGTCGAGGCCGTCGCCCGTGCGCGCCGCGACGCGTCCCGCGTTCGACGCAACACTATCGCGCCAAGTCTGGGGTCGATTTCAAAAAGATCGGCCAAAAGATCGGCCAAATCAGATAGGACAATGGAAGATCTACCTGTACAATCAGATTATTGTGGCACACCAAAAATTGGCCAAAGAACAATTGATCGAAACCCCGATGCGGATCGAACCCGCGAGGGTGGAAGAACCCACGGAGGCAATCTCCGACCTGGTCGCCGAACTTTCGGCGACCTCGGCGACCCTGGGTAAAGCGCTGCATCCGCAGACAGCCGCTAATCTCGCCGGCGTCGTGCGCATCATGAACAGCTATTACAGCAACCTCATCGAGGGTCACAACACGCGCCCCAAGGATATCGAGCGGGCGCTCGCCGGGAATTTTGACAAGGACGAACAGCGGCGGAATTTGCAGATCGAGGCCGCCGCCCATGTGCGCGTTCAGGCCGAGGTCGACCGCATGGCCGCGGAGAACCGGTTGCCCGAACCCGCATCGGTCGACTTTATCCGCTGGCTGCATCGCGAATTTTATCGCGACGCGCCACCGGCGATGCTCCGGATCGGAGGCGCTGGCCGCGAGTTCGTCATGACGCCCGGCGAATGGCGCTCGCGCCCCGAGCATGATGTCGCCGTCGGCCGTCATCTGCCGCCCTCCAGCGAGCGCGTGGAGGCGTTCATGCGCTATTTCGAGAGCCGTTATCGCTTTGCCGCCCTGGGCAAGGCGGGTCGCATCCTGTCCGTCGCCGCCGCCCATCACCGGCTGAACTTCATCCATCCCTTCCCCGATGGGAACGGCCGGGCCAGCCGCCTCATGAGCCATGCGATGGGGCTGTCAGCCGGCATAGGCGCTCACGGGCTTTGGTCGGCGTCGCGCGGCCTGGCGCGCGGCCTGGAAAGCCGGGGGGAGTATAAACGCATGATGGATGCCGCCGACACGCCTCGACAGGGCGATCTTGACGGTCGCGGGAACCTTTCCCAGCGAGCGCTGAACGACTTTGTGCTCTGGTTTCTCCGGGTCTGCCAGGACCAGGTCACGTTCATGTCGAGCCTATTCGAACTCGACACGCTGGCCCGCCGCCTGCGCGCCCTTGTCGACCGCAACGAGACTCTGAAGCCCGAGACGACGCGCCTCTTGGAGGAGGCTCTCGTTCGTGGCGAATTTGAAAGGGGACAGGCCGCGCGCATTACCGGCCTACCGGAGCGGACGGCCCGACGCGTGCTCAACGACGCTGTCGAAATGGGGCTGCTCCGATCGGAAACGCCCAAGGGGAAGCTCTCTCTTCGCTTTCCGGCAGACACGCTGGACGCGCTGTTTCCACGCATGTTCCCGGAAACATGAGTCCCCAAATCGCGCTTGAAGCGATGAACGCTGGCAAAAAGAGCCGCCGCCTGACCACCCTCGACGACCTCGTCGAGAGCGGGCTCACCGCGCCCGAGCGGCTCGACGAGCTGACGCCGGTCGCGCTGCGCTACGCCATCGGCCTGACGCCGGCGCTGGCTGCGTTGATCCGGCCGGGCGATCCGGCCGACCCGATCGGGCGCCAGTTCCTGCCCAACCAGCGCGAGCTCGATCGCGATCCGGCCGAGACCGACGATCCGATCGGCGACGACGCCAGGAGCCCGGTCAAGGGGCTGGTGCACCGCTACCCCGACCGGGCGCTGATCAAGCTCGTCGCCGTCTGCGCCGTCTATTGCCGCTTCTGCTTCCGCCGCGAGCGGATCGGGCCCGGCTCGGCCTCGCTGAGCGAGGCCGAATTCGCCGCGGCGCTCGACTATGTGCGCGCGCGGCCGGCGATCTGGGAGGTCATCCTGACCGGCGGCGATCCGCTCACTCTGTCGCCGCGGCGGATCGCGGCGACGACCGAAGCCATCGCCGCAATCGACCACGTCAAGACGCTGCGCTGGCACACGCGCATGCCCGTCGCCGCGCCCGAGCGCATCGCGCCGGCGCTGGCGCGCGCGCTGAGATGGGACGGCAAGACCGTTGTCGTCGCCGTTCACGCCAACCACCCGCGCGAGCTTACCCCTGCAGCCCGCGCGGCCTGCCGGCGCCTCATCGATGCGGGGATCCTGCTCCTAAGCCAGAGCGTGCTGCTCAAGGGCGTCAACGACGAGGTGGAGACGCTCGAAGCTCTGATGCGCGCCTTCGTCGAAGCTGGCGTCAAGCCCTACTATCTGCACCACGGCGACCTCGCCCCGGGCACCGCCCATTGGCGTGTGCCGATCGCCCGGGGCCAGGAGCTGATGCGCCAATTGCGCCGGCGCCTGTCGGGGCTCGCCATGCCGACCTACGTCCTCGACATCCCCGGCGGCTACGGCAAGACGCCGATCGGCCCGCAGTCGGTCCGCCCGGACGGCCACGGCCGCTTCATCGTCACCGACCCGCAAGGGGACGAGCGCCTCTACGAGGACCGGCTCGACTGAACCCTTCTCCCGCTTGCGGGAGAAGGGTTTGCGCCCCCTCTCCCGCCTGCGGGAGAGGGCTGGGGTGAGGGCAAGCGGTCCCGGCCGACATTCGTGGTGCGCCTAAACCTCGCGCAGCCGCGCCGCCGCCGCTTCCGGCGTCAGGTCGCGCTGGGGCGAGCCCAGCATTTCGAAGCCGACCATGAATTTCTTCACCGTCGCCGAGCGCAGGAGAGGCGGGTAGAAATGCGCGTGCATCTGCCATTCGGCGTGCACCGCGCCGTCGGTCGGCTTCTGGTGGAAGCCCATCGAATAGGGAAACGAGACGTCGAAGAGCCGGTCGTAGCGCCGGGTGAGCTCCGAGAGCGCCGCCGCCAACCCGGTCCTTTCCTCAGCCTTCAGTTCATCGAACGAAGCGATCCGCCGGCGCGGCAGGATCATCGTCTCGTACGGCCAGATCGCCCAGAACGGCACGAGCGCGACGAAATGCTCGTTCATGAAAACGATGCGCTCGCCCCGGTCGAGCTCCTGCGCCAGATAGTCGATGAGCAAGGGCCGTCCGTGCTTCATCAGGTACTCGGCCTGGCGATGCGTCTCCTTCTCAAGCTCGTTGGGCGCGTGCCGGGTCGCCCAGATCTGGCCGTGCGGATGCGGGTTCGAGCAGCCCATGATCTCGCCGCGATTCTCGAAGATCTGCACGGCCCCGATCTCCGGCCGGGCGCCGAGATTGATCGTCTCCTCGATCCAGGCGTCGACGACCCGCTCGACGTCTCCGACAGTCATTTTCGCCAGCGTCAGGTCATGTCGGGGCGAGAAGCAGAGGACCCGGCAGATGCCGGATTCGCCTTCCGCCACGAGGAGCCCGTCTTCGATGCGCTCGGCCGGGGCGTCGGCAGTCAATGCGGCGAAATCGTTGTCGAAGACGAAGGTGTGCGAATAGTCCGGGTTGACCGCGCCGTTCGCCCGCGTATTGCCGGCGCAGAGATAGCAGGCCGGGTCGTGCGTCAGCATCGGCGCCGCGGCGACCGTCTCGCGCTTGCCCTGCCAGGGCCTCTGCATGCGATGCGGCGACACCAGCACCCATTCGCCGGTCAGCGGGTTCAGCCGGCGGTGCGACGCCTCGCGAAAATCGAGCTTCGCCATGGATCCGCCTTTCGTTTTACAAGGCAACCAGCCCGGCGCCGTCGGACGGCGAACAGACGAAGACCTCCGTGTCGCGGCCGCAGCCGACCCGGTAGCCGTCAATCAAACTCCGCGAAAGCCGCTCGACCGCGTCCGCTTCGACGAGGCTGACCGTGCAGCCGCCGAAGCCGCCGCCCGTCATGCGTGAGCCGTAGACGCCCTCCGCCCCTTGCGCGAGATTGGCGAGGAAATCGACCTCGGGACAGGTGATCTCGAAATCGTCGCGCATCGAGGCGTGCGAGGCGTTCATCGCCTGGCCGGCGGCGGCGAAATCGCCCGACTTCAGCGCCCGTTCGGCCTCGAGCACGCGCGCGTTCTCGGTGACGATGTGGCGGCAGCGACGATAGATGAGGTCCGGCAGCCGCTTGCGGTTGGCCGCGAGCGCATCCGGCGTCACATCGCGCAGCGCCGCGATCGAGCCGAGCGCCGGCTTCAGGAGGCGCACGCCCTCCTCGCAGGCCTCGCGACGGGCGTTGTATTCCCCGCCCGCATGCTGGTGCCGCACGCCCGAATTGGCGATGAGGAGCCTGAGGTTCGGCGCGATCGGCACATTGCGCGACTCGAGGGTGCGACAGTCGATCAAGAGCGCGTTCCCCGCCACGCCGCAGGCGGAGACGTACTGGTCCATGATGCCGCAGCGCATGCCGACATAATCGTTCTCGGCCGCCTGGCAGAGCTTGGCGACGGCGACCGGGTCGAAGGCGAGCCCGGCGGCGGTGAGCAGCGCGTGCGCCACGCTGACCTCGAGCGCGGCGGAGGAGCTCAGGCCCGAACCGAGCGGAACGTCGGTCGAGACGACGAGATCGGCGCCCTCGAGGCGCCGGCCGCTTCGCTCGAGCATCGCCGCGACGCCGAAAACGTAGTCGGACCATTGATGACGGGGAGGGTCCGGCGCGTCGAGATCGAATTCCCGCGTCTCGTCGAGCGTCACCGAATAGACGCGAAGTCGCCGGTCGGGGCGCGGCGCGGCGGCGACGAGGGTGGCGAAGTCGAGCGCCGCCGGCATGACGAAGCCGTCGTTGTAGTCGGTGTGCTCGCCGATCAGGTTGACCCGTCCCGGCGCGCGGCTGACTTTCGCCTCGCGGCCGAAGCGGACGCCGAACTCCTGCGCCACGTCCCGCGCCCTGACGCTCATTGTGGGACCTCCCATGAGGGACAAGAGGAAGCTTTGCCGGCGCGCGCGTCAAGCTCCGGCAATTGACGCGGGCCCAAATCTGGCTATACTCTAGCCAGAATGAGCTTCGCCATCGTGCTCGCGCCCGAAGCGGTCGACGACCTGAGGGCGCTAAAGGCGAATGTACGCGCGACCGTGCGAACCATGCTCGAAGCGCATCTGCGATACGAGCCGGAGAAAACAAGCCGCGCTCGGATCAAGCGGCTGCAAGGACTGCTGCGTCCGCAGTATCGGCTGCGAGTAGGAGACATTCGGGTGTTCTACGACGTTTCCGGCAGGACCGTCGAGGTTTTGGCGATCGTAGCCAAATCGGAGGCCGAGTCATGGCTCGCACAGTTCGCAAGTCCGGAATGAGGGAAGTTCCGCTTTCCGAGGTCAAGGATGACCTGTCTCGATTTCTTCGACAGGCGGAGACACAGGAAATTGTCATTACCCGCCACGGCAAACCGGCGGGCGTGCTGATCGGCTTCGAATCGGAGGACGATTGGTTCGAATATCGTCTCCAACATGACCCGCGATTTTTGCGTCGAATCGAACAGGCGCGGAGCAGCCTGCGTGAAGGGCGCGGGGTCAGGCTGGAGGATGTCGAAACGGAATAAGGGCGCGCGGCCGCGCCTTTGAAACGCCCTCGCGCTCACCTCGCCTGCCGCAGCGTCCGCATCGCCCTGCCGACCATCCCTGTCGGGGCCGCCCCCGTCAGCGCGAGCCCAAATCCCAGCGCCGCGAAATAGACCGCAACGCCGATGACAGCGAGGATCAGCAGTCGCGCCTCGCGGGCGAAGCGCGGCAGAGCGGCGAGCGCCGAGATCAGCGGCGGGTTGGCCAAGGTCAGCGCCAGCGCCAGGGCGCCGCAGGCGAACAGGGTCGCCGCCGCCGTCGCCAGAAAGCGCGCGTCGGGCGCGGCCCAGCCGCGACGAAACGCCAGCGTGAACACGCCGGCGACCTTGACCCAGAGGCCGGCGGCGGTCGCCAGCGCCAGGCCCGGCGCGCCGAGCGGATGGTAGAGGGCGACCTTGAGGACGACATTGAGGGCGACGCCGACGAGGGTGACTTTGAGCGGCGTCGCCGTGTCGCCGCGCGACAGGAAGCTCGCCGAGACGATGCGGTCGACGAACAGCGCCGGCATGCCGAGCGAATAGGCGGCGAGCACGGCGGCCGCCTGATGGGTGGCGCTCGCCTTGAACGCCCCGTGCTCGAAGGCGGCGGCGATGATGAGATCGGGGATCATCAAGAAGACGACGACGAAAGGCGCGCCGAGCGCCACGGTCAGCGAGGCGGCGCGGTTCTGCGCCTCGAGCGCCGCCTTCGTGTCGCCCCTGGCGACGAGCATTGACATTTCCTTCAACAGCACGGAACTCGTCGCGATGACGATGACGCCGCCGGGCAATTGATAGAGCCGGTCGGCGTAGCTGATCGCCGACAGGCCCCCGGTCGGCAGCAGCGAGCCGACGATCTGGTCGGCGAGCGCGCCGATCTGGTAGCTCGCCGAAATGCCGATCGCCGGGCCGAGCATGATGAAGAACCGCCGCACTTCCGGCGTCCAGCGCGGCCAGGTCAGCCGCTCGAGCAGGCCGCGCCGGCGCGCGTCCGCCATGGCGATTGCGAGCTGCGTTGCGCCGGAGGCGAGAAATCCCCAGCTTGCCATGCTGGCGACCCCAGGGGAGGCGTTGGGAAAGAAGGCGGCGTAGGCGAGGAAGCCGATCATGCAGACATTAGCCGCCGCGGGCGCCGCCGCCGGCACGCTCCAGGAGTTGTTGGCGTTGAGCGTCCCCTGATGCAGCGCGAACACCGCGATGAAGGCGATGTAGGGAAACATGATCCGCGACATCGCGACGGCATGGGCGAACTTTTCAGGCTGGCTCACAAACCCCGGGGAGGTGAGCCTGACCAGGAGCGGCATGTCGAGGTAGACGAGGCCGAGCAGCGCGATCTGCGACAGGACCAAGAGGGTGAACACCTGGCTGGCGAAGCGCTGGGCGTCCTCCTTGCCCTTTGTCTCGAGCACGCTGGTATAGGTCGGCAGATAGGCGGCGTTGAACGAGCCTTCGCCGAAGATCTGGCGGAACTGGTTCGGCAGCTTGATCGCCGCGACATAGGCGTCGTTGAGCGCGCCGCCGCCGAGCAGGGCGGCGAGCGCCATGTCGCGTACGAATCCCGTCAGCCGGGAGGCGATCGTCCAGCCGCCGACCGAAAAGATGTTGCGCACCATGCCCGGCATAGGGCGTCCCTTAGCCGGATTCGGGCGGGCTGGGCAAAGCAGGCGGTTTTACGACTGAAACGGCGGCCTGGTCCTCGACAGGCTCCCTGGCAGGGTCGGAGAGGAGGGCCAAGGCCCTCCTCTCCTCACCTTCACTTCGGGCACGGCGGCAGGCCGGGCTTGCCGCACGCGCGTTCGGGCCTGCCTTCGGGTCGGGCGTTGCGTTCGGCCGCGCCTGGGGCGGCCGGAGGCCGCTGGGCCGCTCGCTGCCGTTCCTGCTCCTGCTGGCGCTGCAACTGCTGCTGCTGCTGTTGCTGCTGACGCTTCAGCTCCTCCTGGCGTTGCATCTCCGCGGGCGCGCCGGGAGGCTTCGCTTCCGCCTTCGGCACGTTTGGCGGTTCCAGCTTCGCCGGCTCCTTGTTCGGCTTGAGCTCAGGCCGTACCGGCTTCTCCGGCTTGTTCGGCGTGAGTTCCCCCTTGACGGGCTTCTCGGCCTCCGGCTGCTTGCCGCCGCCCGGCTTGCCCGTTGCGCCCGGCAGCTTCTCTTCCGCCTTCGGATTATTGAGCGGTTCCGGCTTGATCGGCTCCTTGTTCGGCGTGAGTTCCCCCTTGACGGGCTTCTCGGTCTCCGGCTGCTTGCCGCCGCCGGGCGGGGTCGTTGCGCCCGGCAGCTTCTCTTCCGCCTTCGGATTGTTGAGCCGTTCCGGCTTGATCGGCTTCTCGCCATTTAGCGGCTCGCCGGGCCTCCGCTGATTTTCCTCAGCGTTTGGAACCGTCGCGGCCGCACCCGCGGCTTTCGCCGGGACCACGTCCCTGCCCTTGAATTCGCCTGGCCGCGGCGTCGCGGCGACCGGGGGTTTCCCCTGATTGGTCGAACGGAACTGCTCGGCGTTCATGCTGGCGGTTTTCACGTGATTGCGCTGCAGCGGCGTTGGGGGGATGTGCTCCTTGGTCTGAGCCGTGAAGCGCTCCTGCTCCGGCGTCGGCTTCAGCTGGACGCCGCCCTGGCCGCCGTTGAAGCTAGCCCGGCCGACGCCGGGGGGAACGGTCACGGGCTCCCTATAGATGTTGTTGATGTGGACGGAGCTGACGTTGTTGACCGTCGAATTGTAGAAGAAGCGGTCGCCCTGCCAGCGGCCGCCCCCATAGCCAAGGCCGTTGTAGCCGAAGCCGTAGTTGATTCCGCCGTAAAAGCCGATCCGGGCGCCCCAGTAGCCGCGGTGGAAGAGATAGGCGCCGTTGACGAAGCCCCAATAGCCCGGCGTCCACAGGACACCGGGGCGGGGCGGCTCGACCCAGACGCCCGGGACCCAATAATAGTCGTAATTGTTCCAGGCCCAGTAGCCGGGGGTCCAGTAATAGCCCGGCGCGGGCAGCGGCGGCTGCTCGTATTCCGGCAGCGGCGGCGGCGCCTCTTCCGCCTGGATCGGCGGCCCGGCGCCTTCGTACGCCGGCTCCGGACAGACGCAATTTTGCCCCAGGGCGGGCGAGAGGAGCGCAGGAGCGCAGATCAGAAAGGCGGCCATTGCAGGTCGCAAGCAACGCATGTTGTTGTCCTTTCAAGTGGGGCATTTAAAAAACATGACGAACGTTCGCCGGACCCGCCCGCGTTCGCCAATTCGAGACGCTGAGAACCGAAGGAGCATTCTGTCCCGCGCTGGTCACTCTCCCGGTCTTCAACCCGCCGAGATGACCACGCCGCGGGTGAATGCCGCTTGAATGGCGCCTGGACGGATTTCCGGCGACCGTGGGGATGGGAAGCGGCCCGTGCCTATCCTGCAAGCGCACGGTCGATGTCGCGCCACAGGTCCTCGACGTCCTCTATGCCCGCCGAAAGCCTGAGCAGATCGGGCGGGCAGGGCGAGCCTTCGCCTTCAATCGAGGCGCGGTGCTCGATCAGCAATTCGACGCCGCCGAGCGAGGTGGCGCGTTTCCATAAAGCGACCCGCGCCGCTGCGGAGATCGCCGCCGCCGAGCCGCCGCGCACCTGAATGGACAGCATGCCGCCGAACCCGCCCTGCATTTGCCGGCGCGCGACCTCGTGGCCCGGGTGATGCGGCAGGCCGGGATAGAGCACAGCGGAGACCGCGGCGTGATTGGAGAGACGGTTGGCGAGCTCCATCGCGTTCTCGGCCGCCGCGCGCACCCTGAGATCGAGCGTTCGCAAGCCGCGCGTCAACAGGAACGCTTCGAACGGATGCAGGATAAGGCCGTGCGACTGGCGGATTTTTCGCCCGCGCCCGGAAAGCGCATCGTCGCGGGCGAAGCAAAGCGCGCCCGCCAGCACATCGGAATGTCCATTCAGATACTTTGTCGCCGAGTGCATGACGACATCCGCGCCAAGCTGCAGCGGGCGGGTGAAGACCGGCGTCGCGCAGGTCGAAGTCGACCGCCAGCAGCGCGCCCGCGGCATGGGCGATCCGTGCCGCGCCTTCGATATCGCTGAGGCCCCACAAGGGGTTGCTCGGGGTCTCGAGCCAAACGAGTTTCGTTGCGCCCTCCCCGACCGCGCGCTCCAGCGCCTCGAGGTCCTCGGTGTCGACGAAATCGACGGTGAGGCCGAAGCCGCGCGCCTCGTTCCTGAGCCAGGCGCGGAGGGCCCAGTACATAATCTGCGGCGCAACGATGCGCGCGCCCGGACCGAGGCTAAGGAAAAGCGCCACCGCCGCCGACATGCCCGAGCCGAAGACGAGCGTCGCCTCGGCGCCCTCGAGGGCGCCGATCACCGCTTCCGCCTCGCGCACCGTCGCATTGTCCGGCCGGCCGTAGACGTCGCCGGCGCGGTAGAGGTTGTCGGGATCGCGGATGAAGGTCGAGCTGACATGGATCGGCGGCACGAGCGCCCGCGTCGCCTCGTCGATCCGCCCCAAGGCCTGGGCGGCGAGGGTCCGCCCGCTCCACTCGCCGCTCATAGCGCCAGTCCGCGCAAGAGCTTCGGCGCGCCCGGCGCCGCGCCGCCCGCCTCGACGATCATCAAGCCTTTGAGCGAGGGGGCCCGGTCGACGAGGCGCAGGCCGAGATCGCGCAGGAAGCGCAGCGGCGCAAGATCGTTGGAGAAGAGGCGGTTCATCACGTCCATGCCGGCCCCGCTCGCGGCGATGTCGAACCGGCGCGCCCGCTGATAGGCGGCGAGCGCCGCCGGCGCGCCGGGATCGAGGCCGAGCCGCATCTCGCCGACGATCGTCTCGGCGAGCGCCGCGACATCGCGCAGGCCGAGGTTCAGTCCCTGTCCCGCCAGCGGATGGACGACATGCGCCGCATCGCCAACGAGCGCCAGCCGCTCGCCGACGAAGCGGCGGGCGATCTGGAAGCGGAACGGAAAGGCTTCGACGCGCGAGGCGAGGCGGATCGCCCCGAGCTTGGGGGTGAAGCGGAATTCGAGCTGGCGGACGAGATCCTCGGGATCGAGCGCGAGAAGCGCGCGGGCGTCGGCGCGGCGCTCGTTCCAGACGATGCTGGACCGGCGGCCGATGAGCGGCAGGATGGCGAACGGGCCGGCCGGCAGAAAATGCTGCTCCGCCCGGCCTTCGTGCTCGCGCTCGTGCTCGATGGTGGCGACGATGCCGGCCTGGTCATAGTCCCAGCCGAAAGAGGGGATATCGGCCAGCGTGCGGAGCTTCGAACGCGCCCCGTCCGCCGCCGCCGCCAGACGCGCCCGCAGGCTTCGGCCGTCGGCAAGCGCAAGCGCCACAACGTGTCTGCTCGGCGTCCAGCGGGCGACCGACCCCGCGAGGCGCGTCACGCCGAGCCGGTCGCAGAGCGCCGACAGCGCCGAGACCACGTCGTCGACGAAGGCCATGTGGGCGAGCGGACGGTCGGCGCGGCCGTCGAAATGGAGATGGGGCAGCCGCACGGCGTCGCGCGCCTCTCCGTCCATGATCTGCATAGCCAGGATGGGTTGCGCCTTCGGCGCAATCGCCTCCCAGGCGCCGAGGCGCTCGAAGAGCCGCCGCGGCCCCTCGGCGATGGCGACCGTGCGCAGCGGCGGGCGATCGTGCGCGGCCGAAGCGGCCGGATCGACGAGGGCGACTGAAACGCCGGTCCCCAGCGCCTGTTTCAACGCCGCGGCGAGCGCCAGTCCCGCCGCGCCCGCGCCGGCAACAACGACGTCGAAAACAGGCTTGGATTCGCTCATGCGGGCCGTGGATCTCCTCTGGGGGCATTGTCGGACGTTTGCGGCGCCGGCGCAATCGGGCCCGCGCGGGCAGAGGAACCCAACCCCGCTTCGGCCGTTCTTGGCCGACGCCGGCGCTTGCGTCGGTTGGTCATTTTCGGGAGAAAACCATGTCAAAAGGCTTGTTATTGGCGCTTCTGCTGGCGGGATTGCCTGCCGCGGCCTATGCGCAGGATAACCGCGATAACCCCGTCAACCAGGGCGCCAACGCGGGCGCGGCAGCGGGTGGCGCCGTTGGCGGCGCGGTCGGGGCGATCGTCGGAGCGCCGTTGGGCGCCGCCGCCGGCATCGTCGGCGGCCTCACCGGCGCGATGGCGCCGCGGTTCCACCACTACGTCGTGGAAGAGCATGTCCCGTCGTACGACTGGCGCGATCATCCCCATGTTGTGGTCGGCGAAGTGCTGCCGCCCGAAGGCGTCACACTCTATCCGGTGCCGCCGGAATACGGCGTCACCCGCTACCAATATACGGTGGTCGACAACCAGCCGGTGCTGGTCGATCCGTCGACCCGCCGGATCGTCGAGGTTGTTCCGTAACCCGGGCCTCGCCTAAAGTCGCCCTCGCGGCGACTTGCGACTGAACAGGCGATTCGCGGCCGCCCGGCCCCCCGGGCGGCCGTTCATTTTGCGCCGACCAGGTTGCCTTGGGCACCTGAGCTATCTTACGAGTATAACATGTATGAAGCCCGAGCAGGGTCTCGAAAGGTTTAATGCGGAGCCGACCCGCCACGGGACGGGGCGGGCAGCACGGGCTGGGAAGTCATCGAAGATGCATCAGATCGATCCGCCGGGTAATGGGCGCCGTGCCTCGGAAGAGAGCGACGGTCAGCGACTCATTAACTACTATAATAAATAGTAGATACTGCGCCGGGACCGCCACGCCATCTGGACATCCGGACATCCGGACAAAAAAAGGCGTCTAAGCCATTGAAAATGGCTCGGCGCGGACAGGTCTCCGCGCGTTTGGCGTTCCTCCCCAACTACCCCGCCCGCGCCGCCAGGGCCTCCCGGATCTCCTCGAGAACCTTCGGGTCCTCGATCGTCGCCGGCGTCGCCCACGCGTCGTGGTCGGCGATCTTCTTCATCGTGCCGCGCAGGATCTTGCCCGAGCGGGTTTTGGGCAGGCGGGAGACGACGAGGGCCATCTTGAAGGCGGCGACCGGGCCGATCTTGTCGCGCACGAGCTTGACGACTTCCTTCTCGATCTCCTTGTGCGGCCGGTTGACGCCGCTCTTCAGCACGATGAAGCCGCAGGGCTGTTCGCCCTTGATCTCGTCCTTGACGCCGAGCACCGCGCATTCGGCGACGTCCGGGTGCGCGGCGATGACCTCCTCCATGCCGCCGGTCGAGAGCCGGTGGCCGGCGACGTTGATGATGTCGTCGGTGCGGCCCATGATGTAGAGATAGCCGTCCTTGTCGACGAAGCCCGCGTCCGCGGTCTTGTAATAGCCGGGGAACTCCTTGAGATAGCTCTCCCGCATCCGCTCGTCCTGCCGGTAGAGGGTCGGAAGGCAGCCGGGCGGCAAGGGCAGCTTGACCACGATCGAGCCCATCGTTCCCACCGGAACGGGATGGCAGCCCTCGTCGACGACCGCCATATCGTAGCCCGGCATCGGCACGGTCGGCGAGCCGAGCTTGATCGGCAGGATCCCCAGTCCGACCGGATTGGCGGCGATCGCCCAGCCGGTCTCCGTCTGCCACCAATGGTCGACCACGGGGACGCCGAGAACCTTCTCCGCCCAGGCGACCGTGTCCGGATCGGCGCGCTCGCCGGCGAGAAAGAGCGTGCGCATCGAGCCGATGTCGTAGTTCTTCAAGAGCCCCGCCTGCGGGTCCTCCTTGCGCACCGCGCGGAAAGCGGTCGGCGCGGTGAAGAAGGCGGCGACCTTGTAGTCCTGGATCACCCGCCAGAAGGCGCCGGCGTCCGGCGTGCCGATCGGCTTGCCCTCGTAGAGAACGCTGGCGCAGCCATGCAGCAGCGGCGCGTAGACGATATAGGAATGGCCGACGACCCAGCCGATGTCGGATGCCGCCCAGTAGGTCTCGCCGGGGTTGACGCCGTAGATTGCCGACATCGACCATTTGAGCGCGACGACGTAGCCGCCGATGTCGCGCACCACCCCCTTGGGGACGCCGGTCGTGCCGGAAGTGTAGAGGATGTACAGCGGGTCGGTGGCGGCGAGGTCGGCGCAAGCCGCCCGCCTGCCGGCCGCCCTAGCCGCGCCGACGAGCGCAGTCCAGTCGTGGTCGCGGCCCTCGCTCATGCGCGCGGCGATCTGCGGGCGCTGGAAGACGATGCAGGCGTCCGGCTTGTGTTTCGAGAGGCCGATCGCGAGATCAAGCAGGGGCTTGTATTCGACGATGCGGCCGGGCTCGATGCCGCAGCTCGCGGTCAGGACGACCTTGGGCTCGGCGTCGTCGATGCGGGTCGCCAGCTCCTTGGCGGCGAAGCCGCCGAACACCACGGAATGCACCGCGCCGATGCGGGCGCAGGCGAGCATGGCGACGATCGCCTCGGGAATCATCGGCATGTAGATCAACACCCGGTCGCCGGCGGCGACGCCCAGATCCCCGAGCACGGCGCCGAGCGCCGCCGTCTCGTCGAGGAGCTCGCGGTAAGTGATCGTCCGCTTGGTTCCCGTGACAGGGCTGTCGTAATAGAGCGCCGCCTGGCCGCCTCGGCCGGCTTCGACATGCCGGTCGAGCGCGTTGTAGCAGGCGTTCAGCCGGGCGTCGGGGAACCAGCGCCCGTACACGCCGGCGGCGGGGTCGAAGATCCGGTCGGGCTCCCGGGTCCAGGAGATCTCGCGCGCGGCCTTGGCCCAAAAGGCTTGCGGATCGGCCCGCCACTGGTCATAGGTCTGCCTGTAGCCGCTCATCGTCTCGCTCCCTTCGGCGCCGGTTCGACACGGGCGGGACCTTCGCGCCGGGCGGGCGCGAAGGCAACGGCGCGGGCGCTTGGACTATCGGCCAATGGCCTTCATGGGGAGCCTCAGCCGGGCGATGTCGGGCGAACTCATATTCTATCTCGTCGCGGTCCCGGCGGTGATCATTCTCGGCCTGTCGAAGGGCGGATTCTCAGGGCTGGGCTCGCTCGCAGTGCCGCTGATGTCGCTCGCCGTCTCGCCGGTGCGGGCGGCGGCGATCGTGCTGCCGGTGCTCATCGTGCAGGACTGGGTGAGCGTCTGGGCGTTCCGGCGCGACTTTTCGCCGCGGAACCTCGTCATCCTCATTCCGTCCTCGATGATCGGCGTCGCCGTCGGCTGGCTCATTGCCGCGCGCGTGACAGAGGACGCGGTGCGGCTCGCGGTCGGCCTGATCTCGATCCTTTTCGTCGTCTACATGCTGGTCCGCGACCGGATGGGGCTTGCGCCGGTGGCGACCCCGGGAGTGCCATCCGGCCTTCTCTGGGGTTCCGTCGCCGGCTTCACCAGTTTCATCAGCCATGCCGGCGCGCCGCCCTTTCAGGTCTATGTGATGCCGCAGAACCTGAAGCCGCGCGTATTCGCCGGAACGGCGACGATGTTCTTCGCCGCAGTCAACCTCCTCAAAATCCCGCCGTATTTCCTGCTCGGCCAGTTCAGTCGCGACAATCTCACGGTCTCGGCCGGCCTCATCCCGCTGGCGATCCTTTCAACCTTTGCCGGGGTTTGGATCGTGCGCCGTGTCTCGGTCGACCGCTTCTACGCCATCATTCTGCTTCTCACCTTCCTCATCGGCGTCAAATTGACCTATGACGCTGTGCCGGCGCTCATATGAGTCCGCGCATGCCCGCCGACAGGGCCCTGGCTCCCGAACGAACCGCGCCCGCCGGGCGTATCGCCTCCCAGCTTCACGCATTCGCAGCGGTCGGCCTGGTCGGCTACGTCATCGACGCCGGGATCACCTATGCGTCGGCGCGCTATCTCGGCCTTTCGCCGGAGCTCGCCCGGCCGCCGGGCTTCATCGTCGCCACGATCGTCAATTTCGCCTTGAACCGCGCCATCACCTTCCGCCGTTCGGGCGCGCCGCTAATGCGCGCCTTCCTCCGCTACTGGATCGTCGCCGGCACGGGTCTGGCGATCAATTTCGCCCTCTATTCAGCCTGCGTCGTGCTTGCGCCCTTGGCCGGGATCGCTGTCAGCCCGTCGATCCTGCCGCTCTTCGTCGCCGCCGGGGCGGGCGCCGCCATGGTCGCGACCTTCATCGGCTTCCGGTTCTTCGCCTTTCGTCCTTGAAGCGGGCCTCCCTTCCTTAGGCCGGTCGTCGCTTCTATGATGCCGAAGTCCGGCCTCGAGAAGCCCATGTCCCAGTCGCCTTATGATCGCGATCTCGATCGCAGCGCCGCCAATTTCCAGCCGCTGACGCCGCTCGCCTTTCTCGAGCGTGCGGCGGAGGTTTTTCCCGACCGGCTGGCGATCGCCCATGGGCGCCTGCGCCGAACGTACCGCGACTTCCACGCGCGGGCGAAAAAACTCGCCTCGGCGCTGGCAAAACGTGGCTTTGCCCGCGGCGACACGATCGCCGTCATGCTCGCCAACACCCCCGCGATGCTCGAGTGCCACTACGGCGTGCCGATGTCCGGGGCGGTGCTCAACACGTTGAACACCCGCCTCGATCCGCCCGCACTCGCCTTTATGCTCGACCACGGCGAAGCGAAAGGCCTCATCGTCGACCGCGAGTTTTCCGGCGTGATGGCGCAGGCGCTGAAGCTCGCCAAGGTTCGCCCGCTCGTCGTCGATTACGACGACGCCGAATATGAAGGGCCCGGCGACCGGATCGGCGCGCTGGAGTACGAAACGCTGTTGGCCGAAGGCGATGAAGGCTACCGGCGCACCGCCCCGAGCGACGAATGGGACGCCATCGCGCTCAACTACACCTCCGGGACGACCGGCGATCCGAAGGGCGTCGTCTACCATCATCGCGGCGCGAACCTGCTCGCGATGGGCAATGTCGTCACCGCCGACATGGGGCGCCATCCGGTCTATCTCTGGACGCTGCCGATGTTCCATTGCAACGGCTGGTGCTTCCCGTGGTCGATCAGCGTCAAGGCCGGCCTGCATGTCTGCCTGCGCCAGGTGCGGGCGAAGGCGCTCTACGATCTCATCGCCGAGCACAAGGTGACGCATCTCTGCGGCGCGCCGATCGTCATGTCGGTGCTGCTCGACGCGGGCCCCGAGGAACGGCGGCCGCTTCCCCATCTCGTGCGCTTCTTCACCGCAGCCGCGCCGCCGCCCGCGGCGGTCCTGAAAGCCATGAGCGAGGCGGGCTTCGAAGTGACCCATCTCTACGGTCTGACCGAAGTTTATGGGCCCGCCGTCGTCAACGACTGGAAGGACGAGTGGAATGCGCTGGACGGCGAGGAACAGGCCCATCTGAAGGCGCGTCAGGGCGTCCGCTACCACGCGCTCGAGGCGCTCGACGTGCTCGATCCGGAGACGATGGCGCCTGTGCCGGCCGACGGCAAGACGATGGGCGAGGTCATGTTTCGCGGCAATGTCGTGATGAAGGGCTATCTCAAGAACAGGCCCTCGACCGACAAGGCCTTCGCCGGCGGCTGGTTTCATTCGGGCGATCTCGCCGTCAAGCACCCCGACGGCTACGTGCAGCTGCGCGACCGCTCGAAGGACATCATCATCTCCGGCGGCGAGAACATCTCCTCGATCGAGGTCGAGGACGCCCTGTTCGAGCATCCGGGCGTGCAGCTCGCAGCGGTGGTGGCGCGCCCGGACGAGAAATGGGGCGAGAGCCCTTGCGCCTTCGTCGAAATGAAGCCGGGCGCCAGCGCCACCGCCGACGAGCTGATCGCCTGGTGCCGCGAGCGGCTGGCGCGCTTCAAGTGCCCGCGAACAATCGTGTTCGCCGAGATCCCGAAGACATCGACGGGCAAGGTGCAGAAATTCGCGTTGCGGGAGCATGCGAAGCGCCTGGACGAGTCTCAGGTCTAGCGTCGATGCCCGCGGACGCCTGGCCGCTCTATTGCCGAGCCCTGCTGGCGGCGTCCGTCGGCGCCGCCGCCAAGCTGTTTCCGGGCCGCGGCGAGGCCGCGCCGGAGCGGGTCCATAGTGTGCGCAAGAGGCTGAAGGAGGCGCGCGCGCTGGCGCGGCTCTTTTTGCCGTCGATCGGCGAGCCGGCGCGAGTGACGATCGCCGCTCTCGCCGTCGTCCGCCGCCGGGTCGGACGTACGCGCGACCTCGACGTGATGGCGCTGCGCCTCGAGCGTCTCGCCCCGCCGCCCGAGATTGCGACCCGGCTCCGCGAGGCGATTGCGGGCGAGCGGTCGGCCGCGGCGCGGGCGCACGGCGGCTTCGCCACCAGCGCTTCCCGGGCTCAGCTCGGCGCCATCGCCAAGCGGGTCGAAGCCTGGGATCTGCAAGCGGTCCACGAGAGCGACATCGTCGACGCGGTGGCGCACACCTACAAGCAGGCGCGCCGGCGCGGCCGCGCCGCCTTCGCCGGCGACAATTCGGCCGCCCTGCATGCGCTCAGAAGCCGCGTCGTCGACTTGCGCTATCAGCTCGCGGCGCTCTCTCCCGCTTGGCCCGCCGCGCTCGGCGCGCAAGGCGAGGAACTGGACGCGCTCCGCGACGCGCTCGGCGACTTCAACGATCTCGTCGTGCTGGCGAAATTCGCCTCGGAGCGTGGCGGCCTCACCCCCGAGGCGATCGGGATGCTGATGGAGCGGGTCGCCGCGAAGCAGCAGAAGCTCCGCCGCCGCGCCGAAACCGAGTTCCACCGCCTCTTCGCCGAGACCCCTCACGCCTTCGCCGGCCGGCTTTCCGCCTACCTGACGCAGCCGATGGAGAAGCCGACGCTTGCTGAAGCCTCA
>CAVYXQ010000031.1:0-40933 GCA_963772555.1 uncultured Alphaproteobacteria bacterium | reverse complement strand
CCGACGCTCATCTGCATCATGCCGCCGTCGGCAAAGACGGTGGTCGCGGTCAGATAGCTCGCGCCGTCGCCGGCGAGAAAGGCGACGACGTTGGCGATCTCCTCTGGCCGGGCCATGCGGCCGAGCGGGATGGCGGCGTTGAGCTTGGCCATCAGCGCCGGGTCCTTCATCGTCGAGAGGTTGATCGGGGTGGCGACAGCGCCGGGACCGACGCCGACGACCAGAATCCCGTGCGGGGCCAGTTCGACGCCGGCCGTGCGCGTCAGCATCCGCATGCCGCCCTTGGCCAGGCAGTAGGGGGTGTTGCCGGGCATCGGCCAGTCCTCGTGGACGGAGGTGATGTTGATGATCCGCCCGCCGCCGCCCTGCTTGATCATCTGCTTCGCCGCGAGCTGGACGCCGAAAAAGGCGCTCTTGAGATTGATCGTCAGCACCCGCTCATACTGGGCCTCGGTCGTGTCGAGGACCGAGGTTCGCGTCTCGACGCCGGCATTGTTGACCATGATGTCGAGGCGGCCGAACTTGGACGCCGCGGCGTCGACGAGGCGCTGCAAATCGTCGATCTTGCTGACGTCCGCGTCCACGCCGATCGCCTGATCGCCGAGCGCCACGATCTCGCGCTCGAGCGCCTCGGCCGCCTCGGGATGGACGACGTAATCGATGACGATGCTGGCCCCGGCCTTCGCCAGACCGAGCGCGATCGCCATGCCGATTCCGCTGTTGCCGCCGGTGACGATCGCGACCTTGCCTTTGAGCGACATTTGCGTTTCTCCTTTTGCTATGGCCGGGCAGACACCGTGACCATCCAGCTTTGGCAAAACCGGCGTCTGGACGGCCAGCTTTTCTTGACGGCCTTCCTGAACGACGATTGTGACAAGAACCCAACCACCAATAGACTGCCACAGTCGGCAAAAAACGGATTGGGCAGGAAGTGCAGCGAAAGTTCGTGACATCTTCGCCGAACGAGCGTAACATGTTACGAAAAGCGAGATTGCATGCCCCGTCGCTCGAGCCGACCCGTTTCCCCGCCCGCCCGCATGGCCACCTACCGCCAGCGGATGCGGGCTGCCGGCCTGCGTCCCGTGCAAATCTGGGTTCCAGACAGCCGCGATCCCGATTTTGCCGAGAAGTGCCGCCGCCAAGCGCTTGCCGTGGCCGCGGGCGATCCGGCGGGTGACGAAATCATGGATTTCATCGCCCAGCTCTACCAATGGCCAGAGCCATAGTGCGGCGCGGCCAATTTGTGGTCGTCGCCACGTCCGGCGACTACGGCAAACCGCGTCCCGCGCTGGTTGTACAGAGCGATCTTTTCGCCGAACTGCCTTCAGTCGTGATTTGCCCGCTCACCTCGATGCTGCGTGACGACGCCGACCAGTTCCGCCTTGAAGTTCATCCTACAAAGCAAAACGGACTCCGTGAGGTCTCCCAGATTGCGATCGAAAAGATCACCGCTCTTCCTGCCGCCAAAATCGGCGGCGTGATCGGCGAAGCCGACGACGCCTTGCTATTGCGCGTCAACCGCGCGCTTGCCCTTTTTCTCAGTATTGTCTGACAACAATACTGTTGCGGCGGAGCATCTTGCCGCATCTACACCGCCGCCTCGACCGCAGCCGGCGTTTCCGGCACGCCCGAGACGATCAGTTCGAGCACTTCCTTTTCCGTGGTCTGGGCGATGGCGCGTTCGCCGACGTTGCGGCCGCGCTTGAGCACCATCACCCGGTCGCCGACTTCGAAAATGTCGTTGAGGCGATGCGAGATGATCACTTGCGCCACGCCGTGGGCTCTCAGTTCCGTCATCGTTTCCAGCAGCCGATGGGTCGCCGTCACCGAGAGATTGGCGGTCGGCTCGTCGAAGATCACCACCTTGGGCGCAAACGAGATGGCGCGGGCGATCGCCACCGACTGCTGCCGCCCGCCCGACAGGCTTTCGACCTTCTGATAGACCGAGTTCACGTCGACCTTGAGCCGCTTCAGGATCGCGCCTGCATCGCTGTGCATCCGCGGGCGATCGACGAAGATGCCGAACCGCATCGGCCATCGCCCCAGGAAGATGTTCTGCGAAACGTCCAGGTTTCCGCAAAGGGCGAAGTCCTGATAGATCATTTCGATGCCGCGGTCGCGGCTCTCGTGCGGGCTCCTGAAGTGGACCGGGTCTCCGTCGACGAAGATGTCGCCGGCGTCGCGCTGATAGGCGCCGGTGATGATCTTCATCAGCGTCGATTTGCCAGCCGAATTGTCGCCGACGAGGCCAAGCACTTCGCCCTGCATCAGGCGCAGATGGACGTCGACCAGCGCCTGCACCGGGCCGAAGCTCTTGTAGATGCCGCGCATCTCCACGATCGGCGTCGTCATGCCCTCGTCTCCGCAATCGCCGGCGGCGGCTCCTCGGCCGGCCTGAACCGGCCGAACCATAGGCCCAGGATATTCTTCTGCCTGAGCCAGATGTCGCCGACCACCGCGACGATCAGGATGAGGCCGATGAACACGTTCTGCCATTGCTGCGGCAGCACGAACGAACTGCCGTCGCGCAGGATGATCTGGAGCGATAGCAGCTGGCGGATGAGAGTGATGACGCCGGCGCCGGCGAGCGAGCCGATCATCGTGCCGTAGCCGCCGAAGATCGAGCCGCCGCCGATGATGACCGAGGAAATGGCGTCGAGCTCGCGCAATTGCCCCGCCGTCGGGATGAAGCTGCGGTAGAAGGCGTCGTAGATCACGCCGGCGAAGGCGGCGCAGGTCCCGGAAATCAGCAAGGCGTTGAAGCGGACGCGGCGCGTGTCAATGCCGGCGAAAGCCGCGGCGCGCTCGTTACCGCCGACCGCCATCACCTTCTCGCCAAATCGCGTATAGGCGAGGACGATGCCGGCGACCGTCGCCACGACAATGACGAAGATCGTCTGCACGCTGACCGCCTTGGCGACGGCGAGCTGCCATCCATGGGCCGGCGCCATTCCGAAGGCGTCGAGCAGCTCAAACAGGCTGTGGCCGATGAGGTTGTAGGATTCCGGAAAGCCGTTGAGCTGGGTGCCCGCCACGATTGACGAGCCGACGCCGCGCGCCCAGTAGAAGGTGCCCAAAGTGGCGATGAAGGCGGGCAGGCCGACATAGGCGGTGAGGAAGCCGTTGATCGCGCCGGCCAGCATGCCGACCCCGATGGCGATGACGGCGGCGGCAAAGGGACCGAGGCTCGTGTCCTTCATGATGACCGCGGCGGTCGCGCCCGAGAGCGCCAGCACCGAGCCGACAGAGAGATCGATGTCGCCGTTGGCCATGACGAAGGTGAGGCCGACCGCGAGCAGCGCGATCTCGGAGAAGGCGAGCAGAATTGAAAACGAATTGTCGAGCCCCTCCCAGAAATCCGGCCGCGCCCAGAAGCCGAAGAGCCAAAGGGCGACGACCAGCATGACGGCCGCCGCGTCGCGCCGGTAGAAGAAAGCGGCGAGGCCCCGCTTGCCGAGACCGCGGGTCTGCGCCGGCGCGCCGCGCGTCTGGGCGCCGGCCATGGCGACGCCGCCCAGATCCGGAATGACCGGCGGCGGCAGCCGGCGCAGCCAGGCCCACGCCCTGGCGAGAAGGCGTCGGCGCACGAGCCATGGCTCGATCAGCACCGCCAGGATGAGAACGATCCCAAGAAACGCCGGCACCGCGCCCGGCGGCAATTGTGAGACCGCGGCCACTTCCATCTTTTCGTCGCCGACCTGGATGATGCGGGTGATCGGCACCCCTTCGCGCAGCACCTTGTCGATCAGGCCGACGAGGATCGCCCCGAGGCACGATCCGATGACGCGGCCGCGGCCGCCGAAGATCGCCGCGCCGCCGACAATCACCGAGGCGATGACGACGAGTTCGGCGCCGAGGCCGAACGCTGGGTCCGCGTCCTTGCTTTGCGCCAGATTCATCAGTCCTGCGATGACCGCGCAGAGCGAGGACAGCACGTAGGAGCGCATGCGGACGAAGCGGGTGTTGATGCCGGCGTAGCGGGCCGCCTGCTCGTTGCCGCCCGTCGCGTAGGTCGTCCAGCCGTAGGACGTATACGCGAGCGCGACGGCGCCGATCGCCGCGACGACGACGAAGACAATGATCTGGTTGTTGAAGCCGAACGCGTTGATCTCGCCGATGCGGAAGAACGTGGGGTATTTGGCGGCCTTTAGCTCGAAGGCGATGTTCTTGCCGCCGGTGAGACCCAGGATGATGCCGCGCCCGATGAAGAGCGTCGTCAGCGTGGCGATAAAGGCCGGCACCTCGAGCACGGTGACGAGAAAGCCGTTGGTCAGTCCGATGGCGAGGCCGAGGGCGAGGCACGAGATGACGGCCGTGGTGACGCCGAGGTCGAAATAGCTCGGCGCGAACAGCATGCCGAAGAAGGTCGCGGTCAGGCCGAAGGTCGAGCCGACCGAAAGGTCGAGCTCCTTGTTGACCAGGACGAAGGTCATGCCGACGGCCATGACACCGTAGCGGGACGCGTCGCGCAGCACCGAGAAGAGCGCGTCCGGCGAACCGAAGAAGGCGGGGTTGAGATAAAGGCCGCCCAGATAGAAGAGGGCCATAATCGCCAGCAGGCCAATTTCCCAGCCGCCGAAGAGCAGCGACGAGCCGCGTCCGCTCTCGACCGGGCGGCTGACGATGTTGATGGCGCTCATGATGATGGGGCGTTCCGTCAATGCCGACAGGGATGCGCGAGAGCCTGGTCAGCCGCGCATCCCCGCCGACGATGCGCTTTTTCAGTTTTCGAAGCGCTTGCCGACCTTCGCGACGTTATCCTTGGTCACGAGCTGGGCGCGCGTGTCGAGGTTCGCGGCGGCGATGTTGCGGTCGATCTGCAGATAGAGCTGCACGACGGGATAGAAGCCCTGCAGGAACGGCTGCTGGCCAAGCGAGCCCATCAGCGCGCCGCTCTTGATCTGCTCGAGCTGCTTCGGACCGAGATCGAAGCCATAGGCGCAGATCTTGCCATTGAGTTTCAGCTGCGAAACGGCGTCGCCAATCGCCGGCGTCACGCCGCCGTTCGGACCGAAGAGGCCGACGACGTCCTTGCGGCTTTCGATCAGCTGGATGATCGGGCCGGCGGTGATGTCCGTGCCGACGTCGACGCCGATGTTGTTGGGGCCCGCGTCGACCTTGAAGTTCGCCAGCATGTTGTTCGCCTTCAGCGCCTTCAGAGTCGCCTGGAAGGCCGCCGTGACACGGTTGTTCACCTCGATGTTGCCGACCGGCACGGTGTTCGGGAAGAGGATCGACCCGCTCTTGATGTTGTTCTTGATCAAGCACTTGACGATCGCCTCGCCGCCGATCGCCGCGGCGCTTGCGTCCTGGCCGGTATGGCTGATGTTGCTGCGGTCGTAGAGCGTTCCGTCGAACGAATTGGTCGTGGCGACGACGACGCCCCTCTCCTCCAGCTTCTTGACGATGTCGTTGTAGGCGCCGACCTGCGGCGTCGTCATGATCACTCCGTTGATCGTCGGGTCGTTGACGATCTGGTTGAGGATCTGGATCTCGCGCGGAATGTCGTCGACCGCGGATTCGGACCCGAGACGGATCAGATTTATGCCGAACGCGTTGGCGGCGACTTGCGCGCCGACGTAGACGGGGTCGAAAAAGCCGTTGCCGGCGGTGTGGGTGATGATGGCGAAGGTCAGCGGCTTGCCGTCCTTGCGGGTCGTCGGCGCCTCTTTGGCGGCTTCTTCGAACGAGTAGCCGCCGACGGCCTTGTTGATCGCGCCCGATTGAGCCATCGCTCCCGAGCAGCAAAGGCAGCCCGCCGCAACGAGCGCCGCCAAACTCAAAGCGTTCCTCATCTGATTTCCTCCCACTTTGTTATGACCTCCAGGCGGTCGCGCCGATGATGTCGGTGCGCAGCAGGGATGGCCGGGTGTCCGAATTCACGGCTCCAAGCCTGATAAGTCCGGACGCGTTACCCTTATCCGGCGGTTGCCCGTGCGAGAAGCATTTTTTTGCCCCGCCGACCCGCGCGGCAATGGAGGAAGGAGGCCGAGCCTGGCGGGCGGGCGATAGTTGCAGCCGCGGCTCAGCGCCGAGACCGCCTCGGTCGAGAGCGGCGCGTGGCGAAGGTAGGCCGCTGCTGCGATCCGTCAGCGGCGCGAGCGCCTTCGAGATGCGCCCTGGCGCTCGACTAGCGCCGGTTCTCGGCCCGCCCAACGCGCCGGTCGCGCAACGCCGAAGCGGCCGAGGAGCAAAACTGCGAGCCGCTCGAACGCAACCGCAACCGCAATGGCTCTTGCCCGCGTCGCGCCACCCGCCGCTCGCCACAACGAATAGGTTGCGCATTTCGCCAGACTATGCAGCAATCGGCCGCGAGGGACGAAAGAGGCCGAACATGCTGTCCTGGCTACCTCGGCGGCGGGCAAGAATTGAAAGCATAGAAGCCGAGGCCGAGGTGCTGGTCCGCGATCTTGGCGAGGCCGCCTACGGCGAGGCGCGCCTACGCCAGCAGGAGGCGAGTTCCGACGAAATCGCCAGGGACTGGGCCCTGGTTGCACTTGCGGTTGCCCGCCTCATCGGTCAGCGCAAAGACGTCGACCCCATGGTGCGGCTGGCCATGAACGCCATTCTTGTTCCCGATCGTGAAGAGGCCGCCCCGCGCAGCCCTGGGCTCCATTCCGAACTCAGACCGGCGGACGAGGAGATGCAGGTCCCGGCCGCCAGTGTGCAGCCGTTCCGAATCCATTTTATCGGCGCGTCTCCAGATCGCGGACCGGCAACTTTGACGGAAGTCGAGATTCAAGCAGCGGACGTGTCAGCCGCAATCGTCGCCGCCGCGAAAATTGCGATGCCGCCGCGAACCATAGGATTGCGCATTCTTGACGGCGAAGGCCGCGAGGTCTTCGGGCGAAAAAAGGCGGATCGCCGGTAAGGCGACGCATATCGTTCTCCGCCGCGCCGCCCGAACGGGAGTCGTCACACTGCCGTCGAAAAAGGCCTTCACCATCAAAGCCGCAACCGGCAACGCTTGTAACCGGGGCAAATTCTCGGGCGGAGGGGGGAGTCAGCGGCGACAAAGTGTGATTCAAGCTTGGGATGGCGGCGCGCATCCCTGATTCGCTTGATCGGCTTTCGCATGACGACCTGCTCGGCGTGGTGCGCGATCTAATCCATGAGGTGAAGCGGCTTGGCGCGGAGAACGAGAAGCTGGTCGGCGCGTTGGCCAAGCTGAAAGTCGAGCATCAGGCGGTCAAGGACGAGCTTGCGCGGCTGAAGCATTTGCCGCCGCGTCCGCCGGTCAAGCCGTCGGGCATGGACAGGGCGACGGACGCGAAAGGGCCGCAGGCCGGGGGCGGCGAGAAAGGCGGGCGCTCGACGCAGCGGCGCGGCAGCCAACTCGACAAGCTGACGATTGGCGCGACGGTGGTGGTGAGGGCAAATGCGCCGGCGGGCTCGCGCCGCAAGGGCTACGAAGACATGGTGGTTCAGGACTTGAGCCTGACGCCGACAGTGACGCGCTACCGGCGTGAGCGGTGGGAAACGCCGGACGGCGAGACGGTCGTCGCCCATCTCGGTTCCGGCATTGTCGGGGGTTATGGCCCCAACCTAAATCGCCTGATCTTGACGCTGCACTTTGCCGGACAAATGACCTGCGAGCGGATCGTTGCGCTGCTCAATGGGATGGGCGTGGTGATTTCGAAGCGGCAGGTGGTTCGCCTGCTGACAGTCAAGCTGGAGACGTTTCGCGCCGAGGATGCGGCGGTGCTGAAAGCCGGCCTGAGCGGCGCCTATGTCACGGTCGACGATACGGGGGCGCGCCACGCCGGCAAGAGCGGCTACACCACACAGATCGGCTCTTCCAACTTCACCGCGTTTCGCACGGGGCCCTCCAAATCGCGTCTGGCGTTTCTGTCGCGGCTTTGCGGCGGAACGTCGCTCTGGGTGATCAACCAGGCCGCGCTCGACTATATGAAAGGGCGCGATCTGTCGCAGATCGTGATCGACAAGTTCATCGCGCATGAGGCGCGCATCTTCGCCTCCTCGGGCGAGTGGGAGCGCCATTTGCAGGCGCTGGCTTTGGGCGCGATCAAGGTCCTGCCGGATCCCGTCTTGATCGCCAGCGAGGCGGCGCTGTGGGGCGCAGTCCATCATCAGGGCTTGCTGCAGGGCACGGTGATCGTCTCCGACGACGCCGGCCAGTTCCGCGTCGGCGTGCACGCGCTGTGCTGGGTTCACGCCGAGCGGCTTGTTCACAAGCTCATTCCCGCCAACGACAAGCAGCGCAACGCCGTCGAGGTCGCCAAGCGGATGATCTGGTGGTTCTATCGTTGCTTGAAAGACTACAAGCTCGCGCCGGACCCCGAACAGGCCGAGTTCTTGCGCTCCCGCTTCGACCGCATCTTCAAGCGCGCGCGAACCGGCTACGCCACGCTCGACAGCCTGCTCAAACGCCTTCATCGCCACAAGGACGAGTTGCTGCGCGTGCTCGAGCGGCCAGAAATCCCGCTCAACACCAATGCCTCGGAAAACGACATCCGCGCCTTCGTCACCAAGAGAAAAATCTCCGGCGGAACTGTCTCCGACAAAGGCCGCGACGCCCGCGACGTCATGCTCGGGCTGGCCAAAACCTGCATGAAATTGAAAGTGTCGTTCTACGCCTTCATCGGCGACCGACTGGGACTTCCAGGCCCAAAAATTCCAGACCTCGCAACCCTCGTCAGTCCAGCCCCTGCTTGAACCAGCCCAAGCCCGCCCGGCAATTGGCCCCGGTTACGCAACGCTTTAACGGGTCTGGTTGGGAGGAATACGCCATGGCAGAGTCTCCAAAGCATCCGGCCAGCGAGCATCATCATCAGGCCGCAGCGTACCACCACGCCGCCGCACATCATCATCATCAGGCCGCTCATCATCACGAGCTTGGCGAGCACGAAGAGGCGCAGGAGCACGCCAAGGCCGCTCACGAATACAGCGAGCACGGACACAAGCACACCTCGACCGCCCACGAACATTCGCACAAGTGACGTAAGGCGGAGGGGAGGCGGCGAGACTGTCTCCCTTACCCCCGGAGCGATGGAGATTCCGGCTCCGGCTGCTACGCGGGAGTCCTACAGACTAGTACCCAGAATCATTGGTCGGCGAAGCATGGTTTGAGGCGTTTTTGGTGGACCTCGGATTTAGTCCAGACGAAGCGTCTGGCGGTTTGGTTGTAGTCGGCGATGAAGGCGTCGATGTGGGCGACGAGTTGCTCGACGCTGGTGAACGAGGCGCCGCTGAGCGACTTCCCGGTCAGGATCGAGAACCAGATTTCGATCTGGCTGAGCCAGGAGGCGTGCGTCGGCGTGTAATGGAGATGCACGTTTTTGTGGCGCTTGAGCCACATGTCGCGGTTGGGTTTGTGGGTGGAGAGATTGTCGAGCACGACATGGATTTCGCGCTCCGGATAGGCGGCGATGACCCTGTTCATGAAGTCGAGAAATTCGACGCGCCGACGTCTCTTGTAGTGGCGGCCAACGACTTCGCCACTCGCCACGTTGAGGGCGGCGAACAGCGTCGTCGTCCCATGGCGTTTGTAATCGTGCGACTGGCCGGTGATGGCGCGCCCATTGGGCAGCTTCAGATAGCCTTGCGCGCGTTCGAGCGCCTGAATGGACGGTTTTTCGTCGACGGCGAGCACGATCGCATGGTCGGGCGGCGCCATGTAGAGCCCGACGATCTCGGCGGCCTTGGCCGCAAATTCCGGGTCGTTGCTCTGACACCAGGATTTGCGCCCCGACAAGTCGATCTTCTGCGCGCGCAGGAAACGCCAAACATATTGCACGTGAACGTCGCCAAGCCTCTTGGCGATCAGCGGCCCGGTCCAGTTTGCGTAGCCTTCCGGCGGCGCAGCGTCGAGCGCCGCCAGGATGCGCTGGTCCGTCTCCTTGTCGTATCTGGCCTCGGTCCCGCGATCGCCAACTTCCGAAAACCCGGGAAGTCGGTCCTTCGCGTAACGAACCCGCCATTTCGACGCCGTGCCGGTGGTACAGCCGAGCGCCCGGCCAATCGCCCGCGTCGCCGCGCCATCGGCGGCCATCAGCACGATCCGCGCCTTGAAGCGCGTGCGGTGCTCCGACTTGGTCGAACGCGCCATACCTTCAAGCTCAGCCCGCTCCTCGGCCGTCAATACGATCGGTGTCGCTTGCAAAAGGCTGCTCATGCAACCTTAAATCACAACTCAACGATCAGCGATAGTGGGTACTAGTGTGGGCATTTCCACCAGTCGCCGTCCTCCTGGTAAACGCAGCCCCTGCGCTTCAGCTTGGCGCCGAGCTCATCGCGCCTCTGGCACGCTTTCGCCGTCTTGGGGTCATCGGCGTGGCCGCCGCGACACGCCGTATTCGACGCGAGCCACCCCTGAATCAGTGGCGATTGCGCAAAGGCCGGGGCGGCGAGTCGGAAGACAAAGAGGGGCGCGGCCAAGGTGAGCGCGATGGTCGGGACCATCCACCCCATCCGCCGCCAGCGCTCCGCGTGAGGGCGCGCGGCAGCCAAAGGATTGTTGGTCGCCCGCATCCCGCAAGGGTACCGGCAGCGAGGTCGCGGCGCAAGCGCTTCATGGGGCCGGCATCCGGCGAATGCCGGCCAAAAAGTGCCGCTGACGCCACGGATGACGCCGATCCCGCGGGGAGCAGACCCGGGAGGCGCGTTGGAATCGCCCCTGCGTCCCGGCCCTGGCGGATGCGACAGGAGCATAAAGTCGAGAACTACCCGGCGTTACTGGAAGGTCAGGCCGAAGTTGCGATGGATCAACTCGTCGAACTCAACGTCGGAGTGGCACTCTGTCTTGTCCCCGGCCAGCGTCTTGATGGAGCATACCAAGGGTGGAATATCCTGATATTTCTTATTCTTTTCTGAGCGCCACGTGTAGGCGGCATAAACGATGCGTTCAAAAGCGTCGAGGACGGTCTCGGTTGTCCAGACCGTGTCGCCGTCCATGCGGGTCTCTTGAATCGCGACGAAGCACTTATTCGATTTTTCGTCGTAGTGATTGACGTACGCCGCCATTGGTTTGCCCCTCAATTCGCCCGACTCGAACACCTTGCGGGATTGCGCCGCGCACTCGCCTTGAAGCTCAAGCGTGGCTGCGTTGGTGGAAGCGCCGATCAGCGCCAACAGCAACGCCAACCCGGGGGCTGTCACGGAGATGTTGCGCCAAGTCCAGACCCGCGAAAAACAGACTGCGGCGCAGATGGCGAATTTGGACGCCTTGGAGTGCAACTTCATCCCCCTCCCACCGATGCGTGCGAACCTTGGGTCCGCATTGAATGGTGATGGCCGCTTTGCCGCGTCGCTTCGGCGGCGTCACCGGCCCCCCAAGGACGCGCACGAACGCCCCGACCCCACCTGCAACCACCGGTGGCGCCGCGGTCCGAGTCGGTCTCTCTGGACGATCGGGCGGCGACAGGCACAAATCAGGTTGGCCAAGTCGGCATTGTGAAGGCCTGAAACCGGTCTGGGAGCCTTTCGCAATGTTGACAGTATGCCACTTTTAGCGTGAGCGCAACCCGCCGGTTGTTCAAGCGACCGTGGCTGAAGGCCCTGGCGGCGAAGGCCACACGCCTTCGCTGATTGCCCTGACAGCGCGCCGGGGGGCCCGGCGAGGAGCAGGCGGCGCCAGTCCACGACGATGATGGAATTGGAACCCCATCGGCCCTGCAGGTCAGTCGCCTCAGCGAGAGCAGAAATGGCGCCCCTCATCCGGCCCCTTCCGCCCGCCGTCACTGCGCCGTCAAACCCCCGTCGACGACGATCTCCGCGCCGGTGGTGAACGCCGACTCGTCGCTCGCCAGATAAAGGATCGCCGCGGCGATCTCCTCCGCTTTGCCGAGACGGCCGAGCGGCGCGGCGCGCATGAGACCGTCGCGCGTCCGTTCGGGGTTCTTTGAGTTCGCGATCAGCTCCTGCACCATCGCGGTGTCGGCGAACGAGGGATGGACCGAATTCACCCGAATCTTGTAGCCCATGCGTCCGCAATGGAGCGCCGCGGACTTGGTGAGCAATCGGACCGCGCCCTTGCTGGCGCAATAGGCGATCGTTTGCGCATCGCCTATGATGCCGGCGACGGAGGAGAGATTGACGATCGAACCGCCGCCGTTCCCCTTCATCGCGCGAACCGCTTCGCGGCAGCCGAGAAACGTGCCCTCGACATTGACTGCGTTGACCTTGCGCCAGTCGGCGAGGGTCGCCGTCTCGATATTGCCGATGCCGCCGATGCCGGCGCTGTTGACGAGAATATCGAGGCGGCCGAACGCGGAGACCACGGCGTCGACAACCTCTCGCCAGCACCCCTCGTCCGTCACGTCCTGGACCAGCGTGAGATCGGCCACGCCCTTGAGGTCGGCGAGTCCGGCTTGGTTGCGGTCGGTCGCGGCGACCTTGGCGCCCTCGGCGTGGAACAGGGCAACGGTCGCGCGGCCGATGCCGGAAGCAGCGCCGGTGACCAGCGCCGTCTTGTCGGCGAGGCGCCCTGTTCTTCCCCGCACGCGATACTCCTTGGAGCGCCCGTCAGCGCGGCGCCATGCGCAGCGCGCCGTCGATCCGGATCGTCTCCCCGTTGATATAGCCGTTCTCGATGATGTGGACCGCCAGCGCCGCGTATTCCGCCGCCTGGCCCAGACGGGCGGGAAAGGGCACCGACGCGGCGAGCGACGCCTGGAAGTCCTCTCTCAAGCCCGCCAGCATCGGCGTCATGAAGATGCCGGGCGCGATGGCGTTGACGCGCACGCCGATCCGCGCGAGCTCGCGGGCGATCGGCAGCGTCATTGCCACGACCCCGCCCTTCGAGGCCGAATAGGCGGCCTGACCGATCTGTCCTTCGTAGGCCGCGACCGAGGCGGTCGAGATGATGACCCCGCGTTCGCCGTCGATCGGCTCGACCTTGGCGATCCCGGCTGCGACCAGGCGGATCATGTTGAAGGTGCCGACGAGATTGACCCGGATCACCCGCTCGAAATCGCCAAGGGGGGCTGGATCGCCGTCCTTGCCGACAACGCGGACCGCCGTGCCGACGCCGGCGCAATTGACCAGCGCGCGCGCGGCGCCATGCGCAGCCTCCGCCTTGGCGATCGCCACCCTGGCCGAGGCGTCGTCGGCGACGTCGCAGACGAGCGCCAGTCCGCCGATCGCCCTGGCGACCTCCTCCGCCGCGGCCGCGTTGACGTCGGCGACCGCGACTTTCGCTCCCTTCGCGGCCAACGCCTCCGCTGTGGCGCGGCCGAGCCCCGAGCCGCCGCCGGTTACGATCGCCGCCGCTCCAGACAGTCTCATTTCGCCTTCTCCCAGCGCGAACCGCGCCTGTCAGCCCTTAGCAACGGTGGCCGGACTGCGCCAGAGGAACGCGCAGGGGCGGCGCCCGTCTCAGGCGATCTTGAGCAGCATGCGGCCGTTTTCGATCTTCACCGGGAAGGTAGCGAGATTGACGCAGGCCGGCGCGCCCTTGGCTTCGCCGGTCGTGAAGTCAAATCGGCCGTTGTGCATCGGGCATTCGATGATCGTGCCCATGACGAAGCCGTCGGCGAGCTCGACCTGCTCGTGTGTGCAGAGGCCGTCGGTGGCGAAATAGCGGTCGTCCTCGGTGCGGTAGAGGGCGTACTGCCGACCCTCGTGCTCGAACGGGGCGACATCCTCGCGGGCGATGCGATCGGCGGCGCCGGCGTCGATCCAGGTCTCGCTCATTCTCGCCTCCTCGTCCTCAGCCTCTCTGCGCCGCAGCGCCGTCGGGCAGCGGCCGCGCGCCGTCCGGCAGCTCGCGCCGCACATAATAGGTCGGATCCTTCAGCTGCCGAGCCAGCGCCGGGATGATCTCCCGATAGGCGGCGATGGTGCTCGGATAGGGCGGCGGGCAGTCGGCCTTGATCGCCTCGTGCAGTCTCGGCAGCGCGTGGTAGGGCACGGTCGGGTAGATGTGATGTTCGACGTGGTAATTCATGTTCCAATAGAGGAACCGGAAGATCGGGTTCATGTAGACCGTGCGTGAGTTCAGCCGGTGGTCGAGGACGTCCTCGGCAAGGCCGATATGCTGCGTCACGCCGAAAAAAAGCGCGAGCCAGCCGCCATAGAGCGTCGGCAGTCCGATATACATGGCCGGCAGGATCGAGCGGAACGCGATACAGGCGACGACGACGGCGGCGTAGATCGCCAGCCAGATGCGCGCGACGCGGTAGACCTTCGGCCGCTCGCTCTCGGGCACGAATGTCGCCTCCTCGTCCGTCAGCTTGCCGCTGGCATGCAGGAACAGCTTGGGGAAGAAGCGCGCTGTGTTCTTCAGCGCAAAGACATTCAGGAGAAGGGCGACGATGTCGGGCGGCCGCGGCGTGATGATCTCCGGATCGCGGCCGACGATGATCGTGTCGGTGTGGTGGCGCGTATGGCTCCAACGCCAGATTTCGGGCTCGCGCATGATCATGAAGCAGGCGATCTGGTAGACCGCGTCATTCATCCACTTGGTCTTGAATGCGGTGCGATGGCCGCATTCGTGCCAGCGGCTGTCCGAGGACGAGCCGTAGATGACGCCGTAGACGAGGAAGCACGGAACCGCCGCCCAGGTTCCCCAGAACACGTACCCGAGCCCGCCCGAGATGATCAGCGCAGCGAACCAGATCAGCGTGTCGCGGATCGCCGGGCCGTCCTCCCGGCGCATCAGCTCCTTGAGTTCGGCGCGAGTCAGCGGCGGGGCGTACCATTTCGCCGAGGCGAGGCCGGCGGCGACCGCCTTCCCCGACTCGGGTCCGACAAGACTGTAATCGCGCCTCTGGATCGCCACGGACATCGGTTTCCTCCATTGCGCGCCGCGCCGGCCGGTCGCCGGCGTCGCGGAGCTCAACCGCTACCCGTAAGCCCGCTGCGGCACAACAATCCGCTTTCATTTTCTATCATAATCCATCATCATCTCTGCCGCCATAGGTTGCAATTCGGTCATTTCAAGCGGAGGCCTGAGCCGTGAGCCCACGCCCGACCATCGCGGATCTTGCGCGCGCCGCCCATGTCAGCGTCGCGACCGTCGACCGTGTGTTGAACGCCCGGAGCCGCGTGCGCGAGCCGACGGCGGAGCGGGTCTTGCGCGCCGCCGAGACGATCGGCTTTCACGCCGCGCCGCTATTGAAAAGCCGCCTGCGCGCCGACGTTCCGGAACGCGTGTTCGGCTTCCTTTTGCAGCGGCCGGACGCCTTCTATGTCCAGTTCGGCGCCGACCTCGCCGCCGCCACACGGGCGCTGACCCGTTTCCGCGGCAAGCCGCTCATCGATTTCGCGCCCGACCTTTCCGCCGCCGTCGTCGCCCAACGGCTGCTCAAGCTTGGCGAAAGCGCGCACGCTGTGGCGGTGGTTTCGGTCGATCATCCGCGCGTCAGCGACGCGATCGCGAAATTGCGCGACAAGGGCGTGCCGACCTTCGCCATCCTCACCGAACTCGGCGCGGAAGCGGGCGCGCCCTACGTCGGGCGCGACAACCGCAAGGAAGGGCGCACCGCCGCCTGGCTGATCGCCAAAGCGGCGAAGCGTCCCGGCAAGGTCGGCATCATCGTCGGCAGCCATCGGTTTCTCTGCCAGGAACTGGCGGAGATTTCGTTTCGCGCCTACCTTCGCGAGAACGCTCCGGAATTCGCCCCGCTCGAGCCGCTGGTCAATCTCGAGGAGCCGCGCATCGCCTATGCGGCGACGCAGGACATGCTCGCGACGCATCCCGACCTCGTCGGGCTCTATATCTGCGGCGGCGGCAAGGAGGGCGTCATTGCAGGCGCGCGCGACGAGCCGCGGTCGCGCGGGCTCGCGATCGTCTGCAACGAACTGACCGCGGAGGCTCGCGCCGGACTTATCGACGGCGTGCTGACCGCCGTCATCTCGACCCCGACCGCGCTGCTCGCGGAGCGCGCGCTCGCCGCGATGGCGGCGGCGCTCGCGTCGCCGCAGGAGACGGCGCCAAGCCCCGTTTTCGTCCCCTTCGAGCTTTACTTTCCGACCAACATCTGAGCGCCGCGCTCCGACAGCAGGCGCTCGCCCTTCGACCGGGGCAGCATCGCCGACTTGCGGCGGGGATGAGGGCGGACGGCCCTCTCAAATTCTTGCAGGCGGGCATGTCTTGCGCCTCCACCGGCGCAAAAGAATTTTTTGGAACAATTATTCCGCTCTTGATTGTCTTTGGAACGTTTGTTACAGTTTGGGTCGGCGCTCGCGCTCGACCGTCCAGCGCGGCGCGGACCTGAAGTGAAACCGAACGGCGCACGGCGCCGTCGAGGGAGGAAACCGAACATGAAACGCATTCTGATGGCGCTCGCAGCTGCAACCGTGCTCTCGAGCCCCGCTTTCGCCACCAAGATCGGCGTCTCGATGGACAAGTTCGACGACAACTTCCTGACCGTGCTGCGCAACGGCATGAGTGATTACGCCAAGACGCTTCCCGGCGTGACGCTGCAGATCGAGGACGCCAAGGACGACGTCTCGAAGCAATTGAGCCAGGTGCAGAACTTCATCGCCAACGGCGTCGACGCGATCATCGTCAATCCCGTCGACACCTCCGCCACCGCCGCCATCACCAAGGCCGCCGCCGACGCCGGCGTGCCGCTCGTCTACGTCAACCGCGAGCCGGCCGACGTCGACAAGCTCGGGCCGAAAGCCGCGTTCGTCGCCTCGAACGAGGCTCAATCCGGCACGCTCGAAACCCAGGCGATCTGCAAGCTTCTCGGCGGCAAGGGCAATATTCTCGTCATCGAAGGCCAGCTCTCCAACCAGGCCGCCGTGCAGCGGACCAAGGACATTCACGAGGTCATCGCCACTCCGGACTGCAGCGGCATCAAGATCATCGCCGAGCAGACCGGGGAATGGGACCGCACCAAGGGTCAGAACCTGATGACCAACTGGCTGTCGAAGGGCATGAAATTCGACGCGGTCGTCTCCAACAACGACGAGATGGCGATCGGCGCCATCCAGGCGATGAAGTCGGCCGGCATGGACACCAAGAAAGCGATCGTCGGCGGCGTCGACGCGACGCAGGACGCGCTCGCCTCGATGAAGGCGGGCGACCTAAAGGTCACCGTGTTTCAGGACGCCGCCGGCCAGGGCAAGGGCGCGGTCGACGCAGCGCTCGCGCTGGCGGCCGGCAAGCCCGTCGACAAGAAGGTCTATGTTCCTTTCCAACTCGTCACTCCGGCCAACATGGACAAGTTCACCAAGAAGAACTGATCGGCGCGATCCTTCTCTCCCGCGCTCGCCCCGGGAGTTGGGGGCGCCGGAGGCGGACGCCCTGCGCGCTCCGCCTCCGGCCCTCGCCGAAGGTGTGATAGGCTCGGCGTGGGCCCCTTTTAAGAAGGGGGCGCGCCGGGCCTGATCTGGCAAGCTTGATTGGGATGGGAACGCCATGGCGACCATCAGTCCGTCGACCGCCGAGGTCATCCGGCAGAGCGGCGCAGTTCCCGGGGCCGATTATCTGCTGGAAGTCGCTAACGTCCGCAAAGCCTTTCCCGGCGTGCTGGCGCTCGACGACGTGTCGTTCCGTCTGAAACTCGGCCACGTCCACGCGCTGATGGGCGAGAACGGCGCCGGCAAGTCGACTTTGATGAAAATCATCGCCGGCATCTACACCCCTGATTCCGGCTCCTTCAGACTGAAGGGCCAGGAGATCAAACTGTCGTCGCCGCTCGACGCGCTGCGCTACGGCATCGCCATGATCCATCAGGAGCTCAACCTGATGAACTTCATGACGGTGGCGGAAAACATCTGGATTCGCCGCGAGCCGCTGAACGCCCTGGGATTCGTGCGGCACGACACGATGCGCAAGCACACGAAAGAGCTGTTCGAGCGGCTCGACATTCCGATCGACCCGGAGGCGGAAGTCCGCGATCTTTCCGTCGCCAGCCGCCAGATGGTCGAGATCGCCAAGGCGGTTTCCTACGACTTCGACATTCTCATCATGGACGAGCCGACGTCCGCGCTGACCGACCGCGAGGTCGAGCACCTGTTCAAGATCATCCGCACGCTCAAAGCCCAGGGCAAGGGCATCGTCTACATCACCCACAAGATGAACGAGCTGTTCGAGATCGCCGACGAGGTGTCAGTATTTCGCGACGGCCGTTTCGTCGGCGAGCATGCCGCCGCCGACGTGACGCGCGACGACATCATTCGCCTCATGGTCGGCCGAGAGATCACCCAGATGTTCCCGAAGGAGACGGTGCCGATCGGCGACGTCGTGCTCGCGGTCCGCAATCTCTCCCTCGACGGCCGCTTCCGTGACATCTCGTTCGATCTGCGCAAGGGCGAGATCCTCGGCTTCGCCGGCCTCGTCGGCTCGGGGCGGAGCAACGTCGCCGAGACCCTGTTCGGCGTCACGCCCGCGACATTGGGCACGATCGCCGTCGACGGCGCCGAGATGGCGATCAGGAATCCCGGGACCGCGATGGACGCCGGCATGGCGTTCCTGACCGAGGACCGCAAGGAAAGCGGCTGCTTCCTCCTGCTCGACATCACGGCCAACATGCAGATGGCGCTCCTGCGCCGCGGCTATGCGCGCGCCGGTTTCGTCAAGGAGCGCGAGATCGAGGCGCTCTGCCAGGAGCAGAAGCAGCGCCTCAGAGTGCGCACGCCCGATCTCGAGGAGCCGGTGCTCAATCTCTCCGGCGGCAACCAGCAGAAGGTTCTGATCGCCCGCTGGCTGATGACGAAGCCGAGGATCCTCATTCTCGACGAGCCGACGCGTGGGATCGACGTCGGCGCCAAGGCCGAGATTCACAAGCTGATCACCGAACTTGCCGGGCAGGGCGTCGCCGTCCTGATGATCTCGTCCGAACTTCCCGAGGTTCTCGGCATGAGCGACCGGATTCTGGTCATGCACGAGGGGCGCATGACCGGCATCGTCGACCGCAAGGACGCAACCCAGGTGAGGATCATGGAGCTCGCCTCGCAGTAGCGGGCTTTGAAAAGCGAAGGAAACGCCATCGTGGCCACCGACATCTCGACCGCCGCCCCGACCAAAGAAGTGGCGCACGGCGGGCGCCGCCGCCTTCCCCCCGAGCTCAGCATCCTCGGCGTCATGATCGGCATGATGCTGCTGTTCGAGGTTCTCGGCTGGATCTTCGTCGGCCAGAGCTTCATCGCCAATCCGCTGCGCCTGAAGATCATGATCCTGCAGGAGGCCGAGATCGGCATCATCGCTATCGGCGTGACGCAGGTGATCATTTCGGGCGGCATCGATCTGTCGTCGGGCTCGGTCGTCGGCGTGACGGCGATGATCGCCGCCAGCCTCGCCCAGAGCGCCGGCTTTTCGCACGCCATCTATCCGACCCTGACCGGGCTCAACCCGATCTTCCCCGTCGCCGCCGGCCTCGCCTGCGGCCTCGCCGTCGGATTTATCAACGGCTGGCTGATCGCCTTCACCAAGATCCCGCCGTTCATCGCCACGCTCGGCATGATGGTGTCGGCGCGCGGCGTCGCAGACTGGTACACGAACAGCGAGCCGATCGGCAATCTCGAGGATTCCTTCGCCGCCATCGGCGCCGGCTGGTGGCCCGTCATCATCTTCCTCGGGGTCGCCTTCATCTTCCACATCGCGCTGCGCTACACCCGCTATGGCAAGTTCACCTACGCCATCGGCGCCAATCCGCTCGCGGCGCGCGTCTCGGGCATCAACGTCGAGCGCCATATCGTGCTCGTCTATATGCTGGCCGGCCTGTTGTCGGGATTGTCGGGCATCGTCCACACCGCGCGCGCGATCAGCGGCCAGGCGGGCGTCGGCGTCGGCTTCGAGCTCGACGCCATCGCCGCCGCGGTCATCGGCGGCACCTCGCTCTCAGGCGGCGTCGGGCGCATGACCGGGACGGTGATCGGCGCGGTGATCCTCGGCATCCTGACCTCGGGCTTCACCTTTCTCAACGTCGACGCGCACTACCAGGAGATCATCAAGGGCGGCGTCATCATCGCCGCTGTGGTCGCCGACCAGTACCGCCAGCGGCGGCGGAAGGGGACCTGACAGAGCTGTCATAGCGGCGCGCCGATCCTCCTGAGCCGACGCGTTCAGGACACGGTCCTTGAGGCGCGCGCTCGCTCAGGGTGGAGAGCTGACGGCAGCCGCCGGCGCGAACCCTGGCTTCCGCGGGTTGGCCGAGCGTGGTCGGAGGCGAGCGATGTCAAGGATTTAAGCTCGAAAATCTGTCACTTAGTCACTTTGTCACTTTCCAACGTCCGAGCCGGACGCCTCATGTTGCGCTTGAGGTCCCCCCACAGAGCGCCAGGCTGTTTAACATTATACTTATGTTATTCTGCAGGCCGGTCGCCGATTTGCGAAAGCGGCGCGCGGGTCAAACTCCGGTCGCGCCGACCATTGCGAAGCCTTCCTTGCGAGCCGCATCGGCAAGGCGTTCGTCCAGCGTCAGCACCTGCAGCGACGAGGGACGGCCTTCCGCGACAGCGAAGGCGGCGCCGAGCTGGAGGGCGTCGGCGGCCCGCAGCGGATGAACGCGAAGAAAGCGGATGGCGCTCTCGCGGACGATCTCGCTCGGTTCGATCTCGTGCCAACCGTCGGCGAGTTCGGCAAGCCGGTCGAAAGCCAGCGCGGCCCGCTTCTGGTCGAGGGCGCCGGCGCGCTCCAGACGGGCCAGAGCCGAGGCGCACTCGATTTTCGACCCCCAGACCAACATGTCGGGGTCGCGCTCTGCGAGCTTTTGCAGGCGCCGCGTCGCGGTTTCCTGGACGAGGAGCGGCGCGATCGCCGAGGCGTCCCAAAACCTCACCGTCCGTCCCGGCGGTCTTCGATCAGGGCCTCGAACGCCGAAGCGTCCGCGTCGGCGCGCGGGGGCTGGCGGGAGAAAAGCGAACGGGACGGGGCCGCGCGGGCCGGCCGCACCAGACCGTCGCGAACGAGCCTCGATAACCGTCCATCTCCCTGTCCTCGCCGCCGGCGATCGCAGGCTCGAGCCGCGCGACCGGACGTCCCCGATCGACGATCAAGACGGCCGAGCCGCTCTTGAGGCTGTCGATCAGCGAACTGAGATTGTTCTTCGCCTCGGTGATGCTGGCTTTCCTCATATGGCTAAAATTGCTTGTTGGCACACGCCAATCAAGCAAGATGACCAGGCGACCCCGCGATCAGAATTACACTATGTCAACGAGTTTCCGAGCGGCGGCGCCACGAATGACTGTGGCGAGCCCTCCCGGCCGTCCGATCCCCAGGAGCGTAACTCGCCGACAGGCGGGGGCTGGCGCCTAGTCCGAGTGTGAAAAACCTAACGCTTGGCGCCCCCGCGCGGGGACGTCGCGAAAGGGCGGAGACCGGTCCTTCGCAGCGGTTTGCGAGAAGGTCGGCCTTCACGGAAGAGCGGCGTTTCTGGCGGCAAACTGAGGTAGAGATTCCGCAACCTGGGTGTTATTCAAAAGAGATAAGAGACTAGACGAACTCGAGCGTATCGATGACAATCCCGCGTGCCGACGACATCATGTTCCCGCTTCTGCGCTTTGCCGAGCGAGGGCCGTTTCGCAACTCAGATGCAGTCGGACCCCTAGCCGCCGAATTCCAATTGACACCGGAGGAAAGTGCCGAACTGCGGTCGGCAGGCGGAGGGACTAAATTCGCCAACGCAATCCATTGGGCCTCTGGCCAACTAGGAATGGCCGAGTTGTTCAGGAAAGAGGCTGGTGAGTACCACCTCACGAACCGGGGACGCGAGGTCCTAGCAAGCCCTCCCGCTGTATTGGACAGGCGATTTCTGGCTAAGTTCCCCGAGTACGTTCAGAAGCTGAAGGGTAAAGCTAAAGTCTTGGGAGAGAAGGATTCTGGGCGAGATTCTACCCTTGATGCGGACAGACCTGACCATCGCAGCGAGCCGTCATCTTCGGATTTGGACATCAACAAAACCTACAAGGCGATATTGGCCGCAGCGCGAGACGGACGCTTCGCAACCTATGGGGATCTGGCTGCGGCCAGTGAGGTCGAATGGAGCAGGGCGAGGTATCGTCTACCGCAACAGCTAGGACATCTTGTCAAGATTGCTCACGCCCGCGGGTGGCCTTTGCTATCCGCAATTGTGGTGAGGCAGGGCGACGTCGAGACCGGGAAATTGGAAGGTGAGAGCCTTGCCGGGTTCCTCGCTGCGGTGAAAATGGTCGGCATTAAAGTCGACGATCCGAAGGCCTTTTACCGTGACCAACAGAAGGCTGTTTTCGAATGGGCAAAGACGGCCCCGGATGAACTTGCATTGCCTCATGAGGAATGGGCAAAAGATGAAGCTGGCGGACCTCGCTTCGTTCGCTACTTTAACCCCGTACTTGAGGGGATTCGAGCGAATGGGGGCGAGGCAACACCCGAGGTTGTGCTCGCCTGGATCAGACAAAACGTTGACGTGCCGGATTCAGAAGTTGAGGGATTAAACAAGAGCGGACAGTCAAAGTTCGAAAACTACGTCCATTGGGCCCGGTTCAATCTCGCCAAAGCAGGCCTGATCGATGGGAGCAAGCGAGGAATTTGGAAACTCACGTCGGAAGGCCACAATACGACTCTAACACACTCGGAGGCTCTGAAGCTTTTCCACGACGTACGTGAGCAGTTCAAGACTGCCGTCGACGAAGAGAAGCCCGCTCCGGAAGTCGTGCCCGAACAGGAACTATTCGCAGACCCGCGCCGCAGCTTTTGGTTTGTCGGAGCAGCTTGGGGTGGAACTGTCGACCAATCGCAGCGCTTCATTGCAGACGGTGTATGGGATACTGATAACGACAATGTTTCGGATGAAGTGAAGCGAATGAAGCCGGGCGACCTGATTGCCATCAAGTCCTCGTTTACCCGCAAGAATAACCTTCCGTTCGACAATCACGGGAAGCCCGTGTCTTGTATGCGGATCAAGGCCATCGGGACAATTGCAGAAAACCCAGGAGACGGGAAGTCTGTTAAGGTCGATTGGCAGCTACTCAAGCCACCCCGCGACTGGTTTTTCTATACCTATCGAGTGACGATCGTCGAGGCCGATAGGAGCGACGAATTGGCACGCCGCCTGATTATTTTCGCGTTTGCCAACGCCAAACAGGACTACGACTATTGGCTCAAGGAGGTTCCGCATTTCGCTACCAAGTACGGCGCGGCAGCAACACAGACGGGTGGTGAGATTACATCCGAACCAGAGGAAACCGAGGTCGAAGCGGCCATCCCCTCGTACACGCTTAAACAGATCATTGAGGAAGGTGGCTTTGTGGAGGAAGAAAGATTGGACGAGATTTCGTCTCGTCTACGAGCGAAGAAGAATCTCGTCCTCCAGGGTCCTCCTGGAACCGGCAAGACGTGGCTTGCTAAGAGACTGGCATATGTCTTGATCGGGACCAAAGACCCGAAGGTGACTCGGGATCGGCTGCGCATCGTGCAGTTTCACCCGTCTCTTGCCTACGAAGACTTTGTCCGCGGTTTCCGCCCTTCGGCCAAAACAGATAGCAAACTCGACCTGGTCGATGGCATTTTTTTAGAGTCCCACCTTTGGGATCCGTAAACCCCTCGCCTTTAGGCGACCGGGATGCGACGCTGCGGGTATGCAAGACGCGAAGCCCGGAAGTCATACGGTCTGGGACTGCAAGTATCACATCGTGTGGATAACAAAGTACCGGTTTCCTGTGTTGGGCGGAGATGTCGGACAACGGGCGCGGGAGTTGCTACGGGAAATCGCGCGGGCGCACGAGATGACCATCTACGCTGGGGCGATCAATCGCGACCATGTGCACATGCTGATAGGGATACCGCCGCATCTATCGGTGTCTCGGGCGGTGCAGTATCTCAAAGGCAAGAGCTCGCACAAACTGCTGTCGGAATATCAGTCGCTTCGCAAACGGTATTGGGGTCAGCATCTCTGGGGTCGGGGCTATTGGGTGGCGACGAGCGGCAATGTGACGGACGAGGTGTGGAAGAAATACATTGAGGATCAAAAGCCCGAGATACCTGACGACAACTTCAAAGTCGTCTAGCCAGTTGGCAAGTCGGCCCCCTGGGCCGACCCAATCCGGCTTTAAGCCGTAACCCGAAGCCACCGCCTTTAGGCGGTGGTCGTTCACAGGTTGTCGAAGCAGCGAAGACCGAACCAGATCGGCCTTATGTCCTGATCATAGAGGAGATCAATCGCGGGAATCCGGCGCAAATATTTGGGGAACTTCTGACGCTGATCGAGGATTCCAAGCGCGGTTCTGAAGACGCGATTGAGTTGGCTTATCGACGGGTTCCAAATGAGCGGGTGTACGTCCCGCGCAATCTGTTTGTCGTCGGCACAATGAATATAGCAGACCGCTCGCTTGCGCTTGTGGATTTCGCGCTGCGCCGGCGGTTTGCCTTCGAGAGTCTCTCGCCCAATCTCAACGGGGCCTGGAAGGCTTGGTGCATCGATCGCGTTGGCATCTCCGCAGAAGATGTCTCGATGATCGAGCAGCGCATCAATGCTCTAAACAACGAGATTCGAGAGGACCGTTCGTTGGGCCCGCAATACCAGATTGGCCACAGCTACGTGACTCCGCAGATCGGCGCACCGATAGCTAACGCTCGGAAATGGTTTCGGGAGGTGGCCCGCACGGAGATCATCCCGCAGCTTGAAGAATATTGGATTGACGCTCCCGACAAGGCTAAAGCCGCCGGGCAAAGATTGCTCGAAGGCCTGTAAATGCAGTTTGAAGGCCTACACGCCACGGGTGAACCTGAACCCCGCCTGATCGGTAGCATTCCAGTTCGCAACATCTGGTTGTTGTTCCTTTACGCTTCTGATTTGGTACAGATTTATGGACGGTATGATGTGGCCGTGGAAGAGGCGCCAGACTTCCCGTCATTGGTCGCACGCCTGCTTTGCTTTGCGGTCGATCGGCGCCTGCGTCGCAATCTCAGCCGTGGCTACCGGCAAAGAGCTGCCATTCTGGCCCGCCTGAGGGGCCGCATCGATATTCTGTATACCTACGCGGACGACTTGTTGGGCAAGGGCAGGATTGCCTGCCGCTTTGAGGAATTGACCGTCGACACGCCGCGTAATCGTCTTGTCCGGGCTGCACTCGATGCCCTCGCCAACCGTGTTGACGACAATGTACTTGCTCACGAGTGCGGACGGCTTGCCGGCGATCTGGGTAACCTCGGCGTTTGCGGCCTAAAGCCGTCCCGGAGCGCTTTGAGCGCCGACCGCATTGCGCGACGCGATGTAGGTGACCGTCTGATGGTCTCGCTTGCACGCTTGGCGTTCGACGTTGTCATCCCAACAGAGGATTCCGGAGGCCACGCTACCGCTCGGGTCGAGAAGGACGTGAAATTAGTCCGGCAGCTTTTCGAAAAGGCGATCGGCAACTTCTATGCTGCCGAACTGCGGCCATTCGGCTGGACGGTTCATCAAGGAAAACGCCTCAAGTGGCAAATCGAAACCGCGAGCCCTGGCATCCACGCCATCTTGCCGGGGATGACGACGGACATCATTTTGGAGGACAGCCTTCACACCCGGCGGCTAGTTATCGACACGAAATTCACATCTATCTTTGGAGCCTCGCCGCACCGCGCGGCCGTCCTCAAGAGCCCTTACATCTATCAAATGTACGCGTATCTTCGAAGTCAGGAACAGGTGGACGACCCACTATCACTTTCCGCTTCCAGCATATTGTTGCACCCATCCGTCGACGTCGATGTCGATGAGACCGTTCGCATGCATGGCCACGAGTTCCGGTTCGTAACCGTCAATCTGATCATGGCCGCAACGAAAATTATCGAAAGACTCCGCACGATCATCTCAGTATAGAAAGCGCACGTTTACGGGGATATGATACGAATTCCCCATATCGGGGGGCCGTCATACACTGCCGGAGAAATCCTGCAACGCGTACCATGTCCCCCGCAATGCACTGTAATGCACGAGCCGCGTCATGCTATAGAAGGGAATCGCATTGGGGAATCCCTTGCACTTCAGTTTGGAACTCCCGCAGCGTTGCTTGAAGCTGATAGATGAGCTTTGGCCGTACGCCGAGAAGGTCCGCCAAGCGGACCGGCGTGGATTGGGCTCGCTCACGACGACGTTTCTGATTTCTATGTCGATACCGATCATCAATCTACCCGTGGAGAGGATTGAAAGGCATAGAAACGCGCAAAACGATGGTTATGCTGACGACCGATGCATCGATCCGAAGGTGGCAGCCGCCGTACTAGACACTCTTGGTGGTCAGATATTGAGCAAGGCACCTTTCTATCGTCCCGGCGAGTGGAGCTTTGCAATGCGTGGGAAGAATAAACTCTTTAATATTGCAAATCTAATTCCAGATGACCTAGCGAATGAACTTGCGGGTGATAAGGCGGCGGCAAGTGCAGGCAAAATGCCGACGTCGCAGTGGTGCAGCATCCTTCGGAACGCGATGGCCCACGGCGGTATTTCATATCTCGATGAGAACGGTCGCTCTAGTTACGGAGAGCCGGTCAAGATGTATGCGTTTATTAGCGGTAAATTTAACGATGCCAATCCGAAAGAGCTGAGTCACCTGTACGTACTTCGCATCAGCGAAATCAACTACCGCAAATTTCTTCGGCGCTGGGTAACTTGGCTGAAGTCGTCCGGGTTGGCGCGTGAGCTGGCCGCGGCGTGAGCGGCTCGGGCGAGGTCAAGGCACGATGTTTTATGTGACCCTCTGTGCTTGGATGCGCAAAACGAGCCGGGAGGGCTTTTCAGGGTGACTCCCACGACGATCTCCGCCACGAGTTCATCAGCGCTGTCAAGAGTGCGGGGATGTAGCGAATGAGCGCGTCGCGCGGTCGGCCTCCGGCGGCCTTCAAGCGCGTTGCGTCCGTAAAGGGCTGAACAGGAACGCGTGCAGCGGGTCGATTGCGGCCAATGGGCGGCAGGTTCGACCGAAAGCGGTTTTGGGGATACTGCTGTGCGCCGCCCAAGATCATCCATTTCATTCGCGACTGAAACAATCACGGGGTCAAACTGAACACCGGCAACACTGCGTGATCGGCTCGGAAGGGCCAAGATGGTCGATGGAGAGACCATCCTTGCCAGTCGGGCTTTATTGCCGCAAAGAGCGACCTCGTGAGGCAACTGAGCACTTCCGGCATTTTGCGCCACAATCCCATCGTTCAGATCGGCCGGGGGCCGCTTGCGGCCTCATTCGGCGCGAAGCTGCCTCTCGCGGTGATCGCCGGCCCCTGCCAGGTCGAGAGCCGGGCGCACGCGCTCGAGACGGCGGCGGCGCTGAAGGAAATCGCGCTCCGCCGCGGCGTCGGCCTCGTCTACAAATCCTCGTTCGACAAGGCGAACCGCACCTCCGGGTCGGGGGCGCGGGGACTTGGGCTCGAGGCGTCATTGCCGGTCTTTGCCGAGATCCGGGAGACGCTCGGCCTGCCGGTCATCACCGACGTGCATGAAAGCGTCCAGTGCGCCCCCGTGGCCGAGGCGGTCGACGCCTTGCAAATTCCGGCCTTTCTCTGCCGGCAGACGGATCTTCTGGTCGCCGCCGCGCTCACCGGCCGGCCGGTCAACGTGAAGAAGGGCCAGTTTCTCGCGCCCTGGGACATGAAGAACGTGGTCGCCAAGCTCGACGCGTCGGGAGCGCGCGACGTTCTGGTGACCGAGCGTGGCGTGAGCTTCGGCTATAATACGCTCGTTTCCGACATGCGCGCGCTGCCGATCCTGGCCCGCGAGACCGGCGCGCCGGTCATTTTCGACGCGACCCACTCGGCGCAGCAGCCGGGCGGGCAGGGAACCTCGTCGGGCGGGGAGCGCGAATTCGTGGCCGTGCTGGCGCGCGCGGCGGTCGCCGTCGGCGTCGCCGGAATCTTCATCGAGACCCATCCGGACCCCGATAACGCGCCCTCCGACGGGCCGAACATGGTGCCGCTCAAGGACTTCGAGGCGCTGTTGGCCGAACTGCAGGATTTCGACGCTTTGGCGAAGCGGATGAAGCCTTAGTCCAGGCCTTATGTTAAAGCCTGTCACACGGAGGTCGCTTAGGCGCGATACTGTGGATTGTTTGGGAAGACGCCGCTCGAGATGGACAAACTCCTTTTCAGCTACGCCACCGCGAGCGATCCGCCGCTCAAGCGCGGCCTGATCCGTCTTGTCGAAAAGGCGACCGGCCAACCGAAGCTCAAGCGGCTCTATGTCAACAACCAGCGCCACCCGCGGGCCAACGAGACGTTCTGGCAGGCGGCGGTGCGTTCGCTGGCGCTGGATGTCCGCTATGACGCCTATGCGCTCGCCGCGATGCCCGCGACCGGACCGGTCGTGGTCGTCGCCAATCATCCCTATGGGGTGCTCGACGGCATCGTCATCTCATGGCTCATCAGCAAGGTGCGGTCGGATTTCGTGGTCCTGACGCATGCCGTGCTCATGCGGGCGCCGGAGGTGAGAAGCTTCATTCTCCCGGTCGACTTCAGCGAGACCGAGGAGGCCCGGCGCACCAATCTGGCGACGCGCGCGGCCGCCCGGGCGCAACTCGACCGGGGCGGCGTCGTCGTGGTCTTTCCGGCGGGCGCGGTTTCAACGGCGCCCGATAAACTCGGCCTCAAGCCCGCCGTTGACGGGCGCTGGCAGCCTTTCGTCCCGCAGCTCATCCAGCGATCCAGGGCGACCGTCATCCCGATCTGGTTCGGCGGCCAGAACAGCCGTCTTTTCCAGATCGCCAGCCATCTGAGCTATACCCTGCGCATCTCCCTGATCTTTCATGAGGTCAGGTCGCGCATCGGGACCTGCCTGCCGGTCGTCATCGGCGCGCCGATCCCGTTGGGCTCGATCGCCGAGCTCACCGATCGGCAAGCGCTCGCAGACGATTTGCGCGAGCGCGTGTACGCGCTGGCCAGACTGGCGCCCGCGGTTCAAAAGCCGCCCGGAGCCGCAGAAAAGCTGCTCGGGCCCGTGCGGGCGGCCCTGAAACCGAAAAGGGCGGCCTGAGGCGCTTGCAATCCGCAGCGTTCCGCCTCAGCCGGTCTTCTGCATGTCCCCGAGCAGCGTCAGGTGCTCCTTGATGACCGCTTGCGCCAGCTTGGCGACGTTGGCCGCGTCGAGATCGTCCGGGCTCTTGAGATAGGCTTCCTGAAATCCGAGAAGCAGCCTGTGCGCGTCAATCTCGGCTTGAATGAAGTCCCCGTCGAACGCCGACCCGGCCTGAAGCTTGCGGAATTTTTCCACAGTCGCTTTGCCGGTTTCGTTCATATTCTGCATCGCTTCGGCGTCCGACGGCGTCGGAATCGCCCCCGTTGGCGCGGCGTTCGTCTTGAGCGCCGTGAGGACGTCCGCCACCGTCTCCTGCTCGGCGATCTCGAACTGCGCAAACTGCTTCAGCTGAGCGGTGTTGAGTTTCGGCAACGCCATGCGGCTCAAGACCAGGGACATGGAGCCGACGGCGAGCGTGTCCTTGATATACTTCTGCTTCTCCGCTGATTGCGTCGAAGAGGAGCCGCTGGTCGAAGACTTGTTCTGCGCCAGCGCGGGGCTGGCGGCGAGCGCGGCGATCGAGGTGAGGAGCAGGCGGCGATGCATCTCGGAACTCCGTCCAAGCAGACGCGACCATTCACGTCGGCGCGGACGAACGTCCTTTCCCGGGGTTTGTTCCTGTTTCGACCGGCCGCTTCAGCCGCGCCCGCGATAGGGCGCAACCCCCTGATCGGGAACCCAGGCGCCATCGGGAAACTTGCCGCTTTGCCAGAAGACATCGATCGGCATCCCGCCGCGGGGAAACCAGTAGCCACCGATCCTGAGCCAGCGAGGCCGAAGAAGGTCGACGAGGTCCTTGCCGATTCTCACCGTGCAGTCTTCATGGAACGCGCCGTGATTGCGGAAGCTCGCGAGGTAGAGTTTCAGCGACTTCGAATTCGACGATCCATTTGTCCGGCGCGTAGTCGATGACCAGATGGGCAAAGTCGGGCTGGCCGGTCACCGGGCAAATCGACGTGAATTCCGGCGCGGCGAAGCGGGCGATGTAATCGGTGTCCGCGTGCGGATTGGGGGCCCGATCGAGGGTCTTGGCGTCCGGCGCCTCGGGAATGCGCGAGGCGTGTCCGAGATGGGCGAACGTCAGTTCAGAAGTGTTGGTCATGGGGGAGCGTTTAGACCCGCTCGCGCATCGCGGGCAAGGCCGCCGTGGCGGGGCGGGCTCCGGTCGCGGTGGATCCTCTTGCCCCGCCTTCAGGCAGCGGCGGCCGAGACTGCGCGCGGCCTGGTCACCGCGCTGACGACGACCAACGCGACGATATTCGCGGCAAGCGCGATGATGCCGACGTTGAGGTCGCGGATCGCTTCCGGCAGGGCCGGGAACAGCGAACCGATGGTCGCGTGCGTGAAGGTGAGGACCGCGGCGACCGCCGCGCCGACGAGGATCCCGGCGAAGGCCCCGGCCGGGGTCGCGGGATTGCGCGGCATCAGGCTCGCGATGACGGCGGGAAAGAGCTGAGTGACGAAGCTGTAGCCCACCAGAAGCATCGCCACGATCGTGGCGTTGCCGGTCAAAGTGAAATAGACGGCGACCAGCATCACGACGGGCACAAGCCACTTGGCAAGGGCCACGGTCTGATGGTCGGTCGCGTGCGGGCGCGCGAGGCCGATCAGGTTCTTGGCAGCCAGCATCGCCGCGGTCATCGCGATCAGCGAGCCGGGGACCAGCGCGGTGAAGACGCCTGCCGCACCGATCAGGCCGACCACGGCCGGCGAGAACTGCTGCGTCGCCAGCTTGAACAGCGCCAGATTGGTGTCGCCGCCCTTCAGTCCCGGCACTTGCAGCACCGCGGCGAAACCGACGAAGAACACGAACAGCAGTATGAGCTGGTAAATCGGCAAGACGATCGCGTTGCGCCGGAAGACACGCGCGTCCTTCGCCGCATAGCAGGCGGCGAAGGAGTGCGGCCACATGAAGAAGCCGATGGAGGTGAGCAGCACGGTGGAGATGAACCAGGCGACGCTCTGCCCGCTTGCCGGGAAGACGAGGAAGCCGGGCTTGGCGGCGGCGATCTTCTCGAACATCGGACCGATGCCGCCGTAAAGATGCAACGGCAGATAGATGCCGAGGAAGAGCACCACGCAAAGGATCAGAATGTCCTTGACCACCGATGTATAAGCCGAGCCGCGGATGCCGGACGTCATGACATAAACCGTGACGATCGCGGCGCCGATCCAGATCGCCGCGTCCCGTGGGACGGCGCCGTAGCCTGCCGCTGTGACGATGATCCCGAGTCCGGTGAGCTGCAGCACGAGATAGGGGATGAGCGCCACCAGATCGACGACCGAGACCAGCACGCCGAGACTCGGGCTCGCATACTTGCGGACGAAGAAATCCGGCTGCGAGTGCAGGCCGTGCTGCCTGGAGTAGCTCCAGATCAGGGGCAGCAGGAAATAGGCGATCACGTACGCGAGCGAGCCGTAAGCCAGGATGTAATAGACCGGAGCTCCGAGCCCGTAGGAGAAGCCGGATGCGCCAAGAAACGTGAAGGTGGTGTAGATCTCGCCGGCCAGCAGCAGGAAGACGAAGATCCAGCCGAAGCCGCGCCCGCCCACCGCCCACTGCTCGAGATCCATGTCTCGCCCGGCGCGGGCGGCTACGCCCAGAGCCAAGGCGGCCAGCGCGGCGAGCGCGATCAGGGCCAGCGCCGCGGTCATGGGGCGTCTTCGCGGTTTGCCGGATCGATCAGATAAACGACGGCCATGATGATCGCCGTCAGCACGACCCAGACCGAGATCCAGCCGAGGGGGAAAGGCATCCCGAGAATGAGCGGATCAACCTCGTTATGGACCGCCGGACCGACCAGCATGCCGATGAACGGAATGACGGCCAGCCAGTGAATGGGTTTCATCGGATCTCTCCCGATATGCGGCTCGCGATCGAGGCTCGTTCAGGGAGCATACACGGCGGCCCCGCGCAAGCGGCTCCGCAGGAGCACGCCGAAATGCCGTTGTCCACACGCAGCCCCGCGGCCGCGCCGGCGCCGGCGGCTTGGTTTGGAAGCGGGTCCTCCGCCTCGCGCTCAATTCCCTGTTCATGGGCTGAACAGGGAAAACAATTTCCCTGTTCCGTCTTTACCTTTCGCACGAGCACATCCGCTGAACGCAATGAAAACCCACGGATTTGCGCGCAAACTCGAGGGGCGACCGGAGCGATTCTTCGGTTAGCAGGGATTATCAGGGAAAAACAGGGAAGCCGCTCGAACGCGTCGCTTGCGGCGATTTCACTCGCGCCGCGCCTTCCTTGGACCCTTCGGCTGAAGAAATCTGCTTGGTCGACGCTGTCCCAGACCGGTAAAGAACTATCTCGTTTGCCCGGCGCCGAAGCCGGCGGAGACGTAGCCGCTTATCCTGACGCACACTCCATTCGCCGCGAGAATGCCCGGCGAGCCGGCAATATTGCAATGTTTCACTGATTCGGCGTGCTTCACCCTCCTGGCTTGCGATGGCAGTTCGGCGGCCGCGAGGCCGGCGCCGAGCGGCAGCGCGCCAATGACGGCGCAGATTATCCACCGCGGAAACCCCATAAGGACTCCTTTTGGTCACGTCCAACGCTTATGAGGCGCCGGGGCTCCGGTTGCAACGCGGCCTTGCGACACGGATGGCAATCGGAAAAGGATCAGGGCCACTGCGGAATGGGGAACGCGCGCCAAGCATGGAAATAACGGCTCCTGTCCAGCGGCCCGTCGCGCCGGCGCTCCCGGCCGCCGCGGGCATCGCCCTGATCGCGCTTGCGTCCTACTGGACCGTCGTGGCGCGAGACCCGATCCTCGCCGCGATTGCCGGCGCCGCCGGGCTCGGACTGGTGCGTATGGCGTGGTCCCAGCGCCCCTTCTCCAAAGCGATCATCGCGCTCGACGCCGCGGCCTTCGCGCTCTTCGCCTACCAGCGAAACGACGCGCTCGGGTTTTGGCAATTGCCCGGGCCTTGGTCCGACGTCTTTCGGTTCGATGTTCCGGGCGCGGCGATTGCGATTATCGTGTATCTCGGCGGCTCGGCGATGGCGCTGGCCGGCGGCTATCGCGCGCTCCGTCTCGTGGAGGCGATCAGCCTCCTCTCCGTGCCGTTCCTCTTCAATATCCTCCTGGTTTTGAACGCCGACTGGCACATGGCCGAGATCGGCGGCTTCGTCACCGCGCACGCCGCCTGGCCGTTTTCGGTGCAGGCCGCCATCGGGCGCGCGCTGACGCTCTGGTTTCTCGGCGCTGCCATGCTGACGCTGATCGGCCTGATCAGCGTCAACCGGTTCCCTCGTTCGCTCCGTACCCACGCGATCTTCGCGCTGGCTGGAATCGTCGGAGCGGCCACGCCGTTTTTCGCCAACGGGGCGCAACTCGTCCCCCAGCCCGTGCTGGCGATCGTCTTTTCCAGCGCCTGCGCCGCGCTGGCGCAGGGGGGACTGTGGGCGATCGTCTATCTGATGACGGGCATTCCGCTCGACTGGCTCGGCAGTCGCCCGCCTCGAATTCGAGGCGGTCTGGGGCCATTGGCGCACAGGCTTCATCAAGGGCGCCATTTATGGCGGCCTCTTCATGGGCTTCATTCTGATTGCGGCGGCCATTCTGCGGACCCCCGGAGTGGCTGGCGCATTGAGCGGTCACGCGCTCGCCGCCGGCGCCGTCATGGGCGCGGTTCTCTTCCCGCTCGGCGCGACGATCCTCGGCAGCGCCGATGGCACGCCGCCGTTCTTCGGACGGCTGAAAGCAGCCTATCGCGACCCGCGCGCGCCGGTGCGGGGCGTGGTCGCGGGCCTCGGCCTGGGCCTCGCCTATAACGCGCATCTCGCCGCCGACGACGGCGGCACGCGCTTTCTTGCGATGTTTGCCGTCGGAGCCCTGTGTTACGGCGGGGTCGATCTGGGGTTCGACGCCTGGAGCGTTGTCGCCGGAAAGCGGACCAGGCTGCAAAGCTGGCGCCTGTACGCGCTTGGATTCGTGCTTGGCGGCGTCGTCGCCGGGGCGCTCGGCTGGTACTTCGATTCCGCTCAGCTCCAGGTGGTCATCGCGAAATTCTGGGCCTATGCCGATGTGAATTACCGGCTCGACGGCCGTAAGCTCGGCGATTTCACCACTTATCCCATCTTCAACAAGTATGGGATGATCAACCTGGGCGAGGTTGCCGGCGGCGTCCGTCTGTTCTGGGCGGAATCCGTCGCCGGCGTGATCAACTGGTCGCTCGCAGCGCCGCTTTTCTCGATCAACTACGTGCTCCTCGATGCCGCGCTGCGGCGAAGCCTGCGGCCGATCCGCAATCTCGTAAGCCCGCAGGGAGTCGAGGGCCTCGTGGAACAGGGCGTGCGCGTGCTGCGCTGGGGCCTCTGGATGGCGCCGATCATCAATTCGTTCCTGCGCCAGTCGGCGGACCCGACGTGGTACAATCAGGACGGCGCGGTGCGCACGGTCGTCGCCACCGGCGTCGACTTCACTCGGAGCGCCGAATCCTTCCGCCGTTTCAGCCTCCTCGTGTTCATGGGCCTGCTCGCCTACGACTGGCTGCGCATCCTCATCTGGTTCGATCACATGGGGCTGCGGGTGGCGAGCCTGGTCAATCTGTCCTTTCTCGGCGGCGACCGCGCCGACGAAGCCGCCGCGCGCTTCATCGGCCACAACGGACGCACGCGCGCCATTCCTGACGGCATTCGCCGGTTTGGCACCTGGGCCCCGCTCCTGATCCCGTTTTACATTCCCCGTGGGGCTGAGTGGGATCAGGCATGGACCGGCGCCGAGACTCTCGCCAAGGGCGCCGCTCCGATGCCGGAGCCGGTGAAGGTTGTCGCCTTCGCCTATGCCGGCTTCATCGCCGTTGCGGCGGCGGCGTCCGTCGCGATTGCCGCGAGGGTCCGCAAGCGCGGGGCGCCCGCTCCCTGGCTCGCGGGCGCGCCGTTCGAACTGGCGCGCCGGCCAGAACGCTATCTCTTCAACAATGGCGCCGTCGGACTCGAAATTCTGCGCGACGGACGCGGGGCCGCCTTCGTCACAGGTCCCGAGCGCGGCGGCGACCCGATCGATTTCATTCGCCGGCCGCTCGACCCTCTGCAGGCCCGGGGCCATTTCTTCTATGTGACCGAAGAAGGGGAAGCGCCATGGTCGATCGGCTTCGAGCCGACCCGCCGTGGCGGCGAATACCGCATCGAAGAGCCGGGCTTCAACCGGCTTGCGATCGTCCACGCGCTGAACGGACTCGAGGCGCGCATGGAGATCGCGCCCGACGAAGGTCAGGTCGCGGTCTTGAGCTGGAAGATACGGATTACCGACACGTCCGGAAGGCCGCGCCGGCTCCGTCTGACGAGCTTTTGCGAAGTCGCGGGAATTGATACCGGCGCCTATGCGCGCGATCTCGATTTCGCCGGCATGCATGTCGAGACCGTGTTCGTCCGCGCGTTGAACGCCATTTTCGCCCGCAATCGTCTGCTGCGCTCGGCCCGCGCCGGGCGCGGCGAGACGTCCTTTTTCGCCGTCCGGCCGAAAGCCGGCGCTGAGCTCGTCGGATACGAGGATTCACGCACGCGATTTCTCGGCGAAGGCTCGCTCGCGAGCCCGACGGGATGCGAGCCGTGGCGCTGGCGAAAACTCGACGACGAAGGCAAGCTTTGGACGTTCGACCCCGCGGCGAGCTTCACCTTGGCCGTGACGCTGGCCGCGAATGGCTCGGCAGAGGCTGAGTTCGTCATCGGGCGCGCCGATAATTCCGTCTGGGCAAGCGAGCTGGTCGCCGGACGGCTGGGCTTCGCGTCTGTGCCCGAGCCGGAATTGAACACCCGTTTCTACGAAACCCGCGCTGTCGAGCCGTCCCCCGCGCTGCACTCCCGATGGCCGTTCGCCTTCTCGGCGGATGGCGAATCGCTTGGCCTGACCAACCGGACGCCCCGACCCTGGGCGCACGTTATGGCGAACGAGCTCGGCATGGCGACGATGGTCTCGAACGACGGCGAAGTCTTTTCCGCCTTCGCTAACGCGCGGCAGAATGGTTTGACTGCCTTTCGCTTCGATAGCGCCACCGTCGTCCAGCCCGGACAGATCGTCTACCTTCGCGATCTCGACGCCGGAGAGACCGAGGCGCCGGGTTTCGCGCCGTTTCAGCGGGCGGACGCGATCCATCGGGTTGTCTACGAGCCGGGCGTGGCGACTTTCACGAAGATATATGGCGACCTGCGGCTGGACTACGTCGTGTTTGTCCCGGAGGACCAGCCTTGCGACAAGCGGCTCCTGACGCTCCGGAATCTCGGCGGCGTGGCCAAGCGCCTGCGCATCGTGCCTTTTTTCGATCTGGCGCTCGAGGAAAGCCCCAACGAAAGCGTGGGCAAAATTCGCAGCGAGGAGGTCGGCTCCGTCCTTTTGTTTCACAATCCGGACAACGATTTCGAGCGCGGCTTCGCCTTCGCCGCCACAAGTCTGACGCAACCCCGGACCGAAATCGTGCGGACGCGGTTCTTCGGGGGACCGGGGCGCGACATCCATACGCCGGCAATGGTCGAGACAGGCGCGACCGACGGCGCGGCGTCCGATGACGGCCGTCGCGTCGCGGCGTTCTCGAGCGAAGTGACGCTTGCGCCGGGGGAAGAGAGGCAAGTCGCCATCGTATTCGGCCAGGCGCGGAGCCGCGCGGAGGCGCTGGCGGCCGCGGCGCGCGCTTCCGTCGCCGAGGCGCTTGCGGACCTGACGGCGACGCGAAGAGCCTGGGCGGATCGGCTGGGGAAGGTCGAGGTTCGCACCAACCGGCCCGACTTCGACCGCTTCGTCAATACCTGGCTGCCCTACCAGCTATATGCTTCGCGTCTATGGGGCCGCGTGGGGCCGAACCAGCGCGGCGGCGCGACGGGATTTCGCGACCAGCTGCAGGATGTGCTCCCGCTGATTCTGCTCGAGCCCCGGCTCTCGCGCGCCCAGATCGTGCTGCATGCCAGCCAGCAGTTCCGGCAAGGAGACGTGCTAAAATGGTGGCATCGGGCGCCGAACGGCGGCACGGGACTCGGTCAGCGGACGAAGGCGGCCGACCCGCATCTCTGGCTGCCCTACGTGCTCGCGCGTTATGTTCGGCAACTCGGCGACGCCAGCGTTCTGGACGAGTCGACGCCTTTCCTGGAAGCCCCGGATATTCCCGAGCACGAGGACACCTGGGTCGTCATTCCTCGGGTTTCGCGGGAGCGTGCGACCGTCTACGAGCACGCCCGTCTCGCCATCGAATATACGCTCCGGCATATCGGAGAGAACGGCCTGCCTCTGCTGCGCGCCGGGGATTGGAATGACGGCATCGACGTGCTCGGGAGGCGCGGCATCGGCACGAGCGTCTGGATGGGGTTCTTTCTCGCCAATGTTCTCGACGGCTTCATTCCCCTCGCGCAACTCAAGGGCGACGAGCCTTTCGCCGGACATTGCGAGGAAGCGCTCGCAGCGCAGCGCAAGGCGCTCGATGTCGGCTGGCTCGGCGATCACTACGCGCTCGATTTCGCCGACGACGGAGACACGGTCGGCGTCGCCAATGCGATGACGACGGGATGGGCCGCCTATTCCGGCGCCTGCGACGACGACCGGGCGCTCGCCGCCGTGGACGGGGGCCTCGGAAGGATTGAGCGGGCCGACCGCGTGCTGCTGTTGGAAACCCCGTTTTACGAGCACTCGCGGCCCTGCCCCGGGCGCATCGCCGACTACCCCCCCGGCGTGAGGGAGAACGGCGGCCAATACAGCCACGGCGCCTCCTGGATCGTCGACGGCTTCGTCCGGCTTGCTGATTCGGCGCGCGCGGACGGCGACGAGGAGAAGGCGGCGCGCTTGAGCGCCCGCGCGTTCGAGATTTTTGAGAAGATATCGCCGCTGAGAAAGACTGATCCCGCACAGATTGCGACTTACGGCCTGGTTCCGATCCAGCAGCCGGCAGATATCTACGATGGGTGGGGTCACGGCGGCCGAGGGGGGTGGTCGTGGTACACCGGTTCCGCCGCGCGGATGCTGTCGGCGGCTTACGCGCTTTCGGGCATTGTTCATAAGGACGGACGGATCGACCTTCGGACCGACGCGTTCGAGCCCAAGGGGGAACTGCGCGTCGAATCGATCCGGATCGGCAAGTCCAGCTGGCGCCGGCCCATTGGCGCGGCAACGGCGCAGTCGGCGGCTGCCGATCAATAACCTGTTTTCAATTCGTCGTCGTCCTGCGGCGTTTTGACCCTTCGCCCAGACTTTGGTCGAAACGACGGCCCAAATCGGGGCTGGCGCGTTGCGGCAGTGCCCGCTTTCTGGCAAGAGGCCCCCACAAACGCGAACCAAGCGCCATTAGGGCGCAACATATCAAGGGGACGTTATGCTCTTGGGGTTGATCATTCTGTGCGGCCTGCTCTCCATTGTCTACGGAGTCTACACGGTCAGTAGCCTCATGGCGGCGGACGCGGGAACCCAGCGCATGCAGGAGATCTCCGGTGCCGTTCGCGAAGGCGCTCAGGCTTACTTGCGGCGTCAGTATATGACCATCGCAGGCGTCGGCGTGGTCGTGTTCATCGGGCTTGGGTTCCTGCTTTCCTGGACGGTCGCGGCGGGCTTCGCGATCGGCGCGATCCTCTCCGGATCTGCCGGATTCATCGGCATGAATGTCTCGGTGCGGGCGAATGTCCGCACGGCGCAGGCGGCGACCAAGTCGCTGGCGGGCGGGCTGGATATCGCCTTCCGTTCGGGCGCGGTGACCGGGCTCCTGGTGGCGGGTCTCGCGCTGCTCGGCGTCGCGGGCTACTTCGGCTTTTTGACCAACGTTCTCGGCTACGCCCCGTCCGACCGGACCGTGGTCGACGCGCTGGTCGCCCTGGGCTTTGGAGCCTCGCTGATCTCGATCTTCGCCCGCCTCGGCGGCGGCATTTTCACCAAGGGCGCGGATGTCGGGGCAGATCTTGTCGGCAAGGTCGAAGCCGGCATTCCCGAGGACGATCCGCGCAACCCGGCGACCATTGCCGACAATGTCGGCGACAACGTCGGCGACTGCGCGGGCATGGCCGCCGACCTGTTCGAGACCTATGCGGTGACCGTGGTCGCGACGATGGTGCTCGCCTCGATCTTCTTCGAGGGCACCCCGGCGCTGCTCCCCACTATGATGTACCCGCTGGCAATCTGCGCGGCCTGCATCGTGACGTCGATCATCGGGACGTTCTTCGTCAAGCTCGGCGCCAACAATTCCATCATGGGGGCGCTCTACAAGGGCCTGATCGCGACGGGCCTCCTGTCGATCGTCGGCCTCGCCATCGCGACGCAGTTCGTCGTCGGCTGGGGCGAGATCGGCACGGCCGGCGGCGCAACCATCACGGGCAAGGGCCTGTTCGTCTGCGGCGTTTTCGGCCTTGTTATCACCGGCCTCATCGTCGTCATTACGGAATATTACACCGGCACCGGCAAGCGGCCTGTCGTGTCGATCGCCCAGGCCTCCGTCACCGGTCACGGCACGAACGTGATCCAGGGCCTCGCCGTGTCGCTCGAATCGACGGCGCTTCCGGCGCTCGTCATCGTCGCCGGCATCGTCTCGACCTATCAGATCGCGGGCCTGTTCGGCATCGCCATCGCCGTCACGACCATGCTGGGGCTCGCCGGGATGATCGTGGCGCTCGACGCCTTCGGCCCGGTCACCGACAACGCCGGCGGCATCGCCGAAATGGCGGGTCTGCCGAAGGAGGTGCGGCAGTCGACCGACGCGCTCGACGCCGTCGGCAACACCACCAAGGCGATCACCAAGGGCTACGCGATCGGTTCGGCCGGCCTCGGCGCGCTCGTCCTGTTCACGGCCTACACCAATGACATCAGGCACTTCACCGACACCGGGGCGGCCTATTTCAAGGATGTCGGCGTCGTCAATTTCAACCTCTCCAACCCCTATGTGGTCGCGGGCCTCATCTTCGGCGGGCTCATCCCTTACCTGTTCGCGGGCATCGCCATGACTGCGGTCGGCCGGGCGGCGGGTTCGGTGGTGATGGAAGTGCGCCGCCAGTTCAAGGAAATGCCCGGCATCATGCAGGGCACGCAGCGTCCCGACTATGGCCGCGCGGTCGACATGCTGACCAAGGCGGCGATCCGCGAGATGATCGTCCCCTCGCTCCTGCCGGTGCTCGCCCCGTTCGTCGTCTATTTCGGCGCGTTGTGGATCTCCGGCTCCAAGGCCAACGCCTTTGCGGCGCTCGGCGCTTCGCTGCTCGGCGTGATCGTCAACGGCCTCTTCGTCGCCATTTCGATGACCTCGGGCGGCGGAGCCTGGGACAACGCCAAGAAAAGCTTCGAGGACGGCTTCATCGACAGGGACGGCGTCAAGCATTTCAAGGGCTCGGAGGCTCACAAGGCCTCCATCACGGGCGACACCGTCGGCGACCCCTACAAGGACACCGCGGGCCCGGCGGTCAATCCCGCCATCAAGATCACCAACATCGTCGCGCTCCTGCTCCTGGCGATTCCGCGCGCTGAGGAGGGCGCGAGGCGATCGGGTCGGACCCGTCGCCGCGCGGCCGGAACGGCAGGACAGGGTAAGGAAATCTTGCCGATCCCCGGCCCGCCGGCGGTTCTGCGGCGCTCGCCGAAGGCAAGGCCGTCCCGCCTGTTATTCGCTGTTAATCCCTGCGAAACGAAAAAATCGCCCCCGCAGCGCCTCGAGCGGGAGCCCAATCCATGGTATTTCATGTCGTTCAGCGGCTTTGCTCGTGCTGAAGGCGAAGACGGAACAGGGAAATCAATTTCCCTGTTCCGCCACCGAACAGGGAAACGGCCGCGAAGCGGAAAACCGGCTTCATCGGTCCCGGGCGAGAGTGTGATCTGTCAAGAATTTCTAAACCGGCCGGCGGCAACCGGCTCCGTTGCAGGGTCGCCTGAGGATAACGCCGTATCGAATTGATTTTGCGGCTGTAAGGCCGGTCGGAGCGACAGGCGCCGTGCCTCGCCGATTTTCCCTTATGCCGGCAGGCTCCGGACTCTCTGTAACCCGGGCGGATTCCCCGGCAGCCGACGCTATTCACTCATTTTGGAGTAGCTTTGGGTCGAATCCGGCCCGCCATCGCCAAGCCGGCGCCAAGCAGCAGAATGTAGCCGCCGCCTCAAACCACGGTGTGCGAA
>CAVYXQ010000030.1:0-63168 GCA_963772555.1 uncultured Alphaproteobacteria bacterium | reverse complement strand
CGCCGCGCGAGGCTCAGCGAGTTTCCAGCGCGGCCAGGAAGGCCTTGAACTCGGGGTCGGCGATCGGCACGGTGTGCTTCTCCTCCGGATAGGCGCCGGTCTCGACATCGGCGCGGAATTCCTTGAAGGCGGCGATGCGCTCGCGCTGCAACCGTTCGTATTCGGCCTTGAAATTGCGGTAGACCTTGGCGTGGCGAGGCTGGTGGCCGCGCGAATAGCCGAGCACGTCCTCGGCGAAGAGATATTGCGCGTCGGCCCAGGCCCCGGCCCCCATCGACAACAGGATGAGCGAGGTGCGCTTCGAGATCTCGGCCGCGACGCGGGCGGGAACGACCTCGATCTCGGCCCCGACCGCGCCGGCCGCCTCGAGCTGCTTGACATGCTCGTAGACCTGCATCGCCGAGGCCGCCGTTTTGCCGACCGCCTTGAAGCCGCCGGTCCAGGTCGCCCGCGCCGGGATCAGCCCGACATGGCCGACGACCGGAATGCCCTCCGCCGCGAGCTTGCCGATCGTGTCGAGGCTGCCGGCGCAGTAGAAGGCGTCGCCCCCGGTCATCAGCCCGGCGTGCGCGGCGCGCAGATAGTCCTCGTAGGTGCAGTGCTGGCCGTAGATGAGGCCGACCTGGACGAAGCAGTCGCCGGCGGCCGCCCGCATCGCCGGCGTCCACACCGGCTCGATGATCGAGAGGATGTCGATGCCCGCGGCCGCGGCGGCGGCGGCCTCGTCGATCGAATCGACGAAGAGCATCGTCAGCTGCCGCTTGCCCTTCAGCGCGCGCAAATCCCCGACCGTCCTGCGATTGTGTTTTGTCAAAGCCATGCCCGTGAGCCCTTCTGCGCCTTCCCCTTTTGCCTATCGCGCGCCAGGGCGTGAGGGCAAGGCGGCCGTTCCACGATCCGCTCCCGGGAACGCGCGCGCCCATCGCCCGTCAGGTGGATTGACAATGCCAGATAACTCTGCAATGGAGAGTTATCTGGATGGAATCATGTCGATCCCCTCGATTTCTCATATTTTTCTCTGGCTCTTCGCCGCCATCGGCCTGGCGGCGATCGCGCTGGCGCTGATGCTGGCCGTCCCCCTGCGCGATCCGCCGCCGCTGGCTTCGATCCATGCGGGGGCGCTGCGGATCGACGCCAAGGACCCGCCCGCGCTCAGCCGCTACCAGGCGCGCGACGGAACCTGGCTCGCCGACCGGCTCTACCCCGCCGCGAGCGGAGCACGCGACCGGATCGCGATCCTGGCGCATGGGTCTTCCGCCCAGTCGACGGAAATGCATGAAGTGGCGGCGGCGCTCGCCGCGGCCGGCGTCACCGCGGTGGCGCTCGACATTCGCGGCCACGGCGCCTCCGGGACACGCGGCGACATCGCCTATCCGGGCCAACTCGACGATGATCTTGCCGATCTCCTCGCCGAATTGCGCAAGGATAACCCGGACGCCAGATTCTCGCTGATCGGCCACTCGGCCGGCGGCGGCTTTGCGCTGCGCATCGCCGGCGGTCCGCTCGGCGCCGAGTTCGACCGCTTCGTCCTGCTCTCGCCCTATCTCGGCTATGCCGCGCCGACCAACCGGCCGGCGGAAGGCTCCGCTTTATGGGCCTCGCCGGACATGCCGCGGATCATCGCGACGATTCTCCTGGGCAGGCTCGGAATCGACTGGCCGCAGGCGCTCCCCGCCATCGCTTTCGCCAACGCGCCCGAGGCGAAAATGTTTGTCGCCAGCCGCTACAGCTTCCGCCTCTTGCAGAACTATACGGCGCCATCCGACTGGAGGGGCGCCTTCGAGCGGGTGAAAGGCCGCATCTTCGTTATCGCCGGCGCCGACGACGAACTGATGGACGCCGCCGCTTATCCCCGGGTCCTCACGCCGCTCGGCGCACATGTGACGATCGTGCCCGGGGTGAACCACATGGGGATCGTCTACCGGCCCGAGGCGATCAAGGCCATTCTCGCGGCGATGGCGGAAAGCGGCTCGTGACGATGTCGAGACTCATTTCCAGACTCGCAGCCGCCGCCCGCTTCGCGCTTGCCGAATTCGGCCCGCTCATCGTCTTCTGGGGCCTGGCGGCGACGCTCGGCGTCAAGTCCGCCATCCTCGGCTCCATTCTCTTCATTGTCGCCGACGCCGCCTGGCGCAAGCGGAAGGGCCTGCCCTTCACCAGGCTTTATCTCCTGACCAGCGGGCTGACGCTCGTCTTCGGCCTCATCGATCTCGCCCAGGCGACGCCGTTCATGCTCAAATACGAAGCCGTCGTGACCAATGCGGCGACGGGACTGGCGTTCGTCGCCGGCGCGCTCGGCGAGAAGCCGTTGATCCAGGAAGTCGCCGAGCAGCGCGGGGCGACCTTCGTTGTCACACGCGAGGTCACCGCCTTCTTCCGCCTCTTCACCTTCGCCTGGGCCGCCTATTTCTTCATTAAGGCGGCCTTCTATATTTGGATCGTCTGGGAGCTGCCGATGCTCGAGGCCATGGCGCTGCGGTCTGTGATCGGCAGCGCGACGCTCGGCATCATGATCGCCGTCAGCGTGACCCAGGGGCGGCGGCTGTTCTTCCTCTGTCGCCGCCTCGGTCTCCTGCCGAAATCGGATACGCCGAAACCGGGCGCAGAGGCTTCATGACCATCCGATCCGACGAAGCCGCCGCGACGCTCGCCGACATCGAGAGCGTCGTCGCCAGAGTCAAGCAGTCGCGCATCTACCGCAACGCGGCGCTCGTCATCATCCTGTGGGGCGTCGTTGATCTCGTTCGCGACCTTTTGCTCGCGGTCGGGCCGCGATGGTTCGGCCCCCGCTGGTTTCTCGTCGACCTCTTCGGCGTCGCCGGCACGATCGTCCTTTTGCGCCGCGGAGGCGGACCGGTCTCCCGCTTTCCGCTGCGCATTCTCGCCGCTTTCGCGCTCTTCTACGGCTTCGGCTGGATCTGGTCGAACGTGATCGGGCAGTTCGGCCCGCGCGAGCAGATGGCGTTCTGGCCGACGTTGTTCCTGTTCGGCTACGCGCTCGCCGGCCTCGGGTTCGGCGCGGCTTTCTCCGCCATCGGCCTCGGCCTCGCGGCGCTGATCGTCGCCGGCTACCTTTGGTCCGGCGACGCCTTCCTTCTCTGGCAGGCGCTCGTCACCGGCGTCGGCTTCGTCCTCTGCGGCCTCTGGATGCGGCGGGCCTGACCGATGGATGCGCCCGACGACGTCATCCACCAGCCCGTCCGCCTCAGGGTGATGGCCGCGCTGGTTGCGTGCGACCCGGCCGATGAGGGGCTCGACTTCAGCCGTCTGAAAAGCCTGACCGGCGCGACGGACGGCAACCTCGGCGCCCATCTCGATCACCTAGCCCGCGCTGGCTATGTCGGGGTGACCAAGGCCTTCGTCGGCCGCCGACCGAGGACCACCGTCAAGGCGAGCGCCGAGGGCCGGGCGGCGTTCGCCCGCCACGTGGCGTTCCTGAAGGCGATCATCGCCGGACGCGTGACCTGACCAAAGCCGGCGCTCCAGCCTGGATTGCGCAAATCGCCCGTCGCCGCTAGCGTAAGCTTCAACGACCGGCGGTCCGACGGGGGACCGGGAGCAGTTTCCTGCAGGCGCGTTCGCAGAGCCGCTAGGCGCCCACCCGACGCGGCCTGACGCTTGATCCGACGACCATGAACCAAGAGGTCCGCTTGCGCGCTCTCGATCTCCCCCAAACGAAAGGCGGCGCCGCTTGCCGCCCGCCGCGCAGCCGTTCGGCCTCATGCTGATCGTAGGCGACATTGGCGGGACGAAGACGCTGCTCGCCCTCTTCAGGCGCGGCGACGATCCGCGCAAGCCTGTATTCGAGAAGGCCTACCACAGCGCCGACTATCCCGGTCTGGCGGCGATCGCGCGGACATTCCTCGCCGAAACAGGCGAGAAGGCCGAGTTCGGGTGCTTCGATGTCGCCGGCCCCGTCGTCGAGGGCCACGTGCGCACCACCAACCTGCCGTGGGAGATGGACGAAGCGGAACTGGCGCGCGACATCGGCCTCAAGCAGGTGAGGCTGATGAACGACCTCGAGGCGATCGCCTACGCGATCCCGCATCTGAAAGCCGACGATGTCGAGACGCTGAACGCGGGCGTGGCCGAGCCGGACGGCGCCATCGCGGTTATCGCGCCGGGGACCGGCCTTGGGGAGGCCTATCTCGTTCGGGTCGGCGGCGTCTATGTCGCCTGTCCCTCGGAAGGCGGCCATTCGAGCTATGCGCCGACCAGCGAGCTGCAGATCGAGCTTCTGCGCTATCTGAGGGGCAAGTTCGGCGAGGTGTCGGCGGAGCGCGCCTGCTCCGGCATGAGCGTCGGCGATCTCTACGATTTTCTGCGCGAAGCGGGTCCCAACAGGGAGGCGCCGGCTTTCGCGGCGGAGCTGGCGAAGGTTTCGGACCGCACGCCCTTGATCGCCGCCGCCGGCGTCAACGACCGGACGGGCAACCCGCTAGCCGCCGCGACGATGGATCTTTTCATCGACAATCTGGCGGGCGAAGCCGGCAACCTGGCGCTCAAGGTCATGTCGACCGCCGGCGTCTATCTGGCCGGCGGGATGCCGATCCATCTGCTGCCGCTTTTGAGGCGCGGTCCGTTCGTCGAAAGGTTCGCCGACAAGGGCCGATTGAGCGCTGTCGTAAAACGGATGCCTGTGCATGTTGTGACTGCGCAGGCACCGCTCGTCGGCGCGACGCTGCGCGGGATGGCCTCGCTCGGCGGCTGACGGTGGATCGCGCCGGATGAGGAAGTTGGAGGAGACGATGCAGCTCGGAATGATTGGATTGGGGCGGATGGGCGCGAACATGGTCGAGCGCCTGATGAAAGCGGGGCATCACCTCGTCGTCTACGACGCTCACGCCGATGCGGCGAAAGGCCTGGTCGCCGCGGGAGCGACGGGCTCGGCCGACCTGCAGGATTTCGTGGCGAAGCTCGCCAAGCCCCGCTCGGTCTGGCTGATGGTCCCGGCCGGGGTCGTCGACCCGATTCTCGCCGAACTCGTCCCGCTGCTCGAACCCGGCGACACCGCCATCGACGGCGGCAACTCCTATTATCACGACGACATCCGGCGCGCCGAGGCCCTCCGGGCCAAGGGACTGCACTATGTCGACGTCGGCGTCAGCGGCGGCGTCTGGGGCCAGGAGCGCGGCTATTGCCAGATGATCGGCGGCGAGGAGGCGGTCGTTCGGCGCCTCGACCCGATCTTTCGCTCGCTGGCTCCGGGGGCCAACTCGGCCCCGCGCACGCCGGGCGCAACCGGCGAAATCGATCCGGCGGAATGGGGCTACCTGCACTGCGGCCCGAACGGCGCCGGGCATTTCGTCAAGATGGTTCACAACGGCATCGAATACGGGCTCATGGCCGCCTACGCCGAGGGCCTCAATGTTCTGCGCCACGCGAATGTCGGTCTGGAGAAGCAGGCGGTGGACGCCGAAACGACGCCTTTGCGTCACCCGGAGCAGTACCGATATCAGATCCAGGTGGCGAAGGTCGCCGAAGTCTGGCGGCGCGGCAGCGTGATCGGCTCCTGGCTCCTCGATCTCACCGCCTCCGCGCTCCGCCAGGACGCCGACCTGAAGAAATTTACCGGCCGCGTGTCGGATTCGGGCGAGGGACGCTGGACCTTGCAGGCGGCGATCGACGAGGGCGTGCCGGCGCCGGTCCTGAGCGCGGCGCTGTTCGGACGCTTCGAATCGCGCGGCGCGGCCGAATACGCCGACAAGCTCATGTCGGCGATGCGGCTCGGATTCGGCGGCCATCACGAAAAGCCGGGGGCGGTCTGAGATGGACGCTGCGCCTTCAGACGCGCTCGTCTTCTTCGGCGCCACCGGCGATCTGGCGCATAAGCAGATCTTTCCGGCGCTGCAGGGGCTCGTGCGCGACGAAGGCCTCAGCGTGCCGATCGTCGGCGTCGCCCATTCGGGCTGGACGCTCGAGCAGCTGAAGGCGCGCGCCCGAGACAGTCTCGAACGGCACGGCAGCTTCGACGAGGCCGCCTTCGCCCGCTTCGCGGCGCTCCTGAACTATGTCGACGGCGACTACAACGATCCGGCGACGTTCCAGCAACTGCGCCAAGCGCTCGGCACGGCGAAGCGGCCGCTTCATTATCTGGCGATTCCGCCCTCGCTGTTCGGCGTGGTCGGCAACGCCCTTGCTCAGAACGGTCTCAACCAGAACGCCCGCCTCGTCGTCGAAAAGCCGTTCGGGCGCGACCTCGAGTTGGCCCGCAGCCTCGATCAGGCCCTGCGTAAGCATTTCCCCGAGGAGGCCATCTTCCGCATCGACCATTACATGGGCAAGGAGCCGGTGCAGAACATCCTCTACACGCGGTTCGCCAATGCGATATTCGAGCCGCTGTGGCGCCGCGACTACGTCCGCGCCATCCAGATCACCATGGCGGAAGCCTTCGGCGTCGACGATCGCGGCAGCTTCTACGACGCCACCGGCGCGCTGCGGGACGTGGTCCAGAACCATATGTTGCAGGTCGTCGCCAATCTGATGATGGAGCCGCCGACCGGCCAGGATGACGAGGCCCAGCGCGATCAAAAGGCGGCGCTGCTGAAAGCCATCCGTCCGGTCGACCCGGCCAACGTGGTCCGGGGGCAGTATCGCGGCTATCGCTCCGTCCCCGGCGTCAAGCCGGACTCGGAGGTCGAGACCTATGTCGCGCTCAAGCTCTATGTCGACAGCTGGCGCTGGGCGGGCGTGCCCGTCCTCATTCGCGCCGGCAAGCGCCTGCCGGTGACGGCGGCCGAGGCGACCGCCGAATTCCATAAGCCGCCGCGGGCGGTGTTCGGCGAAGAGCTGCGGACGCGCGACCACATGCGCATGCGCTTGAGCCCCGACGTCTGCATCGCGTTGGGGCTCAAGGTCAAGCGGCCCGGCGATCGCATGGCCGGCGAGGATGTCGAATTGATGCTGGCCGAGCAGGAGGCCTCCCTGGTCCCGCCGTATCAGCGGCTGCTCGGCGACGCCATGCGCGGCGACAGCGAATTGTTCGGCCGACAGGACATCGTCGAAGCGCAGTGGCGGATCGTCGAGCCGATCCTGAACTCGCCGCCCCCGGTCCGCATATACGAGCCGGGAACCTGGGGTCCGCCGGAGGCCGACGCGCTGGTCGGCGACGACGGGCCCTGGCGGAACCCCAAGCCGACGGGAGCGTAAGGGTAAAGTGGACGACATCGTTTTCCTGTTCGACGTCGACAACACGCTGCTCGACAACGATGCGGTCCAGGCCGATCTCCGGGCGCATCTGATCGAGGACTTCGGCGAAGCGACGGAGCAGCGTTACTGGGCGCTGTTCGAAGAGCTGCGCGGAGAGCTCGGCTATGCCGATTATCTCGGCGCGCTCGAGCGCTACCGGGTCGAGGATCTGCACAACCCGAAGCTTCTCCGGATGTCGAGCTGGCTGGTCGATTACCCGTTCGCCGGTCGTCTCTATCCCCGGGCCTTGGAAGCGGTGCGGCATGTCCGGCAATGGGGCCGGCCGGTTGTTCTCTCTGACGGCGACGCGGTCTTTCAGCCGCGCAAGGTCGAGCGGTCCGGCCTGTGGAAGGCGTTCAACGACGACATTCTCATCTATATCCATAAGGAAGAGGAGCTCGCCGACGTCGAACGGCTCTATCCGGCGCGGCATTACGTTTTGATCGACGACAAGCTGCGCATCCTCGCGGCGGTCAAGGCGGCGTGGGGCGAGCGCGTCACCACCGTCTTTCCGCGGCAGGGTCATTACGCCAACGATGCGAAGGCGCGGTCGGCCTATCCGCCGGCCGACGTCGAAATCGAGCGGATCGGCGATCTTCTCGCGCTCGATCGCGCCGCCTTCGCGACATGAAGGCGACGCGGTCGCTTGCGGCCGCGGCAGGAAAGGCGTTTTCTTTTGATCAACCGGGAGAGGATGCGATGAGCGGCGCGGCGAGCCTCAGGGCCTTACCGGAGTGGAAAGCGCTCGAGGCGCATTACCAGGGGGTAAAGGGCGAGCATCTGCGGGCGCTGTTCGCCGCCGATCCCAGGCGCGGCGAGCGCTTCGCCGTCGAGGCCGTTGGGCTCCATCTCGACTATTCCAAGAACCGCATCACCGACGAGACGATCCGCCTCCTGGTCGCCCTCTGCCAGGCGCGCGGCGTCGCCGCCCGGCGCGATGCGATGTTCGCCGGGGAGAAGATCAACGTCAGCGAGGACCGGGCCGTCCTGCATGTCGCGCTGCGGGCTCCCCGCGATCAGACGATCCTCGTCGACGGCAAGAACGTCGTGCCCGAGGTGCACGCCGTGCTCGACCGGATGGCGGCGTTCTCGGACGCGGTCAGGTCGGGCGACTGGAAAGGGCACAGCGGCAAGCGCATCCGCAACATCATCAATATCGGCATCGGCGGCTCGTATCTCGGGCCGGAGATGGCCTATCGGGCGCTCCGCGTCGACCGCGACCCGAATATCGAGGTTCGCTTCGTCGCCAATGTCGACGGTGCCGATTTATCCCGCGCGATTCACGGCCTCGATCCGCACGAGACGCTGTTCATCATCGCATCCAAGACCTTCACGACGCTCGAGACGATGACCAACGCGGCCGCCGCGCGGCGCTGGCTCATCGACGCCATCGGCGCCGAGGAGGCCGTCGCGCGCCACTTCGTCGCGCTCTCGACCAATGCCGAGGCGGTGCAGAAGTTCGGCATCGACAAGGCGAACATGTTCGGCTTCTGGGACTGGGTCGGCGGGCGCTATTCGATGGATTCGGCCATTGGCCTCTCGACCATGATCGCGGTCGGGCCGGAAAACTTCCGCGCCATGCTCGCGGGCTTCCATGCGATGGACCAGCATTTCCGCACCGCCCCGCCCGAGCGCAATCTGCCGATGCTGATGGGCTTGCTGACGGTCTGGTACAACAACTTCTTCGGCGCCGAGACCATCGGCATCATGCCCTATTCGGCCGATCTGGCGCGCTTTCCCGCCTACCTGCAGCAACTGGAGATGGAGAGCAACGGCAAGCACGTCGATCTCGACGGCCGGCATGTCGACTATCAGACCGGGCCGGTCATCTGGGGCGAGCCGGGGACCGACGGCCAGCATTCCTTCTACCAGCTCATCCATCAGGGGACGAAACTGATCCCGTGCGACCTCATCGGCTTCTGCCGGCCGTTAAGCCCGCTCGCCGGGCAGCACGACCTCCTGATGGCGAATCTATTCGCCCAGGCCGAGGCCCTCGCCTTCGGCAAGACGGCCGAGGAATTGGCGGCGGAAGGGTCGAAGCCGGCGCAGACGCCTTTCCGCGTCTGCGAGGGCAACCGACCGACCAACGTCATTCTGGCGGAACGCCTCGACCCGCATACGCTCGGCGCGCTCATCGCGCTCTACGAGCACAACGTGTTCACCCAGGGCGCGATCTGGGACATCGATTCGTTCGATCAATGGGGCGTCGAGCTCGGCAAGGTTCTCGCCAATCGCATCGCGCCGGAACTGGCGTCCGCGGCCGACCCGCCGCTAAACCACGACAGCTCGACCAACGACCTGATCCGGCGGTATCGGCGCCTACGGGGCTCCGCCGCCGACCGACAGACCCGGTGACGCCGACATGCCCGACACTGTGATCCTCCGCGCCGCCGACGGCGCTCTCGCCGAGGCGGTGATCTACGCCGACGAGCCGGCGCTCGTCGCCGGCGCCGCAGACCTCATCGCCGCGCACGCCCAGGACGCCATCGCCGACCGTGGGCGGTTCGCCATCGCGCTCTCCGGCGGCAAAACGCCCAAGCCCGTCTACGAACGTTTGGCGGGCGCCAAGCTCGACTGGGCGCGCGTGCATGTCTTTTTCGGCGACGAGCGATGCGTGCCGCCCGAGGATTCTCGCAGCAACTACCACATGGCCAGGGCCGCGCTCCTCGATCGCATCGCCATCCCGGCGGCGAATGTCCATCGGATGCACGGCGAAGACCCGCCGGAGGCGGCGGCGGAGCATTACGCCGAGGATTTGCGCGCCGCCCTCGGCGCCGACGGGCGGCTCGATTTCGTTCTGCTCGGGCTCGGCGACAATGGCCATACGGCGTCGCTGTTCCCCGGCCTCGCCGCCGTCACCGAGACGAAAAGGAGCGTCGTCGCCGCATACGTCGAGGTCGTCGGCATGTGGCGTCTCACGCTGACGCCGCCGCCGATCAATGCGGCCCGCCGTGTGGCGTTCCTGGCCGCCGGCGCAGGCAAGGCCGATATCCTGCATCGGGTGTTGCAGGGGCCGCTCGAGCCGATAGTGTTGCCGGCCCAGATCATCCGGCCATCGGAGCGGCCGGCGCTTTGGCTGATCGACGCCGCGGCCGCGGCAAAGCTGGAGCGGCGGACATGAGCGGACGGCGACCAGCGGCCCCGGCCCGATCAGGACGAAGTCGATGGTAGAGGCGCCGGGCTGGCCCGGAATTCAGCCGCGATGGACGTCGAGCGCCAAGAGCGGCCTCGGCACCGCCATGCTGCAGTCGAGCCGGGTCTGGTTCACCATTAGCCACGGCATCCTCAACGAAATCTACTACCCGCGGGTCGACCAGGCCTGCGTCCGCGACGTCGGCCTCATCGTCACCGACGGCGAGAGCTTCTTCGCCGAGGTGAAGCGGAGCTGCACGACCGTCGTCGAGTCGGTGGAGGACGGGGTCCCGGCTCTTCTGCTGACCAGCACGCATCGGGGCGGTCGGTTCCGCATCGTCAACCAGGTGATCGCCGATCCGCTCAGCGATGCGGTGCTGATGCACATCCGCCTCGACGATCTCGGCCGCGGCGGGCTCAGGCTCTTCGCCATTCTGGCGCCCCATCTGGTCAACGGCGGCGCCCACAACCGCGCCTGGCGCGACGCCTACAAGGGCGATCAAATGCTGTTCGCCTACGGCGCCGGCTCAAATCTCGCATTTGCCGCCGACCAGCCGTTCCTGGCGAGTTCGGTCGGCTTTGTCGGCGTCTCGGACGGCTGGCAGCAGCTTTCGCGCGCCTTCAGGCTGACCGATCAATACGACACGGCGACCGACGGCAACGTCGCCCTCACCATCGAGCTGGCGCAGGGGCCGCAGGACGCTTCGGTCGTCGCCGTCGGCTTCGGCCGGAGCGCTGCCGATGCCGCGTTCCACGCGCACAGCGCGCTGATGACGCCGTTCGACACCGTCCTCAACGCCTATGCGGCTGGCTGGCGCACCTGGCAGGCGAGCCTGCGCACGCTCGAGCGGCGGACCCGCGGCCACAACATGTACCGCGTCAGCACGGCTGTGTTGCACAGCCACGAGACGCCGAACTTCCCCGGCGGTTTCATCGCCAGCCTTTCCATACCGTGGGGCTTCAGCAAGAGCGACGACGACATGGGGGGTTACCACCTGGTCTGGCCGCGCGACCTCTGCGAAACCGCGGGCGCGCTGCTGGCCTGCGACGCGGATGCGGCCGTGGCCCGGATTCTCCGTTACCTGCGCACGACCCAGGAGGCGGACGGATCCTGGCCGCAGAACTGCTGGCTCGACGGCAGGGCGTATTGGGGCGGCGTTCAACTGGATGAATGCGCCTTCCCGGTGCTGCTCCTGGACATGGCGACCCGGACCGGGGCGGTGAAGCTCCCGGTTCTCAAGACCTACTGGCCGATGGTGCGCAACGCCGCCGGCTTCGTCATCCGCAACGGGCCGAGGACGAAGCAGGACCGCTGGGAAGAGAACGCCGGCTACACGCCGTTCACCCTCGCGGTCGCGGTCGCCTCGCTCCTCGCCGCCGCGGAGATCGCCGACGAGCTCGAGGTCGACGGCGCGTCGGATGTCTTGCGCGACACCGCCGACGCCTGGAACGAACAGATCGAAGATTGGATCTATGTCCAGGACACGCCGCTCGCCCACGAAGCCGGGGTCGCCGGCTATTACATCCGCATCGCCCCCGAGTCGCCCGAGACGCTGGGCCCGGACCTGCACGGGCAGGTGCAGGTCCGCAATCACGAGGCGGGGCAAGGGTCGATTTCAGCCGACGCGCTGGTCAGCACCGACGCGCTGGCGCTGGTGCGCTTCGGTCTCAGGGCGCCCGACGACCCGCGGATTCTCAACACCGTCGCGGTCATCGACAAGCTGCTCAAGGTCGACCTGCCGCAGGGGCCGGGCTGGCATCGCTACAACATGGACGGCTACGGCGAGAGGGCGGACGGCAGGCCATTCGACGGCGTCGGCATCGGCCGCGTCTGGCCGCTGCTTGCGGGGGAGCGGGCGCATTATGCGCTTGCCGCCGGGCGGCGTGCCGAAGCGGAGGCGCTGCTGGCGACGATCGAGGCTCAGACCAGTTCCGGCGGCCTGATCCCCGAGCAGGTCTGGGACGGGCCGCCGATCCCCGAACGAGAGCTCGAGCCCGGACAGCCGTCGGGTTCGGCGATGCCGCTCGTCTGGGCGCATGCAGAATATGTCAAGCTCCTGCGCTCCCTCGCCGACGGGGCGGTATTCGACCTGCCGCCCCATACGGTGCGCCGCTACGTCAAGGAAAAGCGGCAGGCCCGCTGCCGGCCGTGGCGCGAGGATGCGCCGGTCGCCAAGATTCCTTCCGGCCGCGTTCTGCGGCTCGACTTCGTGCAGGCGACGATCGTGCTTTTCACCCGCGACGGCTGGCGGAGCCAAACGGAGATCACGACCAAGGACGCCGGTTTCGGCCTGTTCACGGCGGAAATTTCCACCGACGGCGTGAAAACGGGCGAGAGCGTCGTCTTCACCTGGCGCGATCAGACCACCGGCGCTTGGCGCGGGCGGAACTTCGAGGTCGCGATCGCATGATGCGAAAGGCCGCCGTCGCGCTTGCTTTCCTGATTTCGTGCCCGGCCCGGGCCGACGATGCGGCGACACCGCCGGCGTATTGGGGCAGCCCGTCGGTTGACGGCGGCAAATGTTGCGCGACCTTGGCGCAGGTGCGGGACAACATCGACCGCATCGACGGCGCGATCATCGGCCTCATGGCCGAGCGGCAGAAATACGTGGGCGAGGCCGGGCGCTTCAAGAAGGATCCCGCCGCCGTCAGCGATCCCGCCCGGGTGGATGCGATCATCGCGCGCGTCCGCAAGGATGCGCAAAGTCGAGGCCTCGACCCGACCGTCGCCGAACAGACCTTTCGCGCCATGATCGCAACCTTCGAGGACTACGAGCGCGCGGAGTGGGCGCGCCGGCAAAAGGCGCCGCAAGCGCAGTGACTCGACTTTTCATTTCATTCCGGGCACGCCGGAGGCCAATCGGGGAGCCCAGCGGCGACAGGCGGGACCGCAAGGCCCGATCAATCGCTGACGCGACCGTCGGGAATGACAAGCCAGCCGATGGCGCCTACTCCATCTTGCCTTTCATCGCCTTGATCTGCGCCTCGATTTCGGCCTTGACCGCTTCGAGGTTGAAACTCGCGCCGCGCTGCATCGGCGGGTATTCGACGAAGGTTTGGGCGTACTCGCCGACCCTCTGCTGCAGGAAGACGAAGCGCCAGAACTCGTGCTCGAAGAAGTCGATATATTCGAACGAGCCGTTATTGCCTTTGGCGAACCCCATCCTCTCGAACGGATCCAGCCGGAGGTTCGTCAGGATCGGCCAATCGAGGTGGACCGTCCCGCCAAGCCAGCCGTCCGGCTGGTCGATCATGCGGAACTTGAAGTCGTCGATGCGAACCGCGCCGAGCGTCCCCTCGGCGAAATAGAAGATCTCGTGCCGGTTGGACGGTCCCTTGCCGGTCAGCACATTGGTCTGGTCGTAGCCGTCGAGATGGACCTTGTACGTCCTGTCGCCGAGTTGCTTGCCCTTCAGCAACTCATCGCTGATGTCCGGCTCGCCGGCGAGGGCGACCAGCGTCGGGAAGAAGTCGAGGCCGGAGAAGATGCCGTTCTCGACCTTGCCGGCCGGAATATGGTCGGGCCAGCGGGCGATCATCGGCACGCGCATGCCGCCTTCGAGAATCGTTCCCTTGCCGCCGGCGAACGGCGTGTTGCCGCCGTCGGGCCAGGTGAAGTTCTCCGTGCCGTTGTCGGTGGTGAAGACGACGATGGTGTTGTTGTCGAGGCCGTCGGCCTTGAGCTTCTCCATCACCCCGCCGACGACGTCGTCGAGTTGCTTCATTACGCCTTCTTCCAGGTACCATTGGTTTTCCGGCGTGAGCTGCGCGGCGTATTTCGGCGACAGATGCGAAATCACGTGGACGCGGGTCGGGTTCAGCCAGATGAAGAACGGCTTGCCGTCCTTCTCCGCCTTGTCCATGAACTTGAGCGTATGATCGAGGATGTCCTCGTCGACGGTCTCCATGTTGTACTTGATGCCGGGCATCGGGTGCGGCGGCAGCGGTCCCTCGTCGACGATCTTCTGCTTGCCGATCTTGCCCCAACGGGGCTCCTCGGTCGGATCGTCGACGTCGGCGGCGAAGCTGTGGATCAGGTTGCGCGGCCCGACCTTGTCCTTCAGGGCCGGCGGATAGGAGTGCCAGAACGGGTCCTCCATCGCGTCGAGGTGATAGAGGTAGCCCCAGAATTCGTCGAAGCCGTGCACCGTCGGCAGATAACGGTTCAGATCTCCGAGATGGTTTTTGCCGAATTGGCCGGTTTCATAGCCGAGGGTCTTAAGCGCGGTGGCGATGGTCGGAGCCTCGTCCGGCATGCCGATCTTTGCGCCCGCCTGACCGACCGTCGTGAGGCCGGTGCGGATCGGCAGTTCGCCGGTGATGAAATTGGCGCGGCCGGCGGTGCAGCTCGGCTCGGCGTAATAGTCGGTGAAGCGCATGCCTTCGCCGGCGAGCCTGTCGAGGTTGGGCGTCGTGTCGTACATCAGTCCCTGGTGATATGCGCCGATGTTTTCCCAGCCGACATCGTCGCCCATGATGACGATGATGTTCGGCTTCTTCTCCTGCGCGACGGCGCTGGCGACCGGCGCCGCGGCCAGCCCGAGAGCGACGGCGAGTGCGGCCCAGGATATGTGTAAGCGACTGCCCAGAACCATCCAAAACCTCCTGTTTCCTTGGATTTGCAAGGAAATACTGGTCGTCGCCTGTCATTTGGATGATCAGACCCTACGGCGCTCAGTCTAGACGGCTTTGATTCCCGTTCCAAGACAGAAACCGCATATTAACACCACCGTTTATAACGAAAATTGTCTGCGCTTCTTCAAACGCGCAAAGCCGACGAGCGTCGGCTGCGACACGCAAATGCTCAGATCGGCGATGACTGGCGCGGGCTCCAACCAGGTTGACCCATCCGGAACCGTCATTGGGGGCTCGACATGGCTCGACCCGGCGATCCGTGCGCCGAGCCTGCCGGTTGGTTGGCTGCCGGTGAAGAGGGACAGCATTTCCCGGACGAGACGAACCCAGCGACGTCATTGCGACCCGTCGCCCCGTGCGACGGCCGTCCATCTATGGCGTGCCGAGGCCGATCGACAAATGCTTGCCAAACCGCGGAGTATGTTCTACGTTTGTTCCTCGCCCGATCCTCGCAACGTAGAACAGCCCTTGTGACCGATCCCGTCGAACCTGCCCCCTCTTTTCGCAGGAGAACATCGGGGGGCGGGGCATTTGTAGGCGCGGTCGCTGACCGCGCCGGCCGCGCTCATCGAGCGCGGCTACAACGCCGCCCTTTTTACAGGCGCGACCGGCTTGGGAGTTACTTTTTTCCTTTCATTCGCCCGCAACCCTTTGATAAGTCCCGATTCCGGGACAGGAATTGTAATTTTCGGCAGGAATTTGCAGGCGGTCGGCAGCCATCGGCAGCTCGATTGCAGCGTTCGGAAGCTTTCTGAAAGTCATGGAAGGGCCCGCGGCGCTCGAGATGAGGAGAGCCAGCGCAGGAGCGGTCTTTCATTTGCATTGTTCCCCGCGCTAGAAGGCGGGCCCGCGCCCGGGGTGGCGGCGCTCGAGGAGAAGAAACGCATGCTTCGCATAGGTCGGATCGTCGGATTGGCGTTTCCCGCGCTCATCGGCGCAGCGCTCGCCGGCGGCCCGCCGGGCTCGGCGCGGGCGGAAGGGACGATCAGCCAACAGGAGGCCCATTCGATCGGCGTGCAGGCCTATCTCTATCTCTACCCGCTGGTCACGATGGATGTGACCCGGAAGCAGCTGACCAACGTCGCCAGGCCCGCGGGCATCGCCGCGCCGATGAATTCCTTCGCCAACGTGCCGGAATACCCGACGGCGGATATGAAAGTCGTGGTGCGGCCGAACTTCGACACGCTTTACTCCAGCGCCTGGCTCGACCTGACGAAGGAACCGATGATCGTCTCCGTGCCCGATACCCACGGCCGCTACTATCTGCTGCCGATGCTCGACACGTGGACCGACGTTTTCGCCTCCCCCGGCTGGGGCACCACCGGGACTGAGGCGCATGATTTCGCCGTAACGCCGCCGGGCTGGACCGGCTCGCTGCCGGCGGCCGTCACGCGCATCGACGCGCCGACGCCCTATGTCTGGATCATCGGCCGCACCAAGACCGACGGACCGGCCGACTACGCCGCGGTGCACCAGATCCAGGCCGGATACAAGATCACGCCGCTGTCGAACTGGGGCAAGGCCGCCGAGCCTGCGGTGGGCGTCGTCGACTCGAGCGTCGACATGAAGACGCCGCCAAAGCTCACGGTCGATTCCATGCCGGCCGGCAAGTTCTTCGCCGACGCGGCCGGGATCCTGAAGCTGCAGCCGCCGCATATCACCGATCAGCCGATCCTCGCCCTGATGCAGCGGATCGGCATCGAACCCGGCAAGAGCTTCGACATCGACAAGGTCGATCCGGCGATCAAGGCCGGACTCGAGACCGCGCCCGAGGACGCCCTGAAGCTGATGGCGTGGAAGTCGGCGAGCCTCGCCCGCGTGGCGAACGGCTGGTCGATGAACACCGACACCATGGGCGTTTACGGCAACTATTACCTGAAGCGCGCCATCGTCGCCCAGCTCGGTCTCGGCGCGAACCTGCCGGAGGACGCGATTTACCCGCTCAACCTTGCCGACGAGACCGGCAAGCCGCTCGACGGCGGCAGCAACTACGTGCTGCATTTCGACAAGGGGGCGACGCCGCCGGCGAACGCCTTCTGGTCGGTCACGCTCTATGACGCCCACGGCTACCAGGTCGCCAATTCCCTGAACAGATTCGCGCTGAGCAGCTGGATGCCGTTCAAAATCGAGCCGGACGGCTCGCTCGACCTCTACTTCCAGAACGCGAGCCCGGGCGCCGACAAGGAGGCGAACTGGCTGCCGGCGCCGAAGGGGCCGTTCAGCCTGACGATGCGACTCTATGTGCCGAAGAGCGAGGCGCTGACCGGCAAGTGGAACCCGCCGCCGGTGATGAAAGAAGCCCAACCGGCGCTGGCGCCGGCCCAATAGCTTCGCCTCGCGCGTGGTCCGGAGAGGCGGCCCACGCGCGACGCCGTCGGGGGTTGCTCACCCCAGATGCCGGTGGAAGAACTCGATGGTCCGCGTCCAGGCCAGCCTGGCGCTGGGAGCATCGTAGCTTTCGCGCTGATCGCAGCCGAAGCCGTGATCGGCGGGATAGATGTGGACGGGAATGTCCGGATGCGCGGCGGCGAACTCCTTCACGCCGGCGACCGGGATATGCTGATCCTTCTCGCCGAAGTGCATGAGGATAGGCACGCGCGGCTTCAGGTCCTTGAGGCTGAGGATGCCGCCGCCGTAGTAAGAGACGGCGGCGCTCAGGCCCGGCTGGTTGGCGGCCGCCACCCAGGCGACCGTGCCGCCGAGGCAAAAGCCGACGATCCCCACCTTGCCGCCTTCCTTGGCCACCTCGATCGCGGCGGCGATGTCGCGCTGCGCCTGATCGCGGTCCATCTTGCCGGCGATCGCCATGCCCTTCGCCCGCGAGTCCGGGTCGTAGCCGACGTCGAACCCTTTCTCGACATGCTCGAAGATCGCCGGAGCGACGGCGAGATAGCCCTCGGCGGCGAAGCGGTCGGTCACGTCGCGGATATGCGAATTGACGCCGAATATCTCCTGGATGACGACGATGCCGCCGCGCGGTTTCCCGGCCGGATCGGCGCGCCAGGCGCGGATCGGATCGGCGCCTTCGGGTTTCAGTTCAATCCAATGGCCCATTTCGGTCTCCCGGGTTGATAAACTCTAGCGCCCCGATCCCGCGCCGCGCTGGGCGATGGCGATGCCGCCGACGACGAGCAGGAGCGCGACGACGTGATAGGCCGCGAACGGCTCGCCGAGCAGCGCGACCGCCATGATCGCGCCGAACACCGGCACGAGATTGACGAATACGCCGGCCCGGCCCGGGCCGATCAGTTCGATGGCCCGCATGTAAAACAATTGCGACGAGAACGCCGGGCCGAGCGCCACATAGACGAGGGTCGCCAGGCCGGCGGCGGTCGGCCAGATGAATCCGCCGGACGCGATCTCCCACAGCATCAGCGGCACCGAGGTGAGAAAGGCGGCCGCCGCCATCCCGGCGAGCAAGGTCAGGCCGGAGAGCCGCGGTCGTTGGCGCAAGCCGATGGTGTAGCCGGCATAGAGGACGACGGCGACCAGCATCATGACGTCGCCGCTGTTGAACGCCAGCGCCGCCAGCCTGGCCGGATCGCCCTGAGCGGCGATGGCGACGACGCCCAGCATGGTGACGCCGGCGCCGAGCGCCTGCAGCCCGGTGAACGGCACGCCGAGAAAGGCGCGCGCGCCGAGAAGCACGAGCGCCGGGATCGCCCCTGGAGGATCGACATGTTGAGGGCGCTGGTGCGGTGCGCGGCGAGATAGAAGAGCGCGTTGAAGGCGGTGTAGCCGAGCGCCCCCATCGCCGCGACATAGCGCCAGTTCGCCCGCAACACCGGCCAGTCCTGCCTCAGCGCCGGGCGGGCGGCGATCAGGATCGGAACGAGCGCCAGCGCCCAGCGCAGGCAGGTCAGGGTCATCGGCCCGATCTCGCCGACGGCCAGCCGGCCGACGATCGAATGGCCGGCCCAGATCAGGGTCGTCAGAACGAGCAGCAGGATCGGATTGGCCCAGGCGGAACGCACAAATCCGGCCCGCGGAACGGCAAGATCGGTCATCGAGACTTTCGAAAGCGCTGAAAGACGCGTAAGCCGGCCTGGATCCGTTCGGATGGAGGCCTGCGAAGGAGCTGAACGATAGCTTTGCCGGCCGGCGAAGGCAATGGCGGCAAAAGGCCTTTAGACGGCTGGTGGGGGAGGTAGGACTTCGAACCTACGAAGGCTTAGCCAGCGGATTTACAGTCCGCCCCCTTTGCCGCTCGGGACACTCCCCCGTGTCCGGCGAGGCTCTAAGAGCTTTGGACGAACAGGTCGGGGCGCGGGATATGTTGCCTCGGCGGGCGGGCTGTCAACTGGAAAATCTTCTGCGCATCCTGGGCCGACCGGCGGAAGGATGGCTGGGCTCAAGGGAGCCGATCAGCATCGCGGCGCGGAGCGATCGAGGCGATTGCGGCGACCGCCTCGGTCGGATCGAAGCGTCCAGCCCCGAGGTTGTGGCCGACGTTCGGCATCGCGAGCAAGCGCGTCGGCGCCGGGATCATGGCGATCGCCAGCTGCAGTTCCGCCAGCGAGCCGAACGGATCGGCGGCGCCGTGAACGAACACGGCCGGCGTCTCAAGACGCGGAAAATGCTGGACCCGCAAGCGTTCTGGCTTTCCGGGCGGATGCAGCGGATAGGAGAGCAGGAGCAGGGCGGACGCCAGCCCGGGCTCCTCCGCCGCCAGCAGGCTGGCCTGGCGGCCGCCATAGGAAAGGCCCGCCAGCACAATATCGCCCGGCGCGAGTTCCCTGAGCAGGGCCGCCGCCGCGCGCAGGCCGGCGCGGTCCGCCGCGGCGCCGGCCGGCGATGGCGGTCCGGAGCGTCTTTTCTGGCGGAACGGCAGATCGCAGCGCAGAACCGTGAACCCCGCCAGAGAGAAGGCGTTTGCGGTCTTGACGAGAAGGGGCGAGGCGCAGTCGCCGCCTGCTCCATGCGTCAGCACGAGGCCGCGGCCGGCCCGGTCGCCAGGCGTATGAAGGAACCCGCGGACCCCATCGCGATCCAGCGGAACGACTTTCGAGGTTTGCTCGGCCATACGAACCCTCATCCGGCCCTCTCGGGCCACCGTCTCCCGCGGGCGGGACGAACGCGCTCCCTTCCCTTCGGACCTGAACTCTGGCTTGAGGCGGCTTTGCAGGAGAAGCGCCGGGTGAGGGCGACGCTTCCACCGCAGGATGCTATACCGTCCGACAAGCCGGGATAGATGTCCAAGGCCTGAAAGAGGGGGGAAGCATGACAACCGATCTGCAGTATCTCGCCTATACCGCGCTGCTGACCGCATCGCTCTGGATCCCGTACATCGTCTGCCAGTCGATGACCAACGGGCTGCTCAGCCCGCAGAACTATCTCGATCCGAAGCCGCGCGCCGTTCCGCTCTGGGGGCAGCGCGCCAATCGCGCGCATATCAACGCCGTCGAATTGTTCGCGCCGTTCGCCGCACTCGTCCTCATCGCGCAAGCGGCCGGCAAGGCGGACGCGACGACAGCCTTCTGCGCGGTCGCCTTCTTCTGGCTGCGCCTCATTCATGCGGTCGTCTACTGGATTGGCCTCCCCTACATCCGCACGCTTGTCTTCACGCTCGGATGGGTCGCCGTCGTCGTCCTGTTCTTCCAGGTCGTGCGGTAGCCGCGGCCGCTCACCTCGCCATTGACGTTGCGCCGCTTCGGCCCCACCTCGGGGGTCGATCGATTGAGGAGCGGCGCGCATGAGCCTGGTTCTGGTCACCGGCGGATCCGGCTTCATCGGCGGCCACTGCATTCTGCAGGCGCTCGCCGCCGGCCACCAGGTTCGCACGACCGTCCGCAGCCTCGCGCGCGAGCCGGATGTCCGCGCGATGCTGAAAAAGGCCGGCGCCGAAACGGACGACCGGCTCGGCTTCGCCGCCGCCGACCTCGAGCGCGACGCGGGCTGGCCGGAAGCGGTGGCCGGTTGCGACTTCGTGCTGCATGTCGCCTCGCCGTTCCCGCCCGGCGTTCCCAAGGACGAGAACGAGCTCATCGCGCCCGCCAGAGACGGCGCCTTGCGCGTTCTCAAGGCGGCGAAAGCGGCGGGCGTCCGGCGCGTCGTGCTGACCTCGTCCTTTGCGGCCATCGGCTACGGTCATCCGCCCCAGGCGGCGCCGTACGACGAGACCAGCTGGACCGACGTCGATGGCCCCGGCGTCAGCGCCTACGCCAAGTCGAAGACGCTGGCCGAGCGCGCGGCCTGGGATTTCGTCGCGAAAGAGGGCGGCCCCGAGCTCGCCGCGGTCAATCCGGTCGGCGTGTTCGGCCCGGTATTTGGGCCCGACCTGTCGACCTCGGTTGCGGGCATCAAGCGCATGATGGACGGCATGCCCGGCTTGCCGCGGTTGCGGTTCGGCGTGGTGGACGTCCGCGACGTCGCTGATCTGCATCTGCGCGCCATGAGCGCGCCTGAGGCGAAGGGAGAGAGGTTTCTGGCCGTCGCCGGCGATTTCATGAGCTTGAAGGAGATGGCGCTGACATTGAAGGCGCGGCTGGGCGCGGCGGCGAGCCGCGTCCCGACCCGCGAACTGCCCGATTGGCTTGTGCGGCTTGCGGCTCTCGCCGATCCTTCGCTCCGGCAGATGGTCAGCGAGCTCGGCGCCAACAAGAACGCCACCGGCGACAAGGCGCGCCGGCTGCTCGGCTGGGCGCCGCGCTCGCGCGAGGACGCGCTGGTCGCCACCGGCGAAAGCCTCGTCCGGCTCGGACTCGTCAACCAGCGCCGCGCCGCCTGAGCGAGATTCGCGCTCAGCCCGGCGAACAGAACCGTCATCGCCGTCATCGCAACATCGCGCTCCAGAGCCCTTCACCCCCGATAGGTTCCCCCGACCGAAGAGCAGCATTGGCGAAGCCTAGCCGGCCCAGCCATCTCGGCGCCACCTCAGTGTGTCAAACCCGGGGCGACGGGCGGGATTCGAACTGGAGCAAAAACGATGCGCAAAGTCCTAACCGCTCTGACGGCCCTCGCCGCTCTCGGCGCGACCTCGGCGCTGGCGGCCAGCATGAGAATCTCGCAAATGATGAACAAGACGACCGGGACAATCCAGTCGATCGATCGTTCGACGGATCAGATCACGCTCGACAACGGCTCGACCTATACCGTGGTCAAGGATGTGAGCCTGGCTGGACTGAAGAAGGGCGAAAAGGTCATCATAACCTACAGCCAGTCGGGCAAGACCCGGACCGCGACGCGGGTCAAGCCGGCCGCCTGATGCATCGCGGAGAACGAGCCGCCGCCCGCCCGGCGGCTCAAGTGAAAAATCAAGGCCAACAATTCGAGCTCGTCCGCTTTGCGTGCGCTCGAGCGAGATCCTACTGTGGGCGTTGGTCCGCCCGTGACGGGTCGGCAGGCTTGGGACGGTGGACGTGGGCGGACGACGCGTCGCTTCGGCGGCTTTTTGGCTTCTGGTATCGTTGCTGGTCGTCGCGCCCCTGAGCGCGTGGTCGGCTTTGGCGCTTTGGTTCCGGCTGCCTGCTGCGGAAGGATTGAGAGCCGCCGCGGCTTGCCTGGCGGTCGTGATCGGCCTCCTGACGGCCGCCGCTTTGTTCACCCGGCGCCGCTGGGTCGCGCTCTGGGCGTTCGCGCTCGCTTTCGGCGGCCTCGTCCTGTGGTGGAGCACGATCCGGCCGCCGGCCAACGGCGACTGGGCCCCCGAAGTTGCGCGGCAGACGACCGGGACGCTCGACGGCGATATCCTGACGCTGTCGGACGTGCGCGATTTCGACTGGCGAAGCGACAGCGATTTTTCCGAGCGATGGGACCGCCGCTCCTACGACCTCGCCAAGCTGAAGACGCTCGATCTCTTCCTCGCCTATTGGGCTGGGCCCGAGATGGCGCATCTCATCATGAGCTTCGGTTTCGAAGGCGGCGAGAAGCTCGCCTGGTCGGTCGAAATCAGGCGGGAGCAGAATGGCCAGTTCTCGCCCGTGGCGGATGCGTTCAAGAGCAATACGCTGGTCTACCTCGCGACCACCGAGCGCGACTTCGTCCGCCTGCGCTCGAACGTGCGCGGGGAGGACGCGCGGCTCTACCGGCTGCGCGCGTCGCCCGAGGCTGCGCGCACGGTGCTGCTCCAATATGTGGCGGAAGCGAACGCCCTGGCGGCGGAGCCCCAATTCTATAATTCGCTCACCACCAATTGCACGACGGCCGTCGTCAAGCTGATCCGGGCCGCCGGAGGAACCTTGCCGTTCGACTGGCGGCTTATCGTCAACGGCTATCTGCCGGGCTACCTCTATGACCACGGCGCGGTTGTCACCACAATCCCCTTGCGCGAGCTGATGGCGCTTGCGCGGATCGATGAGCGCGCGAGAGCGGCCGATCGGTCTCCGCAGTTCTCGCAGCTCATCCGTGTCGGCGTGCCTTCGCCGTTCAATCAGACGGCCAAGTGAGCCTCTTTGCGAAGGGAGCGGAGCGGGCGCGGCGCGATTCGCTCTGACGGTCAGGACGCGGCGCAAAAGTCTCGATTGCAGCGCCTTCGGCTGATCCACACGCAGCTTCCGCGGCCGATCGAGGCGCGGCAGGCGACGATGTCAAGCCTGACCGGCGTCGGAGCCGTATCGAGCCTGACGGGCGCGAATGAACGTGATCGCGAGCAGCGCTAGCGCGATGACGCCGAACGACACGCCCGTCGTCGCGGTGCCGAGAGCGTAAATCTCCGGCGTCGTCACGGTCGTCGTCAGGGCCTGCAGCTCCATAGGCAGCGTGTTGTGCTCGCCCATTGCCTGGCTCGAGCGGGCGATCTCATCCCAAGAGAGGGTGAAGCCGAAGAGCCCGACGCCAATCACCGAAGGCAGAATGATCGGCAGGACGACATGGCGCAATGTCTGCCACGACGTCGCCCCGAGGTCGCGCGCCGCCTCTTCGTAGCGACTGTCGAACCGATTGAAGATCGCGAACATCACCAGGAGGCCAAAAGGCAAGGTCCATGTGAGATGCGCGCCAAGTCCGGAGGTGAATAGCCCCATGGTCGTCTTCAGGTTTCCGGCCAGCCAATCGGGCGCATGGTTCTTGAGAAAATCGTCAAGCAGACGGAACTCCAGCGCTATGCCCAAGGAGGTGACGATCGACGGCACGATGAGGCTCGCGACCGCGACGAAGAACAGAAGGTCCGAGCCCTTGAACCGCTTGCGGAAGGCGAGGCCGGCGCTGAGCGACAGCAGAATGGTGAGAACCATCACCACCAGGCCGAGTTCGAGCGAGCGCTGGAAGGCGCCGCTGATGTCGACGATGCCGCCGCCATGCCACAGCCGTTCGAACCAATGGACGGACAAGCCGTTCAAGGGGAAGGTCAGGCCGCCGGTCGGACCCTGGAAGGACAGGATGAAGATGACGATCATCGGGCCGTAGAGAAACAGCACGAAGGCGGCGAAGAAGGCCGCCAGCCAGTAAAACGCCGGAGATCGTTCGCCGCCCATGTCAGAGTTCCTTCCGCACGTCGACGATGCGGTTGAGGCCAACGATGATGAGCAGCGTCACGGCCAGGAGGATGACCGCGTTTGCGGCCGCGGGCGGGAATTGCAGGGCGTTCAGCCGCGTCTCCACCACCTTGCCGGCGGAGGCGATCTGCTCGCCGCCCATCACGTCGAACGTGATGAAATCCCCCATCACGATCGTCACGACGAAGATCGAACCGATGACGATCCCCGGCTTGGAAAGCGGAATGATTAGATTCCACAGGGTCTGCCACGCGGAGGCGCCGGAATCATACGCCGCCTCGACGAGCCGGCGATCGATGCGCATCATCGAATTGAAGATCGGCACCACCATGAAGAAGGTGAAGAGATGGGTGAAGGCGAGGCCCACCGAAAATGGCGAGTAAAGCAGCCATTCGACCGGCTTGTCGACGAGGTGGGCGCGCGTCAGCGCAAGGTTCACGAGCCCGTTGCGCCCGAGCAGCGGAATCCACGAGATCATGCGGATCACGTTCGAGGTCCAGAACGGAATCGTGCAGACGAGAAACAGGACCATCTGCATGGTCACGGTCCTCACATGAAAGGCGAGGAAATAGGCGACCGTGAAGCCGATAATCAGCGTCGACAGCCAGACGATGAAGCAGAATTTCGCCGTCGATAGGTAGGTCTTCAGGATCGTGCAGAGATCCGGCAGCTGGGTAAGGCATCCCTCGAAAGTCTCGGTGTAGCTGCGCGAGGTGAAGGATGGCAGCATTTCGTAATCATTGTAGTCCCAGAAACTGACAATGATCACGAGGATGAGAGGGATCACAAAGAAAAACAGAAACACGAGGCCGAACGGCGTGGCCTGAAGCCACCCCGGCACTCCCGTTCTGTCGATGGCGCGCCTAGCGGTCATCATTCGAAGCCGAAGGTTCCACGCTCGTCCCCTCTGCCGCAGAGACGGGAAAGGGGACGAGCCAATAGGATATGAGTTGGGGAGACCGGGTTCCGCGTCAGGATGCGATGAACTCATTCCATTTGCGGACCATATAGTCGTTCTCGTCCATGACCGCGTTCCAGCAGGCGACGTTGCCCATGCGGTCGTCGTAGGAGCCGCCGTCCCGGACCGCGCCGGCCTTTTCGAGCAGCGACCCGTCGGGCGCGTGGATGTCCTTCTCGGCCGGTTTGCCTTCCATCCAATAGGCCCATTCGTAGGGCTCCATATTGGCCTTGGCCGTGGAAAGGACCGCCGAATAATAGCCTTGCCGGTTGAGATAGGCGCCCGCCCAGCCCGACAGGTACCAATTGACGAACTCGTAAACCCATTCGGCCTGCTTGGGCGTCACGCCCTTGGACATGCAGAAGCCCGAGGCCCAGGAGCGGTAGCCCTCTTTCAGCGGCTGGAAGATGCACGGAATGCCCTTGGTGCGCACCGCCGTCACCGCGGGCGACCACATCGACTGGATGACCGTCTCCCCCGAAGCCATCAGGTTGACGCTCTCGTTGAAGTCTTTCCAAAACGCGCGGAATTGCCCGGCCTTCTTGGCTTCCGTCAGGACCCCCATCGTCATGTCGATCTCGGGCTTCGTCATGTTGCCCTTGTCGGGATATTTGTACTTGCCGAGCAACTCGACCACCATCGCGGCGTCCATGATGCCGATTGAAGGAATGTTGAGGATCGCCGCCCTTCCCTTGAACTCGGGGTTAAGCAATTCCGACCAGTTGTTGATCGGACGCTTGATCAGGTCCGGCCGGATGCCAAGCGTGTCGGCGTTGTAGACGGTCGGGATCAAGGTCACCCATTCGGTCGGGGTGGCTGAGAATTTGGTCGAGTTCTCGGCTTCGAGGAACATCACTTTCTTCGGCGCGGTGCCCTGGTCGCCGATGACTTTGCCGTTGGGCAACTGGCCCTTGGTGAAGACCGGCGTGATGTTGTCGAATTCCTTGATCTTCTTGGCGTCCATCGGCAGGATGTTGCCCGACGGCACAAGCTTCTTCAGGCTGAAAAATTCGGTGTCGAGAATGTCGAAGGAGTTCGGCTGCGTGATGACCCGCTTCGTCACGTCGTCGGTGGTCGCCACGATGTTCTGGATGGTGATGCCGGTATCCGCCTTCACCTTCTTGGTGATGTCGTCCGACTGGTTGACCGCGGTGCCGAGGTAACGCAGCACCTTCTCTTCCTGCGACCAGACCGCCGGGAAGCCGGTAATCGCCCCCGAACCGGCGGCGGCGCCGGCGAGGCCCGCGGCTCCTTTGAGCACGGCCCGACGGGACAGGCCTCTCGCCATCTTGTCAGACTTCATCGACTTCATCGACATCGCTTTCTCCTCGTTGTTTCCTGTCGCTTCACGGCGCCGGGGTGAGCGCGTGAACATCCTTGTCGGCCCAAAGCACAGAGACGTTGTCGCCGACAGCCAGCGGCTCGCCGGCGAATTGCTCGTCGCTGACGAGGGCCGTCAGTTCGGTAAGGCCTGCATGGTCGAGCGCGACCTGATAATGCGCGCCCTGATATTCGATCGCCCGCACCGCCGCGACGAGCCGGGCGTCGTTGGCCCCCGCGCCGTTGCGGCGGAGCGTGATCCGGTCGGAGCGCACCGCGATCGGTCCGAACGCCGTTTCGATCACGTTGTGACCGCCGAGAAACCGGGCGATGAACTCCGTCGCCGGCTTTTCAAACAGCTCACGCGGCGTGGCGATCTGCTCGATGCGCCCCTTGTTCATCACCACGACGAGATCGGCAAGCGCCAGCGCCTCGTCCTGACCGTGGGTCACGTGGATGAAAGGGATGTTGAGCTGCTTCTGGAAGCGGCGAAGCTCGGCCCGCATGCGCACGCGCAGGAACGGATCAAGCGCCGACAGCGGCTCGTCCAACAGCAGAATTTGCGGATTGGTGACCAGCGCTCTGGCGAGGGCGATGCGCTGCTGCTGGCCGCCCGACAATTGCGCCGGAACGCGCTCGGCGTAGGGCGTCATCGCGACGAGATCGAGGAACTCCATCGCTTTTTTGCGCCGCGTCGTCTTGTCGACGCCCTTCATCTTGAGCGAGAAGGCGACGTTGTCGAGGCAGGAGAGATGCGGGAACAGCGCATAGCTCTGGAACATCATCGCCGTGCCGCGTTTGGCAGGCGGAAAGTCGGTGACGTTCGTCGCGCCGATCAGGATATCCCCTTCCGTCGCGCTCTCATGGCCGGCGATCATGCGAAGGGTCGACGTCTTTCCGCAGCCTGAGGGTCCCAGCAGACAGCAATAGGCTCCGGCCGGGACCCTGAGATCGATCGAATCGACCGCAGTGGCGGCGCCATAGCGTTTGGTGAGATGAACAAGTTCGAGGTCGGCCGGCTCCAACATTGCCTCACGGACTGGCTCACGGTCTGCGAGGTCGAGTCTTGCAACGGCCGTGCCAGCAGAGCCGCGACGGCCCGGAGCGGTTCAACCGATTGGTCGGAAGGCGCTATATTAGGCGCCGCTGTGCACAATTGCGGCGGCTGCGCATGCACCGTCTTCCGCCGGACTGCACGAAAGCGGCGTCAACGTGAGACGGCAGCCCCGCCCTTCACGCAGGGACCGCGTCCAGCGGCGCGCCACGCGCGCATAACGGGCAGTGCGCCGGCTCCCAAAGCGGATTGTTCAGCCTCGCAACGAACTCGAGCTCGAGGCCGTTATCGGCCAGAAACGGGCGGGCGGCGCTGCCGAGCAGGAGGAGCGCGCCGACGACGACCGGCTTCGCGCCGGCCTCGATGAGGGCGCTGAAGGTCCCGCGAACCGCCGATCCGGCGTTGACGGCGTCGTCGACGATGGCGACGCGCTTGCCGCGCAAGAGCGGCGCGACGGTCCCCGGCAGACGATAGACGACGGAAAAGAGCGTCTCGGTCGAGGCGGATGGCTGCGGCTCGGCATAGGCGAATTCGGCCCCAAGCTCGGCGGCGATCATCTGCGCCAGGAAGGCGCCGCCGACCAGCGGCCCGACGACGGCCTCGACCTCGTGCGGGGCGAGTTTCTTCGCCAGTTCGCGGGACCGCGCCGCGAGCCGGCGCGGATTGAGGAACAGCCGGTCGAGGTCGAGCCACAGTTCGCCATGATGGCCCGATTCGTAGCGGAAATGGCCGCGCTGGATGTTGAGGTCCCGCATCAGTTCGCCGGCGTCCGGCGTGCGGCTTCCTCCCTCTCCAGTCATCTTCGGACAATCCTCGATCCGTAGCGAACCTTGCCGCATCGCGTCCAACGTTACTGCGGGCCCCCGCCTCCTGTCGCCTGGACGCCGGGCGTTTTGCTCAACGGGTCAGGGGCCGATCGTCCTGGACCGGCCACCCGTCGCCGTCGTCCACAAGAGCCGCCGCGGCTGCACTTGACGCGACTCGGCGCGAGGCTCATCCCTCGGCCCTTCCGAAAAGCGTATTGGAGGCGAGGCTCAATGGACGACGTGACCAAGAAGGACGCGGTGACGGGAACGGCCGAGGTCAACGCCGGCCACCTGCGCGCCTTCATCGAGCGCATCGAACGTCTCGAAGAAGAGAAGAAGGCGCTCTCCGACGACATCAAGGACGTCTACGGCGAGGCCAAGGCCAACGGTTTCGACGTCAAGATCATGCGAAAGATCGTCTCGATCCGCAAGCAGGATCGCGACAAGCGGGTGGAGGAGGAAACGGTGCTCGACCTCTATCTGGCGGCGCTCGGCATGAACTGAGCCGACGCGGTCAACCGACCGCCTCGACATACCTCGTTCGTTGGGCCCTTCGTTCGGGCGGCTGAGGAAATCCGCTCCTGGAACGCCTGCCGGCATGGGGCGGGATCGGCGAGTTAACGAGCTTTGGCGCCAGCCAGAGCTTACATTCGTAAAACAGAAAGATGCTGCGTTATCCTCAGGCAAACGCGCAGCGGAGGGCGCTGCCGGCGGCTCGGTTTAGAAAATCTTGACGATCGCGCTCTCGCGCCCGGACCTGCCAAGCCGGTTTTGAGCGTCTCGCAGTTTTCCCTGTTCCGTGGCTGAACAGGGAAATTAATTTCCCTGTTCCGCCTTCCCTTTCCGCACGAGCAAATCGGCGCAACGCGGCGAAATACCATGGATTTGTGCAAGAGTTCGAGGAGCGGCGGGAGGGTTTTTTGCGTTCGCAGGGAATAACAGGGAGGAACAGGCGGAACGCCGTGTTTCCGCGAACGCGTCAGAACCGGCGGGCGGGCAAGGGATCGGCAAGATTGGCTATCCGATCCTTCGTTCCTGGCCAGCGGCGGTTCAACCCGATTGCATCAATGCAGCTTCACCGTCGGCGCCGGCCGGGCCCCCGGCGCCACGAGGCGAAGCAAGGTCCGCCTGCGGCCGTGCAGCGCCGCTTCATGCATCCTGTAGAGGCTGCGATACATGAGACGGGCGAAATAGCCCTCGACGAAAAAGCTGCGGCCGATCAAAAAGCCCATCAGGCTGCCGATCGTGCTGTGCGCGCCGAGAGAGACGAGCGAGCCGAAGTCGCGATACGTGAATTCGCGCAACGGCGTTCCGGCGAGCCGACGGTCGATCTGTCCGACCATGAAGTCGGATTGCTGGTGGGCGGCCTGGGCGCGCGGGGGAACGGGCTGGGGAAAACCGGGACGGGGACAAGCCGCACAGTCGCCGATGGCGAAGATGTCGTCGTCGAGCGTGGTTTGCAGCGTCCGTCGCACGACAAGCTGGTTGATGCGGTTGGTTTCGAGCCCGGCGATATGGCTTAGGAAGTCCGGCGCCTTGACGCCCGCCGACCAGACCACCAGCTCGGAAGGGATGAATTCGCCGTCCGCCAGCCGGACGCCGTCTTTCAGCACCTCGGCGACGCGCGCGCCGGTGCGCACTTCGACGCCCAATTTCGCCAAGAGATCGTGCGTCGCCTCGGAGATTCGTGGCGGCAGGGCGGGCAGGATGCGATCGCCGGCCTCGATCAGGACGATTTTGAGGTCGCGCTGCGGGTCGATCCTGTCGAGCCCGTAGGCGATGATGGCGCGAGCGGTGTGATGCAGCTCGGCGGCGAGCTCGGTTCCCGTCGCGCCGGCGCCGATGACGGCGACATGCAGTTGGCCGGGGCGAACCGGAGCCTCCTGGTCCTGCGCGCGCAGGCAGGCATTGACCAGACGGTGGTTGAACCGGCTGGCCTGCTCGGCGGTCTCCAACGGCACCGCATATTCCGCCGCGCCCGGCGTGCCGAAATCGTTGGTGACGCTGCCCACGGCGATCACCAGCGTGTCGTAGCCGATCGTCGCCTTCGGGCTGATTTCGCGCCCCTCGATATCCTGCGTGGCGGCCAGGGCGATGATTTTCGCGTCGCGGTCGAGGCCGGTCATTTCGCCATTGCGGAAGCGGAAATGGCGCCGAATGCGCCTGCGCGATGTAGTTGAGCTCGTGCTGGGAGCGGCGCAGGCTTCCGGCGGCGACGGAATGCAGCAACGGCTTCCAGATGTGCGTGCGGCTGCGATCGACGAGCGTGATGCGGGCGCGCTTTCCCCGGCCGAGCCGCTCGCCGAGCTTGGTCGCCAGCTCCAGTCCCGCGGCGCCGCCGCCGACGATCACGATGTGATGGAGCGCGGCGTCCATCATCCTTTGGCCCTCCTTTGGCGGCGAACTGTGAGCGATCGGAGCATATCCGAGCGATCCTGGACGCGGCAGTCGAACTCTGCTAGCACGGGCGGCGGCGGAAGCCAGCGCGGTCCTTGCCGATGTTGCATTCGGAACATCGGCGTCAGGGGACGGACGCGCTGTCCGCGGCGACCGCCCGCGCCGCATTCGTCACGTCGGCGATGCCCGAGAAATGTTCGGGGCCGACGACCAGCTCGCGCGCGAGCCTGAGCGCCATGGCCTCGCAGCGGGCGCGCCGTTCCGGGTCCGCGATCGCCTCCAGGTCCTCGACATGGGCGAGGCCGAGAATGCGGCGGATCATCTTTAGGCCGGCGAAGGCCAGCGTGTCCTCGAAGAGCACGCGCATGAAGCGCGCGCGCTCCGTGTCCATCGCCGCGCGATCGTCGTCGGAGGGAAAGAGGCTCGCAGGATAGGCGTCGCCCGCCGGCGCGGCGCGCCAGGATTCGAGAAAGCGGAGGCTGAAGCCCGACCAGACGGCCTCCGCCTGGGCGAGAATCCAGGCGCGATAGGGGTCGCGCGCCCCGGGCGCGGTCTCGTGGCCGCCTTGAGCGAAAAAGGCGAGCAGGAGATTGCCGATCACCGCGCCGACGTCGAAGCCCATCGGTCCCGTGAAGGCGAATTCCGGGTCGATGACGCGGGTGTCCTCCGGCGTCAGCATGATCGAGCCGGTGTGCAGATCGCCGTGGATCAGCGCCTCTGCGCTGGTCATGAACTGGTATTTCCGCGCCTGCGCCGCGACCTTGAGCGCGCTGTCGCGCTCGAACGCGCGCTTCTCCGCATCGAGATAGGGCCTCGTCCAGCGATTGAGCGGCGCCTCGCGATAAGGATCGGTGAAGACCAGGTCCTCGGTGATCTTGCAGAGCGCGGTGTTGGGCGCGAAGAGCTCGATGCGCGCCTTGTGCGCGGCGGCGGCTCCGCTGAGCACGGAGGTGTTGAAGAGCGTCGCGGCCAGAAATGTGGCGATGTCGTCGGCGAAGCGGGGATATTCGACGCCGCGGATCAGTCCCTTGCGCATGATGACATGCGGCGAGAGATATTCCATCACGATCATCGCCTGGGCGCGGTCGAAGTGGAAAACCTCAGGCGTCAGGCCCGGCGCATGGCGGGCCTGTTCGGTCAGCGCGCTATATTCGAACCAGGACCGCTCGAGCGGCAGGGGCCAGGATTCGCCGACGAGCCGCACATAGGGCAGCGCCTGCTTGACGACGACCGCGCCGGCCTGTCCTTCGACGATGAAGACGAGGTTCAGATTGCCGTCGCCGACCTCGCGGGTGCGCCAGCCCGCGGGGTCGCCGCCGAGCCGCTCGCGAACCGCGGGAATGTCGGAGAGCGCGCCGGCGAGGCGCGATCCGTCGACGGGGGCGTAAGCGGGCATGAGCTTCAGCCGGCCCTGCCGCCGCCGCGCGCGGTGCGCAGCCGCTCGGCGTAGACGTTGATGATCAGCGCAACCAAAAGGATGATTCCGCGGATCAGGATCTTCAGGAAGCTGTCGATCTTCACATAGTCGAGCCCGTTGTTGAGCACGCCGAGCACAAAGAGCCCGACGATGGTGTTGCCTATGCCGCCGCGCCCGCCGAAGAGGCTGGTGCCGCCGACCACGACCGCGGCGATCGCATCCAGAAGGAAGGTGTCGAATTCGTTCTGCTGGGCGCTGCCGAAATAGGCGACGCCGATCATGCCGGCGACGCCTGAACACATGGCCGAGATCACCATGACCGCGCCGACAATGAAGCGGACGTTGACGCCGGAATATTCCGCCGCCTCGCGGTTTCCGCCGACCATGTAAACGTAGCGGCCAAACCGCGTGTAAGTCAGCACGAGATGGGCGACGAGCAGGAAGATCGCCGCGACGATGATGATCCACGGGACGCCGAAGATCGACTTGGAGCCGAGCGTGAGAATGAGGCCAGGAACCGTGTAGGCGATCTGCCCACGCACCAGGACCGCGGAGACGCCGGCGCCGATCTGCATCATCGCCAATGTCATGATGAAGGACGGAATGCCGATGCGGGTGACGCCGAAGGCGGTGAGGAGGCCGAGCGCGAAACAGGCAAGCAGCGCCAGCACGATCGCGATCGCCCCGGGCATCGGCAGGTTGGAGATGTTCACGTAGTCGGGCTGCGCGGTGAAGAAGGTCAGGACGATCGCGGTCGCGTTGGCGATCGCGCCGACGGAGAGGTCGATTTCGGCGGTCAGGATGACGAAGGTCAGGCCGACGGCGATGATCGCGGTGACCGAAACCTGCTGCAGAATGTTTTCCAGATTGCCGAGCGAGGCGAAGCGCGGGCTGGCGACGCTGAAGAAAATGACGAGGCACAGAAGCGTGATGAAGGGCGCGATGTTGCGCAGTTGATCGCGCAGAAAATCGCCGACGCGGAAGGGGCGGGCGGAACTCGCTTCGACGCCGGGCGTGTCCATTAGCGTTGAAAATCCCTGGTCAGGCCGCCGCCAACAGGCGATCCTTGCTGATCGTCTCGCTCGCGAATTCATGCGCGATCTCGCCCTTGCGCATCACCAGCACGCGATCGGCGAGTGAAAGAACGGTTTCCGGCTCGGTCGAGAAGACGACGATCGCGATGCCCTGATCGCGCAGAGCGCGCACGATTCTGACCACGTCCTCCTTGGCGCCGACGTCCATGCCCCGCGTCGGTTCGGCCAGCAGCAGAATTCGGGGCGCGTGGGCCAGCCATTTCGCCAGCGCGACTTTCTGCTGATTGCCGCCGGAAAGACCGCCGAGGCGCATTTCGATGTCGGGCGGACGGATGTCGAGATTCTTGGTTTGCGCCGCGGTGATCTCGCGCTCGCGATCGGGCTTCAAGAGCCACCGCGACAGCCGCTCGAGGATCGAGATCGAGACGTTCTTAAAGACGGGTTCGTCGCCGAACAGCATCGAACGGCGACTTTCCGCCACATAGGCGACGCCCGCCTTCTTGGCCGCCGCCGTGTTCGGCAAGGCCTTGACCGCGCCGTCGATCTCGAGCGAGCCGCTGTCGGCGCGAAGCCGTCCGAACAGGGTGCGCGCGAGCTCGAGCTGGCCGCAGCCCATGAAGCCGTAAATGCCCAGAACCTCGCCGGCGCGCGCCTCGAACGAAATGTCGCGATAGGCGGGCGCCAGGGTCAATTCGCTGGCGCGTAGCGCGACGGGCGCCTCGGGCCGGCTGTCGAGCCTGATCTGGCCGAGATAGCTTTCCTCCAGCTCCTCGCGGCCGGAACCGATCATCCGCTCGATGATCCAGCCCTTGTCGATCGCCGGCGTGACTTCCGTCGTGGCGACCTTGCGGCCGTTGCGAAAGATGGTGATGGCGTTCGAAATCTTCAGGATGTCGTCGAGGAAATGCGAAATGAAGATCATGCTGCGGCCGCTCTCGCGCAGCTTATCGAGGACGCCGAACAGGCGCTCGATCTCCGGCGGCGACAAGGCGGAGGTCGGCTCGTCGAGAATGATGATGCGCGCGCCAGAAAACAGCACGCGCGAGAGTTCGACCAGCTGCTGGACGCCGATCGGGAAATCGCCGAGGCGGGCGCGCGGGTCGATGTCGAGCCCGAGGTTCTTCAACTGTACGGCGGCGGCCTCGGCCATCCGCCGCCAGGCGACAATCCCGAACCGATCGACGGGCTGCGAGCCCAAAAAAACATTCTCGGCGACGCTGAGCTCGGGCGCGACGCTGAGCTCCTGGTGCACCATGCCGATACCGGCCGTCAGCGCATCCCGCGACGAGCGGAAATGCACCTCCCTGCCGTCGACGCGCATGCGTCCGGCGTCGGCCGGATGGACGCCGGCGATGATCTTCATCATCGTGCTCTTGCCGGCCCCATTCTCGCCGGCCAGACCGTGGATCTGACCGGCGAGCAATGTGAAGTCGACGTCCCGAAGCGCCTGGACGCCGCCAAACGACTTCGAAACACCCGTCAGTTCGAGCAGCGCCACAGCGAGGGTCTTCTCGACGGTTCAGATGAGGAACTGCTCCTGCATCCACAGCATGCCGTCGGCGTTGGCCTTGGTGACGACCGGGCCGTCGGCGACAATGTTCTTCGGGATATCCTTGCCGGTCTTGGCGCCCTGGACCACCGCCTGGACGCCGGCGACGATCGCCCCGCCATGAATGCGGCAGGAGGGATTGCGGACGGTCGCGTACATCTTGCCGGCCTGCACCGCCTTGATCGCGGGGGGCATGGCGTCGACACCGCCCACCTTGGTCTCGGTTCGGCCCTTGGCCTCCATCACCTTGACCGCGGCCAGCGCCATATCGTCGTTGTGGAAGAAGGCCGCGTCGATCTTGGGATATTTGGTCAGCAGCGTCTCCCAGATCCGGGCGACCTTGGTCACGTCCCAATCGGCCGGCTCTTCGTCGAGAACCTTGATCTTGGGGAACTTGGAGATCACCGAGTGAAAACCCCTGGCGCGTCCTTGCGCCCCGGTATGTCCCAGCGCCCCCTGGGTCATCACGATCGTCCCTTCGCCGTTGATCGCGTTGACGAGCGCCTGCGTGACCGAGGCCCCCATGAACTCGTTGTCGGGCGCGATAAAGGTCTGGACGTTGATTGTGTCGAGCGGGGCGATCAGAGTATCCATGTCGATGACCGGAATGCCGGCGTCGATCATCTTGTTGACCGGCGCGGTCAGGGTGCCGATGCCGAAGGCCTGGATGGCGGCGAAATCCCACTTCTGCGAGGCCATATCGTCGATCGCCGAGCGCTGCTTGACCGCGTCGAGCTGGCCGTCGAACCAGGTGACGTCGACGTTGAAGAGCTTGCCCCAGTATTCGGCGGCCTGCTTGCCCTGCGCGCACCAGGTCGCCTGCAATCCCGCGTTGGAAAAGGCGGCCTTCAGTGGCTTGTCGGACCTGCCGGCCTCTTTGGCCATCGCCGCGTCGATCAGCGGGTTGAATCCGAAGCCGCCGAACAGAGCCGCGGCGCCCGCGCCGACGGCGGCGCTTTGGAGAAGCTTGCGGCGATCCTGTGAAATGTCTTTCGTTCTGTCCGACATGGTTTCCTCCGTGCGACCCGATCTCTTCTTGCCATTGCGGCGGCGGTCACGCCGGCTAACATGCCACAGAGGGCCTTTTGGTTTCAATACGCCCGTTGGTTTCAATACGCCCGGACCGCGCCAGCGAGGCGGGCTCCAGGAGCGCCGCGCGATCGGTGCGTCCTCCGCGCGCGAGCCGCCGTTGCGGACCGCCTAGTACCCACTATCGCTGATCGTTGAGTCGTGATTCAAGGTTGCATGAGCAGCCTTTTGCAAGCGACACCGATCGTATTGACGGCCGAGGAGCGGGCTGAGCTTGAGGGTATGGCGCGTTCGACCAAGTCGGAGCACCGCACGCGCTTCAAGGCGCGGATCGTGCTGATGGCCGCCGATGGCGCGGCGACGCGGGCGATTGGCCGGGCGCTCGGCTGTACCACCGGGACGGCGTCGAAATGGCGGGTTCGTTACGCGAAGGACCGACTTCCCGGGTTTTCGGAAGTTGGCGATCGCGGGGCCGAGGCCAGATACGACAAGGAGACGGACCAGCGCATCCTGGCGGCGCTCGACGCTGCGCCGCCGGAAGGCTACGCAAACTGGACCGGGCCGCTGATCGCCAAGAGGCTTGGCGACGTTCACGTGCAATATGTTTGGCGTTTCCTGCGCGCGCAGAAGATCGACTTGTCGGGGCGCTAATCCTGGTGTCAGAGCAACGACCCGGAATTTGCGGCCAAGGCCGCCGAGATCGTCGGGCTCTACATGGCGCCGCCCGACCATGCGATCGTGCTCGCCGTCGACGAAAAACCGTCCATTCAGGCGCTCGAACGCGCGCAAGGCTATCTGAAGCTGCCCAATGGGCGCGCCATCACCGGCCAGTCGCACGATTACAAACGCCATGGGACGACGACGCTGTTCGCCGCCCTCAACGTGGCGAGTGGCGAAGTCGTTGGCCGCCACTACAAGAGACGTCGGCGCGTCGAATTTCTCGACTTCATGAACAGGGTCATCGCCGCCTATCCGGAGCGCGAAATCCATGTCGTGCTCGACAATCTCTCCACCCACAAACCCAACCGCGACATGTGGCTCAAGCGCCACAAAAACGTGCATCTCCATTACACGCCGACGCACGCCTCCTGGCTCAGCCAGATCGAAATCTGGTTCTCGATCCTGACCGGGAAGTCGCTCAGCGGCGCCTCGTTCACCAGCGTCGAGCAACTCGTCGCCCACATCGACGCCTTCATCGCCGACTACAACCAAACCGCCAGACGCTTCGTCTGGAGTGAACGACCACCGCCTAAAGGCGGTGGCTTCGGGTTACGGCTTAAAGCCGGATTGGGTCGGCCCAGGGGGCCAACTCGCCAACTGGCTAGACGACTTTGAAGTTGTCGTCAGGTATCTCGGGCTTTTGATCCTCAATGTATTTCTTCCACACCTCGTCCGTCACATTGCCGCTCGTCGCCACCCAATAGCCCCGACCCCAGAGATGCTGACCCCAATACCGTTTGCGAAGCGACTGATATTCCGACAGCAGTTTGTGCGAGCTCTTGCCTTTGAGATACTGCACCGCCCGAGACACCGATAGATGCGGCGGTATCCCTATCAGCATGTGCACATGGTCGCGATTGATCGCCCCAGCGTAGATGGTCATCTCGTGCGCCCGCGCGATTTCCCGTAGCAACTCCCGCGCCCGTTGTCCGACATCTCCGCCCAACACAGGAAACCGGTACTTTGTTATCCACACGATGTGATACTTGCAGTCCCAGACCGTATGACTTCCGGGCTTCGCGTCTTGCATACCCGCAGCGTCGCATCCCGGTCGCCTAAAGGCGAGGGGTTTACGGATCCCAAAGGTGGGACTCTAAATCCGAGGTCCACCAAAAACGCCTCAAACCATGCTTCGCCGACCAATGATTCTGGGTACTAGCCCTCGGCCAGCCGCTCCGTCGCTTTTGCCAGCCGCTGAACCGCGCCGACATCGATGATGGCCGCGAGCTCGTCATGGGCTTTGCGCCAGGCAAGGAGCGCCGACTCGAGCCGTCGTGCGCCCTCCTCGGTCAGCCACACGGCGCGGCGGCGCGAATCCGTCTCGCCGACCGCCATTTCGACCAGTCCCTCGCGCTCCAGCACCTGCAGATTGCGTGACAGCGTCGAGGGATCGAGGCCGGTGCGGTGGGCGAGCGCGCCGAGCGAATCCTCGGGGGCCGCGGTCATCTGCGCCATCAGCCAGAACTGGGCGACGCCGAGGTCCGACGCCTTCATCTGGTCCGTCAGGTACTGGGTCAGCCTGCGCGCGGCGAGGCGCGCGCCGCCGACGGCGCAGGCCTCGATCGCCGCGCGGGCGTCGGTCACGAGTTTCTTTTTGGGCGCGAGTCTTGCGTTGCGGATCATTCCATGCATATACAATGCTTGTATCTGCAAGGGAAGGGACGATCATGCTCGAACTCGTCAAAGTCTCGTCACGGCCTCGCCGACGCGAAAGACACCGCGGGCCTGACGGGCAAGGAGGTGCTGCAGGCGATGATGCTCGGCGAGTTGCCGGCGCCGCCGATGGCCAGGACCCTCGCCTTAACCCTGGTGGAAGTCGGCGACGGCTTGGCGGTCTTCGAAGGCGAGCCCAGCGATGCCTTCCTCAATCCGATGGGCGCCGTGCACGGCGGCTGGGCGCTGACCCTGATCGACAGCGCCACCGGGTGCGCCGGCATGTCGCTGCTGCCGTCCGGCAGCCTCTACACGACGATCGAAACCAAGGCGAATTTCTCGCGGCCGATCACCCGGGACACGGGGCCGGTTCGCGCCGAGGGGAGGGTCATCTCCCGCGGCCGGCGTATCCTCTCGGCCGAAGCCCGCGTGACCGACAGGAAGGGCCGGGTTCTGGCGCACGGAACCTCGACCTTGATGGTCCTGGAGGCGGGAGCGGCAGCTTAATTAAAGGTCGGAATGGCGGCGCAGGAGGCGGGGCGGTCCTTGTGCAAGGCGTTCTTTCCGCCCCCGGCGGCTTTAGGAAAAGACATCAGGCGGCAGCGCGGGCGAGCTCGTCCAGCAGGCGGCGGCTCGCCTGGAGATCCGGAGTTTGCCATCCCTCGGTGAACCAATCGTGGACCGGCCTAAGGATCGCGACCGCTTCCGCCTTTCGGCGCTGATCCGCCAGGAGCCGGGCGAGCGTCGTTGCCGCCCGAAGCTCCCAGGACTTGGCCTGCTGACCGCGCGCGACGTCGATCGCCCTCCGCAAGGTCGCCTCGGCCGCTACGAGATCGTTTTTTCGGATCAACAGCGCGCCGCGCAGGCGCAAAACCTCGGCATGGTGGGAGCGCTCTTCGCTCGCTTCAATTCGCGCCAGCGAGTCCTCCGTTAGCGCCCAGGCCCCTTCGAGATCGCCGGTCAGCGCCAGGCCTTCAGCCTGCACCGCCCCCAAATACCAGATCCAGATCCGATGGCCGGTCTGTTTCAGGCGCTCGATCGCCTGGCCGAGTTCGGCCGTTCCTTCCGCCGGACGGCCTGAACGCAGCCAGGCGAGCCCGCGCGCTATCTCGGCCAGAACTTCGCCGAGCAGGCTGATGTTGTGCTCCTTGCCGACGCGCTCCGCCTCCTCGGCGCGGCGAAGCAGGGCTTCATGCTCGTGCAGGAAGTCGTAAACTTCAGCGCCAAGGGTGAGCGCGAAAGCGAGGTCGAACGGGTGGCCGCGGCGGCGAGCATTGTTCTCCGTCGCTTCGTTGGCGGCCCTCGCCTGGTCCGGAAAGCCGAGGATCCAGAGATATTTCGAGCGGTAGACGCCTTCGCCGGTGAACGGATCGCTATTGGTCAATAGCGGCAGCCGCCAGTGCCGCTTGGGGTCATAGAGCTCACGAACGCGGTCGCCCGCGCGCTTGGCGCCGATGAAATCGCCTCGCCAGAAAAGCGTGGCGGCCGCCGAGCGTTCGCCGACGATTTCCAGGCCGTCGTCGCCGGTCGCAGCGGCGGCCTCGAGCAGTTCGTCGGCGCAGCGCAGCGATTCCGTCAGCGCCCCGGCCGACATGTAGTGGACCGCCAGGGCGCTAAGGATCGGCAAATAGGCGGACCTTTGCTCACGGGCTTGCGCTCGCGTCCAGGCCGGCTCCAGGACCTGGGCGACCTCCGGGTGCGCCCAGCCGCGCTGCGCGATCAGCGCCGGTCCGAGCGAGGTCCTGATCGAGAGTTCGATGAGGTCGCGGGTCTTCGAGGCGCGAAAACTGCTCAGAGCCGTCATCGCGGTCCGCAGATGCGTGATGCCTTCCGAGAGGGCGAACCGCTGGATGGCGGCTTCGCCCGCGCGCAGCCAGAGCGGCGCGGCGAGCCGGTGCTGTTCCGCCGCGGTGTGGTGGTAGGCAATGAGTTCGGGCGAAGTCCGGCGCGTTTCGGGCCAGCGGTCGCCCAGGAGCTGCGCGATGCCAGCGTGCAGCTGCTTGCGCCAACTCTTGAGGATCGAATCATAGGCGGCGTCCTGAACCAGGGCGTGCGAGAAGACATAGACGGCGTTGGGGATTTCGCCGCGGACGTGCATCAGTCCGGCCGCCGTCAGCATCCTCAGCGTCATCGCCAGCGCATCCTCGTCCATCAGATCGAGGCCGGCGATCAGTTCGTACATGAATTCCCGGCCGATCACCGAGCCGACCTGGGCGACTTCCTTTGCTGCCGGAACGCGGTCGAGGCGGGCCATCAGCGAATCGCGCAGCGTCTCCGGGATGGAGACGGCAGGCGAGGCGCCGGCATAGGCGATGCGATCGTCCTCGATCACGAGCTCGCCCGATTCGAGGATCGTCTTCGTCAGCTCTTCGACGAACAGCGGCACCCCGTCGGTTCGGGCGACGATCTGCGCCGCGAGCTCCGGCGGCAGCGCCTTGCCGCGGACGATCTTGTCGAGCAGCGAGCGGGTCTGCTCCGCGGTGAACTTCGCCAGACGAATCTCGCTGACCTCCGGACGCGCCGCCCAGGGCGGCTTGAACTCGGCCCGCGCGGTGACGACGAAAAGGGCCGGGATATCGGCAATCCGGTCAACAATCCGGGTGAAGACGTCGAGAGTGGACGGGTCCGCCCAGTGCGCGTCCTCGAAGACGAGGAGAGTCGGCGTCGTCTGCGCTTGCGCCCGCACGATCTCGACCAGCGCGCGCATCGTGTCTTCACGGGCGAGTTTCGGCGAGATCAGGATCGAACCGTACCGATGCTGAAACGGGATGCCCAGGATCGCGGCAATGAAGCGCAGATCGTCCTTCGCCAGGTTGAGCTCGCCCACGATCAACGCCTCGAGCTTGTCGAGACGCGAGTTGGGGTCCTCGTCATGACCGAGATTCAAAGTTCGTTCGAGCCAGGCGCGGATCGGATAGAAGGCGCTGTTGACGAAGAAGGGCGAACCCTGGAACAGCGTTGTACGGCCAGTCTCGCCGCTGAGACGCTCGCGCATGGCGTCGACGATTCGGCTCTTGCCGATGCCGGCTTCGCCGGCGATCAGCGCCAGCCGCCCCGCTCGCCCCGCGCGCGTCTGCCGCCAGGCCTCGAGCAGGGCGCCCACCTCCTCCTCGCGACCGATGAACGGCGTCAAGCCGCTCTCGGTCGCCGCGCCGAATCGGCTCTCCGCCGCGCTGACGCCTATGGCCCGATAGACATGGCTCGGCTTCGAGACGCCTTTCAGCTCGCGCTCGCCCAGATCCTCGTATTCGAACAGGCCGCCCGCGAGCCTCCGCACGCGCTCGCTCACGACGACTGTGCCTGGTCTTGCGATCGTCTGCAGGCGCGAGGCGAGATTCATCGTTTCGCCGACCGCGTTGCGCTCGCGGGTCGAGACCACGACCATGCCAGTCGCTATGCCGATGCGAACCTGAAGCCGTCCAACGTCGGGGATCTGGAGCGTGGCCATCGCGTCGACGATGTCGAGGGCGGCGCGGAGGGCCCGTTCCGCCTCGCCTTCGTGCGCCATCGGGTAGCCGAAGAACGCGACCACTCCGTCGCCGAGCGTGGTGAAGACGTATCCGTCGTAGCGGCTGACGCAGGTGGTGCATGCCTCCTCGTAGGCGCGGACGACGACCTGCAGCGTCTCCGGATCGAGCCGGTGGGCGAGCCTGGTGAAGCCGACCATGTCGCAGAAGAGAACGGTCAGCTGACGCCGCTCGCCGACGGGCGCGCCGACCTCGATGGCCGGCTGCGCCGATTTCTCGAGCCGCCTCTCTTCGCCGATGAGGTTCACGATGCGCTTGCGCGGCCCAAAAGGCAGGCCGAGCTCTTTGAGATCGTTGTCGGTCAGAAGCCGCAGCGTCTCCAGGTCGACCTCGTTTTCTTCGAAAAGCGTCGCGAAGCGGTCGAGCCCATGCGACTTGAGCCAGTCGGCAAGCGGCGAGGTCAGCACGGCCGCGCCTCGATCGGACCGGCGGATTTCACCAGCACGCCGTGGCTGACGAGCCAGCCGGCAATCGCAAGGCCGGATTCGAGCGGCATCCGATCCGACCAGGAGCGGGCGATCTGCAATGGCGTGCGGCCGGCGGGAAGGTCCCGCAGGAGCGGCGCCAGTTCCCACCCGCCGAGGTAGGCCACCGGACGCGCCAAGCGCGGATGGCGGAGCGCCGGAGCCGCGCTAACGAATTCGCCGTCGAGACACGCCGTCTCGACCAAGGCCGCATCCGGCGAAAGCTCGAACGCCGTGACCGTCATCACGCTGGCGTCAACCGCCTCGCGCGACGGCGCGGCCGCTTCCTGGCGCCCGGACGCCCGCGCGCTCCAGAAGGAGCCGCCTCGCGCCGAGGCGACGGCCCAGTAATGGTCAGCGGCCCATCGCCGGTGGCTCTCGGAGGCGTCTTTCAACTGGCTGAGGTAAAAGCCTATCGCCAGATCGGCCGACGCGGGTCGGCGCAGAAGGGTGTTGGCGACGACGGCGCCGGTGAGCGCGCTCTGGACCGCCTTTTGCACGCCGCTCGAGGATATCGGATCGATCGCCAGGGCCGCGTCGCCCAGCCGAATCGAGTCGGAGCCGACGCAGTCGCTGACGATATAGGACGTGGCGTCGGCGGCGCATGGAGCGCCAATCATCTCGACGTCCGGGCAGTCCCGCATGAGGGGCGATTGCGCCAGGCGGGCGAGGAAACGCTGCGCCAGCCCGCCGGATCCGGCCCGGAACGACCTCGGGTCGACGAACGCCAGGGTGTTGTAGGTTCCATTCGGCAGCGGCACGCCCCAGAACCACGCTTCGTCCCCGGCCGCGATCCTGGGCTCGGACGGAAGGCGAGCCCCGCGCCAGTAGACGTAGACCGCAAGCGTCTGGGCGCCGGTCTGCTGCCGGGGCCGCGCTGCAGCGCCGGCGCGTCCTCCGGCCTCCGCCACGAAGTCGGCCGTGAGCGTCTCGCGGCGTCCCTCCGCCTCGACCGCAAGGCGCCATTGGCCGCCCTCCTGTCGCCGATCGAGGACCCGCGCTGGCTGGAAGACCTCGACGCCGAAAGCACGGGCGCGCTCGACCAGAGCAAGGTCGAAGGCTCCCCGGTCGACAATGAAACCCTGCTCGCCCGTGTCCACGCGCTCGCGAGGTCCGTCCTCCCAGTCCACGGAGACATTCCGGACCCGGCGGGCGTGCGAATCGTCGATCGCGTCCTCGAGCCCCGCCGCCGCAAGCAAAGGCTGAACGCGGGGGGTCAGCGACTCGCCAAGGCGGCTTCGCGGAAAAGCCTCACGCTCGACGAGCGAGACGTCGTGTCCGAGCTGCGCCATGCGGGCGGCGAAGACGCATCCTGCAGGACCTGCGCCAATGACGCAGACTTCAGCCATCTGCCGCTCCCGCCGGTTCGAGCCCGACGCCCGACGGCTCAGCCGATAGCCTCAGATAGGCCTCGAGACAATAGTTCAGCCAGCCGCGAATGTAGTCGCAGGCGGGCCGGCCGCGGCTCAGAACCTCATGGTGGCAGCCGCCGCCGCAGAGGTAGCGCGCCCAGCAGGAGCGGCAAGGTTCCTGCCGGTGCACGTGGCGCTCGGCCAGCCACTCGGCCCGGCGCGCCTGATCGACCCCCTCGGCAAGCGAGCCCATGGCGCCGTCCTTGTCGCCGACGAAGCGATGGCAGGCGGCAAGCTCGCCGTCGGCCGATACGCCGAGGTAGCCCGCGCCCGCGCCGCACGGATAGGGCCGATGCGTGCCGCGGTGGATCTCCCGCAGCGCATTGGCGAGATTGGCGAAAGGATAGCGCTGTCGCAGGTGGAAGCGCCGCTCGTATTCGCGTCCGCAGTCGATCATCTCGCCCAGCATGCGTTCGAGATCTTCCGATCGCATTTGTCCCTTGCCGTTCGGCGCGCTCAGCATCGGCGAGAATCCGACGCTGTGAAAGCCTGCCTCGACGAATGTGTCCAGCGTCCGGCGAAGCTCGAGGTTGCTCGGCGTCACGGTCACCCGCGCCGACACCTGCATCTTTTGCTGCATGAGCAAGAGAGGAGCGACGCGGCCCATGAGCGTGTCGAAGCTGCCCCGGCCGCCCTTGAAGGGCCTGAGAGCGTCATGGACTTCGCGGGGCCCGTCGACGCTCACCGTCACGGCAAAGCCGAAATCCTCGAAAAAGCGCCCGTCCTCCTCGGTGAGCAAGGTGCCGTTGGTGGTGATCGAGAAGCTGAGGATCGCGCCGCGAGCGTCAGCGAGTTCGCGGCCCTTCCGTGCCGCCGCCTGCAAGACGGCGCGATTGACCAGCGGCTCGCCGCCGAGAAAGGCGAGGTTGAGGCGGGCCCCCGCTTCCGCCGAGCTGACCAGGAGCTCGACCGCGCGCAGCGCCTCGTCCAGAGCCATGTTCTTCGGCGATCCGCCGAACTCGCCCTGCTGGGCGTAGCAATAGGCGCAGCCCAAGTTGCACTTCTGCGCGATCGCCAGCGAAAGAGCGCGGATCGGCGGGGATTCGAGCGGCGTGTCATCGATCAGAGGAGGGCCGCCGAGCCCGGCTTGCCTCAGCGCCTCGTCGACCGCGTCGACTTGACCGCGCGTCATAGCCGCCTCGCAGCGGACGAAGAAATCCGGCTCGGCATCGAATAGCCGGCTTCCGTCGGCGACGAAGATGTGAAGGCCGCGGTCGGTTTCGATCAGGTGGGCCTGCGGCGCCTTCGGGGCTGCGGCTTTGATCGAACGCCGCGCATCTGCGAGACTTCACCCTGTGCCCGTCTCCGGCGCGTCCTTTCCCCCGATCTGCACTTTCAGCGCCTTCTCCCAATCCTTGAAAAGCTCGTCATACATGACGAGCCGCATGTCGGCGTAATCATCGGGGACGTAGGATTTCGTCCGCTCCCGCTGAAACCAGTTGTCGCCCCTGCTCAGACCATCCGGGCCAACCTCGACATTGACGAAATCGGGCCGCGCCGAGGCCCAGTAATAGCACGAGCACTCGCGATAGTCGTTCTGCCAAGGCGAACACAGACCCTGCGTAAGCTCGCCGGCCTTGGCCAGGGCCTCGGAAATGACGGCCGTATCGTCCTCGAAGAACGGACGCACCAGCAAGTCGACGCTGACGTAATTCGCCTCCTGCACGACCTTCCCCTTTTCATCCCTCTCTTCTTCGAAGAGGGCCTGCTGCTGATCCCAGGAGGGCTCCGCAGTGAAGTCGCAGCGCACATGCTCGCGGGCGTGGCTCAAGACATAAGCAAGGGCGTTCGACCACTCGAGCGGCGCGAGTCCGAACGGATTGAGATGCGTCGTCAGGTCGATCTTGCCGTCGGCATCCGAGGACGCTGGTCCTTTGATCTTGGTCACCATCAGCACCGGCTTGCCGTCAGGGCCAGGAACATGCACCCGCAGGAGCCGGCGGCCCGCGAGGTTGGCGGTCTTGATCAGCGTCTCGGGATCGCAACCGTCGGGATCGAGGCGGACGACAAGATTATCGTACTCGCGCAGCTCAATACCGCGGAACAGGCGCCGCCAGACCGCGCGAAAGTCGACTTCTAGGCCGGGGCAGCAATTGGCGACTGATGTAATTGGGCGGGAGCTGATGGGATTGCCCCTGGCCTCATAGTGGAGTTGCGCTGAAAGGTTGCGCGGCGTGAGGCCCGGCGGAGGGGGCGGCGCGGCCGGCTTCAGCGGCGGACCCTTCGCGACCGCCTCGATGGTGTGAAACTGTCGCCAGGTCAGCGCGAGATAATTGTTGTCGGCGCCGCACATCAGCGCCGGCATCTTGCGCCGCCCACGGTCGGTGAAGTCCGCGACTTCGTTCGGCCGGCGCAAGAGCCGGACAAACCACGGCGCGGCGCCGCCGCGCAAAGCGGCGTAAACCTGCTGATGCAGCGCGGTTATCGTTTTCGTATCGACAGTGCCCGGCCGCATCACAGGACGAATGGCGCGCTCGGTGTCGGCGGCCTCTTCCTCGGGCATGGAATCCAGCGATAGCGCCGGGCGGCCCTTGTAGTCGTTGCCGTTCAGCACCTCGACGTTCATCGAGCGGACCGTCTCGTAGGCGCGCCGGACAATATCCTGGGCGCGCGCCCGCGTCACCTCCGGGTCCTCGTCCGGGGCGACCTCCGGGCCGAACACGACCTGATCCAGATCATCGGCGAGCGAGCGTACGAACAGCGAGTCCGGCGCCATCGCCGGCGGCCCCGAGCAGATTCGCGCTGTCGCCTTCAGGCTGGTCTTGCCCGGATCCTCGCCTCGGCGCGTGAGGCGCACCTCGACAAACCCGTCACACGCGTCGTCGAGATAGCCGCGGCTGACCGCTTGATTGTCGTAAAGCCACGATGGCGCCGGGGGCTCGATGGCGAACAGCGACGGCGGCAGCGTCTCGTTGTCGAAGTCAAGCGGCCAGCCGTTGGCGGCCCAGATCCGGTCGCGCTTGTCCTTCCAGTCCTTATTGCCATCGGAAACGCTGTCCGCGTCCGAGGCGTCGAAATAGCCGTTCCACGTCCCACCGCCGCCATAGACCGCCTGCTCTTCCGGAATTCGATATAGATCCTCGGTCGCGTCATGCTCCCGCGCCTGCTTCGATTCGGGTCCGTAGATCAGGCCGCGTCCCGGCGTGAAGCGAAGGCGAATTTCGGGGTGGTCCTTGTTGGGTCGGATGAACCTCACCTGTCCGAAGACAATGCTGGCCTCGCGGGAATCGAAATTCCCACAAACGCCATGCAGAGTGTGGATGTCGTGATCAGAGAACACGAGAGTTTCGGTGGAGACGACGTCGTTCTGGTCGCCGGTCCGGCGCGCGACCTTGCGGTTGGCGACATGCACGCTCCAGGACACATCCTTGACGCTCAAATGATTGGCTTCGAGCAGCTCGGTCGTCAGCGCCGTGAGCTCGTCACCCTCGGTCACGGCGAATACTTCGAGGAACGGCGCCACAGGACGAATTCTGCCGTTTCGCTTGAATTCCAGCGGCAGGCTCGGCGTCCGAACGTCCTCGATTTCGCCGGAGCGTTCGCCAACGATCAAGGTCGGCAGAGGCCTGAGCGGGCGGTAACCGAGCGGCTGAGCCTGATCAGCCGCAATGGCGACATCGATGGTGTAATTGTCCATCGGCTCATCGGCGGAGCCGAGGCGTCCGATCGCGAAGGGCGGCAAAATCCTCAGCGCCTTGATCGTCTTGCTCATCGGCTTCCCGCTCCTTCCGAAAGGCCGTTGAGGATGGCGCCGATCGACTCCCGGGTTTGATCGTCGATATCCATGAGCGTGCGCAGGAACGCCTCGGCGCCGGTCCCAGTGACTTCCTCTTTGATCTTTTGTGTCCGCTCGCGATGCTCAGGCAGCTCGGTCGTTGCGTAATAGAGCAGGTGACCGCATGTCGCCTTGCACATCTCGAGAAGGTCCTTGTGCAGACGCCAGATGTCGGCGTCCGCGCTCGGAAGGTCGACTGTGTAAGGCATCTCGAAGGGGGGCGCCGCCGGATTCCCATGCCGTCGTCGCCCTCATCCAGGCGCTTCAGCCGCACGAGCATGCCGGCGAGGGTCTTCAAATTGTACATTTCGCAGAAGATCCTGTGCATCAGCATGGCGCGCAGGTTCGGGCGGTTGACGGGTTGCGAACGAGTGATGCGAAAGACGTGCGCGAGATAGTTCAGCAGCAGTCGATAGCGCTGGTTGAAAATCTGAGCGAGATGTTTCGCCGTGATCGCCTTGAGGGGCGCATACGAGATCCCGTAGAAGGTTTGTCCGGCCGTGACGAAATCGGGTCGGGTGGTTGGATCGGAGCAAACTCCGGCGGAGGGGGACCAGCCGGGGGTCTTTTTTGTCTCGTCTTCGAGCTCGCGATAGAGCTGAACGAAGCGGTCGAAATGCGACGGTTCGTCGGCCGCCCCGGCGTCGTCCGCATCCTCCGGCGTCAGATTGAACCGGCCTTGCGGGCGCAGCTCCTTCCTCACATTCGCCTTGCGCGCCACATGCGGCGCCTCGCCCTGGAAGGAGAGAGCCACCAACGCTTTGATGGCGTCGCGGCGGCTCGCCATTTGCCGAATTTCCACGATTGCCTCGGCGCCCGACGGCGCCTTGCCGACTGGCGCGCCCTGGGCATCGACCTCCTCCACGCGGTTGCCTTCGGGGTCGAGTTGGCGAGGAGCAGGCGCGTAGCCGCGACCCCATTCGTCCCAGGACGCCTGGAACTGGAAAGTCGACCCGTCGAAGCACGAATCCGGTATGCGCACAGGATCCGAGATGAGATCGATGATTTTGTCGTAAAGCTCGCCGACGTGATGGACTTCCGGCATCGCGCCGAATTTCTTTTTCAGCCGTTCGGCGATTTCCTCCTTCAGCTTTGGATCGTCGTCGTAGTCCCTGGGCATTTCGGCGTAGACGAAACAAGCGAGGGCGTCGAAATTGTAGGGCTGCAGGGTGAACGGATAGGGATAGTACTCGTGCGCCCAGAGCGAGTTTTCCCGTCCGAGGCTGACCGGCGCTCCGAGCAGCAGCAACACGTTCTGAACCGTGAGGAGATGCCCCATCTCCTCCCTCGCGACAGAGAGAAGCTCGCCGCGCCAGCGCTCGATTTTCGCCCGGCGTTCCGCCTCCTCGTCATCGGTGCGCAGCGAATAGGCGGCGTAGAGATATTCCACCATCAGGCAATGCTCGGCCGCCGCGCCGAACTGCAGCAGCATCACGAGGTGGTCGCGCCACGACATGTCCGCAAATTTGCCGTAACGCTTGGCTTTGTCGGTCTCTATTTTGAGCGACAGCTCCTCGCGCTCGTTCTTTTCGAGGCGGCCCTTGAGGGAGCTGTCCTGCGCGCCGACGATCATCAGCCCCCCATCAACCAAAAAGGCGCTGTATGGCCCAGGGCGAAGCGGCCGTCAATCGGCCTCGCTAAGGACGACGCGAATGCGAACGAATATTGCCGAATGCCGACCGCCGCCCATCAATTACCACCAGACTGAGCTTGCGAAAATGGCTTGTCAAGCCGAGGCGGCGGCGCGACCCGGCCGCCGCCGTCACCGCCCGGCGCATCGACGAAAAGAGCGGCGTCGAAAGCGTCGAGACGAGGTTCCACATCAGCTCTTTCGCAGACGACCCGAAACCGTCCCCGCCGCCGTGCAGCCATTGGGGCATCGAGAACAGGCTCCATTGGACAATGAACGTGACCTTCGACGAAGATCGCTGCCGAACCCAAAAGACTACTCTCATTTGAATCTGGCCATTACCCGCCATGCCGGCGTGAACATCCTCAACGCCGACAAGTCCCGTGGCTGCCTCCGACGCAAACGCCTCAGACCCTGCGTCGACCTCGAATTCCGAACCCGCCTCTTCGCCTGGCAACGATTCAGGATTTTGCCCGATTTCACCCCCAGGGCGTCTTGCCTTTGCTAGCCGGTCTGCCGCTATGCTGGGCCGGTTTTTCGAGTGTTGGATGTTGACGTGACTGCAGATGGAATCTGGCGGGCGCTGCCGACGGCAATAGGGCTTCCCGTCGAGCACGCAATCGCAGCGCTGCGGGCCCGCGGCGCCGGCATAGCGCCATTGCTGAAACGCGCCGGTCTGTCGGAACACGACTTGGACCAGCGGCAGCATCGCATTTCCGCCGCGGCGCAGAGCAAGTTTCTCGAATACGCGGCAGAGGCGCTCGACGACAGCGCCTTGGGGCTCCGCCTTGCCGAGCGGGCCAATCCGCGTGAGGCGGGGCTCTTGTTCTATGTCGCGTCCGCCGCAACAAGCCTCGGCGACGCGCTTGGGCTGTTTGCGCGTTACTTTCGCATCGTCAACGAAGCGGTGCGTCTCGAGCTGAGGCGAACGCCGCAGGGCATCGTCGCCGAAGTCAATTTTGTCGGTCTTTCGAGGCATCGCGCCCAGCAGAACGTCGAGTTTGGCATTGCCGTCATCTTGAAAGCGCTGCGGGAGATCACGGGCCACGACATCCGTCCCATCCAGACGGCGTTCGTCCACGGACGGAATTCAGAACTGCGGAGGTTCGAGCGCTTTTTCGGCTGCCCGATCGAATTCGCCGCTCCGTCCGACCAACTGTCGTTCTCCAACGAAACCCTGGCCTTGCCGCTCATCAGGGGAGACCCGTACCTGTTGGATACGCTTCGCCCCTTCTGCGACGAGGCGGCGAAGGAGCGCAACACGGGCAGAAGGACATTGAGGGCTTCGGTCGAGAACGAAACGCAAAAATTGCTGCCACACGGAAAGGCTCACCGAACCGCTGTCGCGACGGCGCTGGCCATGAGCACGCGAACGCTGTCGCGCAGGCTGGCCGACGAGGGCACGACCTTCGAGGAAGTCCTGGATGAGTTGCGAAGAAGCCTCGCGCTTCAGTACATCAAGGATGAGAGCTTGTCGCTTTCGCAGGTTTCCTGGCTGCTCGGCTACGAGGAATTGACCTCGTTCAACCATGCCTTCAGACGCTGGATGGGCCGCTCGCCCTCCGCCGCGCGCAAAGAGAAGCTGCTTCCTCCGCCCTCGTCGCCTCAATAGTCCTACGCCTCATTAGCCCCGTGCCTCGATCTGGCGCGAGAGACTCGGGCTGGCCGACAAAGTCAGGATTTTGGCCTCGCTGACAAGGACACGCCGGCGCCGCAACGCTATCCGTCTCTCCCGAAAGATCATCAATCCGGCGACAACTGAGCCGGCCAAAGCGGGAAAAGGACGGAGAGTCGAAAATGGCAACGCTTGACTATTTTTTTGGAAACCGACTGCGCAGGGTTGCAGGTCCCTTGGCGGCCGCGCTGCTCGGCACGACCGCCGTCGCGTCCGCGCAACAGGTAGACGTTACGAACGTCACGCTCGATCCCTATTTCACCGAACAACTCGATGTCAGCGGCTTCGGCGCCGAGAACGCTGGAGTGATCCTTCTGACCACGACCACAGGCAGCATCTTGCCGGTGTTCTGCGTGGACCTGTATCACGACATCTACGTTCAGTCGTATAACCCGGCCCTGCCCTATGCATTCGGTGCGGTGACGACCGACTCCTCCGGACCGGATTCGGGGAATGGCAATCCGCTGAAGCCTGCTCAGGAGGGCGCGATCCAAGCTCTCGCGACACAAGGCTACCATGACTATGTGACGAACGACCTGAACGCGAATGACTATGTCGCCATCCAAGGCGCAATTTGGCAGATCGAGTACACCGCTGCGGTCACGTCGACCGATCCGAACAACGCTACCGCCATCAACACCTTGATCTCGGGTGATGTGAACTGGGCCGACAGCAACCCCCTCAGCTACACCGAAGGCCTCTACCCGGTGGGGCCGGGCGGGCAGGGCTTCGGGACGACCCAGGGCTTCGTCACCGGCGTTCCAGAGGCGTCGACCTGGGCGATGATGGCGATGGGCTTCGCCAGCCTCGGCTACGCGGCCTTCCGTCGGACCGGCAAGCGTGAGCCCGTCACCGCCTGAAGGGCGGATCAATAATCGCGGACCGGTGAGAATGGCCGCCTTCGGGCGGTTCTGGGCCGGGGACAGCAAAGGCCGCGTTCGCGCGGCCTTTGCTTTTCCGCGCGCCTTCTGGCCGAGGACGACTGCGGCGGGCTACCGCTCACTCGCCGCTAGCAAGGATGCGCAGGACACCCATCAAGAGAATGACAGGCCTTGTGAATTGTCCAGCCGCTCACGACCGCCGCACGCGCTCAGCGAACGCCGGCCAGCGTCCCGACGAAATCGGCGCCGCGGGCGTTGGAGACGATCTGGTGGCAGGCCATGCAACTCGAGGGCGAATCCTGCAGGTAGGTTTCCATCGTCGTATTGATCAGGTTCTCCTGCGGGTGGGCGATCGAGCGGTAGTCGTCCGCCGCGCCCGGCGCGTCCGTCCGCCCGGGAAAGAAGCCGCCGTCGTTGTCCGGTCCCAGCGGGTCCTGGCTGGTCGGCCATTGCGCGGCGACGAGCATGTAATGCTCGAAGACCGTGCCCCTGACGCCCGGCAGCGCCCAATAGGCCCGGTTGACGGCCATGGTCTCGGCGTCGATCGGATAACGCCGCACCACCTGCATCGGCGCCGGATCGAGCTTCGGCGGGTTCGTCCAGTCGACCGGCAGGGCGACGGCCGAACCGAACGGCGGCCACAGCCTCGCCGGCCGCGAGGCGTCGAAATAGCCGTAGGGCGCGCCCGCCTCCCGGGCGTCCGGCTCGCGGGCCTCTCCCGAGCCGGCCGGCGGCACGTTGTCGACATGCTCGAAGGTCATCCACACCCATTGCGGGCGGCTCTTCGTCTTGATCGCGATATGGAGGCCGACCAAGGCGACATCGCTCTTCGCGCAGACCGTCCGCCCGGCCGCGAGCGTCTTCGCCACATCGACGATCTCGGCGCTTTCGACATAATAGCGCGCCCGCTCGGCGGGGGTGTCGACGGCGGTCAGGGGGCGCCACGCCGCCTTGACCGCGATCGAACCGACCGGAAGATGCGCCGGATGAGCCGCGTCGGGCAGGTTCCGCCCCTGGCTCCAGCCGTTCGCGGCGAAGGCTGAGAACTCGGGCTCGTTGAAGTGGATTTCGTAGCGCGTATACGCGCCGTTCTGCGCGACGAGCGGGTTGGCGGGGACGCCGACGGCGAAGCTCGGCTGATTGAAGTCGGCGAACGGCTGAAACGAGGCGATGGTCTTTTCCCGGTCGTCGACTCCGGCGCCGCAGGGATTGCGGCCGCCGTAGCTCGTCCAGGGCGACGGCGCGACGCGGCTGCCGCCGTCGCCGGTTTCGAAAAGTTCGTAGTCGGACTTGAACGTCTCCCACACCCGCTCGCCCGGATCGCCGAGCGCCCTGGCGCGATCGGCGACGCCGCGGTGGGCGGCGTCGAGCTCGGAGGGCCAGTTGAGAGCGATGAAGGCGCGCCAGGCGAAATTGTCGACGACGGAAAACGAATCCAGCCCAGCCGACGGGACATCGTCGATGCGGTCGGGCGAGACGGTCGGCGTGATCGCCGCCGAGCCCCCCGCGATCGCCGACGCCAGGGCCGCCGCGGCGACGGCGATGACCGCGCCGGCCGGGATCCGGGCGGGAGGCCACAAATTGGTGGGTTTCCGCGACATCGCCGGTCTTCGGCCTAGCCGGCGCGACCGCGCCAAGCGTCGATCGACCAGGGTCCGGGGCCGAACGTCGCCAGCGCAAGGAAGCCGCCGGCCATCGCGATATTCTTGCGGAACTCGATCGTCTGATCCGGGGCGAGGTGGAAAAACAGGAGGGTGAGCCCGCAGAAGCCGCAGAGCGCGAGCGCCGCCCAGCGCGTCTTCAAGCCCGCGAGGACAAGCAGTCCGCCGCCGAGTTCGGTCAGGATGACCAGCGGCAGCAAAGCCGGGGCGACGCCGTTCTGGCGCATATAGTCGCCGACATCGCCGTACTGGGAGATGGCCTCCCAGCCGTCGAGGATGAAGATATAGGCGAGCATCGCCCGCGCCATGAGGAGGAGCGGACCGGCAAAACGGCCGAGGAACATGAGATCGGCGTCGACGGCCGGCGCGGCGGGCCGGGATCCGATCTCCTCCGGGGAGAGTTGCGCGCGCGACATTTTGCGCCTTCCCATGTTCGAAAACGCGCGCGGAAAATCGCTCCCGCGCGCGACTTGGCTTAGCCGCTAAAGCGCGTGCGCTTCATCGAGCGCCTTGGCGAGATCGCCGTAGTACTCGCAGTCCTTGCCGCAGATCTTTTCGATGCTCGCCAGCTGATCCCTGGCCAGATCGAACTTGCCCTCGATCACATAGGCCTCGCCGAGATATTCCCGCACCTGCGGATATTGCGGATCGAGCGCGACCGACTTGAGGTAGTAGCTGATCCCTTCATCCGTGCGCCCGAGCTTGCGGGTGGCGTAGCCGCGGTAGTTGAGGGCGCGCGGCGTGTTGGGATTCTCAAGCGAATCGAGCACGTCGAGCGCCTCCTGGAAGCGATCCGCCTTGGCCAGCGCAAAGGCGTATTCGGTGAGCTCCGAGTCGGGCAGAACGCCGCTGTGCCTCTGCAGGCATTTGTGCTTCTTCGCATCCCAGACCTGGCCCGGATTGCATGTCGTAAGGTCGGTCTGGCCGGTGGAATGATAGGTCCCTCCTCCGGCTCCTCCGCCGGCGCCGCCTCCACTGCCCGCGCCGCCTCCGCCTCCGCCGCCGCCTCCCCCGCCTCCACTGCCCCCGCCCGACGCCAGCGCGGCCGGCGCGGCTAACGCCAATCCGAGGACGAAGGCGCTGCACGAAAGCGCGGCCAGGATCGTAGGTCTCGGCTCGCGATACGATTTCAAATGAGGTTGCATCGTTGAATCCTTTCCCGTGAAAGACGGAGCCAGGAACACTTGGCGTTTTGAATTATCGGGCGGCCCTTTGTCGCAAGCAAGGCCGATCGGGGCGCGTGCCGACCGCCGTTCGGCTCGCCGACCGCGGCGCCATCGCGCCCTCGAGCGGCGTCGCCTCGGGGCCCGCCGAATCCGGGCGTCACTTGATCTCCATCATTGTGGCGCTTTCTACCTCCGCCAGAGGAGAAGGGACAGGTTCCCAAGGAGCGGACGATGGCCAAGATAACGAAGGTGAGCGCGCTCGAGATTCTCGATTCGCGCGGAAATCCAACCGTGCGCGTTCATCTCGCGCTCGACGACGGGACCGTCGCGGCCTCATCGGTGCCGTCGGGCGCCTCAACCGGCGAGAACGAAGCGGTCGAGCTTCGCGACGGCGACAAGAAGCGCTATGGCGGCAAGGGCGTCCTGAAGGCAGTCGAGAACGTGGTCAAGACGATCGCGCCGGCCGTCGTCGGCCGGGACCCGGAGCGGCAGGCGGAGATCGACGGCGTGATGCTGTCGCTCGACGGAACGAAGACCAAGGCGAAGCTCGGCGCCAACGCCATCCTCGGAGTTTCGATGGCGGTCGCGCGCGCGGCGGCGCAATCGGCCCGGCTGCCGCTATACGCCTATCTCGGCGGCGTCGGCGCGAACCGGCTGCCGGTTCCGATGATGAATATCGTCAACGGCGGCAAGCACGCCGAAAATTCGGTCGACTTCCAGGAATTCATGGTGATGCCGGTCGGCGCGCCGACGTTCGCCGAGGCTTTGCGCTATGGCGCCGAAACCTTCCACGCGCTCGCCAAGCTCCTCAAGGGCAAGGGTTACGCGACCTCGGTCGGCGACGAGGGCGGGTTCGCGCCCAACCTCGGCAGCAACGAGGAGGCCTGCGAACTGATCGTCAAGGCGATCGAGGCGGCCGGCTACAAGCCCGGCAATGACATCGCCATCGCGCTCGATCCTGCCGCCAGTTCCTTCTTCTCGGGCGGCGGCTACGAGCTTTCGAAATCGAAGGGCGGCCGCAAGACGAGCGACGAAATGATCGCGCTCTACGAAAAATGGGTCGACGCCTTCCCCATCGTTTCGATCGAGGACGGACTGGACGAGAACGACTGGTCGGGATTTGCCCGGCAGACCGCGGCGCAAGGCAAGCGCATCCAGATTGTCGGCGACGACATTTTCGTCACCAATCCCGAATTCATCGCCCGCGGCGTGAAGGAAAAGGCGGCGAACGCCGTGCTGATCAAACTCAACCAGATCGGGACGGTCACCGAGACGGTCCAGGCGATCGCGCTTTGCCGTAAGGCGGGCTGGAATTATGTCGTGTCGCACCGCTCCGGTGAGACGGAAGACGCCTTCCTGGCTGATTTCACCGTCGCCATGGGCGGGGGCCAGATCAAGACGGGCTCCGCCAGCCGCAGCGAGCGCATCGCCAAGTACAACCGGCTGCTGGAAATCGAGGCGGAGCTTGGCGCCGCGGCGAAGTTCGAAATCGCCGTTCGCTTGATTAGATTTGAGAATTGTTGAGCACGCGTCCTACGCGCTCTCGGCTTCTTGCGACAGTTCGAGCCAAGCCTCCTCGGCCGACAGGAGCGCGCGTTCGAGCTCGCTGCGCTGCCGGGCGAGATCGGCGATTTTCGAGGCGTCGACGCCTGCGCTGGCCTCGGACAGCGCCTCGTCGACCCGGCGGATGAGCGCCTCGAACCGGCTCATCCTTTCCTCGAGCGCCGCCAGCTCCCGCTTGACCGGCTCCCGGTCTCGCCTGCGGTTCGGCACCGCCGCCTTCGGTGCCGACGCCTCGCGCTTGCGGGCAGGCGCGGGCGCGCTTGCGCCGAGCACGGTGCGGCCATAATCGGCGATGTCGCCGTCGAACGGCCTGACCGTGCCGCTCGCCACCAGCCACAGCCGGTCGACGCAGGCTTCGAGCAGCCGCCGGTCGTGCGAGACCAGGATGCAGGCGCCTTCGTAATCGTTGATCGCCTCGATCAGTTCGTCGCGGCTGTCGATGTCGAGATGGTTGGTCGGCTCGTCGAGGATGAGGAGTTGCGGCCCGTCGAAGGTCGCCAGACCCATGAGCAGCCGCGCCTTCTCGCCGCCCGACAGCGCCTCGACTCTGGTGTCGGCGCGCCCGCCTGAAAAGCCGATCATCGCCGCGCGGCCGCGGATCTTCGATTCCCCCTGCCCGCGCATGCGCTCGGCGACATGCGAGTAGGGCGTCCCGCCGGGCTCGAGCTCGTCGATCTGATGTTGGGCGAAGAAGCCGACCTCGAGCTTGGCGGCCCGCGTCATTTTTCCGCTCATCGGCGGAAGGCGTCCGCCGACGAGTTTGGCGAAGGTCGACTTGCCGTTGCCGTTCGCCCCGAGAAGCCCGACCCGGTCGTCGTTCGAGAGGGTGAGGTCGATGCGCGACAGGACGACGTGGTCGCCGTAGCCGGCGCTGACCCGCTCCATCGCGACGATCGGCGGGCTCAGGGGCCTGACGATCGCCGGCCACTTGAAGGGTGTCGTTTCCTCGTCGGCGATCGCCGCGACCGGCTCCATCCTGGCCAGCATCTTGAGGCGCGACTGCGCCTGCCGCGCCTTCGTGGCGCTGGCGCGAAAACGGTCGACGAAGGCCTGCATATGGGCGCGGCGCTCCTCCTGCTTCCTCAGCGCCTTGCCCTGCAGCGCTTGCTGCTCACGGCGCTGGCGTTCGAAGCTCGTGTAGCCGCCGCTCCACAGCGTGAGCCTGGCGCGGTCGAGATGCAGGATGTGATCGGCGACGTCGTCGAGCAGGTCGCGGTCGTGGCTGATGACGAGGATCGTCGAGGGGCAGGTCTTGAGGTAGTCGGTGAGCCACAGCGCGCCCTCGAGGTCGAGGTAGTTGGTCGGCTCGTCGAGCAACAGCACGTCGGGTTCGGCAAAAAGCACCGCGGCGAGCGCCACCCGCATGCGCCAGCCGCCCGAATATTCGGCGAGCGCGCGGTTTTGCGCCGCCTCGTCGAAGCCGAGGCCGCTGAGAATCCGGGCCGCGCGCGCCGGCGCAGCATGCGCATCGATGTCGACGAGCCGCGTCTGGATCTCGGCGATGCGTTCCGGATCGGTCGCGCCTTCGGCTTCGCTGAAGAGCGCGGCGCGCTCGGCGTCGGCCGACAGCACGAAGTCGATCAGCGTCTCCGGACCGCCCGGCGCCTCCTGCTCGACGCTGCCGAGCCGTGCGCCTTTCGGAACCGCGATCGCGCCGCTCTCCGGCGAGAGTTCGCCGCGGATGAGGCGAAAGAGCGTGGACTTGCCGGCGCCGTTACGCCCGACGAGTCCCACCCGCGCGCCGCTCGGCAGCGCGACGGTGGCGTTGTCGATCAGGAGACGCTCGCCGAGCCGGTAGGTCAGGGCGCTGATATGAAGCATGGCGGGCTTTTGGCCCGCCATGTCCGGCGTTGCAAGATGGAAGCGGCCTCTGGGTCAGGCTGTCGCCTTGTCCAGAAGACTGCCCTTCTGGAACAGGTAGCCGGCCGCGCCGGCGCCGATCAGCGGCGCGATGATGAAGAGCCAGAGCTGAGCGAACCGTTCTGGCTTCGAGGCGATGCCGATCAGCGCCGGGCCGATCGAGCGCGCCGGGTTGACCGACGTGCCGGTGATGTTGATGCCGACGAGATGGATGGCGACCAGCGTGAGCCCGATGGCGAGGCCGGCGAAGCCGGCCGGCGTGAACGGGTGGGTGACGCCGAGAATGCAGACGAGGAACAGGAACGTCCCGACCACTTCGAAGACGAAGGCCGAGACCACATTATACTCGCCGAAGTACCCGGGCCCCCAGCCGTTCTGGCCGAGGCCGCCCGTCCAGCCCTGCGCCTTGCCCGAGAGGATCAGATAGAGCACTGCGGCCCCGACGATCGCACCGAGCACCTGGGCGATCCAGTAGCCGATCATTTCGCTGGCGCTCATGCGACCGGCGACGAACACGCCGAAGCTGACCGCCGGATTGACGTGACAGCCGGAAATGGGCCCGATCCCGTAGGCCATGGCGACGATGGCGAAGCCGAATGCGCTCGCGATGCCGAGCAGGTCGACCGCGGCCGGGCCTGTGCCCATGCCGCCGACGACCGCAGCCCCGCAGCCGAAGAACACAAGGGCGAACGTTCCCACAAATTCTGCAAGTTGTTTGTTCATTTCCTCTTACCCTTCCGATCCGCTGACGGCGCGCGGGCGCCTTATACAGGCCCGCGGCGCGGCGGAACAGGGTCTATTTCGCGGCAACGCAAGAGCGTCGGCGGCCATGGGACGCTCGTTCCCTTCGCCCACGCCCGCAGCGTTGCTTTCGCGAGGGCCGGGTTATATATGCGCAGCCATTCCTTGCGACCCCTCGATGAACGACGCGGCTGACGCGTCGCCGGAGTCCTCTTCCCCGTGTGGATCACTGCCGCCTTCGCGCAATCCAGCAGCGCCTCGCCTCTGGGCAGCGACACCTTCATCCAGCTCGTCCCGATCGTGGCGATGATCGCCATCGTCTATTTCGTGCTGTGGCGCCCGCAGCAGCGGCGCGCCAAGGAACAGCGCGAGATGGTGCGGGCGGCGCGCCGCGGCGACGTGGTCGTCACGACCGGCGGACTCATCGGCAAGGTCACCAAATCGGTCGACGACAACGAGGTCGAGTTCGAAATCGCGCCCAACGTCAGGGTGCGCCTCGCGCGCTCGGGAATTGCCGAAGTGCGGGCCAAGGGCGAACCCGTCAAGGACGCGCCGCCGCCCGCCAAGTCGCCGCCGGCGAAGAAGGACGTCTCGAACGCCTGAGGTTCGCATGGGGGGCCCCACGCCCATCTCGAGATTTTGACAGACAGAAAGCCTGATGCTTCGTTTCGCACCCTGGAAGTTGGCTTCCGTTATCGCCCTCGTCGCGCTGGCGGCCCTGCTCGTCGTGCCGAGCTTCCTGCCGTCCGGCGCCGTCAACTCGCTCGCGGCGCGGCTTCCCGGCTTCATTCCCTTGCGCCAGATCGTGCTAGGCCTCGACCTGCAGGGCGGCGCCTACATGCTGATGCAGGTCGACCAGTCGTCGGTGATCAAGACCCAGGTCGACGCGCTGCGCGACGAGGTGCGCCAGAAGCTGCGTGACGGCAAGATCGGCCTCTCCGGCGGCATCGCCACCCAGGCGCGCGGCGTCCTTGTGCGCATCAGCGATCCGGCCGAGCGCGACAAGGCCTATGCGCTCCTGCAGACCCTGGCCCAGCCGGTCGGGGGCCCGCTCGCGGGCGGCAACGGCCGCACCCTCGAGGTGACCAACACCGACCAGGGCGTGCAACTTACGCTGACCGACTCGGCGATCGACCAACGGGTCCGCCACGCGGTGACGCAGTCGATCGAGGTGCTCAACCGCCGCATCAACGCGATGGGCACCAAGGAGACCGTTATCGAGCAGCAGGGCGCCAATCGCGTGCTGATCGAGGTGCCGGGGCTTCAGGACACGACGAAGCTCAAGGAGATCATCGGCCAGACGGCCAAGCTCGACTTCCAGCTCGTCGCCGATCCGGGCGATCCGCCCAACGAAGTCGAGACCCTGCCCATGCAGAAGGGCGGCGGAACCATACAGGTCCAGAAGCGTATCATGGTCGATGGCGCGGATCTTGTGGACGCGCAGCAGAGCTTCGACCAGCAGACCGGCGAGCCGGATGTCACCTTCAGGTTCAATTTGCGCGGCGGGCAAAGGTTCGGACAGGTCACGGCCGAAAACGTCGGCCGGCCGTTCGCCATCGTGCTCGACGGCAAGGTGATCTCGGCTCCGGTCATCCGCTCGCCGATCACCGGCGGCACCGGCCAGATCACCGGCAATTTCAGCCTCGACGAGGCCAACAGCCTCGCCATCCTGCTCCGCGCCGGAGCGTTGCCGGCAAAGCTGACCGTGGTCGAGGAACGCACCGTCGGTCCCGGACTGGGGCAGGACTCGATCGACGCCGGCAAGCGCGCCGCCTTCGTCGGCGGGTTCCTGGTCGTCGTCTACATGATCGCCACCTACGGTATCTTCGGCGTCTTCGCCGACCTCGCGCTGGGCGTGCATATTCTCTTGATTTTCGCCTCGATGGTCCTGCTTGGCGCCGACTCTCACCTTGCCCGGCATCGCCGGCATCGTGTTCACCATCGGCATGGCCGTGGACTCGAACGTGCTGATCTACGAACGCATCCGCGAAGAGGCGCATCTCGGCCGTTCGGTGATCTCCGCCCTCGACGCCGGCTTCAAGCGCGCCTTCGCCACCATCGTCGATTCGAACGTGACGATGTTCGTGGCGGCGCTCATTCTTTACCTTTTTGGATCGGGAGCGGTGCGCGGCTTCGCCGTGTCGCTCGGGCTCGGCATCATCACTTCGATCGTCACCGCGGTGACGATGACGCGGATGATGATCGCGTTGTGGTATCGCCGCGGGCGGCCGAGCAAGCTGCCGATTTGAGCGGGCTGGGCCTCCCAATGGACATCGTCCCATGAAACTCCTCCGGCTCGCGCCCGAAAACACCAAATTCGGCTTCATGCGGTTCCGTCGCGTGAGCTATCCGCTGTCGGCCGCGCTTTCGATCGTTTCCGTGCTGATGTTCCTGTTCATCGGCATGAATTTTGGCATCGACTTCGCCGGCGGCACGCAGGTCGACATGCGCGCCAAGAGCGGCGAAGCCCATGTCGCCGAGATCCGGGCCAAAGCCGAGAGCCTCGGCCTCGGGCCGGTCGAAGTGCAGCGGATCGGCGGCGACTCCGACGTGCTGCTTCGGCTCAACGTCCAGCCCGGCGGGGACGCCGGGGAGGAGAAGGCAATCCAAAAGCTGCGCCAGGAATTTTCGAACGATTACGTTTTTCGCAGCGTCGATGCGGTCGGACCGACCGTCTCCGCCGAGCTGGTGCAGAGCGGCACGCTCGGCGTCGTCGTCGCCATCGTCGCGGTTCTGACCTATTTGTGGTTCCGCTTCGAGTGGCAGTTCGCCGTCGGCGCGATCATTGGCACGATGCACGACCTTCTCTTGACCATCGGCTTCTTCTGCGTCACCCAGCTCGAATTCAATCAGACCTCGATCGCGGCGATCCTGACGATCGTCGGCTATTCGCTGAACGAGACCGTCGTCGTCCTCGACCGCATCCGCGAGGTGATGCGCAAGTACAAGCGCGTGTCGACGGCCGAGATCATCGACATGTCGATCAATGCGGTGCTGCCGCGCACCATCATGACCGCCACGACAGTCTTTCTCGCGCTGCTCGCGCTGTTCTTCCTCGGCGGCCATGTCATCCGCTCGTTCTCGGCGGCGATGATCTGGGGGATTTTCGTCGCCACCTATTCGTCGATCTTCATCTGCTCGCCGATGCTGATCTACATGGGCGTCCGCGCCGAGACGTTCGACAGGACGAGGGAGCCCTCGGATGCGGCCGGCGCCAGCGCCAGTCCCAAGGTCAAGGTGTGAGCGCCGCCGGCCCGCGCGCTCCCTTCGCGCCGGGCAGTCATCCGATCGCCGCCCATGGCGGCGGCGCCTTCGCCTTCGCCGGCATGTCGCACAGGGGCTCGATCCTGGCGACGCCGAAGGGAATCAGTCCGCTCGAGGCGACGAGCGTCGAGGATCTCGACGAGCGGGCGCTGGCGCCGCTCTTCGCCGAGACCGCCGAGGCGCCCGGATCGGTCGAATTTCTCGTCATCGGCACGGGCGCGCGGATGGCGCTCGCGTCGCAAGCGCTGCGCGCGGCGCTCGGAAAGGCCGGCGTCCGCTTCGAGGCGATGGCGACCGGCCCGGCGCTGCGCGTCTATAACGTCATGCGCGCCGAGGACCGGCGTGTGGCGGCGGCGCTGATCGCCGCGCCGTGAGCGCGGGCGCCCGGTTCGACGCCGAAGCGCTGGCGGAAGCCCACAAACATTGCGCCGGGCTCGCCCGCCAGCATGCCCGCGATCAATGGCTCGCGGCGCTCTACGCAAGCCCCGCCGGGCGCGACGGACTGCTGGCGCTGGCGTCCTTCGACCATGAAATCCGTCAGGTCCACCTCCGCGCCCGCGATCCCAATCTGGCGGCGATCCGGCTCGCCTGGTGGCGCGACGTCGCCCGGGGCGAGCGCGACGCGGAAGCCGCCGGCAGTCCGGTCGCGCTCGCGCTCCGCGCCGCGATCGCCGACTTCGCCCTGCCGGTCGATCTGGTCGAGCGGATGCTGGACGCTCGGCTTGAGGCGATGGCGCCCGAGCGCGGTTTCGATCTCGCCGCCTTCGAGGCCTATGCGGCGAACAGCGAAGGGGCGCGGCTGAACTCGCCTCGCGGATCGCCGCCGGGCGCGGCGACCTCGATGCGGCGGGCGCGCATGCGCCGGCGGGCCTCGCGCTGGCGCTGACCCGGACCCTCGCCGACCTGCCGTTGCGGGCCGGGGCGGGGCCGACGCTCATTCCCGTCGACGTCGCGGCCCGGCATGGAGCGAGCCTGCGCGACTTCGACGCGCGCGTGACGACCGAAGGCGTGATCGCGGCCGGCGCAGAGTTGCGCGCGCTGGCGCGGGAGAAGCTCGTCGAAGCGGAGACCCGTCTCAAGTCGGCCCCGCCCGCAATTCTGCCGGCCTTTGTGCCCCTCGGCCCGCTGCGCCTCGATCTCGACCGCTTGGAGCGCAACGCCGGCCGACCGTTCGACCCGCCCGGCGAGGCCTCGCCGCCCCGCCGGCAATGGGCGATCTGGCGCTG
>CAVYXQ010000029.1:0-176684 GCA_963772555.1 uncultured Alphaproteobacteria bacterium | reverse complement strand
ACGCGGGCCGTGTGACGGCCTGCGTTACTCAGGCCAAAAGGGCCGACCGCCGACGTTAAGCGGATGCGCCGCCGCCAGTGGATCCACGCCAACTCATAATAGGGCTTGCCCATTGCCGTTCGCAGCTGTTTCAACGGGATAGAGCAAAGAGGCAGTAGCGGGGTAAGTTTCCGGCCATTGTTCCGATTCGTCCCGGCCGGGCCCGACCCCGGCCATCCAGGCTGGCGGACGAGAAGATTTGGAAGCGACGTTCCAGCCTGTTGGCAAGGATGTGAAACTTTTCGGGATGAAACACCCTCCATGCCAAGCAGGCGACGACGCGGGGCCCAAGAGTCCGAAGTCCGTCGGCCTGCCCGCACTCGCGTCGGCGTCCCTTGCGGAGTCGCACGACTTTGGCCGCGCGCCGTCTCAGTCATTGCAAGGCGAACGAGTATCGACGAAAGCCGGGTCGCCGACCGCGCTTGATGCCACAGCCTGGTTTGAGAGCGCCCGCTTCCTGTGTAGAAAGGAACCCGTCTCGACATAAGTCAGGGGCTTCGATCTTTGGACGATCCCGGCGCCATGGGGCCGAATGCGCCTGCCCAGCCGGAAGAGCGTCCGGTGACGGACGCCGCCGAAGGCGCGCCCAGTAACGTGCGCCCGGCGTCTCGGTTCGGTCCGCCTGAAGCAGGTCGCGTCGCTCCCCCGCCAGTGCTTCCGCCGATTGCCGCCAAGGCTGACGATCTCGAGGCGATCAAGAAGGCCGTCGATGACGCGGCGGCAATCAGCGGCGCCCTGTGGTTTTCCTATCTCTTCGTCCTGTTCTATTTCGCGATCGCAGCCGGCGCGGTGACGCACGCCGATCTCTTTTTCGAGAACGCGGTCAAGCTGCCGTTCCTCAACATCGAACTGCCGCTGCTCGCCTTCTTCTTCCTGGCGCCGATCCTGTTCATCGTCGTGCACGCCTACACGCTCGTGCATCTGGTCATGCTGACCGACAAGGCGAAGCGATATCATCGGGCGCTACACACCCAGATCGGCGACGCGGACGCCGCGGTTCGTGACGGCCTGCGGTGGCTCCTGGACGGCGGCGACCTTTCCCGGCGAGTGGCAGGAAGACCATTGGCCGGACTGGCGCCTCTTCCCGGCAAGCGACGAAGCGGGACACGTGTCCCTCCATGATTGGGTGTTCAAGTCTAAGGTCGATACCGCGACACGCCGCCGTTGGCTTCCGTTCTCCAGCACGCTCATCTTGTCCGGCCTCAACGTCTATGAAGGCCTTGGGATCGACGACCCCGAGAAGGCGAGGTGGCGCGAGTTCGTCTTTCGCGCGCGAGGGCGCGATCTGAAGGGCGCGATCTTCGATCTCGCCAGTCTGCCGAAAGTCGACTTTACCGGCGCCGAGCTTCAGGGCGCGAAGCTCTTTCAGGCCCAACTTCAAGGCGCGTCGTTCGAATACGCTGAGCTCCAGGGGGCGTCGCTCGTTGGGGCCCAGCTTCAGGGCGCGTCGCTTTTTGGCGCACAACTCCAGGGCGCGTCGCTCTATCAGACGCGGCTTCAGGGTGCGTCGCTCGATCGCGCCCAGCTTCAAGGTGCGTCGCTCGATCGCGCCCAGCTTCAAGGTGCGTCGCTCGATCGCGCCCAGCTTCAAGGCGCGTCGCTCAGGTACGCCGAGCTCCAGGGCGCGTCACTCTTTCGGGCGCAGTTCAACGGCGCGTCGCTCCTCGAGGCGCAGCTTCAAGGCGCGTCGTTGCAGCTCGCGATATTGAAGGGGACCGATCTTTCGCGCGCCTATCTCTGGCGCGCCAATCAGGCGGCGAACACGCCCGGGGAGGCCAGGACCGTCAGACTCCCCGATGCGCCCGAAACCTGGCCGCCGTCATGGAGCGATAAGGACCTCAAGGACCACCCGTGGAACGACAAGGCCTATCACGACGTGCGGAATATGATGGAGCCTCTCCCGCCGGGCGATCCGCGTAATCGGGCGCTGGAGAGGATCCGAAGTCTCGACTGCGCCAACCCCGACACGACCCTCGCATCCTGCGATCCAGCCGCCGCGCTGCCGCCCGAAGCCGCCGCGTGGCGAAAAGCGCTGGAGGACGCCAGGGTCGACGACGCGGACTATGCGAAGGCGCTCGCAGCGGAACTGAAAGTGCTCGTCTGCTCGGGCGACAGGGATACCGCCTATGTGTTGCGTGGCATCGGATTCGAGGAACAGCTTGTAGACACGGGTCCAGAAGCGCCGAAGCTGGTCGACTTCATCATGAGCAAGGATTGCCCAGTCTCCGCCTCGCTAACCGACGCTGACAAGGCGAAGCTCCTGCGCATCAAGCAGGAGGCGCTCCAGAAGCCGGGAGGCTAACGCGCGTCGCGTTTTGCCGGGTCGTCATTGCGAGCGCCGCGAAGCAATCCAGCGGTCGCGCAGCGAGCCGGGCCGCGTGATCGTGTCAGCCGGCGGCGTTGCAGCAGGTCGCGACGCTTCCGAAGGTCAGCCGCGCGGCGGGCGGGCTCGAGCCGAACTCGCATCTGACGCCGCCCGCCGTCGAGGCTGGATTGCTTCGCTTCGCTCGCAATGACGACGGCGTCGTGATCGCCGGGAGCGCCCGCACGGATGAGGCGCTGGCCTTTGCCGGCGTCTGTGGCGCGAATTGGTGTGGGACCTCAAGATCGTCGCAGCGCGGATCTTAGCGCGGAAGCCGGTCAAGCCCGGCGCAAACGTCTGGCCCTCGGGAGTATAGTATTTCTTAACGATCGCGTCGCTTGCAAGTCCGCGCTCGAATTCCCTGTTATGTCGCCGAACAGGGAAATTGCATTCCCTGTTATGCCGCTCCGTCACCGCATGAGCTTTGTTGCACAAACCTATGAAATACGGGCGGCTTGCTTACGCGCGCTCGGCGAGCGCAAGGGCGAAAAACGCGTTCGCAGGGAACATCAGGGAAAAAATCGCTGTTCAGCGACCGCGCCTGGCGGCCGGCGTGGCGGGCGCCGTCAAGAATTCCTAAACCGTCCGCTGGCGGCGAATCTCCACTCCGACCCGGCCCTCGACCACGTCGAGCTTCTCCACCCTGACGCTCACGGCTTCGACGCGGGGGTGCTTCAGCGTCAGCGCCGCAACGTCCTCGGCCATGGTCTCGAGGAAATCGACGTGGCCGCGGCCGGCGACGAGGCGGATGGCGTCGAGGATGACGTCGTAGGAGAAGACCGAACGCATGTCGTCGGCGTGGCTCGCCACGCGGCTGACCGAAGCCTCGACGCTGAACAGCATGCGTTGCGCCCTGCCCCGCTCGTGCGCATAGGCGCCGACCTCGGCCGAGATCGGAAAGTCGCGGACGAAGACGGTGTCGAACCCATCCTCGCCCGCCGCTCCGGCGATTTCGGGCGACCCTCCCGCCGGCTCGCGGCGATCGTGGGCCGCGGCGACAAGGTCCTGGCGGGGAATGAGATCGCGGATCAGCGCGATCCTGCCGGCGTCCAGGCGTCCGCTGCGGCTGCCGCGGGCCGAGAGCGCGCTGCGGAAGCCGAGCACGTCGGGCTCGAGCAGGAGGAGGCGCGGCACGTCGGGCGCTTGCAGCGAGCCGGCAAGGGCGGATTTCAGCCCGTGTCGGCGGCAGAGGGCGCAGAAGGCTTCGAGCCGCGGCGGCGCGACGTGATCGAGGAGCCGCTTGCCCGACTTCTCCGCCGCGTCGAGCATGACGGCCCCGAAGCCGATCGCCTCGAGGCGCGGCAGCAGGTCGAAGTCCGGCGCCTGGTCCGAAAACAGAACGGCGATAAGGCCGATGTCCGGCGCGAGGCTTTTCAGCGCCGGCTCGAGCCCGTCGAGCGCGCCCGCCCCCGCGGCGAGCCTCACTTCATCCACGCCGGCCTTTGCGAGCGCGCGGGCGCGCGCCGCGAGCGCTTCGCCGTCATAAGGCGGCCCGCCGAGCGCCGCGCTGACCGGGCGCCGCTTTCCGATTGCCGCAACGGCCTCGGCGACGGCCTCGACTGGCAGCGCGCCGAGCGAGCTCGAGCGCGGGTCGGCGAAATCGATGACGTCCGCGCCGCCTTGAAGCGCAAGCTCGGCTTCCGCGGCGTCGACGACGCTGGCCAGCATCAGGGTCATTCAGGCGTCGACTCCGTCCCGGAGCAACCGCTGGCGGATCGTTTCTGCGATGGTGAAGGCGACGCCGTGATCCGCCTGGAGAAAGAGACCAACCGGAGCCAGGCGCAGCGCGGGCGCAAATGCCTCCATTCCTCTCTCCTCCGTACCAAGCCCCTCACTCTTCCCATGTACCGCAGACCCGCAGGGTTGGCGAACGGAGCATCTTTGATGATGGGGGTTCCGCGGGCGTGCTGATTGACAGGGGCTACGCCGGACGGCATCGACAGGCGATCCTTTTGCGCCGCAACTCGATGGGCCTCTCTGTCGCCAGCCCTGCCGATTTCGCCATGCCCCTATCCCGGCGCCTTTCTCTCCTCCGTGTTCGCCCGCTCGCCGGAAACAAAGCGCGGGGGTGGCTGACCGCGGGGCCGTTTCGCGTCCCTTGCGCTTTAGGGCCGGCCGGGATCGTCCGCTTGAAGCGCGAAGGCGACGGCGGAACGCCGGCGGGACGGTTCCGCCTCCTGTGGGGCTACTACCGGCCCGACCGCCTCCGGCCCGGAGCGGCGGGCGTGCCGCTGAAGCCCATGCGGCCGGACCAGGGCTGGTGCGAGGACCCGGCAAGCCCGCGCTACAACCGGCCCGTTCGCCTGCCCGCCGCCGACTGCACCGACCGCATGTGGCGCGACGACCGGCTCTACGACCTCGTCTTCGTCCTCGATCAGAACTTCACCCGCCGGGCCAAGGGGCGCGGCAGCGCGATCTTCTTCCATCTCGCTCGCCCCGGCCTCGCCCCGACTGCCGGCTGCGTCGGCATCCGGCCCGCCGACATGGCGAAGCTCGCCCCGCGCCTCGCCAGTGGCGCGGCCATGGCGATCGGATTGGGCCCCCTGCAAGCCTGCGGACACAAGCGAGCCAAAGCCAAGCAGGGCGCTAAATCAGCCGCGCCTCCTTGGGAAAATCGACGCTCAGCATCACTCCGCGGCCCGAGCTCACTTCGAGCGAACCGCCGAGCTGACGCGCGAAGCCCTGCATGATCCGCATGCCCTGGCCTTCGGATAGCGATTCTCCAGGCTTCGTCGCCATCCCCGGACCGTCGTCGAGGACGACGAGGCGCAGCCGCCCGCGCCGCCGTCGACCAGCGACACCTCGAACACCCGCCCGCGCCCCGGCCGGAAGACGTGCTTGGCGGCGTTCATGGCCGCTTCGTTGACCAGAAGGAGGATCGCCGTCATCTGATCGATCGACAGAGCGCCGGCGTCGATATTGATCCGGATGTCGACCGGCAAGCCGCGCAGCGTCTCGGAGAGAGCATCGCCGAGGATCGTTGCGAGGCCGCTCTGATAGGCGGCGCTGTCGTAGAGGCGTCGGTGCAGCGCGCCGAGCGCGGCGACCCTGGCGCTGGTCTCGTCGATGGCCTGCAGGGCGGCAGGATCGGAGACGGCCCGCCGTGCATTGTGCAGCGACAGGGCGACGACCTGCATGTTGTTGGCGACGCGATGCCGCAACTCGTGAAACAAGGTCTGCCTCAGCTCGGTCTCCGCCTCGAGCAGCCGCAGGAGATCGAGGAGGCTGGCGAGAAGGAAGACGATGAGCCCGCCGACGGCGATATACAGCACAAGCTGAAGCGCGGACGCGCCGTCGTCGAGCGAAAGCGAGAACGGCGGCGGCATGATCGCGTAGCCGACGACGAACCCGAATGCGACAAGCAGCGCAATCCCGTGGCGCCAGCCCGAGAGCAGCGTTGCGAGAGCGATGCCGGGAAAAAACACCAGGAAGGTCGCCTGGATGAGCCATGGCGCGAGGGCAAAGCGCGCCGCGACGCAGATCACGAATATGGGCACGGTGATGGCGTAGCGCGCAGCGCGGCTGCGGCGGCTCAGGGCCAGGGCTGAAAGCCGGTCCGTCCAGGCCATCTCGTCCCTGTGCAGGAGGCGCATGCGGCGGAAGTCACGGGCAGTGGACTGCAAAACGCAGGGAGTGGCAAGGGAAGCCCAAGTCGACAAGGGAAGCCCAAGTCTCAGCCGCCGAAAATGACTCGGCGGAAACGGCTGAGGGAGATGGTGAAATAGACGATTCCGATGACGAGCATGGCGACGATCGGCCGCCAGACGAGGGTGATGTCGGCGCCGCGGAACAGCACCGCCTGGGCGAACGAGACGAAATGCGGCGTCGGGCTGATCGTCTGCATCAAATATTGCAGCCAGACCGGCATGCTCTCCATCGGCGTGCTCGAGCCGGACAGGAGCTGGGTCACCACCAGCACCGGGATCGCCAGCAGGCCGAATTGCCCCATGGTCGTCGCCAGCGTGCCGAGCATGATGCCGAGCGCCGCGACGACGAGAGCGTAGATGGCCGCGCCGAAGACGAACAAGAGCAGCGATCCGTTGATCGGCGAGCCGATCCACCAATGGACGACGAACTGGAGCGACAGGGTGGCGGCGACGAGGATGACGAGGCCGTTGGCGATCATCTTCGCCAGCATGATCTCGGTCGGCACGATCGGCATGACCAGCAGGTGCTCGACCGTGCCCTGCTCGCGCTCGCGGATGAGCGCCGCGCCGGTGAGGATGACGGTGAGCATGGTGATCTGGTTGATGACCTGGGTCATCGCCGAGAACCAGGACGTGTTGAGGTTGGGGTTGAACGCCGCGCGCACAACGAGATTTATCGGAGCGCCCGTCGAGTCCTCGCGGCCGGAGATGAAGCGCTGAATCTCGTTGGCGACAGCCGTCTTCAGGTAGCTCGCGCCGTTGCCGGCCTGCGCCACCGCAGTCGCGTCGACGTTGATCTGGATGCCGGTCTTACGGTTGGCGCGAACGTCGGACTCGAAATTTGGCGGGATCTCGACAACGAACAGGAGCTTGCCCTGGTCCATCATCGGGTCGATGTCGGCAGCGGTGATGTGCACCGGCGGCTGGAAGGTCGGTCGCCTCAAGCCCTCGGCGATCCGGCGCGAGAGGTCCGAACCGTCCTCGTCGACGATGCCGACGGAGAGATTGGTCGCTTCGGTGACGGCGCCGGTGGCGACCGTGTTGACCGAAATGCTGAAGGAGTAGATGAGGAGAACCAGCATTACCGGGTCGGCCCGAATGCTTCTCAGCTCCTTGATCACCAGATGGTAGATGTTGGTGACGTGATCGACGAAGGTCAGCGGCTTGGCTTCGGCGAGATGCGGGGCGGACGAGAGCTGGGTCTCGGACATCTCACGCCTCCTGCTTGCGAAGCAGGATCAGGGACAGGGCCAGAAACACGATGGCGATGACGGCGATCGCGGCGATGTTCCGCCAGAGATCGACGAAGCCGAGCGCTTTGGCGAAGACGCCGACGGATATCTGCTGATACCAGGACGAGGGGAAGGACAGGCCGAGGATCTTGGCGCTGCCCGACAGCGAGGACACCGGCGCCAGCATGCCGGAGAAATTGACCGCCGGCACGATCGAGAGAATCGATGTCGCGAAAACCGCCGCGACCTGGCTGCGGGTGAAGGACGAAATCAGCTCGCCGAAGCCGGTTGTCGAAATGACATAGAGGATCGTGCCTAGCAGCAGGACCCAGAACGGACCTTTGATCGGCACGCGAAAGATGAAGATGGCGATCAGGAGCAGGCAGAAGAAATTGATCATCGCCACCGCGACATAGGGCAGCTGCTTGCCGATGAGGAACTCGAACCGGGTGATCGGGGTCGAGCGGAAGTTGGCGATCGAGCCGGTCTCCTTCTCGCGCACCACCGCGATCGCCGACATGATCGCCGGAATGAGGCACAGCATCAGCATGAATATGCTGGGGACCATCGCGTTGACGCTGAGGAAGGCCTGATTGTAGCGGAACCGCGTCTCGATATTGTCCTCGTTCCACCGGTTCGGCGCGCCGGGACGGTGCGCCTCGCGCTGCAGCTCCTCGCCCTGTTTGCGCACGACGCCGCTGACGTAATTCTTCGCCGTTGCGCCGCGGAACGTCATGGCGCCGTCCACCGTTGCGTCGACTTCCGGCTGGCGGCCGTTCGAGAGATCGCGCCCGAAACCGGGCGGCGCCTCGACGACGATCTGGGTGTCGCCGCTCCTGAGCCGCCGCTCGGCATCCTCCGCCGACGTGATCGGCGGCTGCACGGAAAAGTAACGCGACCCCTCGAAGCCCTGGAGGAGTTCGCGGCTCTGCGGCGTGTCGTCCTGATCGAACGCCGCCATCTGCAGGTTTTCGATATCGAACGAAATGCCGTAACCGAACGCCAGCATCAGGATGATCGGGCCGATGGCGGCGAAGGCGAGACGGATCGGATCGCGGAGCAGCTCGACCGTCTCGCGCCTGGCGTAGGCCCAAAGTCGCGCCAGCTCGAAGCGCTTCGGCGGCGTGAGCGGCGCCTCCTCGACCAGCGCGCCGACGTCCGACGCGGCTGCTTTCTTCATGTCGATGCCGGCCGCCTCGGCGAGATAGCCGACAAAGCAATCTTCGAGCGAATCGCTGCCCCGCTCCTTGACCAGCTCCTGAGGAGCGCCGACCGCAAGCACCTTGCCGGCATGCATGAGCGAAATGCGGTCGCAGCGATCCGCCTCGTTCATGAAATGGGTGGTGACGAAAATCGTCACGCCGTCGTCACGTGAAAGATCGATCAGCGTCCGCCAGAAGGCGTCGCGAGCGATCGGGTCGACGCCCGACGTCGGCTCGTCGAGGATGAGAATGGCGGGCTCGTGCAGCACCGCAACGGCGAGCTGCAGGCGCTGCTTGATGCCGAGCGGCAGGCTGTCCGGCCGGGCGTTGACGACCGACTTCAGATCGTAACGCTCGAGCAGCTCTTCAATTCGGTGGGGAACCTTCGCCTGCGGCAGGTGATAGAGCTCAGCGTGCAACTGCGAGATTCTGCCCGACCGTGAGCTCGCCATAGAGCGAGAAGGCCTGCGTCATATAGCCGACGTTGCGCCGAGCCTGCATGTCGTTCGAGCCCATCGGCTCGCCGAACAGCCTGCATGAGCCGCTGGTCGCCGGCAGGAAGCCGACCAGCATCTTCATCGTCGTCGACTTGCCGCAGCCGTTCGAGCCGAGGAAGCCGAAAATCTCGCCTCGGGGAATCTTGAAACTCACGTGGTCGACGGCGACGAAGTCGCCAAATCTCCGGGTCAGCCCCTCCGCCTCGATCGCCGGCGTCTCGTCGGGCGAGACGACCCGCGGACGAACGACGACCTTCTGGTGCTGGGCCCGCTTGGCCTCCGGCATCAGCGCGATGAAGGCCTCGTCGAGATTGGGCTCGCCGGTCTTGGCGAGGATCTCTTTGAGCGTACCTGTGGCGATGATCTTGCCCTCGTCCATCGCCATCAGCCAGTCGAAGCGCTCGGCCTCATCCATGTAGGCGGTGGCGACCATCACGCTCATCTGCGGCCGGCGCGCGCGGATGGTGTTGATCAGGTCCCAGAACTGGCCGCGCGACAGCGGATCGACGCCGGTCGTCGGCTCGTCGAGGATGAGGAGGTCGGGATCGTTGATCAGGGCGCAGCAGAGGCTCAGCTTCTGCTTCATGCCGCCGGAGAGCTTGCCGGCGGGACGCGCCTCGAACTTCTCCATGGCGGTGGCGGTGAGGAGTTCAGTGATGCGGGTTCGCCGCTCTTCGGCGCCCTGACCGAAGAGGCGGCCGAAGAAATCGATGTTCTCGAACACGCTCAGCGTCGGATAGAGATTGCGCCCCAGGCCCTGCGGCATATAGGCGATGCGGCCGCGGATTGCCTTGAGGTTGCGGGCATTGCCGACGTCCTTGTCAAAGACGACGACATCGCCCTGCTGGATCTTCCTGACGCCGGCAATGAGCGCCAGCAGGGTGGACTTGCCGACGCCGTCCGGTCCGATCACGCCGACCATGATGCGCGCCGGGACATCGATGCTGACGTCATCGAGCGAGACGGTCGCGCCGTACCGGTGCGATACGTTGGTGACCCGCGCGATGGACTCGATCATTTGGCGTCTGGCGTCTTGGCGTCTGGCGTCTGGGCGGTGGGCGCGGCCGGGCTGCTTTCGGTCGTCGCAGCAGGCGCTTTGCTTTCTGGAGGCTTGGGCAGCTTGACTTGCAGGTCAGCCGGCCATTCGACGTCGGCCTTGGTGCGGACGAAGCCCAGTCCGCGGACGCCGGTCTTCACCCGGGTGTAATAGAGCTGCAGCACCTGCGGATCGACCTTCAGCTTGACGCGGAACATCAGCTTGGCGCGCTCGTCCTTGGTCTCGACGGTCTTGGGGGTGAACTGCGCGTCGGCGGCGACGAAGCTGACAGTGGCCGGAATGACGTAATCCGGGACAGGGTCGAGGATGATGCGCGCCTCGTCGCCGACCGTCAGACGTCCGGCGTCGGCCGCCGGCAGGAAGAGCGTCATGTAGACGTCGGTGAGGTCGAGGATGGTCACGATCGGCGCGCCGGCCGCCACCACTTCCCCGGCGCGCGCCAGCTGATACTGCACGCGCCCGTTGCGCGGCGAGACAAGCGTCAGGTCGTGGATGATCGATTCGATCCGCTCGACTTCGGCTTCCGAATTCTTGATAGCCGACTGCGCCTGATCGCGCTGCGAGGTGAAGCTTTTCACCGCGGCGACCGCCGAATCGTAGTTGCGCTTGCGCTGTTCGAAGAGCTGCTTGGTGATATGGCCGGTCTTCATCAGCTCCTGCCCGCGCTCGAAATCGGCCTTGGCGAATTCGAGCGCGCTCTGGCGGGAAACGATTTCCGCCTCCGAGGCTGCAAGCGCGTCCTTGGATTTTTGCACGTCGGACTGCGCGCCGCGCAGCTGCGCTTCGTATTCCGGCGACGAGATCCGGGCGATCGCCTGGCCTTGCGCTACCGGCGAGCCCTCCTCGACCGTCACTTCGGCGAGACGGCCAGCATACTTCGAAGAGACGTCGACCTGCGTCGCCTCGATGCGGCCGTTCGATTTGACGATGCCGTCAGGCAGGGTTTCCCCGCGCAGACGCGCGATCAGATTCTTGATGAAGCTCTGAGCGTGCGCGGCAGGAAAGAGGCCGCCCAAATGAGGTTGGCCCGCGCCGTCGATCGCCGAAGAAATCCCGCCGAGGCCCACGAGCAAGGCTGCCGCCGCCGCAACGCGCCGATGAAAGGTCATTCTTGGGTCTCCTGCGCACGTCCTACCCGGCGCTTCGCCAACGGGACCCGAAATCTCAGAGCACAACCGCTTCAGCCGGCTCGCGATGTCGGAGGCGAAGGTGACGTCTTCGCCTCGCCGCCCTCCGTCCAAGCCCTCGCCGCTTTACTAGGCAAGCCGGCTCATGATGTAAAGAACGAACACGGGGAGGGATGCATGGGTGCGACAAAACGTCAGAGCAAGGGCCGAAAATTCGCGCGCAGGAACGCCTCCGAGCATCCAGAGAAGCTCGACAACAAAACGTATCAGCGTGAACTTGCCCGGCTGCACGCGGGGCTTGTCAAGCTGCAGCTGTGGACGGTGCACAAGGGCCTGAAGGTCTGTGTTGTTTTCGAGGGGCGAGACGGCGCCGGCAAGGGCGGCGTCATCAAGGCGATCGCCGAGCGCGTCAGCCCACGCGTGTTCCGCGTCGTCGCGCTGCCGGCGCCGACCGAACGCGAAAAATCGCAAATGTATATCCAGCGCTACATGCGCCATATGCCGGCGGCGGGCGAGATCGTCATCTTCGACCGCAGCTGGTACAACCGCGCCGGCGTCGAGCGGGTGATGGAATTCTGCTCGCTGGAGCAGGTGAAGCGCTTTCTCGAAGTGACGCCGGAGTTCGAGAAGGCGATGGTCGAGTCCGGCATTGTCCTCCTCAAGTACTGGCTCGAGGTGAGCCCCGACGAGCAGACGCGCCGGCTCGAGGCGCGCATCGACGATCCGCGCAAGATCTGGAAGCTGTCGTCGATGGACCTGAAGTCCTACAACCGCTGGTACGACTACTCCCGCGCCCGCGACGACATGTTCAAGGCGACCGACACCCCGTGGGCGCCGTGGCACGTGGTCCGTTCCGACGACAAGAAGCAGGCGCGGCTCAACACGATCACCCACCTTCTGTCGCAAATCCCTTACGAAGACCTGCCGTACGACAAGCCGGTTCTGCCGAAGCGGCAGAAGCCGCACGGCTATGCCGAGCCGAACTATCCGTTCAAGTTCGTGCCGGAACTCGAATGGCGAGAAAGCTGAACGTCGCGACTTTCTGCGCGGCGTTTCGGACCAGGGCGCGCGTTCACGGGATCGGTCTCGGAGAAGTCTCAAGGCCGTGAGGGCAAGCACCGCATCGAAGCGCAGCCCAGAGCTGCGATCGGAGGACACCCGATCCTTGCGTCTTTGCGTCGCCAATCCCATAAACAGCGAGCATCGTCAGGGAAACCGGCGACGATTCAAAGCCACGACAGACGGGACCGGCCGCGATGCAGCCCTGGTTCATTCCGATGTTCTACGTGACGGCAGCCGTCCTCGGCGGGCTCGCTCTGCCGCGATTCGAGCGGGCCTACTTTTCGGACTACGCCTTCGACGTGTCCGTGTCCTCGGCGCAGGCCTACCTTTCGGCCGCGGCGTCGGGGATGATGGCGTTGACCGGGATCGTGTTCGCCATGGCCTTCGTGATGGTGCAATTCAGCGCCATCGCCTATTCACCGCGGCTGGTGCTCTGGTTTGCGCGCGATCGCATGATGTTTCATGCGCTCGGCGCGTTCACGGCGACCTTCGTCTATGCCCTGTTCACGCTTGTCTGGGTGGACCGCGGCGGAGCGGCGAAGGTGCCCCTGTTCTCAACAGCGCTCGTGGGGATCATGATCATCGCCAGCATGCTCATGTTTGCGCGGTTGATGCAGCGCCTCGGCGACCTTCAAATCGGCAACGTGCTTCATCTCGTCGGCGATCGGGGGCGGGCCGTGATCCGCGACATGTTCCGGCGGCTTGACGATGCGGCCGTTGCTCCGCGCGCTCCCGAAGCCGCAGCGAGCCTCGAGCGGCTCGGTCGCGCGTCCCAGACGGTGAAGTATTTCGGCAAGCCTCGCACCATCGCCAGGTTCGATGTCGGCTCTCTGGTCGCGCTCGCGCGGCAGGCAGGCGGAACGATCGTCATGGCGTGCGCGGTCGGCGACACGCTTGTCGAAGGGACGGTTCTTCTACGGGTTCATGGCGCGGGATCGCCGCTGCAGGAAGAGGCCCTCCTCAAGGCCGTTCGTCTCGGGCGCGAGCGGACCTTCGAACAGGACCCAAAATATCCGATCCGGCTTCTTGTCGACATCGCTATCAAGGCGTTGTCGCCGGCGATCAACGACCCGACGACGGCGGTCCAGACCCTCGACCAGCTCGAGGACCTCCTGCGCCGCCTCGGCGCGGCGGAACTGGACGTCGGCTCCGCCACTGACGAGAACGGCGCTGTTCGACTGGTCTTCCCGACGCCGACCTGGGAGGACTATCTGACGCTCGCGTTCGACGAGATCCGACTGTTCGGCGCGAGTTCGGTCCAGGTGCTGCGGCGGATGCGGTCCGCGCTCGTCGGCCTCGCGGAGTCGCTGCCCAGCGAAGAACGGGCGCAGGCGGCGCGGCGTTATCTCGAACACCTCGACCATCTCATCGAGGCTTCGCCATTTGACCTCGAGGACCAGCGGATGGCGCGCCAGGAAGACCGGCAGGGGATCGGCCTGTCCCGCCGGTCCGTCGACACGGGCTGAGCCCTCCAGATCGCGGCCGTCCAAGCCCTCTCGCTCGTCGCGAACCTTGGCGAAATCGCCATCTTCAGGTCCTCGATCCGGTCAAGGACTCGGAGTACGGCTTGCGTCTTACGATGGAAACGCCGTTAGATCCCCCAATGCGCTTCCGGCAGCAGCTTTTCAAAATCGAAAGTTGTGCGGTCGCCAATTGCCTCCCCATGACGCGCAAACCATTCTTCAGCGGTTTTCCTCCCAAGACCGAACAGATAGGGCAGGAAAGGCTCGGAGTTGTTGCGCTTGGTCGAGGCGGCGATCTTTTCCAATTCGGAACTGGCCTCAATGATATGGAAGAAAACGCGGCCGAAGCGCTTGCGATCGAGCAGTCCCGCATTCATCAGCTTGAGAATAACGGCCAACCCGCCGACCTCCATCCAGAATGTCGTGTTGAAGCTGAGTTCCGTCACGCGATCTTGGATTTCGCGAGGGTGCGCGGCAGAATTACGCGAATCATCGCGTCGATCCGCACAATGATGAAGTCGCACTTCGGCAGCCTACGGAGGAGGGGCGCCATCGCCGGATTTCCTGAAAAGCCGCCATCCCAGTATGGCTCGCCGTCGACCACGATCGCCGGAAACATTTGCGGCAGGCACGCCGACGCCAGAACGGCGTCGACCGAGATCTCGTCACGGCCGAAGACGCGCCGCCGTGACGTGAAGACATTCGTCGCACACACCATCAGTTCGAGAGCCTCTTGCGCACGCAGTCGGTCGAAATCGACCAGTTTGATGAGCGGGTCGCGCAGCGGATTGAGGTTGATGGATTGAGGTCGTACGGAGACAGATTCCGGGAAAGCGCATCAAACGCCATATAAGCGGGCGTCTGATCGAGATGCATTTGCGCTTGAAACTCCCCAGGCAACAGCCCGAAAAAGCCGGCGAATTCCGGCATCTTGCCGATTTCTTCCCAGAACTGGCGGAGCCTGAGGCGCGCCTCCTCGCGTCCACCCCTCACCAACCCGTCCGCCATGACCACGGTGTTCATGGCTCCGGCGCTGGTGCCCGTGACGCCTATGATTTCGAGCGTCTCGTCCTCCAGGATCCGGTCAAGCACGCCCCAGGTGAAGGCGCCATGTGAACCCCCGCCCTGCAGCGCCAGTGCGATCTTGCGTGGAGCTTTCGTATCGGCCATCGAAGCCACCCCTCAACGGTCTCGTTCCCTATGAGTGATCGGCCACGTCGACCGGTCCATTTTGGATTCATGAGGCGAATCCGTGACGGACCCATTTACGCTCGTCAAGTTTGTGGTCAACCGCTGGCTAGGCCGAACTTCCGGGCGGGGTAAGGCGAGAAGGTGAGGTTTTGTGCCGGATCGCGGGGACTGGCGGTGATTTTGTAGGCATGTAAATATCTGCTTGCGTTCGGCTTGAGGCCGTGATTCAAGCTGTTCATGTACGTCACGCGCATCCCGAACCGTGATTCGCGCCCCGCCGTCCTGTTGCGCGAGAGCTATCGCGAGGGCGGCAAGGTCAAGTCGCGCACGCTGGCCAATATCTCCGATTGGCCGGAGGCGAAGATCGAGAGCCTGCGGCGGGTGCTGGCCGGCGAGGCCCTCGTGCCGCTCGGCGAAGAGCGCTTCGAGATCGCCCGCGCGCTGGGGCACGGCCATGTCGCCGCGGCGCTCGGGACGGTGCGCCGGCTCGGGCTCGACAAGATGCTGCCGAAAGGGCCGGACCGTCCGGCCAAGCTGATCCTGGCGATGATCGCGGCGCGGATCGTCGAGCCGGCCGCCAAGCTCGCCACCGCGCGCCAACTCAGCGAGGCGACCGCCGCCCACTCGCTCGGCGCGGTGCTGGACCTCGGCGCTGTCGACGAGGACGAACTCTACGCCGCCCTCGACCTGTTGGGCCGCAGCCAGGCCGACATCGAGAAAGTCTTCGCCAAACGCCACCTCGAGGACGGCGTGCTCGTGCTCTACGATGTCACTTCGAGCTATTTGGAGGGACGGCGCTGCGAACTGGCGCAATTCGGCTACAGCCGCGATCATCGTCCCGACCGACCGCAGATCGTCTTCGGGCTCCTGTGCACGCCGGACGGCTGCCCGGTCGCCGTCGAGGTGTTCGAAGGCAACCTCGGCGACCCGAGCACCCTCGCCAGTCAGGTCAAGAAGCTGCGCATGCGGTTTCGGCTGAAGCGCGTCGTGCTCGTCGGCGACCGCGGCATGATCACAAAGGCGCGCATCGACGCCGATGTCGCGCCCGCCGGCCTCGACTGGATCACCGCGCTCCGCGCGCCGGCGATCAAGGCGCTCGCGGCCGAAGGCGGCCCGCTGCAGCTCTCGCTGTTCGACGAGCGCGACATGGCGGAGATCGTCTCGGGCGACTATCCCGGAGAGCGTCTCGTCGTCTGCCGCAACCCCCAACTCGCCGCCGAGCGCGTGCGCAAACGCGTCGAACTCCTCGATGCGACCGAGATGGCGCTGATCAAGATCCGCGCCATGACCGAGAAGAAGCGCAATCCGCTGCGCGGCGCCGACAAGATCGCCCTCAAGGTCGGCGCCGTCATCGACCGTCGCCGCATGGCCAAGCATTTCGACCTCGCCATCACCGAGACCGGCCTCGCATGGTCGCGCAGAGCCGAGGCGATCGCCGCGGAGGCCGCGCTCGATGGTATCTACGTGATCCGGAGCTCTCTTCCCGCGGACGGCTTCGCAGCCGCCGACCTCGTCCTCGCCTACAAGGGCCTCAGCCACGCCGAACGCGGCTTTCGCGACATCAAATCCGGCGACCTCGACGTCCGTCCGATCCACCATCGCCGGGCCCACCGCGTTCGCGCCCACGTCTTCTTGTGCATGCTTGCCTACTACGTCGTCTGGCACATGAAGCGCGACCTCGCCCCGATGCTGTTCAAGGACGACGATCTCGAAGCCGCCGCCGCTGAGCGCGCCTCCCCCGTCGCCAAGGCCAAGGTCTCGCCCGCGGCGCGCCGCAAGGCCATCGACAGGCGCACCGAAGACGGGCAGCCCGTCCACAGCTTCCGCACCCTACTGCAGGACCTTGCCAATCTCACTCGAAACAGCGTCCGCTTCGGCGACGCCCATCCCACGACAATCCTGTCAAGGCCAACCCCAACCCAGACCCGAGCCTTCGAACTCCTCCGCCTCAAGATCGCCGCGTAGGCAGAACTCGATTCCCAGATCGAGTTCACATCAATGGCTTGCGACCAGAAGCGCCGGAAGTTCGGATTAGTAATCTGGCTGTGGGATTCCGTGGTTTCCGCTGAGCGCAATGCGTCTTAGCCGGTCGGGATCACGCTCGCCTCGATCGGCTGCCGCAAGCAGCCTATTGGTGACAGCCATCTTCATCTTGGCCGCGTCCGCGATCGAAAGGGTCGCTTCCCGCTTTGCCGTCAGCTCAGCCCAGATGGCGTCAAACACAGCGTCAAGCAACTTCATGGTCTCGGGATCGTACTTGCGAAAGGGCATGGCGCACTCCCGTTCCCGACAAAGCGCTTCTGTCAGGGTGGTATAAAAACCGTAGCTGCGACCCGATTTCTGACTGTCCGCAGTAGCGCTTCGCCCGTCGGGGACACGAAGCGAGATCATGCGAGCTTGGCGAGCACGGCTAGGCGAACGACCTCGGCCAACCGACGCGTCCCCAAGCGTTTCAGCATGTGGGCGCGATGCATTTCGACAGTGCGGATACTAATGCCCAGGTCGAATGCGATAGACTTATTGGGGCGCCCCGCGACGAGCCCATCGAGGACCTCGCGCTCGCGCGGGCTAAGCATTGCAATGCGCGCCGCGGCCTTCGCCGCTTGTCTGCGAGCGGCTGGTCGGCCGGCCTTCTCCATTGCCAATTCAATCGCTTCAAGGAGTCCGTCGGCCTCATAAGGCTTTTCGATGAAATCGACTGCGCCCGCCTTCATGGCGCGGACCGCAGTCGTCACATCGGCCTGGCCGCTCACGACAATCACGGGCAGCTCAACGCCGACAGCCGCCAGTCGGCCCTGAAGTTGGAGCCCGTCCATTTCCGGCATCTGGACATCGAGCAGAAGGCATCCCTCAGTCAGCTCCGGCGCGGCGTCGAGGCAGGCGAAGGCCGTCGCATATGCATTCGTCGCGAAACCTGCAGATTGCAGCAACCACTGGAGCGAGCGACGAACGGAAGCATCGTCTTCCACGATATGGACGACGCGTTCAGTTGACACTGGAATTGCCAGTCGGAGCCGCAGGAAGAGTGAAACGGAAAATCGCGCCTCCGCCGGGATTTGCCTCGTAACGCAAGCTGCCGCCATGAGCCTCGGCAATCGAGCGAGAGAGCGACAGGCCGAGGCCGATGCCGTCTCGCTTGGTCGAAACGAAAGGCTCGAACAGATTGGCCTCCACTTCTTTGGAGAGGCCGGAACCGGTGTCGGCCACCGCGATTTCGATCGTCGCCCTGTCGATCAATGACGTTGTGATTGAAAGCTCGCGGCGGTCGCTGTGGCTCAAGGCGTCCAGCGCATTGCGTAGAAGGTTGGTGATGACCAGCTGGATTTGTATGCGGTCGGCGAATGCGTAAAGGGCATGAGGATCGAAATGAAATCGGACCGTCACGCCGACCGTTTCAGAATTTGCCAGGGCCAGCGCCCTTGCATCTTCAATCATCGTCATGATGCTTTCGACGCCTCTGACGACGTCGCCGCGGCTGACGAAGGCCCGCAGCCGCCGGACGATCTGTCCGGCCCGAACGACTTGGCTCGTCGCCTCGTCCATCACCTTCTGCACCATGTCGATATTGATCGATTTCGCGGCGATAAGACGGCGGCCGGCGCCGAGCGAATTGGCTATCGCCGACATCGGCTGGCTGAGCTCGTGCGCAAGCGCTGCCGCCATCTGTCCGGCTGCGCTCACGCGCCCTGCATGATACAATTCGGATTGTAGCTCCAGTAGGCGCATGTCGGTGCGCTTCCGTTCCATCTTCTCGTCCGACAGCCTCCGGTTCGCCGACGCCAACTCCCGCGTGCGGTCCGCCACGCGATGCTCGAGGGTTTCATTCATGTCGCGCAACTCTTCCTCCGAGCGCTTGCGCGCCGAGAGGTCACGGCTGACGGTCGCCATGCACGTCGGCCGGCCGGCTTCGAAACCGTCGATGAGAAACCATTCGTTCAGGATGGGTATATCGATTCCGGATTTGAAATTGCGCAACCTCATTTCGCCGACCCATCGCCCTTGCTGCATCGTGAGCGGCCAGATCTCGTCGCGGAACCAGGCACGGTCCTCGAACGCTACGAAATCGAGAATGTGCAAGTGGCGAAGATCGGCCGCTTCATCCAGCCCCACGAGCTCCCGGCCGGCCGGATTGACGTAGAAGGGCGTGCCGTCGAGTGTGGCGAATCCGATGAAGTCCGACGAATGTCGCAGCAACGCCGCGAAACGACGTTCGTCCGACTGCGCCCGGCATCTGAGCAGGCAGGTCGCCGTCTCATTCGCGGCGACGCGCAGCAGCAGCCTTTCCGCCTCGGTCGGAAAACTCGATCGCACAGCCCCGGCAGCCAGCGCCGCGTCGCCTCGAACCCCAATCGGCATCGAGAACATGTTGATCATGGAGTGGTCAAGCGAAAACTGTTTTGCAGCCTCTTCGGACAGGCGCGTCGCTACCCAATCAACGAGGGCCGCGCCTATGCGTTCCGCCGACCTCGGGTCGACGGCGCTGGCTGCGCGCATGACGCGAATCTGGCTCTCATCGCTCTTGGCGGGGACCAGAACAAACACCAACTCGCATCCAAGCATAGGAAGCACCGCTTCCGCCATGGCGCGGGCAATCTGCGGCGGGGCGTAATTGATCCAGGATGCAGGGAGGGTCGATAGGGCGACAAGATCGCGCATTCGCCGTCGCAACTCCCGGGTGTCGGCTGCACGCGGCTCGGCGTCGATCATGGAATTAACCGTCCCGGTCGGCTTTGGTGTTGATCGGGATATTCGAGCAGATTCTGATGAGATCGGCTTGCGTCTTCGCCCTGAGTTTTTTGAGGATGGCGCTCAGCTGGGTGCGAAGGGTGGTGACCTGGACACCGAAATCCGTGGAAACATCACGAAGCTTCTTTCCCCTCATGAGCGCCGCCGCCAGTCGGCTTTCGGCCGGCGACAGACGAAACAACTCGACGAGATCCTGGGGCTCAGCGACGACAGCATCCGGGTCGCCAAGGAGGATCATCGCCAAAGGCCGCGCGTCAAGCCTGCGATGCAGGCCGGCGGGAAGGGACCCTTTCCGGCCTCCCTGTGGACGCCAAATACTACAGTGCTGGACGCATCACCGAAGAGCCGGGCGCCGATGATATCTTCGACCCCCGCCTTGACGATGAAGTCCTGGTACCACTCGTCACGACGCAATTCTGCTGGGGAGATCGCCTCGGACAACGCCATCCAGCCTTTGTCAGCGACGCTGAGCAGAAGCGGTGAAAACGGGTCGAGCGACGCGTAGTGATTGACGTACTCGGCCTTCAACTCGGCGCTCGGACCGACGAAGCTCGCCCTCTCCACGCGCCCGGTCTTCTTGCCGAAGACGATGTAAGCGGCCCCGATGGCCCCGACAAAATTCGCAACTGCATCAAGAGCAGCCGGCCATGCGTCAGGCTTGTGCGCTGCGTCGTAGATAGATTCGACTACGTGCTTGGCGGGGCTTGAGCGCATTCAGACCCCCAACGCGTTGAAGAGCGAACATACCACAATTGGAGGAGGGAGAGACTAAAAAACTTTTTTTCCGGCCAGCGGTCCTAAATGGAATTGGCGGGCCTTCTGTAAGCCTCATCCTTCAAAAGAGGGAAGGGAGGTTATTCGAGGTTGCACGGTCCGCCCCAGCTTCACGTTCGAATTCCGCAGATTGTGGCGGGCGCGCGCCGCGTTTCGATCAGCGCCTTGCTTTGAAGCCTCCAAAGTTGACCGCCGTCAGTGCGAGGCCGATGTTTCTCTGCGCACAATTAATTGGTTGGAGCCCGAGAACAGCTGCGGGAATGGCGAGCCCCGCATTCGCTGCGTCGTAGGATAACGCCGCATCATCCAGGATCACCATGTCGATCATTGACGTCCGCCGCGAGCAGTTGCTTCCCAAGCTGACCCAACGGGAGATCGACCGTTTGCGCCGCATTGGCGAAGTGAGCCGGCGCCGAGCCGGAGGACGGCTCTTTTCCGCTGGCGAGCCGAGCCCCGGCATGTTCGTCATCCTCACGGGTTCTGTCGCCGTCACGCGTCGGGACGGGTTGGGCCATGTGACACCGATCATCGAGGCGGAGGCCGGCCACTTTCTCGCCGAGCTCGAGGATCTGTCCGGACGTCCGGCGCTGGTCGACGCTGAGGCGATCACCGACGTCGAGGCGCTTCTGATACCGCCGGAGCGCCTGCGCACGTTGCTCATCGCCGAGACCGAGCTGGGCGACAAGATCATGCGCGCGCTGATCGTCCGGCGCGCGACCCTGATCGACCTGGGCACCGGAGGCCCCGTCCTGGTCGGCGAGGAATTCGAGCTCCGACATGGTGCGTCTCCAGGGCTTCCTCGCCCGCAACGGCTACCCCCATCAGGTGCTCGACCCTGCGACCCACCCGGACGCCAAGGCGCTGATCGAGCGCTACGCGCCCGAACCGCGAGATCTGCCGCTTGCCGTATGCCCGAACGGGTCGGTGCTCAAAAATCCAAGCGAAACCGAGCTGGCTCACTGCCTCGGCATGGTCCGCCGCGACGCGGCGGATCGAACCTTCGATGTCGGCATCGTCGGGGCTGGCCCCGCGGGTCTGGCCACCGCCGTTTACGCGGCGTCCGAAGGCCTCTCGGTAATTGTCTTCGACCGGCGCGCCTTCGGCGGCCAGGCCGGCGCCAGCGCCCGCATCGAGAACTATCTCGGCTTCCCTACCGGGATTTCAGGTCAGGAACTCGCCGGGCGAGCCTATGTGCAGGCGCAGAAATTCGGCGCCGGTTTCGCCATCCCGGAGGAAATCGCCAGTCTCGACTGCAGTGAGCGCCCACTCGCGCTGGGCCTCGGCGACGGCGGCCGGGTGCGGGCAAAGGCCGTGATCGTCGCCGCCGGCGCTCGCTACCGGCGCCTCGACATCGCCAATTTCAAAGATTTCGAAGGCCGCGGCATCTGGTATTGGGCCTCGCCCATCGAGGCCCGCATGTGCCGCAGCGAAGAAGCGGTCGTCGTCGGCGGTGGGAATTCCGCCGGACAAGGGGCCGTGTTTCTGTCCGGCTTCGCGAAGACGATCTGGATGCTGGTGCGTGGCCCCAGCCTCGCCGAGAGCATGTCGCGGTATCTCATCGAGCGGATCGAGGCCACGGACAATATCAAGCTTCACTTCAACACTGAAGTCACTGCGCTTGGCGGCTCGCCGAGCAGCTGGCTCGATCGGGTCCGATGGAAGAACCGTACGACCGGGGAGGAAACCGAGCGACGTATCCGCAACTTATTCCTTTTCATCGGTGCTATTCCGGCGACCGACTGGCTACGCGACTGCGGCGTGACTTTGGACTCAAACGGCTTTGTGCAAACGGGCGCCGGTCTTGTTCCGACCGATTCTCGCGGCGACAGTCGTCCGGATGGGCGGCTGCCGCTCGAGTTGAGCGTGCGCGGCGTCTTCGCCGTCGGCGACGTGCGGTCGGGCTCCGTCAAGCGAGTTGGCGGGGCGATCGGCGAGGGAGCGGCGGTGGTGGCAGAACTGCATTCCTTCCTCGCTCGCTCGTCCGAGGACGCGACGCCGCCCAAGGCGGCGCCAACGGTATGATCTCGTGGCCTTCCCTTCGGCGTCGTCCCGGCCGACAGGATGCAAACAAATGACGGCCGGGCGCAGACGGGGATAAGATTCCGCCTCCTTTGTTCGTCCCCAAGAGAGAAAAAACTGACGCAAGTCAGGGCGACGATCGTTCATCAGGCCATAATCAACCGGGTTGAGCGCCGGCGCCTTCTTGCGGAAGAAGGCGAGGTCCCGGTCTTACTGAGAACGATAGCAGTGGGGTGAAGCATGGGCTCACCTTGCCGGCGTGCATCACGGCCGGCTGACGAACCGGGACAGGCGCAAAAGCGCCGGTCGAATTTGCGTCGACCAATCGGGCAAAGTCCTGCGCGCCGACGTCAGCAGCTATGTTTCCGATCCTGAATACCGCGCCATCACGCAGTCCGCCGCTCATCACCTGGGCGCTGATCGCGGCGAACAGCCTGGTTTTCCTTTACGAGCGGAGTCTAAGTCCTGATGAGCTCGAGGCCTTTCTGAGGCGCTTTGCCCTCATCCCCGCGCTCTATTTCACGCCGAATTTCGACCTCGGCTACACGCTCTCCAACTGGGAGCCGTTCTTCACCAACATGTTCCTGCACGGCGGATGGCTGCATCTGATCTTCAACATGTGGGCGCTTTGGCTGTTCGGCGGAACGGTCGAGGATCGCATGGGCCCCGCCCGCTATCTCGTCTTCTATCTTGCCTGCGGGTTCCTCGCCTCGGTGACCCACGCGGTCGTCAACCCCGAGTTCGACAGAGCCGGCGCTGGGCGCGTCGGGGGCCATTGCAGGCGTGATGGGATGTTACATGCGCCTCTTTCCCTGGGCGCGCATCGTCACTGTCATTCCCGTACTGTTTTTCCCGTTCTTCTTTGAACTCCCGGCTCTTGTCGTCATCGGCTTTTGGTTCGCCGTGCAGGTTTTGAACGGAGCCGGAGCTCTGTTCATGACGTCCGGGGGCGACGGGATAGCCTATTGGGCTCACATCGGCGGCTTCCTGACAGGCTTGGTGTTCGGCCCGCTGTGCGTCCGAGCCGAGCAACACTATCGGCCATACTACGCCGATGAGGGGGTTTACGGGTTCGACGCAGCGGGACGTCGGCGAAGCTCTCCTGCAACAGGAGCAGATCATGCATATCTCTGATCTTTTCTGGCTTTTCTTCGTCGTTTCCGCGCTGCAACCCGTCTTGCGTCAGCAAATGATCGACTTCATGCGGACGCGAAAGATCGCGCAATTGGAGCGAAGCCGGAATTCCCGGGTCATTCTGCTGGTGCACAGACAGGAGACCATGCGGTTCCTTGGGTTTCCATTGGCCCGCTATATCGACATCAATGACTCTGAGAACGTTCTGCGCGCCATCCAGATGACGGACGAAGACGTGCCGCTCGACATGGTTCTGCACACGCCGGGCGGCCTCGTGCTGGCTGCGCTTCAGATCGCGCAGGCTATTCGCGACCACAAATCAAAGGTCACGGTCTTCGTGCCCCATTATGCGATGTCCGGCGGCACCCTCATTGCGCTCGCGGCGGACCAGATCGTCATGTGCAAGCACTCCGTTCTCGGTCCTATCGATCCGCAACTCGGGGATTTGCCCGCCGCCTCGCTCATCAAGGTCGTCGAACAGAAGCCGGTGGCGGAGATCGACGATCAGACCTTGATCCGGGCGGACATCGGGCGGAAGGCGATCGCGCAAGTCAAGCAAGCAGCTGCGGAGCTGCTGCAGCGCACGCTCCCAGCCGATCGGGCGGAAGCGCTGGCGGAAAAACTCGCCACAGGAACATGGACGCACGACTATCCGATCTGGGCCACGACAGCGAAGGAGCTCGGCCTGCCGGTCCGCACCGACATGCCGGACCAAGTCCTCGAGCTCATGTCCCTCTATCCGCAGCCCGTGCGCACGCAAAGCGGCGGCGGCGTCGAGTACCTCCCGGCGCCGCGACAGAAGGAAGCTTGAATCATCCTGTCCGCCTCCGGGACATAGCCCGCGCTGACACCGTCAATGCCTGTCGATGGACCCGACAACCTTCACCGATCCGCAAGCTCAGGCCACCATCGAGGCGGCGCGCATCGGCGCCGCCGCCTCAATTCACGCCGCCTGGATCCAGGCGACCGCAGCAGCGGGCGCAGTGGCCGCCGGCGCACTGGCTTATATTGGCGCAGTTCGGCAGGTGCGGCTTCAGGAGCGCGCCCATGAAGTCCGGGCTCTGGCGTATCGTTTCCGACTGACCCGGGTGGTCGAGGAGTACTACGAGCAGGTGGTTCGCGCCTGCGCGGCCGCCGAAGCGCAACTCGCTGCTTTTCGCAGCGGCAAAGCGTCCGTCGCGATCACCAGCTTCCGGCTCGTGCAGCCGCGGATGCTCCATGACGAGAACTGGGAGGCGCATGCCCTCCTCGGTCGCCGGGCAGTGGAGCTGATCCTAATCATCGACGACTGCAGCCACCGGCTGGCGCAGTTCGACAAGGAGATCGGCCGGGAAGGGACGCGCACGGATTCCAGCTTTGTAAGCGGGACGCTTCGCCCCAGCGACGTCCAGGGCGGAGAAGAGCCCTCGCTCACGCCTGAACATGCGATCGTCGACTACGTGGAGGTGCTCACCCAGCTCCGCGACGCGTTGGCGACGCTTATCGACGAGTTGACGCGACCCCCGCCGCTGCTCTCCTGGCGCAAGTTGCGCGCCGTCCCGCGACGCGCTGCAGAAAAGAAAACGGGCCTTGTTGCGCCTCACAAAGGTCGGCGAAGCAGGGATGGCGTCGCCCACTCCAGCGCCTCTCAATCTTGATCAATCGGGCTGCCGCGGGACCTGTTCGAATTCGGCGTCCGCTACACGCCACCGCCAGCGTGGCCACCTATATCCTTCTTGCTATTCTCGCTGTGCCTTGGGTGGCCCTTCACATTGTGGGGTTGATGTGCATCGCGATTGGGCGTCCCGGGCGGCGCGCCGGACTGATCAGACCGAGGCGGCAATGGACGACTTTGTCGCATCCTGTAACGACCGACAGTGGGTATCGGGAATTGGCGCGATCATGCTCGAACGCGTCGTTCGCCTTTCTCAACCAAGCTTCTCGAGCAGCGCTCGAGCCGCTGGCGCCGACGAGGCAGGGTTCTGCCCGGTGATGAGCAGGCCGTCCGCAACGACGTGCGGCTGCCACATGCCGCCCTTCGAATAGAGGCCGCCGTTCTCTCTCAGCATGTCCTCGACAAGGAAGGGCACGACTTTGGTCAAACCTACGGCCTCTTCCTCGCTGTTGCTAAAGCCAGTGACCTTCTTGCCCGCGACGAGCGGCTTGCCGTCGCTGGCCTTAGCATGCCGCAGTGCGGCCGGCCCGTGACAGACGGCTACGACCGGCTTGCCGGCGGCGATCGTGGTGAGGATCAGGCCGATCGAGGCCGGATCCTCAGCCAGGTCCCAGAGGGGGCCATGGCCGCCGGGATAGAAAACGGCGTCGAAGCCTTTATGGGAAACCCCAGACAGCTTGCGCGTAGCGGCGAGCGCCGCCTTCGCCTCCGGGTCGGCCTCAAACCGGCGCGTGGCGGCGGTCTGGGAGTTGGGCTCGGCGCTCCTCGGATCGACCGGCGGCTGGCCGCCTTTGGGCGAGGCCAGCTCAATCTCGGCGCCCGCGTCCTTGAAGACATAATAGGGGGCGGCGAGTTCCTCCAGCCAGAAGCCGGTCTTCTTGCCGGTATCGCCGAGCTGATCGTGCGAGGTGAGAACCATCAGGATCTTCATCGTCGTTTTCCTTTCATCCCGAAGGGCAACGCAACGCTCGGCGGCGTGCCTCTATTTGGAAAGACTTGCGCGCCCTGCCGCGTCGTGAGCGCGCTTGAGGGCTATGCGTTGTGATCCATGTCGAAAGGGCGTCGCTCGACAAGCTCGACGAATTGCGAGGGCCAGGCGAATGTTGTGGCGACGTCTCGTTCGGATCGCGTGGACGGGCATTCCTGGCAGCCTCAACATTCTGATCGAGCCGCGCGCAGCCGCGGTAGCGTTGCGGGCGACGCGGAGGATTTGCCTTGGGTGCGGTCGGGATTTTGATCCACGCACAACGCCCCTCAAGCGCCGAGACGCATCACCCAGCGGTGACCGCGAGAACCGCTTCCCTGACCTTGGCCAGCGCGAAGCGCCCAACCAGGGAGAGGTCGAGGTGCGGCATGTTCGGCATCTCGTCGGCGGCGACAACCGCATCGACGATCGCCGGTCCGTCGTAGGCAAGCGCTTCGCGGATCGCGTCTCTGAGCTCGCTCGGCTTCTCGGCCTTGAATCCGCGTCCGCCGCAGGCCACCGCGAACCCGACAAAATCCGGATTGGGGAATTCGACGCCCTCGCGGAAGCGCGGCAGCCCTGCGGCCTCCGCCTCCAGCGGGATCAAACCGAAACACGAATTGTTGTAGATCACAACTTTGACCGGCAGTTCGTGCTGCGCCGCGGTCAGGAACTCGCCCATCAGCATGTTGAAGCCGCCGTCGCCGCATAGCGCGATCACTTGTCGCGTTCGGTCCAGAGCCTGGACGCCGTTGGCTTGACCGAGCGCCGTTCCGACCGCAGCGTTGTTGAAGGAACCGAGAATCCGCTGCGACCCGCTCTGCCTTATCCAGTTGGCCGACCAAAGCGTGTTGAGGCCGGTGTCCAGTACGAAGACCGCGCCGCGCTCGGCGAGATCGCCGACCATGCGCGCCACGGCTTGCGGATGAATGCGATCCGTGCTGCGGCCAAGGTCCGCTTGGCGATCCAGCATGTCATCCCATTTCCGCCGCTCCCTCGCGACGCGATCCCAAAATCGCCTGCCGCTCTTTGCTTGGACCCGCTCGCGAAGCAGCTGCAACGTCGGCCGCGCCGAGCCAACGACGCCCAGCGCCGTCTCGGTTCGCCGTCCAAGCGCTTGCGGCCGCTCGTCGACCTGAACGACCACGGTCATGTCGGGCAGGAACTCCGAATAGGGGTAGTCGGTGCCGACCATGAGCAGGAGGTCGCAGTTCATCGCAGCGTCATATGCCGCTCTCGTGCCGATCATGCCGATGCCGCCCATCCAATGCGGATCGTCGTACGGCATAAGGTCCTTGCCCTTGACAGAGTGGATCAACGGCGCTTCGAGCCGATCCGACAGGGCGCGGAGTTCATCGACGGCGCCATGACAGCCGGCGCCGCACATGATCAGGACATGGTCCGCGAGATCGATCCTATCGGCGATTTCGTCGATGTCCTGGTCGCTCGCGACGCGCTCGGAGGGCGGCTTCAGGGTCACGACGCTCGGGACCGAGCCTTCTGCGGTCGCGGCGATCACGTCTTGCGGCAGTGTCAAGTGAGCAACGCCGTGGCCGGCATACGCGGCGGCGATCGCCTGATGCACGACGCGCGGCGCCTGCGCCGGCGAGGACACGGTCTCCGTATAGAGCGAGACGTCGCGAAACAAGAGATCAGGCTCGGTCGACTGGATGTAGTCGATGCCGCGGAGCTTGCGCGGCATGTCGCCCGACAGCGCGAGGACCGGCGCGTGGTCGCGCGCGGCTTCATAGAGGCCGGCCACCAGATGCGTGCTGCCGGGACCGGTCGTACCGGCGCAGACGGCGAGGCGCCCGGTGAGTTTCGCCTGACCGGCGGCGGCCAGCGCCGCCCCCTCCTCGTGGCGGACGCCGATCCAATCGATGCGGCTGCGTCGTATGGCGTCGGCGAGCGGGTTCAGAGAATCGCCGATAAGACCGAAGACATGCCTGACGCCGATCTGCTCGAGCGTTCCAACCAGCATATCCGCAACGGTTCGCGCCATCCGCGCCTCCTGACCTGGAGAAAAGCCCTTGGCAAACTCACGCGACCCGGCCCGCCTCCGGAGCCGCCGCGGGCTCGGCGTTGGGCGCTGGCTGTGGTCGAGGCTTGGCGACGGCCACCCTGGCTGCGCGGAGCAGCCGGTCGTGGATCGTGTAGCCATCCTCGAGAACGCTGACGACGCTTCGGGGCGGACGGGACTCCTCCTCAACCTCGATGATCGCTTCATGCAGGGCGGGATCGAACGGCGCTCCGAGCGCGTCAATCTTTCGTACGCCAAACCGATTGAGCGTGGCGAGGAGCAGACGTTGGGTTGCGCGCACGCCATCGAGAAGCGCGGCCTCGCCGGGCATCTGTTCCGGCTGATCCTCCGCGGCCGCGAGCGCGCGCTGCAAGTTGTCGGCGACCGCCAGGAGCTCGGCGGCGAAGTCAAAGATCGCGTACTGCCGTGCGTCCGCCGCGCTGCGCTCGGCGCGGCGTCGGGTGTTCTCGGCATCCGCCAGTGACCTCAGCAAGCGATCGCGCAACGAGGCGTTCTCCGCATCGAGCGCAGCTAAGTCTTCCACGTTGTCCGCTGGATCTGAACCAGTGAACCGCACTTTGTCGTCCAATTCGTCTTGCGCCATCGGGATCTCCCAGGCAGGTGGGATCGGTGAGAACAGGGCAGGGCAGGACGGGGCTTTCAGCCTGCTTTGCGTTGACCGTCGTCGACCTCCCTGAACTCTGCGTCGATCACGTCGGGATTGTCGGCGGCGGCAGAACCTTGTCCGCCTGAACTCTGCCCGGCGCGATTGAGCGCTTCGCCGATCCGCATCGACGCCCGTCTCAACCGCTCAATTCCGTCGCTTATCGGCTTCGCCTGATCGCGTTGCATGACATCTCTGAGCGCCGAAACCGCTCCTTCGACGTCGCTCTTCACATCCGCGGGAAGGCGACCTTCCGCATCCTTCAGAGCTTTCTCCGCCGTGTAGATTGCCGCATCCGCCTGATTGCGCAACTCGACGAGCTCTCGGCGGCGTCTGTCCTCCTCCGCATGCGCCTCCGCCTCACGGACCATGCGCTGAATGTCGGCCTCGGTGAGTCCGCCCGACGCCTGGATGCGGATCGTCTGCTGCTTCCCGGTCGACTTGTCCTTGGCGGAGACGTTGACGATCCCGTTCGCGTCGATATCGAAGGTCACTTCGATCTGCGGCACGCCGCGCGGCGCGGGGGGGATGCCGACGAGGTCAAACTGGCCGAGAAGCTTGTTGTCGGCCGCCATCTCACGCTCGCCCTGGAACACCCGGATCGTGACGGCCGTCTGATTGTCTTCGGCGGTCGAGAAGGTTTCGCTCTTTCTTGTCGGGATCGTGGTGTTGCGTGGGATCAGCTTGGTCATCACGCCGCCGAGCGTCTCGATGCCGAGCGACAGAGGCATCACGTCGAGCAACAGCACGTCCTTGACATCGCCCTGCAGCACGCCAGCCTGGATGGCTGCGCCGACGGCGACGACTTCGTCGGGGTTGACGCCCTTATGGGGCTCGCGGCCGAACAGCGCCTGTACGGTCTCTTGCACCTTCGGCATTCGGGTCTGGCCGCCCACGAGCACGACCTCGTCAATCTGGGAGGCCGTGAGGCCGGCGTCCTTCAGCGCCGCCTTGCAGGGCTCGACCGTCCTTTGAATGAGATCGTCGACCATCGCCTCGAGCTTGGCGCGGCTGAGCTTCATGTGAAGATGCTTCGGCCCGTTCTGATCGGCGGTGATGTAAGGCAGGTTGATATCGGTCTCGAGGGCGCTGGAAAGCTCGATCTTCGCCTTCTCGGCCGCGTCCTTGAGGCGCTGTAGCGCCAAACGGTCCTTGCGGAGATCGATGCCCTGGTCCTTGCGGAATTCATCGGCCAGGTAGTCCATGATCCGCGTGTCGAAGTCTTCGCCGCCAAGGAACGTGTCGCCATTGGTCGACTTGACCTCGAACACCCCGTCGCCGATCTCCAGAATTGAAATATCGAAAGTACCGCCGCCGAGGTCATAGACCGCGATCCTGCCCGACTTCTTCTTGTCGAGGCCGTAGGCGAGCGCCGCGGCGGTGGGCTCATTGATGATGCGCAGCACCTCGAGTCCGGCGATGCGCCCGGCGTCCTTGGTGGCCTGGCGCTGAGCGTCGTTGAAATAGGCGGGCACGGTGATGACCGCCTGCGTTACGGAGCCGCCAAGATAGGCCTCCGCGGTCTCCTTCATCTTCTGCAGAATGAATGCGCTGATCTGGCTTGGGCTGTATTTCATTCCACGAACCTCGACCCATGCGTCGCCGCGGTCCCCCGGCACGATCTTGTAGGGGACCATGCCTTTATCCTTTTGCGTCATCGGATCGTCGTAGCGGCGGCCGATCAGGCGTTTGATCGCGAAAATGGTGTTTTCCGGATTCGTGATGCTCTGCCGCTTGGCGGGCTGTCCCACCAGCACCTCGCCACTTTCGGTGAAGGCCACCATCGAAGGCGTCGTCCGGGCGCCTTCCGCGTTTTCGATGACCTTCGGCGAGCCGCCCTCCATGACGGCGACACAGGAGTTGGTGGTCCCGAGGTCGATGCCGATCGCCTTGCTCATCGCATTTCTCCTCAATCGTTTTCGATGCCGGTTCTCGTCCCGATCCAGTTCGGATCGGCGTGAGCACGATCCCGCGGCGCCCGACGTGCACCTCCGAAGCGGCTCGCTATAGCCGACGCTGACTGCAAGGACGTTCGGGGCGCATGCGAGCGCTGCAGGGAGGAACGCGGCTTCGAGACGCGCCCCGACGCCGGCCGCAACCTATGCGGCTTGTCTGTCGGCCGGTTTTTCAGCCGGTTTTTCGGCTTTTTGTTCGGGTCCTTTTTCGGATTCTTTGACCTCGATTTTCTTGGCCTCAGTCTGGGGAGGCTTCGGGATCTTGATGTGCAGCACGCCGTTCGACATCGTCGCCTGTACGGTCGAGGGATCGACTTTCTCCGGCAGTTCGAGGGCGCGGTAAAAGACGCCGTAACTTCTTTCGGCGACGTGGACGTTCTTGTCCTTTTGCTCCTCTTCGGCTTTCTTTTCAGCGCGGATCGTCAAGACGTTGCCGTCCATCGAAACTTCGACGTCCTTGCGCTCGAGTTCCGGCAGTTCGAACGAGACGTCGATGTCCTTGTCGGTTTCCGCAACCTCCATTCGGGGCGCGAGTAGCCCGCCGGCTCCGTCGGCGGGAGCGCCGAACGAACGCGCGAAGTCGAAGAACAGTCCGTCCATTTCCCGCCTCAGGATGTCAAACGGATCCCTCCGCGCGACATTTGAACGCGGCGAGAACGGAACCAGCGATCTCATGGCCATGAATACCTCCTCGTTAGAGCACGATTGGTTGAAGCCGCCTGCCAATAAAACCGTGACACTTCACCTGGGGGACGCCCGTGCGACGTTCGTGCAGCCCGGTTGCCGGCCGTGTCGGGAGTCTAGGCGTTGTGGCGCGCGCGACCTTGACGGTCGTCAGTTTCCGCAGACTTTTTTGACGCGAAGCGCGGACCCTCATTGTGCGGTGAGGCTGTCTCTTGGTCGCCCGGATAAATAGATAAAAGAGAAGGATTTCGGCGGTTGCGTTCATAGGGGTCGCCCCGTGAAGCGCAGGGCAAACCCCAAAACGTTAGGGGGCGAAAAGGATGGAGCGGAAGCTTCGGTGGATGCAGGGCGACGGCGTGCTGCGCGGCGAACTCGCTCGCGCCAACGGGTCCAGCCGGCGACGTAAATCAGCGATCACTTTGTCCGGCATGCCCGTCCCGACGCGGCCGGCGTAGGTGAGCTCGCCGGTGTCGGCGTAGTAGCCGAGCAAAAGCGCGCCGAGGTGGGCCGCGATCTTTCGGGGTCGGTCCAGCCGACGACCACGGATTCCCGTCGATTGGGGCATTTGGATTTGCGCCGAGCCGTGGTTTCGGTTCGCCTCTGCGACTGGCCTCCGGCTGGCTGAGACGCTAATTCTTTGGGGGCAGGCGAATTGGCGGGCGAAGACCATCGTCACGACCGGCAAGGGCGGGAGGCTGGTCAATACGCCGCTCACTGACACCGTCGTGTCGATCCTAGAACCGCTCAAGGGCCATCACTCCGAAGCGGTCTTCACCCACGTCTGTCAGCGGCCGAAGAGAGGCCGGCGCCGGGGCGAGCGCGCCCCTCTGACCTATGCCGGCGCGAAGTCGGAAGGGCGGGCCATGCGCAAGCGCGGGGGCGTCAAGGGCTTCCGCTTTCACGATGTCCGCCACGACATGGCGACGAAGCTCTTGCGCCGGGCCGGCAGGCGCGCGAAGAGCGGCGCCCGGGGCGGGCCGGACGGCACTGATCGTCAGCAATTGTGGACTCGGCCGCGCGGGCCCGGCCAAAATCGACGCTCAAGGATGAGGCCGCATGTTGCTGCAAATCGCTCTCGACAAACCAGAACATCTGGCTCTGCTTCCTCATCTAAAGCACATAGCTGACATCGTAGAGATTGGCACGCCGCTGTTGAAGCGATTTGGCATCGGGGCAATCGCCACCGCGCGCGAACTGTGCCGGGACACGCCAGTGCTTGCCGACAGCAAAACGGTCGATGGCGGCCAGCTCGAAGCGGAAATGGCGTTCAGCGCAGGCGCGGCCTTCATGACGGTTCTGTCCTCGGCGACGAGCGCAACCCATGAGGCGGTGGGCCGAGTGGCGGCCAAATTCGGCGCCCATGTCATCATCGACACCATCACCGAGGCCGGAAAGAAGAAGCTCCTGCCGGAAAGGGTCAGCTTTCCCGACAGTTTCGCCTATGTCGGCGTTCACCGGCCGTCAGACGCGCACGCCGCCGGCGACAGCTCCGCCACACATATCGAGGCCGTCGCCGAGATGCACCGGCGCGGTTTTCGCGTCGCGCTTGCTGGCGGCCTGGGTCCGAACAACATCGACTCTGTGCTTGCGTTCGAGCCGGAGATCGTCATCGTCGGCAGCGCGATCACTGAGTCCGCAAATCCCGAAGAGGTGGCGAAGTGGATACGGAACAAGCTCATAAGTCCCGGCCGTGGCTGGCCGTGGGACAGGAAATAGCCGATCTGCTCGATCGCATCGACGCCAAATCGTTCTTCGGGGTCGTCCACGCGTTCGACGACAAGTCGCGCCGCTGGTTCTTTTCCGGTCAGGGACGGTCGGGGCTCGCCGCCCAAATGGCGGCGATGCGCCTCATGCATGTGGGTCGCAATGTCCATTTCGCCGGCGAAGTCACCGCCCCGTCGATTCGCGAGGGCGACGGGCTGGTGATCGTCTCCGGATCGGGAGAGACGCCGGTCAGCGTCAACTTTGCGAGGATCGCCAAAGCCGAAGGCGCCGAGCTGATCGTGTTCACCCGGGCGCCGAAGAGCACTCTCGCCGCGCTCGCCGATGCGATGCTTCTTGTGCCGGTCGAGACTACGCGGCAATTCGGCGGCAGCTTGTTCGAGCAGGCCAGCCTCATTCTTTTCGACGCCATCATCCTTGAACTTGCGCAGCGCATTCCGGACGCCCATCGGCGCATGCTTCGCCGCCACACCAACTTGCAGTGAGCGCTCCCGTGGCGCACTCGCGACCAAAGGATTTGGTGCTCGCAATCGATGTCGGGACAGGCAGCGTTCGCGCGGCGCTGCTCGATCTGCGAGGCCGGACGGCCGCCTTTCGAGCGCGCGAGCATGACCAGATTGTTCCCGGTTTCGGCCGCGCGGAGCAGCGTCCCGCCGATTGGTGGGAGGGCGCGGCCGCCAGCATCCGCGGCGTCCTGGATGCGGTCGAGGGCGGCGCGGAGCGGGTGCTGGCGATCGCCGCCTGCGGACAGATGCACGGGACCGTGCTGATCGACGACAAGGGCGAGCTGGCGCTCGATTCCGTTCAGCTCTGGAACGACAAGCGAGCCACGGCGGAAGTCAGCGCCTTCGCCGTCGCCAACGATGTCGATGCGCTTTGGCCGTTGACGGCCAATCCGCCCTCGGTCGCCTGGCCCGGCTTCAAGCTCATCTGGATCGCCGCTCATCAGCCCAAAGAACTTGCCCGCGCGGCGACGCTGCTGATGCCGAAGGACTACATCAATTTCCGCTTGACCGGGCGGCGTGGGATGGACGAATCCGACGCCTCGTGCACCTATCTCTTCGACGCCAGGACCCATGGATGGAGCCCGCTTTTGGCCGCGCGGCTCGGCGTCGATCCGAAGCTGCTGCCGCCCGTCTTTCAAGCGTCTGCGGTTATCGGCGTCGTCACCCCCGCGGCCGCCGCGGAAACCGGGCTCCTCTCTGGCACGCCGGTCGCCGCCGGCGCGAGCGACTTTGCTGCGACGCTTCTGGGGTCAGGCGTCTCGAACGAGCATCGTGGCTCCGACATCACCGGCACTTCGACGCTGATCACCGCCTACGCTCCCCAACCGCTCAAGGACCCGGTCGTCACCAATATGCGCACCGCCGACGGCGCATGGGCGGCCTTTACTATTGTCGATGCCGGCGGCGACGCGATGCGCTGGGCCCGGCGCGCGCTGCATCGCAATGAGGCGAGCTACGACGCCATCGTAGCAATGGCCGCAGCAGCGCCGCCAGGCGCAGACCGGCTGCTGTTCCTGCCCTACCTCAACGGCGAACGGCTCGGCGGCGCCGCCAGCGCGCGCGGCGAGTTCTTCGGCCTTACGAGCGGTCATGACGCTGGGCACATGCACCGCGCCGTCATGGAGGGCGTCGCCTTCGCCGCCAGGCGCAATCTCGCGATCCTCGAGCGCAAGAGCGGCCGCATCGAAAGCATTGTCGCGGCGGCGGGAGGCGCGCGCAAACTGTGGCTGGAGATCAAGGCGAGCGTCTACGACCGGCCCATCCTTGTGCCGGCGGAGGCGGAGGCCGGTATCGCGGGTTGCGCCATGATCGCCGCCATCGTGGGCGGCGCTGTCGCTGATTGGTCCGAAGCGCGGTCACGCTTCGTTTCCTTCGCCGACCAGGTCCGTCCCAATCCTGCCTGGCGCGACCGCTATTTGCGCTACGCCGAGCTTTTTGATGCGCGCTACGAATCCAGTCGGCCTCTTTGGGAGCGGCTAGACGCGCTCGATGCAGGCGAGAGGTAGTCTGCGACCTCCCGCGTCGAAGGGCCGCCGGCCGACAGAAAGGCGTCGCGCTCTGCCGCTGTCGGCAGGCCTTCCATCGCGCCCGAGACTGTCGCGGCGAGGGCGCCGGCGGCGCACGCGCGGCCCGCCAGCCTCGCCAACCCGCCCGCGGACTCGAGATCGGCCCGCGATGCGGCGAGGTCGGCGAGCAGGCTGGCGGTAAAGGCGTCGCCGCAACCGACCGTGTCGACGACGGCGACGGCAAAGCCCTGCGCCGACGCGCGGGCGACCGAGGTTGCGAGCAGGGCGCCGAGCGCACCGAAGGTGACCGCGGTGACGCGCCGCCGGGGCCGCCACAGTCGCGCAAGACCCTCCTCGACATCCGCGATGCCGGTGATCAGGGCCAACTCTTCCTCACTGACCTTGAGGATGTCGGCCTCCTCGATCGCTTCGAGGGCGACGGCGCGCATCTGCTGCTGGTCACGCCACAGCGAGGGGCGCAGATTGACATCGACCGACACGAGTACGCCCGCCTCACGCGCCGTCCGAACGGCGTGTCGCTGCGCGGCTGCGCAAATGGGCTCGCCGAGCAGCAGGCTGCCGACGTGCAGGATGTGCGAGTTGCGAATGATGTCCGTCGCGACCTCCTCCGCCGAATAGGTCGATTCCGCGCAACCCTTGCGATAAAGCGTGAAGTCGCGCTCACCGTCCGGAGCCACCGTCACGACCGCGAGCGAAGTATTGCCCTCGCGCGTCGTCAGCACGCCCTCAGTCGCTACCCCAAAGCCGGCGAGGGTCGCGATCAGGAGCCTGCCGAACGTGTCGTCGCCCACTTTGCTCAGCATCGCCGCCCGGTCGCCGAGGCGCGCGACCCCGACCGCCACATTGCCGGGCGCGCCACCCGTCATCGGAGCAAAGCATAGGCGGCCATCGGCGCTGCGCACGGGCACGAGGTCGATGACGAGTTCGCCGAACGCGACGACATCATAGTGGGACGATCCGGACATAGCGCATGCCTTTCGCGGCGGAAGGACGGTGTTATCAGACACGCTGCCGTCGCGGCCTGCTACGACCACGCGTCGGACGCATGCCGCCGCGATGATGCCCCCGACGCCCATCGCGATGAACCGCCTGGGAACCCGCGTTGACGCGCCGAAGAACCTCTCGCTATAGTCTTGATCGGTCGGCAAAACTAATGACCGCGACCGCAGGCGTCGAGCAGTTTCTGGACGGCGCAGGCTGGCGGCAGTACGACGACAAGCGGGGCCCCGCTTAGCTCGACTATGGGAGGAACGCAAAATGATGAAGACTTTCGGATTGACGACGGCGGTAGCGGGAGCGCTATACGCGTTCGCCGCGCTGCCGGCCGCCGCCGGCGAGTTTGACGGCGTAACTGTCAACCTGATGACCCAGACCGGCGCGATTCAGGAACCGTTGCAACGGCGGGCGCCCGACTTCGAGAAGATGACCGGCGCCAAGATCAACATCATCGCCGTTCCGTTCTCCGACCTCTACCAGAAGGTGCTTACGGACTGGGCGAGCGGCACCAACTCTGTCGACGCCGCCGTCTTCGCGCCGCAATGGATGGTCGACTATGTCGCCGGCGGCTATCTCGAGGACCTCGGCCCGCGGATCGCCAAGGACAAGGCCCTGCAGTGGGATCAGATCGCACCATTCTTTCGCAATTTCTCGGCGACCTTCGGCGGCAAGATATACCTCATTCCGCTCGATGGCGACTTCCACATGCTCTATTACCGGACCGACGTCTTCGAGAAAGCCGGGCTGAAGCCGCCGACGACGTGGGATGAATACCTTGCTGACGCGAAGGCGCTGAATGGCAAGGACTTCAACGGCGACGGGACGAAGGGCTACGGCTCCTGCATCGCCAAAAAGCGCAACGCCCAGAGCTACTGGTTCGTGACCGACATCTCCGGCTCGATGATCCAGTCAAAGGGCACCGGCCAGGGCACGTTCTTCGACACCAAGGACATGAAGCCCCTGATCGACAACGACGCGTTCCGCAAGGCGCTCGACTTCCTCAAGGAGTCCGGCAAGTACGGACCGCCCGACGAACTCAACATGGACGTGAGCGACACGCGCCCGCTGTTCGTCTCGGGCAAGTGCGCGCTCAACCTCGATTGGGGCGACGTCGGCGTGCTGGCGATCGACCCGAAGAGCTCCAAGGTCATCGACAAGACCGGTTCGGTCATCACCCCGGGTTCGAAGGAAGTGCTGAACTGGGGCACGGGCAAGCTGGAGGCCTGCACCAAGGAGACATGCCCCTACGCCATCAACGGCGTCAATCACTCGCCCTACGCGGCCTTCGGCGGTTGGAGCGGCGGCATCAACGTCAAAGCGAAGGACAAGGTCAAGGACGCCGCGTACGCGTTCCTGTCGTATATGTCGCAGCCGAAACAGTCGAACGAGGACGTGACGATCGGCAAGACCGGCTTCAACCCCTACCGCATCTCTCAGTTCACCTACAACGACATCTGGAAGAATGCGGGGATGAGCAAAGTCGCGGGCGACAGCTATCTCGGCGCCATCAAGGACAGCCTCGACAGCCCGAACATGATCCTCGACCTGCGCGTTCCGCAGAACCAGAAGTATCAGCAAGTCGTGCTCGACGAGGCGGTCGCCCGCTTCCTCGCTGGCGAGATCGACAAAGAAGCGACGGTCAAGGCGGTCTTGAACGGTTGGAACGATCTCAACGACCAGATCGGCGTCGAGAGCCAGCTCAAGTTCTACAAAGGCACGCTCGGAATCCAGCGCTAATCTGCGCGGAACGCGGCTCCCCGGCGCGAAATCTCGCGCCGGGGCGTTTTTCAGATTATAGGGTCTCGGCGACGGCGCCTGGCGACGCGAACTTGAAAACTGTCGAGAGAATGGCTGGAGCCGGCGCAGCAATCGCCGAGAGCGCCGCGCGCGAAAGCCGCGACGAGTGGATCGACCGCAACTCCGGCCGCATCATGGTGCTGCCGGCGGTCATCATCCTGCTTGCCTTCGCGATCTTTCCGCTGATCGTCTCCGTCTATCTCTCCTTGTGCCGTTTCGCGCTGGCCGGGGGCAGCTTCACGCTGACTTTCATCGGCCTTTACAATTTCAAGCGCCTGCTTCTCGGCGCGCAGCAATATCACTTTCTTGGCACGCTGAAGCCGCTGCAATGGCCGGAATGGCTGGCCTTCGCGGTCTTCGCCCTGCTGGTTCTCGCTTGGCTCGGCCGCTATGTCGCGACCGGGTTCACTGTCGCCGGCTTCATCGGGCGACTGATCTCCGCCAGCCTGGCGACGGGCATCGTGCTTGCCGCCCTCGCGACGATCCCGCCGGGCGCGTACGGGGGCACGCTGCTGACGACCTGCTTCTACGTTCTCGTCGGCGTCGTCGTGCAGTTTCTGCTTGGCCTCGGCCTGGCGCTGCTCTGCGCGCAGCCGATCCGCGCCCGCAATTTCTTCCGGGTCGTCTTCTTCATTCCGCTGATGGTGACGCCAGTCGGCGTCGCCTACATGTTTCGCATGCTCGCCGACATGGAAAAGGGACCGTTCGCGCCGGTCGCCGCGGTGCTCGGGTTCAGCGCCTGGTCGTGGGCGACACAAGCCTGGTCGGCCCGAATGATGGTTCTCGTCGGCGACACCTGGCAGTGGACGCCGTTCATGTTCATCGTTCTGCTCGCGGCGGTGGAAAATCAGCCGCGCGATCAGCTCGAGGCGGCGCGCCTGGACGGCGCAAGCAATTTTCAGGTCTTTCGTGACATCACCTGGCCGGCGATCGCCCCGATCGCCGCCACGGTGGTGCTGATCCGGCTCATCGAGGCCTTCAAAATCATCGACATCCCCAACGTGCTGACGGCGGGTGGCCCGGGGTTGGCGACCGAATCGCTGACGCTGCATTCGTTCATCGCCTGGCGCACCCAGGATCTCGGCGGCTCGGCGGCGATCGGCTATCTCCTCCTGTTCGTTTCAACGGTCACTTGCGTCAGCTTCTTCAACTATGTGGTCCGTTGGACGCGGAGACACCAGTGACGACGGACGCCGAAACCCGCACCTTGGTGCAGCGCCTCTTCGAGCCCGCACGGATCGACGAGATCGCGATCGCGCCGAAGATCGCCACCTACCTTCTGCTCGGCCTGTGGACGCTGGTGGTCCTCTTCCCCCTCTATTGGGTCTTGGTGACCTCGCTGAAGATCGAGGTGCAGGTCGACAGCGGTCCATACTATTTGCCGTTCGTCGATTTCAAGCCGACGCTCGACGCGTGGAATTTCATGCTTCTGCAGAACAACACGCTCGGCCCCTATCTGAATTCGATCGTTGTCGCGCTCTCCAGCACCGTGCTTGCATTGCTGATCGGCTCGCTCGCGGCTTATGCGCTGGTGCGCATCCGTTTCCAGGTGAAGCTCGCCGCCGTGGTGACCTTCCTTGTGCTGCTTGTCGCCGTGATCGTCGCGGTGGCGGCGCTCGGCGTGCCCTGGCAAGCCGCGATGGCGGTCGCGATCGCGCTGTTTCTCCTGGCGCTCGGGACGTTCGTGCGCCGTTTCAAGGCTGCGGTCGGAAACAACGACATCGAGTTCTGGATGATTTCGAACCGGATCATGCCGCCGATCGTCGCCGTGCTGCCGATCTACGTGATGTTCCAGCATCTGAGGCTGCTCGACACGCAGATCGCGCTCATCTCGACCTATACCGGCGTCAACCTGCCGATCGTCGTCTGGCTGACGCGCGACTTCTTCGCTGGCATTCCGCTCGATCTCGAGGAGAGCGCAGAGATCGACGGCGCCTCGAAGTTCCGAGTGTTCTTCACCATCGCGCTGCCGCTCGTTCGCTCCGGTCTCGCGGCCACATTCATGCTGGTGCTGATCCTGAGCTGGAACGAGTTCCTGCTGGCGCTCTTCCTGACCAACGCCAACGCCCAGACGATGCCGGTGCTGGTGGCGGCGCAGAACACGACGCGCGGGCCGCAGTGGTGGTACATGTCGGTGCTGATCGTGATCATGATCGCGCCCGTCATCGTCATCGCCGCGTTCCTGCAGAAGCATATCGCGCGCGGCCTCCTCATCGGCGCCGTCAAAGGGTAGGGCTGCGATGCGGGTGAGGCTGGAAAACATCCACAAGTCGTTCGGCGCCGTGGAGGTGGTCAAAGGGCTCGAACTCGAGGTCCAGAACGGAGAATTCCTCGTTCTCCTCGGCGCATCGGGCTCGGGCAAGACGACGGCCCTGCGGATGATCGCGGGACTCGAATCGGTCACCTCCGGCCGGATCAAGATCGGCGACCGCGACGTCACCAACGTGCTGCCGAAATACCGCGACATCGCCATGGTGTTCCAGTCCTACGCGCTCTACCCGCACATGACGGTCTTCGCGAACATCGCCTATCCTCTGAGCGTCAGGAGCCGGCCGAAGGCCGAGATCGCGGACGCGGTCAAGGACGTTGCGCGCCAAGTGCAGCTCGACACGCTGCTCGAACGCTATCCGCGGCAACTCTCCGGAGGCCAGCGCCAGCGCGTCGCTCTGGCCCGAGCGATGATCCGCCGTCCAGCAGCCTTCCTGATGGACGAGCCGCTTTCCAATCTCGACGCAAAGTTGCGCGGCCATATGCGCGCCGAACTCAAGCACACGCAGCATAGGCTCGGCATCACGACAATCTACGTCACCCACGACCAGGTCGAAGCGATGACCCTCGCACATCGCGTCGCGCTCCTGGAAAAGGGGGTGGTGCAGCAGCTCGACACGCCGGCCAACATCTACAATTCGCCGGCAAACCTGTTCGTCGCCGGCTTCATCGGGTCGCCGCCAATGAATTTGCTCGATGGCGAGCTCTCCGACGGCCGCTTCTCCTCCGCTGCGGGCAGTTTCGCGACACGGAAGGGCGTCTCGCGACGCGCCGCCGTCGCCGGCGTGCGCCCTGAGGATTGCCGGGTGACCGAACCGTCGAACGGCAAGATCGTCGGCGAAGTCTATACGACCGAGCCCATGGGCGACCACAGTTTGGTCACTTGCCGCATCGATGACGGCACGATGATCGTCAAGGCGGACAAGTCCTTCAACCGCCCGGACGGCGAGGCCATCGGCGTCGATTTCGCCGACACCGTCGTTCATCTCTTCGATAAGACATCGGGCGATCGGATCGTCTGAAATCGTGCTTTTTCTCCGTCTGTGCTCGGCCGAGAACCGGCTCTTCGACGGGCCGGTCGTCAGGTCGAAGTCCGACGCCGCTGAACCCGATGCTTGACCCTACTTGAACAGTAAACCGGCCCTCGCGCTTGCAAGGCATTGATATCCTTGAGGGCGGTGAGGTATTTTCTCAAAATGTGGTGCCACGTTTGCACAGTTTTTGCGCTTGATATTTGGCGGCGAGTCGGATTCCGTGGTGCTCGATAGCGAGGGCCCATGTTCTTCCGCCTCAAGAAGTCCGGCGAACGCGGCTACGTGCAGATCGTCGAGAACACGCGCGACGGCGCCGCCGTCCGCCAGAGGGTGATCGCCAATCTGGGCCGTGCCGACGCGTTGGCCGCCTCCGGCGCGCTCGCTTCGCTGATCGCCTCGGGCGCCAAGCTCACCGATCAGGTTCTGCTGATCAATGCGCTCGATGAGGACGCCCAAGGCGAGCTGTCGGTCGCCGCCAAGCGGATCGGCGGGCCGATGCTGTTCGGCAGAGTTCTGGGAGCGGCTCGGCGTCGCCGACGTCCTGGCCGGCTTGCTGAAGGAGCGCGCGTTCGAGTTTCCGGTCGAGCGCGCCGTGTTCGTCGCCGCGCTGCATCGGCTATTCGTTTCGGGATCGGATCGCGACTGTTCGTCGTGGATGGAGGATTACGACATCCCTGGCGCCGAAGGGCTCGATCTGCATCACTTCTACCGCGCCATGGCCTGGCTCGGCGAGGAGGTGGAGGAGAAGCCCGACGGGGCGCTCGCGCCTCGCTGCGTCAAGGACCTGATCGAGGAGCGGTTGTTCGACCGCCGCCGCGATCTCTTCACCGACCTTTCCGTCGTATTCATGGACACCACCAGCCTCTCCTTCTACGGCCAGGGCGGCCAGACGCTCGGCGAGTACGGCTACTCCAAGGACTATCGCCCCGATTTGAAGCAGATGATCCTCGGCCTCGTCGTCGACGGCGACGGCCGGCCGATCTGCACCGAGATGTGGCCGGGGAACACCGCCGACGTGACGTCGCTGTTGCCGGTGGTCGACCGCTTGCGGGAGCGCTTTTCCATCGGCCGGGTCTGCGTCGTCGCCGACCGTGGCATGATCTCGGCGGCGACCATCGCCGGACTCGAGGAGCGCAAGCTCGAATATATCCTCGGCGCGCGCGAGCGCTCCGACGCGATCGTGCGCAAGATCGTGCTCGAGAACGACGATCCTTTCGTCCCCCTGCTCATCGAGCGCAAGGCGGGAGAGACCCAGCTCTTCGTCAAGCAGGTCAAGATCGAAGGCGTCCGCTATGTCGTCTGCCGCAACGAGGCGGAGGCCGAGAACGACCGCAAGGACCGCGAAGCGATTGTCGCCGCGCTCGACGCGCAATTGAAGAAGGGCGACAAGGCGCTGATCGGCAACTCCGCCTATCGGCGCTATCTGCGCAAAGTCGCGGCCAAGGGCGCTCGCTCATTCGTGATCGACGTGGGCAAGCTCGCCGAAGAGGCGAGCTTTGACGGGATCTTCGTGCTGCGCACGAATGCGAAGGTGACCCCTCTGCAGGCAGTTTTGCGCTATCGCGATCTTCTCCTTGTCGAGGATCTTTTCCGTCGAACCAAGGCGATCATGCGCACGCGGCCGATCTTCCATTCCTCCGACGCCGCCATCCGCGGCCATGTCTTCTGCTCGTTCCTGGCGCTCGCGATGCAGAAGCATCTCGACGACCTCGCCCGCCAGGCCAGCCTCGCGCCGGAATGGAAAGACCTCTTGCGCGATCTCGATCGTCTACAACAGGTGCGCATCCATTACCGAGCCGCCGACTGGCTCGTGCGCACCGACGCCGCGCCAGATGTGACCAGGCTCTTCAAATGCGCCCATGTCGCCCTGCCGTCCCGCGCCCGGCAGGCCCGTCCGCCGCCGCCCCCGCCCAAACACGACCGAAAACGCCGCGGTCGCCCAAAGCGTAGTGCCACGCCAACTTGAATTTCGCCGGAACACCAACATAATCAACCATTTGCAAAAATCAGGTGTTCAAGTCGGGCTTGAGGAATTCAGCGTCCTTTCGTGGCGTCGACCGCGATCCGGCTCAGCCGCTCGAACGACGGACCCGAGTCGGGAATGTCGATATCGAACACCTCTGCAATGACGCGGGTCCATCCATGAATGAAATAGGTCCAACCGTCCGCGACGATCAAAGGCGCGCGCGCCTGCGCCGCTCTCGCCTGCCTGAGGAAGGCCAAGTCTCCGCGATAGTTGAAATCCCAGGTCATTGCGTTGCGCGGAAAGACTGCCGCATCCGTTAGCGGCGATCCCGGGCGGTCCTTGCCGAGCCCGGTCGCGTTCACGACCATCGAGCCCTCGGGCAGATTGCGCAGAAGGCGATCGGCCGCGCCAGGCTCGGGCGTCGCCACGTAGTCGATCGGAAGGGCGAAGCCGATGCGATCGTGGACCTCACGGATATCCGCCAGCGCGCTCTCGGTGAGCGCGGTCACAACGATGCGCGCAGGAACGTCGCCGTCCGCCTTGGACCTGTCGTGCAGGTAGAGCGTCAACGCCATCGACGAGCCGCCGGCGCCGAGAAGAAGAAGCTCGGCGCCGGTGCGGCGCCAATAGCCCTGATCAACAATCGCCTCCAGCGCCCTGCCCACGCTGATCGGATCTTTGGCGTGGCCCCAAAGGCGAGGACCGCGCTTCGAAATGCTGCTGATTTCGCCAAGCGTCCGGGCGTAGGGATCGAGATCGTCGAAGAGATCGCGCGACGCTTTGAGGAGGTTCACCTTGTGCGTCGTTATGAGCGCGCCAAGTGAGAGCGGATCGGCTTTGATGAATTGCACGGCTTCGCGGTATCGCGCAGGGTCGTCGTCGGGAACGAAGTCGAACCCCTTGATCACCGCCTTGAGCTTCAGCGCCTCGGCCCAACGCGGAAACACGTTCATGATCGACGACTGGCTGGTCGTCGTGCCAATAAAGTAGATCGTTGGTTCCGACGCGGGTACGTAAGGCATCTTCCGGAAGTTCAATTGCGTGGGTGGACGGGGATAGAGACCGAAAGCGGATTTCGTATTCTTGCGCGCGAGCTCCGCGGCAGTCGAGACGGAAGTGCAAAGACTGATAGATATTTTCGGCCTCGTATCCGGCTGCGCGCGGCGGTAATTCCTGAAAAACTACGCCTTTGCGCGACCGCTCCGGCGTCGGCTCATGTCCTCTGCCCCGACACATGCGCCGCCGCGGCGGCGTTCGCGAATCCCGCGGCGTCTGCCGCCGAAGCGTTGCTCGCGAGTTTCGCCGCAAGCGCGCCGACAAAGCAGTCTCCGGCGCCGTGAGACGACACGACCTTGACCCGCTGTGCAGCGATTGCCAAAATCGTACCGTCCTCCGACTTGATGACGAGGCCCTCGCCGCCGAGCGTCACAATGACGTTCTTGATCCGACCGCCGACCCTGCAAAGCGCCGAGGCCGCCTCCCCTGGATCCCGAACCGGGCCGCCGGACAGCATCTCGGCTTCGATTCGGTTCACCACCAGACAATCGACCCGATCGAGCAACGCCTCGGTCATCGCCCTCGCCGGCGCGGCGTTCAGGATGACGAAGGCGCCATCCGAATGCGCCGCGCTAGCGGCGGCAAGATTGGCGGCGTCGGCAATCTCGTTCTGCAAGACGAGCACGCGCGCGCCGCCGATCGCTTTCCATTGCTCAGCGACGGCGTCAGGCTCGAGATTCAGGTTGGAGCCCGAGACGATCACGGCGCCATAGTCGCCGTCGTCGCGGACAATCGCCGCGCTCATGCCCGAGCCGACCGATTCGTCGACGAGAACCGCCCGGGAGTTGACGCCGGCGTCGACGAGATGTCTGCGAAGCCGGGCGCCGAAATCGTCGGCGCCGACCCGGCCGATCATCGCAACGCGCGCTCCCGCGCGCGAAGCCATCACCGCCTGGTTGCCGCCCTTGCCGCCGCATTGAAGCGCCCATTTTGTCCCCACCACCGTCTCGTCCGGCCGGGGCAAGCGCGGCGAATAGACCATGACATCGAGATGAAGGCTGCCGCAGACGATGACGTCGAAGGCAGGGGGCCGGGCGCCGTCAGGAACCATAGAGAGCCGCTTGCACGATCCTTTGGCTCGCCACCGGGTCCTGCCTGAGGATCGCGGACGCCAGAAGCTCGCTGTCTTTCAGCCGCTCGACGACGCGGCGAAGCGCCGACACCGTGTCGATATTCGTGCCGCATTCTGAGATCGGATCGAGCCCGGTCGTGTCGGGGAACGTGTCGAAATAGATCGCGCCGTCGTAGCTCATGCGATCGAGCGCATAGAGCAGCTCGACAGTCTGAATCGGATGCACCGATGCGACCATCAGTCCGTCGTCCCGTTTGGCGTAGCCGTCGTTGAGGTGGACGCCGAGCAACCGCGAATGGCGCGCAATCAGCGCCGCCGCATAAGCCGGCATCTCATCGGCGTAGAGGACATGCGCGAAGTCGAGCGTAACCCCCAGGTTCGGCCGATCGATTTCTCGAATCGCGAGAAGCGTCGTTGCGACATCCGGCATGAGGCTGAAGGACCGCGGCTCATTGGGCTTGTATTCGATGCTGACGTCTATCGACGGGCTATGGTCGGCGACTTCACGAATCCCGTCGATTGTGTGCTGCCAAAGCGCAGCATAGTCCGCCTGAAACGAATAATCGAACCCGTCCTGGCCCATCCAAAGCGTCATAACGCTCCCGCCGGCCGCGGCCAGCGAGTCCAGCCCCCGCTTGGTCAAATCGATCGCCAGACGCCTGGTCGCCGGATCCGGATGGGTGAAGGCGCCGATCTTGTAGGCGTCGTCATCGTAGTAGCGCATGGCGTAGCCGTTGAGCGAGATTCCGATTTCGCTCATTTTGTCGATGATACGTGCCTCGGAGACGTCTGCGAGGTGATCGGGGTAGTTCAGGTCTACGCAGTTGAGGCCCGCAACTTTCGAGGCCCGGTCGAGGAGGTCCAGCGTCGTCGGCTTCCTGTTGAGTTCGCGCCAATATTCGCGCTCGCCAACGCGGAACGAGTTTAGCCTGGCGGCGAATTTCTGCCTCTCCACGGGACCCTCCGGATGCCGCGTTTCACGTGTGACTGAAACGTTGACTTTACAGATTCCTGTGAACGCCAAAACACAAGATCGCATGAGCGGCGGACGGCGTTTGGCCTCAAGTCAAGCCAAGAAGACGGCCGCCCAAACTTGACCGGGCTCGCGCAGTCGGCCGAAAGAGCGCGCGTCGCCGCGCACTCGTGGCGTGCTATCGACCGGCGGAATCCAGCGACTGGCAAAACTTCTCGAACTGAGCCTCCGAGGCGTAGGCTTTTTGAGTGCCCCGCCGAGTGACCGAGTCCGCGGCGTATCGCGCCGCCTGGGCAAGCGCCGCATCGAGGCCGAGGCCGCCGGCGAAATAGCGAGCGAAGCTTCCGACAAAGGCGTCGCCTGCGCCCGTGGTGTCCACCGGTTCGACCCGGACGGGATCGATGCGGCGAACGCCCGCGGCCGTTATCAGCAGGGCGCCGCGCGAACCGAGGGTGACGATCACCGTCTCGACGCCATTGGCGACAAGGCTCCGCGCGGCGTCGCTGATCTCTCGCTCCGTCCTGACCGGCAGGCCGGTCAGGATCGCCAGCTCCGTTTCGTTGGGAATGAAAAAACTGACGTCGCGAACCTTCTCCGCATCAAGCTCCGGCGTCGCCGGGGCCGGGTTCAGGATCGTCCTGACGCCATGACGTTTGCCGAAGGCGATCGCGGCATAGACCGTCTCGAGGGGGACCTCGAGTTGCAGCAGGATGAGGTCGCAGGTCTTCAGGGCTTCGGCCGCGCGCTCGACATCGGCCGGCGAGAGGTCGGCGTTGGCGCCCTTGACGATGAGGATCGAGTTCTCGCCCGACGGCTCGACCATGATCGGCGCGACGCCGCTCGACTTGCCCGCGACGCGCCTGACGTAAGTGGTGTCGACGCCGAGGCTAGCGAGGTTCTTGATCGTGTTGTCGGCGAACATGTCGTCGCCGACCGCGGTGACCATGACGACCGAGGCTCCAAGCTTGGCGGCCGCCACGGCCTGATTGGCGCCCTTGCCGCCGTGCCCCATTTCAAAGCTCGGCGCTTCGACGGTCTCTCCCTTGACCGGCATGCGATTCACATAGGTCACGAGGTCGACCATGTTGCTGCCGACCACGGCGATGCGCGGTTTGACCGTGGCGCTCATGGCTCGCTCCCTTCGATGCTGCGCGCGGCTGAGGCGACGGCTCCTACCAACCTGGCTTCTCCTCCCATAGGGTCCGCCGCCGCCGGCGGCTGACCGTCCTTGCTCGCCACCCTGGCGGGGCCAAGGCGTCTCGACGCCATGCAGCCGATGCAATACGCTCACGGCAACGAGCGGCGCCGCCAGCGCATCCCGAGTTAGGAGGAGAAGAATGGCTTCGGTCGACGTTGTCAACGTCCACAAGGCTTACGGCGCCGTCGAGGTCATCCATGGCGTATCGATTTCCATCGCCGACGGCGAATTTGTCACTTTGGTCGGACCGTCCGGCTGCGGCAAGTCGACGCTTTTGCGCATGATTGCGGGTCTGGAGTTGATCGGCGACGGAAAGATCAGGATTGGCAAGCGGGTCGTCAACAATCTCGCGCCGAAAGACCGGGACATTGCGATGGTCTTTCAGAACTATGCGCTCTATCCGCATAAGACCGTGGCGCAGAACATGAGCTTCGGCTTGAAGCTGCGACGCACTCCCAGGGCGGAGATCGAGGCCCGGGTGCGGCGCGCCGCGGAGATCCTGGACGTTTCGCCCTTTCTCGCGCGCTATCCACGCCAGCTCTCCGGCGGCCAGCGTCAGCGGGTCGCGATGGGGCGAGCGATCGTGCGCGATCCTCAAGTGTTTCTCTTCGACGAACCGCTGTCGAATCTCGACGCCAAGCTGCGCGTGCAGATGCGCGGCGAAATCAAGGAGCTGCACCAGCGGCTGAAGACAACCACCATCTACGTGACGCACGACCAGGTCGAGGCCATGACGATGGCCGACCGCATCGTCGTGATGCGCGACGGCGTGGTCGAGCAGGTCGGCGCGCCGCTCGACCTCTATGATCGGCCGGCGACCTTGTTCGTCGCCGGCTTCATCGGATCGCCGGCGATGAATTTGCTGAAAGGGTCGATCCGGGTCAACGGCCAGCCGTCATTTCTGACCGAGGCCGGCGTGGAGCTGCCGCTCAAATCGGTTCCGGGAGGGGCCGACGGGCGGCCCTGCGTTTACGGAATACGCCCCGAGCATCTGATGCTCGCGGGAGGCGATTTGCGCGCCGAGATCTCGGTGGTCGAGCCGACCGGCTCGGAGACCCAAGTTTTCGCCAGGCTCGGCGGCCAGCAGATCGTGGGCGTGTTTCGCGAGCGGATTTCTGCGCGACCGGGAGACAAACTCCCGTTTTCGCCGAACCTCGACGCCGTCCATCTGTTCGACGCGGAAAACGGCAAGCGGATGGAGTAGCCGGGCCTCGGCGCTATCTGATCGAACCTGCGAGCGGTCCGGAGAGCCTCCGATGCGCTACGAAATGATGCTGCCCTGCCAGATCCGCGCCGCCATCGCAGGCCGATGGCCGGTCGTCCTGCCCCTCGGGGTGCTGGAATACCATGGAGAGCATATGGCCGTAGGGATGGACACGCTCGCCGTCACCTGCGTCCTCGAGATCCTGCAAGAGGAGATGGACCTCGTCATCCTGCCCCCGTTCTACTACGGCGCCGCAAGCTACGCGGTCGAGCCGCCGGAACTGAACGGCACGTTGCATGTCGACGCGGAGGCATTGCTTCCGTTGGCCAAGGCGATGTTTCAGGGCCTGTTGCGGATCGGCTTCCGCAACATCCATTTGGTCGTCCACCATCAAACCGAGAATTTTTCCGCCGGCATGCCGACGGACCTCGCGTTCAAGTTCGCCGCTCGGCAGGCGATCTTCGCCTTCCTTGAGAAGGAGCGCGGCGAAGGCTGGTGGGGGAATGAAAAGATGGCCGACTATTACGCGCAGCAGGCGGCTGGTGACGATCCGTTCAACTGGATCAAGCTGCATCCCCTGATGACGCCCGACGCCATGGAGGGCTACCCGTTCGACCATGCCGGCGAGGGCGAAACGTCGCTCCTGATGGCGCTGGCCCCCGAGGGGGTCGACCTTTCCAAGCTCTCCGAGGACAGGTGGTACGCGCGCTCGGCCAGGCGTGCGAACGTCGAACTCGGCCTCAAGGGACGCGACCGGATTCTTGCGCGACTCCGCAAGGCGTTCGGCGGCTAGGGCGGCGCTGCGGACTTTCGCCGGGGGACGGCGACCCTCCTTGGGGCGTGCCGCCGGCAAGTCGACCGCCAATTGACTCGCTGCCGAACGGCCCCTTAGTCTTTGAGGCCACCGGACGCAGCGTTTGACGACGGTTGTATTCGCGCCGAAGCCGACGCGAAAACGAGAAAAGCGCGATCACGACCGATGCTTCGTGAAGGGAGGAACTCTTATGCGTGTCCATGTCTACGAACAACTGATGGCGATGCAGGCCAGCCGGCGCCAACTGATGAAAGGCGCCGCGGGAGCGGCGGCCGCATTGGCGACGAGCGGGCCGTTGTCGCTCTCTCCAAGTCCGGCCTACGCGGCCGACAGCGTCGTCTCGCAGATCATGAAGATCCCCGGCGCCGGCAACGGCTCGCCGACCGACGCCGACTGGCAGAAGGTTGGCGAACTCTGCCTCGGACCGACCAAGCAATACGTGCAGCCAGGCGAATTCAAAGGCGTCAATTTCTCTTTCATGGGCCTCAACAATCAGAACCTGCACAACTTCCTGTTCCGCGGCTTCCTGAAGCCGTGGGAGGGCTATACCGGCGCTTCGATCAAGTGGATCGATCTCGCGCAAGCGGACTACAACGCGCGGCTGCAGCAGTCGATCGCCACCGGCACCGTCGATTTCGACATCATCGAGATGGGCGCGCCGTTCGAAGGCGACATGGGCGTCAAGGACCTGCTCTCCGAGATGCCCGACTGGGTCATGAAGCAGGTCGACTTCGACGATTACGTCAATTACCTCAAGCCGCCGGTCGGCACGTGGAACGGCAAGATTCATCGCGTCACCATCGATAGCGATTGCCATACGATGAACAGACGCACTGACGTCTTCGGCGACGCCGATCTCGCCAAGCAGTGGGCGGACTGGAACGACAAGGCCGGCTTGAAGGACTGGGGACCGCCGAAGACCTGGCAGCAGGTGCAGCAGGTCACCAAATTCCTCAAGGGCAAGAAGTTCAAGGGCAAGGAGGTTTACGGCTTCCTCGACCAGCCGAAGCCCTGGGGCGGATTCCAGTTCTATTTCACCGCGAGCCGCGCGACGGCTTACGCGAAGTACCCGGGCGAGAAGAACTGGCTGTTCGACGAGAATATGAAGCCGCAGGTCAACAACCCGGCCTTCGTGCGCGCGATCCAGGACATCGTGGACGTCGCTGCCCTATGAGCCGGCCGACCAGATCAATGCCGATCCGGGAACCACGGCCTTTCAGCAGTTTCTCACCGGCACCGGTGCGCTGCTCGAGTGGTGGGGCGACATCGGCACCGTGGCGAAGACCAGCGACACCGCGACGATCGGCGATGTGCTCGACTTCGACATCCTGCCGGCGTCGGACGACGTCTACAACTTCAGGAAGAAGCAGTGGGAGAAGCTGCCGACCGGCCCGAACATCGCGCCCAACATGGCCTATCTCGGCTGGGGCATCTATGTGATGAAGGGCGTCGACGGCGACCCGAAGCGCCACAAGGCGGCGTGGAGCGCGGCGGCGCATCTCGGCGGCAAGGACCTGTCGATGTGGACCGCGGCCTACCCCTCGGGCTTCCAGCCGTACCGTAAGAGCCACACCAACCTCGACCTGTGGGCGCTCGCCGGTTACGACAAGAAGTATATCGGATCGTACATGGACTCCCAGTCGACCTCCTACAACCATCCGAATTCCGCGATCGAGCCGCGCATCCCCGGCATCTTCCAGTATTACAGCATTGCGGAAGACGAGTTGCAGAGAGTGTTCGCCGGCAAGGAGACCGCGCAGCAGGGCGCAGACAACGTCGCGGCGGCTTGGGAGAAACTGACCGACAAGCTCGGGCGCGAAAACCAAGTCAAGTACTATCGCATCGCGATGGGCCTGACCTGAGCGCTTCGGCCCGCTTCGTGATCTTCGTTCCGACCGCGGCGCGACTCGCCGCGGACGGAACCGGGCCTGAAGCGGCGGTTGCTTGCATCATGATCGCCGAGACGGACATGAAGCTGTGACTGGCGGGAAGCTTGAAACGGCGCACGAAGATGTGCTGCCCGGCCAGCCGCCCCTCGGACGATGGCTGTTCCGGCTGGCCTCGGCGTTGCTTGTCATCGTCGCCGGGCTCCAGTTTGCGCACGCGCTCGGCCTCGTGTCGATGGGCTTCGCCAACTGGCGCCCGACGCTCTACGCCTTCCTCGTCTGGAGCGTCACGCTCGGGGTCAGCCAGGTTCTCGAATACGGCGACGTCGGGCGACAGCGGCTGTTCGTCCTGCCGGCGCTTCTGTTCACCGGCGCGATGGTGATCTTTCCGACGCTGTTCGGCCTCTACATCGCCTTCACGGACTGGAACCTCAACGCGGAGACGGGCCATCATTTCAACGGGCTCGGAAATCTGCGCACCTTGTGGGCCGACCCCTATTTCTGGAACGCGCTCGGCAACATGGTGTTCTATGTCGCCACGGTGGCTGTCCAGTACGTCATCGCCTTCGGCCTCGCGTTGCTGCTGAACGCCGACATCCGCTCCCGCAAGTTCTTCCGCGTCGCCTTCATGTTGCCCTTCATGCTGAGCCCGGTGGCGGTCAGCTGGATGGTCGGCAAATCGATCATGGAAAACCGGTTCGGGCCGCTCGCCGCCTTCCTGAGGACCCTGGGATGGCAGGACCCCGCCTTCTTCACCGATCCCTGGATCGCCCGCACCAGCATCATCGCGATGGACAGCTGGGTTTGGATCCCCTTCATGGTGATCCTGTTGCTCGCAGGGCTGCAGGCGCTGCCGCTCGATGTCAAGGAGGCCGCCAAGGTCGACGGCGCGAACGGCTGGCAGACGTTTTGGGAGATCACCTTCCCGCTGATGTTGCCGGTCAGCGTGACCGCGATTCTGCTCCGCATCATTTTCGAATTGAAGCTCGCCGACATCGTCATCAACGTCACCGCGGGCGGGCCGGGCGGAGCGACCGACACGATCTCGAGCTTCGTCTACCGCGAGTACCGCGACCGCTCGAACGTCGGCTATGCGACGATGGTGGCGGAGGTCTACCTCGTCATCATCATTGTGTTCCTTACCCTGCTGCTCAAGGCGGTCAGTCGATTCATGCAGAGGATGACGTGAGGAGCGCGGCGACGCCTTCGGCCCGACCCACCAACAGGGAGCGAGCGAGGTGACTTCCGAAGCCGCCGTCAGCGATGCGCTCGAAGACCGCGAGGGCGGCGCTTCGGCGGCGCGCCGTATCGTCAGCGCCGGCCGGCGCTTTCTCATCTACGGCGCCCTCCTGATCTGGACGCTCATTGCGCTCTTTCCGCTCTACTGGACGTTTTCCACCTCGTTCAAATTGGGCAAGGACGTCACTCAGGGTCACCTCATCCCCTGGGTCGACTTCGTGCCAAAATGGAAGGGATGGCAGTCGCTCGGCCTGTCTCCCGACACGATCTTTACGACCTCGGACGTGCGTGACGAGTTCCTCAAGAAGTTCGTCAACAGCGTCATCTGTTCGATCGGCGCCTCGGCGCTGGCGGTGGTGATCGGCGCGCTCGCCGCCTACGGTCTGAGCCGCTTCGACTTGAGGTTCGGCCGCTGGCGCAACAAGGATCTGTCATTCTTCTTCCTGTCGCAGTTGATCCTGCCGCCGGTGGTCCTGGCCCTGCCTTTCCTCGTCCTCTACAAGGAGCTCGCGCTACTCGACACGAGGCTCGGCCTCTCGCTGATCTACACCCTGATGGTGCTGCCGATCGTCATCTGGGTGATGCGCGACCAGTTCGACACCATCCCGCCGGAAATGGAGCAGGCCGCGCTCGTCGACGGCTGCTCGATCTGGGGAGCCTTCTTCCGGATCGTGCTGCCGATGGCGCTCCCTGGCATGGTCGCCGCCTTCATCCTGTCGCTGGTCCTGTGCTGGAACGAGTATTTCTTCGCTTCGCTTCTGACCGGCTTCGACGCGCAGACGCTGCCCGTGATGGTGGCGAGCCAGACCGGATCGCAAGGGATCAACTGGTGGACCATGGCGGCTCTTTCCGCCGCCGCGATCACCCCGCTCCTCCTGATCGGCATCTTCCTCGAGCGCTACATCGTGATGGGCCTGACGGCGGGCTCCGGCAAGTGACTTGTTCAGGAGCGCGCTGACGTGACAGCTAACTACAGCCGGGTCTTCGGCAAGATGAAGCCCGTGATCGCCATGGTCCATCTCGGGCCATCGCCAGGCGCGCCTCTCTTCGATTCCCATGCCGGCGTCGAGGGCATCGTCGCCAGCGCCCGGAAGGACCTGACGGCGCTCCAGGCGGCGGGGTTCGACGCCGTTATGTTCGGCAATGAGAACGATCGTCCCTACGAGCTCAAGGCCGACGTCGCTTCGTCTTCGACAATGGCCTATGTCGTCGGCAGGCTGCGCGCCGAGATCCAGACGCCTTTCGGCGTCAACGTCCTTTGGGATCCGATGTCGACTCTCGCGGTCGCCGCGGCGACGGGCGCGTCATTCGTCCGCGAAATCTTCACCGGCTCGTATGCCTCGGATATGGGCGCGTGGACGCCTGATGCAGGCGCGGCGGTTCGCTATCGCAAGCGGCTCGATCGCGGCGATCTTGCGCTCCTTTATAACGTCTCGGCCGAGTTCGCCTATTCGCTCGACCGTCGCAGCGTCGCTGACCGGGCGCGCAGCGCGGTCTTCTCATCGATTCCGGATGCGATCCTAGTCTCCGGCGCGATCACCGGCGAAGCGGCGCGAATCGAGGATCTCGAAGAGACCAAGCGTGCATTGCCGGAAACGCCCGTGCTCGCCAACACCGGGGTCAAGCACGCGACGGTTCGTGACATCCTCGCCGTTGCCGATGGTTGCATCGTCGGATCGGCGCTGAAGGTCGATGGCGACACCTGGAAGCCGGTCGATCCGGAGCGAGCGAACGAATTCATGCGGCTCGCGCGCGCTGCGCGAGAAAGGTGACGCCTGTGTCCGCCGCCTCGCCATTGCGCGAACGCCTCGCGGCGCTCGTCTCTGCGCTCATGACAATTCCGGGCCTCAGCGGCCACGAGGGCCGCGTCAGGCGCCGTCTCGCGTCTGAAATGCAGGCGCTGGGGCTCGTGACAAGGACCGACAGGCTCGGCAATCTGATGGCGACGGCGCCCGGAGAGTCGGACCGGCCCTCGGTGATGCTTTTCGCGCATATGGATCAACTCGGCTTCATCGTTCGCAAGATCGAGCCGAACGGCCTTCTTCGCCTTGAACGACTGGGCGGCGTCCCGGAGCGCGCGCTGGCTTCTCAGGAGGTTCTGATCTGTATCGGCGAAGGACGCGACGTTCGCGCCGTCATCGCGAACAAGAGCCACCACGCCACCGAGCCCGACGAGAAATATCGCGTCGTCCCCTATCGGGACATCAGCGTCGACGCCGGCTTTTCGCGCGATGACGACGCGCTGGCCGCCGGGATCGACATTGGCTCGCCCGTCGTCTACGCGCCGAAATCGATTGCTCTGGCGGGCGGACGAATCGCGGGAACCTCGGTTGACGATCGCGCCGGCTGCGCGGTCATTGTCGAGACGGCGCGCCATTTGCTTGCCGTGCCTGACAGGCCGACGGTCCATTTCGTCTTCTCGACCCAGGAGGAGTTCAACCTGCGGGGCGCGGTCGTCGCGGCCCAGGCGCTCGCGCCCGACATCGCCATACAGCTCGACCTGATGCTGGCGACCGATACCCCGGACATGCAGGCGCGCGGCGACGTTGGGCTGGGACTCGGACCCGCGATGAGCCTTTACAGCTTCCATGGGCGCGGCACGCTCAACGGCACGATCCCCCACCCGGCACTGGTGGCGCTTCTGCAAGAGTCGGCCCGCAGCGAGCGGCTGACCCTGCAGCGAAGCGCGCAGGTCGGCGTGCTGACCGACTCGTCTTATGTCCAGCTCGCTCATCAGGGGATCGCCGCGATCGATCTCGGCTTTCCCTGCCGCTACACCCATTCCTCGCTCGAGATGTGCGATCTCGCCGATCTTGACGGGCTGGCGAGCCTCCTCGTCGCAGCGATCCCCCGCATCAAGGCCGGCTTCAGCCTGGATCGCGACGATTACGAACGATGAGCGCCTATCTCGGTGTGGACATCGGCACCTACGAGTTCAAAAGGGGTTCTTGTCGACGGTCAAGGGACAGTGCTGGCCAGCGCGGCGAGGCCGCATGGGCTCATCGTGCCTCAGGCAGGCTGGGCGGAACACCGCGCCGAGGAGGACTGGTGGGCGGATTTCGTCTGGCTTGCTCGCAAGCTGATCGCCGAAAGCGGTCTGGCTCCGTCAGAAATCAAGGCAGTCGGGACGAGCGCGATCGGTCCCTGCATGTTGCCGGTCGACTCGGACGGCGCGCCGCTCATGAACGCCGTGCTCTATGGCGTCGATACTCGGGCGGCGCGTGAAATCGAAGAGCTGAACGTTTCAATCGGCCCGGAGACGATCTTCGCTCGCTGCGGCAACGCTTTGACCTCGCAATCCGTCGGCCCGAAGATTCTGTGGCTCAAGCACAACCGGCCGGACATCTACGCCCGCGCGCACAAGTTCCTCAATTCGACCTCGTTCCTGGTTCACCGCCTGACCGGCCGTTTCGTCACGGATCATTACACCGCGGCCAACGCCAGTCCGCTCTATCTGATCGACGAGCAGACCTGGACAGACGCTCTGGCGCCCGACGTCACCGAACTGAATCGGCTCCCGGAACTGGCCTGGACGACCGAAGTTGCGGGCGGCGTCACCGCGCGCGCCGCCGAGCAGACCGGCCTTCTGCCCGGGACGCCGGTCATCGTCGGCACGATCGACGCCGCGGCCGAAGCGATCAGCGTCGGCGTTCTCGACGTCGGCGACATGATGTTGATGTACGGTTCGACGGTTTTCACCATCCTCATTGCCGAACAGCGCTTGAACGATGAACGCCTCTGGCATGCGCCGTGGCTGTTCCGCGGCCAGCAAGCCTGTATGGCGGGGCTGGCGACCAGCGGGGCCTTGACCCGGTGGTTCGCCGACGGATTTGCCCGCGAGCTTGATTCGCAGTCCGCGATGGCGGCGCTCGCGGCGGAAGCCGAGGCCTCGCCGCCCGGCGCCAACGGCCTTGTGGTCCTGCCGTATTTCTCCGGAGAGCGCACGCCGATCCATGATCCGCAAGCGAAGGGAGCCGTCCTCGGGCTCACGCTTGCCAGCACGCGCGGCGATGTCTACCGCGCTTTGATCGAAGGGATCGCCTTCGCGACCAATCATATCTTCGAAACCTATGCAGAGGCGGGCGCGCGATTGGGGACCATCCAGGCTGTGGGCGGCGGACTGCGCAATCGAGTTTGGACGCAGGCGACCTCCGACGTGTCCGGGCGCGCGCAAGTCCAGCGCAAAGTCAGCATTGGCGCTGCTTATGGCGATGCTTTTCTCGCAGCGCTCGCGGTTGGCGACGTCTCGAGGGAGGCGATCAAGAGCTGGAATCCCCCGGCATCGCGGATCGAGCCCAAAGCGGCGAACGCCGACCTCTACCGCCGCCGCTACGGTCTGTTCCGTGAGCTCTACGCGCGCACCAAAGAGCTCATGAAGGCCCTGGAACGCTGAGAGCGACAAATCCGGGCAAGCAAGGAAGCTGTCCTGTCGACCCGTCACGCGTACCGCGCCGAACCAGCGCGCCAATCAAGTGGCGAGGAGGAAGCTTGCCGCATTGCCGGAAGGGCGGCGGCGGTGATAGAAATTTTGGCGGCGCCGCCGAACCCAACATCATGTCCAAATTCGGCAAATGGCTGGAGGTTGCGCCGAGGGTCATTCTGCTCGACGATCCGACGCGCGGCGTCGACGTCGGGGCCAAGCGTGAAATCCGCCGGATTTTGGCCGACGGGCGCATCGTTCTGTTCAGCTCGACCGAACTGCCGGAATTGATCGGCCTCTGCCATCGAAATCGTCGTTCTTTATCGCGGCGCCATCGCCGGCGAGATCAAGGGGAGCGAGATCGACGGACGCGCTTTGCTGCACGCGGTCAACACCGGCGAGATGCCGCAGACGGCGCATGCATGAGAAGTGGAGAAACGCGTCGAAATCTTGCACCACGAAACCCGCAATGAGGAGGGAAACTTATGATACGTCGAGCCTTCACGATGCGCCTACAGCCCGGGAAACTGCCGGAATACAAGCGCTTCCACGACAACGTCTGGCCGGAATTGGTCGCCGAGATTGAAAGGAGCGGCATCGCGTCGATGACGATCTTCGAGAACGATCCGGTGCTGTTTCTCTACTCGGAAATCGTGGACGAAGGCGCCTGGGACAAGCTCTGGCGCACCAAGATCCACGACAAATGGTCTGAGGAGGCGATGAACCCGCTGATGTTCTTTCGCGACGATGGGATCGTCGACTCGACCTCCCTGCGAGAGATTTTCCACCTCGAGACCAAAGCCGGCGCGGCCCGATGACGGACCTCGCGGGCAAGGTCGCCGTGGTCACCGGCGCGAGCCGCGGCCTCGGCCAACGCATCGCGTTTCGGCTCGCCCGCCACGGCGCGACTTTGGTGCTGATCGCCCGCAGCGCGTCCACCCTTGAAGGGACGGCGCGGCAGATCACCGAGAAGGGCGGCCGCGCCGAGGTCGTGCCGGCGGACTTGAGCGATCAGCGCTCGCTCGAGGCCATCGTCGCAGGCGCGAGCCGCGCCGGCGTCCCGTCGATTTTGGTCAATGCGGCCGGAACGTTCGGCCCGATCCAACGCATCAGGGACAGCGATCCGCAGGAATGGATTGAAACCTTGATGATCAACATGGTCAGCCATTATCTGACCTGCCGGGCCTTTGTCGGCGGAATGATCGACCAGGGCTGGGGACGGATCGTCAACGTGACCTCAGCCAACGCCTTGCACCCTCCAGGGCCGCTCCACAGCGCCTACGGGACGAGCAAGGCCGCGCTCAACCACTTCACCCGGCATCTGGCCGCAGAAGTCGAGGGCAGCGGGGTCACCGCGAACGTCATCCATCCCGGGGACGTCAAGACGGAGATGTGGGCCGACATCCGGGCAAAGGCGAAGCAGGTCGGGGCGCGCGGAGAACCATTCCTCAATTGGGCTGATTGGGTCGAAAAGACGGGAGGAGACGATCCAGAAAAAGCGGCGGATCTGATCATCCATTTGATGGGCGACGCCGCCGCCTCGGTCAACGGTCAGTTTTTGTGGATCAAAGACGGGTTGCAGGCTCCGATCCCCAGTTGGGGCGCCGCATCGGAATCGCTGCCTTGGCAGAAATAGAATGATGGACCGCCCATCGACGCCGGAACCGGAGGCTTCGAAAGCCCCGGCTTTCCGCCGGCGGTCGTTTCGGGCCCCCGAGGAGATCGGGGTCATCGTCGCGTTGCTGGTCATGATCGTCGTGATCGGCATCGCGCGGCCGCGCTTCCTCAATCCGATCAATTTGTTGACGATTCTCGGCAACACCACGTTCCAGGGCATGCTGTCGCTCGGCATGGTGTTTCTGCTGGCGATCCGCGAGATCGATCTCTCGGTCGGATGGATGTTCAATTTTTCCGCCGTTATCGCCGCGTTGCTGATGGTGGGGGGCGTCAATCCCTGGCTTGCCGCTCTTTGTGGCGTCGGCTTCGGCGCTCTTCTGGGCCTCGTCAACGGCGTGCTCGCGATCGGCCTGCGGCTCCCTTCGATCATCGTCACGCTCGGCACATATTCGATGTTCGAGGGTCTGTCGCTGGTCGCCAATCAAGGTCGAGCCGTTTTTCCGACCGATCAGTCGAGCAGCTTCTTCAGCTTCGCCTCGATGAAGGTGTTTCGCATCGTCCCCGTCGTCGGCGTAGTCTTCGTCGCGTTGGCGGTTGTGCTGCATATCGTGCTTCACCGCACGCGGTTCGGCTATCGTGTCCAGGCGGTCGGCAGCAGTCCCGAAGCGGCTCGCTTCGCCGGCATTCCCATCGCGCTCGTGCGCCTGCAGACGCTCGTCCTCATGGGCGCCATCTGCGGGCTTTCGGGAGCGATGTATGTCGGCTTCCGCGGCGCCATCGATCCCCAGGAGGGGGCCGACTTCGCGCTGATCGTCATCGCCGCGGTCATCATCGGCGGGACGCCCCTTTCCGGCGGTTGGGGCACGGTCATCGGCGCCGTCGTCGGCATGCTGATCATTCAGGTGATCAGCAGCGGCATCATCTTTTTCGGCATCGACGCGACCTGGAGCACCTTCGTGACCGGCACCGTCATTGTGCTCGCCGTCGCCCTCGATCAGATCGTCAAGCGCCAGAGAGACAGGGCTCTTCCGTCCTGAACAGAACTTCTTAAGAGCCGGTTCGACCCGGGAGCATCAATTTCGTCGCCCGCGGGCTTGACCCGCGGGTCCATCGATCGCCGGGTCGTTGGGGCGGCTGAAGAAACTTCCTGCGGCGTGGCTTGCAAGCGGGTTTTTCGCTTCGCGCCCGATTCTCTGTTCATTGGCGGAACAGGGAAAACAATTTCCCTGTTCCGTCTTTGCGTTCCGCACGAGAAGATCCGCCGAACAAACTGAAATCCCGTGGATTTGCGCCTCGCTCAGGCTGCGGCGGGAGCGCTTTTTTCAGTTATCAGGGATTATCAGGGATTATCAGGGAACCAGGCCGAAATCTGCTCAGCTCCGGCGCTCTATCAGCGATCGATACCGTCTTGTTCGCCGGGGAGCGAATTCAGGCGGTGCGCCCTGTCGATGAAGCGCGCCGTCATTTCCCCGACCACGATGGCAGTCAGGTTCGTGTTGTGCATGACGTTGTCGGGATAGATGCTGGTGTCGGCGACCCGCAGGTTGTCGAAGCCGTGGACGCGGAGGTCGGGTCCGACAACCGTGCTCTTGTCCCCTGCCGGCCCCATCCTGACCGAGCCTGCCTGATGATGGGCGGGGCCCATCGACTCGGCCAGCGCCTCGGCGATCGGCTTGTCCAGATCGTCGATCGACGCCGCGCCGTGCGACTGGAAGGTCCGTGTCGCCAGCATGGCCTTGACGAACGAACGGGCGTCGGCGAACCGGTCCCGATCCCGCTGGCTTGTGTTGTATCGATGGTCGATGAGCGGCGGGCGCGTCGGATCCGTGCTTTGGATGCGGACTTCGCCTGTCGGCTCCTGACGCGTAAGATATGTCCAGAAGCCTGCTGTATGCTCCTCCTCATCGACCGGAAACGGATGCGTCTGCCACTCCGGTTCGCCCGCCGCGTTGGCCGGCCCGCGCACATTCGCGGCGAAGAAGCGCCCGGTCGTCACGCCCAGCCCCTCCGCCCTGAACAGCATCGGAAAGCCAGGATGGTCGGTCAGGTTGCGTCCAACCGGAAGGTCGGCGACGACGTCGATCCCGAGCGGCCGCAGCCATTCGGCCGGGCCAATGCCGGAGCGCTGCAGGATGGCGGGGCTGTTGTAGACGCCGGCGCTGATGACGATCTCGTCCGCCAACGCGGTCCGCCGCTCTTTCGCGGCGTCGAGGTAGATGACGCCGCTGGCGCGGCCGCCCTCGAGAAGGATCCGATCGACATGGCTGCCGGCGCGGATGGTCAAATTTGGCCGGGAGCGGGCGGCCCTCACGTAGGTGACGAGCGTGCCAAGCCGGACCTCCTTGTAACGGTTGTGCGGCATCGGCCCCACGACGCCCGCATGGGCGTCGAGCGCGTTGAGGTCCGGCGCTTCTCGCACGCCGAGCTCGAGACAGGCGTCATACATGGCGCGGTTGACGGGCGCCCAGCTCTGCGGCCGGTAGCGCTGGATGACGATCGGCCCATCGCGGCCATGGATTGGCTCGCTGCCGAAATTGACGTCGTTTTCGATGGCGATGAACAACGGCAGCACATCCGCCCATGCCCAGCCCTTATTCCCCATCGCGGCCCAGCGGTCGAAGTCGAACGGCGCGCCGCGCGCGGCGATCGTCGCGTTGATCATCGACGTGCCGCCGACGAGGCGGCCGCGCGGCGTTCGCAGGCTGCGGCCCTGCAATGTGCCGGTGCCGTCGGTGTTGACGAAGTCCCAGTCAAACTCAGGGATCCCCCCGGCGCCGCGCCAATGATGCTCGCCGCTGAAGGTGAACAGCGGCGGGATCGTTTCCTCTTGAGGAAAATCCGGGCCGGCCTCAAGCAGGAGCACTTTCCGTGCGGGGTTCTCGGACAAACGCGCCGCGACGACGCCGCCGCTCGAGCCCGCGCCGACAACAATGACGTCGAAATGGTCCATCGGCCCTCCCCCAAAAGCATTTTCCTGGCGCGGCTTCAGCCCGCGCTTATTTCGGCGTAAAAAGCGTCAGGTCGTCTCGTTGACGGCCTGACTTCATGTCTGTCCGGCGCGCTTAAGGCGAACTACTTCGCCGCCGCTTCGACGTTGTCTTTGTTGTAGACCGTGAACGGTCCCATCAGGATGCGCAGGCCCTTGGAGCGGGTCGGATCCTTGGTGATGGTGTATTCGCCCATGCGGCCGGCCTTGAACTTCGCGCCCTCTTCAGCTTTGAGAGCGTCGGTGGCGAGCAGATAGGCCGTGTAATAGGTGAGGTATCCGAGATCGACGAAGCTCCACAAAGCGAACTCCGGGGCGCAGCCGTTCTTGGTATAGGCGAGCATCTCGCTTGGCAGGCCGAGCCCGCTGACCTTCACCTTGTCGCAGAGCTTCTCGTCCTGCAACGCCTTGGCGGCGGCGACGATGCCAACCGAGGTCGGCGCCATGATCACTTTGAGGTCCGGGTATTTGTCGACGAGAGCCTGCGCCTGCGTATAGCTCTTCTCCGACTCGTCGTTGCCGTAGACCGTATCGACCAGATCGAGCTTCGCGTATTTGGGATCCTTCAGCGCCGTCTTCATTGCAGCAATCCAAGCGTTCTGGTTTGCCGCGTCGGGCGATGCGGACAGGATGGCGAACTTGCCGCCGCCGGGACCGGTGAGGTCGAGGGTCATGTCGGCCATCACCTTGCCGATGGCGGCAAAGTCGACCTGAGCGACAAACACGTTTTCGCCTTCGCCCGAGGGAATTGGCGAGTCCCAAGTCACGACCTTGATGCCCTTGGCCTGCGCGGCCTTCGCCGCGGGCACGATCTGATCGCCCGAGTTGTTCGAGATCATGATCGCGTTGACGCCCTGGGTCGTGGCGTTGGTGACGATTTCGATCTGTCCGGCGACGCTGTTTTGCGGAGTCGGACCGAGGTACTGCAGCGCTGTCGGGTTCTTCAGCTCCTTGGCGGCCTCCTCGGCCCCCTTGTGCGCCTGGTCGAACGGCAGAATCCCAAGGAATTTGGGCAGCAGCACCATACTTTCAGCTTTGCCGGGCGTCGCCATGGCGACCTGGGCCAGCGCGTATCCAGGCAGTACCGCGATCATTGCGAGCGCGGCGCCACCCAAAAGAAGTTTCCTCATGTTTCTCTCCCTTTCCATTTGTTGCGTAGGTCTTGCCACATATTCGGGATCAACACCGAGAGGATGAGAAGCCCCCCGATCACGTAATTCTGCGTGTTGCCGGTGATGTCGGCAAGCCCCATTCCGTTGCGAAGGTTCAAGATCACAAGCAGCGCCAAGCCAACGCCGACCAGATTGCCCTTGCCGCCGAAAATACTGACGCCTCCCAAAAGCACGGCGGTGATGATGTCGAGTTCGAAGCCCTCCGCCATGTCCCCGCGAACCGATCCCAATCGGGCAGAGTAAAGGATTCCCGCGAGCGACGCCACAAAGGACGAGCCGACGAACAAGCTCCCCTTGACCAACCCGACCCGCACGCCGGAATAGCGCGCCGCCTGAACGTTGCTGCCCACGACATAGACGAGGCGACCGAAAGCGGAGCCGTGCAGCACAATCGCGAAGAAGACGAAGAGCACAAGGAAAATCGAGATCGCCGCCGTCAGCGGCCCGATCAGAGACTGCTGGCCGAGCGTGTTGAACCAGTCGGGAAAATCGCCGATCGCGCGATCTTCAAGCAGGATGCGAGCGATGCCGCGATAGCCGATCAGGCCAGCCAGAGTGACTGCGAGCGACGGCAGGCCGACCCTCGCGATCCAGAAGGCGTTGTTGAGGCCGGCAAGAACGCCTGCAGCGAGTGCGATGAGAATGGCGAGCGGCATCGGGACGCCCTTGTGGAACGTCCAGGCCATGACGCAGGCCGAAAGTCCCATGACCGAAGCGACGGAAAGATCGATTTCGCCGCCGATGATCACCAGCGCCATCGTCAGCGCCACGATGCTCTTCTCGATCGACAGTTGGAACAGATTGACGATATTTCCGACGCTGAGGAAGTAAGGGGAGCCAACGCTGTTGAACGCGACGATCGCGACCAGAAGCGCGAGCATCATTGTTTCCCAGCCCTTGAGCCTCTCAAGCGCCCTCATAGCCGCGACGCGCCTTTCTCGGACACCGCCCCGGCCTCCTTGGCGACCAGCTTCAACTCCGTGCCGCCCCAAAGCTGGCGCAGGCGCTGCAGGATGACTGCGTCGCTCGCTACCGCCAGCAAGATCAGGAGCCCGAGCACCGCATTGAGCCAGAACTCGCTGATGCCCAGGCGGAAGAGACTCTGCTCGAGCGTCCCGATCATCACTGCGCCAAGCATCGCCCCCGATACCGTTCCCGAGCCGCCAAAGATATTGACGCCGCCGACGACCACAGCGGCGACCACGCTGAGCTCCAGGCCGCGTCCAGCCTCGACCGTGATGTTGCCAAACCGGGCGAGAAGCATGAAGCCGCCGAGCCCTGAAAGGGCGCCGCAGATGACGAAGGCGATAAAGATCACGCCCTTGATCGGCAGTCCGATGAGCTGCGCCGCTTCGGGATTGGAGCCGATCGCATAGAAGCGTCGGGCGAAACTCAGATAGGTCGTTCCGAGCTGGAATACGATAACGATGACGAGCGCGAGCGCGAACAGGGGGCGAACGTCGAGACTCCCGATCGGCGCGACATTGACCAGGGGAATGTTGATGAGCCACTGCGGCAGGCTGTCGGTCGTCACGGTCTTGGCGCCGGACAGGTCGACCAGCACGCCGCGATAAATCGCCAGCGTTCCAAGCGTCACCACGACCGCAGGCACCCTCCCCCATGCCACGATGACCCCATTGACGACGCCCAGCGCCGCCCCGAGCGCAATCGCGACCGCGACGGCCAGCAAGGGATTGATGCCGTTGTGGTTGGCGATCAGCGTTCCGACGAAATAGGCAGTGAAGCCCACGATCGAGCCGACCGACAGGTCGATATTGCGCGTCAGGACAACCAGCGTCTGGCCGACGCCGACGACCGTTATGATCGCGACGCTCGATGCAATGCGATTGAATGTGCGGAAGCTATAGTAATTGCCGATGAACGACCCGAACAAGACGATCGCCACAACGATGAGGACGAGCAGGCTCAACTCGCGGACCTGCTCCGGGCGGACCCGGCGTTTGAGCCAGTTCATGACGGCCTTCCGTCTGCCGGTTCCGTCGATCTCTGGCCCATCGCCGCGGTCATAACGGTTTCCTCATTGGCTTCGGCCCGGTCGAGAATCGCCATTTGCCGGCCCTCTCTCATCACCAGCACGCGGTCGCTGAGAACCAGCACCTCGGGCAGATCCGACGAGATCACGATCACGCCGATGCCCTCTGCCGCGAGCTGGCCGATGATGGCGTGCACCTCCGCCTTGGAGCCGACGTCGACACCGCGCGTCGGCTCGTCGAGAATCAAGACGGAGGGATTGGTGTTGAGCCACTTGCTCAACATGACCTTCTGCTGATTGCCGCCCGACAGCTTGGCGACTTCGAGATCGACCGAGGGCGTGCGGATCGCGAGCCGGGCGCGAAAGACTTCGGCGGTCTGCCGCTCCAGGCCCGTTCGGACGAGTCCGAGGCGATTGAGATAATTGCGCAGAATTGGCAGCGTGATATTGGCGAAAATCGCCATCGGGAGAACGAGCCCAAGCTGACGCCGGTCCTCCGAAACATAGGCGATCCCGAGGTTCATGCCCTCGCGCGCCGAGCGGACCGTGACCGGTTTGCCGTCGAGGACAATCGTTCCCGAGGTCGCGGGTTCGATGCCGAAAAGCGCAAGCCCGACATCGGTGCGGCCCGCGCCAATCAGGCCCGCGAACCCCAGCACCTCGCCCCGGTGGAGATCGAAGGTCACGCCCTCGAAGACGCCGCTGCGGCTGAGATTGGCCACCGAGAGGACACGGTCTTTTCCGGCCGAGCTTGTCGGCGCCTCCGTCAGATCGATCTCACGGCCAACCATGTCGGCGATTGCACGCTGTGGCGTCGTTTCACGGCGTGTGCGTGTCGAGATCAAGCATCCGTCGCGAAAGACCGTAACCTTATCGGCGATCTCGAATACCTCTTCCATGCGATGGCTGACAAAGAGGATGGCGACGCCCTGCCGCTTCAGATCGCGGGCAAGCTTGAACAGCTCCTGCACCTCGTGAGCGGAGAGCGACGCAGTCGGCTCGTCCATGATCAGGATGCGAACGTTGAGAGAAATGGCTTTGGCGATCTCGACCGACTGCTGGGCGGCCAATGTCAGTCCGCGCGCCGGATTTCGAACGTCCAGCGCGACGCCGAGCTCGGCTAGGATCCTTTCGGCGTCGTGAAACATCTGTCGCCAGTGGACCACCGCTCCACGGTTCTGATGACTGATGAATATGTTCTCGGCGACATTGAGATCGGGAAACAGCAGAGGTTCTTGATAGATGGCGGCGACGCCGAGCCGCTGCGCCTCGGCGGCGCTGCGAATCGTAACCGGCCGGCCGGCCAGAAACAGCTCGCCGTGATCCGGCTGATGCACGCCGGTTATGATCTTGATGAGCGTCGACTTGCCGGCCCCGTTCTCTCCAAGCAGCGCGTGGATCTCGCCGGCGTAAAGCGCAAGCGAAACGTCATCCAGCGCCTGCGTGGCGTCAAAACGCTTGGCCACGCCACGAATCTCAAGGATTGGCGCGACGACCGCCGCTCCGTCGGCAAGCTCCAGCGTCTCGTTCATGACCGTCAGCGCCCGCCGGTCACGTCGATGATCGCGCCCGTGACGTAGGAGGATGCATCGCTCAGGAGCCAGACGATCGCCTCCGCGATTTCATTCGCTTTTCCCGGCCGCCCGAGCGGAGTCGAGGCGCCGATCTTGTATGGCCTCTCGGGCTCGCCGTAGGCGGCATGAATTTCCGTTTCGATGACGCCGGGACGGATCGAGTTGACGCGCACGCCCTCGCGACCCAATTCTTTCGACAAACCCAGCGCCATGGCGTCGACCGCGGCCTTTGAGGCGGCATAGTCGACATAGGTGTCGGGCGCGCCGATCCGCGCGGCGACCGAAGAGATCAAGACGATCGAGCCGCCTTTGCCGCCGCGGCTTTTGTTCATGCGTCGCGCGGCCTCGCGCGCCACCAGAAATGCGCCGAGCACATTCACGTCGAAGACCTGCCGCATGCGCTCGACGCTCATGTCGACGAGGCGCGACGATGTCGCCGCGACGCCGGCGTTGACGACGACGCCGTCGAGAGGCCCGAGCGCCCTCGTTGTCGCCTCGAACATGGCGATGACATCGCTCTCACGCGACACGTCCCCCGCCACCGCGATCGCCTTCGCGCCTGAACGCTCCGCCTCGGCGACGGCCGACTGCGCGGCCGCGCTGTCCTTCAGGTAATTGACGCCGACCGACCAGCCGCGCTGCGCCGCAAGCAGACAGGCCGCCCGCCCGATGCCGCGCGAGCCGCCGGTAACGAGAATGGTCTTGGACATGGCGCTCGAACTCTCTACCCGGAGCGATTGAAGCCGTTATCGAGCTCCACGCGACAAGATTGGCGCCGTCGCAAAACTTTTGCAACGCCAACGCGGACGTTTCCCTCGCCCGCGATCTTGACCCGCTTTCCTTGGGTGGGCGAAGCTCGAGCGAAAGCCGCCCGGGGAGGGCTATCACCGATGAAGATTGCAGTTCTTGGCGGTGGCGGCGCGATGGGCGGTCTATTCGGCGGCTATCTTGCGCGCGCCGGTGAAGACGTCGTTCTCGTCGACGTGTCGCATGCGTCGGTCGACGCCATCGATCGCGACGGCCTTGCAATCGAGGAGAAGGACGGCTCGACGGCGACCATTCGCGTCAAGGCTTCGTCGCGGCCGAAGGATGTCGGCCCGGTCGATCTCATCGTCAATTTCGTCAAATGCTACCACACGGAGGCGGCGATCACCGCCGCGTCGCCGATGCTCGGCAGGGAGACGGCGATCCTGACGCTTCAGAACGGATGGGGCAACGCGAATCGCATTGCGGCGCTGGCCGGGAGATCGCGCGTAATGGTCGGGCTTACCTATCATTCAGGGACGCTGCTCGCCCCTGGCCGCGTCAAGCATTCGGGACTTGGAATGACCCACGTGGGAGAGCTGGACGGCTCTCATTCGCCTCGGCTCGAAGCCGCGGTCGCGGCCTTTCGCAAAGCCGGGATCGAGACGGAGCTGTCGTCGCACATCGTCGACGAGATATGGAAGAAACTCGCTTTGAACGTGTGCACTTTGCCGACGGCTGCGCTGCTCCATTTCCCGGCGCACGAACTGATCGAGCACGAAGGGACGATCGCGCTCATGGAGGGGTTGCTCGGCGAGGTCGTGGCGGTGGCGAAGGCGCAAGGGATCAACCTCGACCATGCCGAGCGCTGGCAAGCGATCACCCGCTTGCTGAAGCAGGCGATCGGCGCGCGCGCCTCGATGCTGCAGGATGTGGAGGCGAACCGGCAGACGGAGATCGACGTCGTCAATGGAGCGATCGTCGAGGCCGGAAGGCGGCATTCTGTGCCGACGCCCTTCAACGACACAATGGTCTGGATGGTCAAGAGCCTCCAGGCGAGGTACCTAGCGCCCGGACCCTAACGCTCGTCACCCGCGAGCGGCTTTCTCAAGGATTTCTATGGCGCCAGCCATGGGAATATTGTAAATCTTGGCCTTACCCGTCCGGGTCCCCGACCCCCCTCAGCGCGGCTGTTCCGTCACCAGTTCCTCCCTGCCGACCATTCGGCAAAAGATATTTTGCCGACAAGGTCGACGCGCTGAATGCCTGCGTTATTGACCAGGATGTCGATCCGGCCGGTTTTCGCATCGATCGCCCTGAACGCCTCAGCGACGCTGGCCGGATCGGCTACATCGGCTTCGAGATAGGCAACACCGGCGCGCGGCTCGGAAGCCGACGCTTGTCGAGAGAGAAGACACTGGCTCCTTCAGCGAGAAGCCTTTCGGCGATCGCATCGCCTATCCCACGCGCCGCGCCCGTCACGACGGCCACGCGCCGCGCCAGCGGATTGGACATGGGCTCTCCCTCTCCGCCTCTCAGGCCCACTCAATACATCAGCCAGCCGCCGCTGACGTTGATGGTCGCGCCCGTGACGTAGCCGGCATGGTCGGAAGCGAGAAAAAGCACGGCGCCCGCCAGTTCCGACGGCGCCGCCATGCGTCCAAGCGGAATGGAAGCGATGGTCCCCGCCAACTGCTCCTCGGTCATCCCGCTGCGCATCATCGCGGTATCTGCAGCGCCGGGTGAGACTGCGTTGACGGTGATGTTGTCCTTCGCCAGCGAACGAGCGAGGCCGCGCGTCATCGAGACGATGCCGCCCTTTGTCGCGGCGTAGGCCACCGATCCGCCGAAGCCGCCGCTCCACCACCCTTGCGAGGTGAAGTTGATGATGCGGCCGCCCCGCCCCTGCTGTCGAAGGACCCGCGCCGCGGCCTGATTGAGGAAGAACGTCGACTTGAGATTGATGTCGTGCTGAAAATCCCAGTCGGCCTCGGAAACGTCATCGACGCTTGCGCGGCGCACGAGGACAGCCGCCGCGCAGACGAGAATGTCAAGGCCGCCAAGCGCCCCGACTACGGTTTCGATGAGTTTGGGGTGGCCGGCGACAGGACGCAGGTCGGCGGCCAACGGCAGATGCGGCCCGCCCTCCATCTCGGCGACGACCGCCCTCACCTTGTCTTCGGCCAGATCGACGACCGCGACCCGCGAGCCCGCCGCGCCAAAGGCCCGCGCGACTTCGCGCCCGATCCCCCCGGCTCCGCCGGTGACCAGAACGCGCTTGCCGCCAAGGCCCGCCGCCAGATTCCACGTCATAGCCGGCTCGCTTCGACGGGCGGCAGGGCGCCCGGCGGTTCCTCGATATAGCAGGAATGCGCGTCGCCGATGAATTTCGCCCGATCCTCGACCAGCATTCCGCGAAACGGGTCGGTCGCGAAGGCGCGGTCGGCGTCCGAGATGCTGTCGAACCAGGTCTCGCCGACGCCATCCCACCGGGCTTCCTCCGGCACGCAGCGATCGACGCGGCTGAAACGCAGCCCGCGCAACCCCGGCAGCTGGCGCACGATCTCTGCATGTCGTCCGGTCCAATGGGAGAAGAATTCCTGCGGGGTGAGGCCTGGCTTGCGACGGATGAAACTGACTCGCCTGATCATGCTCGATAGGTCCTCAAACACGCGCAGCCGCCGCGTCGTCAATGCTCGCGACGCTCCTGCGCGGAAAGATGGACTGCGGAAGCGGTCGCGATTGCTCCCCCGGACTCGCTGCGCTGGCCAAAGTTCTCTCCTTCAGATCCTGAAAAGCCTTTCGGCATTGCTCGAGAACATTGCGACCTGCTCATCCCGGCTGAAGCCGGAGATGATTGTCGCATAGGCGTTGATCAGGTCGGGATAGGAGCTGAACATACGATCGACCGGCCAGTTGCTGCCGAAAACGACGCGGTCCACGCCAAAAGCGTCAATGCTGCCGAGCACCCAGGGGCGCAACGATTCGATGGTCCATCGACGGTCCATCATGCCGAGGCCCGAAATCTTCATCACGACATTGTCCGCTTTAGCTAGAGCGCGCATCGCCGTCGACCAGCGCTTGAAATACGCATCGTCACGCGCCTCGGGGATCGCGCAGTGATCGGCGCAAATCATCGTGTCCGGAAAAGCGCGGGCGAGGTCGATGAGATCGTCAAAATACTGGATGCGCGTATCGATGCACGAGACCAGATTATGGCGCTTCAGGTGTTTGAAGCCCGCGCGCCAGGCGCTGTCGACAAGATAGCGCCCGTTGCCGAAATCCCTGATTCCACGCACGTTGGCGTAATGCATGTGGTGGTCGAGCACCTCTTTGGCGCCAGGATCGGCAAGGTGGCATTCGGCGACGATGCCGTGCGGATAACCGGTCCTGTCGGCGAAAGCCTGAAGCCACTTCGTCTCGTTGACGGGGTCCGCAACCCCCAGCGCCGCCTGGACGTGGACCGCCTTCGGCACATTCGAGAAGCGGATCTCGGCGATGTAGTCTTCGATCCAATAGTGCTGCGCCTTGAGCGCATCGATGTTGCCCAGAAAGCCGTGGATTGAGTCGGGTTCGAGCCACGAATAGCGCAGCTCCGGGCGCTTAAGGTCATGGAGATGAAAATGGGTGTCGACGAAGGGAATTTCGGCCATCCCGGCGTGTCCTCCCAGCAGCGGCTGTCGCCGTTGCAGCCCTTATCGATGCGCCTCGCGCTCATAATCCCGCGACGCGGCGGGTGCCGTTTCGGACGTTGGCGGAAGCAAAGACTTATTGTCGCGATCCATAGCCGAGCGGCCTGGCCCGCGCAACAATGAGCGCGGATAAAATCGTCGGCTCCGCCTGCGCGGGTTGCTCGCGTTCGCCGGCGATCGCAACGCCAGGTCAGAATGGGCTTGCGGGCGTGGACAATGTCTCAATATAGTTTGGGTCCAAGGATGAAGCTCGCGGTCGGCAAGCGATGGCGGGAGCGCGCATCAAGGGGGTCTTCTGGCCGAGAACGCGAAAACACGCGCGCCAGGGGCGCTCACCGGCGCTGCCAGCGGCGTCGGCAAGGCCTCCGCGGCGCGATCGGGTAAGGATTATTGACCATGAAAATCGCCAGGGTCGAGGCCATCCCGGTCAGCTATCCCGAGCCCAACGACTTCAACGCGCTTCGCCACCTCTGCCTGGCCAGGATCACCGCTGACGACGGGCAAGTCGGATGGGGCGAGTCGATCACCCAATTTCCCGAGGCCAATTTCGCCGCCAAGGCGATCATCGAAGGCATGGCGCCAAACCTGATCGGAAAGGACCCGGTGCAGACCGAGACGCTTTGGCGACAGAACAAGCAGCAGGCGTGGTGGTATGGCTATCACGGCGGCATCGCCTCTTACGCCGTCGCCGCCATCGACATTGCTCTCTGGGACCTCAAAGGCAAGTCGCTGGGCAGAAGCGTCCTCGACCTGCTCGGCGGCCCAGCGCATGATCGCCTGCCCGCCATCGCCTCGTGCCACGCGCACTATGAATTGATTCCCGAGATGGCGGAGGAGACCGCCCAATGGGTCTCGACCGGGCTGCAGGGGCTGAAGACCGGCTTCGGCAAGCGCGGCTCCGCTCGCCTCGGCTACGATCACGACCGCGACGTCGCCTACGTCAAGGCCATGCGCAAAGTGCTCGGCGACAAGATGCTGATGATCGACAACGGCATCGCGATCAAGTGGGACGTCACCGACGCGGTGCGGCGAGCCAAGGCGATGGAGGAGTACAATCTTTCGTGGATCGAGGAGCCGCTCGGCGCCTGGGATCCCGAGGGCTACGCCAACCTGCGCGCCAAGACCACGACGCGCATTGCCTATGGCGAGCGCGAGTGGACGCTCGAGCAATTCGAGCGTGTGCTGGCGACCGGCACCGTCGACGTCGTCGGCGTCGATCCCGGTCGCGCCGAGGGCATCACCGGATTCAAGAAGGTTGCCGAACGATGCGAATTCTATCGCCGGCAAGCCAATGCTCACGCCTGGTCGTCGGCGATCGTCAGCGCGGCGAGCCTGGCGATTTCGTTCAATTCGCCGGCCTGCAAGCTGTTCGAGCTCAAGCCGCTGCGCAATCCGATGCAGCACGATCTGGTGACCAAGCCGTTCGAACACATCGAGGGATGGATCTATCCGCCCGTCGGCCCTGGCCTCGGCATCGAAGTCATCGAGGAAGTGGTGAACAAATTCCGCAGCGAAAAGATTCTGTCGTCGTAAAATGAGATGGCGAGGGCGACGGGCTCGACATAGCGTAATGTGCAAAGCGCTACGACGGTCGATCGAGGCAAGAGCGGAAGCAGCATGACCCAAAGGGCGCGCATTGGCGTGATCGGCGCGGGCTGGTGGGCGGCGGTCAATCATTTGCCGGTGCTGAAGGCCAACAACGATTGCGAGATCGTGGTGGTCAATCGCTTGGGCGCCAGCGAACTCGCCGAGCTGCAGCGAAAATTCGAGGTGGCGCTGGGCTTCGAGGATTATCGCGTCATGCTCGACCAGGTCCCGATGGATGGCGTGGTGATCTCATCGCCTCATGTGCTGCATCACGAGCACGCAATCGCCGCGCTCGCCAAAGGCTGTCATCTGTTGGTGGAAAAGCCACTGACGACTACGGCGGCCGACGCCCGCGACCTCATCGCCAGGGCCGACGCCGCAGGGAAGCAGGTGATCGTCCCCTACGGGTGGAACTTCAAGGATTGGACGGACGAGGCCCGTGCGCTGGTCGCCAACGGCAAGATCGGGCGGGTCGAGCATGTCGTACTTCAGATGGCCTCGGCGCTGGAGGACCTCTTTGCCGGCCAGCCGATGAAGGAAACCGAGGGGCACATGTTTCGTCCTCCGCCTTCAACCTGGGCTGATCCGGCGCGGGCGGGAGGTTACGGTTGGGGCCAGCTCGTGCATGCTCTGGGTCTCCTGTTTCGCATCGCCGATCTCGAGCCATCGCGCGTGTTCGCGGTCACCGGCAAGTCGCCGACCGGCGTCGACTATTACGATGCCGCAGTGGTGCAGTTCGCCAACGGGGCGACCGCTTCCGTCTCGGGTTCGGCGACGGCGCCGAAGCACCGGGGCAACCAGATCGATCTGCGGATTTTCGGCTCGGAGGGCGTGCTTCTGCTCGATATCGAACGGGAGCGTCTGGAAGTTCGACGCCGCGACGCACGGGATATCGTCGTCGAAATGCCTGCCGGCTCGGGCGCTTATTCCTGCGAGAAGCCGCTGAATGTCCTGGTCGATATCTGTGTGGGCCGGCAGGTCGAGAACCAGTCGCCGGGGACGGTCGGCATGCGCGCCGTCGAGGTTCTCGACGCGCTCTATCGGTCGGCGCAGTCCGGCCGTCTTGAAGAGGTGTGAGGGCGTTGGCCAGGCGTTTCGCCGGGGAACCGGTATGACGGGAAAAGACCTGCGTCGCGGCGGTCTCGACCGTCTGACCGTGGAAGACATTCTCACGCCGGGATTTTCGACGCCGTGGGACGCGCCGACGGTCCCGCCGTTCCCTTTCACGTTCCGCAATGTCGAGGTGCTGAGCCTCGCGTGGCGGACGCGCGAGGCGGCGGTGGCGCGGCTGCTGCCGCCGCCCCTCGAGCCGACGTCGGACGTCGTGCTCGCCCACGTCTATCGGATGAATGACGTCGATTGGCTCGGCGCCTATGGCGAGAGCAACCTGTCCGTCGGCTGCCGCCTTCCGGGTACGGACATCGCCGGCTCCTATTCGCCCTACCTCTTTCTGTCGTCGGATGTCGGAGTCGCGCATGGCCGGGAAGTGCACGGCCAGCCGAAGAAATTCGGCGAGCCTCTGCTCGAGATTCGCGGCGACCTCACGGTCGGCATCGTCAGGCGCAACGGCATCGATATGCTGACTGGAACCCTGCCGACGAAGCACCGGCCTGACAGCCTCGACAGCCTGGCCCGGCATTTCGATTTCGCCCTCAACATCAATCTGAAAGCGATCGACCAGATCGATGGCCGCCCGGCGATCCGTCAGCTGACGGCGCGTCGACTAGCCGACGTCAGGGTGCACGAATGCTGGGGCGGACCTTGCACCGTCGAATTGCGCCCCAACGCTCAGGCCCCCATTCATCGGCTGCCTGTCGTCGATATGCTCGACGGTCTCTTTTGGCGTGCCGACTTCACCCTTGTCCCTGGCCGCATTATTCACGACTATCTCGCTGCGGGAGCCTGAGGGCGTCGAGGTCTGGCCGCAACGCAAAGCGTCATCCACCCGGGAGCAAAGGCCGTTGCGTCTCCATCTCTTCACGCCCGATGCGCAATTTCCCGACAATGGCGAGATCGAGCGGCAGACCGCCGGACCGGATGTCGACTGGACAATCTGCCGGGAACGCAAGCTTGAGCGCCTTCCGCGCGAGTCCCTCGCGCAGGCGGATGGCGTTGTGACGTGGCACGAGATGCGGATCGACGCCGACTTCATCGCCAAAATTCCAAAATGCCGGGTGATCGTCCGCGCCGGCGTCGGCTTCGATCAGATCGACCTGGAAGCGGCGGGCCGCGCCGGCATCCCGGTCTGCAATACGCCCGACTATGGCACCAGCGAGGTCGCCGACCACGCGATCGCATTGATGCTCGCGCTGACCCGCGGGATTGTCTCCTTTCATCAGCATCTCGTTCGCGATCCCGTTGCCGGATTCGACAGCGCGCTCGCGCCGCTCGTCCGCCGTTTGCGCGGCAGAACCTTCGGGTTGGTCGGCTTTGGTCGGATTGGCACCGCCACGGCCCTTCGCGCCAAGGCCTTCGGCTTCAGAATTGTGGGTTTCGATCCCTACGTTTCGGCTGGAACCGAGATCGCGATCGGCATCGAGCGCGTGGGCTCGCTGGAGGCGCTCCTCGAGGTCGCCGATGTCGTCAGCCTCCATTGTCCGTTGACGGCGGAAACGAAGGAGATGATCGGCGCCGAAGCCTTCCGGCGCATGAAGCCGAGTGCGATCCTGATCAACACCGCGCGCGGCCAAATCGTCGACGTGGCGGCGCTGATGGCGGCAATCCGCTCAGGCGTTATCGGCGGCGCAGGGATCGACGTGCTGCCGACCGAACCGCCGAACGCCAATGACGAAATAGCGGTCGCCTATCGCGATCTCGATGCGGCGGGAACTCGCCGGGCGCCTCATCCTGACGCCGCACGCAGCCTGGGCCAGCCCGGAAAGTCGCGCCGACGCGCGCCGTCTTGCGGTCGAAACCGCGATTCTGTACCTGGCCCAGGGACATCTGCGCAATCTTGTGAACGGCCCTTTCCTGGCGACAGCCAGACGCTGAGCGGCCCTCGGAGCGGCTCCCAGACCGGCAGGGCGCAGCACTGTTCTGGCGGGTATGCCAGCGAAATCATCTGGCAAGGCTAAGCGACCGGCGCCATGATCGTGGCGGCCATTCGAACGCCGCGGCCGACGCTGCAGTGTCGTCCGAGCGCAAAAAGGACTGCTGGGAGGTTGTCGCCTATGAACCCGTTCGAAACAAGAAAACTCGGCAAGACCGGGGTCGAGCTGACGCAGCTGGGCTTCGGCAGCGCGCCGCTGGGCGAACTCTTCGTCCGGGTCGACGAAGCGACTGCCGCCGCCACGCTGCAAGCGGCCTGGGACGCTGGGATACGCTACTACGACACCGCCCCCTACTATGGTCGGGGTCTGTCCGAGATCCGCTGCGGCCGATTCCTCGACACGAAGCCGCGGTCCGAATTCGTTCTCTCGAGCAAGGTGGGGCGCTGGTTCTTCCAGCCGGCCAAGCCGCAGGCGTTCCAAACCGAGCCGTGGGCCGGCGGCCTCCGCTTCGATCACGTGCACGACTACAGCTACGATGGGATCATGCGCTCTTATGAACAGTCGCAGATGCGGCTGGGCATGAACCGCATCGACCTCCTGCTCATTCATGATCTCGACTTCTGGTTCCATATGACCGACGCGAAGGTCTCTGCCTATCTCGCCCAGCTCTTCACATCCGGCTGGCGGGCGCTCGACCAATTGCGCTCGCATGGCCTGGTGCGCGGGGTCGGGGCGGGCATCAACGAACTGGGGATGATGCCGCGCTTCCTCGATGCGATCCCACTGGATTTCTTCCTGGTGGCGCTCCGCTACACGCTGATGGAGCAGGATGTTCTGAAGGAGGAGTTTCCGCGTTGCGAGCGGGCCGGGGTGGGTGTCGTCGTCGGCGGCGTCTTCAATTCCGGCATCACTGCGACCGGCCCGATCCCTGGGGCCAAGTACAACTACAGCGACGCGACGCCGGACCAAATGGATCGGGTGGCGAAAATCAAGGCGGTGTGCTCGGCCCACGACGTGCCTCTTGCGGCGGCCGCCCTGCAATTCCCGCTCGCCCATCCGATTGTTGCCTCGATCATACCAGGCGCGATAGCCCCCGATCAGGTGAGGCAGAACGTCGACTTTTGCCGCCGTCCGATCCCCGCATCGCTCTGGTCGGACCTCAAGAACCAAGGCCTGATCGCGCATGACGCGCCCACGCCGAAGTGAGCCGGCGGGCGCCGACGTCGGCGTCCCCTGTTGTCGACCTATGTTATCGGTCTGCGAAACCGAGGAGCGGGCGTTCAAGCCTCGCCCGGCGCGCCGCCTTTGCCATGCTGCGCGACGAGCTCGAATGACCTGAGCCGCGCCGCATGGTCGTAGACGTCCGACACCACGATAAGCTCGTCGGCGGCCGTCTCCGCGATGAGCGCCTCGATGCCGGCGCCGACGGCGCCCGGGCCGCCGACGATCGAGCGGGCGAGCATGCGCATCGCCTGCGCCTTTTCGGTCGGCGACCAATAGGTCTCGATATCGTCGATTGGCGGCTGGCTTAAGCCCCGCGCCCCGCGGAAGATATTGGTGAAGGCCATCTGCTGGGTCGTGGCCAGGCGCCTGGCTTCCCTGTCCGTCTCCGCGGCGATGATGTTGACCCCGACCATCGCGTAGGGCCGGTCGAGCTGTTCGGACCGCTTGAAGCGGGAGCGGTAGATTTGCAGCGCCGGGATCAGCAGTTCCGGCGCGAAATGCGACGCGAAGGCGTAAGGCAGCCCCAGCTCGGCGGCGAGCATCGCGCCGAAATGGCTCGATCCGAGAATCCAGAGCGGCACCTCCGTTCCGGCCGCCGGGACGGCCTGGATGCGTCGGCCGGGCGCGACGGGCGCGAGGAACGCCTGGAGCTCGACGACGTCCTGCGGGAAGGTTTCCGCCGCCTCCGGCCCGCGTCGCAAGGCGCGCAGCGTCAGCTGGTCGGTCCCGGGGGCGCGGCCCAGTCCGAGGTCGATGCGGCCCGGAAAGAGACGCGCCAGCGTCCCGAACTGCTCGGCGATGACATAGGGCGCATGGTTGGGCAGCATGATGCCGCCCGCGCCGACCCTGATCGTCTTCGTTCCCGCCGCGAGATGCGCAAGCACGATCGACGTCGCCGCGCTCGCGATGCCCGGCATGTTGTGGTGCTCCGCCACCCAGATGCGGCGGTAGCCCCATTTCTCCGCATGGGCTGCGAGATCGCGCGCATTGTTGAGCGCGCCGCTTGCGTCGGTCTGCTCGGTGACGCGGACGAGTTCTAGGATGGAAAGGGCCGTCATGGAGCGCTCCGGTATGAACCGATCATGAGGGGCCTTTTCCGGAGCGGCCCCGCCGGCGTCGCCGAACCATGCGACGCCATGCGACGCGGCATCGCCGCTACGCTGCGGTCAGCCCGCCTGCCTCCGGCGCAGGCCGGGCGCGCTGGTTGAAGAGCAGCTTTGCGCGTCGGTCGCGCTCCTCGGGCGTGAGGCTCTCCGCGTCCTCGGACGGCCCGGCCGTGACGGCAAGGCCCCGCTGCACGGCCGGCCGCGCGCTCAGTTCGTCGAACCATCGCTTGCAATATTTGAACTCGTCGATGTCCTGCCCCTGCCCCTTCCATCCGACCGTCCACGGGTAGCAGATCATGTCGGCGATCGTGTAGTCGTCGCCGGCGATGTAACGCCGGTCGTAGAGCCGGTTGTTGAGGACGCCGTAGAGCCGATTGGCCTCGTCGGTGAACCGGCGAACGGCGTAGGACTGGTCGCCGCGCGTGTCGCCGAGACGCCGGAAATGGCCGCATTCGCCGAGCTTGGGGCCCTGGTTGGCCATCTGCCACATCACCCACTGATTGACCTCGTAGCGGCGGCGGAGGTCCTGCGGGTAGAAGCGCCCCTCCTTCTCGGCGAGATACGTCATGATCGCGCCCGACTCGAAGACGCTGATCGGCGGGCCGCCCCCGGCCGGCGCGTGGTCGACGAGCGCGGGCATGCGATTGTTCGGACCGATCTTCAGGAACTCCTCCTTGAACTGGTCGCCCCTGCCGATGTTGACCGGCACGATCCGATAGGGGATCCCCAACTCCTCCAGGAGAATGGTGATTTTCTTGCCGTTCGGCGTCGGCCAAAAATGAATGTCGATCATCGGAATTGATCTCTCCTGCCTGTGAAGGACGTGTTTGGACTCGGGCTCGCCACGCCCGGGCAAGCATGATGCCCGTCTCGCTCGCGGAGGCGAGGACCGGGCTGCCGGATGACAGCGACTGCCAGCGCGGCTTCAGCGTCTCCTCGTCAGCAGCAAACCGCCGACAAACACCCGCCTTTGAGCCGACCGGGAGCGATGCGCGCGCCCGCCAGCGTGTCCGGCCTCCGCAACGGATTCCTCCGGTCGCCGGGGGCGTTGGCGAACCCGACGCCGGCGCGCCGGTAGGCCCGCGCCTCGCGTCCAGCGGCGATGCGTGCGGCGGCTCCGCTCAAGAGCGCCTTGAGCGCGTGGGGCTCGACGCGATCCGCGCGCATGACCTTCTGGATCAGCGAATCCGCCAACAGGTCGTCGATTGTGGGAATGTGGTGCAGCGACATAGCGCTTCCTTCGGTATGGCGACAAAATGTCTCGGCCAACCCTTCTGAAGCCTGATTGACTTCCAGCGCGAGGGTTGTTACCGGTCGGTAACTCCTTTGATACCGATCGGTAACAGGTCAGTCAAGAGCGATGGCGAAAGAAAAATCAGGGTACGAGGCCGGCCGCTCCGCTCCGGCGCCTTGCGAGGCCAAGCCTCGCGAGCGCATCGTCCACTGCGCCCAGGACCTCTTCCACCGGCATGGCATTCGCGGGGTTGGCGTCGAGACCATCGCCGAGGCGGCAGGCACCAACAAGATGACGCTCTATCGCCACTTCGGCTCGAAGGACGATCTCATTCTCGAGTATCTCAATCACAAGGGAAAGAAGTCGGACGACATTTGGGCGCAGGTCGAGGCCGCCAGCCCCGACGATCCGGTCGGACAGCTCCATGGCTTCGTAGAGAAGGCGGCTGAGTTCATCGCCGAGGACGAGCGCGGTTGCGACCTGGCGAACGCGGCGGTCGAATTGACGCAAGAGGGTCATCCCGGGCTCCGGGTGATCGAGGCGTTCAAGGTCCGCCAGCGCGAGCGGCTGACGCGACTGTGCGCGCGCGCCGGCGCCACGCAGGCCGGCTTGCTCGCCGACGCGCTTATTCTCTTGATCGAAGGCGCAAGAGAGAGCCGCCGCAGCATGGGAACGAAGGGCCCGAGCGCCAATCTCGTGCGAACAAGCGAAGCGGCGATCGCGTCGTTCGGAGTGCCGCGGCGGAGGGACCATCGTTCCCGGCCAAAGGCCCCGATCCGGCAATCCAACTCGGGGCGCGACGGGGGAGAGAAGCCTTCGGGCAAAGACCGGCGATAGATTGTGCCGTCACTTCTGTGAACTTGTGGTCGGGCAGTCCCTCGGCCTCATGCTCTCCGTGAGCCCCGGCCCGCCAGAGCGGGGAGCCGCTCAGACCTTGCCGTCGTCCAGATGGTTCATGGCGTGGTCGCGGAGTTCCTCGCTCTCGACCTCCTTGCCATCGAGCCCGCGCGCCTTGTCGTGCTGGCTCTTGTCGCGGTTCGACAACACGCCGGAATCGGGAATCTTGTCGACTTCGACGTCGGTCATCGCGCCCGTTCCCGCGTGCTTGCCCTGTGCGCCCGGGCCGAAGTGCCAGCGGCTCGCTTTAGCCATGGCCTCGCCTCGTCTACGGCAGGTTACGCTTCGATAATGAAACCATCGAGACGAAGGCAGGTTCCTTGCGTCCCGACGTCGGCTGCTTATCCGCGTGCGCAGGGAGAGGCCGAAGGGACAAAGCGTCAGCGCGCCCATAAGAAAACGCGGGCCGTGCTTGAAAACCCCGGCTTGACGGGCGACATTAGGTCTCTCCACCCTCTTCCCCGCGAGGCCTTCTCCCATGCCCAGCAAGCTCGAACAGCTCCGCGCCATGAGCACCGTCGTCGCCGACACTGGCGACATGGAGTCTATCCGTACCTTCCGCCCGACCGACGCCACCACAAATCCCTCGCTCATCCTGAAGGCAGCGCAATTGCCGGCCTATGCGAGGCTGGTCGAGGAGGCCATTCTCTGGGGTCGCCGGCAGAACGCCCCGGTCAGCGACGTGACCGACCGGATCGCCGTCAATTTTGGCTCGGAACTTACCAAAATTGTGCCCGGACGCGTGTCGACCGAAGTTGACGCCGATCTCTCCTTCGACACGGAGGGCAGCGTCGCCAAGGCCAGGACACTGATAGGCCTCTACCGGGAGCGCGGCATCGATCATGGCCGCATCTTGATCAAGCTCGCCTCGACTTGGGAGGGCATCGAAGCCGCCCGCCAGCTGCAACGCGAGGGCATCGACTGCAACATGACGTTGATCTTCTCGCTGGCCCAGGCTGTCGCCGCGGCGGACGCCGGCGCCTTCCTCGTCTCCCCCTTCGTCGGGCGCATTCTCGACTGGCACGTGAAAAACGGCGAGGGGCCGTTCGAGCCCGAGAACGATCCAGGCGTGAAGTCTGTCCGCGCGATCTACGCCTATTACAAATCCCACGGGATCAAGACCGTCGTCATGGGCGCCTCGTTCCGCAACACCGGTGAGATCGAGGCGCTGGCCGGCTGCGACCGCCTGACGATTTCGCCGCATCTGCTCGACGAACTTTCCAAGGATCAGGGCGAACTCAAGCGCCATCTCGATCCGGCCAATGTCGGCCCGGCGCCGAAGAAAATAACCCTCGATGAAAAGGGCTTCCGCTGGATGCTGAACGAAGACCAGATGGCGACGGAGAAGCTGTCTGACGGCATCCGGCTGTTCGCCCACGACCTCAACGCGCTGAGGACGATGGTCGAGCAGCGGCTCGCTGCCGCCGCCTAGCTCGAAGCGGCTTCGCTTCTTCGCAAACAGGTCTTCGCCCGTTCGATGCGGCTGGAGAGGCTGCGCGGCGGCAATCGTCATGGTCACAGCCGGCCACGAGGCCCGGCCGGCTGGAGCTACGCGAAGAGTTGGTCTCACACAGTCAGGATGAGGTCACAAAGCCTGCAGTTCCGTGCGGCAGCGCTCCAAATTTGCTTTCCGGCTGGAACCGGGCTCCCGGATTCGAGTTGGCCCTGTGGTTGGGAGGCGACCCCTCAGGAGCATTCTTCATGACGAACATCACCAAGTTGGCATGTGCCTTCGTTCTCGCCGGCGGTCTCGCGACGCCGGCCTTGGCCGCGAGCCCCGGCGCGGCGAACAACGATCAGAACACGAGCAACAACCAGAGCTCGATGACGAACGATCAGAACGGGCAGGCCGGTCAACAGCAGTCGACCAACCCGATGCACATCAGCCAGAAGCTGCGCGGCGACCTGTCCAAGGCGGGCTTCAGCGACATCACCATTATGCCCTCGTCCTTCATGGTTCGCGCCAAGGATTCCGAGGGCAATCCGGTCATGATGGTGATCAACCCTGATTCGATTACCGCGATCACGGAACAAAACCAGGGAACCAACGCGGCCAGCAACGCCAACCACAACAATAGCCAGATGAAGAACGACAACGGCGCAACGCCGGGACAAGCCTCGAGCGGCGGATCCCAGCCCGGGACGTCACAGAAGCAGTAATCGTTCACCCGAAAGCCGACCCCGGCTGCATCTGGCGCGAGCAGGATCCATCCGGGGATCAACGACTGCCGCCTGGCGGTGTTTCACCGCCTCGCGGCATTGGTGGTCGCGGATCATCTCCATCCACGCCGAAGCGAGCGAGTGTCCCTCGATAAGGCAGAGAATCCAGGGCTCTCGCCGGGATCAACCAGCTTCACCTCTACTTTGCCGCCGAGCCGCGAAAAAACCGGCCCGCGAGCCCGCATTCCAGCTTGTGGATCAAAGCCCACCGTCGGCGCGTTACAGAGATGACCGCTGTCACCGAGTGGGGCGGAGCGGTTGACGAGGGGAAAGCTGCAATGACAAAGCCTTCTGAGGTTGTGAATTCGCAGGGAATAGCGCCCAGCAGAATTTTCAACAACGCCGCCCAGTGGACCTCACGACGTTGCGGTCACGCGTCCACCTTTGTCGCAGCGTGCATCGTGATCGTCGTCTGGGCGGTAACTGGTCCTTTCTTCCATTACTCCGATACTTGGCAGCTGATCATCAATACCGGCACGACGATCGTGACTTTCCTCATGGTGTTTCTGATTCAGAATACGCAAAACCGCGACAGCGCGGCGCTTCACCTCAAACTCGACGAGCTGATCCGGGTGAGCAATACCGCCCGCAACAAACTGTTGGATCTGGAGAATCTGACCGAGGACGAGCTGGATAAGTTGAAAGACAGCTTTACCAAACTCGCCGACGGGAGGGCCAGGCGAGGCTTGCTGCTTCAAACCGCCGGCGACGACAACGCGGTCGAAGACGATGTCGAGGAGGGGAAAGAGACCGCGCCGGCGGACGCGATCGAAAGGTCATGAGCAGGCGCAGCGCCGCTCTTACGCATACTCTTTCACCGCCTCTCCCGGCTGCGGCGGTTTTGCGTAATAGGTGTTGAGGATCGTCATGCGGGGTTTCCCGTTGTCCAGCGAGATCGTCTCGCGGCCATGCCAGCTCGCGTGCAGGAGGCTGTGCGCCGGGTGGATGACGACGAAGGCGAAGCCGGTGTTGGGCAAGAACGGCAGCGTCTTTTCCCGGACGAGGCCATAGGTTTTCCAGGCGAAGACGCCCAGGGGCGAGATCTTGTAGACGGTGGTGCCGAGCGCGCGCTGGCTATCGTCTTCCGGCATATAAATCATCATCGTCAGCACCTTGCGGCGCGTGTCGGGATGCGGCTTGATGGCGTAGCCGTCGAAATCGGCGTAAAGCACGGGCTGCGGGTGCATCGGCACCGGCCACCCTTCGCCACTGCCGTTGGCGCGCATCTCAAACCCCTTGGCCAGACGATCGCGAAGGGCGGCCTCGATCGGCGGCGCCGAAAGGGCGTCCGAGACGGTCCGCCAAAGCGCCGTCCGCTCCGGATCGCCCGCTTCGACCCGGCGGTCCCAGAGCGTGTATTGCTTGCGGGTGCGCGCGCCGTTGAGATCGACATAGCGGTCGATGTCCGGCCAATGACAGATCAGGCGCTGATAGACGTCGTCGGCGAAGAAATTCTCGAAACCCAGATGAGGATAGGGCCGGTCGAAGGCGGTTCCCGCGAGAACAGAATTCGGCGCCGTGTCGGACGATCGAATTGAACAGCGTTTCGGAGGCGACTTCGTCTGCGAGCATTCTTCTTTCTGCCTCGACATTGCAACATCCGGCGGCGCCGGCGCACCGCCTACCCTACACTTTTCGTCGGTGTGCTCCAAGCGGCGCCAACGCCGCCGGGCGGCCCCGGAAGAGCTCCTCTACAGCCGAGATGCGACGAAGGCGACAATTTTCGTCATGACGACCGAGGACGCCTGGTCGAGCGCGACCGCCACAGCGGTCGGGTCGGAGGAGGCCACGGGCTCGCGGGCGAAGAAGATCTCGACTGCGGCGACCCGCCCGTCGTGCAGCGACACAATCCGGGCGGCGACCTCGACATGCGCCCCCTGCGTCTGGGCATCGAACTCGAAGGCGCGGATGTCGAGGTCGAGTTCGTAGTCGGCGGTCGCGCCACCCCCTGCCAGCGAGCGCGCCAGGCCCGCGTTCTGGAAGCTCGCGACGAGACGCGCGCGGAAGAGCGACGACAGCTGCTCCGGCCAACGCACTCCTGGCAGGAGCGCGAGCTGAAGCGACGTCTCCCGCACGAGAACACGTTCGCTGTCGAGGTCAAGGCTGGCGACAGGCTGGCCGATCTGGATCTGCGCCCTGACCGGTCGCATCGCCGGCGGTTTCGCCGGATTGATGTCCATCACGGTCAACGGCGTCCCGCTGGCGCAGGCGGCGAGCGCCAGCAGCAGCGCGATCGCGCCTACCGTCGTCAAACGAGGCTGATACAACGCGCCCCCCACTCGTCCCACTACTCTACTGACCGCCACGATACTCCGGCAACGACGGCTTGGCGCCCCAAATGATCTGACTGGGATTCTGCTTCAAGGAGCGGACCGTCTGGTCAATGTCTTCGAGAACGCGCTGCCCCTGAATGGCGAGCGCCTCATATTGGCGCAAGCCTGAATTGCTGAACCGGTTGAGGCCGACAGAGATTTCCTTGATCCGCACATCGACGTCGTCGGCGAGCCTCTTCACTGACTGCGCCGCATCGCCGAGCTGAGTGAGCGCGCCCTTCGTTCCGGGCGATCCGAGGAAACCCTGCGCGCTCACCAAAAGCCCAGCGACCTTGTCGGCGGACGCGTTGAGCTTCGCCGTCATTTCGGTCGCGTTCTTGATCGTCTGATCGATGTTGCCGCGGTTCTGGCTTATGGTCGTCGCGACCTCGCTGACCGAATTGACGACGCCGGCGACCTTCTTAGAATCGACGGCCTTGAGGATCGAATCGGCGTCGGAAAGCGCCATATTCAGTTGTTTCGAAGTATCGTTGAGGCGGTTCGTCAGCGCCGCCCCGTCACGGATCAACGCCTGATAATTGTCGGAGCTCGCCGCGAGCGCGTGGCTGAAGGTCGCAGCGTTGTCGACGACGCCCCGCAGCTTGTCGGCGTCGATCGCCTTGACGACCTTGTCAGCGTCGTCAGAAAGACCCTGCAGGCGCTGCGTCAGCGCCGGCGCCGACTTGCCGACATCGGCGAAGCCCTTGAGCGCCGCGTCCACGTTGGCGGAGTTGTCGGTCAGCGTCTTCGAGAAGGCGCTGGCGTTCGTCAGCGTCGAATGGATCTGATTGGCGTTATCCTCGACCAGTTTGTCGGTCCGCTCGAAGAGCGAGTTCGCCGCGCCGGAAAGGCTCTGAACATTGTCGACGATGCCGCGGACCTTGTCAGGCTCCACCGCCTTCACCAGCTTGTCAGCATCATCTGAAAAGACCTGCAGGCGCTGCGCCAGGGGCTGGACCGCCTTGCCGACGTCGGCAAAGCCCTTGAGCGCCGCCTCGACGTTTTGCGAATTGTCGTTCAGCGTCTTGGCGAAGCCGCTGACGCTCGACAGCGCCGTGTGGACATCGCCGGCATTGTCCGCAATCAGCCTGTCGGCCCGGTCGAGAACCGAGTTGGCCTTGCCGGACAGGCTTTGGACATTGTCGACAATGCTGCGGACCTTGTCAGCGTCGATCGCCTTGACGAGCTTGTCGGCGTCGTCGGAGAGGCTCTGCAGTCGCGTCGCCAGCGGCTCGATTGTCCTGCCGAGATCCGCCACGCCCTTCAGCGCAGCATTCACGCCGTCCGCGTTGTCGGCCAGCGCTTTCGAGAAGACTTCCACGTTCTCGAGCGTCGTATGAATTGGCTGGGCGTTGTCGACCATCAGCTTGTTGGCGAGATCGAGCACGTATCCGGCCTTCGTCTGCAGATCCGCGAGCGTCGCCGTAGGCAGGGAGGGGATGACGGGCGGGTTGCCGGCCAATTCTCCCTTGCCCTTCTCGCCGCCGATGAGCGCGACTGTCGCCGAGCCGGTCAGACCCTGCGTCTCGAGCTGCGCCTTAGTGTCCGAGTTGATCGGGGCGCTCTCGTTGGTCACGTCGATGTTGGCGACGACCTGGCTAGGGTTGCCCGGCACGAAGCCGAGCTTCGTCACCTCGCCGACCTTGAGGCCGTTGAAGAGAACCAGCGCCCCCTCGGAGAGGCCGGAGACCGAACCGTTGAAGACGATCTGATAGCGCCTGTGCGTGCCGGCCGCGCCGTACCCCGCGATCCACATCACAAACAGAAAACCAGCGATAACGACGCCGAGGGTGAAGGCGCCGATCACGACAAAATTGGCACGCGTCTCCATTGAACTCAGCGCCTCGCATCCTGGGCTTGTTCGTTCCCGACGCGCTCGTCGGGTCGTTTCTCGGCCGCCCCGGCGCGAACCACGCCTCTTTTGCCGTGAAAATACAGTTTGATCCAAGGATCGTCGGATTGCAGCAGTTCGTCAATCGGACCGACCGCTGAAACTTTGCCGTGGCCGAGCACGGCGACCCGGTCGCAGATGGCGTAGAGGCTGTCGAGGTCATGCGTCACCATGAACACGGTGAGGCCCAGCGTCTTCTGCAGGGTGCCGATGAGGTCGTCGAAATCGCCGGCCGAGATGGGATCGAGGCCAGAGGTCGGCTCGTCGAGGAACACGATCTCCGGATCGAGCGCCAGCGCCCGGGCGAGCGAGACGCGCTTCGTCATGCCGCCCGATAGCTCCGACGGAAACTTGTCGAGCGCGTCCTGCGGCAGGCCGACGAGCTCGATCTTCTGCGCCGCGAGACCGTCGAGCATGCTTTGCGACAAGTCGAGGTGCTCGCGCATCGGCGCCTGGATGTTCTGCCGCACCGTTAGGCTGGAGAACAGCGCGCCCTCCTGGAACAGGACGCCCCAGCGCTCGCCGATGCGCAGCCGCTCCTCCGCTCCAAGCTTGTCAATGTCGTAGCCGAACACCTCGATCGTTCCCGCGCGCTTGTGCAAGAGGCCAAGGATCGTCCGCGTCAGCACCGATTTGCCGGCTCCCGACGCGCCCACGAAGCCAAGCACCTCGCCGCGATAGAGGTCGAGGTCGAGCCCGTCCATCACAAGTCTGTCGCCGAAGCCGACCTTGAGCCCGCGGACACGGATGATCGCCTCGCGTCTCGCCGCGAGCAGCTTTGAGACGCCCCGGGTCAATAGTCCACCGCCGCGAAGAACATGGCGAACAGGCCGTCCATGACAATGACCATGAAGATCGACTTGACCACCGAAGCGGTGACGCATCGTCCAAGCAACTCGGCCGAGCCGCGCACTTCCATGCCCTCGGTCGAGGCGATGAGCCCGATTACGACCGCCATGAAGGGCGCCTTGATAAGTCCGACCATGAACGTTTCGGTGGCGATTGCCCCCTGCAGGCGCGAGATGAACACCTCCGGCGTCATCCCGGCGTAGATCCAGCTGACAATGAGGCCGCCGGCGAGCTGGGCCATGTCGGCGATGAATGTCAGCACGGGCAGCGCGATCGTCAGCGCGACCAGGCGCGGGATGATCAGGACCTCGAGCGGATCGAGCGCCATCACCTTCAGGGCGTCGATCTCCTCGCGCATGTTCATCGAGCCGATTTCGGCGGTGATCGCCGATCCGGTGCGCCCGGCGATCATGATCGAGGTCATCAGCACCCCGAGTTCGCGCAGGCCGAGCACACCGACGAGGTTGACGGCATAGGGCGAGGCGCCGAAACGCGCCAGCTGGAAGATGCCCTGCTGCATGACGATCGCGCCGACGAGGAAATTGATCAGCGAGATGATCGGCACGCTGCGCAGCGAATAGAGTTCGAGGTGATGCACCATCGAGGTCCAGCGCCAGCGCAGCGGATGCAGGATGAGCCGCGCGCCCATGACGACGATCTCGCCGAGATAGTCGATAATGTCGATCAGATCGGCGCCGGAGGCGTAGACCGTCTCGCCAACCGCGGCGAGGAGCGTCACCGCGTGCGAGACACGGGAGGTCTTGGGCACGTCCAGCGGATGGTATCCGGCTTCGCGAAGCAGTAGCGCATGCTCGGGCCGCGCGCCACGGTAGCCCGCTTGGACCCCGGCGCCGGCCAATTCAAAGCGGGCGCGGTCGATCGCCCAGGCGCCGGCGGTGTCCATGCGGTCGACGCCGGCGAGATCGATGGTGGCCTTTTTCGCAGTCCCGGCTGTGGACTTGAGCGCCGCCGCAGCCATCTCGAGCGCCTTGCCGGTCGCGATGATCCACGCGCCGCTCAGCGACAAGACGATCCCGTCGCCGGCGTTGCTGGGCGTCACGGAAGGCGCAACTGACAAGAAAGGCGCTCCGACAAAGGCTTGTTTTTTCGATCTATAGCCTGGGCCTGCCGCTGTCGAGGCGTCCGGGATGAACAGCGGCCGGCAGCGTCCCTGAACTCGGCGACCAGGACAAAAACAAAACAAGTACGAATCGGAGACCCCCGAAACGGGACTCAGAATTCGCGACAAAAGCGAGTCGAAATCTTCCGAAGGAACGTGGTCATTTGTCGGCCACCGCGAGGCGGGGCTCGCGGATCGCCGAGACAGGCCAGGCGATCGGACAAGGCGAAGTCGCCGTCCGGGCGAGCGACGTCAAAACGGCAGCCTTGCGCTCAAGACTTGCGCCAACTTGTACGGAAGCAGCGCCAAAGGTGGAGCGGAAATGAAGCGAGGACAAAACGGGTCGGAATCAGCGCCGCCGGGCGCACGGTCATGTCGTCGCCTACTGCAAGTCTTTCCGGCGGATTCTCCGGACATGGTAAACGCGCCAGCGGCCGGTTGGTTTGCTCGGATCAATCCATCGCCGCGGCCTTGAGGATGCAGACCATGGTCGCGTGCGCAGGCCTGTCGGCAAGGTTCGAGATGCGGTGGGGCCGGTCGCAGCGGTAGCGCAGCGTTTCGCCCCCATGCGCCAGCTCCTTCGATCCGCCGACATCGACTTCGAGCTCGCCCTCGAGCACGGAAAGACATTCGACGGAGCCTCTGGCGTGGGCGCTCGATTCGAGCACGCCGCCGGGATCGGCCTGAAAATCGTACCATTGCAGCCAGTCGACGGTCTTCAGCCAGCCGGTCACCGCCAGTCGGCAAAGACCGTCATCCGAAACGAAGATCGGCGTCGTTCCCCGTCCCAGATGTTCGATGAAAGGTCCCTCCTCGGCGCCCTGCAGCATCAATTCGATCGAAACGTCGAGCGCATGGGCGAGCCGCCAGATCGTCGTCAGGGTCGGGTTGGTCTCGTTGCGCTCGATCTGGGAGATGATCGATTTCGCGACGCCGGACTGGGTGGAGAGGTCGGCGAGCGACAATCCATAGCTTCGCCGCAGTCTCTGGACGGCAAGACCCAGCTGGTTCGACCACGAGGCGGCCCCCGCTTCGAGCACCTTGGCCCTATCTTTACCTTCGACGCCCACGGCGGCCTCCGAAACCGGGCCTTTATAATCAAGCTTGTCCGGATTATCGAACGATTTCGTTCGCCGTACAGGGGTTCCGCGGTCGACTCGCCAGTTGGAACGACGGGGGCCGAGCGGGCTCTTCGCGTCTCGGCAGACATTTTGAGGAGGGCCAACGGATCCAAGCCGGACCAATTCACCACAGAGACACGAAGCACGAAGGACCAACGAGAAGGCTCTGTCTTTTTCGTGCCCTCGCCCGGCGGCTTGGGTTGGAAGCGGATTTTCCGCTTCGCGTTCAATTCCCTGTTCCTGGGCAGAACAGGGAAATCAATTTCCCTGTTCCGTCTTTACCTTCCGCACGAGCGCATCCGCTGAACCAAATGAAAACCCATCGATTTGCGCGCCAGCTTGAGGGGCGGCGGGAGCGATTTTTCGGTTAGCAGGGATTATCAGAACTCTACAATGATCCCGTTCGGGTCCCTGACGAAACACTGCCGCAACGTGCTATTCGGAATGCGGACGAGTCCATGGTAGCGCACATTGAGGCTGTCCAGGCGGGCGAGGACGTCGTCGAGGGCATCGACGGAGAAGGCGACGTGATCGAACGCGTTTTCCGTCTGCGACGGCTCGTCCGCGACCGCATTGAGACGGATCGCCGGCCGCTCGTCATCATAGAGCCAGGCGCCGGAAAAGCTGAAACCGGGCCGCTCGCCCCGCTTGAGGCCGATCGCCGCAGTGTAGAAGGCGACGGTTCCCTCGAGGTCGCGGGTCCGGATGTTGACGTGATGGATGCGGATGCCCATGGCGTCCCTTCGCGTGAATCCGCCCTGGAGCGGACTTTCCCGCTCGGCGCGGAGGCGCGCAAGGCCGCCGCGTCTCGGGTCCCAATGAAAACGCCAAAGTTTCGGAGCGTCGATCAAAACGCTCCCGGGAAGGCTCCGCCGTCGATGAGGATGTTCTGGCCGGTGATGAAGCCGGCTTTGGCGCTGGCGAGGAACGCGCAGAGCGCGCCGAACTCCGCCGGATCGCCGAAACGGCCCGCCGGACCGCGCTTTTCCGCCTCCGCCCGCGCCGTCTCGAACGAAACGCCGCGCTGGGTGGCGGCGCGCTCGAGCGAGGACTTGATCCGGTCGGTGTCGAAGGAGCCCGGCTGGATCGAATTGATAGTCACGTTGTCGCGGACATGGGCCCTGGCGGCGGCGGCGAGAAAGGCGGTCAGGCCCGCCCGCGCGCCCGACGAAACGTCGAGGCCGGCGATCGGCGCGCGCACCGAGCCCGAGGTGATGTTGACGATCCGGCCGAATTTGCGGTTGACCATGCCGGGCAGGAAGGCCTGAACGAGCGCGATCGGCGTCAGCATATTCGATTCGAGCCCTTTCAGAATGTCCTCGCGCGTGATCGCCTCGAAGGCCTTGTACGGTGGGCCGCCATTGTTGTTGACGAGGATGTCCGCCTCTGGGCAGGCGGCGATCAGAGCCTCGCGCGTCGCCGGTTGGTCGAGATCGCCAGCGACCTCAAGGACGGCCGCCCCGGTCGCTTCCCGCAAATCCTCAGCGGCCCGCGCCAGAAGCTCGGGATTTCGCCCGTTCACCACTAAAACGCAGCCCGCCTCGGCGAGCGCCTTGGCGCAGGCGCGACCAAGTCCCTTGCTCGAGGCGCAGACGATCGCCTTCCGGCCGGCAATTCCAAGATCCATTTCCTGCCCTCGGCTCGACACGCTGGGAACAGCGACTTATAAAGAGATTCGCGGCATTGCGTCATCGAAGCGACACGAGAATCTGCGCACAGACGTAACGCTTCCCGTTTCTTCAGGGCGAGGGGCCTGCGTGTCGAAAACTCACGAGATTAATCGCTACCGCGCTCTGTTCCTGTCCGACCTGCATCTGGGAACGCGGGGTTGTCAGGCGTACCTCATCCTCGACATGCTCCGTCATGTCGAGGCCGAAACCATCTATTTGGTGGGCGACATCATCGACGGCTGGAGGCTGCGCTCGGGCTGGTACTGGCCGCAGGCGCACAATGACGTCGTCCAGAAGCTGCTGCGCAAGGTCCGGCGCGGGTCGAGGATCGTGTTCGTGCCGGGCAACCACGACGAATTCGCGCGTCAGTTCTTCGGGCTGAGCTTCGGCGGCATCGAGATCAAGCGTCAGACGATCCACGTTGCCGCCGACGGCAAGCGCTATCTCGTCATCCACGGGGATGAATTCGACGTAGTGGTGCGCCACTCGAAGTGGCTCGCCTATTTCGGCGACTGGGCCTATACGACGGCCCTCTTCGTCAACACGCATTTCAACTCGGCCCGGCGGGCGCTCGGCCTGCCCTATTGGTCGTTCTCGGCCTGGGCGAAGCTCAAGGTCAAGAACGCGGTCAACTTCATCGGCTCCTTCGAGCGCGAGCTTGCCGGCGAAGCCAAGCGCCGCGGCGTCGACGGGGTCGTCTGCGGGCATATCCATCACCCTGTGATCCGGCAGATCGACGGAATCACCTATGTCAACACTGGCGACTTCGTCGAATCCTGCTCGCTGGTGGTCGAACACCAGGACGGCCGCTTCGAGGTGCTTCGCTGGCCCAGGCCGCTGATGATTCCGGCGCCGGCCGACGATGTTCCCGCGTTCGAGGACGAGCGCGAACAGGCGCGGGCGGAAGCGGCGTAATGCGCATTCTAATTGCGACCGACGCCTGGCGGCCCCAAGTCAACGGAGTCGTCTCGACGCTTGAGCGCATGACGCAGGCGGCGGGCGAGTTCGGCGCCAGGTTCGAGTTCCTTACGCCGCAGGGCATGTGGACGGCGCCTTTGCCGACCTATCCCGATATCCGCTTCGCCATCCCGACGCTGAGACGGATCAGCAGCAGCATCGAAGCCGCAGCGCCCGACCATATCCATATTGCCACCGAGGGGCCGATCGGGTGGCTGACGCGCCGTTATTGCCTTCGGCACAAGCGCGTCTTCACCACGAGCTACCACACGCGCTTCCCCGAATACATCAAGGCGCGCATCGGCGTGCCGGAAAGCTTGACCTACGCGGGCCTGCGTCATTTCCACGCGCCGTCGGCGGCGGTAATGGCCCCGACCCCAACCATCGGCGCGGATCTCACCCGCCGCGGCTTCGCGCGGGTGCGGCTCTGGACCCGCGGGGTCAATCACGCACTCTTTCGCCCGCGCTCCAAACCGGTCCTTGAGCTGCCGCGGCCGATCTTCCTGTGCGTCGGCCGCGTGGCGGTGGAGAAGAACCTCGAGGCGCTGCTCGTCCTCGATCTGCCGGGATCGACCGTCATCGTCGGCGAAGGGCCGGAGAGGGGGCCGCTGCAGCGCCGCTATCCGCGCGCTCACTTCCTCGGCGGCATGCACGGCGAACAGCTGGCGCAGGTCTACGCCAGCGCCGACGTGTTCGTCTTTCCCTCGCGCACCGACACGTTCGGCATTGTGCTGATCGAGGCGCTGGCGAGCGGGCTTCCGGTTGCGGCCTATCCGGCGCCTGGCCCGATCGACGTCGTGGGTCCGGCCGCCGGGGTCCTCAACGAGGATCTGAGAACCGCCTGCCTCGAAGCGCTGAAGATTCCGCGCGAGGCGGCGCGCGAGCATTCCATGCGCTTCACCTGGAAGGAGAGCGCGCGCCAGTTTCTCGAGAACATCGAGGCGAGCCGCCCGAGTCCGGCCCGCGGGGCGCAGAAAAGGGTCGAACTGCTCGGCGCCGTCTAGCCTGGCGACAGCGCGGGAGCGGCCCCATGCGGACATCGGCGCTCATCATCTCAGCCTTCTCGGCTCTTGCCGCGTCCGCGACTGCAGCCGGGCCAGCGGCGAGCGGACCGTGGTGCCCCGGCCATCCTGAGCCGCGGCAGGTTCCTGCCTCGCTGCAAGGCGCCGTGGCGCAGGCATTCGGAATTCCCGTGGCCGCGGCCAGTCATGCCGTCGTGCGCTGCGTTGGGCCGAAGCTGCTCGCCTGTTCGATCGGGGCCAACCTTAATTGCGGCAAGGCGGACTTAAGACGCTCGCTGCCGGGCGCGACCGCCTGGTGCCTTGACAACCCCAATTCAGATTTCATTCCGATGTTCGCGACCAGCCACGCCACGATCTACGACTGGCGCTGCCGCAATGGCGAGGCCATTCCCGGCAAGATCGTCGTCAGCGTCGATCCGCAAGGCTACGCGGCAGAGAACTGGAAGGAGATCCGCTGAGCGTCGCGCCCGGTCAATAGCCCGCGGCGCCGAGCGCCACCCCGGCCGCCGCCGTCAGCACGACAACGACGAGCGGGGGCGCACGCCAGACGACGAGCGCGGCGAAGCCCGCCGCCGCGACGGCGAAATCCGCCTGATTTTGCACCGCGCTCGTCCACACCGGATTGTAGAGGGCGGACGCCAGGAGGCCGACGACGGCGGCGTTGACGCCGGCCATCGCGGCGCGGGCGGCCGACCGGGCGCGAAGCGCATGCCAGAACGGCAAGGCGCCCATGAGGACGAGCAGCCCCGGCGCGAAGATGGCGATGAGCGCCAGAGCCGCGCCGGCCACGCCGCCGGGCGGGACGTTCGCGGCCGCGCCGAGGAACGCGGCGAACGTAAACAACGGCCCGGGCATGGCCTGCGCGGCGCCATAGCCGGCGAGGAATGCGCTCTCCGAGATGAAGCCGGGCGCGACGACTGCGCCCTGCAACAGCGGCAGCACGACATGGCCGCCGCCGAAGACGAGCGCGCCGGAGCGGTAGATGGCGGCGAGAAACGACATCGCCGCCTCGCGCGTCGGCACGAAGGCAAGCGCCAGAAGAGCGAAATACGCGGCGAGGAAGACGAAGCCCATCGGGCGGGATACCGGCGAGCCGGCGCCGCCGGCGACCGCGCCAGCCTCGCCGCGGCAGACGGCGAGCCCGGCGAGAGCGCCTGCGGCGATGGCGGCGATCTGGCTGAGGCTCCCCGGCGCAAAGGCCATCAGGATCAGGGCGAGGATCGCGATCGCGGCCCTCGGCCTGTCGGGCGCGAGGCTTCTGGCCATGCCGAGCACCGCCTGGCCGACGATGGCGACGGCGACGAGTTTCAGGCCGTGCGACAGCCCCTCGCCCGCCTGTCCGTTGAGCGCGCCGGCGCCGTGGGCGACGAGCGTCATGGCGATCGCCGAGGGCAACGTGAAGCCGGCCCAGGCCGCGAGAGCCCCGCGGTAGCCGGCCCGCATGAGGCCGACGGCAAACCCCGCTTGGCTGCTCGCCGGCCCCGGCAGGAACTGGCAAAACGCGAGCAGGTCGGCGTAGGCGCGTTCATCGAGCCAGCCGCGCCTGACGACGAATTCGTTGCGAAAGTAGCCGAGGTGCGCGACAGGCCCGCCGAAGCTCGTAAGACCGAGCTTCAGGAAGATGCGCAGGACCTCGAGGGGCGATCCGACGTCTCGCTGCGGCGCGGCCTGATCGGTCGTGGTCCTCATTGCCGGCGAGGAGCCGCAAGGCGTCCAAGGACGAGGGACATTGACGGGAACCGACGCGCGCGGCGCTGGCGCCTGCCTGGACATCTCAACACGTTAAGCCCCCATTTCTGTCACTGTGCATTCCTACGCCCTCACCCCGCGGACGGCTCGGGCCAGGCCCGAGGAACCCGCGATGGGCGTCTCGAACGGGCGAGTGCATTTTCCCTGCGCAGATCAGGGCCCGCACGATCGCCTTCACCAGCTGTTGAGCGGCGTGCCTATATGAAGCAGGTTGCGCCGAGGACGAAGAGGTCATGGAAAGAATTTGGCTGAACTCCTATCCCGAGGGCGTGCCGAGCGAGATCGACCCGGACGCTTACCGCTCGATCGGGGAATTCTTCGCCGCCAGCGTCGAGCAATATCGCGACCGGGACGCCTTCGTCAGCATGGGCCGGACGATGTCGTTCGGCGAACTCGACCATCTGTCGCGCGCCTTTGCCAGTTATCTGCGCCAGGTCGCCGCGCTCCCTGTCGGCGCGCGCATCGCCCTCATGATGCCGAATATTCTACAGTATCCAGTTGTTCTTTTCGGCGCGTTGCGGGCGGGCCTGGTCGTCGTCAATTGCAATCCGCTCTATTCGCCGCGCGAGCTCCATCATCAGCTCGAGGATTCCGGCGCGGAAGCGATTGTCGTCCTCGAGAATTTCGCCCAGACGCTCGAGAAGGCCATCGCCGGCACGAGGGTTCGCGTCATCGTCGTCACCGGCGTCGGCGATCTCCTCAAGGGCGGCCGCGGGATGATGGTGAACTTCGCCTTGCGCCATATTCGCCGCGCCGTTCCGCCATGGCGCCTGCCTGAGGCGACATTGTTTAACCGCGCCGTGGCGCTCGGGCTATCGGAGGCCGTGCAATTTCCGCTCATCGCGCCGACCGATATCGCGTTTCTCCAATATACCGGCGGAACGACGGGGGTGCCGAAGGGCGCGATGCTGACTCATCGCAACATGATCGCCAACCTGCAGCAGACCCACGCCTGGCTTAAAGGCTCGATCGGATCGGCAAACGAACTCTTCGTGACGGCGCTGCCGCTCTATCACGTGTTCGCGCTGACGGTGAACTGTTTCGTTCCCCTGATGATCGGCGCCAATAATCTGCTGATCCCCAATCCGCGCGACGTCAGGTCCTTCGTCAAGGCGATGAGCCAGACGCCGTTCACCGTCATCACCGGGGTCAACACCCTGTTCAACATGCTGCTCAACGACCAGGAGTTCCTCAGGCTCGATTTCTCGCGCCTTGAGCTTGCGGTCGCCGGCGGCATGGCCCTGCAAAGGGCGGTCGCCGAGCGCTGGAAGGCGGCGACCGGCAAGCCGCTGATCGAAGGCTACGGCCTCACGGAGACCTCGCCCATCGCCGCCTGCAATCCGCTGACGGGCGAGGATTTCAACGGAACGATCGGCCTGCCGATGCCCTCGACCGACATCGCCATCCGCGACCGCAAGGGGCGAGACTTGCCTCCCGGCGAGCCAGGCGAGCTCTGCATCAGGGGCCCGCAGGTGATGAGCGGATACTGGAAGAAGCCGGACGAGACGGCCAAGGTCATGACGGAAGACGGGTTCTTGCGCACCGGCGACATCGCCCGGATGGATGACCGCGGCTACCTCACGATCGTCGATCGGCAGAAGGACATGATCATCGTTTCGGGATTCAACGTTTATCCGAACGAGATCGAGGACGTGGTGATGACCCACCCGGGCGTGCAGGAGGTTGGCGCTGTCGGAGTGCCCGACCTCAAGTCGGGTGAAGCGGTCAAGATCGTCGTCGTGCGCAAGGACCCGGCGCTGACCGAGATCGAGCTGATCGCCCATTGCCGCAAACATCTCGCCGGCTACAAGACGCCGCGCCACGTCGAGTTCCGCGATACGCTGCCGCGCACTGCGGTCGGCAAGATCCTGCGTCGCGACTTACGCCAGGCGCCTACGCCGGATGGCTGAAATCGCGGCGCGCGAGGTCGACGATCTCTTGTCACTTGCGCACCGGCATCGGGCGCCCATATCGCAATTGGAACAGAAAGAGAACCTCGGCCATCCCGACCGGCGAGGGGGTCTACAGGTAAAGGCGAACGTGTCCGCTGTGCAATCTGACTTGTTCGATCAGCCTGTCCTTGCAGGCTTGGCGCAGGGCGAGGCGATCATCGCCCCGAGCGAGGAAAGAGCCCTGATCGCATCCATCGTGGGAATCGAGCTGTCGCCGTTCCGGTTCCACGGCTGGCTGGGAAAACGCCTGACAGCCTCTTTCGGCTGGCGGTACGACTTCGACACACACAGCGTCGGTCCGGCCGATCCGCTTCCCCACTGGCTAATGCCGTTGCGCGACAAGGCGGCCGGATTTGCGGGGCTTATGCCGGACGAACTCGTCCAGGTCTCGGTGATCCGCTACGATCCGGGCGCCGGGATCGGCTGGCATCGTGACCGGCCGGTCTTCGGGCACGTCATCGGCGTTTCGCTGGGAGCGCCGGCGACCATGCGGTTCCGACGACGCAGGCCCGGCGGCTTCGATCGGGCGTCAGCAAAGCTTGCGCCCCGCTCGATCTACCATCTGTGCGGCGCGGCCCGATACGAGTGGGAGCACAGCATCGCCGCGATGCAGGCGGCGCGCTGGTCGATCGTCTATCGCAGCCTGTCAAAGAAAGCCTGATCCGTCCCCGAGCGGATGCGCGCGAGCTTCGCCCGGGGTCGCCGTCGATGCTGGCGGGTTTCCTGCTTTTGCTCTAACGTCGCCAGCGCGTTCGGCGGCCGCGCCGTCAAGAAGCTTCGAAGGACGGAAACCCATGAACAGGCGAGGCGGGGCGGGGCTGGCCGCATTGATTGGCTTTGCTGCGCCGCTTGCCGGCGGGACGGCGGCTCTCGCCGACGCCCTCGATTCGAGTCTTGGTCGGCGCCTGGACGACGTCGGCGCCGGATTGCTCCAAGCTTTTCCAAAGGCGTGGCGGCGCGCTGGTCTATCGGCAGCCGGTCGACAAGTTCGCCCAGGCGGCGATCATCGGGCCGCAGCAGATCACGCTGCCGTCAAGCGTGTGCAGGGTGCAGAGCGTGACGCACGCGGGCGGGGCGATCAAAATCGGCGCCGATTGCAGGGACTCAATCAGCTATACCCATCAGACCGTGCAGATCAAAGTTTCGTCCCCCGGCCAGATCGTCTACAGCCCGACCGGCGATCCCGCCCTCGACACCGCCCTGGTCAAGTGTCGTCTTTGACGTGGATGACGCGAGTCACCCCGGAGGCGCAATTTTACGTCGAAGCCTGACTGCCCCAACTCCTTTTCGCGCCGCCGGAGTTCCCGGACCTTGCTGGAGCGCCCCTTACGGACAGGAATCCCAGAAGCCCTGATGTTGGCTGGCGTCGGTGTAGTACCAGCAGAGACCCGAAGAGGGCGGCGAGCCGGCCCAGGCCGCCGCGCTCGCCGCGGAGACGAAGCCGAGCGCCGCGCCAGCCGCGATGGCGCCGCCAGCCGGCCAGCGGTACCAGCCGGGACGACCGGCCCAGACCGCGCCGCCACGATAGCCATATCCGCCGCGATGGCCGTATGCAGCCCGATTGACGTTGCGATTGACGTTCCTGTTGACGTTGCGATTGACGTTGCCGGCGTATGCTCCGCCCGGCCTGCGTGCGCCGCCATATGCGCCGCCTGGCCTGTGCACGCCGCCATATCCGCCGCCGCGATGCATCCCGCCGTGCATGCCGCCGCCGCGATGCATTCCGCCGCCGCCGCGATGCATCCCGCCTCCGCCGTGGTGACGCATTCCGCCTCCGCCTCGCCCGCCCCTGACTTGCGTGAAGAGGTCGTCGTTGACGTGGGTCGCGGGGTTCGCTCCGGTGAAGATCTCAATCGCTTCGGCCTGCGGCGCGATGAGGCTTGCGAGCGCGAGCGCAAACAGCGCGTTTTTGAAATGGCGTTTCCAACTCATGGCTCTAACCCTCCTTCGAATTGATCTCGAATCGAGACGGAACACGCATTGATCTGCGTCAGCGGCAGGGTGCGTGGTCGCTGCTTGACGAGAAAATATCACGTGGCGCTCCCCGCAAGCACGGCGTCGATGGTCGGGAGCAGATCCGTTGCGATCGACCGCTTGAGGACAAATCCATTGGCTCCCGCTTCAATCGCTGCGAATTTCGCATTCTTTTCCTCGTGGATGCTGAGAGCGATCAGCTTCAGCTCCGGGAAATCGCTCCGGATTCGGCGAATTAACCCCAGCCCATCTCCGCGCCGTAGCGAGAGATCAACCACCGCCAGAGCGACGTGGAGCTGACGCGCGCTCTCGAACAGCGAAACTTCATCCCCCACCGCCACAACCGCCTCGAACTCTGTCTCAAGCAGGCCGCGCACGCCTTCCGCCAAGCCAAGATGCCGATCTGCCAAAAGCGCGCAACCTCTCTCTTTTGCAGGCATCTCTTCATTTCGCGTTCGCCGACCGAGGGCGTCCTGACTTTCAAAGCGAACCTTGGACCCGGAATGCGTCAGCATGACCTCGAAGATTTACTAGCTCTCGGCCTGAAAAATTACGAGGCGCGCCAATCGAGAAGTTGTAGCCGCCGGGCCGATAAACGTGTCTTTGTTGCGACGCCCTTTGGCGACTCATCCCCAATTCACGTTGCTTGACAACAGCGCCAAGTTCTTGCGTAGTGGTCCGCTGATACGTCCCGGTGGTTAGGGACGAAGTTTGTTGATTGCCGAGTATCCGCGTGGGATGGGCGCGCAGCGCGTGTGTAGCAGCTACCCTCCTGGCTTTCGCCGCAGGGAACGCGGCGGGTGTGGAGCCGAAACGGGTGCTATTGTTGCACTCGTTCGGCTGGAATTTTCAAGCCGAGGATATCTTCGGAGACTACCTGCGCACGGATTTGGCTGAGGAATCGCCTTATCCGCTAGACCGCTACGAGGTGTTGCTAGAGATCGCGCGCTTCCCCGACGGCGAGCGGGACGAAGCGTTCGCGGGATATTTGCGAGCCCTCTTCGCCACCCATCCTCCCGATTTGGTCATTACACTGGTAAGTCCCGCGGCGCGCTTCATTCAGCGCCATAGACGAGATCTTTTTCCTTCCACGCCCGTTGTTTTTGCTGCCCTTGACGCGAGAGCGATAAAAGACACGACGCTAACCGCCAACGAGACGATGGTCGCGGTTTCGATTGATCAGCGCGCGATGATCGAAAACATCATACGGACGTTGCCGGGCACGACCACCGTCGCAGTCGTTACCGGCGATGCTCCGATCGAGAAGTTTTGGGTGAAAGAACTTCGTCAGGTAGTTCAGCCGTTCGAGAACCGGATCGATTTTGTTTTCCTAAACGAACTTTCATTCGGAGACATACTGAAGCGCGCCGCGGCGCTGCCGCCGCGGTCCGTAATTTACTATGAAGACTTGGTCGTCGACGCGCAAGGCATCCCGCACAGACAGGAGGAGGTTCTGGCCCGGCTGCACGCCGTGGCCAACGCGCCGATATTCGGACAGTACGATTATCAGCTGGGCGGCGGCATCGTCGGGGGGCCTCTCGTCTCTGTCCACACACTGAGCCGGAAGACCGCCGAGGTCGCCGCGCAGATCCTTGCGGGAGCGTCGCCTGGCGATCTCAAGACCCCGCCACAGAAACTTGGGGCGCCTGAGTTTGACTGGCGGGAGTTGCGGCGATGGGGAGTGCGAAAGGCAGACCTTCCACCCGACAGCACGATCAGCTTCAGGGAGCCGACCCCGTGGGAGCAATACCGGTGGTACATCCTTGCGGTCGCGGGCTTCTCCGGGCTTCAGGGGATCCTGATCGTTGCTCTGCTGCTCAACCGCTTGCTGTTGCGGCGTGCGCATGACCGGCTGCGGATAAGCGAAGAGGGCATGAGCCTGGCAGCGATCGCGGCCAAGCTACGCTTCTGGGTTTGGGACATCCCGCGTGACGAGGTCCGCGCGAGCGAGAGCGACTTGAGCTCCGGAAACTGGCACTCGGCGCCTCCCGTCCATTTTGATCAATTCATCGACATCGTGCATCCCGACGACCGCGCGTTGCTACGCCATGCGGTCAGCGGGGCGCTCGAGGGCGACGGCGAATACGAAACGGAATATCGAGTGAGGTTGCCGGATTCGACGGTGCGATGGATCACGAGTCGGGGGCGGATTGAATTCGATCAGGATGGCGAGCCCAGGCAATTGCGCGCTGTATCGATCGATATCACTGAACGTCGGCGCGCTGTAGACGAAGCCCGCGACCTGAACGGACGCCTGATCACCGCTCACGAGGATGAACGCGCCCGGTTGGCGCACGCGCTGCACGATGACGTCACCCAGCGGTTGGCTTTGCTTGCGATTGATGCGGGGCACAAGGAGAAGGGACTGGGCGACACGATCGCCGGTCAGGCGATGCGATCGATACGTTACGACCTGGTCCAACTCAGTAAGGACGTGCACGCGCTCTCCTACGCGCTGCATCCCGCCATTCTGGAAGACCTCGGATTGATCGAGGCGCTGAAGGCCGAGTGCGCGCGGTTCGGCGCCGTAGAGGGTATTCCAACGAGCTTCAAAGCTGCTGACGACGTCGGCCTGCCGACTTGGGCCCAGTCCCTTTGTCTGTACAGGGTCGCGCAGGAGGCGCTTCGCAACGTCGCGCGCCATTCGAGCGCCAGTTCGGTCGAGGTCGAGCTACGCGCGGTCGGCGGCGGACTCGAACTTGTGGTGCAGGACAACGGCGTTGGTTTCGACCCAACCCGAAAACAAGATCGGCCAAGCCTCGGGCTCGCCGGAATGAGACAACGCCTCTCGCTGGTCGACGGCGAACTCGTCATCGACAGTGCGCCTGGCGGTGGGACGAGCATTGTGGCTAGGGCGCCATTGAATGAGGAGGCGCGCCGTGACTCGTCCACGCGTGTTGCTGGCTGACGACCACCGAATGATGGCCGAAGGTCTCAAAGCGCTTCTCCCCGATGAGTTCGACCTCGTCGGGATTGTTGAGGATGGCCGTGCAATGATTGAAGCCGCAGAAACGCTGCGGCCCGATGTGATCGTCGCCGACGTCGCCATGCCAAACCTCAACGGGTTCGAGGCGTTGGCGCGGCTGAGGAAGTCCCACCCGAACATCAAAGTCGTATTCCTGACGATGCATCAGAACGCGGCCTACGCGCGCCGCGCACTGGACGCCGGCGCTTCCGGCTTTGTGGTCAAGCATTCGGCCCCGGAGGAATTGGTGCTGGCCATCCACGCAGCTTTGAAAGGGCAGACATTCATCACCCCTTCCTTGATGAAACAGGTGGTCGAGCAAGCCGAGAGCGGCGCACGCGGCGAAAACGAAGGCGCGATGTCGCTCACGCCGCGCCAGAGAGAGATTCTGCAATTGCTTGCGGAGGGGCGTTCGGCGAAGGAGATTGCGATTGATCTTGCGATCTCAGCGCGAACCGTCGAATTCCACAAGTACCAAATGATGGAGATGAACGGACTTCGCAGCAGTGCAGAACTTATTCACTTCGCCATCAAGCATGGGATCGCGACGATCTGATATGGCCATCGTCGCGGCGTGCCTTGGCTTCCCCACATGCGCAACCTCGTAATTTTTCAGGGCGTGGCCTCGTAGTTCTACGAGGTTACTTGCGGCTGCCTCTTACGTAGCGTCGCTAACGCTGGGCCATCCTCGGTAAATGGACTGCCTAGGCGAACGCAAGCGCGTCGCTCCACGCCGGCGCCTCAACCGCGGTTCGCGGCATTGACGAGATGGGAGGGGGTCCGATGGCATTGCTTCGCGTCAGCGCTCTTGTAAGCAGCGCACTGGGCTTGTGGCTCTATTCCGCGCCATCCGACGCTGCTATCACCCACACAACTGCAAACCTCAATTTGAGGGCGGGCCCCTCCATGAGCCACAAGGTGAAGGCGGTGATTCCCGCCGGCGCGGCGATCGACATACATAGCTGCGGTCATACCTGGTGCTACATGGGGTGGGCAGGACACACGGGTTACGTCCACTCGGATTATCTCGTGCACCACGTCACGGTCGTGGTCGCGCCGCTTGTCCATGTTGTTCACGTCCACGAACATCACCCGCATCACCGTCACTACTCGCCCTAGCGCCGGTTTGGCGAGGTGGTCGAGCGGCGTCGGAGATCTGCCGGAGGATGCAGTCTGAGGAGCGGAGGCAGTAACAGTTCCGATGCCACATCAATCGGGAGGTGCGTCGATGGTCTTGCGCGGTCAATTCAACCGAACTTTCGTCGTTGGATTGGCGGGCGCAACAATCGTAAGCCTCGGACTTTTCGCATTGTCGCGTGCAGGCGAGATCAGAGATGAGGGGCGCGCCAATCTCAAGGCGACGTCCGACTGCGTCTCCGGTCGGCAACCGTTTGCCGGGACTTTCCGTTCGGACATTGAGGCGATCGCGTTCATCAATCGTGAATGACAAGGAGACCGGATATGAACCAAGAAATCAGAGCGGAAATGCACTCGCGGCGAAAGGCGCTCTCCCTGCTTGGACTCGGGGCGGCATTAGCCATCACGCTATCGTCCGCGCTGAAGCCGTCGGAGGCCGAAGCACAGGAGGCTGCCGGGACCGCGCCCGCGCCCGCTGAGGCAACCGGGACACACGGAATGCAACGGCGGCAAGGGCGGCGCGCTCATCGCCATGAGCGACGCCACGGACGCCATGAACGACGCCACGAGCGACGAACAGGTGAGAAACCAGAAGCGACGGCGCCCGCCGCAACACCTCCAGCGCAATAGCGGTCCGTCCGCTGTCAAACGCCTGACTGCGCGGTTGTACACTCGACGCGGTGGTGCGCGCGCCTTGCAAGCTTTGCGGGGGCGCTGCGGATCAAGTCACGGTGTACGTCCTTTTCGGACTCGAGCGAGGTATCGGGTGTACTCGCTTCTTTGTGGCCAGGAACAGTGGCTTGGCGGCCCAGTTTCGCCAACCGCCTTCCAACCCCTACTGGATTTAACGACGCGAAATCGGTGGAGAAAGTCCAATATAACTGGGAGATATTAAGGCGAGAGCGGTGTATGTCATCAAACTGAAGGGAGAAGCGGACATGAAGACGGCATTTTATGCGCTGGCGCTCGGCGCGGCGCTGGTTCTCACGGCATCGACGGCATCGGTTCAAGCGGAGGACCGAGATTGCACAGTCGATCTCAAGGCGCTGTGTGCGGGTATCGCGCCCGGCGAGGGACACATTCGTGCGTGCATAGAGGCGCACATGAGCGAACTCTCCGTAGGCTGCTCTTCAAGGCTATCGAAGGCTGCATGGGTCTTCTCAGAGTGCAAAGCGGACATCCAGCACCTCTGCCCCCAGGCCACATATAGCAACATTTCCGACTGTATGCGGCCGCATCTTGGCGAGACCAGCGACCAATGCAGGAACGCGATGGCGTTCATTGCCTCCCCCGCCGGCGATTAGTAACGCCCAGCGGGTGTACCGGCTGGTTTCAGCGCGAAGCCGACAACCGATTTGATTTGCGCGAGACCTTAGTCGCCGAAGCCGGCGGCGCTTCGCCGCTGGCTAGGGCCTACGTCAAGACAATTGAGCGTCGACGGCGGCCAATTTTTGAGGGCAGAACAATGGTCGCATTCGGAGGATCACCCAACATACGAACGCTTGGGCTCATCTGTAGCGTCGCTCTGCTGTTCATCGCCAACGCGCCAGTTCGGGCGCAGACCGCGGAGGAGCAGGAACGCAGCTATCGCCGCGAGGCGATGGAGCAGGCGCTCCAGACGAAGGAGAGCTTCGAGCTTTATGGCCTGCACTTCGATAGCGACAAGGCGACGATTCAGCCCGAGTCGAAATCGCTCCTCGACGACATCGCGACCTCGCTCAAGAACTTCCCGAACTGGCACTTGAGGATCATCGGACATACCGATGCGACCGGCGATCCGGAACACAACGTTCACCTTTCGTTGGATCGCGCGCTCGCCATCGAGGCGGCCCTCGTGAAGCGGGGAGTCGACCCTCAAAGGCTGGTGACGGCAGGTCTTGGAGAGACGCGGCCCGTTACCAGCAACGCCACACCCGAAGGGCGCGCTCTGAACCGCAGGGTTGAACTCGTCAGGGTCACCGACTCGGCCGAAGCGAAGAAGTTGCTCAAGGCGATGTCAGACTTCCTGGCGGCGCAGAAAACCTTGTCGGTCGGCTTCGACACCGTTTACGAAGTCGTCACGCCGACAGATCAGAAATTGGGCCTTGCAAGCTCGGGAACTGCAACGCTCGCCCGACCCGACAAGATTCGCGTCGCGCGGTCCGGCGGGTTTGCTGACTTCGAGATCCTCTATGACGGCAAGACGCTGACGTTCCTTGGAAAGAACGCCAATCTCTACACGCAGGTCGACGCTCCGGGCACCGTCGATCAATTGATCGACACCCTCCAGGACAAATACGGCAGGCCGATGCCCGGAGCCGATCTCCTGATGACCAATTCGTACGACGAACTGATGCAGGACGTCTATGATTCGAAGGATCTCGGCAGCGGCGTGATCAACGGAGTCGAGTGCGATTCGCTCGCGTTTCGCAAAAACGACGTCGACTGGCAGATCTGGATCGCTCAAGGCGAGCGCCCGTATCCGTGCCGGTTTGTCATAACGTCCAAGCTGGCGAGCGGCGACCCCCAATACACCATTCAATTCCGCGACTGGAAATTCGGCAATGATGTCGCGTCCGATGACTTCGCTTTCAAAAATGCCTCAAACGCAAAACAGGTCGAGCTGAAGGACATCAAGGACAAGGTCGGCGACTTGCCGGATAACTTCAAGATTGGAGGTTCAAAATGACAAAATTGAAGAAGTTTGGCCTCTCCCTTGAGAGTCGTGATGCTGGGGCTGACGGCGATGGAGGTTGGCGAGCGGCTCTCGGTCCCCGGGGTAAGCAGCTACGTCGCGACCGCTGAGGCGCGCGTGGGGCGCCCGTTGACGCCCGTCAGCGTCGCCGGCGCGGCGCGCAGGACGACGCGCCGCTGCGCGACCGGCGTGTATAATTGCTGAGGCGCCGAGCGCGCCCGTCACCTGCTCCGGCGAGCCGCGCTGTTGCCGTCGGGTAGGAGGTATCATGCGTGGGAAGCCCCACATGAAAATCCGCCGTTGGCGCGTCATGGCGGTCGCCCTGCTCTTGGGCGCAGCGGCCTTGCCCTCCTTGAACGTCGAGGATGCCAAAAAAAGCGGCTCCTACGGCTTTCTTTCTTCAGCGCACGCCCAGCCTCTCCGCAAATTGATCGCGCGATTGCGCGGCCAGACGCTACCTGATGGAATTGACAAGGCGGAGGGTCGCATCGAGGCGACGCAGGTCGATGTGTCCTCGAAATATCCTGGCCAGCTTGCGGAAATTTCGGTGGGCGAGGGAACCAAGGTCGCCATCGGTCAGGTGATCGGAAGAGTGTCGTCGCCGGAATTCGAGGCGCAGTTGCGGGCCGCGCAATCAGAGTTGCAATCCGCGCAGGACGGATTGGCGGGGGCCGAGTCCGAAATCGCCTCGCGGCGGAGCGCGCTCGAATTCGCCAAGTCCGATTTGGGGCGCGGACAGGCGCTGATGAAGTCCGGCTTCATTACGAAGCAGGCATTCGAAGAGCGGCAGCGCAACCACGAGTCGGCGGAAGCAGCGGTCCAGAACATGACCGCCCGGAGGGATCAGGCGCAGAGCGCCATCAAGTCTGCGGAAGCCAAAGCCGAGCAAATAGAGTCGATGATCCACGATCTCACGCTCGTGTCGCCACGGAACGGGCAGGTTCAGTATCAGATGGCGCGAAAAGGCGAGACCGTCGCGGCCGGCGAACCGATCGTGACGATTCTTGATCTCACTGACCTCTACATGGTCATTTTCCTTAACGCGGCTGACTCCGGCAGGCTTGGAATAGGTGACGAAGCCCGGGTCATCCTTGATGCGGTCCCCGACTACGTCATTCCAGCAGAAGTCAGCTTTGTCGCGTCCGACGCGCAATTCACGCCCAAGACCGTCGAAACAGAGTCCGAGCGCGAAAAGCTGATGTTCCGTGTCCAGCTCAGGGTCGATCGCCAGGTTCTGAGGACATACTACGGCAGGGTGGAGACCGGATTGCGCGGCTCGGGATTCGTGCGCACCAAGCCAGATGCGAAATGGCCGACCCAGCTGGAAGTCAAGCTTCCGCCTGAGCCCGCGTCCCCGCCCGTCACCGAAGCGCCCGCTCCGGCGCCCGCAGAGCGCGCTCCTACGCGCGCTCCTGCTTCGGCGCCGTCCGCGCAGACCGCAGCGCCCGCTCCGCCGCCCGCCGCACAGGCGCCTACGACAGCGCCCGCTCCTGCGGCCGTCACGCAGGCGCCGACGGCTGCGCCCGCTCCTACGCCAATAGCGCAGGCGGCAGCTCCTGCTCCTACGCCCGCCCCGGAAGCGCGTGCTGCGGCGCCAATTGCAGAGGCGCCCGCGCCTTCGCCCCCGGCGGAGACAGACACGTCCGCGTCCACCGAGCAGGAGCCCGCGGCCGAGTTCGCTCCCGACAGCCTCAGGCAGCTGATTGGAGCTTGGGCTCCGTCTGAGGCCGACTGCGCCAAACTCTTCCAGCGACGCGGCAAGGCGTTGGCGTTCCGGCAGCCTATGGATAAATTTGCGCAAGCCGCAATCGTCGAGGCGCAGCGGATCCGGCTGCCTTCCGCTACTTGTCAAGTGGAGAGCGCGTCCAAAGAGGGCGGCGCGCTCAAACTGAACGCGGAATGTCAGGACTCCATCAGCTACACGTCACGGACTGTTCACGTGAAACTCAGATCCGATAGCGAAATGTTCTATAGCCCAACCGGCGATCCAGTGCTCGCCACCACTTTGATGAAATGCCCGCTCTGACTGTTGATATCGAGGCTCCCCCCAACCTTGATGGAAGGAGGCGCCGCTTGACGAACATCAATGGGCCCCTCACGAGTTCGCTTTAGAAATGATTGAGGGCGTCCGCGCGTGAAAGATAGGCAGCGGGTCTTCGCTGTGGCGTCCTGACGGGCGAGGGAGGCGTTCATGGCGCAGGAAAAGATAATGTCGGGCGCGGCCGCGCAATATTGGACGGACGCGTGGCAACGCGGCGTGCTGTTCCTCGAGACTCTCAACGAGCGGGGCAACATCCAGGTTGCGCAGGCGGCCAAGGAAGCGCCGCATGTGCTGAGCTTCCCCGCCGAAGTCGTGCTCGACGGCCGCAAGCTGGAGCCTCCGGTCAATTACGCGCTCGTGCGCATCGTTCCGCCGGCGGAGGTGACGATCGATCCGGCGAAGCCGCCGATCGTCGTGGTCGATCCCCGCGCGGGCCATGGGCCAGGAATCGGCGGCATGAAGCCCGAAAGCGAGATCGGCGTGGCGCTCCGCGCCGGCCACTCGGTCTATTTCATCGGCTTCCTGCCGAATCCGGTTCCGGGGCAGACGATCGAGGACGTGTGCCGCGCCGAGGCGATCTTTCTCGAAGAGGTCGCGAAGCGACATCCCGAGGCCGAAGGCAAGCCGATCGTCATCGCCAATTGCCAGGCCGGCTGGCAGGTCATGATGACGGCGGCGGTCCGTCCCGAATTGGCCGGGGTGATCATGTTGGCCGGAACTCCACTCTCCTATTGGGCCGGCGTTCGCGGCAAGAATCCGATGCGCTATCTTGGCGGGACGCTCGGCGGCACGTGGCTGACCGCGCTCGCCGGCGACATGGGCGCAGGGATTTTCGACGGCGCCGGCCTCGTCGCCAATTTCGAGTCGCTCAATCCCGCCAACACCTATTGGACCAAGCCCTACAACGTCTATTCCAAGGTCGATACGGAAACCGAGCGATTCCTCGACTTCGAAACCTGGTGGGGCAGCCCGGTACTGCTGAACGCAAGCGAGATGCAGTGGATCGCGGACAACCTGTTCGTTGGCAACAAGCTCGCAACCGGCGAGATTCGCACCTCCGACGGCGTGCGTGTCGATCTGCGCAACATCAAGTCGCCGATCGTCTGCTTCTGTTCCTGGGGCGACGACATCACCCCGCCGCAGCAGGCGCTGGACTGGATACTCGATCTCTACGACGACGCGGCCGAGATCGTCGCCAACGGGCAGACGATCATCTATTCGCTGCATCAAAGCATTGGCCACCTCGGCATCTTCGTCTCGGGCAAGGTGGCGGCGAAGGAGCACAGGGAGTTCGTCTCCTGCATGGAAATGATCGAGGCGACGCCGCCCGGTCTTTACGAGGCCGTCATCAGCGACGTCGGCGAGGATACGGCGAACCGCGAGCTCGCCGATGGCAAATATCTCTTCCGCCTCGAGCCGCGAACGCTCGACGACATCCGCGCCTTCGGCGTCAACAGCCCGGAGGACGACAAGCGCTTCGCGACGGTGGCGCGGCTGTCCGAGATCAATCTCGGCCTCTATCGCACTTTCGCCGAACCCTGGGTTCGCGCCGCCGCCAGGGAGCCGATGGCCGAGGCGATGCGCCACTTGCACCCAAACCGTCTGCGCTTCGAAATTTTCTCCGACCGGAACCCGTTCATGTCGGCGATCAAGCCGATGGCGGAGCAGGTTCGCGCCAACCGGAAGCCGGTCAGCGCCGACAATCCGCTGCTCGCTGCGGAGAAGCAAGCCTCGTCCTGGATCACAGCCGCCCTGGAGAGCTGGGGCCAAATCCGCGACAGCATGACCGAGGCGCTCTTTCTCACGACCTACGGCTCGCCGCTCTTGCAAGCGATGGTCGGGCTCGGCGCGCAGGGCGATGGCGCGCCGCGGCAGGTCGAGCGCGATCTTCGTGCGCGAAGCCGCCGCGGCCGAATTGCGCTCGGCTCTCGACCGGAAATTCGAGGAGGGCGGCGTCGAGGAGGCGGTGCTGCGCGCGCTGATCCATGTGCGAAGGCCCGATGCGGCGTTCGACGAGAGGGGGTACCGGACGTTGAAAGCCATCCGTGAGATGCGCAAGTCGAACGAGCGCCTGAGCCTGCCGCGATTCCGAGACATGCTGAGCGAGCAGCTCCAGCTCGTGCTGCTCGACGAGGAACGCGCGATCGCCGCCCTGCCGAAGCTGCTCGAGAACGGTGAGGCGGAAACCGCCGCAGCGCTCGAGGCGCTGCGCCAGCTCGCTGGCGCGACGGGCGCCTTGGACGCCGAAGGTCGACGCCGGTTGGCGCGAGTTGAGAAGCTGTTCGGCGCGTCGCCGGCGAAATCGAGGAAGGCCAATGGCTGACGCGCCGGGAGACGTCGCGACGACGCATCACGAGAAATACCAGCGGCTCATCGAGGCCGCGCAGAAGCAAAGCGCGATCAAGGTCGCCGTCGCGCATCCCTGCGACGAGTTTTCGATGCGCGGAGCGGCCGAGGCGATGCGGCTGGGGCTTATCGAGCCGATCCTGGTCGGTCCGGTCGAACGGATCCGCCGGACGGCCGAGGAGATCGGTTTCGACATCCGGAACCTGGAGCTCGTCGACGCCGAACACAGCCACGCCGCGGCCGAAAAGGCTGTGGAACTGGTGCGCACGGCCGGGGCTGAAGCGCTGATGAAGGGCAGCCTGCACACCGACGAACTGATGGGCGCGGTCGTCTCGAAGACGGGCGGAATTCGCACCGCCCGAAGGATCAGCCATTGCTTCATCATGGACGTTCCGGGTCGCGCCGATGCGTTGATCATCACCGACGCGGCGGTCAACATCGCGCCTGATCTCGACGCGAAAGTCGATATCATCCAGAACGCGATCGATCTCGCTCACGCGATGGGCCTGGATGAGGTTCGGGTGGCGATCTTAAGCGCGATGGAGACTGTGACTTCGAAGGTGCCCTCGACGGTCGAAGCGGCGGCCCTGTGCAAGATGGCGGACCGGGGCCAGATAACCGGGGCTCTGCTCGACGGGCCGCTCGCGCTCGACAACGCGATCAGCCCGGAGGCGGCGGCGATCAAGAAGATTGCGTCGCCGGTCGCGGGCCGTGCGAACATTCTCGTTGTTCCAGACCTCGAGGCCGGCAACATGCTCGCCAAGAGCCTCTCCTTCCTGGCGAACGCGGACGCTGCCGGCATCGTCCTCGGCGCGCGCGTGCCGATCATTCTCACCAGCCGTGCCGATTCCCTGCTCAGTCGCCTTGCGTCTTGCGCGGTCGCCGTCATGGTGGCCGCGGCGAGGCGCAGATCTGCACCCGCGGCAATTCGCTGAAGGAAAAGTCAATGGTCGACGGCGAGCTCAGGCCGGTTCTTACGGGACAAAAAGCGCTGGTGATCGGGGTGGCGAACGAGGATTCGATTGCCTACGGCTGCGCGAAGGCGTTTCGCACGGTCGGTGCGGAGCTTGCCATCACGTGGCTCAACGACAAGGCAAGACCCCATGTCGAGCCGCTTGCGCGCGAGCTCGGAGCCTCGATCACCGGAGCGGTGGATGTCGCCGTTCCAGGACAGTTGGAAACTGTGTTCGATGAGATCCGGGCGCGGTGGGGCCGGTTGGACATTCTCGTCCATTCGATTGCTTTCGCCCCTAAGGGCGATCTGCAGGGCGGACTTCTGAATTGTTCCGCGGAAGGTTTTGCCAAGGCGATGGATATCTCGTGTCACTCCTTCGTCAGAATGGCGAAACTCGCTGCGCCATTGATGACGCAGGGCGGAACGATGTTTGCGATGAGTTATTACGGCGCCAACCGAGTTGTCGCCAACTACAACGTCATGGGCCCGGTCAAGGCGGCATTGGAAGCGGCCTGCCGTTATTTGGCCTATGAGCTCGGCCCGCAGGGCATCCGCGTGCACGCGATTTCCCCAGGTCCGTTGAAGACGCGAGCGGCCTCCGGCCTGAAGGATTTCGAGATCATGCTGAGCGAGGCCGCTCACAAGGCGCCCCTCGGGGAACTTGTCGACATTATGGACGTCGGATTTGCCTGCGCCTATCTGGCGACGCCGCTCGCGCGGCGCATCACCGGCAGCGTCGTTTATGTCGACGGCGGCGCCAACCTTGTCGCCTAGACGATATGCAATTTTGGGTCCAGCTCTGGGGCCGGGGAAAAACTCGAATGTTTCGATCATCTGGGTTCGTCGCGGCGCTTGCTGCCTTGCTCTGCTCTTCTCTTCCGGCGCCGGCCCAGACACTTCAGCAGCGCCCCGGCGCACAGCCTCGCGCCGGTCATCACTACATTATCCAGCCCGGCAGCTCCCGTGTGACGACCAGAGGACACCCACGAACAGGGCACATACCGCAGGGCGCGGCCGGCCACAGCTACGCACATAGCGGCTTCAGTCAGCCCACGCCCATTCACGGGACCTTCGCCGCCCCGCGCTGGTGGTAAGGACATTTGAGCCCGCGAGGTTTGCCTTTTTTGGGAGCAGAGCGCCAAGCATGCGCAAGACGATACCGGCACGCGACCCGACAAACGACGCCGCTAGTTCTCCAGCGGGGTACATCTCTGCAGACGAACGCCGGGTTGCAGGCAAGGCGCTGCGCGACGCCACACCGCGCGTTGCGCACGGCGGCTGGAAACCGCCCAAAGACCGGCGGGATCCGATCGAGCTTCTGCACGAGTTCAAATGAAGGCCGGATGCCGGAATTGATCCCCGTCCGCTTCGGGCGGATGGCGCAATCGCCTTTCGCCTTCTATCGCGGCTCGGCCGCGGTCATGGCGGCCGATCTCGCCTTGACGCCAACAACCGGGCTTCGCGTACAGGCCTGCGGCGACGCCCACCTCATGAATTTCGGCGGTTTCGCCACGCCGGAGCGCAACATCTTCTTCGACATCAACGATTTCGACGAGACCCTCCCGGCGCCTTGGGAGTGGGACGTCAAGCGCCTGACGGCGAGCATCGTCATCGCCGCCCGGCATCTCGACCTGCCTGACAGCGAGGCGGCCAAGGCTGCGACGGACTCGGTGTGCTCCTACCGTGAGCGAATGGTCGACTACGCTTCGATGCGCGCGTTGGACGTCTGGTATGACCGCATCGATCTCGACCGCGTTCTGAAGGTCCTGCCGACCGGCGATGAGGTCGAGCGCGTCAGGCAAAGAGTTGAACAGGCGCGCCGGAAAAGCCTTCCGGAAAGCCTGTTCCCCAAGCTGGTCGAGCATTTGGGTTCGGCGCCAAGGATCAGGGACGAGCCGCCACTGATCTTCCACCCCACCGAGGCGCAGGCTCCGGGCGTCGCGTCGGGCTATGCCGACGCGCTGGAACGTTATCGGAAAACGTTGCCCGAGCACGTTCGGACGCTGTTCGATCGCTTCCACCTGTTCGACTTCGCGATCAAGGTCGTCGGCGTCGGCAGCGTCGGCACGTTCTGCGCCCTTGGACTGTTCATGGCGGCGGACAACGATCCGATTTTCCTCCAGGTCAAGGAAGCGCGGAAGTCGGTGCTCGAGCCCTATGCCGGCAAGTGCCTGCACAAGAACCAGGGCGAGCGGGTCGTGGTCGGCCAGCGGCTCATGCAGTCGGCAAGCGACATTTTCCTGGGCTGGACGCGAGGACTGAACGGCCGCGACTATTACTTCCGCCAGCTTCGCGACGCCAAGATCTCTGCCATGCTGGAGGACTGGGACGTCGCGATGCTGCGGGAGTACGGCAAGCTTTGCGCCTGGGCGCTGGCTCGGGCGCACGCTCGATCCGGCGATCCCGCGATGATCGCCGGCTATATGGGCTCCAACACGACCTTCGACGACGCGGTGTGCGAGTTCGCGGTCGAATACGCCGACCAGAACCTTCGCGACCACCGCGCCTTCGTCAAAGCGATCCGGGAGGGGCGAATTGCAATCACGTCCGAGGATTGAGCGTCGGCGCCGGCGTGAGTTTTGGGTCATGAGGACGATCGCTGAGGGCAAGGCCAAAAAGAAGCGAAGGTCGCACGCTCCGGCAGGCCCGACCGGCGCGAGACGGGTGATCGACGAACTCTCCAGACGCGGTTTCGATGCGCGGCTCGCCGACCGCCGCACCAACGAATATGACATTCTTGTCGGACTGCATGGCTCGCCAACGGAGCCCGTTCATGTGAGGACCGTGCATGTGCCTCCGTGGTATGTCCGCAGTTCGCACTTCGCCGGAGCTGTTGCAAATCAAGTCACGGTCTTTGTCCTCCTTGGCCACGAAAAAAATCCGAACCGCACCCGTTTCTTCGTGACCCGGAACAGCAACTTGCGGGCTGCGCTCCGTCAGCCGCCGGACTGGCGCGATTTTGCATTCATCGATGTCGAAGCAGTGGAGCAATACGAAGACAACTGGGATCTTCTGAAGCCATAGCGGAATGGGAGGAAAGCATGGCAAAGAGGTCAATGATGTTCGCGCTGGGCGCGGCGCTGCTGCTGTCCGGTTCCACGGCAGCGGTCGGCGCGGCGCCGCACGCCCTGTCGCGGTTTTGCGCGGTCGATCTTAAGTCTGTATGCACGGGCATAACGCCGGGCGAAGGACGCATTCGCGCGTGCATAGAGTTGCACATCGGTAAACTCTGTGGGCTGCTCAGCAAGGCTGTCGAGGGCCGCCTGGGTAGCTAACGAGTGCCACGCGGACATCCAGCATTTCTGCCCCGACGCAATCTATGGGAGCATCGCGAGCTGCATGAAGCCGCATCTCGGCGAACTCAGCGATCGCTGCAAAGGAGCGCTGGCGTTCATCGCCTCTCCTGGCAGCGATCGGTAGCGCCCAGCGGGAGCGTCGGCTTTCAACCCTTTTTCTGGCGGGCTTCGTTGCATGTAAACAACGGCGCAGCTCGAAAGAAACTTCTGCGTGAAGCGCCCCTCCCGTTGGGCGAGCCAGACAATCGTTTCTCACGGCAAATCGAGATAAGCGCGATAGCGATTTAGGCTATCTTGGCGCTCGCCTGAAACAGCCGCTCGGAGCTTTCCTTCATGACCGAGAACGTGCACGCCTACGTGGATCAGCTTGCGAGGCTGCTCGAGCTGGCCGGAGTGGCGATCATTATCGGCGGGATCGTCGTCGCCGCTCTCCTGTTCGCGTATTCCGGCCTGACGACAAAAGATTTGCGCCCGGCCTACGAGGAGTGCCGCTCGAACCTTGGGCGCGGAATTCTGTTGGGGCTGGAGTTGCTGGTCGGGGCAGACATCATCTCGACGATTACGGCCCCGCTGACTGTGCAGAGCGTCGGACTTCTGGGCCTGGTTGTCGTAATACGGACGTTCCTCAGCTTCTCGCTGGAAACCGAAATCGAAGGATGCTGGCCCTGGCGGCGAGCCGAGAAAGAGGCGCTCTCCGGAGGCGCCGGTCAGCGCTGACCCGCATTTCTAACGACGATCTGTTTCGTAGGGCGGGGAATTCGTAAAACTCAACCGCTTTGGCGAAGAGGGGATCCGTCGCGACGAATCGCCTAGCCCGAACTTCCGGCGCTTCTGGTCGCAAGCCATTGATGTGACTCGATCTGGGAATCGAGTTCTGCCTACGCGGCGATCTTGAGGCGGAGGAGTTCGAAGGCTCGGGTCTGGGTTGGGGTTGGCCTTGACAGGATTGTCGTGGGATGGGCGTCGCCGAAGCGGACGCTGTTTCGAGTGAGATTGGCAAGGTCCTGCAGTAGGGTGCGGAAGCTGTGGACGGGCTGCCCGTCTTCGGTGCGCCTGTCGATGGCCTTGCGGCGCGCCGCGGGCGAGACCTTGGCCTTGGCGACGGGGGAGGCGCGCTCAGCGGCGGCGGCTTCGAGATCGTCGTCCTTGAACAGCATCGGGGCGAGGTCGCGCTTCATGTGCCAGACGACGTAGTAGGCAAGCATGCACAAGAAGACGTGGGCGCGAACGCGGTGGGCCCGGCGATGGTGGATCGGACGGACGTCGAGGTCGCCGGATTTGATGTCGCGAAAGCCGCGTTCGGCGTGGCTGAGGCCCTTGTAGGCGAGGACGAGGTCGGCGGCTGCGAAGCCGTCCGCGGGAAGAGAGCTCCGGATCACGTAGATACCATCGAGCGCGGCCTCCGCGGCGATCGCCTCGGCTCTGCGCGACCATGCGAGGCCGGTCTCGGTGATGGCGAGGTCGAAATGCTTGGCCATGCGGCGACGGTCGATGACGGCGCCGACCTTGAGGGCGATCTTGTCGGCGCCGCGCAGCGGATTGCGCTTCTTCTCGGTCATGGCGCGGATCTTGATCAGCGCCATCTCGGTCGCATCGAGGAGTTCGACGCGTTTGCGCACGCGCTCGGCGGCGAGTTGGGGGTTGCGGCAGACGACGAGACGCTCTCCGGGATAGTCGCCCGAGACGATCTCCGCCATGTCGCGCTCGTCGAACAGCGAGAGCTGCAGCGGGCCGCCTTCGGCCGCGAGCGCCTTGATCGCCGGCGCGCGGAGCGCGGTGATCCAGTCGAGGCCGGCGGGCGCGACATCGGCGTCGATGCGCGCCTTTGTGATCATGCCGCGGTCGCCGACGAGCACGACGCGCTTCAGCCGAAACCGCATGCGCAGCTTCTTGACCTGACTGGCGAGGGTGCTCGGGTCGCCGAGGTTGCCTTCGAACGCCTCGACGGCGACCGGGCAGCCGTCCGGCGTGCACAGGAGCCCGAAGACGATCTGCGGTCGGTCGGGACGATGATCGCGGCTGTAGCCGAATTGCGCCAGTTCGCAGCGCCGTCCCTCCAAATAGCTCGAAGTGACATCGTAGAGCACGAGCACGCCGTCCTCGAGGTGGCGTTTGGCGAAGACTTTCTCGATGTCGGCCTGGCTGCGGCCCAACAGGTCGAGGGCGGCGTAGAGTTCGTCCTCGTCGACAGCGCCGAGGTCCAGCACCGCGCCGAGCGAGTGGGCGGCGGTCGCCTCGCTGAGTTGGCGCGCGGTGGCGAGCTTGGCGGCCGGCTCGACGATCCGCGCCGCGATCATCGCCAGGATCAGCTTGGCCGGACGGTCCGGCCCTTTCGGCAGCATCTTGTCGAGCCCGAGCCGGCGCACCGTCCCGAGCGCCACGGCGACATGGCCGTGCCCCAGCGCGCGGGCGATCTCGAAGCGCTCTTCGCCGAGCGGCACGAGGGCCTCGCCGGCCAGCACCCGCCGCAGGCTCTCGATCTTCGCCTCCGGCCAATCGGAGATATTGGCCAGCGTGCGCGACTTGACCTTGCCGCCCTCGCGATAGCTCTCGCGCAACAGGACGGCGGGGCGCGAATCACGGTTCGGGATGCGCGTGACGTACATGAACAGCTTGAATCACGGCCTCAAGCCGAACGCAAGCAGATATTTACATGCCTACAAAATCACCGCCAGTCCCCGCGATCCGGCACAAAACCTCACCTTCTCGCCTTACCCCGCCCGGAAGTTCGGACTAAAGGGCCCTGCTCCGTTTGAAGTCTCAGAAAGATCTGCGGTCGAGGATCCTGATCTTCCGCGTTCCTTCAATCGAAATGGCGCCGCGATGCCTCAGCTCTGTCAGCGAGCGGCTCACGGTTTCCGCCGAAATGGCGAGATAGTCGGCGATTTCGTAGCGCGACACCGGGAGCGTGACCTCATCCTTGCCGTCGCCAGACAAGCGCTCGACCATGCTGAGCAGGAAGGCGACGACCTTTTGCGCCGCGGTCACTTGACCGAGAATTAGGATCTGACGCTCGGCGCGACCCGCTGCCGCAAGGGCGACTTCGTGAAGCGCCCGAGCAACTGTCGGATTTGCGTCGGCAACCATCTCGACTCGAGCGCGCGGATAACATGCGATGAGCGTATCGTCGACGATTGCTTCTATGAAATGTCGGCTATCCGTCCTCGCACTAAATGCAAAAAAGTCTCCGGGAAGCGCCAAATCTACTATTTGACGCCTTCCGTCGGACAGCACCGCGCACTTCTCCGCCGCGCCGGCGAGGACACGATACCAGCGCTCCACAGGCCAGCCCGCTTGAGGGATCACTTGGCCCCGACGGCAGCCGATTCGCATCGCGACAGAATCCAGGAGTGCAAGCGGCGATTTTTCCGCAGGAGGAAGGGGCTCTCGGCGCGTCGGAAATCGCGATTGAAGGGCGAGGGCGCTTGCTGCCATGACGTAGCTCCGCCGCATCGGTCGCAATGAAACGGACCCGAAGGGAATTGTGGAGTTGACCGGCCGACGCCCAATGAGGATGTCCGCCAAGGATGTCGCGGGGACGATGTCACGCTGCGTCGGTGAAGGGAAGGTCGGAGTTTTGCGTATCGTATAAATACGTAATTGGCGCATTCCGCCGTCGACGTCATGCAGGCCCCCGAGCGTGGCGCAATCTACAATTGATTGCGCAGTCGTCGCGGGTTGGCCCCGAACGGCGCCGACTTGATCCAAAGCGCAGGAATTAAGCTCTCACGCTGTCTCTCGTTTACGGCGGGAGATCGACTTCCCCGACGCCGGGCCCAGGCCAGAAGCGGCGGTCCTGACCGGAGCGATCGCTCAGGCCTCTTCGGCGCCAACTAAAGACCCGAGTCCGAAGCGCCCTAGCCTATGTGGCGATCGTGAGTTGATTGTCGACCTTTGTGACGCCCGGCGCACGCCACGCGGCCTGCTCGGCCTCTTCCCGCTCCGCCCAGGACCGAACGCTGCCGGTGAGCTTCACCTCACCGCCCGTCGCTTCGACATTGATGCGTTGGGCGTCGATCTCCGCGTTGCGGCGAAAGGCTTCCTCAATCTTGGTCTTGATTTCGGAAGGCGTGACGCGCGGCTTCATCGTGATGAGATTGATGACGCCCTTGATCCCCCTTACACGTCGAACGGCCTCCTCCGCGCGCGTGCGCTGATAGTTCCATTCGGCCGAACCCTCGAGCGTCACCCATCCGTCCTTGACCACCACCTTCATGTTCTGTGACGAATACGGGAGCTCGGTATGGAGAGCGGCCACCGCGTCGCGGGCGATCTCAGGGTCCGGGCGCTCGCTGCCCGTCGGCAGGCGCACTTCGAGGTCGTTGGCGACCCCAGTCACTCCGGAGACGCGTTTCGCGTCGCTCTCAGCCTGCCATTTGTGCGTGTAGCTGCGCACAAAACCGGTCAGCGTGACCACGCCGTTCTTGACCGCGACGGCGATATCCGTCGCATCGATGTCGGGATCCCATTTCAGCTCGGCCTCGACGTCGCGTTTGATGTCGGTATCGGATTTCATCAGGATCTCCTGTGATCTCTGCCTCGGCCCGCACCACGAGAATCCTGCGTGCGCAGGCAAAACGAAGGCTAAGCGCGGCAGCGTCGCTGCGCCTTGACGGTCGTCAGGATTTTTGTCGATCTTTGGCGAGGGGCCACCTTCGCGGCTCTCGTAGTGGAGGCCTGAGTCCGAACACCGGTAGCTTCTGCAGAGCTGCGCGACTCGCGCCAGGTAGCACGACGTGGAAGGATCATCGACGTCGAGGCTGCGGAACGGGACAGCGACCAGTTCATCGCTGACCCCGGGCAAACACTGTAACGCCAGACCCCGCTCCATTTGGTCGTCTGAAGGTCGAGCGACGCAAGCCCATCGGTAGGACGCCAAGCGGATTGTCGCGAAACCTCAAGATGCGGCTGCCTCGAGCTCGCGGGCTGTCGAATTCCGTAACAAGCCCGAGGCGGCGAAAGGCTAGGTGGCGACGATCGTCAGTCGATTGTCGACCTTTGTTACGCCCGGCGCGCCCCAGGCGGCGCGCTCGGCCTCTTGTCGCTCCGCCCAAGACCGGACGCTGCCCATGAGAGTCACCTCGCCCCCGTGCGCTTGGACAGTGATGCGACTGGCGTCAACTTCCGCGCTGCGGCGGAAGGCTTCCTCGATCTTGGATTTGATTTCAGAAGGCGCGACGCGCGGCTTCAGCGCGATGAGATTGATGACGCCCTTGATTCCCCTTACGTGTCGAACGGCTTCCTCGGCCCGAGTGCGCTGATAGTTCCACTCGGCCGAACCCTCCAGCGTGATCCATCCGTCCTTAACGATCACCTTCATGTTTTCCGACGAGTAGGGGAGTTCGTTCTTGAGAGCGGCGACCGCGTCGCGGGCGATGTCCGGGTCGGGGCGTTCGCTGACCGAGGGCAGGCGCACCTCAAGATCGTTGGCGATGCCGATCACGCCGGCGACGCGTTTCACATCGCTCTCGGCCTGCCATTTGTGCGTGTAGCTGCGCACAAAACCGGTCAGGGTGACCACGCCGTTCTTGACCGCGACGGCGATATCGGTCGCATCAATGTCCGGATCCCATCGCAGCTCGGCCTCAACGTCGCGCTTAATGTCGGTGTCGGATTTCATCGGATTCTCCCATGATCTCTGCCTCGACCCGCGCACGCGGACGGGAATCCAGCGCGCGCAGGCAAACGAAGGCTAAGCGGCGCTGTACCGAAGCGCCTTGACGATCGTCAGGATTTCTCGATCTTCTGCGAGCAACCGCGATTCCCGGCTCTCCTGGTGAGGCTTGAGATCAATAACTCGATCTCTCGCGGGCGCCGCCATCGTCATGCAGGTGAAGCAATTGTCGATTCAGCGATTGGAGAGGAACACCGGTAGCTTCTGCAGAGCTGCGCGACTCGCGCCGGGGAGCACGATGTTGCCCGAAGGATCATCGAGCTTCAGGCTGCGGAACGGGACGGCGACCAGTTCGCCATTGACCCCGACGAAGTCGCCGACAGCCAGAACGGCAAACACCGGTCCATTGTCCCGTTCGAAGATGAAATCGTCGATTTGCCCAATGATCTCGCCCTTGTCATTGACGACGAATTTGAGCTCGAGCGCGCGGGCGCGGTAGCCTTTTGCAATCTCCTTGGCGTCGGGCGCGACGAGGCCGACTTCCTGTGTCGATGCGCGAGAGGGCATCAACACGACGATCATGACCGTGAAGACGAGGACCGAATTGAAGTAGAAAGTTGTGGTCCTCATGAAATATGCCTCCTTTGGCGGCTATTTGAGCGACAACCGTCAAAACGCCGGGCCCTAACGCGCCGTGTGCGATAGCGGCGAGCAGGATGTCGCTCAAAGGCTTGTCGAGTGTAATCTCGTGGAGGCGAACCGCCTCAGCGCGCCCCAACGCGCATGATCTGTTCCACGCGCCTTTCTGCTTCCTCCGACCTCACCCGTACCCAAGCGACGAGACCACGCCATGATGATCATCGTCTCGACCAGCTTCGCCCGATATCGCTGACCCTCTCGACCTGATTGGGCGAGCGCAGACATGCCCTGCTAAACGCTGCTGAGCCGCAGCACCCTGACGATCGTCAGGATTCTCCGATTTTCGCGGGCGGGCGCCGGCGCGGGCGATGTCAGTGCGGCGTGCGACGGTCGCTCTTCCACTGGGCCAGGAGCGCCTCATGCAGCAAGGCGAAGCCTTGCATTGTGTGGGCGTAATCCCGACGCTCCGACGCGAAGTTGTGCGCCATTTGAAGGAGTTCGGGATTTGCGGCTTCAAGACTGTTGATCGCCTCGCGGCTGAATTCCTCGTCCCCGATCCGATCGATGCGCGCGACGATCGCGTCGCGTGTCGCGGAGGAAACGCGAGGCAGCGGGCTAAGGGCGCGAGATTCGAGCGGAGCGAGCGCCTCCGCCGCAAGTATTCGATAAAACATTCCGAATGCCGTAAGGAGTCTCTCGCTGTCCTTACTTTCGTGCGCCCAATTGATCGCCATTTCCAGAAGTTCTGGGTTGTGTCGATCAAGATCCTTCCGGATGTCAACCATGCAGACATCGGGCCCCAGATCGTCGAATTCGCGGCAGATTCGTTCCCTCGTGAGTCCCGTGACGCAAGGCAGCACGCTCATCACTTCTCTCCTCTTCCGCCGTGAATTCCAATGTTTGAACGCTACCGCGAGTTTCGAAATGGTCGACGTGTCGCGCTCGGCGCCGAATCGGCGACTCTCAGACGATTATAGTGGGTAGTGGCTCTGTCCGGTTAGCGATACGCCAGATTGAGATGGACCTCTTCGCACAGCCGCAGCTCGACCGAATGCGCATGCAAAAGCCGACAATCAGCATCCGCATCATCAGTTCGGGGTCTATCGAGGATCGACCCATCTGGCTGTAGAACGGCTTCAAGGACCAAGTCGCAGGTCGTCAGGTACGGCAGCCCTGCGCGAGCCCCGGCATAGGCGCTTTGAATGAGATGATTGGCGCGCCCGGAGAGGCTTGAACTCCCAACCCTCGGTTTCGAAGACCGATACTCTATCCAGTTGAGCTACGGGCGCGCTTACGCGCGCTCGCATAGCATGAAGCGCGCGCGCGTTGGAAGCGCGCCGCCTCGGGCGACGGCTCAGTGGCCCGGCGGCCGGTAGCCGACCGTGGTCTTGGCGGCCTTGTCCATCTCCTCGGTCGTCATCAGGACGACCGTCTTCACGGCCGCGGTATTCCCCTGGTTGACGGCGAGCGCCATCGCGGCCGCGGCGACGTTGTCGGGCAAATCGACGGTGACATAGGCGTCGACCCCGCCGAAAGCGAAGTAGAAGCTCTCCAGTTTGCCGCCCACGCTTTCCGCCGCCTTGACGATTGCGGCGCGACGACCGGAACCACCTTCCTTCGCCACGCCTTTCGCCCCCTCCGGGGTGTAATGCGCCTCAAACAGATATTTCGGCATGAGCGTCCTCCGCTGCTTTGTTGACCGCCTCCCTTGTCGAAGAGACCCGGGCGAGACAGCGAGCGCAGGCTACATCCAACAGCAATGGGATGCAAATTGCGCCGCGAGACTCCGCACGCTCACCGCGTCGCGACGAAGAAGAGCCGCGGGAACGGCAGCAGGACGGTGCCGTCGGCTTCCGCCGGGTAGGCGCGCGCGATCGCCGCCTCGTAGCGCGCCAGGTAATCCAGGCGCTCTGCCGGTTCGAGCGGGTCCAGGAACGGGCGGAGGCCCGTTCCCTTCACCCATTCGACCACGGCGCTCGGCCCCGCGAGGGGATGAAAATAGGTCGTGCGCCAGATGTCGACGCGGGTTGTGTGGGCGCGCAGGAGCCGGAAATACCAGTCGGCGCTGGCGCGCTCCGCCCGCGCCTTCGCCGCGCCGGCGAGCTTTCCTGCCCAGGGCCCTTCGGCTGCGACCTCGCGCATCAGGCGATGCGACGGCTCGTCGAGATTGTCGGGGGTTTGCACGGCGAGCGAGCCGCGGGCTGCAAGCTTGGCGATCAGCGCCGGCAACAGCGTTTCGTGGCCGGGCAACCATTGGATGACCGCGTTGGCGAGGATCACGTCGAAACCCAGGTCGCGCCAGCCGGCGATGTCGCCCGCCTCGAAGGCGATGCCGGGCAGGCGTTTCCGCGCTGCCTCGATCATGTCGGGCGAACTGTCGAGGCCGACAATCTGGGCCTCCGGATAGCGCTCGCGCAGGACCTCGGTCGAATTGCCCGGCCCGCAGCCGATGTCGGCGGCCCGCCGGACGTCGGCCATGGGGACGCGGGCGACGAGATCGCGCACGGGACGTGTGCGCTCGTCCTCGAACTTGAGATATTGGGCGGCGGACCAGGACAAGCGAGCGCTTCCAAGGATGACGGGCAATCCCTGCGACGTCGGCCCATGGGAGGGCAAGCCCGGCTTTTGGCTTATGACCCCGGCCTTGCTTTGCTCGAGCCTTCGCGCCTACCTTCGCCGCCGCCCTCCCTAACCAAGGCGAACATCGCATGGCGATCCTGGCGCTTGGCCTCGTGATCTTCCTGGGACTTCACTCGACCCGCATTTTTGCCGAGGGCGGGCGGGCGAAGGCGATCGCCAGGCTCGGCGAAGGCCCCTGGAAAGGCGTCTATTCCCTGCTCTCGCTGATCGGCCTCGTGCTGATCGTCTGGGGGTTCGCTGAAGCGCGCTGGGACGCGCCGATCCTCTGGGCGCCGCCGATCTGGGCGCGGCACACGACGCTGACCCTGATGCTGATCAGCTTCATCCTCATTGGCGCGTATCTCTTCAAGAAGAGCCATATCGCGGTCGCCGTCCATCATCCGATGGTCTGGGGCGTCGCCGTGTGGGGCGCCGGCCATCTACTCGCCAACGGCTCCGCCGCCGATCTCCTGCTGTTCGGCGCCTTCCTCGTCTGGGCGGTCGCCGATCTCGTCAGCTCCTATGGGCGCGACCGGCGAAACGCCGTGGCCTATCCGGCGCCGGAATGGGGCGCGACGGCCGCCGCGATTGTCCTCGGGGTCGTTTTCTGGATCGTGTTCCTCGCCGGGGCGCACCGATGGCTGTTCGGCGTCTCGCCGCTTGCGATGTGAAGCTCAGACCGGATCGATCGGCGTCTTGACCCCGAGGCGCGCCTCGATCGCCTCCGCGGCGTCGAGGCGCTCGCCGTCGTGCAGCCTGCGCCCGGTAACGAAGACGCCGGTCGGCAGCCCGGTGACGAAATCTCGGCGTGCTAAGCCACGCTCGATCGGTGGTGTCTAACGCAAACGTCTTCCGCCGTCCTGGACGAAAATGGGCAGGCCGACCGCGCAGTGAGACGTTGAATCCCTGGCTCCGCCGCCGCATACTGACATGTCAGAGCATTCGCCGCGAGCAGCGCGGCGCGGGAGGTTCGAACAATGGCCGACAAGCCCAAGACCAAATCAAACGGCGGCGCAAAAGCCGAACCCAAACGGCAGCTCCGCTCGCGCCTTTGGTTCGACAATCCCGACAATCCCGGCATGACGGCTCTCTACATCGAGCGCTACCTCAATTTTGGGCTTACGCCCGGAGAGTTGCGCTCGGGCAAACCGATCATCGGCATCGCTCAGACCGGCTCCGATCTCTCGCCCTGCAACCGCCATCACCTCGAACTCGCCAAGCGGGTGCGTGACGGCATTCTCGCGGCCGGCGGCGTGCCGTTCGAATTTCCCGTCCATCCTATCCAGGAGACCGGCAAGCGGCCGACCGCGGCGCTCGATCGCAACCTCGCCTATCTCGGCCTGGTTGAAATCCTGATGGGCTATTTCATCGACGGGGTGGTGCTGACGACCGGCTGCGACAAGACGACGCCCGCCTGCATCATGGCGGCGGCGACGGTCAACATTCCCGCCATCGTCCTCTCTGGCGGGCCGATGAACAACGGCTGGCACCACGGCCAGCGCTCCGGGTCGGGCACCATCGTCTGGCAGGCGCGCTCCGACCTCGCCGAGGGCAAGATCGACTATGAGCAGTTCATGGAGATCGTCACCTCCTCGGCGCCGTCGATCGGCCATTGCAATACGATGGGCACCGCCTCGACGATGAATGCGCTCGCCGAGGCGCTCGGCATGAGCCTGCCGGGCTGCGCCGCCATTCCGGCGCCGCATCGCGAGCGCGGCCAGATCGCCTATGAAACCGGCCGGCGGATCGTCGACATGGTGTGGGAGGACCTGAAGCCCTCGGACATCCTGACGCGCGAGGCCTTCGACAACACGATCGTCATCAACAGCGCGATCGGCGGCTCGACCAACGCGCCAATCCACATCAACGCCATCGCCCGCCATATCGGCGTCAAGCTCGACATCGGCGATTGGGAGCGTGTCGGCCACCACGTGCCGCTGCTGGTCAACATGCAGCCTGCGGGCAAATATCTCGGCGAGGAATTCCATCGCGCCGGGGGGGTGCCGGCGGTGGTCAACGAGCTCATGAAGCGCAAGCTCATCCATGAGAAGGCGCTGACCGTCAACGGCAAGTCAATCGGCGAGAACTGCGCCAAGACGAAGTCCGACGATCCGGACGTCATCTTCCCGATCGAAAAGCCCATGAAGGAGAACGCCGGCTTCATCGTGCTCTCCGGCAATCTCTTCGACGACGCCATCATGAAGACGAGCGTCATCGACGAGGAGTTTCGCCGGCGCTTTCTCTCCAATCCGAAGGATCCTGAGGCGTTCGAGGGGCGCGCGATCGTCTTCGATGGGCCGGAGGACTACCACCATCGCATCGACGACCCGAAGCTCGAGATCGACGAGCACTCGATCCTCTTCATGCGCGGCACGGGGCCGATCGGCTATCCGGGCGGGGCGGAAGTGGTCAACATGCAGCCGCCGGCGGCGCTCATCAAGAAGGGCGTGCACGCGCTGCCCTGCATTGGCGACGGCCGCCAGTCCGGCACCTCAGGCTCGCCCTCGATCCTCAACGCCTCGCCGGAGGCGGCGGCCGGCGGCGGCCTGGCGCTCCTCAAAACCGGGGACCGGGTGCGCATCGACCTCAAGAAACGCTCGGCGAACATCCTCGTCTCGGATGCGGAACTCGCCGAGCGCCGCGCCGCGCTAGCCCAGCATGGCGGCTACGACTTCCCCAAGAGCCAGACGCCCTGGCAGCAGATCCAGCGCGAGATTGTGGCGCAGTTCGACGAGGGCATGGTGCTGAAGCCGGCGATCCAATACCAGCGCCTGGCCCAGACCGCGGGCGTGCCGAGGGACAACCATTGACGGGATGCTGACAACGCCGTATATACAATTTTGCGTCATTGTATGGACGGAGCGCCTTATGGGCATCAGCATCCGAGACCCCGAAGTCAGCGAGCTCGCCCGGGAGCTCGCCAAGTTGCGCAAGACCAACATGACCGAGGCGATCGGCCATGCGCTTCGCAGCGAATTGAAGCGCGAGCGCGACAAGCGGCCGTTGGAAGACCGGCTTGAAGACCTCGCGAATGAAACGGTAGCGATGGCCAGGCCCGGTGGCCATGTCATGACGAAGGATGAAATCGACGAATTATGGGGCCAGTAAGCTTCATCGATACGTCGGTCTTCGTTGCGATCCTGGCGAAAGAGCGCGATCGCCGCGAATTCTCCCGAGCGATCGCCATCGCCGAACGGCGGCTTACATCGCCGGTCGTCCGCCTCGAGACATGCATCGTCCTGGGAAGCCGACTCTTGGTGACGCCACGCGAGGCGGAACGCCAATACGAAAAATTTCTCGACCAGGCCGAAGTGGTCGAGACGCCAATCAACTCCGCGGTGGGCGCGGCCGCAGTCGCCTGCTTCGAAAAATACGGCAAGGGCAAACACCCCGCGCGGTTGAATTTCGCAGATTGCCTCTCCTACGCGTGCGCCAAAGCCGCCGGGGCGCGGCTTCTGTTCAAGGGCGAGGATTTCGCTAAGACGGACGTGAACGACATATGGCAGACTTCGAGTAAACCTTCGCCACGATGACACCTCAGCCCGCGCTACCCATCGGTCCCCTGGTCGAAACGCATCCCGCGCGACGGCCCGAGCGGATCACGCTCAAGGGGCGGTGGATCACGCTCACGCCGCTCGACGCCGGCAAGCACGCCGAGGCGCTCTATGAAGGCTCGAACGGCGATGCCGAGCGGGACAGCGTCTGGGCCTATCTCTTCGACGGACCCTATCGCGGTCTCGATGATTTTTGCTCGAACCTCGAGGCCAAGGCGCGCTCGACCGATCCGCTTTTCTACGCAGTCATCGACAATGGCTCCGGGCGGGCGGTCGGCTACCAAACGCTGATGCGCATCGACCTGCCGAACCGCGTCATCGAGGTCGGCAACATCATGTATACTCCGGCGATGCAGCGGACGGCCGGGGCGACCGAGTCCCAATATCTCTTCGCGTCTTACGTCTTCGACGATCTCGGCAATCGCCGCTACGAGTGGAAGTGCAACAATCTCAACGCGCCGTCGAAGCGCGCGGCCGAGCGCTTCGGCTTCACCTTCGAGGGCGTCTTCCGCCAGCACATGATCGTCAAGGGCCGCAACCGCGACACCGCCTGGTTCTCCATGCTCGACGCCGAGTGGCCTGCGCGCAAGGCGGCCTACGAGCGCTGGCTTCAGCCCGACAATTTCGATGGCCGGGGCCGCCAGAAGCAAAGCCTCTCCAGTCTCATGCCGGGAGCCGCACGATGATTCCGACCGTCGCCGAGAAGCGCAGCCGCTTCGCCGAACTGCATCGCTCTCCCGGCTGCTTCGTGATGCCGAATCCATTTGACGTCGGGTCGGCGAAATATCTCGCTTCGCTGGGCTTCCCGGCGCTCACGACGTCGAGCGCCGGCATGGCGTTTGCGGCTGGCAAGGCCGACGGCGCGGTCGACCGGGCGCAGGCGCTGAGCCATATCCGGGAACTGGCGGCCGCGGTCGAACTCCCGGTCAACGCGGATTTCGAGGCGGGATTCGCCCGCGACGCCGAGGGCGTTTACGAGAGCGCCAGGCTCTGCATCGGCGCGGGCGTCGCCGGCTTTTCGATCGAGGATTACACCGGCGACCGCAGCGCGCCGCTCTTCGCGACGAGCGAAGCCGTCGAGCGGCTGAACGCGGCGCGGGCGGCGATCAACGCCAGCGGCGAGACGGTCCTCCTGACGGCGCGCAGCGAAGCGATTCTGCGCCAGGAGGGCGGCCTTGCCGAGGCGCTGCGGCGGCTGCAGGCCTATGCCGAAGCCGGCGCCGACGTCCTTTATGCGCCCGGATTGACAACGCCGGAGGAGGTCGCCGAAGTGGTGCGCGTCGCCGGGACGCTGCCGGTCAACGTCCTTGTCGGCGCGCCGAGCTTCACCCGCCGTCAGCTCGAAGACCTTGGCGTCAGACGCATCAGCACCGGCGGCGCGCTCGCCCGCGTGGCCTGGGGAGCCTTGATGCGGGCGGCACGCGACATCGCCGCGCACGGCCGCTTTGACGCCTTCGCCGGCCTGCCGGGCGCCAGGGAGATCGAGGCGGCTTTCGTCGACAGAACCTCGTGAGGTCGCATGGGGCAGCCGTGCGGGCTGGCGCCTTGCGCCCGCCATTTCGGGCGCTCATAGTTGTCAGTCTTCGAGACTCCCTTCGAGGGCGTTGCGGAGCGGAAGGCCCGGAATGGTTGGCAAGGAGCTTACGCCGGAGGAGCGCGCCGCTATCGTCGCCCAGATCGAGCGGTTGCGCGAGGAGCACCGCGATCTCGACGCCGCGATCGAGGCCCTGAGCGAAGCCGGGCAGGGCGACCGGCTGCAAATACAGAGGCTGAAGAAACGCAAGCTCCTCCTGCGCGACAAGCTGACTTTGCTCGAGGACCTGATCACCCCCGACATCATCGCCTGAAGGAGGGACGCGCCATGCCCTATCGCGTCAACGCCGACCTGCCGCCCTCGGTCCGCTCGCACTTGCCCGAACACGCGCAGGACATCTTTCGCGAAGCCTTCAACCATGCCTACGCCGAGCACGCCAACGACCCGCGCCAGGAAGAGGCCGCCTTTCGCATCGCCTGGGCGGCGGTGAAGCGGGTTTATGAGAAGGTCGGCGACGAGTGGGTGGAGAAGAGGTGAACCGAACGGCGGCCGCGGCCGTTGCGCCGGGCGCCGCAAGACGCCGGCCGAGTTGTCGCCGGCGATTTCACCAACCCTCTCGCCGCCGGCCGCGGCGCGCGAAACATGGACGCCGTGTCCCGCCAGCTCGACGGGTCGCAATTGCGACGCTGGGTTCGTGTCGTCGGCACATGCTCTCGATCGTCAAGCGACGCGTCGGCCGCCCCCGCGCGGGTCCCGCGCCTGCAATCGCTCCGCGACCTGCTCGTCGGTGAGCCGCACTTCGTAGATCGATCGCATGTCGAGGCTGCGTGCGGTGGCTGTCGCCCCGACGATGGCGATGAGCATCGGCAGGGCGAAAACGCGCGCCTGTCCCGTCAGCTCCATCATCATCACCAGGGTCGAAATCGGGCCCTGAGTCGTCGCCGCGACCATCGCCCCGGCGCCCATGAGCGCGAAAAGGCCGATGTCGCCATGCGGAAAGAACGAAAGCCAGAGCGCGCCGAGGGCTCCGCCGGCGAGCGCGCCCGCAGACAGCGAGGGCGTGAAGAGGCCGCCCGGCGCGCCGCTGGCGACCGAGACGACGGTCGCGAGCGGCCGGAGCATCAGCAGCACAACGAGCGTGAGGGGCGCCAGAGGCTGCCGGAAGAGATGCCCGGCGACATCCTGGCCGTTCCCCAGCACTTCCGGGAAGGGGATCGAGAGGAGCCCGACCGCGAGAAAGACGAGAGGCGGGGCGACGAAGCGGCGCCAGTCGGACGGGCGGGCGCGATCCGCCCAGGCGATCAGGCGGACGAAGGCGACCGCCCACAGGCCGATGATCGGCGCGGCGAGAAAAGCCCAGACATAGGTCTGCGCCGTAACGGCGTAGGGCGGGACCGAGTAGATCGGCGCGTTGGGTATGACGAAGGTCGCGATCTCGGTTGCGATCGTGGATGCGGCGAGCGCCGGCAGGACGAGCCTCAGCGCCAGAGTGCCTCGCAGCACCTCGAGCGCGAACAGCGCCCCGCCGAGCGGCATGCTGTAGACAGCGGCCATGCCGGCCCCCGCGCCGATCGCCACCAACAGCCGGCGCTGTTCGTCCGAGAGGCTCTGCCAGCTGGCGGCGAGATTGCCGAACACCGCGCCAGCCTGCTTCGGCGCGCCCTCGCGTCCGAGCGACGCGCCCATGCCGACGATGACGATGGACAAGACGCCGCTGCCCAGCGCCCTCACGGTCGGCATTCGTCCGGCCTGAAACCAGATCGCCGTGGTGGTGTCGATGCTGTTGCCCGACGAAAGCCGCGTCAGCAGCCATTGTCCGGCGGCCGTGAGGAGGCCCGCGCCGAGAAGCAGGAGCACGTGGCGCCGGGGGCCGGCGTTTCGGGCGGCCTCGATCAGCGCCGAAGGCTCGTACGCGCCCCAGGCGAGGCCCTGAACCTCTTTCAGAAGAGCCGTCAGAAGCGCCGCGCCGATCCCCGCCCCGACGCCCGTCAGGATGACGGCCGCCCAGAAGCGCAGGGCGCCCGGGTCGCCAAGCGACCCCGGAACCTGCGCGTCCGCGCGAACGCCTTCCCCGGGTGTGTCCGCGAGCTTCGTCCGGGAAGCCAAAGGCTTCTCCCTCAGCAAAGCGACCTTCTCGCCCAAGGGGCGATGCCGGCGCAAGTCCGGCTGCCCGAGGCCTCACCGAAGACTGGGGACTTCCGGGATTGGCCCAGGCTTGCGCCGTCGGTCCCCTTCCTTTAATCGCAATCTTCATGGTTTTCGGCGATTTGCGCGTCGGCGTGCGCCTATGACCGGCGCGCCAAAACCGGTCGCCATCATCATGGGCAGCCAGTCCGACTGGACGGTCATGCGGCGCGCGGCCGAAACGCTCGAAGCGCTGGGCGTCGGCTACGACGCCCGCATTGTTTCAGCTCACCGTACGCCCGACCGGCTCGTCGCCTTCGCCAAGGGGGCAAAGGGCGAAGGCTTCCGGGTTATCATCGCCGGCGCCGGCGGCGCGGCGCATCTGCCCGGCATGACCGCGGCCTTCACGCCGCTGCCTGTCCTCGGCGTGCCGGTCCCGTCCAAGGCGCTCTCGGGGCAGGACAGTCTGCTTTCGATCGTGCAGATGCCGGCGGGCGTGCCGGTCGGGACGCTGGCGATCGGCGAAGCCGGCGCGGTCAATGCGGCGCTGCTCGCCTGCGCCGTGCTGGCGCTCTCCGACGAATCGCTTGCGAAGCAACTCGCGGCCTGGCGCGATGCCCGGACGGCCGAAGTCGCCGAGCGCCCGACCGACGAGGGCCAAGCCGGATGATTCTCAGCCCCGGCGCGACGATCGGCATCCTGGGCGCCGGCCAGCTCGGGCGAATGCTGGCGATCGCGGCGCTGAAACTCGGCCTGCGCACGCATATCTTCGCGCCCGACGCCGAGGCTCCCGCTTACGACGCGGCGGCTGCCCGAACGATCGCCGGCTTCGATGACGAGGAGGCGCTGGCGCGCTTCGCCGCGTCGGTCGACATCGTCACTTATGAACTCGAGAGCCTGCCGACCGAGACCGTCGAATTCCTGGCCACGCGCGTCCCCGTGCGCCCGGGCGCACGGGCGCTTGCCGTGACCCAGGACCGGCTCATGGAAAAGACGTTCCTGCGCGATCTCGGCCTCAAGACTGCGCCCTTCGTCGGGGTCGACGACGCCGGGGCGCTGGTGCGCGCCGTCGCCGAACTCGGCCGGCCGGCTATCCTGAAGACCCGTCGGTTCGGCTACGACGGCAAGGGCCAGTCGCTGATCCGGGAAGGCTCGAATGTCGCCGCCGTCCATCGGGCGCTCGGCTCCGCGCCGATGATTCTGGAGGGCTTCGTCGTCTTCGAGCGCGAGGTTTCCGTGGTTGCGGCCCGCAGTCTCGAAGGCGACCTTGCCGTCTTCGACCTCACCGAGAACGAGCACGAGCGTCATATCCTGGCGCGAAGCCGCGCGCCGGCCCGGATCGCCGCCGAGACCGAGGGGGAGGCCAAGACGATCGCGACCAGGATTCTGGAGGCGCTCGACTATGTCGGCGTGCTGGCGGTCGAGCTCTTCGTGACCCGCGACCGACAAGGGCGCGAAGGGCTCGTCGTCAACGAGGTTGCGCCGCGCGTGCACAATTCAGGCCACTGGACGCTCGACGGAGCGCAGACCTCGCAGTTCGAGCAGCACATCCGCGCCATCGCTGGCTGGCCGCTCGGGGCGCCGACACGGCGGGGCCGGGTGGAAATGCACAATCTGATCGGGGAGGACGCAGAGGACTGGCGCGACATTCTCGCCCAGCCCGATCTCTGCCTGCACCTCTACGGCAAGCTCGAGATCCGCCCGGGCCGAAAGATGGGCCACGTCACCCGGGTCTTCCCGGAGGCGACCTGAGCGCCTTTCGAACTGCGCGCCTTGACAGGCTTCGCCGGGCCTCTCTATACCGCAACTTCGCCCGAAAAGGTCATTGACGCCGAGGCCGAATGCGGCGGGATAGCTCAGTTGGTTAGAGCGGCGGAATCATAATCCGTAGGTCCCCGGTTCGAGTCCGGGTCCCGCTACCATTCATTGTCGAAAAAGGCGCCGGCCGCGTTTAATCCGGCCGCTTCCAGCGGCGGAGGATGGACGGCAGGGCGGAAGAGATCAGCGGTCGAGATCCCGGCGCAGACTTTCGAGACGACCAACTTGGCGAGGTTCTCGGGTCGATTGCGCGACAACAGCCAGACGCTTGACCTCTCCATTCTGAAAGGCGCGCAAGAAGACCTCGTAGTCCTTGAAGGACACGCATCCGTTGGAATCGCCATTCATCCCCAGCATGTACGGATGCGCCAGCAGTCCCGTCCGGCCGAAGACGTCGCCGTCGCCGACAGGCGTCAGTCGCAATGCCTGAACCCCATGAAAGAGCGACTCTCGCTGCGTCAGTTCATAAAGGTGCGGCGGAGTGGCCCCGCGATCGCGTTCATCCACATGACGGGGATCGTCCCGGTTGTCGCCAAGGCCTGAATGGGCTTCCAGACGGGTTCCGTCGGGCAGATACACCGAATGCGCCGAGATGTCGTAGACGGCAGTCCATCTGTCGTACCCGGTCGCGGGCCTGGCAAATGGTCCGAAGTCAAGGGGACGAGGGGGCGGCAGAGGCGCTGCCTCGTCATTTCCCGCCGCATCGCGCGACGGCGGCAGCGGGATGTTCCCCGGCGCAAGATTTGTTATCGAAGCCGGGGGAGACGTCGCTTCCAGGCTCGCCTGCTGCCAAACCTCGGCGTTGAACGGCTTTGCTTCGGAGCCTGAGGGCGGTTCCGGCTCGACCGTTTGGTTGGGAAAATTCGAAGCGTCCTCCGCCACGGGAGCCGGCGAAGCCAGCGGCGGCAAGGCTGGCGATGCCAGCCGCGGCAAGCCGGCAGCCGCTTCAGGCGCCGCGCCCGGGCGCAGCATAAGGATCCCGATGAATCCGACCCAGCCTAAAACAACGACGCCAAGAACGACCAGAAGCCAGGGAGAGCGAACGGAATCGCGATAGGAAAAGGAGGGCCTCGAGACGTCCTTCGGCTTTGCCTCGTGCGATCGCGTCCCGCCGGCGCGCTGACCGGCATCATCCGCCAGCGGCAAGACCTGGGCCAGGATCGGATCTGGCTGCTGCCCGGCGAACATGGCGGCGCCTCACCCTTCGCTCTGCTCCGCAAGCTGCGCTTGCTCTGGACCGCTTTCCAATGGGATCCTACGCCGAATGCAGCAAGCGTCAACATAGCGTTAATAGTCTGAAGTTCCCGCTCCGGCTGTGATCCGGATCACAGGCCAATTTCTGCACTTGCGACTTGTCGGCCTCCGTCCTAGCGAGGGGAGGTTAGTCGGGCGTCGTCCGGGGCGTTGCCATGAAGCTGATTACCGCGGTCATAAAGCCTTTCAAGCTGGAGGAGGTGCGCGCCGCGCTCGACCGGCTCGGCATCCACGGCATGACCGTCGCCGAGGTCAACGGCTACGGGCGGCAGAAGGGCCACACCGAAATCTACCGCGGCTCGGAATATGTCTCGGCCTACATGCCAAAGCTCAGGCTTGACGTCGCGGTCAGCGACGAGCGGCTCGAGCAGGCGGTCGAGGCGATCCAGCTTTCCGCCCGAACCGGGCAAATTGGCGACGGCAAGATTTTCGTTACCGGGCTCGAGCGCGTCGTGCGCGTGCGCACCGGCGAAAGCGACGACGAGGCGCTCTGAGGATGCCCGGGGCGAAAACTGGCGCGGCGCGCCGTTCGCTGGCATAAGGGCCCGATGATTCAGGACGAGATTCGCCGCCCGGCGCGGGAGAAGCGGCCGGCTGCCGCCGAGGACGATCCCGGATTCGCGGTCTATGTCCATTGGCCGTTCTGCCTGGCGAAATGTCCCTATTGCGACTTCAACAGCCATGTGCGCAGCGCGCCGATCGAGGAGGCTCGGTATCTCGCCGCCTTCAGGGCGGAGATCGCCCATCGGGCTGCGCTTGCGCCGCGCCGCATCGTGGGCTCGGTGTTTTTCGGCGGCGGGACGCCGTCGCTAATGCGCCCGCAAACGGTGCAGGGGGTGATCGACGCGATCGCCGACAAGTGGAGTCTCGCAGCGGACGCCGAGATCACGCTCGAAGCCAATCCGACCAGCGTCGAAGCCGGCAGGTTCCGCGGCTATCGCGCCGCCGGCGTCAACCGCCTGTCGATCGGCGTGCAGTCGCTGAACGACGCCGACCTAAAGGCGCTCGGGCGCCGGCACTCGGCCGAGGAGGCGACAGCGGCGGTGAAGCTCGCTGGGTCGCTCTTTCCGCGCTTCAGCTTCGACCTCATCTACGCCAGGCCCGGTCAGAGCGAGGCCGCCTGGCGCGCCGAGCTTGCCCGCGCGCTCGATCTGGCAGGCGATCACGTCTCGCTCTATCAGCTGACGATCGAGCCCGACACGATCTTCGAGCGCCTGCGCGACGCCGGCAAGCTGGCGTTGCCGGACGAAGATCTCAGCCTTGCCCTCTTCGCCGCCACGCGGGAATTGACCGAGGCGCGCGGCCTTCGCGCCTATGAGATCTCCAACCATGCCCGCCCGGGCGGCGAGAGCCGTCACAATCTCGTCTACTGGCGCTACGGCGAATATGCCGGCGTGGGGCCGGGGGCGCACGGGCGGCTCATCGTCACCGCCAAGGGGCGGTTCGCCCAGGAAGCCGAGCGCCACCCGGAGATGTGGCTGACCCAGGTCGAGACCGAGGGCCACGGCCTCGTCGAGAACGCGCCGCTGAGCCGCGAGGAGCAGGGCGACGAGTTCCTGCTGATGGGCTTGCGCCTCGCCGAGGGCGTCGATCCGCGGCGGTACGCCGAGCTCAGCGGCCGGCGCCTCGATCCCGAGCGGATCGGAAGCCTGATCGAGGACGGGTTCATCGAGCGCGATGACCGGGGCCGCATCCGCGTCACGCCGATGGGCTTGCCGCTCCTCGACACGGTCGTCGCCGACGTCGCCGCCTGAGCGACGCCATCATCGCCGAGGTCCGCCAGGCCGAATTGGAATTGCTTGCACGCCCTCGTTCATGATCTCATCGTCGCCACGCGCAATCGCCGACTTGGAAAAAGCCGGCGTCGGCGTCATCGACCATTCGCATCTGATTCTCCCGGTTTCGCCCCGCGTGGCGCGGTTACGGCGCTTGTTTAGTTGAGGCCTGAAAGCCAGACGGAGACACCGAAGTTCTCGCGGGAACCCGGTCGGGCAGCGCGCTATCGCCAATCGTCGAGCACGAAGCATCCAGGCCGGCTATAGCCGGGCTCGTTCGGCCGGTGCATGGTGACGACGTGCATGCGGGCGCGAAATCCGTTCGCCAGCATCAGCCGGTACGCCTCCTCCCGTCCCGTGTTCACTCCGGCGATCACATTTGTCATACCGACGGCCCGCGCGAGCGCGGCACAGCCGTCGAGCAGGGAGACGAAGCGCGCCCCGCCGCCGGCGCCGGGTCGCGCCGCGCCAAATTTCACAAAGAGACTGTCCTGCCCAGCCTCGCTGGCCGGTCCCCAGTGGCAAATGGCGAACCCCGCCAGACGGCTGGCGCCCTCCCGCAGCAGCAGTGTGTCCCCAAGGTTGCGCGCTGCCACGGTGCGGATCTCGGCGCTCAGATCGAGGCCTTCATAGATCTCGTCCGTCAGCGCACGGCCGGCCTGTTCGGCTTCCGCACGCTCAGTGGCCGACAGTTCGGAATAGCGCGCGAGCGGCGGGCGCGGCTTAAGGCCAGGCGTCACCGGCGCCGCCATGACCGGCGTCAGATAACGCGGGTAGAACCCGAACTTCTGGTATAGCCACACATGCTTGGTGGAGTGCGGAAACGTGCACAGCCCGGCATGGCTGACACCCCAGGTGTCGAAGGCATCGGACACAGCCTGCACGAGAGGTTGGGCGATGCCGCGGTTCCACAGATCAGGCCTGGTCGATATAGGACCGAAGAAACCGACGCTCCCCCAGCGGGTTGCGAAGTTGACGCCGGCCAGCGCGCCATCGGCGTCGGCGGCGAAGGCAACGGTATGCTCTGCTCCGAAGCGTCCGTAAACGTAGTCGAAGTCGGTCCAGAAAGTATCGAGATCCGGCGCGCCGAGGAACGTGCCGAACGCACGCCGAACGATGCGCTGGGCTTCCGGCAGGTCATGCTCCGCGAGCGGCCTCGTCTTCTCCACCACCCTGTCTCCCTCTTTTGACCGACGTTTGAGCCGTGGACAATAACGCGCCTGGTAAACGGCAGCCACCCCTCGCCGCAGTGACAGGCCGCGATCCCAAGCGGCGCGGACCGAAGCCGAGAGTTGGCGGGTTTGTAGACTGTTACCGTAAGGCTGACCGGAATCAGAAAAGTCCCGCCTTCGGCAACCATCGGCACAACGGTCGTTCCGGAGATTACGTCAGGCTGGTCGGACGGCGGCAGCTTTGATGGCACGCTCGGCGAAGGAACATTGTTTGTTTGGGCAGACGATTGACGGCTCCGCAGCTCCGTCAGAGCGAGCCCCACCTCCTGGTCGCCCGGCTCTAGCCGAATAGGTCGTGAAGTCGTCGACGGCCGGCTGTCGGCAGCAATCGATAACGGTTTCGTCGTAGCCCGGTCGCCTTACGGGCGCTGCCTTCCCCAGCAGAGCTGGGGAGGGGGGCGCGCGGGCCTTATGCCGGATGAGGGCAAGCCTTCCGGCTGGTCGCGTCAGAGGTAGCGGTTCACCAGGTTCTCGAAGAACTCCTGCCGGCCGGAACGCGGCTTCGGGTCGATCTTCTCGTCGGCGACCCGCTTGGCGATCGCCTCGAGGCTTGCGCCTTTCATGAGCATCGCCTGCGCCGCCGGCTCCTTCCAGCCGGCGTAGCGCTCGGCCCGGAGCGCGTCGAACTTGCCGTCTTCGATGAGAGCCGCCGCCGCGACCAGCGCTTCGGCGCAGGCGTCGATGCCGCCGATGTGGCCGTGCAGCAGGTCCGCGGGGTCGATCGACTGGCGGCGGACCTTGGAGTTGAAATTGAAGCCGCCGGGCGCGATGCCGCCCTGCTTCAGGATGAAATAGAGCGCCGGCACGAGTTCGGCCGCGTTGTTGGGGAACTGGTCGGTGTCCCAGCCCGACTGGTAGTCGTTGCGGTTGGCGTCGACCGAGCCCAGAAGGCCGAGGGCGGACGCGAGCGCGACCTCGTGCTCGAACGAATGATGCGCCAGCACCGCGTGGCCGACTTCGATGTTGAGCTTGACCTCGCGCTCGAGGTCGAAGCGCCGGAGGAAGCCGGCGACGGCGGCGACATCGAAGTCGTACTGGTGCTTCGTCGGCTCCTGCGGCTTCGGCTCCACCAGGAGCACGCCCTTGAAGCCGATCTTGTGCTTGTAGTCGACGACCAGCGACAGAAAGCGGCCGAGCTGCTCGAGCTCGCGGGAAAAATCGGTGTTGAGCAGCGTCTCATAGCCCTCGCGCCCGCCCCAGAGCACGTAGTTGGCGCCGTCGAGCTTCATGGTGGCGTCGATCGCGTTCTTCACCTGCGCGGCGGCGTAGGCGAACACGTCCGGATCGGGATTGGTGGCCGCGCCGGCCATGTAGCGCGGGTGGCTGAAGAGATTGGCCGTGCCCCACAAGAGCTTGACGCCGGTCGAGCGCATTTTGGCGGCGAAGACGTCGGTCATTTCGGCGAGGTTGCGGCCGAACTCGGCGAAGCTTGCCCCTTCCGGCACGACGTCCCGGTCGTGGAAGGCGAAGAAGGGGAAGCCCAGCGTCGTGAACATGTCGAAGGCGACGTCGGCCTTGAGGCGCGCCGCCTTCATGTCGTCGCCTTCCCAGGGCCTGGCGAAGGTCGGCGCGCCGAACATGTCGGAGCCCATCCAGGCGAAGCTGTGCCAGTAGCAGACGGCGGGCCTGAGCTGCTCGGCCATCGTCTTGCCCATGACGACGCGCGCTGGATCGTAATGGCGGAAGGCGAACGGATTGTCGCTCTTCGGCCCCGCGTAGCGCACCGGACCGATGTCGCCGAAAAATCGCTTGCTCATGTCATCGTTCCTCCCGGGTCGCGTTCGTAACGCCAACGACGGGCCTTGTCACCCCGCAAAATGGGGCCTCGAAACCCTACGACATTCACACGCTTCCAGGGTTGCGCGTTCGCCTTGGCGTCTCTGGACCCGCGCTTTCGCGCCGTCGAAACAAACGCACGCTAATTGCCCGGATGAGCGGTCTTCTTGAGGAAGGCCGCGTACGTCTTTTCGTCCCAAGAGCCTTCCGCGAGAGCCAGGACGGCGTTGGCGGCGTTTTCCTGCGTTGCCGTGAACGCGAATCCGTTGAGCTCGAGGAAGAGGACGCCCAGAAGAAAGCCGGTCCGTTTATTGCCGTCGACAAAAGGATGGTTCTTCACGATGCCGGCGGTGTAGAGGGCGGCGAGATCCGCGATCGTGGGTTCAACGGCGTAGACGGCGGCTTGGCGAGGTCGGGCGAGAGCGGATTTAAGCAGCGCTTCGTCGCGGACCCCGGCGGCGCCTCCATGGAGCGCAAGCAGCGTTTGGTGGATCGCCAGGGCCACGCTCTCTTCGATCCAGATGATTTCACTCGTCACTGAGCGAGGGCGTGCAACGTGTCGGGATAGCGGCGCATGATCTCTTCGGCCTTCGCCATTTTCGCCTGAAAGTCGGGATCGTAGGGGACGAGCTGGTAGCCGCCGCCTGGCGTTTCTGTAAGATAAAGCGGCGCGCCGTCCTGCGTGTTGAGCCGCGTGATGACCTCCCTGGGCAAGACGACGCCGAGCGAGTTCCCGAAGCGACGGACTTTGAGAGTGACCATTGCGGCGCTCCATCCTGGTATTATTACAAAAGTAATAACTCCAGGGGAGTTTGTCCAGGAAAATTATGGACGTCGAGGCGACGACGGCCAATCGCGCTGAGCGCAAACGGCGGACAGGAGCCTCCTGCCGGAGCCTCAAGGCCAGGCTCGCGGCAGCGTCCCGGCGCGAACCGGCCCTCGACTTTTGGCGGCTTTTGCGCTCTTGGCATAGGAAGCCGCGGCTTCTCAGTCGAGCCGGAAATCGCGCACGAAACGGGTCAGCGCCGCAAGGCCGAAGGCGCAATCCTCGAGCGTGATCGATTCCAGCGGATTGTGGCTGATCCCGCCCTTGCAGCGGACGAAGAGCATGCCCGCCGGGCAAAGCGCGCCGATCGCCATCGTATCGTGTCCCGCCCCCGACGGCAGCAGCCGCGGCGCGACGCCGAGCGCTTCGACCGCACGCGTCAGTCCCGCGATGATATTTTGATCGCAGACGAAGGCGTTCGCCTCGTGCGTCTTGGCGACCGTCGCCCGCACGCCGCGCGCCGCGGCGACGGAATTGATCGAGCCCATGAGGTCGGCGAGCGCGGCGGCGCGGCGCCGATCGTCCGGCGCGCGAAGGTCGATCGAGAACTGCACATGCCCCGGAATGACGTTGGTCGCGCCAGGCCACACTTCGAGCCGCCCGATGGTGGCGACGAGATGGGGCTCGGCCCGGGCGCGCTTTTCGATGGCGAGCGCCATCTCGGCGGCCGCGGTCAGGGCGTCGCGGCGGAGGTTCATCGGCGTCGCCCCGGCGTGGCCGGCGACGCCGTCGACGCCGACCTCGAGCCGCGTTGCGCCGTTGATCGCGGTGACGATGCCGAGCGGCAGTCCTTCGGCTTCGAGGATCGGGCCCTGCTCGATATGCGCCTCGACGAAGGCTGCGACATTGGTCGGACGGATCGACGGCGCCCTGCCCGGATCGCCGCCGAAAGCGATCAGCGCGTCGCGCATCGTCACGCCGTTGGCGTCCCGCTGGTCGAGAGCGTCCTTCGGGTAGTTCCCAGCCAGCGCGCGCGACCCGGTGAGCGTCGTCCGATAGCGGACGCCTTCCTCGTCGCCGAAGGCGACGATCTCGACGGCGTGCTCCAGCCGTTCGCCCCGGGCCGCCAGCGATTCGGCGACCGCGAGCGCCGCCAGCGCCCCGTAATTGCCGTCATAGCGGCCGGCGTCGCGCACCGTGTCGATGTGCGAGCCCAGCATCAGCGCCGGGGCCCCTGCCCGCCTGCCTTCGTAGCGCGCCACGACATTGCCGGCCGCATCGATCCGCGCCTTGAGCCCGGCTTCGGCTGCCCAGCCGATGAAGGCCTGCGCGGCGCGCCGATGCGCGTCGGACAGAAAGAGCCGCGTCAGCCGGCCCGGCTCGTCGGTGAACTTCGCCAGGGCGTCGAGCCGCGTCATCAGCCGCGCGCCGGCGGCCAGGTCAGCTTCGGAGAGTTTCGGGGCCATCAGTTCTTCGCCATGTCGAGCTTGAGCCAGCGCGCCAGAACGTCCCGCTCCTCTTCGGTCATCTGGGTGAAATTATTCGGCGGCATCGCACGCGTCAGCACCGCCTCCATGCGGATGGCGGGAGCGAAGCGGGCGATATGCTCCGGGGTGTCGAGGAGCACGCCCTTGGGCGCTTCGCCGATCTCCTCCATCGGCGCTGCGGCGTGGCACATCATGCAGCGCGTCATGACGATGTCGACCACCTCGGGCGGCGCCTTCGGCTCCTCGACCTTGGCCACCGGCGTCGGCAGATCGGCAAGGCCCATCAGTCCGCGCATGCCGGGCGAGGCGAGCGAGGCGACGCCGAAGGCGCAGAACATCGCGGCGGCCGCGACCGCCCACGCCCACCACGGCGCCTTTGCGTGATTGAGGTGCCAGACGTTGTAGAAATAGCGGACGAGCGCACCGGCGACGATGACGCAGGTGACCAGCGCCGGGATGACCCTCGGATTGGAATAGGTCATCGGGTAGTGATTCGACAGCATCAGGAACAGCACCGGCAGGGTGATGTAATTGTTGTGTGTCGAGCGGGTCTTCGAGGTCTTCACCCATTTCGGGTCGGGCTTCTTGCCCGCGATGAGCGCGGCGACGCTTTTGCGCTGGTTCGGCATGATGACGAAGAAGACGTTGCCGGTCATCATCGTCGCCATCAGCGCGCCGGTGTGGATGAGCGCCCCGCGGCCGGAGAAAAACAGCGTGAACACCCAGCTCGTCAGCACCACGTAGCCGAAGCCGACCAGCGCCAGCAGCGGGTCGTTGTCGCCGAGTGGCGAGCGGCAGAGGAGATCGTAGACGATCCAGCCGAGCGCCAGCGCGCCGATGCCGATCGCCGCCGCCTGCCAGGGCTGGAGCGGCATGACGGCCGGATCGATCAGGAAAAACGTCGACTGGCCGTAATAGACCCAGCAGAGCAGCGCAAAGCCGCTCATCCACGTCCAGTAGGACTGCCACTTGTGCCAGATGAGGTGGTCGGGCAGCGACGGCGGCGCCAGCATGTATTTGCCCATCCGGTAGAAACCGCCGCCATGCACCTGCCAGGAGACGCCGGCCAGGCCCGGATCGTCGCCGGCGCTTTTTCTCAGCGAAGCGTCGAGATGCATGAAGAAGAACGAGCCGCCGATCCAGGCGATCGCCGCCGTGACGTGCAGCCAGCGGATCAGCGCCGAACCCCATTCCCAGGCGTACGCCTCGAGCGCCCCCATACCACAACCTCCGACGGCGCCGGGACCTTCAGGGGCGCCGGGAAAGGACGATAGCGGCGTAGCCGCGCTTTGGGTAGGGCATGCGGTCCTTCGGGCGAACGGCCTCGGCTCGGAACCGGACATTTCGGATCTGCGCACCCCGACCTTCAGTCGGCCAATCTCCGCGCCGGGATTAGAGATCGAGCACAATATCGGCGCGCGGCCGGCTGCAGCAAATCAACAGATTGCCGTCCGCCGGCGGCTCGATCGGCTCGGGGCGATAGTCGACTGTGCCGGCGATAAGCCCGGTCTCGCAATTGTGGCAGACGCCGGTGCGACACGACCACCGCACCGGCACATCGCAGGCCTCGGCCAGTTCAAGTAGGCTCTGAAACGCCGAATCCCAGCGCAGGGCCAAATTACTTCTGGCGAAAGACACCATCGGCCCGGCGCCGGCAGGCCGATCCGGCAGATGCGGCGTCCGTAGCGGAGCGGCGGAGATCCCCGGGGTCAGCGCCGGACCAGAGCCGAAATTCTCGCTGTGCAGCCGCTCGGCCGAGACGCCCCAGCTGGCCAGATCGGCGGTCAGGCTGCTCATAAACGCGGCCGGTCCGCACAGATAGAAATCCGCCTCGCGAGGCACGCCCAGCTCCTGCAGGACGTGAACGCTCAAGCGCCCGGCGGAGTCGAAATCGATCCCCGGCCGATCTGTGGGGCCGGGTGCGCTGTAACGGATGTGGCTGTGGCCTCCGGGCAACAATTTGAGAAGCCCCTTCACTTCCGCGGCAAACGCATGCTCGGCCCCGTTGCGGGCGCCATGAACCCACCAGATTTCTCTCCGCGATCCGCCCGCGGCCAATGCATGCAGCATGGCCAGGACGGGAGTGGCGCCGATGCCGGCGCTCAACAGGATCACCGGTCCGTCGCCCTGCCTCAGCGTAAAGCTGCCACGCGGCGCGCTGGCGTCGACGACATCGCCGACCTGGACCCGCGCCTCGACGTAGGCCCCGGCCGCGCCGTTCGGCTCCCGCTTGACGCTGATCCGCCAGCGCTCCTCGCCAGGCTCGCCGGAGAGCGAGTAGCTGCGCAGCAAAGCTGGCGCCTCTGGCGCGGGCTTCAGTCGCAGCACGATAAACTGGCCGGGCGTCGCCGCGGCGAGCGGCCGGCTATCGCTCGATTCGAGCGCCAGCGAGGTGACGTTGCTGCTCTCGCGCCGCTTGTCGGCGACCCGCAGCGGCCGGAACGCGGCCCATGCCGGCGCCGGCTCAGCCGCGGGCGCCAGCCCGGGATTGCCGGTCGTCGAACCGCCTTTGCGCTCGCGTTCGAGCAATGTTTCGAACGAGGAGCGCCAGCCGGCGCTCAACGCCGGGATGCGCAGGGCCCGCTCAAGCCCGCTCTTGTCGTGCCCGGGCAGATACAGCAGCGCATCGGTCTCGGCGACGGTCAAACGCTCGGGACCGGCCAAGACCTGCACGATGTCGTCGCCGGCTTCGACCTCGCCCTCCTCGAGGACGCGAAAATAAAAGCCCGGTCTGTGATGCGCCACGAGGAGCGCCGCCATTTGCGGCTCGTTCATCCGGATGCCGACCCGGTAGCAGGTGACGCGCGGCTGCGTCACCTCGAACAGCGCATTTCCGATCCTGTAACGGTCGCCGATGCACACCTCTGTGTCGGGCAAGCCGTCGATCGTGAAATTCTCGCCGAACTGGCCATAAGCGAAGTCGTTGCGGCCAAGCTGAGCTTGCCAATAGCGGTACGAATCGATCTGATAAACAAAGACCGCGCGATGCTCGCCGCCATGCCCTTGCAGGTCGCCTTGGCCATCCCCCTCGATGTTGAGCCGCCGCACCGTTCGACGGCCTTGCACCGGCGTTTTCCAGATTGCGGTATGGACCGTTTTGCCCTGCCACGGGATGTCGCGCGGGAGCCCAATATTAACCGAAAGCAAGCGCGCCATCATTTCCTCGTCGCTGACCCGGGGAAGCGTCGCTGAAGGCATTTCTAACAGAAGTCGCGGCTCCGAGGAATTCGTGACCGGACCGGAGCCTCGGGAGCTTTGGATCTGGGCGCCGCGTCCGAGGGGCGACAAGGAGGAGCGCGGCTATGATAGCCGCTTCTCTCAGGTAACCTGCCGTTAATCCTATCAGAGGCTTAATAATCCCCGACACATTCGGGTCATGCCCCCGCCTCAGGCAGCCCAAGTTTCGGCCGATTTCGCAGGCAGACCGCGCCCGATTTAAGAAATCGCGCCGGCATCGGCGAGACGGTCCGCCGCGTCAAACAGGTTGTAAGCCGCATGAATCCAGCCGACGTCGCGACTCCGGATACGAGCATCCTGTCGATGTTCTGGTCGGCCCACATTGTCGTCAAGGCGGTGATGCTCGGTCTCTTCCTCGCTTCGCTGTGGTGCTGGGCGATCATCTTCGACAAGAGCCGCCTCTTCCGTAAATTCCGCACTGAAATGGAGAATTTCGAGCAGGTGTTCTGGTCCGGCCAGTCGCTGGAGGAACTCTACGTGTCGCTGGCGGACCAGCCCAACACCGGCGCGGCGGCGCTGTTCGTCGCCGCCATGCGCGAGTGGAAACGCTCCTTCCAGCAGGCGGCCGGCTCCTTCCGCGGCCTGCATGCGCGCATCGACAAGGTGCTCGACGTCTCGATCGCGCGCGAGGTGGAGCGGCTCGAGTCGAATCTCCTCGTCCTCGCCACGGTGGCGTCGGCCGGACCGTTCATCGGCCTCTTCGGCACAGTGTTCGGCATCATGAACTCGTTCCAGTCGATCGCGGCGTCGAAGAACACCTCGCTCGCGGTCGTCGCGCCCGGCATCGCCGAGGCGCTGCTGGCGACCGCGCTCGGCCTTTTCGCCGCGGTCCCCGCGCTCATCGCCTACAATAAATTCCAGGGCGACGTCGCCAGGGCGCAGGCCCGGCTGGAAAGTTTCGCCGACGAATTCTCGTCGATCCTGTCCCGTCAGATCGACCATCACCTCTCGAGCGAGAAGGTTTCCTGAGAATGGGCGTGTCGATCGGCAGCGGACGCAAGGTGAGCCGCGGACGGCGCGGCGTCCCGCGCTACGGCGCCATGGCGGACATCAACATGACGCCGTTCATCGATGTCATGCTGGTCCTGCTCATCATCTTCATGGTCGCGGCGCCCCTGCTGACCACCGGCGTCTCAGTCGATCTGCCGAAGACGAGCGCCTCGGCCCTCAATGTCGACAAGAAGCCGATCGCCGTCTCGCTCAACGAACAGGGGCAGCTCTACGTCATGGACCAGCAGATCGTCGACGCCGACCTGGTGCCGAGGCTCGAGGCCGTTTCGCAGCACGACGAAGAGCAGCGCATTTACGTGCGCGCCTCCAAGGTCGTGCCGTACGGGCGGGTGGCGCAAATCATGGCGGCCGTCACCACGGCGGGGTTCAAGAAGGTGGCGCTGGTCACCGAGCCGATCAGTCAGTAGCCGGGAGCAGTGGACGAGCGGCGGTCATACTGGGCTTGGGCGGCCTCGAGCGTTCTGCATGGCGCTCTTGTGGCCCTCATCCTCGTCGGCTTCGCCTCCGCCCCTCGCTTCGAGGACAATCCGGAACTGATCCCGGTGGAAACCGTGTCGCTGAGCGAGATGAACCAGGTGATGAACGGCGAGAAGGACGCCAAGCCCGCGCCGGAGCCGCCGCCGCGGCCCGAAGTCGCGCCGACGCCGCCAACGCCGCCTGAGCCGCCGCCCGATCTGCGCGCCGCGGAAGAGCCGGCCCCGGTCCCGACGCCGCCGACGCGCCCCGAGCCGGCGCCGCCGAAGCCCGAGGCCGCCCCGAAGGCCGAGCCCCCGCCGCCGCCCAAGCCCGTCGCCGACGACACGCCGGAGCCGCCGATCCGGCCGAAGGTCAGCGAAGCGCCGTCCGAGCGGCCGAAGGAGACCGAACCGCAGAAGCCGAAGCCGGACCGGATCGCCAAACTGGTCGACGCCAGGGCCGACACCGAGTCGAAGCCGACCCGCGCCTATGATCCCAAGGCGATCGCCAAGCTGATCGGCCAGAGCAGGCCGTCCGCGTCCGCGAACGCCAGCGATTCCTCAGTGGCGACGCCGCAGGGCCTGCCACGCCACGACGCGCCGCGCATGTCGCTGTCAATGTCCTCGGCGCTCGACGCCTGGCTGACCGAGAGCTACCTCAACTGCTGGACGCCGCCGCCGACAATGCCGGAAGGCGATATCTACGTCGCCGAGATCAAGGTGGTGTTCAACGCCGACGGTTCGCTGTCGGCCCGGCCGGTCCTGCTCAATCCCCCGACCGATCCCGCCTGGCGCCCGCATGCCGAAAGCGCGATGCGTGCCGTCAAGAAATGCGACCCGCTGCACGTGCCGCCGCAATACGCGCCGTTCTTCGACCAGTGGAAGGTCGAAACCATCCATTTCGATCCCCGCGAAACGCAAGGCTAGAGGTCCCCCCTTGGCAAAGTCGACGAAAGCCCGCTCCATGACCATTCGCCCGACGCTCATCCTGTCCCTGACGCTGGCGGCGGCGGTCGCCGCGGGCCTCGTCGGCTACGACCGCGTCCGCCCGGCCGTTCGTCCGTCGGCGAAGGCGCCGATGGAAACCGCTTCGATCCAGACAACGAAGACTGCCGCGACCCTGCCGCCCGCCCCGGTCGTCGCGCCCGCTGCGCCCGAGCCGGAGCCGCGGGCGCGCATGACGGCCTCGCAGCAGGCGAAGTTCGACGCCTGGATAATCAAGACCTACCTCGCTTGCTGGAAACCGGCGGCGGCGCCCGCCGACGCCGATCCTTACGTCGCCAAGGTGCGCCTTGCCTTCAAGCCGGACGGGTCGCTGATGAAGCCGCCGAAGCTCGTCAATCCGCCGTCGGACCCGGCGCAGAAGCCGCAGGCGAAGAGCGTCATCGAGGCAGTCAGGACCTGCGACCCTCTCCCGGTGCCGGCCCAATATCGCCCCTTTTATGAGCAATGGAAAACCAAGACTATCCACTTCGATCCGCAAGTCGCCGTTCGTTGAGCCCGGACGGCGGGACGTGTTTCTTTTTCCCTCGTGAGATCTCGTGAATGAAAACGTCTTTTGTCGTCTTCCGTGACTGGGCCTACGCGGCGGCGCTGGCGTGGATCGCCATCGGCGCGGCGCCCGCCTCAGCGGCAGGCGACGTCTACATTCACGCGGGCGCCAATTTCAAACCGGTCACCATTGCCGTCACGCCCTTCGCCGGCGACGAGGGCGCAGACAAGATCGGCCTCGTCGTCAGCAACGACTTCGCCCGCTCGATCTTTCTTTTGCCCGTCAATCCATCGAGCTTCCCCGAAGCGATCAGCAATCCGGACGTCCGCCCGAACATCGACGCCTGGAAAACGGTCGACGCGCAATTCGTGCTGACCGGCCGGGTGCTGCATCCGGACAGCTCCCATGTGACCGCGCAATTCCGTCTGTGGGACGCGGCGACCGGCGAGCAGACGGCCGGCGAACAATACACCGCCGAGCTCGGCGCCTGGCGGCGCGTCGGCCACATGATCGCCGACGCGGTCTTTTCCCGCGTGACGGGCGAAAAGGGCTTCTTCGACTCCCGGATCGTCTTCGTCGACGAGACCGGACCCAAGGACAAGCGGCGCAAGCGCCTCGCGATCATGGACATGGACGGCGCCAATGTGAAGGACATCGGCGGCGTCGGAGGCGCCGACGATCTCGTCGTGACGCCGCGCTTCTCGCCCTCCGCCCAACGCGTCGCCTATATGTCGTTCGGCTCCGCCGATCCGAAAGTGACGGTGCTCAATCTCGAGACCGGCAAGCGCGAGGCGGTCGGCAATTTCCCCGGCATGACGTTCGCGCCGCGCTTCTCGCCGGACGGCCAGGCGATCGTGATGTCGCTGTCGGAAGGCGGGAGCAGCAATCTCTACGCCATGGATCTGCGCTCGCGCGCCACGACCAGGCTCACCGACACGTCCGCGATCGACACCTCGCCGACCTATTCGCCGGACGGCGAGCAGATCGCCTTCGAATCGGACCGCGGCGGCTCGCAGCAGATCTATGTGATGAGCGCCGCCGGCGGACCGGCCAAGCGCATCTCCTTCGGCGAAGGCAGGTACTCGACGCCGGTCTGGTCGCCGCGCGGCGATCTCATTGCCTTCACCCGCATCAGGAACGGCTCGTTCGGCATCGGCGTGATGAAGCCGGACGGCTCGGGCGAGCGAATCCTCGTCGAGGGCTTTCACAACGAAGGCCCGACCTTTGCGCCGAACGGGCTCTACGTGATGTTCTTCCGCGATTCGGGCGGTTCCGGCGGCCCGAAGATCTACATGACCGACATCTTCGGCCACGGCGAGTTTTTGGTGCCGACCCCGAACTACGCCAGCGACCCCTCCTGGGGCCCGCTGATGCACTGAGGTCGTCGAAAACGTCTGATTTCGCCTGGAGAACATGGCGTCTCGCGGGCAGCGTGACAAACTCAGAGCGATCGCGATAAGGTGCGCGACGTTTTGCGGGCGCCGTTCGGCAGCTGCGGAAGCCGGCGCAGATCGAAGATGACGCGAGGGGTCATCCGGACAATGTCGGATCAAAAGGCCGCTTCCGGGGTCCGAGCTTCCGCAGGCGTCAAACCTGATGAGCTCCGGCAGGAGGCGCCCGCCTCGACCGCGCAGCCGGCGGGCGAGGAAGACCCCCTGCTCAAATTGGAGCGCCTCCTCGAAGGTCTTGCGAGCGCGTCGCCGGCCAACCGCAATCTTCCGGCGATGTCCCGGATTGGCGAAGACGCGACTCGACCTGCCGATTTGGGCCGGACCGAGACAACGGCCGTCGACGCCGAAGCGCCGCAGGCCGCCGACGCCGGCGACGTTCCCGCGGGCCGGCGCGGCGACGATTGGCGACGCTGGAAACGCAAGGCGCCCGCGCTGACTGGCGCCGCCGTGATCGCCGGGCTGGGCGCGGTCCTCGCGTTCAATGAGGGCGTGCTGCCTGGTCGGCCTCGAAACCCTCCTTCCATTGCCGAAGCCGCAACGCGTGTGGGCGCCGACGGGGAAAGGGCCAATGGGGCGACGGATCTGCCTGCGGTCGCACGCCCGGGGCCGAACCCGCCCGCAACCATGACGCCCGACGAAAGCTCGCGACAGCCGCCAGCAAACGAGACATCGATAGCGACGCCTTCGCCCTCCGCGGAGGCCTCGGCTGAGCCCGCGGCTGCGGGCGAGACGACGGCCAGCTCCGCCGATGGAACACGACAAGCCCCGGCGCCGGGATCTTCGCCAGCGAAATTAGACAGTGGGCTTTCAGTGGGGACTGCGGCCATTCCCGTCGCCAGGTCAGAGCCGCCAAGGCGGCCGGTTCAGGCCGAGGCTCCGGCGACGCCGAGCTTGCCGGAGAACCTTGACGGCGAGCCTCCGGCCGGAGTTGCAGCCGACGCCGCGCCGGAGCCGGCGAGCCAGCCGCGACCGCCTGTCGTTTCGACCAAACCCAACCTGCCGGAGAACCTTGACGGCGAGGCTCCGGCCGGAGTTGCAGCCGACGCCGCGCCGGAGCCGCCGGGCCGGCCGCTGCCGCCAGTCGTTTCGACCAAACTCAACCTGCCGGAGAACCTTGACGGCGAGGCTCCGGCCGGAGTTGCAGCCGACGCCGCGCCGGAGCCGGCGGCCCGGCCGCTGTCGCCAGTCGCTCCAACGGAACCCAACCCGCCAGAGAACTTTGACGGCGAGCCTTCGGCCGCGGTTGCAGCCAGCCTCGCCGCCGCGCCAGAGCCGCCGATCCGCCCGCTGTCGACTGTCGCTGATGCGAAGCAAAACAAGCACGGCAAGTCGTCGAAGCGCGAGAAGCATGACAAACCCGAGAAGTCGGCAGATCCGCTTAAAACTGCGCGAGCCTCGCCGACGTCGACGGATTCCGCAGCTCCCGACGCTCGGCCCGGCAATCCACTGCTGCGGGCGTTTCCCCTGCTGCGCGCCTTCGGCAACTAGCGGGGCGCCGCCCCTGCCGAGTAGTCCGGCGACAGTCGCGCCGCTATCGTTCAATATTTGCCCAAGCGAGATGGCGTGAACGAGAGCGTGCGTTCCCGAAGCGCCAGAGCGGACATGGGATCAAGCGAGGCTTTGGCGCGCATGCGACCCTTCAATCCCGAGCGAGCCCCGGTCTTCGCCAGGAACGGGATGGCCTGCTCGAGCCAGCCGCTGGCGGCGGCGATCGGCAGGGACGTTCTGAAGAGGGGCGGCAACGCCGCCGACGCCGCGATCGCGATGGCGGCCATGGTCAATGTCGTCGAGCCGATGATGAACGGGCTCGGCGGCGACTGCATGATTCTGGCGCATTGGAGCGGCGCCTTCTTCGGCCTCAACGGCAGCGGTCGCTCGGGGTCGCGCCTTACCATCGACAATCTTCGCGCGGCCGGCTTTGCCTCGATGCCGCAGGCCGGCGCGCCGGCCGTCTCGGTCCCCGGGGCTCTCGACGGCTACCTTGCCCTGCACGGCCGCTTCGGCTCGATGGATCTTGCCGACCTCGTCGAGCCCGCGGCGGCTTATGCCGAGGAGGGGTTCGCGGTCGGGGCGAAAATCAGCCAGACGTGGGAGTGGGGAGCTTCGAAGCTCAGGCGCTTCTCCGCCGATCCAGCCCCCTATCTGCCGGGCGGGACTGCGCCGGCGGCAGGCGCGATCTTCCGCCAGCCGGACCTCGCCAGGACCTGGCGCGCCATCGGCAGGAACGGCCGCGCCGCCTTCTATGCCGGCGATGTCCGGGACAGGATCCTCGACGTTCTGGGGAAGAGCGGCGGCCATCTGGACGGCGACGATTTCGATCGGGTCCAAGCCGAATGGGTCGAGCCGATCCGCGGCGAATATCGCGGCCGCAGCGTTCTCGAGCTGCCGCCCAACGGACAGGGCGTCGTCGCCCTGATGGCGCTCGGCATTCTCGAAGGCGTCGATCTGCCGCGCCTCGTCGCCGACAATGAGGTCCAGGCGAAGCATTTCATCCTCGAGGCGACCAAGCTCGCCTTCGCGGACGCGGTCGCGTCAGTCGCCGACCCGCGCTTTGCCGCAACGCCCCTCGAGCGTCTCATGTCCCGCGACCATCTCGCCGGGCGGCGTGCGCTGATCCAGCCCGACCGCGCCCTCGACGCGCCGCCAGCGGGCCGCGTGCATGGCGACACCACCTATCTGACGGTCGTCGACCGCGACCGCAACGCGGTGTCGCTGATCACCAGCATTTCCGATATCTTCGGGTCGGGCCTCATCGTTCCGTCGACCGGCGTGATCCTGCACAACCGCGGCGCCGACTTCGAGATGGATCCCGCCCATCCCAACTGCGCCGCGCCGGGGAAACGCGTGCGCCACTCGATCCTGCCGTCGATGATGCTGTCGGCCGACGGCGCGCTCGAACTCAGTTTCGGCTGCATTGGGGCCAATATGCAGCCGCAGGGGCAGGTGCAGATCCTGGTCAACCTGATCGACCGCGGCATGGACCTGCAGCAGGCCATCGACGCGCCGCGCGTCCGCGCGCTCGACGGGCGCCGGATTTCTGTCGAGCCGCACCGGGATCCCGGCTTTGCCGCCGCCCTCGCGGCGCTCGGCCATCAGGTCGTGACGGGCGAAGAGATCCCGGGCGATTGGGTCGCGCGGCATGATTTCATGCGCTCGTTCGAGGGCGGCGCCCAGGCGATCGCCATCGCCGGCGAAGCGCTCTGCGGCGCGTCCGACCCGAGGCTCGATGGGATCGCGGCGCCGCTGTAGGTTCCCGCGCGGCTGGACTTCCGCGCAACCGGCAGAAGGCGTCGGCTCACTTGTCGACGAAGGCCTTCTCGATCACGTAGTCGCCCGGCTCGCCGTGATTGCCTTCCTCGAAGCCGCGCGCGTCGAGGATGGCGCGAAGGTCCGCCAGCATCGCCGGGCTGCCGCAGAGCATGAAGCGGTCATGCGCTGCATCGATCGTCGGGAGCCCGAGGGCCGCGGTCAGCCTCTCCGTCGTCAGAGCCAGCGACAGGCGGCCCTGGTTGCGGAAAGGCTCGCGGGTCACCGTCGGATAGTAGATGAGTTGCCTGCGCGCCATGTCGCCGACGAATTCGTCCCTTGGCAGATCGCTCGCGATGATGTCGCTATAGGCGAGGTCCTTGATCCAGCGCACCCCGTGGGCGACGACGATGCGCTCGAACCGCTCGTAGGCCTCCGGGTCGCGGATGATGCTGAGGAAGGGCGCGAGGCCCGTGCCGGTGCCGAGCAGGAAGAGCGTCCGGCCGGCTTTCAGGTTGTCGACCACGAGGGTCCCGGTCGGCTTGCGGCCGATCAGCACTTCGTCGCCTTCCCTCAGATGCTGCAGCCGCGAGGTCAGCGGCCCGTCCGGAACCTTGATGGAGAAGAATTCGAGCGCGTCGTCGTAATGGGCGCTCGCCAGCGAATAGGCGCGCAACAGCGGCTTGCCCTCGCCTTCGAGGCCCATCATCACGAACTGGCCGCTGCGAAAGCGGAACGAGGGCGTGCGCGTGGTGCGGAAGCTGAACAGCCGCTCCGTCCAATGACGGACGCTGAGCACCCGCTCATGGTGAAATGCGCTCATCCGGTCCCTTTCCATTTGGCAGCGCGCCCATCGCAGCGAAAGACGGCTGCGCCAGTGCGGCAATCCGCGCGCGGCTTCTATGTTCTTTGCGATGTGCGCCGGCTCTCGGCGCCTAGGACGCGGAGCCCGCGGCGAAAGTTCCTACATGAACTGGAAATTGATTTCAAAGACTAATGTAGGCTGTATATCATCGGGCGTCAGCGACGAAGTCAGGATCGATGATAAAGTCGCACCCTCGGCGCCAGAGCCTGGCGATACGTCCGGGCCGTGGCGCTTTGTTTGGAAGCGCCAGCCTCACCGGGATGCGACATGTTTACACCGGGTCAATGGAGCTGCAAGTCGCCCGATGCGGGTCGCAACATTTGATATCTCGCGCATATCCACGACGGTCCGGCGTCATGAGGCGCTGCTGCGCTACGCGCGCTATCTCTTCATCTTCAATATCGTGATTTTCTTGTGGGTTTCGATCCGGCAACTCCCGCAGGTGACCTCGCTGCGAGGAATGACCGAATTGGCTATGGGTCCGGCATGGCGATGGGCAGCTCTGGTGCTCGGCAGCGTGGGCGCGACATATCTCATTCTCGCGCACCGACTATGGTGGGCCTACGCGCCGATCCTCCTGGTCCAGGTCGGCTACTTCTTCGTCACGCCCTCACCCGATAAGCAAATCTTTCGCTTCTCCGCCCTGGTAGCATACGACGTTATCGCCGCGCCCCCCATGCGACCGCTCGTTCCGCTCGCGGTCGAACTTGCGATCATGAATATCGCGTTCAGCTACATAATGATTGTTTTGTGCCTCTACAGCGCCGCGTGGACCGTGAGCGCCGGACGCGTCCCGCGCGGAGCCTACGGCCGGCGGATGTCTCCATTTGAGCCGTTACGTCCGTCGCGCCTGCTCGATACTCTCCTGCCAGGTCATAGATCGCAGAAAGTGACGCTCGGGGAGGCGGCGATTTTCGCGCTTTCTTCGCTGCTGTTCGTGGCGGCCTCGATGGCCCCCTTCTACGGCATTCGGAGAGTGCAGACTGCATTCCTGACGGTCGTTCCGCAATTTCTGGCCTGCGCGAACGCCAGACTTCCGGCTCAAGCGACCCCGGCGACGATTGCCTGTTGGGCCGGATATTATCCCTGGAGCCATGCTGCATTCGATCTGGGAGCGCCGCTCGGCATTGCCGTCATCTGCCTCGTTCTCGCGAACCGTCTGCGCCACTCCGGCAGGCGACATTTCATTGAACGACTTGCTGAACTGCCGCTATCGCCCGTCGGATCGACCCTTTTCCTGCGCGCTTTTCGCGACGACCAGGTGAGCATACGTCGGGCCAGCCGGAATCTGTTCTCATCCGTGTTCGATCTCGGGCGCCTGCCGAGCACGCTCGACGAGCTGATGCTTGAGCGCCTCGACGGGCGTGGCGATCTGATCGCCATTGGCAATCCGCTAGATCGCAAGGGCGCTGCACGGCGATCGCCTTGGGGCGCTCAACGACTCTATGTGGATGATGCCCATTGGCAGGAGACCGTCACCACGCTTGCGCGCGATGCGGATCGGATTGTCCTCTGTGTCGATGCGAGCGATGGCGTGCAGTGGGAGATCGCACATGTGCTGCGGGGAGGTCTCGCGAACAAGACGCTGTTCTTTCTCAATCCCTCGATCGACGTCCCGATACGCACACGGCTGTTGATGGAGGATTTCGGCGTTTCCGCCGCAGATCTCGCGTCGGTCAATGTCGACACTATCCTGGCGCTTCGCCGAACTTCGCCGGAACAGCCGATATTGATGTACTGCGCCAAGCCCGAGCGCGATGCCTTTCTTGTTGTCGCCCGCCTGGCCTTCGAGGACAACCGCCAAGCTGGGATTCCCCAAGTGTCGGTTGCTGCGTAGGCTATCCTGGCGTAGGCGGCGGCTCTTCGGCCGGCGACGATTTCGGTCGGGTCCAAGCCGAAGGGGTCGAGCCGATCCGCGGCGAATATCGCGGCCACATTCCGAGCCGGCCGAGGCGCTCGTCTCGGCCGGAACGCTGGCCTACTCCTCCGCCCTCAGACTGAGGAGATACGCGACGACCTCGCGGATTTGCGCAGGCGCGAGCAGGAACGGCGGCATGGCGCTCTTCTGCCGCGACGTCCCATGCGGCTCGGACAGGAACGTCCGGAGCGAGGCATCCGTTGCGTCGGCGCGCCGGGCGATCGCCCGGAAACTCGGCGCGGGCGGCTCGAGAATCGGCGCCTTGGGCTGGCCCTCGGCGACGAGATGGCAATTGGCGCAGATCTTCAACGCCACGTCCCGACCCGCGGCGACGGCGGCCGGCTCCTCGGCCGGCGCCGCGACCGCGCCCGCGAGGAAGAGGCCCAGCGCAAGCATCGCCGCCAATGATCTCTTCATCGCCCCCGAACTCGCAGACGGCGGGGCCACGGCCCCGCGACCCGTTATACGACGCGGGCCGCCCAAGCGCATCCCGACGGCCAAAGTCCTTGGCGCCGACCCGTCCTATAATTGTTGCAATTCTGTCACAGCAACCGGAATTATGGCTTGGCCACGGCCGATGGCATTGACTTCGCCGCCGGGCGGTAATTGACTGCCTCTCACTGGAGAGCGCGAAGCAGAGGCGAGGCAGACAAGCGCTCAATGGTCCCCGAAATCGCGGGGTTGTCCAAAGCGAACACCACAGATTTTACTTTGTCGTGAAGCTTGCGGACGAGAGAGCATTGGCTCCCTCGTCCTTTTTTGTCTGATGCTGAACCCGCGCCAAGACTTTTTGCCTCGCCTGAAGGGCTACTGCGCCTTCATTTGGTTGCGGCGCCTCATATTACAGTGGCGCTAACTGTTATCGACTTACGTCGTAACTGGGCAATTTCCGCGCAGCGCTCGGCGCGCCATGGCCGCGCTTGACCCGGTCAAGGCCGTGCATGACGGCGGGATGCGGGATGCAGCATCAGGCGCCGGCCTGGAGGCACGTCTTGCCCGGCCTTGAGCCGGGCATCCAGGAGCCGAGCTTTCGCGAGCGTCTCAGGGACCGCTCGGTGGAACGGCGCCCCTCAGTCGGCCCGGGCCTCAAGGCGCTCCGAGCCCCATGCGTCGGAGGCGCCGCGACAGCGCGGCTCATCCGCCCTTGCCGAGCGCCGCCTCCAGTCCGGCGAGGTTGTTGCCCGCTCTCACCGTGTTGGGATGGTCCGGCCCGAGGCTCGCCTCGAAAATCGCGAGCGCGCGGCGCATCAGCGGCTCGGCCTCGGCGAGGCGGTGCGTGTCCTGAATCAGCCGCGCGAGATTGTTGAGGTCGATCGCGACATCGGGATGATCGGGGCCATAGCTTGTTTCGTCGATCGCGAGCGCGCGGCGCATCAGCGGCTCGGCCTCGCCGAGACGGTTCGTGGCCTGAAGCAGCTGCGCGAGATTGTTGAGGTTCGTCGCCACGCTGGGATGATTCGGCCCGAGGCTTGTCTCGAAAATCGCGAGCGCGCGACGCATGAGCGGCTCGGCCTCGGCGGGGCGGTTCGTGGCCTGAAGTAGTTGCGCGAGATTGTTTCGGTCCCTCGCCACATTGGGGTGATCGGGGCCATAGCTTGTTTCGTCGATCGCGAGCGCGCGGCGCATCAGCGGCTCTGCCTCGGCAAGGCGGTTCGTGGCCTGAAGCAGCTGCGCGAGATTGTTGAGGCGGATCGCCACATAGGGATGATCGGGGCCGTAGCTTTTCTCGTCGATCGCGAGCGCGCGACGCATTAGCGGCTCGGCCTCGGCGAGGCGGTTCGTGTCCTGAAGCAGCTGCGCGAGATTGTTGAGGTCTGCCGCCACCTCGGGATGATCCGGCCCGTAGCCCTCTTCGTCGATCGCGAGCGCGCGGCGCATCAGCGGCTCGGCCTCGGCGAGGCGGTTTGTGTCCTGAAGCAACGTCGCGAGATTGTTGAGGTTGTTCGCCACGTAGGGATGATCGGGGCCGTAGCTCTTTTCGACGATCGTGAGCGCGCGCTGATACAGCGGCTCGGCCTCGGCGAGGCGGTTTGTGAGCTTAAGCAGCAGCGCGAGATTGTTGAGGCGGATCGCCACATCGGGATAATCTGGGCCATAGCTGTTCTCGTCGATGGCGAGCGCACGACGCATCATGGGCTCGGCCTCGGCGAGGCGGTTCTTGTCCTGAAGCAGCCGCGCGAGATTGTTGAGCCGGATCGCCACATTCGGATGGTCGGGGCCATAGGTCTTCTCGTCGATCGCGAGCGCGCGGCGCGTCAGCGGCTCGGCCTCGGCGAGGCGGTTCGTGGCCTGAAGCAGCCCCGCGAGATTGCTGAGGCGGATCGCCACATTGGGATGATCGGGGCCGTAGCTCTCCTCGCCGATCGCGAGCGCGCGGCGCATCGGCGGCTCAGCCACGGCGTAGTCCGCTTTCGCGTGGAACAGACTGCCGAGCTGATTGAACAGCCGCGCGGTCGGCTCCGCAATCTCCGCCGCGTCCGCGTTGCGCGCGACCGCGAGCGCATGCGGCGCGAGCGGATCGAGGACCGGCCAGCTCCGTACGTCGCCGGGATCGCCGACGACGGCCGCGTCGACCCATTCCAGCGCCTCCCGCAGCGCCCGCGACCTGCGCTCTTCGCCCATCGCGCGGCGGGCAAAATCCTGCACGAGGCGATGAACGAGGAAGCCCGGCGCCCCGCCGCCCTCCTGCGTCGCGCGGGTGATGAGTGAATAGGCGTAGAGGCCGGCGCGGGCGGATGTCGCGCCGGCGCTCGCCGCCTCTCCCGGGACCGCGACGTCGAGAAGCGAATTGGGGATCGGATCGGGCGCCAGAAAAGCGAGCCGGTCGAGCAGGCGGCGGGCTTCCGGGGCAAGCCGCGCAACCGATGTCGTCCAGACCGTCGCAAGCGTCTTTTCCGAGCCCGTCACGACCGGATCGGACCATGCGAGCGCCCCGTCGCGCGCCGCGGTCCACAGGGCCAGATAGTGGGCGAACCCGATGCGTTCGGTGGCGATATGCGCGCCCGCCTGCTCCAGCCCGAGCGCAAGGCCGCCAAGCTCGGCGGCAATTGTCCGCGCCAGCGCCGCGTCGTCGGGAGCCTTGCTGCGATCGCCCTCCGTCCGGTCGAGCAAGAATTGTGTCGCGTCGTCTTCGCTGAGCACGCCGAGTTCGAGCTTGCCAATGGCGGGAGGGAAATTTGCCGCCCGCGCGGTGACGATCAGATGCCCGCCCTTCAGCCGCGGCAGAAGCTGGCTCACGGCGGCGACGGCCGCGCCGTCATCGACATTGTCGAGGATCATCAGCCAGGTTGGGTTGGTCGCCAACCAGCGCAAAGCCGCGGCGATCTTGGTCTCGTCGTCGCGCGCCTCCTTCTCCGGCAGGTCCAGCATCTCCGGGCCGGCGAGGGCCGCGAGGCCCGCGTTGAGGCTCGCCGCGTCGCTGGCGCTGACGAACAGGAGCGCCGAATGGTCGGCCTCGTGCGCCCATCCATATTCGATCGCGAGCCGCGTCTTGCCGACGCCGCCAAGCCCAAAGAGCGCCACCGCGCCGCCCTTCGCGGCGAGAAGCGCCGCGCGCAGGTCTTCGAGCGCTTGCTCGCGGCCGGCGAACAGGCTGCCGAGCGAGAGCAGCGGAAGATTGCGGGGCTTTGTCTTCGGCGGCGCGGCGATAAGCGCTTCGAGGATCGGCGAGGCGAGGACCTGCACCGCGAGATTGTCAGCGCTGGTGAACGGGGGCCCGGGATAGAGGTTGATTGCTCTCAAGCGCCGCAGATGCTCGGCTTGCGCGGCGCGCGAGGCGTCGGTCGGTTTGAAGGTTCTGCCGCGGCGCTTCAAGCCGGCGGCGGGCGCGACGATGACGAGGTTCTTCTTCGCGCCGTTTTGGTTGAAGCCGATCGCGAGCCACGCCTCCCATTGCGTGTAAGTCAACTCGCCGAGCGCCTCGCGCCCCATGCCCTTGTCCGCCAGCCGCGTCGCGAGGTCGGCCCGCCGCTTGAGAAGATCATCGACGCTGGTCGGTTTGGGGGCCGCGCCCGCCATTTCGCCGATGAAATGGACGACGACGTTGCAGGTCTCGACATAGGCTTCGAGCATGGCAAGCGTGTCGCCCCCGAGCGCCTGAAAGTCCTCCTGGATCTTGATTTCGACGTTCGGCCGGGTAAGCGCGTGGCGCAAGCTCTCGCGATAGGCGCCGAACTCATCCGACACGCAGGAGAGAAAGAGCTTGACGTCCGCCATCGCCCGCCGCCCGCGTCATGGCCACGTGGAGAGTGTGGCATGTCGCGCCGGCCGCTGCAAAGCGGCGCCCGGCTCTCTCGGGCCCGCCACGTGAGGCTTCCCGCCGGACCTCGCGGGCGAGGACGACAAGCGACGGGAAGCGGGCCTGGAGACGTCTTGCCCGGCCTTGAGCCGGGCATCCAGGAACCGGACCTTTGCAAGTGTCGTCTGGCGCAACCCTGGATGCACGGGTCAAGCCATGCATGACGGCCGGATGCCGGGATGCAGCACCTGCCGCCGGCCCGGGCGTGCGTCTTGCCCGGCCTTGAGCCGGGCATGCAGGGGCCGAACCCCGATCGATTCTCAGCGGCGCACACAAGGACCCGATCGACCCGGCCATTCTTCGCTCAGGCGCCTCGCCATTTCGACGGCAAAGTCCTTCGACGCTTCCCTGGATGCACGAAAGCCAAGTCAAGCTGGCCATGACGACTGCACGGTTGGCCGGGAATTGTCCCAGTCACCTTACGTCGGCATTTCTCGCATTGCTAATCGACCGACCTGGGGCCCTCGACCTGACATTGCGCCAGAAGCGTCAGTCAAACGGATCCGGGTCATCGTCTGGGCTCGACGGAAGCGGCCCGGTAGCGTTGGTTGACCGCGGCAGTCGTAATGCCCAAGTCGTCGAGCACGACCGGGACATCGCGCGGCATTTGTCTCGCGCCCCGCCAATGAGGCTCTCTTTGACCGAAGATCGCTCACCCAAATCGACAGATTGGCCCGAGGGCGCAATCTTCACCATCGGCCATTCGACGTTGCCGATCGAGCGGTTCCTCGGCCTGCTGCGGACCTATGGAATTGAACGGCTCGCCGACATCCGCACCGTGCCGCGCTCGCGCCACAACCCGCAATTCAACGCCGACGCGCTGACCGAGGCGCTGACGGCGGATGGGATCGACTACGCGGCCATGCCCGCGCTCGGCGGCCTGCGCCATCCGCGCAAGGATTTGCCCAACATGGGCTGGCGCAACGAGAGCTTCCGCGGCTATGCCGACTACATGCAGACCCCGGCCTTCGCCGAGGCGCTCGAAACGCTCATCGGCATGAGCCGCGAACGGCGTCTCGCCATGATGTGCGCCGAAGCCGTACCCTGGCGCTGCCACCGCTCGCTCGTCGCCGATGCGCTGAGGGTTCGCGGCGTCCCAGCGATCGATATCCTGCCGAACGCCGAGTCCCGCCCGCATACGCTGACCCCGTTCGCGCAGGTCGATGGAACCCGACTGACCTACCCGCCGGAGCAGCGGTCACTGTTATGAAGGCGCCTTGGTTTCGTGATCAATGTGCTTGCGGCAAGGGGGAACATTGATCGTAAACGCAGAATGAGCCCACGCCATGCGGGCTTCTTCAGGCGGCCAATGGTCCCAGAGGCGTGCTTATGGCCACAATCAAATTTTCTTAGACAAACACCGATTTCGATTTGCAATTTTAGACGTCCATGCCGTTATGACATGTTTATTATGTAAAATATGCGAAAGTTGCACTCAGATCACCCGCCGGTCGAGTCCGTTTCGACGCCGATCACGACCAACTTCTGAATTCCAAAAAGTGACAGGTTTTGAGGGTTAAGCCATTGCAATTGCGCCCACGCGACCAGGGTGTGGGCCACGGTCAATCCTCCGCCAAAGCCCGCAACACCTCAGGCAGCGTATCGGGCAGATCCTCGGAGATGACGCCGGGGCCGAAGGCGCGGGCGCAGGCGCCGTGCAGCCAGACGGCGGCCGCCGCGGCGACGAAGGGCGGCGCGCCCTGGGCGGCAAGGCCGGAAACGAGGCCTGTCAGCACGTCGCCCGAGCCGGCGGTGGCGAGCGTCGGCGGCAGATCCCAGCCGATCGCGGCGCGGCCGTCAGGCGCGGCGACGACGGTGTCGGGACCCTTGAGGACGACGACCGCGCCGGTCAGCTTCGCCGCGGCGCGGGCGCGCCTGAGCTTGTCGTCGTTGGCGTCGACGCCGGGCGCGTCGGCGAAGAGGCGGGCGAACTCGCCTTCATGCGGCGTCATGACCGCGGCATGGCCGCCGCGCCTGATCAGGGCCGCGAGCTCCTGGGCCTCGCCGGCGAAGCTGGTCAGCGCGTCGGCGTCGAGGACGATTGTGCGGCCCTTGGCGGGGCGCGTCAGGGCCGCCGCGACGAGCTGGCGCAGCGTCGTCCCGACGCCTGCGCCGGGTCCGAGCGCGATGGCGCGCCGGCGCTCGTCGGCGAGCAGCCCCTCGAAGCCGCGAACGCCCGAGAATGGCGCGACCATGACCGCGGTCACATGCGCGGCATTGGCGGCGACCGCATCGGGCGGGCTGGCGAGCGAAACGATGCCGGCGCCGGCGCGCAGCACCGAGCGCGCCACAAGCCGGGCCGCGCCCGTCTGGTGCGCCGCGCCGGAGAGGACGAGCGCCGCGCCCCGGGCGTATTTGTGCGTATCGGCGCCGAGGCGCGGCAAAGCTTCGCGCCACAGGGCCGGCGCGTTGACGAAGGCTTTCGGGGCGATGCGTTCGAGCGCCGCCGGCGGAATGCCGATGTCCGCCAGACGGATCGCGCCGCAGAGCGGCCGGCCGGGGTGAAGCAGATGGCCGGGCTTCAGGCGAAAGAAGGTGACGGTCGCCGTGGCCTCCACGGCGGCCCCCCGGACCTTGCCGGTCTCGCCGTCGACGCCTGAGGGAACGTCGACCGCGACCACCTTTCCACCGGCGCGGGCGAAGCTGTTGATCCGTTCGATGACCGCCTTCGCCTCGCCCTCGATGTCGCGCGCCAGCCCGGCGCCGAACAGGGCGTCGATGACGCAATCGGCTTCGAGGGCGACCTCCGCGGCCGGGCGGACGAGGCCGCCAAATCGCGATGCGGCGATCGCGGCGTCGCCCTTGAGCGCGTCGCGGCGGCCGACGAGCCCCAGCTCGACGGCATAGCGGCGCTCGGCCAGCAGCCGCGCCGCGACGAAGCCGTCGCCGCCGTTGCCCCCCGGACCGCAGAGGATGGCGATGCGCCCGCGCGAGCGCGCCTGCCGAACCGCTTCGTCGGCGACCGCAAGCCCCGCCCGCTCCATCAGCGCGATCCCCGGCGTGCCGGCGCCGATCGCGATCCGGTCGGCCTGCGACATCTCGCTCGGCGTCAGGAGTTCTGGGTGTTTCCGAGGGTCGAGCATCTGCTGAAAGGGGGCTCCTCTTCGCCTGCCGCGACGGGGACCAGATCGCTCTTTCCATCGCGCCCATTTCTGCTATACCCCGGACGCGCTGATCCCCGATAGCTCAGCTGGTAGAGCATTCGACTGTTAATCGAATGGTCGCAGGTTCGAGTCCTGCTCGGGGAGCCAATTACAAGTGTTACCCGTCGCCGTGGCGCTCGTTCGATGGATCTCGATACTGACTGGCTTCCACTTGCCGACGTCCTCAGCCGGATGGTCGCGCGAGGCATTCAAGAAGCCAAAGTTGATATTTGCGCCGCCATCGTGGAAATGCGGCTGCGCGTAAGACTGCACACCGACGATGGCGGTGACGGCGGGCACCTTAATGTCCACGAAATCGGCAAAGTTGAAATTCCTGCTAACCTGAATCCCAACCGCGTTGATTGGGGCCATTCTCGGCCTGCGCTGCTTTTCCCTTCGTGGCGAACCCGGTCTGCCTGGCGATCTCAAAAAACACGTGCGAGAGGCGGGTTACGTACGCTGACGCATGCGAAGACGGCTCCGGATCGACGTCCATCAATGACAAAAGCTGCGTTTCGGCACGCCGCCACACCGACCTCGCAACATGTTAATCCATCATCGCCCTTTTTCGCAACTCAGGTCAGCCGATCGCCCATGAAGTTACTCCCCACTCTCTCAAGAGTTCGTCCTGAGCCAGCCGAAAACTCGACGCATAGTGACAATATGTCGGCCAGGTCAAAGCAATAATTGCACGTTTCTTGTCGTCAAGGGGGGCGAGTTGGCGAGCCGGCGAGCCTCCATAGAAGTAGCCGTCGTCTAGGACTTGGCCTTCTAGCGTGCGCGAGCCGGCGGCGAGCAGAACATCGTTTCCCACGATCGTGCCCGGTGCGACTACGGCGCCGATGCCAATTAGGCTGCGGTCGCCGATCGCACAATCTCCCATCCTCACATTGTGGCCGATAGTCGAACTCGCGGCCGATGGTCGCCGGTCGGCGGCGCGCCCGGATGATGGTATTGTCTTGAATATTACTGTTGGACCCGATGCGAATTTCGAATTCTCCTGCATCGAGATCACAGCCGAACCATATGCCGTTTTCTCCACCCGCTACAACGCGGCCCCTGAGGCGGGCCGAGCATGCGACGAAGAGAGGACCCGGCGATTCGATCTGTGGCGTCCAGGGCGCTTCCTCCATGTGGTCATCGGCGGCAGCGCGCGATCGCGCGTGAAGATCATCAAGATCTCGGCCCAGCAGCCTGCGGACGGGCTTGGCGGGACTGCCCGCATAAAGCCAGCCGCCCTCGAGGACCGAGCGCGGGAACACAATCGAACCGTCGGCGAGGGCGCATTCCGCCGCGACCTTGGAGCCGTCGAGGATGACGACGTCGCGGCCGATATGGCAGCGGTCGCCGACGTCGCAAGCATGTATAACCGAATTGACGCCCGCTGTGACGCCCGAGGCGATGTGTGTCGGCAGCACAGCGTGCGCGATATGGACCGTTCCCCGCGCGCCCAGCCAGAATTCGTCGCCGATTTCGACATAGTGCCCGTCAGCGCGGATCACCGAGCGCGCGCCGAGCCAAACCGCCTTGCCCAAAGTGGCGCGTCCGAGCACCGCGGCGCCGCTCCCGGCAAAAGCCGCCGCGGAGGCAAAATGCGGCCTCACGCCGTCGTAGGCCAGTGTGAAGGGAATTCGTTGGTCCATCTGACCCACTCGCCTTCCCGCCGCGCAAGCGGCTTTCAAGTCGGCTCCCCCTCTCAGCCGCATCTGCCTCAGAATACAGGCGACTCCCTGTACACGCCCCACACGCTTTTCAGTCTTTCGACGATATCGCCCATGGTGGCGCCAGCGCGAACCAGTTCGACCGTCGCCGGCATGATGTTCTCGTCCGGGTCGCCAGCGACCTTGGCGAGCCTGCCGAGCAGGGTCTGTACTTGCTTCTCGTCGCGCTCGGCGCGGACGCGCCGGGTGCGGGTTATCTGCCGCTCCGCGGTCGTCGGATCGTAAGGATGCACCTCGATCTTCTCATTCGCTCCCCCGAGGGCGTAGCGATTAACGCCGATCACCGGCTTGTCGCCCGACTGTTTGCGCAGCGCCGTCTCGTAAGCGAAGTCGGCAATCTGCTTCTGAAACCAGCCCTCCTCGATTAGCTTGATCGTGCCGCCGCGCTCCTCGACCTCCTTCAGGATCTCGAAGATGCGCTTCTCGTATTCGTTGGTCAAAGCCTCGACGTAGTAGGAGCCGCCAAGCGGGTCGACCACTTGGCTTACGTTGGTCTCCTCGGCGATTACCTGCTGCGTCCGCAGCGCGAGCTGCATGGCCTCCTCGGTGGGGATGGCGAAAGCCTCGTCATAGCCGTTGGTGTGCAGGGATTGAGCGCCACCCAGCACCGCCGAAAGCGCTTGCATGGCGGTGCGCACAACATTGACCATATATTGCGGCTTGGTGAGCGAGGCTGCCGCGGTTTGGCAGTGGAACCGCAAGCGCATCGATTCAGGCTTTTGAGCGCCAAATCGCTCCTTCATGATCTTGGCGTAGCAGCGCCTCAAGGCCCGGAATTTGGCGATCTCCTCGAAAAAATCTGCCTGGCTGACAAAGAAGAAGGCGAGCCTCGGCGCGAAATCATCAACCTTTAGGCCAGTCTTGGCGACTTCCTCGACATAGACGATGAGATTGGCGAGCGTGAATGCGGCCTCGTGCAGCGGCGAAGCGCCGGCCTCGGAGATATGGTAGCCGGAGATGTTGATCGGATTGTATCGCTTCATCTTCCTTGCCGTGAAAGCGATAACATCGCGCACTATGCGCACGGAGGGCCCGATTGGGAAAATATACTCCTTTTGCGCCATATATTCCTTCAGGATGTCAGCCTGCACCGTGCCCGACAATTTGTTCAAGTCGTAGCCGCGCGTCTCTCCCACTACGATGTACATCGCGAGCAGGATCCAGGCGGTCGGGTTAATGGTCAGCGAGACCGAAATATTCTCGAGGTCAATGCCGTCGAGCAGTGCATCCATGTCGGCCAACGTGTCGATGGCGACGCCCTCGCGCCCGACCTCGCCCTCCGACATCGGATGGTCGCTATCGTAGCCCATCAGGGTCGGCATATCGAAATCGGTGGAGATGCCGGTCTGGCCTTGCGCGATCAGGAACTTGAATCGGCGGTTGGTGTCCTCACCGGTGCCGAAGCCCGCGATCTGACGCATCGTCCAATTGCGGCCGCGATACATGGTCGGGTACGGTCCGCGCGTAAAAGGGTAGCGGCCGGGCAGGCCGATATCCTCGAAGGGCGTGCCTGCGATGTCGGCCGCCGTATAGGTGCGCTTGACCGGAATGTCGCCGAGCGTAAAAAACTGCTCCTTGCGCTCCGGCGCGCGCTTCACGAACTCAGCGACCTCATTTGCTTCCCAGTCGCGAATCTGCTGCTCAACCGTACCGGCGGAAACGCGATCGACCGTCTCGGACATTTCTCATTCTCCTGTAAATGCGCGAACGATCTGGCGCGCGGCGGCGTAGGGATCGTCTGCGCGCGCGACGAGCCATGACGCGGCTTCGGGCGTGCGGGCCTTCAAAATCGCTTCGAATTTCTCGATGACCAGCGTCTCGGCTGTTTTGGCGAGGCGGAACGCAGCAATCGCCTTGCGGCGCGCTTCGCCCGAGGCCCCTTGCGAGGCGGCACGATGGCGCTCCAAAGCCGCGATGAGTTCGTCGAACCCCAGGCCGGCAAAGGACGATACGCCGACAAGCGGCGGCCGCCAGCCGTCGACTCGCGCCGGCTGGTCCTTCAGCATCATCTTCAAATCCGCGAGTGTGCGATTGGAATCGGAGCGGTCGCATTTGGAGACGACATGGATGTCGGCGATCTCAAGAATGCCAGCCTTGATCGCCTGGACTTCGTCGCCGAGCCCGGGAGCCGAGACTACGATGGTGGTGTGCGAGGCGTGAGCGATCTCGACTTCGTCTTGCCCGACGCCAACCGTCTCGACGATGACGATGTCGAAACCCGCCACGTCCAGAATGTCGACCACATCGAGCGCGGCATGCGCCATACCCCCGACAGCGCCGCGAGTCGCCATCGAACGAATGAAGACGCCGGGATCGAGCGCCAAATCCGACATGCGGATCCGGTCGCCTAAGATCGAGCCGCCCGAATAAGGACTTGAGGGATCGATCGCCACGATCGCGATGCTCAGGCCCTTGGCGCGCAGCTTCTCTACGAGCTTGCCGACCAGTGTCGACTTGCCCGAGCCTGGGACGCCGGTAACGCCGACGACATGCGCGCGGCCCGCCTTGCGGTAAATCGCGCCGATTGCCTCGCGTGCTTCTGGCTCACTCGCTTCCGCGCGGGAGATCAAGCGAGCGATCGCGAAGACCTCTCCTTTTTCGACACGCGACGCCAGATCCAGGGAGGAGATGTAGCGACGGGTCATGATGAGTTCGCCTCGCTCAGCCGCCGGCGCATTTCAGTCAGAACCTCGCGGTCGTCGATGACGCGGCGCGCTTTGAAATCGGTGCGCTCGAGCGAATGCTGCCGCGCGATTTCGACAACTACCCTCAGTCCCAGCAGCTTTTGCAAGGATGATCCGACGCCTCGGCGGAAGGCGGCTACCCTCTCCTCGCCCGCCTCCCAAACTTCGGCAGTAGCCTCGACCTTTACCGCCAGTTCGTCCATCGCGCTGTCACGCGTAATGACGATGCGATGCTCGCCCCCATAACCCTCGGTCTGGTTGAGGACCGCATCGATCTCGCTCGGATAGATATTTTCCCCGCGCACGGTGAACATGTCGTCGATGCGGCCGATGATGCCCATCGGCAGTCGGGGGTAGGTGCGCCCGCACGGGTTCGGTTCGTTCACCCACAGAGTTAGGTCGCCGGAAAGCAGGCGGATCATCGGCTGCGAAGTGCGCTCAAGGTGCGTGTAGACCGGCGTTCCCCGAGCGCCGTAAGGGACGCGATGGTAGCGGGCGGGGTCGCAGACCTCCGTGTAGACGACGTCCTGCCAGCACAGCATGCCCTCGCTCTCAGCCGATCCCGCAACATTCATCCACGGCGTCATCTCCCCCATCGAGCCGCAATCGACAACCTTGGCGCCATAGGCCTCCTCGATCTTCACGCGCACGGCAGGAATGGAAGCGCCCGGCTCGCCAGAAAAGAACATGGTGCGCAGGCCGAAGCCGCGGGGATCGAGGCCGTTGTCCAATGCGGTCTGGGCAAGATGCAGCGCATAGGTTGGCGTGCCGTAGAACGCTGAAGGTCTTAGAATATCAAGCCATTGCGCGCAGCGCGCGGTCATGCCGGCGGCGCCGGCGCCAAAGGGAAAGGCCTTCGCGCCCAGCCGCTCCGCTCCGGCCAGCGCGCCCCAGCTGCCGACATAGAGGCTGAAGATCGCGGCCACGCAAACGCTGTCGCCCGGGCGCACGCCCATGCCCCACATAATTCGCGCGTGCGCATTAGAGATGGCCCGCCAGTCGTTGCGGCCGATCGCAAAAGCAGTTGGTCGGCCGGTCGTGCCGCTGGTGCCGTGAATGTGAAAGATTTCGCTTTCTGGAACGCACAGATAGTCGCCAAACGGCGGGACGGCAGCCTGGGCGGCTCTCAGTTCGGCCTTGGTTATCACCGGCACGCGCGATTCGAAATCCTCAAGCGATTTGAGCGTCGAAGGATGAAAGGCGGCCGCCTCCCACTTCCTGCGATAGAACGGCGAATTGTCGAAGGCGTACGCGCAGACCTCCCGCAAACGCTTCAGGATCGCCCTCTCGCGATCCGATGGATGCATCGTTTCGCGCACCGGGAACCAGTAGCGGCTGCCCAAGGGCGGTCGATAGGCGTCATCGTAGGCAGGTGGGAAGGACCAGTCTTCCATCGACGTTCGATCGCGCCTCAGCGCGCGCCTCGTTGTTCGACCAGCCGCGTCAGAGTCTCGACGATCGCCTGCGGGGGCGAATCCTGGAGCATGACCTCGGCGACGCCCATCTGCTTGAGCGCGACAACATCCTCGTCAGGCATGACGCCGCCCGCGACCACGATCATGTCGTCGACCCCTTTCTCCCTCAGCAACGCGAAGATTTTGGGAAAGACGGTCATCTGCACTCCCGATAGCAGGCTGACGCCGAGCACGTCGACATCCTCCTGCACCGCGGCGCTGACGACTTCCTCCGGGGAGCGGTGCAGACCGGAATAGACGACGTCCATTCCCGCGTCGCGCAGGGTGCGCGCCACCACCTTCACGCCGCGGTCATGACCGTCCAGCCCGACCTTGGCCAAGAGAACGCGTATCTGCTGCGCCATTGTCCTGTCCTCGCCATCCGCCCGCGCATCGGACGGAAATTGCCGACATTTCGCGGCCTAGACCGCGCCCATTTGCCTCAACGCGCTGATTTCGGCCGCGCTCTTTCCGAGAAGCTCGGCCAGAATGTCGTCGGTGTCCGCCCCGAGCGCCTTGCTCGGTGCGATCTCGATCACGTCGCTTCCTTCGAAACGCATCGGGCCCGCATAGAGTGGGATTTCTCCCAGTGTCGGGTGATGGATCGTCTGCAGCGTGCCGCGCTGGCGCATGTGCGCGTCGCTGGTCACTTCGGAAAGTTCGCGCACCGGCGCGCACGGCACCCGATGGCGCATCAGCAACGCGAACAGCTCCTCCTTGCCGAAACGGCGCGTCCAGGCAGAAACCAGAGCATCGACCTCGTCGATGTTGGCGACCCGCTCCTTAAGGCTTCCCAGCCGCCGGTCGCTCTGCAGATCAACGCGCTCCATAGCGGTCGTCAGGCTCTGCCAGTGCTGGTCGGTCACGCAGATCAGCGCGAGCCAGCCGTCTTTGGTCGGGTAGACATTGTAGGGCGACTTGGCGAGCCCGGAATGACGATTGCCTGTGCGAGCGGGGACGGCGCCCTGCGAGCCATACCACAGCCCGAGCGCCGAGCTCAGCGAGGGATAGACGGCATCGAGCATGGCGACCTCCACGAACCGGCCTTCGCCTGTGCGCTCGCGTTCGAACAGCGCCGTCACGATGGCGCCATAGAGATGCACGCCGCCGAAGAAATCGCAGATCGCCGGACCAGCTTTCATCGGCGGCCCGTCGGCCTCGCCGGTAATGCTCATGACGCCGGACATCGCCTGGACGGTCAAATCCATGGCGGGATACTCGCGATACGGGCCCGTCCAACCGAAGCCGGAGCCGGCACCGTAGACGAGCCGCGGGTTGCGCTGCAATAGCGCTTGCGGGCCAACGCCGAGCCTGTCCATCACCCCCGGCGCGAAGTTTTCGACGACGACGTCAGCCTTCACGGCCATGTGGAGAAGCAGGTCGCGCCCGGCGTCTGACTTCAGGTTCAGGGTAATGAACCGTTTGTTCGAATTTAGCATGGCGAAGGGGAGAATAGCGCCGCCGACCACGGCGCGCCGACGCATGTTCTCGCCACCCGGTGGTTCGATCTTGATCACCGTCGCACCGGCGCGCGCCAACAGGAACGAACAATAAGGGCCGTTGTAGATCTGGCCGAGGTCGAGAACGAGGAGGCCGGTGAGAGGGGCCTGCGCCATCGTCTATTTTCCCTTGAACGCCGCTGGGCGCTTCTGTGCGAAGGCCGCCGGTCCTTCCTGGGCGTCTTCGGTGAATTGCAGCATCCGATTGACCACCTGTTCGAGACGTAAGCCAGAGTCGAGGTCGAGATCGCGACTGCGCAACGCCAGCTCCTTGGCCGCCTGAACTGCGAGCGGGGCGTTGGCGGCGATGCGCCTGGCGAAGTCCATGGCCGCAGACATAAGTTCGCCGGCCGGGACAACGCGGTTGACAAGGCCCCAACGCAACGCGGTCGCGGCGTCGATGGAATTGCCGGTCAGCAGCAGCTCCATGGCGATCGCGTGCGGCAACTGCTTGAGGATCCGCTGGGTGCCGCCGTTGCCGGCGATGACGCCGCGCTTCACCTCCGAAAGTCCAAAAGTCGCGTGTTCGGCCGCGACGCGAATATCGGTGCCCAGCAGCAGCGTCATGCCGCCGCCGAGGCAAAAGCCGTTGATTGCGGCGATCACCGGCTTCCAAACCTCCAAGCCGCGGTTGAGCAGCTGGTCGCGCTGGGTCAGCCACATTTCAGCGAGGCCCGGCGGCGCTGTGAGGAAGCTTTTCAGGTCGGCGCCTACCGTGAAGGACTTTTCGCCGGCTCCGGTCACGACGGCGACGCGGATGTCGGAATTGTCGCGCACCTTCGTCCACGCTTGAGAGAGCGCCGAATAATGTTCCGCGTCCATCGCATTGAGGCGCTCCGGACGATTAATGGTTACAACGGCAACGCCGTCCGACAGCGCGAAGTCGATGGCCAAACCCATTCCCTCCCGTCCCAGCGCGCGGCTCCCCTCGAACCGCCCTTGGTCGCCGAGCCTCGGTCAGAATATTGGTCTGATAATACATATTGACAGACTGTTCGTCAAGCGATATGGGTGCGCAATCCTGGAAGATCCTGGAAGAAATCGGGGGCAGCAGGAAACGCCGTGAACGCCGAATTCGAACCGGACGTCGCCGAAACGCTGATCCTCGGCAAGGTGGAGGTTCCAAAAGCGCCTGAGTTGCTCGCCAGCCGACTGAGGGAGCAAATCCTCTCAGGCGTCGTGGCGGAGGGCGACGTCCTGCCGACCGAGCGTGCGCTCGGGGCGCAAACGGGATTGGGGCGCAGCACAATCCGCGAAGCGTTGCGCATCCTCCAAAACGAAGGTTTCATCAGCATCCGCTCGGGTCGCAATGGCGGTCCGGTCGCGCGCCGACCCGAGCGCGCCTTCGCCGAGACCTCGCTCGAACATTTCATTCGCGCGCAGCGGCTGCGCATGGAGTTGCTGGTCGAGGCACGCGAAGCTATCGAGCCTTCAGCGGCGCGGCTTGCAGCGCGTCATCGCGAGCAAGCCGATCTCGACAAGCTAGACCGCTCACAGCTCGAACTAGAAGGCGCTTTCGCTGATATTCCCCGCTTTCTTCGGGCCAACGTCAATTGGCATCTCGCGGTCGTCGAGGCGTCGCATAACGAGCTGCTGATCACCTTCATGTCAGCGATCGCCCAGGCAATCCACACGGCGACGGACCTGAAGAATTTCAATTCCGACGAGCGGCGGCGCGCGGTGGTCAATATTCATCGGCGTATCGGCGAGGCGATCCGCGCCGGTGACGAAGATGCAGCCGAGCGTCGGATGGGCCGCCACGTCGCCGCCTACGTCGCCTCGGTGACGAAGGTCTCGGACGTGAAAGGACTAAAGGTTTAAGCGATGAGCGCAATCGTCGGAATTGACGTCGGCGGAACCTTCACCGACCTCTATTACGCGGCAATGGACGGCTCGCACCGCATTTTGAAGGTTCCGTCGACGCCGCACGATCCGTCGGTTGGTTTGCTGAATTCGCTGCGCGAGGCCAAGGTCGAGCCGGACGCCCTCGACGTCATCCTCCACGGCACCACGATCGCCACCAATGCGGTGATCGAGCGTCGCGGCGCCTCCTGTGCGCTCGTCACCACCCGCGGCTTCCGCGACCTGCTGGAGCTCGGGCGCCGCGACCGCCCTTCTATCTACGGTCTGACCGGCGTGCATGTGCCCCTCGTTCCGCGGGACCGTCGCTACGAGGTGTCAGAGCGCATGGACTACGACGGTAATGTCCTCGTCCCGCTCGATGAGGCCGAACTGACCGATATCGGCGCCTCGATGAAGGAGGCCGGGGTCGAGGCGGTCATCGTCTCTTTCCTGCACGCCTACGCCAACACCGTGCACGAGGAACGAGCCCACGAAATTCTCGCAGCGATCAATCCGAAATGGGAGATCGTAACCGGGACCAGCGTCGTGCGCGAGTATTATGAGTTCGAGCGCACCAGCACCGCGGTCGTGCAGGGATATCTGCAACCTTTGGTGGCTCGTTATGCGCGCAATCTCACCAGCAAGTTGGGCGAATGGGGTTTCCGACGGGAGGTGCTGGTGATGCAGTCGAACGGCGGGCTCGCGCCGCTCGCCGAGCTCGACCGCCGTTCGGCGTATATCGTACGGTCCGGACCGGCGGCCGGAGTGACCGCAGCCGCGGAACTTGCCGGCGCGGCGGGCTTTCGCAACGTAATCACCGCCGACATGGGCGGCACCAGTTTCGACGTGGCGGTCGTCGTTGAAGGCGAGCCGACCATCGCTGAGCTTACCAATCTCGAATTCCGCATTCCATTGCGCCTGCCGATGATCGACGTTCACACGATCGGCGCCGGCGGCGGCAGCATCGCCTCGCTCGACCGAGGCGGCATGCTCCAAGTTGGTCCACGCAGCGCCGGAGCGGTTCCCGGCCCGGTCGCTTATCGGCGTGGCGGCACAGAGCCTACCGTCACCGACGCAAACATCGTGCTCGGCCGCATCGATCCCGAGAGCCGCATGGGCGGTCCCGGCGTGAGCCTCGACATCGACGGCGCGAAAAGGACGGTGGGAGAGCTCGGCGCGAAGCTCGGTCTCGGCCTGCTGGACGCCGCGGAGGCAATCATCGCGATCGTCAATCAGCGCATGGCTGGACGCATTCGATTGATGTCGATCGAACGCGGGCTTGATCCGCGCGATTTTGCCCTCGTCGCCTTCGGCGGCGCCGGCCCGCTGCACGGCGGCGCGTTGGTTCGCGAAGTTGGGATCGGCACGATGCTGGTGCCAAAATACCCGGGCGTCTTGTGCGCGATGGGATGCGCGATCGCCGATGTGCGTTACGATTTCTCGCAAACGCTTGAGCGCCGGCTCGATCAGATCGAGCCCGGACAGATCGCCGCGATACTGGAGGCCCAAGCAGAAAAGGGCAAGGCGCAGCTAAAGGCGAATAATCTGTCGATCGAGGACATCAGCGTGGGTCACGTGGCGGACATGTCCTATGTCGGGCAGATCCATTCGTTGCGAGTTCCCATCCAACGCGACTGGCCCGCGGCCCGCATGCGCCAGGCCTTCCTCGAGGCCTATCGTCAGGATTTTGGCAATACGCTCGGCGAAATCCCGGTCGTGATCGTCAATCTGCGCAGTGTGGCCAACGGCAAACGCGGCTTCACTGCTTCTTCAACTCCAATGCCAGTGAGTCAGGGTGCACCGACGCCCCGCCGGCGACGCCAGGTTCATTTCGGCGTCCCACGCGACACGCCGATCTATCATCGGGACGATCTCCTGCCCGGACACCGGTTTGAGGGGCCGGCGGTCGTCGAGCAGACTGACACGACGACTCTGATCGAGCCTGGCATGGAGGTCAGGGTCGACGCCGCTGGCAATCTCCTGGTCGGAGTGAAGTGATGGATCCGGTGACACTGGCCGTCGTGCGCGGGGCTCTCGAGCAAATCGGCGACGAGATGGATCTCCATCTCATCCATGCGGCGATCTCACCAATCATTTCAGAGACCAATGATTGCGCGAACGGCATCTTCCATCCAGTCACTGGCGAGACGATCGCTCAGGGCCGCTATGGTCTGCCGGTGTTCCTCGCCTACATGCAATTCGCGGTGCAGAATTTGATCAAGGTGGCGGAGGCCGAAGGCGGCTTCTGCGACGGCGACATCTGGATCACCAACGATCCCTATTTCGGCGGTAGCCATCTGCAGGATGTCCAGCTCGTCGCCCCCTATTTTATCGACGGTAAGCTGTTCGCCCTAATGGCCAATACGGGTCATTGGATGGACGTCGGGGGGAACGTTCCCGGCGGCTGGGCGCCCAAGGCCCAGGAAATCCATCAGGAAGGGCTCATCATCCCGCCCGTAAAACTCTACGAAGCCGGAAAAATCAACGCGGCGCTAGTCAAAATGTTCCGCGCAAACGTTCGCCTGCCCGAACAGATCGCGGGCGATCTCGCCGCCATGACCAATGTCTTCGCGATAGGAAGGCGCGGTCTCGACGGCCTTATCAAGCGCTACGGCGCCGACACGGTAATCGCCTGCCAAGATGAGATGATTGCTCGTTCCGAACGGCAGATGCGCTCGCACATCGCCGAGATTCCGGACGGTGTCTATACGTGTTCTGACCACTTCGACAACGACGGCATCGTCGACGAGCCGATCCCGATCGCACTGACCGTAACCGTGAGGGGCGATGCGATGCATCTCGACTTCACCGGCACGGCCGGGGTCTCTCGCGGGCCGTTCAACATCTCGCGCAACACGACGCTTTCGAGCTGCTACGTAGCGCTGAAGCACATCTTCCCTGACGTGCCGATCAATGGCGGCACCTTCCGCCCGGTGGACTTCACCGTACCCGAGGGCTCGATGCTGGCGGCGCAATATCCGGCGGCAGTCGGCGCCTATCTCGAGCCGGTGGGGCGCATACTGGATCTGATTTTCGGCGCGCTGGCGCGGGCGATCCCCGATCGCGTGCCGGCGCCCTTTTTCGGCACTACAGGCCCGACGTCCGTCAGCGGCCTCCACCCGCGCACCAAGGGCTATTTCGTCGGTGTGTTCCCCTATCCCGGCGGCTATGGGGCCTCGAAGGACTCGGACGGGCTCGTCAATGGCAATCCGCCGCAGTCGATGGCGAATTTCATGTCCCTTGAACTGTCGGAGCATCGCTTTCCGCTGCGCTTCGACCATTTCGCGCTGCGCGAGGACTCCGGAGGGGCCGGTTGGCACCGCGGGGGCTGCGGCACGACCTACGGCTTCACAGTCTGGTCCGACACCATCGTGTCCTGCCTCGGCGATCGGGCCGATACGGGGCCCTTCGGCGTCGCGGGGGGCGGCAAGGCGAGGCCGAACGTCGTCGAGTTCCGCACCGGCGGCAAACGCTGGCGCCCGGAATTTCGGGGCAAGCAGGAAAAGCAGCTTCTGCATCCGGGCGAAGGGTTGGACCTCCAATCGCCCGGCGGCGGCGGTTTCGGCGACCCGTTTACTCGCGAGATCGAAGCAATCGAAGCTGACCTCAACCTCGGTTACGTGTCTCGGCGGACGGCCGAGGACGATTACGGCGCGGTCATCGCCGACGTGAAGCGATTCGCGGGTCATGACCGATATCGCGTTGATGGTGAGGCGACCGCGCACCGTCGCGCCGAACTACGCAGCGGCGGCCAAGCGCCGCCGAAGAACTTGGAAGAGGGGCGAAGATGACGGCTCCCGCATGGGATCTGCCCGAGGATATGGCCATGCTGCGGGAGACCGCTCGCCGGTTCATGCAGCACGAAGTGCGCCCCGAAGAGAACAAGCTTGCGCACGATGCCACGGAACTGCCGGCAGACGTGCTGAAGCGCCTTCAGGCCAAGGCGCGCGCGCTCGGCATCTGGCAGGTTGAATCTCCAGCCGAATGGGGCGGAGCCGGGCTTAGCCTGCTCGGCCAGGCCGTCGTCGCCGAACAGGCGTCGCAATGCAAGATGGGGGCTTATATTCCCGCCTGTCACACCTTTGGCTGGGATCCCCCGAATGCGATATTCGAGGGCCGCAAGGACCAAATCGAGAAATACGCGGTTCCGACCCTCGAATCCGGCGAGAAGACCTTTGTCGCGATCTCCGAGCCGAGCGGCGGCTCCGATCCCGGCCGCGCTATTCAGATGCGCGCCGAGCGCAAAGGCGACCGCTACGTCCTCAACGGCACGAAGCTCTGGATTTCTGGGGTCGGGCAATCGAGTTGGGGCCTGGTGTTCGCGCGCACGGGCCCGAGCAGGGGCCGCAGCGGGATCACCGCCTTCATCGTCGAGAAGAAGTTCAATGGGTTTAGCTATAAGCTGGTCCCGGTCATCCGTTCCTACGCCCCCTATGAGCTGACGCTCGTCGACTGCGAAGTGCCGGTCGAGAACCGGCTCGGCGAGGAAGGCGAGGGTTTCAAACTGGCAGAAACCTGGCTTGTCCACGCGCGCATACCCTACGCCGCGGCCGTCATCGGCCTCGGCGAGGCCGCCCTCCGCCTCGCAATCGATTGGGTGCGCGAGCGGCACGCTTTCGGTTCGGCGCTTGCGGACAAACAGGCGATCCAGTGGATGATCGCCGACAGCGAAATCGAGTTGCGCGCGGCGCGTTTGCTTGTCCACCAAGCGGCGGCTCGAGCAGACGTCGGGCTAGACATCAAAGTCGACGCATCGGTTGCGAAAGTCTACGCCACGGAGATCGCGGGCAAGGTCGTCGATCGTTGCATTCAAATGTTTGGCGGGCTTGGCGTCGCCAAAGAAATGCCGTTGGAGCGTTGGTACAGGGAACTGCGCATCAAGCGCATCGGCGAAGGCCCATCCGAAGTGCATCGCATGGTGATCGCCCGCGATATCCTCGGAAGCCAACGCAGCCGGGCGGTAGCGTGATCGGCTCCCGCATTTTGCTCTGAGGAGGCGGCCATTCGAGGCAGGATCGTCATCGCCGGCATCGGGCATACGGCCTACGGCAAGCAGCCGGGACGTTCGACGGTTTCGCTGAACCTCGAAGCCTGCCGTAAGGCGATCGAGGACGCGGGGGTCGAGCCCGGGGAGGTCGATGGCCTGCTCGTCAAGGTGCCAACCTCCAAGGTGGAGATGATGTACGGGCAGAAGCTCGCCGAGGCGATGGGTCTCGAGCCGAGCGTCGGCGGCGTCTGGGACCAGGGTGGCGCTTCCAACATCTCGATGATCGCGATCGCTGCTATGGCGATCGAGGCCGGACAGTGCGAGGTCGCTCTTGTCACGCTCGCCGACAACCCGCGCACGGGGACCCGCCAGGCGTACGAGAAGGGCTGGGGGATGACGCGGTCTTCGGATGGTTCAGTGTAGTTGCGAGCTACGCGATGATCGCGCGCCGCCACATGCACGATCACGGGACGACGGAGGAACAGCTCGCTCGCATCGCCATCGCAGCACGCGCACACGGCGCCGCGAATGCCGACGCGCAGTTGCGTAAGCCTCTAACGATGGAGGAATATTTTGCTTCTCCTTGGGTGGTCGAGCCTCTGCGGCGCGCCGATTGCTGCCTCATCTCAGACGGCGCGGCGGCAGTCGTGGTGATGTCCGCCGAGCGCGCAAGGAAGCGCGGCGTTCGCGCCCCTGTTCCGATCCTCGGCTTCGGCCAGGGCAACAGCTCGAGCGACGTGCCGCTGCGCCGCGATCTTACGGAAACAAAGGCCGACGTCTCTGCTCGAACGGCATACGCGATGGCTGGGCTTGGACCGAAGAACATCGACGTGGCGCAGATCTATGACTGCTTCACGATCACGGCTCTGATGACGCTCGAGGCTTACGGCCTTTGTCCGCGCGGTCGCAGCGCGGAGTTCTTTGAGGAGGGCGGCTTCGGTGTCGACGGACGT
>CAVYXQ010000028.1:0-137864 GCA_963772555.1 uncultured Alphaproteobacteria bacterium | reverse complement strand
CGACCCCGATCGGGAGGGCGGATTTCATCGGTAACGCCACAGATTTGATTCAAAGGTGGTGCTTGTCGAAAGCACGCGACAGGCGCCATCAACTTTAACGTCTACCCAGTAAAGCAGATCCGGAGTTCCAAACAGAAGAACGTCTGGCCCATTCGCAAATTGCTGGCCAATCGTGAATGTTTGCCCGAGCGGGTCGGTCAAGGCAGCTCTATTAAAGCCGCCGGCGCAATTGATGTTTTCCTTGGCCAGGCTCGCAGAGCCAAACGTCGCGTTGCTCAAAATGGTTGAATTAAGCGTCAGGAAGGGAGGTCGGGCGGACCTCGCCGGCTTTGGCGTGTCATGCGCCAAGCCTACCAGGGCATGCGGCCCTCCAGCCTTCATCGTCCGACTGGAAAGCCGCTTGTCTTCCAATGCGCGCTGCGAGGGGAGGGGGCGCCGGCGCTGTTGCGACGTCCTACCCGTCATACGAATGCCCCTCGCGCAGGCCGCGCCGGACGCGGTTGGCGATCGTCATGAATTCGGAGGTCTCGCGGATTTCGAGCGTCCGGTCGCGTGGGAAGTTGCATTCGATCACATCGTAAATTCGGCCGGGCCTCGGCGACATGACGACGATATGCGTCGACAGGAACACCGCCTCCGGGATCGAATGGGTGACGAAGAGCACCGTCTTGCCGGTCACCTCCCACAGCCGCAGGAGCTGCTGATTCAGCATGTCGCGAACAATCTCGTCGAGCGCGCCGAACGGCTCGTCCATGAGTAGGAGATCGGGGTCGAAGGAGAGCGCGCGCGCGATCGACGCGCGCTGTTGCATGCCGCCGGACAACTGCCAGGGGAACTTGTTGCCGAAGCCCGAGAGATTGACGAGCGCCAGTCCCTTGGCGACGCGGGCCTCGCGCTCGGCCCTATCGAACCCCATGATCTCGAGCGGCAGGGCGATGTTGCGCTTAACCGTCCGCCACGGATAGAGAGCCGGCGCCTGGAAGACATACCCGTAGGCGCGATTCAGGCGCGCCGCCTGCGAGCTCATGCCGTTGACCTGGATGACGCCGCCCGTCGGCGTCTCGAGATCGGCGACGGCGCGCAGGAGTGTCGTCTTGCCGCAGCCGGAGGGGCCGATGAAGGAGACGAACTCGCCGCGCGCGACCTTCAGATCGACGTTCATGAGCGCCTGCACCGGCCCGTCATGCGTATCGAAGCGCAACGAAACGTCGCTGATGTCGATCGCCGGCTTCGCGGGCGGCGTCCTGGCGACGTCGCCCGGCACAGGCGAGGAAACCGACGCTACGCCCATAACCGACATGCCTCGCTACCGCGCGACGCCCGCGACGTCGGTGAATTCTTTGTAGCGTTTGAGCGCCCGCGCATCCGCCGGAAATGGCTCGCGCCGGATGAACTTTCCCCGCCCGAGCTCGGCCTGGACAGTGCCGTCGCGGAACACGACCTCGCCGCGCGAGAGAGTGTAGCGGGGAAGCCCGGTCACTTTCGTTCCCTCGAACACGTTGTAGTCGATCACCGACATTTGCGTCCTGGCGGAGATGGTCTTGTTGGCTTTCGGGTCCCACACGGCAATGTCGGCGTCCGCGCCCGGCAGGATCGCGCCTTTGCGCGGATACATGTTAAGGATTCTCGCGCTATTGGTCGAGGTCACCGCAACGAATTCGTTCGGCGTCAGCCGCCCCGTTTCGACGCCGTAAGTCCACAAGACCGGCATGCGGTCCTCGAGTTCGCCGGTGCCGTTCGGAATCTTGGTGAAGTCGCCGAGGCCAAACTCCTTCTGCTTGGTGGTGAAGGCGCAGTGGTCAGTGGCGACGACCTGCAGCGAGCCGGCGCGCAGGCCGTTCCAGAGGTCGTCCTGATGGATCTTGTCGCGGAACGGCGGCGACATCACGCGGCGCGCGGCGTGCTTCCAATCCTTGCTGTAGTACTCGCTCTCGTCGAGCACCAGGTGCTGGATCAGCGGCTCGCCGTAGACGCGCTTGCCGAGCGCCCGCGCCCGTGCGATCGCCTCGTGCGCCTGGATGCAGGAGGTGTGGACGACATAGAGCGGCACGCCGGCCTGATCGGCGAGCATGATGGCGCGGTTGGCCGCCTCGCCCTCGACGTCCGGCGGACGCGAGAGCGCGTGCCCCTCGGGGCCGGTGACGCCCTTCTTCAGATAGTGCTGCTGCAATGCGGCGACGACTTCGCCGTTCTCGGCGTGGACGAGCGGCATGGCGCCCAGTTCGGCGCAGCGCACGAACGAGGCGAACATCTCCTCGTCGTTGACCATCAGCGCGCCCTTGTAGGCCATGAAGTGCTTGAAAGTCGTGACCCCGGCGTTCACGACCTTGGCCATGTCCTCGCGCACGTCGTCGTTCCAGTAGGTGATGCACATGTGGTAGGAATAGTCGGCCACCGCCTCCTTCGAGCGCTTGTCCCAGTCGGCGAAGGCCTCCATCAGCGGCTGGTTGCGGTTCGGGATGCAGAAATCGACGACCATCGTCGTTCCGCCGGAAAGCGCGGCCTTGGTGCCGCTTTCATAATTATCGGCGGAATTGGTTCCCATGAACGGCATGTCGAGGTGAGTGTGTGGGTCGACGCCGCCCGGCATGACGAAACAGTCGGCGGCGTCGAGCGAAGTGTCGCCCTTGAGCCCTTCGCCGATCGCCTTGATCCTCTCGCCCTCGACCAGCACATCGGCCTTGTAGGTCCGGTCGGCGGTGACGATCGTTCCGCCTTTGATGACGAGCGACATTCAGCACTCCCCTCGATGTTGGCGCGGCCGGGTTTTCTCGGCTCCGCGGCGTTCCATCACGCTACGATTTCGGCTTTTTCGAGCACCGCGTGCATCAAAACGTTGGCGCCCGCGGTCGACCATTCCGGCTTGATGTCTTCGCTCTCGTTGTGGCTGATGCCGTCGACGCATGGCGTGAAGACCATCGAGGTGGGGGCGACCCGAGCCAGATAACAGGCGTCGTGGCCGGCGCCCGAGACGATGTCGCGATGCGAATAGCCGAAGCGCTCGGCCGCCCGCCGGACCGCATCGACGCAGCCGGGGTCGAATGCGACCGGCGCGTAGTAGAAGACCTGCTTGAGGTCGTAGGCGAGGCCGATCGTCTTCGCGATCGCCTCGACGCCCTCGCGGAGCGCCTTGTCCATGTCGCGCAAGGTCTCGTCGTCCGGATGGCGGAACTCGCAGGTCATGAAGACTTCGCCGGGAATGACGTTGCGCGAATTGGGATAGGGGTTCAGCATGCCGACGGTCGAGACGCCGAGCGGCGCCTTGGCGAGGCCGATGCAGTTGACCAGCTCGACGATGCGCGCCGCGCCCAGAAGCGCGTCCTTGCGGCGCGGCATCGGCGTCGAGCCGGCGTGGCTCTCGAAGCCGGTCAGGCGGATTTCATACCAGCGCTGGCCCTGGCCGTGGGTGACGACGCCGACGTCGATCGATTCGTCTTCCAGGATCGGCCCCTGCTCGATGTGCAGTTCGAAGAAGGCGTGCACCGGGCGGCCGCCGACCGGTTCGTCGCCCTTAAAGCCAATGCGCTTGAGCTCCTCGCCGAGCGGCTTGCCCTCGCTGTCGAGCCGGGAATAGGCGAAGTCCTTGGAGAAAACGCCGGCGAAGACGCCTGAGGAGATCATCGCCGGCGCGTAGCGCGAGCCTTCCTCGTTGGTCCAGTTGGCGACCTCGATCGGATGCCGCGTCCTGATCTTGAGATCGTTCAGCGAGCGCACGACCTCGAGCGCGCCGAGAACGCCGAGCGCGCCGTCGAACTTGCCGCCCGTCGGCTGGGTGTCGAGATGGCTGCCCACCATGACCGGCGCGAGCGTCTCGTCCTCGCCCGCGCGGTGCGCGAACATATTGCCCATCTCGTCGATCTTGACGGTCAACCCGGCGTCCTCGCACCAGCGGCGGAAGAGCAGGCGGGCGTCCCGGTCGAGGTCGGTCAGCGTCAGGCGCTTGCAGCCGCCCTTTGCCGTCGCGCCGAGCTTCGCCATCTCCATCAGCGAATCCCAGAGTTTGCCTCCGTTGATCCGCACGTTGGAAAGGTCGGCCATTCATCAACTCCGCTCGGAATTGATGAACGCTATTCTAAGTTTGACCGAACGGTCAAATGACGTAACCTTCGGCAAAAAGCCCATCGTTTCGGCGCCTGGCGGCAATGTCGGCAGGGCGTCGCGGCGGACAGGGGCCTGTCGCCGGCGAGGGAGCGGATGGCGCAACTGAGGATCAGGCCGACCATCCGGGCGGAGAATGAGCGGGCGCTGCTCGAGGCGGCCGAGATCGTCTTCGCCGAACAGGGTTTCGCCGGAGCGACGACGGCGGCGATCGCGCGGCGCGCCGGGGTGCCGAAGGCGAACCTGCACTATTACTTCGCCACCAAGGAGGGACTCTACCGCGCCGTCGTCGAACGCGTGCTAACCGCCTGGCTCGCCGCCGCCTCGTCGTTCGACACCAGCGAGGACCCGGCCGAGGCGCTCTCGGCCTATGTCGGGGCTAAGATGGATCTGGCGCGCGAGATGCCGCTCGCCTCGCGCATCTGGTCGGCCGAGATCATGCGCGGCGCGCCGATCATCCAGGACTTCCTCGACACCACCTTGAACCAATGGGTCGCCGCGCGCGAGAAGGCGGTCAGGCGCTGGATCGCGGCGGGCAAACTGAAGCCGATCGAGCCGAAAGTGCTTTTCTACATGATCTGGGCGACGACCCAGCAATACGCCAACGCTGCGCACGAGATGGCGACGTTGAACGGCGGCCGGCCGCTCGACGACGCGGCCTTCGAGCGCGCCAAGCGCCAGGTGATCGAGACGATCCTTGGCGGCGTGGCGGCGGCGCCCGCTCCGGCTGAGGGCGAGGGACCGGCCCCGGTGCAGAATCGAGGGCGGCAAAGGAATTTCAAAGGCCTGAGTGTCCAAAAGCGCAACATTTCATCGATTTAACACAGTTTATTTAGGTATAAATAAACAGGCTCAGTCGTTTGGCTTCGGGTTGCCGGCACCGGGAGACGGCGCGTCGGTTCGGTCCCGGCGAGACCCTTTCCTGCCGCCTGGTCGGCCATGCTACGCTCGTCCGGTGCGCGCCTCCGATTTCGATCTCCTCATCGTGCCCCGCCTCGGCGGCCTCGCCGAATGCGACTGGCCGAGCCGATGGCAGGCGAAACTTTCGACCGCGCGCCTGGTCCATCCGGCCGACCCCGCCGACAGGCGACGCGAGGCCTGGACCGAGGCGATCGACGGGGCCGCCCGCGAGGCGAGAAGGCCCGCCCTCTTCGTCGGCCACGGGACCGGCGCGGCGGCGATCGCCGAGGCGGCGCACGCGCTCAAGTCCGCCGACGTCCGCGGCGCCTTCCTGGTCGCCCCGCCGGACCAGCAAAGCCTCGGAGGACTCGCGGGCGACGGCTGGAGCCTCGCCCGCGCGCGCCTGCCCTGGCCGAGCGTCGCGGTCGTGAGCCGCAACGATCCTCGAGGGGCCTATGACGCGGTCGTCGCGCTCGCCGCCGACTGGGGCGCGGAGCTCATCGACGCCGGCGAGGCCGGCGGCCTGGACGCGGCCAGCGGCCACGGGCCGTGGCCGGAAGGGCTGATGCGGCTCGCGGCGTTCATCAAAGCGATCGGCACCGGCGCCGGGGCTTTGAAAGGCGGATAACACCCGTAGGCGTCGATCCTGGGAACGCCTTACGCTGGAGGGCGGCCCAGCCTGCGTCTGGTGGGCCGACGAACCCGAGAGCGGTGTCTCAGTCTGAAATTTGGCCCTCTTGACGTGCGCTCGCGCCGCTCCGATGTCCTATGCCACGCTCAGCGGAAAGCAGGAGACGCCGATGCCTTGGGGTGTGGAAATCAGGCCGAGGCAAGATGACAATGGCGTCACCGTCTATCGCGTTACAGTGAGCGTCGGCGGCGGCCTGTCTGTGGTTCGCGACTTCAAATCGAAGGAAGATGCTGAGCAGTTTGCGTCGTCCGAGCGTCAAAGCTTGGCGGGAGGGCCAAAGCGTGCCTAGAGGCTCCTGAAGGCGAGAAGCGCCCCGCCGACGGGATCGGCAAACGTCGTCAAAGTCTTGCGCATGGCGACGGGCGAGGAAACCGATGATCTTTCCCGCGTGACCGCGAAGAGCACACTCGGGAAGGGGGCTCAAGGGCGGCTTTCCAACTGAGACACGACCAACCCGAGGAGGCCATTGGCCGTTCATCGGCAGCTTGCTAAGACCCTCCGTGCGCCCGTCCAAGAAAGCGCCGCCATGGTCATGAAGCGCCTTCTCCTTCTCGCAAGCTTGCTCTTTCTCGCCCATCCGGCGCGGGCCGAGGCGGCTGCGGCGCTGTGCGCGGCGGCGAAGAACGACGTCCGCGCCGACTCGTTGCTTGCCTCTGAGGTCGCGACCGTGTTCGGCAAGGCGGATTTCACCGGCACGGGCGACGACTGCGTCTATCCCATCAAAGCGCTGCGCTACGCGAGCGCCGACGTGCTGCTCGTTCAGTGGGGCGAGCCGGGCGAGGGCTGTCACGCTTGCGGGGCGAGGCTTTCCGCCTACGTGATCCAGCGCATCGGCGGCGGCCTCAAGGCCGTCGCGAAATTTCACGAATTCACACAGCTCGGGTCGTTCGGCGCCGTCATGGACGTGTGGCCAATCGAGATTGCCGGCGACGACGCAATGGCGATCGAGAGCGGCTGGATGGGCCAGGGCTATTCATCGTCGGTGCTCGACTTGTTCGCCTTCCACGCCGGCGCGCTCATCGATCTCAAGCCGAAGCCGGGGGTCGTGCTAGGCGCCTCCGACGAGGGCGTGACCGGGGACGCGAGCAAGGCGATTGTCGTGCGAGGAAGCTGGTTCTTCGATCCGACCGACAAGACCGCGCTCGTCGTCGACTACAAGATCGACGCCAAGGGCTCGACGCGCGTCGAGCGGGCCGTCTGGCGCTTGCAGGGCGGCAAGCTCACGCTCACGCGCGGCCGTGTGCCGCCGGAGGTGACCGAGGCAAGCGGCGGGTGAGGGGCGGAGGCGTCGACGGGCTCCCGCTTGCAGTTGAGCAAGACTGTATCGGACCGGGGCGTCGCCGCCGCACCGATATGACCCGTCCTCGCGGCAGATGACAGCGTCAGCCCTCAGTTGAGGCCCGGCTCGCGGCCGGCGGCTTTGGCGTGGGGTAAGCGGTCGATCATCCGTGCGGGGTCGGGCGCTGGCTCGCCGGGGGTGCAGATCGGGTCTTTGACGTCGACGCCGTAGCGCGTCGATAGATCGGCGATGCCTTGGTTGCGGCCGAGCATCTCGCACCCGGCCGCGACAATGTCGGGCGCCACCGGCGGCGCAATCCACACTCGCGCCATCTTGTCTTCGGACACGGTTACGACCTCATGGCCGTCGGGACTTGACGCCGCGCTGTTGACGTGAGCGCCGAGCTGGAAGGGTTGGCCGATCGGCGTAGCTGTCGCCGCATCCCAGACCTGAGCGGTGTTGTCGCCGGACGCGGTTACGATCCGCGTGCCGTCTAGGCTCCACGCTTCGGCCTCGCCCCGCAAGGGCTTGCCGATCGGCGCACCCGTCGCCGCATCCCACACCCGCGCAGTTTTGTCGGCGGAGATCGTCACGATCCGCTTGCCGTCGGCGAAAAACTCCGCGTAGATCACGGCGTCATCATGCAGCATGGGGCTGCCGATCGGCGCGCCGGTCTCCGCGTCCCACAGCCGCGCGGTTCTGTCGGCCGAGGCGGTCAAGATCTGGTTGCCGTCGGGGCTGAAAGCCGCGTAGGCGATCACGGCCTCGTGATGCACCGGCTGGCCGATTGGCGCTCCAGTCGCAGCATCCCATACTTGCGCGGTTTTGTCGGCGGACGCTGTCACGATCCGGTTGCCGTCGGGGCTGAAAGCCGCGTAGACGATCACGGCCTCGTGATGCACCGGCTGGCCGATTGGCGCCCCGGTCGCCGCATCCCAAAGCCGCGCGGTCTTGTCGGATGAGGCGGTCACGATCCGCCGGCCGTCGGGACTAAATTTCGCACTGTAGAGAGGGCCATCGTGTTGCATGGGTTTGCCGATCGGGGCCCCCGTCGCCGCATCCCAGATGCGAGCGACGTTGCCGGACCTTGTCATCATCTGCGCGCTATCCGGGCTGAACATCGCCTGGTAGACGATGCTCTCGTGCGGCAACGGCTTGCCAATTTGCACCCCCGACGCGGCATCCCATAACCGCACCGTCTTGTCCTCGGACGCGGTCACGACCCGCTTGCCGTCGGGGCTGAACGCTGCGTCAAGGACCTTGCCATCGTGCGGCATAGGCTTGCCGATCGGCGCCCCGGTCTCCGCATCCCACACCCGCGCAGTCCCGTCCTCGGACGTGGTTACGATTCGCTTGCCGTCGCGGCTGAACGCCGCGCTGTTGACGTCGCCGTCGTGCTGCAACGGCCTGCCGATGGGCGGCGTCGACCATATCCGCGCCGTCGAGTTGTCGGAGGCGGTCACCACACGCGCCCCATCGGAGCTGAAGGATGCGCTCTCGACAGCGTCGTCGTGCTGCAGAGGCTTGCCGATCGGCGCGCCGGTCGCCGCATCCCACACCCGCGCGGTCTTGTCATCGGAGGCAGTCACGATCCGCTTGCCATCGGCGCTGAACGCGGCGCTGTTGACGATGTCATCGTGATGCATGGGCAAGCCGATGGGCGCGCTTGTCGCCGCATCCCACACCCGCGCGGTTTTGTCGTCTGAGGCAGTCACGATCCGCTTGCCGTCGGCGCTGAAGGCGGCGCTGTTGACGCCTAAATCGTGACGCATGGGCTGACCGATCGGCGCGCCAGTCTCTGCATCCCACATCTGCGCGGTTTTGTCCGCGGACGCGGTCACCACCCTCTTGCCGTCAGGGCTGAACGCCGCGCTAATGACGGCGTCATCATGCTTCAAGGGCGGGCCGATCGACGCGCCCGTCGCCGCATCCCACACCCGTGCGGTCTTGTCATCGGAGGCAGTCACGATCCGCTTGCCGTCGGCGCTGAACATGGCGCTGTAGACGATGCCATCGTGATGCATGGGCTGGCTTATCCGCGCGCCTGTCGCCGCATCCCAAACCTGCGCGGTCTTGTCCTCCGACGCGGTCACGACACGCTTCCCGTCGGGGCTGAACGTCGCGCTGTAGACGGCGTCATCGTGCTGCATGGGTTCGCCGATCGGCGCGCCGGTCGACGCATCCCACATCCGCGCGGTCTTGTCCTTGGAAGCGGTCACGACCCGCTTGCCGTCGGGACTGAACCACGCGCTCATGACCGCGCCCTCGTGCTGCAGGGGCGGCGACACCTCCAGGGGTCCCGCCAGAGCCTGCTCAAGCGCGCGGATCGTTTCGGACAGCTCCGGGCGTTCATCGGTCGCGGAACGCGGCCACGCGGCGAGCGCCAGCTTGATGGCGTCGGTGTCATGGCCATCGGAGCTCGCTGCTTCAGACCGCGCAGTCAAAGCGCGTGACTCCGATGTCAGCGCTCGCGCCGCGGATTGCCGCGCTAGCGCCTCCGATTCTCGCGCCCGCGCCGCCGACTCCTGCGCAACTGCCTCCGCGGCCCGCGCGCGGGCCTCGTTCTCGCGCGCCACGATGGCCTCGTTAGACGCGATTCTTTGCGCCTGCCGCGCCGACCAAAGAGCCCAACCGGCGGCGCCTGCAAAGATCAACGCGACTACAAAGGCTGCGAAGCTAACCACCGCCGCCTGGCGCATGCTTCGCGCATGTCGGGCCTGAGCCTTGGCTTTCTCCTGTTCGGCCGCAAGCTCGCGCTGGCGCTGCTGCTGCCGTTCAGCCCGCTCGACCTCGCGCGCCTCGCGGCTCTGCGCCAGGAAATCCATAGCCGAGGCGAATTCGCGATGGTAGCGCGAGCCCCAGGTCTCGTTCGGATGGTAGTTCGTGCGCCAATCGAGCGCCAGCTGCAGCTCGGGGTCACGCCACAGGCTCGCGGCGCCGGTCGCGTACGCGGCGGCCGATTCAGCCAGGCGGCGGTAGATCTGCGCGGCCTGGGCTTCCTCGCCCGCCCATTGGTCGAGCTGCCGCCAAACGCGCATCAGGCTCTCGTGCGAAATGTCGATCACCGTTTCCGGCCGGAGCGCTTCGCCGGCCGCGGGCATCAGGAAGGAGCGGCTCGGATCGCGGAATACATCGATGACTGCGGTAATTTCCGCTTCCGTCGCGTCGGTCAGGGCGCACAAGTCGCGTAAGTTGGTGGGACGTCGCACGCCACGCGGGTCTGTCGCCTTGTCGGTGAGCGCCTTGAACAGCCTTTCGCAGACTTGCTGCGATCGGGGCCCCCCCAGTTCCGCATAGGCCTGCTCGGCGTGCTGATCGAGCGCCCGGGCCATCGTGCCGATGGCATCGTAATGCTGCAGGTCCAGCGGCCCTTTGTCGCCGTCGTCCTGCCAGCGCGCCCAAGTGCGATTGAGCGCGTGCTGCAGGATCGAGAGTTGGTCCGGATTGTCGCCGACGTCATTGACCAGTCGTGTCAAAAGGACCGGCGCGATCTCAGCGCCCCCCACTCTGACCGGACCTTCGATCGCAGCGCGGCGCTCGTCGCGGGTCAAACGCGGGACCAGGTACAGCCCTGCGTTGATCGCCTCGGCGAGGCCCGGAAACTGGGCGCAGTCGCCGAGAAAATCGGAGCGCATCGTCAGGACGACGAAGATCGGACAGGTCGCCTGCTGCTTGACTTCCAGGAGCAGGTTGACGAATGCGGCGGCGTCTTCGCCGATGCGTTGGTCGTCGCGCCCGGCGGCGCCCGATTGGCGGTAGCGAAACAGTTCCTCGAATTGATCGACCACCACCAGGAGATTGACGCCCTCGTCCAGTCGCGCCTGTTCGAAAATGTCGATCAGTCCCGCCTTGCTCATGCGCAGCGTGGTTTCGACGATCTCGGCCAGCGGCAGGCCTGCCGCCGCATCCCGGGCAAACAGCACCCCATCCTCAGCCAAAGCGCGAGCCATCGCCCCGATCGGATCGGCGCCCGGTCGGAACTGCGCCATGCGCCACGCGGCGCCCGCGCGAGCCATCAAGCCCTGGCGCAGCGCCGGCCGCAAGCCGCAGTTGACCAGCGAGGACTTGCCGCTGCCGGACGTTCCGACGACGGCGAGGAACCGGCTGGCGGCCAGTTTGTCGACCATGGCGTCGACCTGGTTCTCCCGGCCGAAAAACAGATATTCCTCGTCCTCCCGGAAGGGCCTGAGGCCCGGAAACGGGTTCGTCCGCGCAACGGAAGCGACGAGGGGAGCCGCGTCGTTCACGCGGCCGTCGGCGTCTTGGCCGCCTGCTGCAGGAACTTCGTCAGCGCCGCCTCCGCAAGACCTTCCGTCCCGTCGATCAGGCCGTCTTCCTCCATGTCGATCATGTCCTGCTTGTCGTCCGTTCGCGGCTCAGCAAGGTAAGTCGCGACGGGTGGAAGCAGGTCGCCCCGATAGGCGGTCATCTTCTTCAATTCGCTGCGGTTGGCGCGTTTCCATGCCTCGTCGCCGGCGCCGTAAAACAGGACCACGGCGTCGCAACTTGCCAGATTTTGCTGGTTAGACTTGCGGACCTCGGCGGCGTCGCCCCCCAAGCCTGAGAGGGCGTATTCAAATCCCATTTGGCGGCAAAGCTTTCGCGCCGGAACGCTGGCTTTGCGGTCCTTCTCGTCGCAGATGATGAAGTAGACGAGCTTCGCGCCGTCCTGAGGCGCGCGCGGCTCGCCCGGCGGGCCCGGCTCGGGCGGCTTCGGTTCCGGTTGCTCGATCTTCTTCAGGGTCGCGTGAACCGCGGTCCTCAGCTCTTCGATGCCTCCGGCGATCAGGTCCGCGCCGAACTGGGCTTGCGCGTCCTCGTGCAGTGCCGCGATGAATTTGCGCTGACGGTCGTCCTCGGAGCCGGTCCCCTGCGGCAGCCAGATCAGCCGCTTGAGGCCCCCAGCTCGGCACTGCGCGACGGCCGCTTCGTTCTGTATCATGCTCGCCGACCTGTCGGTCGGGCCATCGGGCCCCGATCCGTACCGTTCCCCAACGAGATGGATCGAGAGCGCGCAGCGCGCCATGAGGCTCTGGACCGCCTGAACGTACTCGAGCTCGTCCACCGGCAGTCGCTTGTCCGGCAGGACCGGGTAGCCGAGGCGCTTCAGCTCGCCCTCGAGGAGCTCCCTCTGAGGCTTCCGATCGTAGCCACATTCCGCGAGATAGACCGCGGGTTTGCCGGGCGGCCGAGGATCGTTGGATTCTTTGCCGTCGCCGCCGGCGCTTGGGCGCCCATCCACCTGCAACGCCTTGAGCAGTTGCGCAATGTCCTGCGCCAGCAGGCCGACCTTCCGCTTGTAAAGCTCCTTGTACTCCGGCCCAAAGTCCGGATCCAGTTCGAGCGGCGCCCCGTCCTTGTCGGTATAGAACTCGAAGCCAAGGAGATCCTTCATGTGAGCCGGCAGCGTCTCCTGCGTATCTGGCGGCGTCTTGATCACTTTGAACACCCGCGACTTGTTGCCGACCGTCAACCCGCCGGTCTCTTCGGCGCTCTGGCAGAATTCGCGGGCCTCGCGCGTGCACCATTCCGAACTGACGTAACGGGGCGTGACCACGGACATCAGCAAGGCGGACTGGCGGAATTGGGCGACAATCTCGTCGGAAAAAACGTCATTGCCCTGAAGTTTTTCGTCTCTCCAGATTTTCGCATCGCGGCCAAGGCGCATGCTCAACATGGCGTTGAGGGTTGTATGGAACCGCGTGATCCAGCCCTTCTCGCCCGCATTCAAGGGCGCATCGTCGATATGGGCATAGCTGATAAAGAGGTTCTGCTCGAAATTCATTTACCGCCCCGCCGAAATCCGACCCGTGGCGCGAAATCAAATGCGAGCCGCGCCCCGTCTTCCCATGCCGGCCCCGACTCGCCTTTTCGGGCCGCATCAATCTTTCAATCGACGACAATGCGGACGCTTTTGCAAAAATTGCAAGAGCTTCCCGATGAGCCGCCAAACTTTAATCGCGTCCGAGCTCTTCGGCCTCGAGCGCTCTCCCTCGGGCTCTTCGATCGGCCTGACCCGGAGATTCGCTCTCTGCGCGAACCCGATATAGGGGTTTCAGATCAAAGCGCGTCGTTGAGCGAAGCGGCGCTCCTTTGTCCGCGACGGGAACTCTCAATCCATGCAGAACCTCACGCCCGAAGGGCTCCGCATCGTGACCGACGTCGCGGGACGGCATGGCGTCAGCCTCGAGGCGGCGCTGGCCGCGCTCGGCGCGCTCGCACGAGGGCAGGGGCGTCAGGCGCAGTTCGATCACCCCGAGCTCGGCGGCATGGGGCAATGGTCGCAAGGCGGCATGATCATGGTCGGCGACATGTTCAATTCGGGCCTCAAGGCGCGTGTCGATGCGCTCTTGAACGACCTCGCCGGCCTCCTCCGAAGCCAGCCTCTCGCTTTCGTCGAAGCGGGGAGTTCTCAATCGCAAAGCCGGAGCGGCGGGGTCAGTCTCTTCGTTGCAGGAAGCGGCTCGGCAAACGCATGGTGGCCCGCCGCGCTTGGCCGACCAGGCTCGGTCGCCGCCCAGAACGATCTCCGCTACGCCTGCTTTCCCGATTCGCGCCGGTTGGCGATTGAGCGGGACGGACAGGTCCGCGTCTATGACACCGGCGAGCACCGGATCACGGGCTTCTCCCAGCAACAGAGCGGCGATCAGTCGCTGACCTTCACGAGCCAGCACGGCCTCGTCAAGGTCGCCGACCTTCCCCTGGCGTCCGAAGGCGATCAGCGTCCGAAACCGTCGCCGCCCGGCGCCCCGACGCCGCCGCCAGCCGCCGCATCTTCGCCGCCTGCCGCAGGGGCGGCGCCGGCGACCGCGCCGGAAGCGATTCTGAAGACGATCGAACGCCTCGCCGAACTGCGCCAGAAAGACATTCTCACCGAGAAGGAGTTCGCGGCCAAGAAGGCCGAGCTCCTCAGCCGTCTTTGAGGGGCTGAGCAGCCGATGGCGGGCAGAGGCAAGTATTTTTCGACGAGCTATGCGGAAGCCCGGCAGAAGTTCCTGGAGGCGTCGCGGTCCGCCGGCGGGGCGGTCGAGGCGCATGTCAATGCTAACGCCAAGGGAGTAGAGGGCGAGGAACTCGCCCTCGATGCGGTCCGTTTCGGCGACAGGGATGCGGAGGCCCTGTTCATCGTCTGCTCAGGCACGCACGGCAACGAAGGCTTCTGCGGCTCGGGCTGCCAGATTGGCCTCGTCGATGAGAAATTCGTGGCGGCGCGGCCGCGAGCCGTCGCCGTGCTGCTCCTGCACGCCGTCAATCCTTACGGCTTTTCCCACATCCGTCGGGTGACCGAGGACAACGTCGACCTCAACCGCAACTTCCAGGACTTCTCGAAGCCGCTGCCGCAGAACGGGGGCTACGCCGCGATCCATGACCTCCTTGTCCCGTCCGACTGGGACGGCCCCGGCCGCGCCAGGGCGGAGGCGGCGCTCAACGCCTGGCGCGACGCCAACGGCGGGCTCAAGGCCTATCAGACCGTGGTCGCGCGCGGCCAGTACGCGTTTCCAGACGGCCTGTTCTTTGGCGGGCGGCGGCCGACATGGTCGAACGCAACATTTCGCCGCATTCTCGGGGCGCAGGGTCGCGCGGCGAAGCGGATCGCCGTCATCGATGTCCATACCGGCCTCGGGCCGACCGGCTACGGCGAGCCGATCTCGGTCCATGCGCCCGATTCGCCCGCGTTCGCTCGCGCACGCGCCTGGTGGGGCGACGACGTCACGTCGACCACGGCCGGCACGTCGAAGTCGCCCCTTGTGACGGGACCGCTGATCGGCTGCATCGAGGAGACCCTGCCCGGCGCCGAGGCGGCGGCGATCGGACTCGAATTCGGCACCGTCCCGCTCGCCGAAGTCCTTGAAGCGATTCGCGGCGACAACTGGCTCTATGCGCGCGGCCTCCCGTCGGGACTCGCCATGGATTCGAGCCTCGCCCGCGACATCAAGGCGAAAATCCGCGACGCGCTCACGCTCGACACGGAGGACTGGAGGGAAAAGGTTTTTGCGCGCGTCGCCGACTTTGCCGCGAGGGCGTATCGCGGCCTCGCCGGCTGAGGCGCATTCTTCGGGCCGATTCCGCGCTGGCGCTCCCGGCCGATTTGCGGGTTGCCTGGACGCCTTGAAAAGGGCAAACTTCGCCGCGGCGATGCCGTATTCGGCCGCCTCGATTGCGCGAGCGAATGTCCAGGCGACGATTTCGAGCTCATCCTGATCAAGCCGTCGCATTACGACGACGACGGCTACGTCATCCAGTGGTTTCGCTCGCTGATCCCGTCCAACACGCTGGCCGCGCTGCGTGGGCTCGCATCCGACTGCGCCGCACGCCGCGTCCTCGGACCCGACGTCGATATCGTCATCACCGCGCTCGACGAAACGAACGCGCGCATCCGGCCGAAGGAGATTATCCGGCGGATCGGCAAGGCGAGCGGATTCGGCATGGTCGGGATGGTCGGCGTGCAGTCGAACCAGTTCCCGCGCGCCCTCGACATCGTCAGGCCGCTGAGACAGGCGGGCGTCGCCGTCGTCATCGGCGGCTTCCATGTCTCGGGCTGCCTCGCCATGTTGCCGACGATGGACGCCGACCTTCAACGGGCCCTCGACCTCGGCTGCACGCTGTTCGCCGGCGAGGCCGAGGGCCGGTTCGACGAAGTGCTCGCCGACGCGGCGAACGGTCGGCTGAAGCCGGTCTACGATTACCTGAAGGACCTCCCGGGCATCGAAGGCACGCCCGTCCCCTTCATGCCGAGCGATGTCCTGCAGGGAACGTTGCGTTCGGTGGCGAGCTTCGACGCCGGCCGCGGCTGTCCGTTCCAGTGTTCGTTCTGCACCATCATCAACGTCCAGGGGAAAAAATCGCGGCGGCGGTCGCCCGCCGACATCGAAGACATCATCCGGCGCAACGTCGCGCAGGGCATCTACCGCTTCTTCGTCACCGACGACAATTTCGCCCGCAACAAGGACTGGGAGGCGATCCTCGACCGCGTCATCCACCTGCGGGAGGTCGAGGGGATGGAGCCCGTGCGGCTGACCATCCAGGTCGATGCGCAATGCCACCGCATTCCCAACTTCATCGAGAAATGCCGCCGCGCCAACGTATTCAACATGTTCGTCGGGCTCGAGAACATCAACCCCGACACGCTGATCGCGATGAAGAAGCGGCAGAACAAGATCGCCGAATATCGCGCCCTTTTTCTCGCCGCCAAGAAAGCCCGTATCCTCACGATGGCCGGCTACATCATCGGCTTCCCCAACGACACGCCGGAATTGATCCTGCGCGACATCGAGATCGTCAAGCGCGAATTGCCAGTCGATCTTCTGGAGTTCATGTGCCTGACCCCGCTCCCGGGCTCGGAAGATCACCAGAAGCTCGCGGCCAAGGGCGCCTGGATGGACCCCGACCTCAACAAATACGACCTCTCCCACGTGGTCTCCCGTCACGCGACCATGTCGAAGGCGCAATGGGAGGATATGCACACAAAGGCCTGGAACGCATTTTACACGCCCGAGCACTTCGAGACCGTGATGCGCCGGGGCGAGGCGTTCGGGCTTGTCTACCGCAGAACCCTCGAGGGCCTGGTCTTCTTCCGTCATTGCATCGCGCGCGAGGGCGTGCATCCGATGGACGGCGGGCTCCTGCGGCTCAAGCGCCGGCGGGATCGCCGCCCGGGCCTGCGGCGCGAAAATCCGCTCCTCTTCTATCCGCGCTTCTGGTGGGAGACGGCCGCGAAAACCTGGGCGATCGCACGCGACTTCACCGCCTTCGACGCGCTGGGCAAGCGCATCGCCGCGGAGCCGGCCAAGGGCGACTATCGCGACAGGGCGATCCTGCCGGTGACGGAAGAAGATGACGACGAGCTCGAGCTTCTGACCCGCGACGAAGCGACCCGGGCCGCCGTGCGGCGCTACCGCGAGGTTCGCCGTCTCGCGGCGGCCGACGCGCCCGGCGCGAGCGCTTGACAGGCCAGCCCCTCACAGCCCCTCGTCCTTCATCGCCCTTTTCACCGACGGGCGGGAGATCATCCGGTCGTAGTGCTTGCGGACGTTTGCCGGCAGCTCCGCGCTCAGCCGCTCGGTCCCCCAATAGGACACGTAAAAGAGCGCCGGATCGGCGATCGAGAAGTCGCCGATCAGCCAGTCCTTCCCCGCCAGCGTCCGGTCGATCAGCGCGAGGCCATCATTGGCGATCTTGATCCCCTCCGCCTTGACCGCCTCGAAATCCTTTTCGTTCGGGGCGAAATTCACCGGCCGGAAGACCCGCCGGAAACCGTTGCCGTGGATCGTGCCGACGATGTATTCGAGCGCCTCCATCATCCGCGCCAGCCGCTCCGCGCCGAGCGGGACCAGCCGCTTCTCCGCGTGCGTCAGGCCGAGAAAGAGGGAAATCGCCGGATATTCGGTGAGCACGCTGCCGTCGTCGCGCATGAGCGCCGGCACCTTCGATTTCGGGCTGATCGCCCTGTAGGCGTCGCTGAACTGCTCTCGCCTCGAGAAGTCGACGCGTTGGATCTCGAACGGTGCGCCGATCTCCTCCATCAGCACATGGATGCCGAGGGCGCAGCTTCCCGGCGAATAATAGAGCTTCATCCTGAGGTCCCCGCCTGACTTCGGGCGCGCCGAGCCTCGTAGGCCCTGACATGCGCGTAAGCAATCCGCAGCAGCGAACGATCGTCCGGCGTGGCGGCGCGGCGCAAGAGGTCGCCGAGGATTTGCTCGCCTTCGATCTGCAGGCCGCCTTCGATGTCGCGCAGCATCGAGGCCGTCAGCGGCGAGCCCGGGACAGCGAAGATCGGCCGCGTCCGCTCGAGGAATGCCGGGCGGGGAGGAAAACCCTGACTCGCTGCGATGACGACGCACTCCTCCAGGAGTCCAGTGGCCAGATCGGAGGCGCCGGCGGCGACGATGTCGCCGATGGCGGCGCGCATCAGCGAGGTTATGCCCGCCGCCGCGGCGATGAAGATCCACTTCTCCCACATATCCAGCCGGATTTCTTCGCTCAGGCGCGCCTCGAAGCCCGCGCCCAGGAGCTCGGCCGCGACCGCCTCGATCCTTTTCGAACGCGATCCATCGAGCTCGCCGAAGGTCAGCGAATGAAGGTCGTTGAGGTGGACGATGCCGCCATTCGGGCCGAGGGTCGCAGAGATCACGCAGAGCCCGCCGAGCACGCGCTCGCCGCCGAAACGATCGGTAAGACCATCGAGGTGCCGCATGCCGTTCAACAGCGGCAGGATCGACGTGCGCGCGCCCACCGCGGGCGCGAAGGATCTCATCGCGCCATCGAGATCGTAGGCCTTGCAGCTGAGAATGACGAGGTCGAACGGTTCGGCCAGGTCCTCCTCGAGCACGAGCGGCGGCGCCGGCCGGTGAAAATCGCCAAAGCGGCTTTGGATCGTCAGTCCGCGCTCCGCGAGCGCCGCGGCGCGTCGCGGCCGGACGAGAAACGTGACGTCCCGCCCCGCCTGCAACAGCCGTCCGCCGAAATAGCCGCCGACCGCGCCCGCCCCCACAACGAGAATTCTCATCGTGCGAGATCCATCACGGTGGAGCTAAACGGCGCCCAGGAAAAATCCATCATGAGGTCCCCGCCCACGCTCACGCGTGCCTCTTCAGGCCATACCACGCCGCCTTGGAGCCGGGGAGAGAACGCCTGGAGATCCCGATATTCACTTCACCACAGCGTATATGATGATGAAGGCGATGACCACCAGCGCTATGCCGATGACGACGACATAGCGGACGTTGTGTCCGGTGACACCGGCCCTGATCCTGTCCTCGTTCTTCTCGGTGACGACCGGCCTTTCGTCGTCCATTGAGCGCTCCTGTCCAGTCGCCGCTCGTTTCGCCGCGGCCGCGCTCGCGCGTCGTCCGTTGGGAATCATCATCGCAACGAGCAGCGCGAAGCGGCGGTCGCCTTCGGCGGGCTTTCTGGCTAACGATTCCCTCGCCCGGGAAGAGGGCGGATTTTTATTCACACCAGCAGCTTTTCCAACCGGATTGGCAGGTCGCGAATTCTCTTGCCCGTTGCGTGAAACACGGCATTGGCGATCGCGGCGTTGAGGCCGACGTCGCCGAGCTCGCCGAGACCCTTGACCCCAAGGGGATTCACCCAGTCGTCCGTCTCAGGCACGATAATCACCTCGATCGTCTGAATGTCGGCGTTCACGGGGATCAGGTAGTCGGCGAGATTGTCGTTGACGTAGCGGGCCGTGCGCTTGTCGATTTCGGTTGCCTCGAACAGCGCCGAGCTTATGCCCCAGATCATCCCGCCCATCAGCTGGCTGCGCGCTGTCCGCGCGTTCATGATCCGCCCGGCGGCGAAGGCGCCGACGGCGCGCGGCACGCGGATTTCCCTCGTCAGCGCGTGCACCCGGACCTCGACGAACTGGGCGCCGAAGGCGAAGGCGACCTTCTCGCCCGACGGACCGCCGGTCAGCGTCGGATGGCCGTGATAGAGGCGCTCCATCGAATCCGGCGACATCGAGCGGGGAATCGATTCCGCGTATTCCTCGATCACGCTCTGGCCGAGCTGACGAAACGCCTGCTCGAGCGGCATGGCGGCGTTGCCCGCCGTGATGGCGCCGTCGCTCAAGCCGAAATCGGAGACCGGCCTGCCTGCGAGCTGGCTGTCGCCCGCGGCCGTGGCGGCGCGGAAGAGCTTGTCGCGGATGGCCTCGCAGGCTTTGACCACCGCTGACGTCGTGCTCGCGGTCGTGTTCGAGCCGCCGGCGACCGGCCCGGCGGGAAGCGCGCTGTCGCCGAGTTCGACGGCGACGTTTTCGGGCTTGAGGCCGAGCCGCTCGGCCGCCGCCTGGCCGATCACCGTATAGGCGCCGTTGCCGATCTCGTGCGCCGCAATCGAGACGCGAGCCGAACCGTCGGGCTTGAGACGAATTCTGACCGCGGCCGGCGAGATCTGCGTCGGATAGAGCGCGGTGGCGCAACCCCAGCCGACGAGCCAGTCGCCGTCGCGCATGGAGCCCGGCGCGGGCGAGCGATTGCGCCAGCCGAACGCCGCCGCAGCTTCATCGAAGCACTTGACCAGCGACCGGCTCGAATAGGGCCGGCCGGTGATCGGATCCTTCATCGTGTCGTTGATCCGGCGCAATTCGACCGGATCCATGTCGAGCGCGATCGCCAGCTCGTCCATGGCGCTTTCGAGCGCATAGACGTACGGAATTTCGGGCGGCGAGCGCATGAAGCCCGGCGTGTTGCGGTCTGCGTGGACGATGAAGACCTTGGTCGCGACGGAACCGTAGTCGTAAAGGACCGAGGTGTCTTCGGTGCCTGCGACATTGTAGTCGTCGGGCCGCGACGTGACCTCGAAGCCTTCGTGCAGGTATGCGAGGAGCTTGCCCTCGCGGTTCGCGCCGAGCCGCACGCGGTGACGCGTCTCGGCGCGATAGGTCGCGATGGTGAAGCCCTGCTTGCGCGTCGCGACGAGCTTGACCGGGCGGCGCAGCCGTCGGGCGGCGATGGCGACCAGGGCGGTGCGCTGCGTCAGCGAGCCCTTCGAGCCGAAAGCCCCGCCGACATAAGGGCTCACCACATGGGCGTCGTCCGGGTCAATGCCCAGCTGAGCGGCGAGTCCGTATTTCATCCCGTAGACGAACTGGCTCGGCTCGTAAACCGTCAGCTTCCCGTCGTCCCAGACGCAGGTCGTGGTGAACAGCTCGATCGGGTTGTGGTGCTGCGTCGGCGTGCCGTATTCCCCATCCACTTGCACCGGCGCCGAGGTGAATGCGGCCTCGGCGTCGCCGACGCTCGGGTCCTTGTGTTTCTTGTCGACATCGGCGGCGAGTTCAGTCGTCGTACCGTCCGAGCCGAACGTCGCGCTCGGCTCTTCTTCGTCGTACTCGACGCCGATCAGCCGCGCGGCTTCGCTCGCCGCTTCGAAACTTTCCGCCACGACCATCGCGATGATCTGTCCGTCGTGCCAGATCTTCGGCCCGCTCAGCGGCACGATCGACGTGCCGGCCTGCCCGCCTTCGGTAAAAGTCTTGATCGGCTTCACGACATTGGCGTTCTCATGGGTGAGGATGTCGAGGACGCCCGGTACGGCGCGTGCGGCCTCGAGGTCGATCGTTCGGATCGCGCCGCGCGCGATTGCGCTGGTCGTCAGACAGGAAAATGCCGGATCGGCGACAGGGATGTCTGAGCAATAACGGGCTTGGCCCGTGACCTTGGCGCGGGCGTCGGCCCGCGGCGGCGATTCTGCGGCGGCCTCGGCCGGGGTGAGCGGGGTCGCGGAAACGGCCATCTCAGGTCTCCATTGTCGCGGCCTCGAAGAGCGCGCGGGCCAGGGTCTGTTGGCCGAGGGCAATCTTGAAGGCGTTGTGCTGGCGGGGCTCAGCCCCCACGAATGCGGCTTCCGCGGCGCGCTGAGCCGTTTCCATGGTGATCATCTGGCCCGCGAGGGCTTCCTCCGCCTCGCGCGCCCGCCAGGGTACGGTTGCGACCCCGCCGAGGGCGATGCGCGCCTGGCGCACCGGACCGCCCGGGGGCATGTCCAGCGCGACCGCCGCGGAAGCGAGCGCGAATTCGTAAGACTCGCGGTCGCGGATCTTGAGAAAGAGCGAACGGCGCGTCCACTCGCCTTTCGGGACCAGAAAGGCGACGATCAGTTCGTCCGGCGCCAGCGTCGTCTCGACGTCCGGCCGGTCGGTCGGAAGCCGATGCAGCTCGGCGAAAGGGATGATGCGGCCTTCGGCGCCGCGGCGGATCTCGACTGCCGCGTCGAGCGCCATCAGCGCCTGGGCGAAGTCGCCCGGATAGGTCGCGATGCAGTTCGGACTGACGCCGAGCACCGCGTGCATGCGGTTGAAACCATCGAGCGCCGCGCACCCGGACCCCGGCCTGCGCTTGTTGCATGCGCCCCACGTGAGATCGCGAAAATAGGTGCAGCGGGTGCGTTGAAGCACATTGCCGCCGAGCGTCGCCATGTTGCGCAATTGCGCGCTCGCGGCGAGGACAAGGCTCTGCGCGATGACGGGATACTGACGATTGATCAGCGGATGGCCCGCGACGTCGGCCATGCGAGCGAGCGCCCCGAGTCTGAGCCCGGTCGAAGTCTGCTCGATCCCCCTGAGGCCTTCGATTCCGTTGAGGTCGATCAGCACGCTCGGTCGCATCACTTCGAGCTTCATCAGGTCGAGAATGGTCGTGCCGCCGGCGATGAACTGCGATTCGGCCTCGGTCGGCGGGCCCTCGGGCTCGGCGCCGCCAAAGGCCTCGACCACGGAAACCTCGTCGGCTGCGCGTACGTAGATGAACGGACGCATCAGGCCCTCCTCAAGTCGACACGGGCCTGCTTGATCGCGGCCACGATGTTGGGATAGGCGGCGCAGCGGCAGAGGTTGCCGCTCATGTATTCGCGGATATCCGCGTCGGTTTCGGCGTGCCCCTCCTCGACACAGCCAATCGCCGAGAGGATCTGACCGGGCGTGCAATAGCCGCACTGAAGCGCGTCGAAGTCGACAAAGGCCTGCTGCATCGGATGGAGCGTTCCGTCCGGGTCGGCCAAACCCTCGATCGTCGTTACCGATCGTCCGTCGGCCATGACCGCGAGCGTCAGACAGGAGAGCATGCGTTTGCCGTCGATGAGGATGGTGCAGGCGCCGCACTGGCCGTGGTCGCAACCCTTCTTCACGCCGGTGAGGCCGACGTGATCGCGCAGCGCGTCAAGCAGAGAAACCCGCGAATTGAGCGCAAGCGCGTAGGGCTGTCCGTTGACCGTCAGACTCGTCTCACGCGACAGACGGTTGAGCTCGGGGCCCCCCGCGCCTTGCGCCCTCGTGTGGGGGGTGGGCGCAAGCGCGAGCGCCGCGGTCGAGGCGCCGGCGCGGAGGAAGGTGCGTCTGCTGAAGTCAGGACTCATCGGAGGTTCCGCCATGGAGCTTTCGCGCGGCCGGTCTGCACCGGGCCGCGGTTGGCGGACAACCTCGCCGGGCTTCATTCGTTCCGAGCCCTAGTCCGTGTCGCGGGAAAAGTGACCCGAACAAACGCGGCTAGGCCCATCGCGCGAGTCCGACAATGCGGAAGCGAAAGAAGCCGACGCGCGCTCGAGGGCTAGCGCGCGTCGGTCCAGGAGCGGCGGCCTGCTGTGGGAGTAGGAGATGAAGCGCCGCTCCGGATTGCTCTCAAGACCTATCGGTCATTGCTGCCCGCAGGGACCGACATGCGTGGCAGCCATCGCCTGGGTCTCCTCGCCGCCGCCGCCAATGATCTCGACGACATGACGCGTCGAGGGCTGCACGATGACGATCTCGTCATTGACGACCACGTAATCATAGCCGCGGTATTCGGGAACGAGGGAAATGACGTCTGACGGCAGCGGCTCCAGATTGACGTCGCCTGGCAGCGCGGCGCCCACGTTCACGTTGATGTTGAGGTGCTGCGGCCTCGCGTTCGCCATCAGGGTGTGCTCGATCCTGGCGGCGTGCTCGTTCGAAATATGCGCGTTGCCCTGGGCCTCGACTTGCCCGGCGGCGCCTTCACTGGACGATTTCTCGTTGTTGCCGGTCTGCTCGTTCTTGCCGGCCTCGCCCTGCATGTTCTGCCGCTCGGCGGCGGCGCCCTTCTCATTCTCGCCGGGCTTGTTTTCGGTGTTCGCAGCCTGCCCATGGCGCTCCTCGACCCGATTGCCCTTCTCGGTCTCGCCGGTGCGCTGCTCGTTCGCCTTGCCGGTGGCATTTTCAGCCTTACCGGTCTCGCGATTGTTTTGCATGTTGCGCTCGCCCTCCGACTGGGCCTTCCGTTCCTCGGCGGGGTTGGCCTTTTCGGCCTGACCTTGCTGCTCCGCGCCCTTCTGTTCGGCGCCCTTCTGTTCGGTCTGGGCGGTGGCTCTTGGCTTGCCGGCTTCCGCGGCGCCCGGCCGTTCCTCCTTCTTCTGCTCCATGCCTGACTGAGCCTGCGCCTGGCGCATCTGGTCTTTGGCGGCGGCGCCCTGGCCCATCGCGCCCTTTCCGCTCTCCATGCGGTGCGCGGCGGGCGCGTGCTGCTCCTGCCCGGGTTGGCGCTCCTGCGCGCAAGCAAACCCTGTGGCCGCGACACTAATTGCCGCCGCAGCGGCAGTGATCAAGGTTCTCTTCATATTCTTCTCTCCCAAGTAGTAATTGCGGAGCTGTGCTCCGCAGTCCGAGAGAACCGCCGTCGCCCGCGTTAAGTTCCTGCGCCGGGTTTGGGCCTACTTCCAGAATGGTTTCTGCCGCTGGAGCTCTCTCCATTGCTTGCCGAGACGGCGCATCGCCGCGCGACGCGCCTCATCGCGGTTGGCCGCCAGTGCGCCGACCGGCACGCCGAGTTCGAGGTGACCGCCCCCCGCCAGTTGCACTGCCAGGCGAGTCGCCGTCGCAGAATCGTTGATGACGCCGAGGGTCTCCTGCAACCGCTTGATGGGCCTCAGGAAGCGCTTGACCGCCTTGCGCGGATAGAGGGAGGCGACGAATTCGGCGCCGTAGCGGAGCTTCTTGAGCGTCTTGCGGAGCGGATGCAGCACGGCGGGCGAAGCTTCCGGGTTCACCTTGCGGGCCCGCTTCTCGACCTTGCGGGCCAGCCGGTCGAGCAGTCGGGGCGCGACTTTGGCAAGACGTTTCTTCAGACGGTCGTCGCCGAGCAGCCGCCTCTGAGTCCTGCCGGTCTCCGTCCAGGCTGCCAGCCCGAGGACAAGCGCGGTGAACGAAGCCGCTCTGAGCGCTCGCGCCGACGTTGCGTCGGCCAGCCGACGGCGCGCCTCGGCCGCGGCGCGGATAAGCTCGCCCCATTCGGCGTCATCGGGCTCATGGAAGGATTCCGGCAGCATTTCGACGCAGAAGACGTCCCAGTCGCGCGCTTCGCCGATGACCCGGCCGAGCCGCTTCAGTTCGCGCTGGAACAGAGCCGTGGCGTGAGGTTCGAGCCGTGGCTCAAACAGCTTGAGCGCCGAGCGCAACCGGCGGAGTCCAACGCGGGTCTGATGGATGCCCTCGGCGTCTCCGGCCAACGCGGCGGCGCGGTTGGCGAGCAGATGGCCGAGGGCGTTGGCGACAATCTCGCGCAGCCAGTCGACGGCCCGGATGTCGCGATCGAATTCCGGCGCGACCGCCTTCTCCGGACGGGGAGCGCCGCCTTCCTTGAGGCGAAGCCCGCGGGCAGCCTTGCTTTCGACTTCGACGGCAAGCGGAGTGGCGGCATGCAGCTCGAGTGCGAGCCGGTAAAGAGCGCCCGGAGTCCCGTCGCGCAATTCCAGCTCGAGTTCGTGAACCGGCTGATTGACGTCCCCTGCCTCAATCGAGCCGGAATTGAGCACAGCCTCGATCGTCGCGTCTTCCAGATAAAGGGTGCGGGTGGTCCGGACGATGTCGGTGACGACGACCGGTCGGAGCGCTTTGCCGACGTCCGGCGGCAGCGCCCCGCCGACCGGCGTTTCCGCCGCGAGCGCTAGGTTGGGCTTTTCCCCGGAGATCGGCCATTCCCACTCGCCGCGCGCTTTTGCAGGGCCGCTGTTCCCGTCCGCCTTGACAGCCTGAATGTGCTTCTTCCCCGCCCGGCGAACCCTCAGACTGAGACCGCGCCGGGCCAAGTCCAGATTCGGCGTGTCGAAATAGGTGGTGACGATGCGCTGTGTTTTTGGCTTGCTGGCGCACGGCGGCCGGAAGACCGCGAGCCCGGCAAGGCGATGCTCGGCGGAAGGCGAAACGACGAGTTTGAGCTCCGTTTCCGTCCGCCGGTCTGGCTTGGCCACGGCGCGTCTCCCGATTCAGACGCCTTTCCAACGCGAGCAGGAGACGAATGATCCGGCGGCTTCGGTCAGCCCGTGAGGCGGGCACGAGGCAGGGTCAGCCGGATGGCGAGACCTTCAGCCCTCCACTCGCGCGAAATCTCGCCCCCGAGTTGCCCGGTCACGGTCATGCGCGACAACAGGCCGCCGAATCCCTCGCCGCCGGTTGGCGGCGCCACCGGCGGTCCGCCGCGTTCCGTCCAGGTGAGCGCGATCGCGTCGTCCTTCTCGCTGCAGACGACCTCCACGGTCCCTCCTGCGGCAGAGAGAGCGCCGTACTTCGCCGCGTTGGCGGCAAACTCGTGCAAAAGGAGGGCAAGGCTGGCGACCGCTCCGCCTGAGATGGCCGGATCGGCCCCCGAGATGGCGACGCGCGAAGCCCGCGAGGCCTCACCCTCATCGAACGGGGCCACGATGGTCCCGATCAGCGCGGCGAGCGTCGTCGGCTGCGGCGACGATTCCTCGGGTCCATGGGAAAATGTCAGCGCATGCGCCCGCGCGAGGGCCGCGAGCCGCTCGCGCGCGGAATTGGCCAGTTCCTGCGCACTCCGCGCGCTGCGGGCGCTGAGGCCGACGATGCTGCCCGACAGGGCAAACAGATTCTTGACCCGGTGGCTCATCTCGCGCAGCAGCAGCTCCTGTCGTTCCTGCGCCCGCCGCGACTCCGTAATGTCACGCGCAATCGTCGAGGCGCCGACGATCTGGCCGTGCGAATCCCGGATCGGCGATATGGTCAGGGAAATATCGACAAGCGTTCCGTCCTTGCGCTGCCGCACCGTCTCAACGCCGCGGACGCCTTCGCCGCGGCGAATTCTCTCGAGGATCTCCGGCTCTTCGTCGACGCGGTCGGGCGGAATGAAGAGGCTCGCCGCGGGCTGTCCAATGGCCTCCTCGGCGGCGTAGCCGAACAGCCGCTCCGCGCCCTGGTTCCAGCTGAGGATGACCCCGTTCAGGTCCTTGGACAGAATCGCGTCGTCGGAGGACTCCACGATGGCCGCGTAATGCTGCGCGCTGGCCAGCAAACCGGCGCGCCCCTTTCGCGACATCGGCATACGGGGCAGAAGAAGAACTGAACGATCGCCGCTGGTCAAGGCATCGGTCTCCGGCGAGACTACCCAAATTCAACCAGCGCCTGCGGCTCGGTCCGCCATAGGACCCTTGCGCCCGGCGCTTGCTCGCAGATAGGCGCAAACCAGCAAATCTGCTACTTCAATTCCAGCTTTGGCGTGACCTTGCGAGCGGGCCCTCGAGGGTTTGTTTCGGGAACAATGCACAACGGACCGGGTTTCGCCAATCCGGGGAATTCGTCAGGCTAGGTCGATGGCGCCGCCGAGAGCAAGCTGGAAAGGCTACCTCAAGATCGCCGAGCTCACGTGCCCGGTCGCCCTTTACGCCGCCGTGTCGACCGCCGAACGCATCGCCTTGCATACGGTCAACCGGACGACGGGCCATCGGGTCAACCGGCAGTTGGTCGACGCGGCGACGGGGGAGCCGGTCGAGCGCGAGGACCAGGTCAAGGGATACGAGGTCGCCAAGGAAGAATATGTGGTCCTGGAGCCCGCGGAGATCGCTGCCGCGGTGCCGCAGAGCGACAAGACGCTGACGGTTTCCGCGTTTGTCGACATATCCGAGATCGACGACGTCTACTTCGACCGCCCCTACTATCTCGCGCCCTCCGACCGCAGCGCCGAGGAGGCCTTCGCCCTGATCCGCGAGGGATTGCGGCGGTCCCAGACTGCGGCGATCGCCCAGGCCGTTCTGTTCCGGCGCGTTCGGACCGTGCTGGTGCGGGCGCACGGCCCGGGCCTGGCCGCCACGACGCTCAATTTCGATTACGAGGTCCGCGCGGCGAGCGAGGCCTTCGCCGACGTGCCGGAAATCCGGATCAAGGGCGAGATGCTCGAGCTTGCCGAGCATATCATCAACACCAAGCGCGGCGACTTCGACCCGAAGAGCTTCCACGACCGGTACGAGGCGGCGCTGGCGGAGCTGGTGAAGGCGAAGCTCGAGGGCAGAACCATCGAACGGCCAAAGCCGCCCAAGGTTCAGGCCGCCGACGACCTCCTGGCGGCGCTGCGCGAAAGCGCCGGACTTGGCGCCAAGCCCCCGCCGAGTCGCGGCAAGGCGAAGTCGAAGCCGCGCCGCGCCGCGGCGGCGAAGAAGCCGGTTGCGCGCAAGCGAGCGGGTTAGCCGAATGGCGCTCGAACAGTATCGCGCCAAGCGCAATTTCGCCTCGACTCCCGAGCCGAGGCCGAAGGTTCCGCCGAAGGCGGCGCGCGGCGCCAGCTTCGTCGTGCAGAAGCACGCGGCGCGCCGGCTCCATTACGATTTCCGGCTCGAAATGGACGGCGTCCTGAAGAGCTGGGCCGTGACCCGCGGGCCGAGCCTCGTTCCCGGGGAAAAACGGCTCGCCGTCGAGGTGGAGGATCATCCGCTCGACTACGGGTCGTTCGAGGGCACGATCCCCAAAGGCGAATATGGCGGCGGCGCCGTCATTATCTGGGACCGCGGAACCTGGACGCCGATCGGCGACGCGCACAAGGGCCTCGCCAAGGGTCATCTCGAGTTCGAGCTGCACGGGGAGAAGCTCAAAGGCCGGTGGCATCTCGTGCGGATGCGCAGGAATGCGCGCGAGAAACACGACAATTGGCTGCTCATCAAAGGCGAGGACGAATTCGCCCGGGCGGAGGGCGCCCCCGACATCCTCGACGAGAAGCCGGACTCTGCGGCGACGGGACGGCCGATCGACGAGGTGGCGCGCGAGGAGCCCGGCTGGTCCTCGAAGACGGGCCGCATCGAGAAGAAAGGTCAGACGCGGGCCGACGTCGCGGCGATCGACCCCGGTTCGATCAAGGGAGCGAAGAAAGGGCCGATGCCGGACTTCGTCGCGCCGATGCTCGCCTCGCTGGTCAAAGCGCCGCTTGCGGGCGAACGGTGGCTGCACGAGATCAAATTCGACGGCTACCGGCTCGAGGCCCACGTCAAGGACGGCCGCGTCAGGCTGCTGACGCGCAGCGGGCTCGACTGGACGCAAAAATTCGGCGGGCCGATCATCGAGGCTTTCAAAGCGATACCCGCGCGTGAGGCGCTGATCGATGGCGAGCTGGTGGTCGAGAACGGCGCCGGCGCCTCCGACTTTTCGTCGTTGCAGGCCGACCTCAGCGAAGGCCGCACGGACCGCTTCCGCTTCTACGCCTTCGATCTCCTCTATCTTGACGGTTTCGATCTGCGCGAAGCGCCGCTCATCGAGCGCAAGGCGCTGCTCGAGACAATCGTCGGCGATGGGTCCGGCATCATCCGGGTCAGCGGGCATTTCGACGAGAGCGGCGAGCTCGTGCTGCGACATGCCTGCCAGCTCGGTCTCGAGGGCGTCGTCTCGAAGCTCCCGGATTCGCCCTACCGCTCGGGGCGCGGGAAAAGCTGGATCAAATCGAAATGCTCCGCCCGCCAGGAGTTCGTCGTGGCGGGCTACGTGCCGTCGACGGCGGCCAGCAACGCCATCGGGTCCCTGGTCCTCGGTGTTTACGAGGGCGACAAGCTCCGCTATGTGGGCCGGGTCGGGACGGGCTTCAGCGCCGCGAACGCCCGCGCGCTCTATCAGCGGCTCGAGGCCATCCGCGTCCCGGCGAGCCCCTTCGCCAGGCGCCTCAGCGCCGACGAGGCGCGCCAGGTGCGCTACGTGCGGCCGGAGCTCGTGGCGGAGGTCGACTTCCGCACCTGGACCGCCGACGGCCTTCTGCGTCATGCCTCCTTCCGCGCCTTGCGCGAGGACAAGCCGCCGCGCGAAATCGTCCGCGAATCTCCACCGGCGGAGACGGCGCCGAAACCGGAGGCCCGAAACGTGAAGCTGACCCATCCCGACCGGGTCTATTGGCCGGACGAAGGCGTCACCAAGGAAGGGCTTGCCGACTATTACGCCGAGGTCTGGCCGCACATGGCGCCGACCGTCGTCGACCGGCCGCTTGCGCTGGTGCGTTGCCCCGACGGGATCAACGGCCAGAAGTTTTTCCAGAAGCACGCCTGGAAAGGCATCAACAAGACGATCGTGCAGGTCCAGGATCCCAAGGAGCCGGGCGAACCGTTGATCGCGATCCGCGATCTCGACGGCCTCATCGGGCTGGTGCAGGCGGCGACGCTCGAGATCCATCCCTGGGGCTCCACGCTGCTCAACTGGGAGCGGCCGGACATGATCATCATGGACCTCGACCCCGGCGACAATGTCGGCTGGGAGACGGTGATCGAAGCCGCGCAGGAAGTCCGCGCGCGGCTCAAGGACGCAGGGCTCGCCTCTTTCGTGAAGACCTCCGGCGGGAAAGGCCTGCACGTCGTCTCGCCCGTGAAGCCGAAGGCCGAGTGGCCGGGGGTCAAGGCGTTCACCAAAGCCATCGCCGACTCGATGGCCGCCGACAGCCCGGAGCGCTATGTCGCCACCATCGCCAAGGCGAAGCGAACCGGCAAGATCCTGGTCGATTATCTGCGCAACCAGCGCGGAACGACCGCGGTCGCGGCCTATTCGACACGCGCCCGCCCGGGCGCCGCCGTCTCGATGCCGCTCGCCTGGGAGGAGCTCGGCCCGGCGATCGGGCCGGCCCATTTCACTGTCGGCAACGCGCCCGCCCGGCTCGCGGCGCTCAAGCGCGACCCGTGGGACGGGTTCCGCGCCGCCGCGGCGCCGATCGAGCCGATCAAGCCGCGGCGCCGGGTCGGGCGCTGAGCGGCTAGCGGCGCTGGCCGCCCGTCGGTTTTTTTGAGCCCGCCTCGGCAGCGACGCTTCTGCGCAACGCGTCCATGATATTGACCACGTTGCTCGGCGCAGGCGCGGCTTCGTCCCTGGCGCGAGGGCGCGCCGGCGCGCCCTTCTTCTTCTCGCTGATGATGTCGAGAAGCCGCTCCTGGACCGGGTCGCGGACCATGTCCGGGCTCCACGGCGTTTTTCGCTCGGCGATCAACTCGGAGACGAGTTGGAGGAGATCGGGATTGGGATCGATCTCAGGCAGCGAGCCGAAGATGTCGGACGGATTGCGCACCTCGTCGCTGTAGCGCAACGTCCAAATCTCGATGCCCTTGTCGCGCGCCTTCAAAAGGACCGCCCGCTCGCGGCGATGGAGAACGAGACGCGACACGCCAACCGTCCCGGTCGCGCCCATGGCGTCGCGGATGACGCAGTAGGCCTCGACGCCGACCGGATCGTCCGGCGTCAGGTAGTAGGGCGTATCGTACCAGACCCAGTCGATGCTTTCCGAGGCGGTAAAGCTTTCGATGTCAATGGTGCGCGCGCTCTCGAGGCGGACGGATTCCAGTTCATCCTCCTCGAGGAGCACGAAGTCATGTTCGCCGCGGGCATAGCCGCGGACCTCGTCGTCCTCATCGATCGGCGTCTGCGACTGACTGTCCACATAGCGGCTGACAACGCGGTTGCCCGTCCTCCGGTTGAGGGTGTGGAAGCGAACCTTGTCTGCGCTGCTTGTTGCGGGCGTCAGCGCGACCGGGCAGGTCACCAGCGACAGCTTCAGGTAGCCCTTCCAGAACGGGCGCGGCGCCATCGCCGGGCGCTTCAGGCGGCCGACTTCCGTTTGCTAGCGTCGCCGATGGGTTTCGCCTCGGCCGCATCCGGCGCCTTAGCCGACTTGCCCGTCGGTTCGCCCTCGACGTCCTTGCGCTCCGCGTCTTCGTTCTTCCGCTCCAAGTCTTCGCTGTCGCAAACGATTTCCGCGGCCAGCCAGTGCCGTTCCGCTTCGCCGTCCGGCCGACCCTCTTCCTCCCAGATTAAATATGCGATTTCGCGAACCCTGTTCTCTCTATCCATCACCGCCTCCGATCCCGCTCCATCGAGCGCAGCGCTCGTTGGCCACCTTTGCGACGCCACCACAAAACGGCGGGACGGGGTCCCAAGTTCCGCTTCCGGCCGCTCAATTCGTTCCGCCCTCTTTTCCAAGCCAGAGCTCATTGTCGGCTGGTCGCCACGAACCAGAGCAGCACGATGGCGACGCTGATGAGCGAGGCGGCGATGGTCCGAATGACCTCGAATTGCAGGACTTCCGGGCCAAACATTGCGATCTCCGCGCTCTCGCAGAACCCTTGGATTGACGGGGCTCAACCCGGCAATCGCCCGGGCGTTCCGAGACTGCCGAATTTCGTTGAAAAGCGGCGTTCCCGGCCCGCGGAACAAGATGTCATTCGACCCGTTGTTGGATTAAGGCGGATTTGGACGAATAGACTGCGCTCCCCTGTCGTAAATCCGGCCCCCGACCCGGCGGGCAATGAAATGATAGAGATCAATCACAGTGGTTTGAGCGGAGTCCGGGTCCTTCTGGTCGAGGACGATCCTCTCCTGCTTATGGAACTTGAATTGACCTTGGTTGACGCCGGGGCGGTGGTCGTTGGCGCGTGTCGGACGTTGCAGGACGCGTTGTCGCGGTCGACCAGAGGCGACTTTTCGGTCGCTGTCCTCGATTTCCTGCTCGGTTCAGAGACGGTTTCTCCGGTGGCGCGTGGGCTTGCGAGCCGCGGGGTTCCGTTCGTCCTCTACACTGGCCAGGCGCGTCACGACGCGGGCCTGGCGGAATGGCAGGACTGCTCCATCGTCGAAAAGCCCGCACCACCGGGCGTGCTGGTTTCCGCCGTGCAAGACGCGCTTTTGCGCTGAACCAGACGCGCTCGCGCGCTGAAGGATCGCGCTCCTGTCACGCCGCCTGACCGATCCTTGCATGTTCCATATTCTGCGCGGCGAACTGGCCGAACAGTTTCTCTGAATTCATTTCTTCGTGCAGCGTGTCCTGGAGGAGCTTGGCGGCGTAGATCAGCCCAAGCTGCTGCGCCCAGGTATGCAGGAGACCGTAGCGCGCGATCTCATAGTGCCCGACCGCCTGCGCGGAAGCCGCGAAAGCGGCGTCCAGCGCCTGCGGCCCCATCAGGCCGTCAACGACCTGCCGGGTATCGTCGACGACGTCGACGATGGCGTCGTAGGTTTCTCCACGCACGGGACTGTCGATCTGTTCCGGCCACTCGATATCGTCGAAGATCCGCAGCAGGCGCTCGACGTGATTCCGGGTTTCGCCGATATGGGCCTCGAAGGCAGTCTTGAGCTCGGGCGAGGCGGTCTGGGTCGCCATTTTCTTCAGCGCCCTGAGCACCAGTTTCTCGGCGAAAAACGCGTCCTTGAGCCCCTCCACAAAGAGCTCTTTGAGTTTGGCGCCTCCGTTCATCGCCCTCTCCGTCATCCGTAAGTAAAGCTATAACGAGCGCGGGCAGGGTGCTGTTCCGCCAGCCCGTAGCCACACCATGGAAAGCGATTGAAGTGACGAACGGCGAAAGGCTAGCCGGCGCGTCGGATCCGCCGTTCGATCGGGGGGACGGCGGCCTCGTCCAGCCCAAGAAGCTCGACAAGCTTCGAACGGGCCCGGCTCAGACGGCTCTTGATGGTGCCGATTTCCACGTCGCAGATGACTGCGGCCTCCTCGTACGAAAGTCCGCTCGCGCCGACAAGCGTCAGCACTTCGCGTTGTTCGGCAGGAAGCTTCGTCAGCGCCTTGCGAAAATCCTCGAGGTCGAGGTGGCTCTCCTGGTCCCCGGAGACCGTCAGGCGGCGGGCATAGGCCCCGTCGCTGTCCTGCACCTCGCGCGCCCGTTTGCGATAGTTCGAATAGTAGATGTTGCGCAGGATCGTGAACAGCCAGGCGCGCAGGCTGGTTCCTGGCTGGAACTTGTCCGATTTGCTCCAGGCTCTGAGCAACGTCTCCTGCACGAGGTCGTCGGCCAGCGACACCGACCCCGACAGCGAGATGGCGAAAGCTCGCAGATTCTTGATTTCCGCGATGAGATCATCCCTGAAGCTAGTCGTCGGCATTCCGCCTCCCCCGTGCTTTCGCCGACTGCTCCTCGACTTCGAGCCGCCGGAGCAGTTCGACAAACTTGTCGGGTAGGGGCGCCTCGACGAGCTCGACGTAATGCGCCTTCAGCGCTCGCCCGATCGTCTCCAGCACCTTGGGATCCAACGCGCCCTCGCTTGGGAGCTCGCCCCGCTCAACCGCACTCGATTTTTTCATGTCGCCCCAATTCGCCTCATTAAGGCGCGATCGCGCGCCCCGCCCACATCAGCCTCAAACTTAGCGCAGCGAAGAAAGTTCCGGGCGCCGCGCGAATATTTTTTTATCGCGCCTCACGACGGCCTTGTTTACGCCTCCCACGCGCTCGCGGTTCGCGTGCCGGACCTAAGTACTTTCCACAATTGAAGCCTCGAAACGAATTTGACAAGGTTCGGTCACGGGCGATGACCACGCCCAAGGCAACCACGCCCAAGGCAAAAAAAGAAAATCGCAAACGGGCCTTGGCAAACCGAAGAGACACAGTCCATGTCGATCTCGAAAGAAATTGCGCCACTGCTTCCCTACCTCAGGCGCTTTTCCCGCGCGCTGAACGGCTCTCAGGAAAGCGGAGACGCCTATCTGACGGCGACGTTGGAATATCTGTTGGCGAATCCGGCAGCGTTCCCACGCCAACCGCCCGCGCGCCTCGCGCTTTATCAGCTCTACCTCGACGTCTGGTCGGCAACTCATTTTGGCGACCTGGACATCGATCCCTCGGAGGCGTCAGCCTTCGACCGCAATTTGGCGGCTTTGTCGCCGCGGGCGCGGCAGGCGTTCCTGCTCAGAGCTGTCGAGGGCTTCACCGTTCCGGAAGTCGCAACGATCATGGGCCTAGACCCTGGCCGGGTGCGCACACTCCTCGAGCGCAGCGCGCACGACATCGCACAGGAACTCGCGACCAAGATCCTCATCATCGAGGACGAGCCGATCATTGCGATGGACCTGGAGACGATCGTCGAAGACCTCGGCCATCACGTCGTCGGCGTGGCGCGAGCTCGACGGCAGGCCGTGGCCCTGGCAGCCGAACGCCAGCCCGAGTTGATCATGGCCGACATCCAACTCGCCGACGGCAGTTCGGGCCTTGACGCCGTGAACGAGATCCTGACGGGTTCCAGCAAGCCCGTCGTCTTCATCACAGCGCATCCGGGCCGCTATCTCAGTGCGATCGCCAATCGGCCGGAGCCCGCTTTCCTCTTGTCGAAGCCCTTCAATCCGGACTCCGTCAGGGCGGCGGTCAGCCAGGCGCTGTTCTTCGATCGAAGAGCCCGACAGGCCGCCGCCTGATTGAGGGAAACGCGTGGGTGCGCCTTCAGGGCGCGCCGCGCCTCGTGTATCCCATGACGCCCGAGATGAGAAAGGCGATCAGCGCCACGACAAACACGATCTTGGCGGCGGAGAAGGCGGTTCCGGCGACCCCGCCGAAGCCCAGTATCCCCGCAATGATTGCGATGACGAGAAACGTTATTGCCCACCCAAACATGATGACCTCCTGGGGTTTACGCGGGTTGTCGCCGGCATAAACGCCAAAGTCTTTGACCGGTTCCAGTTGATGGGCGCGCCGCTACTCAGCGCGGCTCGCCGGTCTCCGGCGCTTTCGTCTTCAACTCGGCCGCCGGGCTCTTGTCAGCCGGCTTTGCCCCGGCGTCTGGCGCATTCTGACGGACTGAGCGCAACTGGGCTGGTCCCGGGGCGCGCGCGAGATTGTGCGCGGTGTTGATCAAGGCGAGATGCGAGAAGGCCTGCGGGAAATTTCCGAGCTGGCGCTTTTGCGTGGGATCGTATTCCTCGGACAGCAATCCGACATCGTTGCACAGCGTCAGCAGACGCTTGAAAAGGGCTTTGGCTTCTTCCATTCGGCCGAGCATGGCGTAGTTGTCGGCGAGCCAGAAGCTGCAGGCGATGAAAGCGCCTTCCCCCTGAGGGAGCCCGTCGGCCTTCTCTCCCGTGTCGTACCGTATGACCAGGCCTTGGCGGATGAGCTTGCGTTCAATCGCGGCGACCGTTCCGCGGACGCGCGGGTCGTCCGGCGGCAGGAAGCCGACCAGCGGTATCAACAGCACGGCCGCGTCGAGCGCGCTTTCGCCGAAGGCCTGCACGAAGGCGTTCTGCTTCGGATCGAAACCCTCGCGGCACACCTCCTCATGGACCGCCGCACGGGCCTCCCGCCATCGCTCGAGCGGTCCCTCGAGATTGAACTCCTCGATCGAGCGCACCGCCCGGTCGAACGCCACCCAGACCATTACCTTGGAATGAGTGAAATGCTTGCGGTCGCCGCGAACTTCCCAAATGCCCGCATCGGGCTCGCGCCAGATCCGTTCGAGATGGAAGAGGAGCGCGGATTCCAGCGCCCAGGTTTGCTCGATCGCGACGATGCCGGCGTGGCGCGCGACATAGAAGGCGTCGAGCACCTCGCCGTAGACGTCGAGCTGGAGCTGCTGCACCGCCGCGTTGCCGATGCGAACAGGCTTTGCCCCCTCGTAGCCGGGCAGCCACGGCACTTCGTACTCGTCGAGCCTGCGCTCGCCGGCGACGCCGTAGAGCGTCTGCACCTCGTCCGGCGAGCCGGCGACCGCGCGCAACAGCCATTGATGCCAGGCTTTCGCTTCGTCGAGAAAGCCCGCGCCGGCCAGCGCCAGCAGGGTGAACGTCGCGTCACGAATCCAGCAGAAGCGATAGTCCCAGTTCCGCGTCCCCCCCATCTTTTCTGGCAGCGACGTCGTTCCCGCGGCGACGATGCCGCCGGTCTCCCAGTGCGAAAGCGCTTTCAGCGTCAGGAGCGAACGCAGCACCGCATCGTCCCACGGATGAGACCGCTCGAATTTGGCGCCCCAGTCCGTCCAGAAGGCTTCGACCGTCTTCAAGGAACTCGGCGCCGGAGAGCCGGGCCGGCGCGTCACGAAATGACGGCGACCAGGTCAGCGCGAAGGCGACTTCCTGCCCTGCGCTCACGGCGAAGTCGCTGATCGTCTTGAAATCCTCGCCGCGGGTGGCGACGCCGGCGTCCAGCAACAGCCGGTCGGGACCGGCAATGAACTGAAGCCGCCCATCGTCCTGTCGTGAGACCCAAGGCGTGACCGAGCCGTAGTCGAAGCGGACGATCAGCTCCATTCGCATCGCCACCTCGCCCTCGAGGCCGCGCACAAGCCGGACGAGATCGGAGGCGCCCTCGCGCCGGAACATGAAATCGGTCAGGCGGACGGCGCCGCGCTCGGTCTGGAACGTCGTCTCGAGGATCAGCGTATCGCCGCGATACTGGCGCGTGGCCTTTGCCGGCGCGGCCGGCGCGATCAGCCATCGTCCGTGCTGGGGCTCGCCGAGCAGGGCCGAAAAGCAGGCGGCGCTGTCGAACCGCGGCAGGCCGAGCCAGTCGATCGACCCGTCGCGACCAACAAGCGCGGCGGTCTCGCAATTTCCGATGAAGGCATAGTCCTCGATACGGCTCGGCATCTGCAATCTGCTCCTAGGAGGATGAGTGGACGACAAAGGTGTGTTGCGGCAGCTCCGCTTGTTCGCACTAAGCGGAGAGGCCACGGTCGGCGAAATAGCGGGCGAGGCGGTCGATCGAGGCGGATTCGTCGGCGAGCGCGACATAGGCGTCGGGGCGGATCAGATAGAGCGCGTTCTGAATGATGCCGACGGAGCCGTGACGCTGCGTCCACGGAAGGTGGCGCAGCGGCATGTTCCGCGCGGCGCACCATGCGGCGAGCTCCGTGCTGGCCCCGCCGTAGACATGAACTTGCCATGTCATCGCCCGCAGGAACTCGAAATTGTCGAGGCCGTCCGCCCTGATCCAGGGAAGGCGATCGCCCCCGCGGACGCCCCCCGTTTTTCCCTCGCTGAGCGGGCCGCCGCGGTAGTTCAGATTGATCTGGGACACGGTGCGAAAGGCAAACTCGCGCACGGATTCAAACTTGAAGGCGCGCGACAGAACGGTCGGCGCAAGCCACAGGCGGACGAAGTCGGCGACGCCCCCCTCGGCGGTTGCGAATGTGAAGATGCGGTCCGTCGTTTGCACGAGTTGCCGGGCAAAGGCGATGCGCTCGCTTTCATAGGAGTCGAGGAGCGCGTCGGGCGCCTTGCCGTCGAGCACGGCCTTGAATTTCCAGGCGAGATTGATCGCGTCGCCGATGCCGGTGTTCATGCCCTGACCGCCGGCCGGGCTATGGATATGCGCCGCGTCGCCCAGCAGGAAGGCGCGGCCTTTGCGGAAATGGTCGGCGACCCGATGATGCACCCGGTAGGTCGAGAACCAGTTCGGCTTGCCGACCTTCAGCCTGAGGTTCTTGATCGCCCGGTCGCTGACGTCCTCGAAGCGCAGCTCGGGCGCCCCCTTTGGCCGCTCCTCGTCGCGCACCGTGCCGACAAGTCGTGCCCGGCCTTGGCCCTTGAGCGGAAAAATCGCCAGAAAGTCCGCCCTGTCGAGATCGATGTGCAACTCGCCGTCGATCGGCGGCCCGGAGGCGTCGACGTCGGCGACATAGAAGGTGTGCTGATAGGCGCCGCCTGGAAACCCGGCGTGGATGGTCTCCCGGACGATGGAGTGGGCGCCGTCGCAGCCGGCGACGTAGCGGGCCTCGCACGTCGACTCGCCGCGCTGGGGGTGGCGGAGGCGGGCGTCGATCCCGTCGGTCTTATCGACGAGGCTGACGACTTCCGTCTCACGCTCGACCGACACGCCTTCGGCCTCGAGCCGGGCTATCAAGAGGCGTTCGTGCTCGTCCTGGGGGAAGATGTACACGGATGGGAACGGCGTCTGACCGAGCCCGATCTCGCTGAAGGCGATGCGCGCCCGGCGCCTGCCGCGAGTCCACAGGTTGACGGCTGGAACAACGTGGCTGTGCTCAAGGACGGCCTCGGCGAGATCGAGCTGGCGGTAGAGCTCGAGCGTCCGCGCCTGCACCGCGAGCGCTCGCGACGTCGTTCCCGCCGCCGCGCTCTTGTCGACGATCCGAACCTTGACCCCGAGCTTTGTCAGCCACAGTGCCAGGACGAGGCCGGTCGGCCCGGCGCCGACAATCAGAACGTCGCAATCCACCCCGCCCTCCTCAAGCTCTCACCGGTAGGGTGCATCGGCCAGGATATTGGCGGCAAGCTCGCGCTCCCAGCGGTCTCCGTTGGCGAGCAGCCGTTCCTTGTCATAAAGCAGCTCTTCCCGCGTCTCGGTGGCGAACTCCATGTTCGGGCCCTCGACGATCGCATCGACCGGGCAGGCTTCCTGGCAGAAGCCGCAATAGATGCACTTGACCATGTCGATGTCGTAGCGAGTTGTCCGGCGGACGCCGTCGTTGCGGCGTGGACCAGCCTCGATCGTGATGGCCTGCGCCGGGCAGATCGCCTCGCAGAGCTTGCAGGCGATGCAGCGCTCCTCGCCGCTTGGGTAGCGGCGAAGCGCATGCTCGCCGCGGAAGCGCGGCGACAGTGGGCTCTTCTCGTTCGGATAGTTCAGGGTCGCCCGCGGCTTGAACATATAGCCGATCGACAAGCCGAGCGCGGCGAAGAACTCGCGCAGGAAAAGCGACCGGACGCCTTGTGCGAGCCTCACGACACGCTCCCGACCTCTATTCCTTGTCGCCCGGCAGCACCGAGCTCAGGAACTGCCGGGCTGCGCCCGTGATCATGCCGCCTTCATCGGGGTCGCCTTTGAGCAAAGTCGAGGTGAAGTTCTTGGCGTCCTTGAGCGTGATGTGCGGCGGCAGCGGCGGCACCTCGGGGTCGGTCTTGACTTCGAGCACGACCGGGCGGTCGGAAGCGAGCGCCTCGTCCCATGCCGCGCCCATCCGGTCGGGGTTGTCGACGTAGATGCCCTTGAGCCCGATGAGCTCGCCGAAGCGGTGGTAGGGGACGTTGGGGATGTCCTGCGAGGCCTCGAACTTCGGATCGCCCTCCATGACCCGCTGCTCCCAGGTGACCTGGTTGAGGTCCTCGTTGTTGAAGACGCAGACGATCCATCGCTTGTCGGGCCAGCTGCGCCAGTATTTGGCGACAGTGATGAGCTCGGCCATGTTGTTCATCTGCATCGCGCCGTCGCCGACGAGGGCGATCACCGGACGATCGGGGTGGGCGTATTTGGCGGCGATCGCGTAAGGGACGGCCGCGCCCATCGATGCGAGGCCGCCGGAGAGCGACCCCATCATGCCGCGGCGCATCTTCAGGTCTCGCGCGTACCAGTTCGCGCACGAGCCCGAGTCGCTGGTGACGATCACGTCGTCGGGCAGCCTGGGCGACAATTCCCACGTCACGCGCTGGGGGTTGACCGGGTTGGCGGGCTGCATGGCCCGCTCCTCCAGCGTCTCCCACCACGCCTTGACGTTGCTCTCGATGTCCTTGCGCCACCCGCCGTTCGACTTCTGGTCGAGGAGGGGCAGAAGCGCCCTCAGCGTCTCCTTGGAGTCGCCGACGAGGTTGACCTCCATTGGATAGCGCAGCGACAGCATATCGGGAGCGATGTCGATCTGGACGCCGCGCGCCTTGCCCTCTTCCGGCAGGAACTCCGAATAGGGAAAGCCCGAACCCACCATCAGGAGCGTGTCGCATTCCGTCATTAGCTGCCAGCTCGGCTTCGTGCCGAGAAGCCCGATCGAGCCCGTGACGTAAGGCAGGTCGTCGGGCACGGCGGCTTTGCCGAGCAACGCCTTGGCGACGCCGCCGCGCACTTTCTCGGCGACCGCGATCACCTCGTCGGTCGCGTGCAGCGCGCCCGCGCCGACCAGGATCGCGACTTTCTTGCCGGCGTTCAAAACGCCGGCGGCGCGCCGCAGGTCGGCGTCGTACGGCGTCGTGCGCGGCCTGGCGAAGCCGACCCCCGAATGCAGGGTCCCGTGCTTGCGCGGCGGGCTCTCGTAAGGCATGTCCTGCAGGTCGTTGGGAAACACCAGCGCCGTCACACGGCGTTCGCCGAGCGCGATGCGGACCGCGCGGTCGACGAGGTGGCGCACCTGCGGCGCGGTTGCGGCCTGCTGCACAAAGGCGCCGGCGACGTCCTTGTACATGCTGCAAAGATCGAGTTCCTGCTGGTAGTGGCCGCCCATGGCGGCGCGCGCCTGCTGTCCGGCGATCGCCAGCACGGGCATGTGATCCATACGGGCGTCGTAAAGTCCGGTGATCAGATGCGACGCGCCCGGTCCCGATGTCGCCAGGCAGACGCCGAGATGGCCCGAGAATTTGGCGTAGGCGCTGGCCATGAACGCGGCCATTTCTTCGTGGCGGGCTTGAATGAATTCGATCTTGCCGTCCGCCCGGTTCAGCGCCTCGATTACCCCGTTGATGCCGTCGCCGGGGTAGCCGAAGATTTTGCGCACGCCCCAGGCGTGCAGCCGCTCGACAACGAAATCTCCGACAGTCTGACTCATTTCAAACTCCAATGACGGTGTGCGGCGTGAACCCCGCCAGCCACGAAAAACTCGACCGCCTCAGTCCGGCGTGGGCGGGACCTCCAACGGGGAACCGGGCGGAATCTCACGCGGCGGCGCGGCAGGCGGAACGTCGCGGGGCGCCTGATCCGGCACGCCGTCGGGGACATCGCGCTCGGGCGTCTCCAGCGGCGTCGGCGGCCGGTTGACGTCGGGCGGCGCGGGCTGAGGCGGATGCACGACGTCCGGGTCGGGCGCGGGCAGCGGATTGTTCGGCTGTGGCGTCGGCATGGATTGGTGGCGTCCTTGCGCTGCGCCCTGACGATGAAATGCCAGCGAACCGGCGTTTGTTCCGAAGGCCGCGCAGGGCGCCGGGCTAACGCCGCCGGACAGGAAATCGGCGAACCGGGAAGAACATCAACCGCAGGAATGCGGCGCGGCCCGCCAACCCCAGGCGGAACTTTCCCGACGGGCTCGGGTTACCGGAAACTCTCAGTTTGCAGGAGTGTTTCCATGCGCAAGTTCTTCCTGGCCACGGTCGCGGTCAGCGCTCTCGCCGGCGCCCCGGCGCTGGCTCAGATTACAGCGCCGGGCGTGACGACGAACGGCGCCAATCCGACCGTGAATGTCGCGCCCGCCCCGCCGCCTCCCGGCGCCAATCCGAACGGCGTGAACCCGCCGGCGAACGCGCCTCTGGCGGCCGCGCCGCGGGCCGGGGCGAACGGGCCGAGCTTCGTTCGTCTCAAGAAGGACGACATGCTGAGCTCGAATGTCGTCGGCCTCGATGTCTACAACGACCGCAACAACAACATCGGCCAGATCCACGACCTCGCCGTCGATCCCTCGAAGAAGATTGTCGCCTACGTCCTGTCGGTCGGCGGCTTTCTCGGGATGGGCACGCACTATGTGTTGGTCGAGCCGGCTTCGGTGGAAATCAAGTTCGACCAGAAAAACAGGACCTGGCGCGCCACCATGAACGCCACCAAGGAGCAGCTGAAGGCCGCGCCCGAGTTCAAGTACGGCGGGCAGTGGACCGCCAGCAGAAGCTGAACGCAACACGCGATCAAGGAACGGGCCGCCGACCTTTCCCGGCCCGCCGAACAGGAATTCCGCCGCGCGCGCTCAAAGGCCCATTGAGCGCCCCCGCGCGGCGGAGCGGTCGCCTTGCGCAGCCAGCGCGCCGACCGCGCGCAAATCCTTGACGAACTCCGCATAAGCGTTCCGTTTCGCCTCCTCGTCGGGAACGCGCAGCAGCGACGACGGATGCACCGTCACGAACACGCCCAGGCCGTTCGCCAGAAGGAGCGTAGCCCCGCGATTGGCCCCGATCGCGACCGGCCGCCCGGCGAGACTCTGCGCCGCGGTCGCGCCGAGCGCTACGACAAGCCGCGGCTTCAGGACCTCGATCTCGGCGAGGAGCCATCGCTTGCAGACATTGATCTCGCCGGCGTTCGGCTTCTTGTGCAATCTCAGCTTGCCGCGCGGCTCGAACTTGAAATGCTTGACTGCATTGGTGACATAGGCGCGCTCGCGATCGACCCCGGCCTCCGCCAGCGCCTTGTCGAGCATGAGACCGGCGGGACCGACGAACGGCCGCCCGACGCGATCCTCGCGGTCGCCCGGCTGTTCGCCGACGAAGAGAATATCGGCTTCCGCCGGCCCTTCGCCGAACACCGTCTGGGTGGCCTTTTCCCACAAGGGGCAGGCGCGACACGAGGCCGCCTCGCGCCGCAATTCCTCGATCCGGGCTGACGTGTCGTCTGTCATGAGGGCGTGACCGATCTGGAGAAGGGAAGCTCGCTGGAACAATCTCAAGCGCTCCTCGTTCCGTCGCGGGCGGGCGTTGCCGGAGAAGGCCCATGCCAAAAATTCAGGACGCTCGAATCCTCATGATCTGCACCGACGGCGTCGAGCAGGTCGAGCTGACGACGCCGCGCGACGAACTGCGCAAGAAGGGCGCGCAGGTCGAGGTCGCGACGCCGACCGGACAATCCATCCGCGCCTGGAACCTGACCGACTGGGGCGACACCCAGCCGGCGGACCTCAAGATCTCCGACGTCGAGCCGGATGTCTACGACGCGCTCGTCATCCCCGGCGGCGTCCTCAATCCCGACAAGCTCCGGATCGATGACGACGCAATGGGCGTCGTCAGCGCCTTCATCGACAGCGACAAGCTGGTCGCCGCAGTCTGCCACGGGCCGTGGCTGCTCGTGCAGGCCGACGCCTGCAAGGACCGCAAGATGACGTCGTGGCCGTCCGTTCGCGTGGACGTCGAGAACGCCGGCGCCGACTGGGTGGACGAGGAAGTCGTCGTCGACGGCAAATTCATCACCAGCCGTAAGCCCGACGATCTTATGGCGTTCACGGCGAAGATCGCGGAGCAACTGGAAAAGCGCGTCAGGCAGAGCCGCGCAGCCGAGTAGCCCGTCAGGGTTTGCGCGGCGGCTTCCCATCGTCGCGCTTGCCGACCTGCTCCTTGGGCGGCTTGACCACGCCAGCGCCGGAATACTCCTCGTGCTCCTTGCTGTAGGGCTGGCGTTTTTCGCGGTCCGGCTCGTGCGGCTGCGGGGTCTCGGCGTCCTCGTCGGCGGGATGCGCTCGGGCCATACGGCTTCTCCTATCGTTTTCTCGGCGCCCGCCTCGCACGCTGGAGGCGCGCAAGCTTTTTTCCGCAAGCGCTCGAGGTCGCCGACCGGCGATCAAGGTCCCCCGCGGCCGCCGGTGGCGGCGTAGATCTGTCCGGTCGCGTAGCTGCTGTCGGCCGAAGCGAGCAGCACGTAGATCGGCGCGAGTTCCGCCGGCTGCCCCGGCCGTCCCATCGGCGTATTGGCGCCGAACGACGCCAGCGCCTCGGGCTTTTGTCCGCCGCTCGGCTGCAACGGCGTCCAGAACGGGCCCGGCGCGACGGCGTTGACGCGGATGCCCTTGTTCGCCAGCTGCTTCGCCAGCCCCTTGCAGAAGTTCATGATCGCCGCCTTGGTCGCGGCGTAGTCGAGCAGATCCTCGGCAGGGTCGTAGGCGTTGATCGAGGTGGTGAAGACGATCGACGCGCCGGGCCGCAGGTGCGGCAGCGCCGCCCTGACGATCCAGAACATGGCGTAGACGTTGGTCTTGAAGGTCGCGTCGAACTGCTCGGTCGAAATGTCGGTCAGCGACTCGACGGCGTGCTGCTTCGCCGCATTGCTGACGAGGACGTCGAGACCGCCGAGCTCGCGCACCGCGTCGGCGACGAGCTTCTCGCAGAAGGCTTCGTCGCGGATGTCGCCGGGCAGCGGCACGGCCTTGCGCCCTTCCGCGCGGATGAGCTCAACCACTTCCGCTGCGTCCGGCTCCTCGTCGGCGACGTAGCCGAAAGCGACATCCGCGCCTTCGCGGGCAAAGGCGATCGCCGCGGCGCGGCCGATGCCGGAATCGCCCCCGGTGATCAGCGCCTTGCGTCCCGCCATCTTGCCCGAGCCCCTGTAGCTCGTCTCGCCGTGATCCGGCTTCGGCGTCATCTTGAGCGCCAGGCCCGGCCATGCCTGCTGCTGGGGAGGAAAGGGCGGACGGGGATAGGCGGTGCGCGGATTCCTGAGCGCCGGCTCGCACGGCTCGGCCGATTCCGGCAAAGGATCATCGGCCGTGAGATTGTCAGCCATGGCTTTCCCCTTGTCAGCGCAGGCTCAGCCGCCGCGCGCCCTTGCAGTTCCGGCGGCGGCGCCCGCCATGGCGATCCTCTTTCGAAAGGAAAAATCCGCTAGCCATTGCGGCCGAAAAGCTCGCGCAGCTTTCCCTTGGCCGCCTCCAGCGTTCGCTTGCGCCGCGCCGGAAGGTTATGCCCGGCGCGGTTGATGTAGAAGGTCAGCATCGACATGGCGGAGCGATAGGGCGTGGACTTGCGCCGGTCGCTCGCCTCGGCCGAATGCTTGAGCGAGGCGGCGATGTCGGCGGGGTCGGACTTGTTGAACACATCCGTCTCGAGGTCGAGTGCGTCGGAATGCGTCGTGACCTCCTGCGACCATCGTCTCTTGCGCCGCCCGGGCATGGGGCCCGCTCCTGCATCGTTTGTCGCGCTCGAAACGCCGAACCGCAGGGCGGAGTTCCATGGGCCGAGGAAGGGAGAAAGGCGGACGCTATTCCTTCCATTCCCACGCCAGCACGCCCGATCTCTGGCTGAGGTTCGCCAGTTCCGCGGGAACGCTGTGGTCCCCGGGCGAGCTTCGCCGCCGCACGAAACAGCGCAGTTCGTCGGCGCCCGCGGCGCCATCGTGCTTGATGGCGAATTCTGCGCAGCCGCAAGCCTGCCGAGTCGACCGCCGCCAGCGCAGCGTCGAGGTCGAAGCCGTCGGCGCGCCATTTGATCGTCAGTTCGGCCGGCCGCTCTTCAACGAGGCGCTGCTCGAGCGCCTTCACGACTCTGAGAATCCCGATGCCGAGGAACGCGCCGATGACCCCGAGCGTCAGCTGGCCGCCGCCGAAACACAGGCCGATCACCGTGACGAACCAGAGCGTCGCCGCCGTCGTCAGCCCGACGACGGCATTGCCGCGCCGGAGAATCGCGCCCCCGCCGATGAAGCCGACTCCGGTCAGAATGCCGAGCGGCAAGCGCATGAGATCCAGGGTGACGAACGAGCTCGGGGCCTTGCCGGCGGTCGGCAGCAGCCAATTCGCCTGCAGCATCGCCAGACAGGCGGCAAGCGCCACGAGCAGCGTGGTCTTCACCCCCGCCGGATGGCCCTCGGCGCTGCGGTCGAACCGCAGGAGCGTAAGAGCGATGCGAAGCCCGACATCGAGCGTGGTCAGCGTCACCGGCATCGGGTCTGGCTCGGCTCAGGGGAAGCCGTCCCCTTCGATCGGCACGCCGCCGCGGTCGCGCGCGCCGGCCGGATCGGTGGCGGCGACGACCTCGATCACGATGTCATGGCCGGACCGCAAGTCGCCGCCGGCCTCGCCGACCGCGACCTCGAAGGCCGCTTCCTGCGTCACGTAGCTCATGCCGGGCTTGCCGTCGCGGGACAGCGACCACTGATCGCCGTCCGGCGCGACCTTGTAGGCGATGATGGTCATGACCAAAAGTCCTCCGCGATTGGCGAAATTGCGGCGCGGATCCTCCCTGCCGCTGCGGATCGGTCTCGGTGAGAGAAGGGAACAATGGCGCGCGCCGAAGGTTCCAATCCAGGCTTTGGGACTGCTGGAGCCCAAAGAGGACAAGGAGATCAAGTGATGGATTCGAACCGCTTCGAAGGAAACTGGAAGCAAATCAAGGGCAAGGTCAAAGAACAGTGGGGCAAGTTGACCGACGACGACCTGACTGCGATCAACGGGCAGCGCGAACAGCTGGAAGGCAAGATCCAGGAGCGCTACGGGATCCAGAAGGATCAGGTCAAGCAGCAGGTCGACGACTGGTGGGGCCGCCAGACCTGGTGACCACGCCTATCGTCCCGCCGCGCTGATGAAGCGCGCAGAAACCCTTTCACTGAAAAGTCGCCCTGCCCCCTCGGGCAGGGCGTTTCTTCGATCGCTTCAAGGCGTTCAGGGCGTTGTGCGCGTTCCGGTCGTGCCTGTGCCCGAGGCCGCGCCGTTGGTTCTTGCCGGATTGCCAGCGCCGCCGGCCCCGACCGCAGGGTTGGTCATGTCAGGACTGGTCATCGCGCCGCCCGTTCCTGTCGCGCCCGTCGTGGGGCGGTTGACGGCTCCGGTTTCGGGCAGATTGCTGCCCGTGTTGGCGGTCGGGCTGCCCGCCGGCGAAGCGCCCCCGCTTCCCGTCGCCCCGGCGCCGTTCCCGCCGGTCGCGCCAGGACCAGCAGCGGCGCCGGTTCAGGCAGCCCCCGACCCGGCCGCCCCCGTTCCTGCGCCGCCTGCAGCGCCGGCCCCTGACGCCGCCAGCGCGATGGAGGGAAGAATCACGATGGCTAAGGCTCCAAACAGTTTGGCTTTCATGCAAAGTCTCCCGAATTTCGCCGAATGACGCTTACGGACATTCTTGCGTGGCGGCTCAACGTGGCCCCTTGGGGCTTGTTCCTGCCCAGGAAGCCCTGGCGCCGCCCATCACGCAGGTTTCAACGAAGCCGACAGGCCGGGATCAGACCGATGCGCAGCGACAGCCAATCGGAATGATTAGGAGGTTCAAAGCCCCGAATTGTTAGCACTCCCTTGTAACGAGTGCCAATCATCGCCATGTTAGCCACGTCGGACTGCTGCCGAGAAGCCGGGGCAATTGCTCGTGAGCCGGGCTACGCGATCCGACGGAAAGCGTGATCCATGAAATTCCGACCGCTACACGACCGCATCGTCATCCGCCGTATCGAGGGCGAGAACAAGACGAAGGGCGGAATATTTATTCCCGACAGCGTCAAGGAGAAGCCCCAGGAGGGCGAAGTCATTGCCGTCGGGCCGGGCGCCCGCGACGAAAGCGGCAAGCTTGAGCCTCTGGAACTGAAAGCAGGCGACCGGGTGCTGTTCGGCAAATGGTCGGGCACGGAAGTCAAGATCGACGGCGAGGACCTGTTGATCATGAAGGAATCCGACGTCATGGGCGTGATCGAAGGCGCTGTCGCCGCGACGAAGAGAGCCGCCTGATTCCGCTTTGACCCCCTTCAACATAAGGAATTGAAATCATGTCTGCGAAAGATGTCAGATTCTCCTCCGACGCCCGCGAAAGAATGCTGCGCGGCGTCGATATTCTCAATAACGCGGTGAAAGTGACCCTCGGTCCAAAGGGCCGCAACGTCATTCTCGACAAGTCCTACGGCGCTCCCCGCATCACCAAGGATGGCGTCACCGTCGCCAAGGAGATCGAGCTCGAGGACAAGTTCGAGAACATGGGCGCGCAGATGGTGCGCGAGGTCGCCTCGAAGACCAATGATCTCGCCGGCGACGGCACGACGACCGCGACAGTGCTTGCCGCTTCGATCATGCGCGAGGGCCTCAAGCTCGTCGCGGCGGGCATGAACCCGATGGATCTGAAGCGCGGCGTCGACATCGCGGTGACGGCAGTGGTGAAGGACATCGAACGCCGGGCGAAGAAGGTCCAGTCGTCCGAGGAGATCGCCCAGATCGGCACGATCGCGGCGAACGGCGACAAGTCGATTGGCGATATGATCGCCAAGGCGATGAAGAAAGTCGGCAACGAGGGCGTCATTACGGTGGAGGAGGCCAAGAGCCTGGAGACCGAACTCGACGTCGTCGAGGGCATGCAGTTCGACCGCGGCTATCTCTCGCCCTACTTCGTCACCAACGCCGAGAAGATGGTCGCCGAACTCGAGGACCCCCTCCTGCTCATTCACGAAAAGAAGCTCTCCTCGCTGCAGGCGTTGCTGCCGCTGCTCGAGGCGGTCGTCCAGGCGGGCAAGCCGCTCGTCATCATCGCCGAGGACATCGAGGGCGAGGCGCTGGCGACGCTGGTGGTCAACAAGCTGCGCGGCGGCCTCAAGGTCGCGGCCGTCAAGGCGCCCGGCTTCGGCGACCGGCGCAAGGCCATGCTGGAGGACATCGCCATCCTGACCGGCGGCCAGACGATCGCCGAGGACCTCGGCATCAAGCTCGAGAATGTGACGCTCGACATGCTCGGCAAGGCCAAGCGCGTGCGGATCGAGAAGGAGAACACCACCATCATCGACGGCGCCGGCAAGAAATCCGACATCGAAGGCCGCATCGCCCAGATCAAGGCGCAGATCGAGGAGACGACCTCCGACTACGACAAGGAGAAGCTGCAGGAACGTCTCGCCAAACTTGCGGGCGGCGTGGCGATCATCCGGGTCGGCGGCTCGACCGAGGTCGAAGTCAAGGAGAAGAAGGACCGCGTCGATGATGCGATGCACGCGACCAAGGCTGCGGTCGAAGAAGGCATCGTGCCCGGCGGCGGTGTGGCGTTTCTGCGCGCCAAGGCGGCCATCGGCAAACTCAGCGACGAGAACGCCGACGTCCAGTCCGGCATCAATATCGTGCTGAGGGCGCTCGAATCGCCGATCCGCCAGATCGCCGAGAACTCGGGCGTCGAGGGGTCGATCGTCGTCGGCAAGATCCTGGAAAACAAGTCGCAGACCTACGGCTTCGACGCCCAGACCGAGCAATATGTCGACATGCTCAGCGCCGGCATCGTCGATCCGGCAAAAGTCGTCCGGGTCGCCTTGCAAGACGCGGCGTCGATCGCCGGCCTCATGATCACGACCGAAGCCATGGTCGCCGAGACGCCGAAGAAGAGCGCTCCGGCGATGCCGGGCGGCGGCATGGGCGGGATGGATTACTGATCTCCCGACAAGACGAAGACGGGGTCGCGGCGACGCGACCCTGTAAGATCGCGATGAGTTGATCGCGAACGGCGCGGCTCTGAAGCTCTGATCGGCGAATCCGGGCATGTCGCCCCGGATTCCGTGCTATGGTTGCCGCCATGCATTACAGAATGACCGCCTTGGAACGCGCTTTCCAATTGGCGAAGTCCGGCAAAATGTCGGGCATCACGGAAATCGTCCGGTCGCTCAAACGCGACGGATACTCCACCGATCAAGTCCAGGGGCCGGCGTTGATCCGCCAGTTGACCGCCCTGATCCGATCCGCGCGCCTGGAGGACAGGAACGCCGACCCGACCTGAAGGCGATAAGCGCCGCCGTGATCGGCAACGCCGTAAATCTATGCGCATTGCGACGAGGATCCGCCGATGAGCAGGCCAGCCCATACTGTCGCGGACTGAGATGCTATCGGATTTCCGGGTCCTAGGTCAGTTTGAGCTTCGGCTTCCGACCCCCGTCTCGCCCTTCAGGATCGGTCCTATGAACGGGCAAGATGCGCAAATTCCGGTCATTCGCCGAGGACGCGGCGAACGGGTCAAATCGGGTCCTGACCGGACTTTCGCGATCGCACAGAAATCACGGGCTCCGCACATCGCCGAGATGCACGTGATTTGACGTGATGGAGTGCGGCGACCGCAGGGGTTCCCTGAACCCCTGCGAACCCGGCTGCGTGCGGCTTGGCTGTGCAGCGAAGGCTATTGCGCCGGCAATAGCGTCGGCTGGGCTTCTTTCATCACCGGCGGCGGGTTCCACTTCCCGGTCAGAGCGTCGCTCTTCGGCGCGTAGAGCCGCATGGTAAGGTTGAACCCGCCCTTCGGCGCGGGCAGCCAGTTCGCCTCCTTGTCCGCGCCGGGGCTGGCGTTCTGGAAGTAGAGGTCCAGCGAGCCGTCCGAATTGTATTTGAATGGCATCCAGTTGCTGGCGGCGAAACGGTTCAGGCTGTTCGCCACCTGGTAGCCCTGAGCGTCATAGAGCGTGATCGACCAGAAGGCATTGACTGGCGGCGTCGCCCCCTTGTCGAAATGGAGGACATAGGCGCTGCCGCCATCCAGCGGCTTTCCTGTCTCGTCTGCGAGGTTGATCGGGTAGATCGCGTCCTCCGGAAGGTTCGCGCCGAGACCCAACCGGGTGAAGATCGCGCGCTTCAGGTAATAGTTGCCATAGACCCCCACCGTGTCGGTGTTCATCGACCAGCCGTTCACGACGCGTGCCACGGTGGCCACCTTCCACGCCATCAACTTCAAGGCGTCCTCGGGCGCCGTTTCCAGTCCGGCCTTGATCGCCGGATCGACCTTGTCGATATCGAAGCTCTTGCCACGCTCGATTCCGATCCGCTGAATGAGCGCCAGGATCGGTTGATCGGTAATGTGTGGCGGCTGCAACTTGAGGATTTCGGCGGCGGTGGCGAAGAACTTGGCGGCCGGCATGGTATCGACCGTGATCTTCGGCGGCGTCTTCATGTCGATGCCGGGATCGACGGAGCCCGCCCCCGGCTCGGCGGCCTTGCCCCAGCTCGACAGCGGCGTGATCTTAAACCCGGCCTGGATCTTATTCACGGCGGCGTAGTCGGCCGGTCCGTCGGTCTTGGTGCGACCGATGATCCAGACATAGGGCGTGGGCGCGTCTATGCGAACGACGCCTGCCGGCAGCGAGCCGCTCCAGCCCGGCGGCGTCACGCCATAGTCGCCGGCCTGGGTTCCGGTCGTGCGCCAGCCAGGGGACGCGAAAACGTCGGTCCACATGTCGAGCATCGGCAGCAGGTAATAACGCCCATGCGTATCCGGAACCGATACGATCATCGGCTCCTTGCTCAGGTCGAGCCAGGCGCTGGAATAGAGAGTATCGAAGTTCGGCCGGACCACCACCTTCATGTCAGCAGGGGGGTATTCCAAGATGTTGGCGAACGTGTTCGCCGGCGCATGAATGCCTTCAGATTTCACGACGTTGGTGAGCTGCTTCCGCGTCAGGTCCGTTGTGACGAGCGGGTAGAAATATAGGTAAGCCTGCACGCCGATGGCATGCGCATCCTGTTCGCTGATCGAGTCGGCTGCGCGCGCCGCACTGGGCGCGCCGCAGGCGAGCGCCGCGCTGAGCAGTGCGGGCAGAGCGAAGCGAGCGATCAGAGTCCATATCCCAGCCATGTTGTGCGTTCTCCTTGTGCGGCCCGCACGGGCCGGGGTCAGTGTCTAGCAACGAGACCAACGGAATAGAAAGTGATCGTGACGTCGATAAGAAGGCCGAGCAATCGGCTTGCGTTAGCTCGACAGCTCTCCGCCCAAGCGATTGTGCATTTTGCACCTCAAATCGATATCAATTAAATCAATAAGTTACGCGCTGCAGAAATCAGGTGCATAAAGGTCCGCTTGCCGTCGCACCTGCGACGTTCGCGGTCGCGAGCCGCGATGCCCGCAATACGTCGATAGTGTTGAAAAACTCGGAAATTTGAGCCACCGCGAAAAATCTCGTTTTCGCCCACGTCGCGTGATCCCGGCCGATAGTCGTCACGGCAGGGCATATAGGAGCGTCGCACGCGGCAAAACCGATCGGTCGGCCGAGCCCCTAAGGAATTTTTCATCGAGGCCGCCAGCGGTCTCCTGAATTGTGATCGACGCGGAAATTCGAGTTTTCAACACAATCCGTCGATTGCGCGCATTCCGCTGGCGACGGCCGTGCGGGCGGTGTCCGCCAAACCTGAAGTTCAAACTGACCGACTACCGATTTCCGCCGCAGCTTGACATTCGACATAAAGCGCTACGATCGGGGCGGCGTTCGGTCAGCCGCCGCCTAGGCGTGATCGATCTTCGCCAAAATCGCGCCGGCAGACGCCTCTTGTGTGCCTTTCGATCTCAGCCAGGGCGGCGTCGAGCGAGGCGTACGGCCCTGGCCGTAAGCCGGCCATCGTTTCCAAGGCGTGGCCCTCCGGGCAAATCGTGAATTGATGCGAGCCGCTCTCCGTGATGCTCCCCATCGAGCGGCCAAGCAGGTCCGTCAGCCGCCAGGCTGCGCCTCCTTCCGCCGGTCTGATGATCACATCCATATCCAACCCCCGGATGCTGCGCCGCGCGCAAGCGAACCGTCGCAATTTGCGCCGGGCCGAGTTCCGCCATTTCGTCGCATCGGCGCAATAGGCATTCTGGAGCCATAATCGCGTTCATCGACGCATATAGGAGCCCAGCCCGCCGACAGCGAGCGCCTGATGCAGCACCATCGCATAACCATTATCGGCGAGCCGCCCCTGCCGCTCGAGAGCGGGCCGCGACTGCGAAAGATTCGAAGCAGTGGCGTCGAATTGGTGACGCCTGGGAGCAAAGGTATAAGGTCACCCTGAGAAAATCAGGCGTATAAGTTCAATTCTCCTTGTAATTACAAAAAGACATCATATATACTGGTCGTAATTCGGATGGACGATCATTCGAATTTATATTTTGTTTTTTTGGAGCACCAACGATGAATACGAATTCCAACACCGAAAACCTCAGTATCCACCACAAGGTCAAGGATTACACGTCGTGGCGCAAGGGCTACGACGAGCACGAGAAGAGCCGCATTTCGGCGGGCCTCACCAATGGCAAGGTATTTCGCAGCGCCGAAGACCCCAACGATGTCCTGATCCTTCAGGATGTAGCCGACGTGGCGAAGGCGCGCGCCTGGCTTGGCGGAACGGATCTGAAGAGCGCGATGGAGAAGGCCGGCGTCGTCGGCTCGCACGTCGTTCGCTTCTCGGCCTAGAGAGAGTTGGTCTCGATCAGGCAGAACCATCTTCCGTCACCCGCGGGCTTGACCCGCGGGTCCATGGATGCGGATGGGTCAACCTGATCGGAACCCGCGCTAAGCTGAAAAGCATCGGCTGATTCTCGGAAATCCCTCGCGCTCCGAACAGCCCCTCGCGGGGCCGCTCCTGGAGGCGAAGCGAGCGGGTTCCGAGCATCCGCGCATGACTTCGCCAAGGCTGGCCGGTTGTCGCCGGATGCGCTTTGCGGCTTGCGCGCGGCGGTTCATTCCCTTGCCCATGTTCCACGCTCTCATGCCGCAGCATGATCGGCTTCGAAGGCCGCGGCGAGTTCGTCCGGATTGACGAGAAACATCTCCTCGAGCCCGCCTGGCGCCGACAACGCCGGAACATGCAGCAGGGTCGCGGTTCGCCGGTAGGCGACAAAGGAAAGACCGGGTATGTCTTCTTCGTCGACAACGACGCGATAGGTTCCCGCCGGCAAGGGGCGACCGACCTCCGGCAACGAGAACGCTTTGGAAAATGTCAGCGTCGTCTCCGTGCTCCGTGTCGTCATCTCTTAGCCTCAGCCTTCGCGCTTTGGCGTGCTGGTCGCTGAAGCGAGAGCCTTTGGACCGAAAGGCGAGGCCGGCGCAGCGACTGCCGACGCCCTCCGCTACTCTGCGGGAAAGCACGTCAATGTGCCGCCGATATATAGGTAGAAAAACCGCGATATGAGAGTCAAAATGCGGTCGTTGTCGTAACACCAAAGATATATGTGACGTCGTTCTCTAGATTGAGGCACGTCGAAATCTGATATTTTCAGAAATTGGCATTACGTGATACAGATAAAGTCGGCGCGGTGTTTGGCCAACAGTCGAACCTCTGGTGGAGCTTTCCTGTCGGCCTCGATCCTGAAGCGCCGTTTTGCGCCGGCCCACCTGACGCAAGGATTGGCGGATGATTCCCCTGACAGTCCATCATCGAACCGCCTATCGATATCGGCGATCGGTCGATCTCTGGCCGCATCGGCTCATGCTCTGCCCGCGCGAGAGCCGCGACGTGCAGGTGATTTCCTGCGGGGTGACGGTTTCGCCGACGGCGCAGGTCACATGGGCGCATGACGTCTTCGGCAACGCCGTCGCGACCGCGGTGTTTCAGGGGCCGAGCGACAGTCTCGTCATCCACAGCGTGGTGGAGCTTCGCCTCGAGGGAACGGCGTGGCCGATCTTCAACATCGCAGCGTCTGCGATCGTCTATCCCTTTCGCTATTCGGACGACGAATGGACGGATCTCGGCTCGCTGACGAGGCTGCAATATCCGGATCCCGCCGGACGCCTGGCGAATTGGGCGCGGGCGTTCGTCTGCGGCGAACGGACCGATACGCTCGCGCTGCTCAAGGATCTCAGTCTCGGCGTATCGGGATGGCTCCGCTACCAGAGCCGGGACGACGAGGGCACACAGTCGCCGATCGAAACGTTGGACCGGCGCGTCGGCTCCTGCCGGGATTTCGCGGTGCTGTTCGTCGAAGCCGCGCGCAGTCTCGGCTTCGGCGCGAGGTTGGTCTCGGGCTACCTTTTCAACCCCGAGCAGATGCTTCTGGGATCGACGGACGCCGGGTCGACGCACGCCTGGGGCGAGGTTTTCGTCTCGGGCGCCGGGTGGATCAGCTTCGATCCGACGAACCGCAGCGTCGGCGGCGCGAACCTCATTCCAGTCGCTGTGGCGCGCGACATTCGTCAGGCGGCGCCGGTGTCCGGAGCCTATGCGGGAAGCAGCGACGCTTTGGCGGGCATGTCGGTGGCGGTGCGCGTGACCTCAGGCGCCGCGTCCGCGCGGGGGGCGGAATCGGAAGAATCATCGCGCGTGGCGTACGGCGGAGGGGATCGCTTTTCGGCGTGAACCAGCGGCTGGCGCTTCCCCGCGCCCGTGCTGCCAGTCTCGAGGCTCACGAGACGGCTTTGAGCACGCGGCCGGCGCACGGGATTTGCACGAGGCAGCTCAGTCCGAGCCCGTGATTGTCGAAGGAAATCGAAGCGCCCAGCTGCTTCGCCAGCAGGCGGACAGTGCGGAGCCCCAGACTGTCGCTCCGAAGCGGGTCGAGGCCGTCGGGCAAGCCGATGCCGTCGTCGGCGACTTCGATGGCGATCGTGCCGTCGTCGGGTCTCGAGGCCAGAATGGCGATCGCGCCCGCGACGCCCGTGGGATGGGCGTATTTCAACGCATTGGTGATCAGCTCGCTGACGAGGAGCCCGAGCGCCACGGCCTGTTCCGCCGGAAGAACGCAGGTCGGCGGAAAGTGGCACTGGATCGTCGTCTTGTCGTCCGGGGTCAGCGACGATACGAGCCCGTGCGCGATCGTCCTCAGATAGGCGGCGACATCGATCGGCGCTCCGCTGGACCCGGCGAGCAACCTGTGGATTTCGCCGACGGTCTCCAGCCGGATGGCGAATTCGTCCAGGAGAAGGTGAACCTCCTCTCCGCTCAGCGACGGTTTTTCCCGGCTGAGGCCCTTCCCCTGCAACCGCATCAGCGCCGCCAGCATGGCGAGATGATTGGCGATCCGGTGGTTGGCTTCCGCCGTCAGATCCGCTGCCGTGGGCGGAGAGGATCGAGACGTGTTCAGGGGCGTCCTGGCTTGCATGAATTCCTGCCTGTCGACGCCACAATGAAGTAATACGATAGGGTTGTCAAGGTATTTCTCAAAGTAAAATCATGAGTTGGAGCGGTCTATTGAGGTTTCTGCTTCAGGTGTTCAACGAGCTGGATTAAGATATTCTTACAATAGGCTCAATAATGAGCGCCTGGACGTAAATGAGTAAAATGCGCCAAAAGCTGCCTTGACGCCCTTTCCGTAAGTGACTAACTTGTTTTGTTCGTAGAGGAGAGCGCCGGATCGTGGCTACATCGCGCGGCGAACGCCTGCAGATCATGCTGACGGACGAGGAACTGGTTGCGCTCGACGACTGGCGCTTCCGCCAGCGCATGCCGAGCCGGGCCACCGCCGTCCGGGAGCTTCTGAAACGAGGCTTGGCGGCGGAGGGCGTCATGGTCGCCGGCCGAATCCACTCCCGCGACTTCGGCCTTCTCGAGTCCACAGAGCAAGAAGTTGAGAATTTCCGCCCGGACCGCGCGGCTCCAGAAGGACGTGCGTAACTTGAACTCAAGATCTTGAGGCGCCCGCTCTTTACGTACGCGGCAGCTATACTGGAATGACATTGCGCATTGGCGACAGATGGTACAAATGCCTGTGGCTTCCAAGGTAACCCAACCGAAATACAGTCGGGTTCTTCGTTTAACAGATTATATAGGTGCAAAAGCCGGCTGCAAGTGACAGGTTTTCGGTAACCGGGGCAAATTGCCGGGCGGGCTTGGGCTGGTTCAAGCAGGGGCTGGACTGACGAGGGTTGCGAGGTCTGGAATTTTTGGGCCTGGAAGTCCCAGTCGGTCGCCGATGAAGGCGTAGAACGACACTTTCAATTTCATGCAGGTTTTGGCCAGCCCGAGCATGACGTCGCGGGCGTCGCGGCCTTTGTCGGAGACAGTTCCGCCGGAGATTTTTCTCTTGGTGACGAAGGCGCGGATGTCGTTTTCCGAGGCATTGGTGTTGAGCGGGATTTCTGGCCGCTCGAGCACGCGCAGCAACTCGTCCTTGTGGCGATGAAGGCGTTTGAGCAGGCTGTCGAGCGTGGCGTAGCCGGTTCGCGCGCGCTTGAAGATGCGGTCGAAGCGGGAGCGCAAGAACTCGGCCTGTTCGGGGTCCGGCGCGAGCTTGTAGTCTTTCAAGCAACGATAGAACCACCAGATCATCCGCTTGGCGACCTCGACGGCGTTGCGCTGCTTGTCGTTGGCGGGAATGAGCTTGTGAACAAGCCGCTCGGCGTGAACCCAGCACAGCGCGTGCACGCCGACGCGGAACTGGCCGGCGTCGTCGGAGACGATCACCGTGCCCTGCAGCAAGCCCTGATGATGGACTGCGCCCCACAGCGCCGCCTCGCTGGCGATCAAGACGGGATCCGGCAGGACCTTGATCGCGCCCAAAGCCAGCGCCTGCAAATGGCGCTCCCACTCGCCCGAGGAGGCGAAGATGCGCGCCTCATGCGCGATGAACTTGTCGATCACGATCTGCGACAGATCGCGCCCTTTCATATAGTCGAGCGCGGCCTGGTTGATCACCCAGAGCGACGTTCCGCCGCAAAGCCGCGACAGAAACGCCAGACGCGATTTGGAGGGCCCCGTGCGAAACGCGGTGAAGTTGGAAGAGCCGATCTGCGTGGTGTAGCCGCTCTTGCCGGCGTGGCGCGCCCCCGTATCGTCGACCGTGACATAGGCGCCGCTCAGGCCGGCTTTCAGCACCGCCGCATCCTCGGCGCGAAACGTCTCCAGCTTGACTGTCAGCAGGCGAACCACCTGCCGCTTCGAAATCACCACGCCCATCCCATTGAGCAGCGCAACGATCCGCTCGCAGGTCATTTGTCCGGCAAAGTGCAGCGTCAAGACCAGGCGATTCAGGTTGGGGCCATAACCCCCGACAATGCCGGAACCGAGATGGGCGACGACCGTCTCGCCGTCCGGCGTTTCCCACCGCTCACGCCGGTAGCGCGTCACCGTCGGCGTCAGGCTCAAGTCCTGAACCACCACCTCTTCGTAGCCCTTGCGGCGCGAGCCCGCCGGCGCATTTGCCCTCACCACCACCGTCGCGCCAATCGTCAGCTTGTCGAGTTGGCTGCCGCGCCGCTGCGTCGAGCGCCCGCCTTTCTCGCCGCCCCCGGCCTGCGGCCCTTTCGCGTCCGTCGCCCTGTCAATGCCCGACGGCTTGACCGGCGGACGCGGCGGCAAATGCTTCAGCCGCGCAAGCTCGTCCTTGACCGCCTGATGCTCGACTTTCAGCTTGGCCAACGCGCCGACCAGCTTCTCGTTCTCCGCCCCAAGCCGCTTCACCTCATGGATTAGATCGCGCACCACGCCGAGCAGGTCGTCATGCGAAAGCCGATCAAGCGAATCAGGGATGCGCGCCGCCATCCCAAGCTTGAATCACACTTTGTCGCCGCTGACTCCCCCCTCCGCCCGAGAATTTGCCCCGGTTACGGCCGCGACGCCCCCGACGTCATGCTCGGGCTGGCCAAAACCTGCATGAAATTGAAAGTGTCGTTCTACGCCTTCATCGGCGACCGACTGGGACTTCCAGGCCCAAAAATTCCAGACCTCGCAACCCTCGTCAGTCCAGCCCCTGCTTGAACCAGCCCAAGCCCGCCCGGCAATTTGCCCCGGTTACTTTCGTTCGGCCGTAACCATCTGACAAGTCACGAATTCAGGCAAGGAATTGAAATTTCTGGCAGAAATTTGAAGGGCCTTTGAAGCCGACGGAAGCTCGATTGAAGCGTTCGGAAACCTTCTGAAAGTCAGGGAACCGCCGACGCCGCGGAGTTCAAATTCGGGCGGACTACCTCCGAAAGCCAGACGTAGGCCGCCGATTCGTATCCGCCATTTTGCCAGCGTGGGACTCTGCGCCGGTTTCAGGCGGCGGGTCGATGTTCCGGCTTGGCCGTCCCGGCCCAGAGGAGAATCTCTTGGGCCAGGTCCCGCGCGCGCGCTTCGGGGACCAGCCCATCGATCAGGAGGCCCGACAGGCCATGGACCAAACCCCAGGCCGCCATTGTCACTGGATTTTCCTCGCGCGGCCGCTCGTCGGGTCCGGCGACACGCTGCAGGACGTCGAAGGCGGCGCCGGCGGCCTCGCTGAGCAACGGATATTTTGCCCGTTCCACCAGAATCGGTCCGAACATCAGGCGGAACAGACCGCGCTTCTGCAGGGCGAATTCCACATAGGCAAGCCCGACGGCGATCAGCGGGTCCGGCTCGCCCGCCGCCGCTTGCAGCGACGCGGCAAGCTCGCGGAAGCCCTCCGCGGCGACGGAAGCAAGAAGATCCTCCTTGCTGGTAAAGTGCCGATAGGCGGCCGTGGCGGACACGCCGACGCGGCGGGCCGTCTCCCTGAGGCCGACTGCATCCGGCCCGGCTTCGTCGAGAATGGCGCGCGCCGCAGCGCGCATGGCGTTCGGCAAGTTGCCGTGGCGGTAAGGACGTCGGGGCGTATCCATCACTCTTCCCTCACATCAAGGCTTCCGGTGCCGCCCCGAGGCCGGCAAGCAGTGATTCTGTACCCCGCGTAACGTCAACATGATAGGCGTTAGATCGCATTGTTCAACAAGAGAATTCACCGTCGGCCTGCAGTCGAACGAAAACGACGCCGGGTTCGTCGGCGTTCCATCACATTTAGCAAACCGCTGTCGCTCAAATGGGGAGGCCTGCAAAAAATCGAAAGCGTAACGATGTTAGGCTATGGATCCGGGGCCGCCGGCGAAAAGAGGCAGGAAAGCTAATCATCCGATGAAGATAACCATCAACGTCGACTGCACGCCGCTCGAGGCGCGCCAGTTCATGGGGCTGCCGGACGTGGAGCCGATGCAAAAGGCCGCCATGGCGGAGATCGAGAGGCGCATGATGGTCGAGCTCGAGCGCTTTTCGCCCGAAGCCCTGTTCCGCGCCTGGTTGCCGATCGCCGGAATGAACGCCGAGTGGCTCCAGGAGTTCTTGAAACGATCGACCTCCTCCTAGGCAAATACAGCTGCATCAGTCGCAGCTGCATTAATAGGGAGACGAACCCTTCCGCCGGCGCGGAGGCGAACCTACATCCACCTCGAGCCGCCGTTTTGAGCGGTCAGGTCACGCGGGCCGCCCGATGCCGCTGCGGGGCAGGGAGCGTCGCCGAGAGGAATTGAGCCATGAATCTGGAAAAATATACGGAAAGGGCACGCGGTTTCATTCAAAGCGCACAGTCATTGGCCCTTCGCGAAGGCCATCAACAGTTCACGCCCGAGCATATCCTCAAGGTCCTGCTCGACGATGAGGAAGGGCTTTGCGCCGGGCTGATCGACAGGGCCGGGGGAAATTCGCGCGAGGCGCGCCGGCAGGTCGAACTGGCGCTGGCCAAGATGCCGAAGGTGCAGGGCTCCGGCGCGGGACAGCTGTACATGGCGCCGACCACGGCGCGGATCTTCGACAACGCGGAGAAGATCGCCCAGAAGGCCGGCGATTCGTTCGTGACCGTTGAGCGCCTGCTGGTGGCGCTGGCGATGGAGAAAGGCTCGGAGGCTAGCAAAATCCTGGCCAATGTCGGGGTTACACCGCAAACGTTGAACGCCGCCATCAACGACTTGCGCAAGGGCCGGACGGCCAATTCGGCGAGCGCCGAAAACGCCTATGACGCGCTGAAGAAGTACACCCGCGACCTGACCGAGGCCGCCCGCACCGGCAAACTCGACCCGGTCATCGGCCGGGACGAGGAAATTCGCCGCACGGTTCAGGTGCTGTCGCGCCGGACGAAGAACAATCCCGTGCTGATTGGCGAGCCGGGCGTGGGCAAGACCGCGATCGTCGAAGGCCTGGCGTTGCGCATTGTCAACGGCGACGTCCCTGAATCCATTCGCGACAAGAAGTTGCTCGCGCTCGACATGGGCGCGCTGATCGCCGGGGCCAAATATCGCGGCGAGTTCGAGGAGCGCCTGAAAGCGGTGCTCAACGAAGTAACGGCGGCCGAAGGCGGCATCATCCTGTTCATCGATGAGATGCACACGCTGGTCGGCGCCGGCAAGGCGGAAGGCGCGATGGACGCCTCGAACCTCTTGAAGCCCGCCCTGGCGCGCGGCGAACTGCACTGCGTCGGCGCGACGACGCTAGACGAATATCGCAAGCACGTCGAAAAGGACGCGGCGCTGGCGCGGCGTTTCCAGCCGGTGTTCGTCTCCCAGCCGACGGTCGAGGATACGATCTCGATTCTCCGCGGCCTGAAGGAGAAGTATGAACTTCATCACGGCGTCCGCATCACCGATCCCGCCATCATTGCCGCCGCCGTCCTGTCGGACCGCTACATTTCCGACCGCTTCCTGCCCGACAAGGCGATCGACCTGATTGACGAGGCGGCGGCCCGCCTGCGCATGCAGGTCGACTCCAAGCCCGAGGAGCTGGACGAACTCGACCGGCGCATCATGCAGCTGAAAATCGAGCAAGAGGCGCTGAAGAAGGAGACCGATCCCGCCTCCAGGGACCGTTTGAACAAACTCCAGGCCGAACTCGCCGAACTGCAGGAGAAGTCTGATTCGCTGACCGCCCGCTGGCGCGCGGAGAAGGACAAGATCGGCTTGGCGCAGAAGCTGAAGGAGGAACTCGACGCGGCGCGCACCGCGCTCGCCCAGGCGCAGCGACGTGGCGACTTCGCCGAGGCTGGCAAGCTCGCCTACGGCACGATCCCCGAACTCGAAAAGAGACTCGCCAACTCCGAGACGCAGCGCGAGGGCGCGCTCGTTTCCGAGGAAGTGACAGCCAATCACGTGGCCCAGGTCGTCTCCCGATGGACCGGCGTTCCGGTCGACAAGATGCTCGAGGGCGAGCGGGACAAACTCCTCAAGATGGAGGAGGAGATCGTGCGCCGCGTCGTCGGCCAGAAGGAGGCCGTGACCGCGGTCTCGACCGCCGTACGGCGCGCTCGCGCCGGGCTGCAGGACCCGAACCGGCCGATCGGCTCGTTCATGTTCTTAGGTCCAACCGGCGTCGGCAAGACCGAGCTCACCAAGGCGCTGGCGGCGTTTCTGTTCGACAACGAGAGCGCCATGGTGCGCATCGACATGTCGGAATATATGGAGAAACATTCGGTCGCCCGCCTGATCGGCGCCCCTCCCGGCTATGTCGGCTATGAGGAGGGCGGCGCCCTGACCGAAGCGGTCCGCCGACGGCCCTATCAGGTCGTCCTGTTCGACGAGATCGAAAAGGCGCATCCGGACGTGTTCAACGTCCTCTTGCAGGTGCTCGACGATGGGCGGCTCACCGATGGCCAGGGCCGTACGGTCGATTTCCGCAATGTCCTGATTGTGATGACCTCCAACCTCGGCTCAGAGTTCCTGGTGAACCTTGGGGAAGGCGAGGATACGAAGGCTGTCGAAAAGGAAGTGATGGCGGTGGTGCGCGCCCATTTCCGGCCCGAGTTCCTCAATCGTATCGACGAGATTATCCTGTTCCACCGGCTGCGGCGGGAGGACATGGGCGCGATCGTCGATAACCAGTTCGCCCGGCTTGGGCGCCTGCTCGAGGACCGCAAGATCAAGCTTCAGCTCGACGCCAAGGGGCGGCAGTGGCTGGCGGACAAGGGCTACGATCCAGCCTACGGCGCCCGTCCGTTGCGGCGCGTCATCCAGAAATGGGTGCAGGACCCGCTGGCGCAAATGCTTCTGTCCGGCGAGATCCGTGACGGCTCGACCGTCAAGATCGGCGCCGTACAAGGTAAACTGACGATCAATGGAAAACCGGTCGGCGGAGAGGAATCGGAGCCCGCGAGCGGCAAGCCGACGGTGGTGAACTTTCCCAAGGGGTCGTGAGGGAGGCCGCCGGGCCACCTCTCACGCCTGACCGGCCCGATGGCGGCCGCGCCGGTCTGGGTCGTGCTGCGCCTGCTCGAGGCCGGCCGCACGCTCTGACCCTCCCTTCTGCGGTTTGCGCGGAAGAAAGTCAGGGTCAGTGGCGGTTATTACGTCTTACGGGCAGGCGTCCCAGAAGCCCTGCCGCTGGCTCGGATCCGTGTAGTACCAGCAAAGGCCCGGCGCTGGCGGCGGGCCTGCCCAGGCGGCGACTGCGCCCGCGCCGAGGAAGCCGATCGCCGCCCCGGCCGCGATCGCTCCTCCGGCCCCCCAGCGGTACCAGCCGGGACGCGCCCAGCCCCCGTAATGGTAACCGCCGTAACCCGGCCGATATCCCGGACGATAGCCAGGGTGGTAGCCGGGATGGTAGCCGGGGCGGTAGCCGGGATGATAGCCCGGGTGACCAACGTAGGCGCCTCCATGCGCTCCGTGGACAATGACCACCTTCTGGACGAAGCTGTCGTTCATCCGCACGACGGGAAGCGTCCCGGCCGCTAAGTCCATCGCGCCGGCCGGCGCGGGCGCGGACGTCAATAGCGCAAGGGCGGCCGCACCTCTCGCAATGTTTGACCAGTTCATGGCTTCTCCTTTTCCCGTTCGCTGCCACCGCATTCGCGGCTCCAAGGCCGCGTTACCGTCGCCAAGTGCGGCCTATACTGCCCAAATTGGCGGGGAAGGGAAACGCGTCGCGCGTTTGCCGCTCCGATCATCGGCGATCATTATTAACGGGGCCGCGGGGAGCCGGGGCTTCGGGGCCAAACGGAAAGAGCGACACGTGCCGCAACCTACCGCTTGTCAGGCGAACACCACCACCTGCCTGACCCCGATCCCCTCGCGCAGCCGGTCGAAGCCCTCGTTGATCTCCTCGAGCTTGAGCCGGTGGGTCAGGAGCGCGTCGACCGGCAGCTTGCCGGCCTGAAAGAGCCCGATCAGGCGCGGCACGTCGCGCAACGGCGCGGCGGAGCCGATGTAGGAGCCCTTCAGCGTGCGCTCTTCCGCGACGAGGGTGACAGGGGAGAGGGCCATGCGCTTGTCGGGGTGCGGCAGCCCGGCGGTGACGGTCGTGCCGCCTCGCGCGGTCGCGGCATAGGCGAGTTCGAGCGCTGGCACGGCGCCGGCCATGTCGAAGGCGAACTCGACGCCACCGCGGGATATCTCGCGGATCGTCTGGACGGCGTCTTTTGCCGCGGCGTTGACCGTGTGCGTCGCACCCAACGCGCGGGCGAAGGCGAGCTTCTCGTCGGCGAGGTCGACGGCGACGATCTGCCGCGCGCCGGCGAGCCTCGCCCCGAGCACTGCGCTCAAGCCCACGCCGCCGAGACCAACCACAGCGACCGATGCGCCAGGCGCGACCTTTGCCGTATTGACGACGGCCCCGACCCCAGTAAGCACCGCGCACCCGAACAGCGCTGCAATATCGAGCGGCAGGCCGGAATCGATCCTGACGCAGGATTCGCGCGCCGCCACCGCATGCGTTGCAAAGGCTGAGACGCCGAGATGGTGATGGACCGGCTCGGCGCGAAAACTCAGCCGCCGCTTGCCATTGAGCAGGGTCCCAGCGCCATTGGCCCTGGCTCCAGGCTCGCACAGCGCCGGACGTCCAGCGGCGCAAGGGCCGCATCGGCCGCAACTCGGCACGAAGACGAGGACGACATGATCGCCTGCCGCGAGATCGTCGACTCCCACGCCGAGCCCCTCGACGATCCCGGCAGCCTCGTGCCCTAGCGCCATCGGCGTCGGCCTTGGCCGCGATCCGTCGATGACCGAAAGATCGGAATGGCAAAGCCCCGCCGCCTTGATCCGCACCAGAACCTCGCCGCGTCCGGGCGGGGCGAGATCGAGATCGAGAAGCTCAAGCGGACGCGACGTCGCGTAGGGCGGCGGCAGACCGGTCTTGCCGAGGACGGCGGCTTTGACTCGCATAGGACTTCGCCTCGAAGGCAAAGGAGCTGGGCAATAGTAGCAAGGCCGAGGCCGCATTGTCATCGCCCTTGCGGCCCTCGATCGTTCACGCCACATACGCCCTGACGCTCGCGACCCCGGCCGCGGCGCGCCTGACCGGAGTCCTTCATGCCGCAGACCAGCAGCCGATTCTTCGATGATCTCTCCCGCCTGATGACCGACGCAGCAGGTCTGGCCGACGGGGCGCGGCGCGAAGCGCAGACCTTCGCCCGCAGCCAACTCGAGCGCATGCTGGCGGGCATGGACATTGTCACCCGCGAGGAGTTCGAGGCCGTGCGTGAGATGGCGGCGCGCGCCCGCGAGGAGAACGAGAAGCTTGCCGCCCGCATGGCCGGGCTTGAGGCGAGGCTCCTCGAGCCAAAGTCCTGATAGGATTCGAATCTTTGGACAGAGTCTTGATTCCCTTCACAGATTCTGTGGACGAATGAGATCGTCAGGGTTTACGATTCGTTGCGAATCATCGAGGTTGCGACTGTTCGCTTCGCCTGAGCCGGCAAAGCGGACGGGCGGCTCTGATGTGGAGGCGGGTCGCCCCGGCACGCGTCATTTCTCGCCTTCCGCATCTCGAGCCGAAAGACCCCTGATGAGCCTGATCGAGACTGTCGTCGACGATCGCGTCGAACATCCCGTCGATGCCGTGGAGCGTCTGGCGGCGCTCAATCACTGGGTTTTCGACCGCGCGGCCGAAGATGAGATCTCGATCCTGGTTTCCGGCGGCTGGGCGAGCTACGACGTCTCTTTCACCTGGCTGCCGGAAATGGAATCGCTCCACGTCAGCTGTTGCTTCGATCTGAAGTCGCCGCCGCGTCGGCACGCGGCCGTCCGCGAGCTGGTGCAGCTGATCAACGAGCAACTGTGGCTCGGCCATTTCGACCTGTGGAGCGGGCAGGACCTCGTGATGTTCCGCCACTCCCTTTGCCTGGCTGGCGGCGCAACCGCCAGCGACCTGCAGTGCGGGGCCGTCGTCAACGCCGCGGTCAGCGCCTGCGAGACCTACTACCAGGCGTTCCAGTTCGTTTTGTGGGCGGATCGTCCGCCGCGCGAAGCCCTCGCCTTTGCCGCCTTCGAGACGCGCGGCTCCGCCTGACCGGTCCGGAGAGCGACCGCGGCAATTCGGAACAGGAAAGACTGGCGCTGCCCAGCGATTGCGTGTAAGAGCGCCGCTTCTCATTTCGCACGGGCGGCGCCGACCGCCCCGACCGGAGTCGCGCCAATGGCTGTTCCCAGACGCAAGACGTCGCCGTCGCGCCGCGGCATGCGCCGCTCCGCCGACGCCCTCAAGGCCCCTACCTATGTTGAGGACAAGGATTCGGGCGAACTCAGGCGCCCGCACCACATTGATCTGAAGACCGGCATGTACCGCGGCCGTCAGGTGCTGAGGCCGAAGTCGACCTCTGCGGAAAGCTGAAGGCCGCCACCGGTCACGGACGAGGGCCGGCGATCGAGCCGGCTTTTTTGTGTCCGGATGATTTCGCCCCGAAGGGCGCTCGTACGCACGTCCAAGGCAGTGCACGGACGTCTTACTCTTGGTTCACAAACGGCAGCGCCGGCGGACTCGCCATCAATGAAAAAAAATGGCGAACTCCTTGGATCCGTCGGTCCGGGCGAATTTCGCTCCAGGGGAGTTTCTCAGCCGTGGAAACGAAAGGTTTCAGAGCGCCAACCGCGTCGGTGATGCGTACCTCGGCGCGACGGCCATCATTACCAAGCTTTCATGTTCGGGCCATCGTGACGTTAGGCCGAGCGGCCCATCCTGCGTGGAACAAAGTCGGCGGAAGCTGGCTATTGATTTCGGGGTCCAATAATGATTCGTCGTTCTCGTTCCCTTCGTGTTGCGTTGCTCGGAGCCGTGGCGGCCGCGGCGCTCGGCGGAGCGGCTTTCGAGAGGACGCTTGCGCCCATCCATGCGGATGCGGCCATGTCCACGTCCGTGCCGGAAAGCGCCCCCCCGCCGGTTCCAAACGCTAATCCTTCAGCGCCTTCGGCGATCTCGCCGCAGCCCGCAGCCGGGCCGGCGTCGTTTGCCGACATCGTGGACCGGGTGAAGCCCGCGGTTGTGTCGGTCAAGGTTAAAATGGCGACCGTCGGCAACTCGGAGGACGAGGGATCCGACGGCCTGCCGGACTTTCCGCAGAACAGTCCCTTCTATCACTTTTTCCGCCATTTTGGCCTCCCGGGCGGCGGCAATGACAACGAGATGACGCCGCATCGCCATACGGCTATGGCCCAGGGCTCGGGCTTCTTCATCAGCTCCGACGGCTACATCGTCACCAACAACCACGTGGTCGATCATGCGACTGACGTGACGATCATCACTTCCGACGGCAGGACGATGCCGGCGAAGGTGATCGGCACCGACAGCAAGACGGATCTCGCCCTGCTCAAGGCGGACGGGTCCAACTTCCCCTTCGTGACCTTCGCCGGGAAGTCGCCGCGCGTTGGCGACTGGGTGATCGCCGTCGGCAATCCGTTCGGGCTCGGCGGCACCGTCACTGCCGGGATCGTGTCGGCCCGCGGCCGCGACATCGGCTCCGGACCCTACGACGACTTCCTGCAGATCGACGCGCCGGTCAATCACGGCAATTCGGGTGGCCCGACCTTCAATGAAGAAGGCCAAGTGGTCGGTGTCAACACCGCCATCTTCTCGCCGTCGGGCGGCAGTGTAGGGATTGGCTTCGCCATCGCAAGCGACGTGGTTAAGAACGTCGTCCAGCAGCTGAAGGAGAATGGCTCGGTCACCCGCGGCTGGATCGGTGTCGAAATCCAGAAGGTGACGCCGGATATCGCCGACGATCTGGGTCTCAAGAGCGATTCCGGCGCGCTGGTGGCGCAGGCTCAGAAGAACTCGCCCGCCGCCGACGCTGGCATCAAGAGCGGCGATGTCATCACGGCCGTGGACGGCGAGACCGTCTCCGACCCGCACGATCTCGCCCGCAAGATCGCCGCGCTCGGGCCGAAGAAGACGGCGAAGCTCGATGTTATCCGCGATGGCAAGTCGATGACGTTCGAAGTGACGCTCGGCACGATGCCCGCCGACAAGACGGCGAGCGCCGAAACCGGCGGCAGCCCCGGCAATGCGGAGAACAGTTCCTCGGCTTTGGCCAATCTCGGCATGAAGCTGCGGCGGAGCCAGGACGGCGTTGTCGTCTCGGACGTCGATCCGGACGGCGCGGCGGCTGACAAGGGCCTGAAGGAGGGCGATGTCATCCTCGAGGTGTCGGGCAAATCGGTAAATCGCCCGTCGGATGTCGCCCAGGCCATTGCCTCGGCGAAGACCGACGGCAAGAAGAGCGTATTGATGCGCGTCAAGTCGGGCGAAGGAGAGCACTTCGTCGCCCTGCCGACCAGCGCATCCTGACGAAGTCGGCGCCCCTGGGGGACGCCGAAAACAAATGGACGGAAGGGATTATTGGGCTTGTCCCCGGCCCAGCGCATAGCGCGCCTTTTCGTCCAGTCGGCGGTCGCACATTCCCCGCCCGCGCGACCCCGGCAAGGTGGCGGCAGGTCCTTATCAAGCCCCCCGAGGACCTGCCGCCATTCCTTTGGCCAAATAGGCCGGGAAACACTATATATCGCCCATGCGCATCCTGATTATTGAAGACGACAGGGACGGCGCGGCCTATCTCCTCAAGGCCTTTCGCGAGGCGGGCCATGTTGTCGACCATGCCGCGGACGGCGTGACGGGTTACGACATGGCGGTCGACGGCGGCTACGACGTCGCCGTGGTCGATCGCATGCTGCCGAAGATGGACGGGCTGACGCTGGTCGGCGCGCTGCGCAACCAGAAAAACGAGACCCCGGTCCTCATCCTCTCCGCGCTCGGGCAGGTCGACGATCGCGTCAAGGGGCTCCGGGCTGGCGGCGACGACTATCTGTCGAAGCCGTACGCTTTTTCCGAGCTTCTGGCGCGCGTCGAGACGCTGGCGAGGCGCCGACCGAAAGGAGCTCCGGAAGAGACGGTTTTCAAGGTCGCCGACCTCACGCTCGACCGGCTGTCCCACAAGGTCACCAGGAGGGGCGAGGAAATCGTCCTGCAGCCGCGCGAGTTCCGCCTGCTCGAGTATCTGATGCAGAATGCGGGCAAGGTCGTCACTCGGACCATGCTGCTGGAGCATGTCTGGGATTACCATTTCGATCCGCAGACCAACGTGATCGATGTGCATGTATCGCGTCTGCGCGCCAAGATCGACCGCGATTTTGACGCGCCGCTGCTCAGCACCGTACGCGGCGCGGGATACATGATTCGTGACGGCGCTCGGTAAGCTCTTCCGCGCCACGGCCTTCCGCCTCGCCCTGGCGATCCTGGCGCTGAGCTCCGTCGGCGCCGGCATCGTTCTCACAGTGATAGCCTGGCAGGTCATCACCGTCGTCGACAACGAGATGGGACAGACGATCGAGGCCGAGGCCAAGGGCCTCGCCGACCAATATGCGCAGGGCGGCGTGAGAAGGCTCGGCGCGGTGATCGAAGCGCGCGCACGCCAGCCCGGCTCTTCGCTCTACCTGCTGACCGATCCCGCCGGCGAGCCGCTCGCTGGCAACGTCGCGCAGATTCCCCCTGGCGTGCTCGATCATCCGGGATTTGTCGATACGCCCTATCACACGATTGGCGGCGGCGACCGTTATCGCCGGGCGCTGGCGCGTATTTATGTGCTCCCCGGCGGATTTCGACTCCTCATCGGCCATGATCTCGGCGATCGTGCGCGCATCGGTTCGGTGATGGTGCGAGGGCTGGCGATGTCGCTGGTGTTCTTCGCCGCGCTCGCGGCGATCGGCGCGCTGTTCGTCGCCCGGCGCGTGCTGAGCCGCATCGACGCGATCAACACCTCGGCCAAGGGCATTATGGCGGGCGATTTGACGCGTCGTCTGCCGGTGTCCGGCTCCGGCGACGAGCTCGACCGGCTGGCGGTCGGCCTCAATGAGATGCTGGGCCGGATCAGCGAATTGATGCAGGGCTTGCGCGAAGTCTCGGACAACATTGCGCACGATCTGCGCACGCCGCTCACCCGCCTGCGCAACCATGCGGAGGCCGCGCTCGCCTACGGCGGCGACGCGGCCGCGTATCGCGCGGCGCTCGAGAAGACGATCGAGGAGTCGGACTCCCTGATAAAGGTGTTCAACGCGCTTCTTTTGATCGCCCGCGCCGAAGCCGGCGGCGATCTCGAGGATCTGCACACCTTCGATCTCGGCGAGGCCGCCCGCAGCGTCGCCGAGCTCTACGAGCCGGCCGCCGAGGAGGAAGGCCTCACGCTCAAGGTTGACACCAGGGGTCCGCTGAACGTTCGCGGCAACCGCGAACTGATCGGCCAGACCATCGCCAATCTGGTCGACAATGCGCTGAAATATGGCGCGCCGAAAGACGGTGCGAAGATCAAACCGGAGGTCGTGATCTCGGCCTATCGCGCCAGCGGATCGATCGTGCTTACGGTCGCCGACCACGGCTCGGGAATAGCGCTTGCCGACCGGGCGCGCGTGCTCGGCCGTTTCGTCCGCCTGGAAGGCTCGCGGTCGCGACCCGGCTCGGGCCTCGGGCTTTCGCTCGCGGCCGCTGTCGCCCGGCTTCACGGCGGCTCCGTCGAACTCGAGGACAACGAGCCGGGACTTCGTGTCCGTGTCATCCTGCCCGCCGACGAGGAGCCGGCGCGGCTGCCGGCGCTCTCCAACGGGGGGCTTTTTGAAAGACACGCTGGCTGAGCGCCTCGACGAGGCGCCGCGTCTTGCGGCGCCTGCCGCGGCGCGCCGCCGTCTCTCGTCCCTGCTGCAGAGGCCGGATGCGGCTCCTCTTACGCGCGAGATGAAGGGCGCGACGCGTTCACTCCTGCTCGGCCTTGCCGATCACTCGCCCTATCTCTGGACGCTGGTGACCGAAGACCCGACGCGTGCCGCCCGCCTGTTGACGCAGCCGCCGGAGATGTCGCTCGACGCTATGACCGCGGCGCTCCTCGCCCGGCGCGACGCGGACGAGGCCGAGCTCATGCGCGCACTGCGCCTGGCCAAGCGGGAGTCGGCGCTCCTGATTGCGCTGGCTGAAATCGGCGGCGTCTGGGACCTCGCCGCGACGACCGAGGCCTTGACCCGCTTTGCCGACGCCGCGATCCGCGCTGCGCTCGCCTTTCTTCTCCGCCGCAACGCCGAGATGGGCCGCCTGGCGCTCGATTCCGAGGCCCCGGACCCGGAGGCCGGCTGCGGCATGGCGGTGCTCGCGCTCGGCAAGCACGGGGCGCGCGAACTCAATTATTCGAGCGACGTGGACCTCATCGTGCTTTACGACGCGGCGGCCGCCTCGATCCCTGAGGGCATCGAGCCCGCGCCCCTTTTCGTGCGCATCGCCAAGGGGCTCGCCCGCCTCCTGCAGGAGCGCACAAGCGACGGCTATGTGCTGAGAGTCGACCTCAGGCTGCGGCCTGATCCGGCTTCGACCCCGGTTGCGCTTTCGACCGCCAGCGCCTACGCCTATTACGAGACGGTCGGACAGAACTGGGAACGCGCCGCGCTGATCAAGGCGCGCCCCGTCGCCGGCGACCTTGCGCTCGGCAGGCGCTTCCTCGCCGACCTCGCGCCCTTCATCTGGCGCAAGTATTTCGACTACGCGACGATCGCCGACATTCACGCGATGAAGCGCCAGATTCACGCGGTGCGCGGCCACGATCGCATCGTTGTGCCCGGCCACGACGTCAAGCTTGGCCGCGGCGGCATCCGCGAAGTCGAGTTCTTCGTGCAGACGCAGCAACTGATCTTCGGCGGCCGGCGGCCGCAGATGCGCGGCTCGCGCACGCTCGACATGCTGCGGCAGCTCCGCGTCGACAATTGGGTGACCGCCGAGGCGGAGAGGGATCTCACCGACGCCTATCTCTTCCTGCGCCGCATCGAGCACCGACTGCAGATGCAGGCCGACGAGCAGACGCAGCGCCTGCCGTTCGATCGGGCCGAGCTTGACCGCTTCGCCAGGTTCTGCGGCTTTGCCGGGCTCGACGCCTTCGCCAGCGAGCTTGTCCATTGGCTGACGCGGGTCGAGCGCCATTACGCGCGGCTTTTCGAGGATGCGCCGACGCTCGGGGCCTCGGCCGGCAATCTCGTATTCACCGGAGTTTCTGACGACCCAGGAACGATCGAGACCTTGCGAAGCCTCGGCTTCCAGCGCCCGGAGGCCGCGGCGGAGACTGTGCGCGGCTGGCATTTCGGCCGCCGCGCCGCCGTCCGCAGTCAGCGCGCCCGCGAAGTCCTGACGGAACTGACGCCCGCGCTGCTCGAGGCTTTCGCCGGCTCAGGCGACGCCGATGCGGCGCTGGCCGCCTTCGACGAAGCGCTGGCGCGGATGCCCGCCTCGGTCGAGCTCCTGTCGATCCTGCGCTCGAACGCGAGCCTTCGGGAGCTGTTCGGCGACGTTCTGGGCTCCGCGCCGCGGCTGGCGCAGGTCATCGCCACCCGCCCGCATGTGCTCGACGCGGCGATCGATCCAGCCCGCGTCGACGATTTCGAGGCCAGCCTGAACGAGACGGGGACGCGGGAGCGGGCCGAGGCCTTCATCGCCCAGGCGCGCGGCTACGAGGAGGCGCTGAACCGAGCCCGCGACTTCGCCGCTGAGGAGATGTTCGCCATCGGCCTCAATCTTCTTTCCGGCCGTCTCGATCCGGATCGCGCCGGGCGGGCCTATAGCGCGCTCGCCGAGGCGCTGGTCGCGGCGATGCTGCAGCGCGTCGAGGAGGCGTTTGCCGTCGAGCACGGCAAAGTCCGCGGCGGCCGCATCGCCATCGTCGCTCTCGGCAAGTTCGGCTCGCGCGAGATGACGGCGGCCTCCGACCTCGACCTGATCCTGATCTACGACTTTCCCGATGGCGCCGGTGAATCCAGCGGACCCCGGCCGTTGGCGCCCGGCCTCTACTACTCTCGCCTGACGCAAAGGCTGCTTGCCGCGCTGACGGCGCCGACCAAGGCGGGTCGCCTCTACGAAGTCGACATGCGCCTCAGGCCTTCGGGCCGACAGGGGCCCCTCGCCACCCAGTTCTCGGCTTTCGTCCGTTACCAGGAGGAGGCGGCGGAGACCTGGGAGCATATGGCGCTGACGCGCGCCCGGGTCATTGCCGGCGAGGCGAGTTCAGCCGACGACGTCGCGGCGGCGGTGCGTCGTACGCTCCTCCGCCGGCGCAAGACCAGCGACATCGCCCGCGACGTGCGCTCGATGCGCGCGCTGATCGGGAGCGAGAAGGGCGACAAGAACGTTTGGGATCTAAAGCTCGTCGCCGGTGGGCTGATCGACATCGAATTCGTCGCCCAGTATCTGACCCTCGCCTTCGCCCACGGCAGGCCCGACATCCTCGACGTCTCGACCCGCAAGGCGATCGATAAGGCCGGAGCTGCCGGCCTCCTCTCGGCCGATCATGTCGAGACTCTGGTCGGCGCGCATCGGCTCTATACCGACGCCACGCAGTTCATGCGCCTTTCCCTCGCGGGCCCGTTCGATCCAGCCAAAGCCGCCGCGGGCGTCAAGCGCCGCATCGCGGCGGCTGCCGGCTTCCCTGACTTCGAGGCCTTCGTCGCGGCGCTTGACGAGGCGCGAAAGCGGGTGCGCGAGGCCTTCGAGGCGATCGTGAACGCTGATAGACCCGATTAATGCGCGCTCTGTAGTCGCGATCGGCGAGCGCGGCGCGCGGACAACGATCGCGCCCGCAAGGGGCAGCGGATCGCTACTTGAGCCCTTGGATCAGCGTCTTCAGCGTCGCGATGGTGGAGGCGTCCGCCTCGCCGTCGACCCGCTCGGGCCGGAAATGGCGCTGGAAGGCGGCGACCGCCGCCCGGGTCAGGCGGTCGTAGACGCCGGTCAGCTCCACGCCGTAGCCGTAGAGCGCCAGCATCGCCTGCAGCGCCCGCACCGGCGCCCCTCTTCCTCGTGCGCAAACACCGGCCCGCCGTCGAGCGGCGCGGGCGGGACCCAGAGGCCGACGTCGGCCCGCCAGAGCGTTTCCCATGGGAAGGCCTCGCCCGGATCGCGCTTGCGCAACGGCGCGACGTCGGAATGGGCGAGCACGCGCGCGGGCGCAATCTTCCAGCGCTGGCAGAGCTCGCCGGCCAGCGCGATGGTCGCGGCGATCTGGGAGTCGGGAAAGGGCGGCGAGCCGCCGTCGTGGCCGGGATTGACGATCTCGATGCCGATCGAGGCGGAGTTGAGGTCGCTCTCGCCTTTCCAGCTGGCCTTGCCGGCATGCCAGGCGCGCTCGCTCTCCGGCACGAGCTGATCGATCCGGCCGTCCTCCCAGACAAAATAATGCGCTGACACTTCCGCCGCCGGGTCGGTCAGGAGGCGGAGCGCCGCCTCGCCAGTCGGCGTGCCGGTATAGTGCAGGATCAGGCAGTCCGCCCGGGTCCGGCCGCGTCGCGGCCCATGATTGGGCGAAGCGACGAACCGGGCGACGAGCGGACTATCGGGCGATCGGCCAACCGTCATTCGCCGTCGCGGCCGTCGGGGTTTCGGTTCGCCCCAGCCGCTCTCAGTAGAAGGCGACGCAGACGCGATTGCCGTTGTAGTCGTAGCCCCATTGCGCGCAGCGGCCGACCGGACGCGGCGTCGCCGCGGCGCCGATCAACGCGCCCGAACCGGCGCCGATCGCCGCGCCCGCGAGCGCGCCGCCCGCGCTGCCGCCGGAGACGGCGGAGCCGACAATCGCGCCGGCGCCGGCGCCGAGCGCACCGCCGACCAGCGCGTTCTGCTGCTGGGGGGTCTGGCAGGCGGAGACCGAAACGGCGGCGGCGAGCGCCAGCGAAAGAGCAAACATCCTTTTCATTTCAATTCAACTCCCGTCCGTTCTACCGATGCTTTTCAGCATTCGTCCCCGAATATACGCGACGGGGCGCCCCGCGCGCAGGCCAGCCGCCTGCTTCGGCGGCACTAATCCCATATTCCGGGTGAAGCTGCAATGAACGCCCGTGACGCCTCATAGGCTTCGCCGGCGTCGCGATCGAGCGATCGGCGCCAACCTCACGCAAACGCGCCTGGCTGTTCGGAGGCCGGCCGTTTTTCCTTGACCGCCGCCGCCCGCGGCCCATATGCCCCATCCGCCAGTCGGCCGGACGGCCGCCGCCTCAAAGCGGAGGAAAGTCCGGGCTCCATACGGATGCGGCGCCGGATAACGTCCGGCGGGGGCGACCCCAGGGAAAGCGCCACAGAAAGCAAACCGCCCCGCGGCGGGCCGCGAGGTCCGGCGCAGGGTAAGGGTGAAAGGGTGCGGCAAGAGCGCACCGCGTCGGCGGCAACGTCGGCGGCACGGCAAGCCCCGCCGGGAGCAAAACCGAATAGGAGCGATGCGCTCGCGCCCTTTCAAGCGTGGGCGGGGCCTTCATCCGTTGGCCTTGTCGCTCGGGTTGGTTGCTCGAGGCGCCCGGCGACGGGCGTCCCAGAGGAATGGCCGTCACGCCGGGGGCAACAAACCCCGGCCATACAGAACCCGGCTTACAGGCCGGCTGGCGTTCCTTTCGCCCCTCGTCCATGCTGGATGAGCCATCGGCAGAGAGCGGCGCTCGCCGCGGAAAGGCGGACATGCTGCGCGCGGGGGAGGTTGTTCCTGCGGGAGATTGGGGTGGCGAGCCGGCCGACAGCGTCGTGCTCGAGTTCGACGAGCGCTATCGCCGACGGATCGCGATGACTGGGGTCCGCGGCCTCGCCTTCCTCCTCGACCTGCCGGAAGCCAGGATGCTGCGCGGCGGCGACGGCCTCAGGCTCGAGGACGGGCGGATCGTCGAAGTGCTGGCCGCGCCCGAGCCGCTGACCGAGATCCGCGCCGCCGACGCGCTGGCGTTGATGCGCGTCGCCTGGCACCTCGGCAACCGCCATCTGCCCGTCGAACTCCTGCCGAAAGCGATCCGCATCCGCCGCGATCCCGTCATCGAGGAGATGGCGAAGGGCCTTGGCGCGCGGGCGATCGCCCTCGAAGCGGCGTTCAACCCGGAAGGCGGGGCTTATGTGAAGGCTGCGGCCGAGGCGCACGGCCACGGCCACGATCATCATCGCCACGACGATGCCGGCCACGATCACGCGCACGAGCACGCCCATCACGGCGACGACCACCGCGATCGCCACGATCACGATCACGACCCTGGGCACGGCCGCCACGAACATCGACATGGCTGAGGCGGACGCCTCGCTCCTGCCGCTGATGCTCTGGCTGTCGCCCGCCTTTCCGGTCGGCGCCTTTGCCTATTCGCACGGGCTCGAATGGGCGGTCGAAGCAGGCGACATCCATGACGCGCGCTCGCTCGAAGCCTGGCTCGCCGATCTCCTGACCTTCGGCGCGCCGCGCGCCGACGCCGTCCTGTTCGCTGCGGCCTTCCGCGCGGCGGAGGCCGGCGACAAGTCTGCGCTGATCGAGACGAACGCGCTCGCGGTCGCGCTCGCGGGCTCGGCCGAGCGGCGGCTTGAGACGACGGCGCAGGGGACAGCCTTCGTCGCCGCCGCCCGCGCCGCCTGGGATTGCGAACCCTTACGCGCGCTCGCGGACGAGGACCGCGTCGCCTATCCGGCCGGGGTCGCCGCCGCCGCTGCTGGCCACGGCCTGCCGCTCGAACCGAGCCTCGGGGCCTTTTGTCTCGCCCTCGTCGCCAACGACGTTTCGGCGGTCGTGCGGCTCGGGCCGATCGGCCAGACCGACGGACAGAAGGTCCAGGCGGCGCTGCTGTCGCGGCTGCGCGCGCTCGCCAGCGAAGCCTCCCGCTCGAGCCTGGCCGACCTCGGCTCCGCCGCCTTCCGCTCCGACATCGCCGCCATGCGCCATGAGACGCAATACTCGCGGCTGTTTCGATCCTGACGCTTCGCCAAGGCTTTCCAGGCGTCGCTGTCGAATGCCGGACGTTGCGTATTACTAACCCTGATTCCGCCCGGTTGGCGCTTCCTTTGGCCAGGAAAAGAATTTAGTTCCACGGTAACGATTGACCCCTCTTCTCACGTCCGTCCCACGCAACGAATTGAGAACCTCAATGGCCATCACCCGTCAAGTCATCACGTCGCTGTCGCGCGACGGCGCCGACATGCTCGGCATGACGAATATCGCCGTCAAGATCATCGACGAAAGCATCGTGTCGGGTTCGCTCTTGACCGTTGAAAGCAATCACTTCTGCGTTCTGAAATCGCGGGGCGCAGTTCTGAACGTCTATGAAACCGGCCAATATGCGCTGGTCACGCCCGACAAGCCATTGGTCGGCTCAATCGTTCAGGGCTTTTTCGGCGGAAGCTCGCCTTGGGTCTACGAAGTGATCTATATCAACCGCTCGAAATTGCTCGTCAGCAACAAAGGCATCGCCACGAGCGCCGAGATGGCGGAAGTGGCCTATCAGGTCGACTATTACGTCCATGTCGACACCAAGGAAGCTGCGCTCGATCTGATAACGCATATGCCGTTCGCCGGCCAAATCATCGACACTCAGGAACTCGCTGATTATGCGGGGCCGGCGATCGAGCAGGCGATCAATCAGGTCGTGCAGGTCACCAAACTCGAAAATATCAACGCGCACATCAACGATCTGCGGGAGAGCGTCAAAGTCCATCTGACCGATTTCCTCAAGGTCTATGGCATTATGCTGAACGACCTCAAGGTCCTGATCCTTCCCAAGGACGAACGCATGCGCGAGCTTCTCTCGTTGCAGGCGCTGGGACTTACGCCGATCGAGGCGGTTCGCTATTATTTGGCGTTGAAGATGGCCGAGAAGGGTCTCGTCTCTGCGCCCAACGCGGCGGTCGGAATGCCGTTTCAGATCGGCGGACAGCCGCCGGTCGGCTTCTATCCCGTCGGCCAGGAAACCGGATTGACGAGGTGACGCCATGCCGGGCGCCGACTTCTACGACCTCGACGAACTCGAGAAGATCGCCGTCAATTTGTTCTACGGCTGGGGCTACAATTTCTATCGGCTCGAAAATCAACTGCGCGCCGACGACTTGACGGTTCGGGCCAAAGTCGGGTGGCTGCTCGGGTTGGCGCGAGCTTCGGTCGAGACGGCGGAAAGCGCCTACCGTCGGGAGCGTCTTCCGGCGCCGACGCGGGAGAAACCGCGCCCCGACCCCGACGCCGTCGCCGGCGCGCTGATGCTGGAGCGGCTATCGAAAGAGATCGGAGCGCTCGAAGGGCAAATTCGCGCGCAGCCCGTTCCCGAGAACGACAGGATGACCGAGCGCTACCGCCACGAGGCGGCGACGCTCCAGCGTCTCCTCAGCTGCGATATGGGACTGGCCGGCCGTGCGGAGATGCTGCGGGCGATGCTTGACCAAAAGGACGGCGCCTGGATGATCGAGAAATCGGCGGAGATCCAGTCCGGGCTCAGGAGCATCGGGGCGGCCTTGCGGGACCGCCAGATGGCGCTGGTCGTCTGAGGCGTTTGCTTCGCGGGATGACGCCGCCCATCTCGGATATGGGGATGACGTTCAAAAAAAGCCGAAAATCATGACGAGCATGCGGACGACGACGATCATGTCGGCTCGGATTTTGAAAAGCTCGTCGTAGGACTTGGCCGCCTCCGCCCCGAACAGTTGTCGAATGTGAGGCGTTCGGAATGAATTGATCGGGCCGTTCGCGCCGAGACAAAAAATCCGGCAACCGATGCAACACCTGAGACGACGGCTGCGACTACGGCCGGGCCGATGAGCGACGTCCAATCCATACCATCCTCAATATCGGATAAAGGACATCGTCATATATTCACCGTACCGGCGAGGGAATCGTGGGCCGCGTTCATGGGCTCGGCGGCGCGATGCGCCGCTCGCTTCCCGTCATTCGCGGTGCTGAACCCTAGAAAAGAAACTTGCGCTCTTCCGGTCGCGCCACCGCGCTCTTCGCCTTGTTGACCTTGAGCCGCAAAGGCTCAGCGAGGCGCCGGACTTGCCTTCGCGGACGGCTTCTACGACCCGCCGTGCGGAGGAATGCACGTATCATCGAGGCGACTCTTGCGGAGCAGAGCCGGCCTCTCGAAAAGTTGTTGGCGCCAGGGCAGACGCCGCTCTCGCGAGTGGGGCGACGGCGGCAGCTTCGGCCCCTTTCTCGATCTCCTGAGCAATTGCATGCGCTAGACTAGGCAGCGATAGCCGAGATCGTTCATGTGCAGGCCATCGCGGGAGAGAAGCGACTGCACCTCCTTCGTTCCCCGCCGTTTCATCATCGCGTAGCGCGCCAAGACCGGGACATGGTCGCGGACCCCGACGTCGTTGACGATCTTGACGAACCGTTCGTAGCGCGCCTCGTCCGGCGCCTTGAGCATGAATTGCGGGTAGATCAGCATGAGCGGCACACGCGCGGCGCGCGCTGCCCCGACGCCGCTTTCCACCGTGGAAACAGCGTCTCGTCAACGCCCACGAGCGCGTCATTGCCGCCGACCTGCCAGATGACGAGCTTCGCCCAGCCGGTTTTCAGCGCGACTTTCAGACGCTGCAGAGTTCTTGGCGGCAAGCTCCCCGCCGATGCCGGCGTTGCGGACGTCGACAGCGATGCCGTTCCCTTGGGAAAGCTCGTCTTCGAGGCGCGCCGGATAGGTGTTGGCGGGCGAGGTCGCGCCGATTCCCTCGGTGGAGGACGAGCCGATCGCGAGCACCTCGAGCGTGCGTTGGCGCCGGTGCCCAATGCGGCGAGCTTCGCTCCGGGCTCGAGCGCCGATTCAGCTGGGCACGCGGCCGGGTCAGCGCGCGCGAGTGCGGCGGAAAAAAATCAAGCCAGCGCAGCTGCGAGCGTCGCTAGGCCGGCTGCGGGCCGGCAGCACGAATACGACCACCGGAGGGCGGGGAGGAGGGGGAGTGGGCCGCAGTAAGGTGAAGAGGACGCCGAGGGCCAAGGCAAGCAGGTGCACCGGTCAGACCGCTTCGTCATAGCGCACAGACTCGCCAGTGGAGGCCTCCGCGCTTGCGAGTGCGGCCCCTCATACTCCCGTGTCGCGTTATCGCATTAATTTGCGTCAAAGCGAGGCGAGACCGGATCAACCTTGGCGTTCGGGTCCGATGAACGCTCCTGGCTCAAGGTTTCCAAAGTGCCTTCATAACCGGACACTCCGTGCGCTCAGCGAGCCGGCGTCCAAACAGGCCAAGGCACGAAGTCGCGGTAAGTTGGATACCGTCCGGCTCCAAACAGAAGGTCCTCAACGTTGCGCGGCGCCAGCCGGTACTTCACATACATCATCATCGGAAGACGGATTGGCTCTCCTGAACTGTTGAAATATCGGAAGGGATTGCCCGTGACCTGAACCTAGAGCAAGGTCCATCCCATCAATTATTCTGGCAATGCCACGGTTCAACGTGCAACCGCCCTTAGGACCGCGCGGACGCTTTCAGGGCCGGAGTGATCTGCCGAGATCGTCAGCGAGGCGGCGCCCATGCGGCGGCGAAGCCCGACGTCGTTTCGCATAGACGCCATCGCTCGGGAGAGGGCGCGAATATCGGCGCAAGGGTAGACAAGCGCATTGACATCGGGCCGTGCGATCGAACTCGCGCCGACAGCGCCGATCTGGTTGCTGAGGATCAATGGAAGGCCGACCACCGCCGCCTCCAGCACGACCATCCCGTACTGTTCGCTGTCTGCCGGATGGACCAGCGCGTCCGCCGCGGCGTAGAGCTGCGGCAGCGCATCGATGTTGACGAATCCGAGCAGGCGGACGTCGAGCCCACGTTGCGTTGCGAATCGCCGCAGCGCCTCACGCTCAACGCCGTCACCGGCGACGAGCAGCGTGACCGTCCCGGCGCCAAACCGTTCGTCCTCGAGCGCTTCGAGCGCCTGCAGCGCGTCGAACACGCGTTTGCCTGGATAGAGCTTGCCCACATAGAGCAGGGCAAATGCGTCCTCGGCGAGGCCAAGCCGCATCCGCTCCTCAGCGCGCCGCCGCGCGCGTTCGCGCCGCGCACTCCAGAAGCCTGCATCGATCATCATGGGCGTGCGGAACATGCGGTCGGGCGGATAGCCGAGACTCGCCAGATGCCGCTCGCCCCTCTCGCTCATCGTGAGCGCCGCGCTGTATTGTCGCAGCAGCAGCGGCGCGATCAACTTCTTCGCCCACCGGCGCGGGCCCGCAGGCGCGCCGTGCGAGGAACTGTCCGAGATGAGGATCGCCTTGGCGCCGTGGGCGCGGCACCAGGCAAGCGCACGTAGCATCGTCAACATCGCATAGCCGTGCAGAATGACGGCATCCGGCGCGAAACGCCGCAGCGCGGCGGACACGCTCGGATTGTCGATCCGGCGGAATCCGACCTGTTCGATCCGCCCCGCCTCCGGCAGGAATTCATGCGGATAGCCGCCGGTGAGGTCGGTCGTCCAAGCGACCGGCGCGCCCATCACCGGATCGAATGTCTTATCGAGACCGATGCGCGAGGCGAACAGCACATGGAGATCGAGAGAAAGCTCCGCAGCCAGCGCCCGATAGAGCGGCACGAAATACTGGATCGGATGCGAGACGACGACCGCCAAGCGCTTCCTTTCGCTCATCGCCCCGCACCCTCGCGCAAGAGCGCGTGCAGCATCTCGCGGTTGCGCTCGACCGCGCCGCCGCACTCGACATAGGCCTGCGCAACGGCTCGCGCGCCCTGCCGTAACGCCGTCCGCTGGTCCTCAGGCATGGCTGCCAACGCCTCGATCGTTTCAACGAATGTTTCCGGCGCGGCAAGTGGAAGATCCCAGCCGGCGCGCCGAGCGGCAAGGCCGCGCCACGGCGTCTGGTCGCTGACGAGGACCGGAACGCCGCAGGCGAGAGCCTCGAAAATCGCATGGCCGAAATTCTCGCCGGCGGTCGGCAGGAAGAAGAGATCTGTCTGCCGCCATCCGCCTGAGAATCTCCGCATTCGCGGTCTCCCCTCGCCAGGTCGCGCGGACGTTTTCAGGCAGGGCCGAGATTAGCTTGCGGCAGCGTCGCCAATATGCCTCATCTTCGGCCGGACCGTAGATGTCGAAATCGACGCGCGATCCCACTTTTCCAAGCGAGTCCAGCGCGAAATCCAACTGCTTTACCGGCGCGATGCGGCCGACGAACGCGACCCGCAGCACGCCGTTCGCGCTCGGTGCGTAGGTGGGCGTCTCGGCGACAAGGCGGATGTTGCGGGCTATGACGATCGGGCGTCTCGCCGCCAGTCCACGCTCGATGTCGGCGGCCTCCGCCTCGCTGGTCGCATGCAAGGTGACGCCGCGCCAAAGGTCGAGCCTGCGCGCGGCCTCGAGAAAGAACAACTTGCGCCTGGATTTGAGATTGAGCGCGCCGAAGCCCAATTCGCCGCGCGGCGACAGCAGCGTGGGCTTGCGGGCGATGAGGCCGAGCCGCCGCAGCACAAGCGCTGGCAGCGAGAACTCGCGATCGAACATGCTGTTGAGCCAGAGCACATCGTGGGGCGTCTGCGCGATCAACCGTCCGAGGCCGATCGCGCCAAAACGGCCGACTCGCCGATAGCGCGCCTTGGCGAAGCCGAGATCGATCCAACGGTCGACATCGGCTCCTGTGCCCGGCGGCGCCCGGTCGCGCCATCGCGCGCGACGACGCGGAATTCGAATGTGTCGCCAAGCGCGCGAGCGAGGGAAATGAAACTCTGATTTGGACCGCTGGAATCGTTGCCGGGCCAGAAACAGCCGAGCAAGATCAGCACGACGGGGCGCCGCGCCGTTTCGATCACAGCTCGATCCGCTGCGTTTCGGCAAGGTGCTGTTTGAACGCTTCGAGGCCGTGAGCAGAGATGGCGTTGCGCGCTTCGTCGAGCTTGGCGTCGATCAGCATGAAGAGCCAGAAGCCGTGCAGGAAGTGGAACACAAAGCCAACTTTCCCATCGAGAAAGCCAAGCCGAAACACATAGCGATAGACGAACAACGCAACCGCCCTCAAATAGAGCGGCGCGCGACCATAGACGGACTCTTTCAAGAAACGGTCGCGGCGCGCGGGGCGGGCCGAGCCATCGATACGCACATCCTCGGCGAAGAGCGAGTATTCGCGGTTGAGATAATCGACCATCGCCAACGTTGCGTAGCGATTGTGCTTGGCGGTCCAGGAATTGAGGTCATTGAGATTGTGGTCGACGAGGTCGGCACCCTCAAGCAACCTCGCGCTTCCACGATTGAGAATGATGTGCTCATCCATCCAACGCTGTTCGACCTCGCCAGCGCCGTTTCGCCAGATCCGCAGCAGGAAGGTCGGATAGTAGCGGCCATGGCGAATCCAGCGGTCGCGGAAGATGAACTTGCGCTTGACGGTCACGCCCGAGACCTCATCAGGCAAGCCGGGCAGCAGGGCGGCGAGCGCAGCCGGCGCGGTCTCTTCGAAATATTCATCGCAGTCGATCCGCATCACCCAAGGTGTCCTCGGCGCCGCGGCTGCGAGTCCCCAGCGAAACTGGTTGGAGTGGCTCTTGAAGGGGTGCTGCAACACTTCGGCGCCCAGCTCCCGTGCGATCTCGACGGTCCGGTCGCGCGAGAAGCTGTCGATCACGACGACACGCTCGACCCAGCCGGAGAGACGCGTCAGGCAGCGGGCCATGTGAACCTCCTCGTTGAAGGCGAGGATGATCGCAGTGATCGGCAGCTTGGTCGGGATGGTATTCAAGGCGTGCGCAGCGCCTCTTCGATTGCGAGCGTCGCGAAACTCACCGCCTCGATCTCGGCGAGCGGGATCGGGGTCGGCGCGCGGCCGCGCGCGGCAGCGAGAAACGCTGCGATGAGCTGCGCCTGGCCCTTGTCCTGCGCGCCCTTCGTCGCCTTACGCCGGCCGCCCGCGTCGACAGTCAGCCGGACGTAATCGTCAAGCCGAATCACGCGTCCGTCCTCGAAGGCCTCTACATATTCCTTCGGCGCGCCCGGATCGCCAAGGGACGTATACAGGATTGTGCCGACCGAACCGTCGGCGAATTTTACGATCGCCGAAACTGCGTCCGGACGTCCGCCCGCCGAGACTGCTTGGACCTCGACCGGCAGCGCGCCGCACAGATAGGTCAGCGCATCGACGAAATGGCAGACCTCGCCGAGAATACGGCCGCCGCCTTCTTCGCGTTGGATCCAGCTCTCCGGCGCAATGACGCCTGCGTTGACGCGATAAAGCATCATCAACGGGCCGGATCGTCGCTCGAGCGCGTGGCGCGCCGCGACGAGCAGCGGCGCAAAACGCCGGTTGAAGCCGACCGTCAGGACGCCCGTCGCGTGCCGCGCGGAACTCGATGCAATCGTCGAGCCCAGCGCTTTCGATCGCGAGCGGCTTTTCACAGAACACGTGCTTGCCTGCGCGCAAGGCGCGCGCCGCGAGCCTGGCGTGGGTGTCGTGGCGGGTGGCAATGAAAATAGCGTCGGTCGCCGGATTCTCGATCGCCGCGGCCGGATCGGTGGCCGCGCGAGCGAAGCCGAACTTCTCCTTCGCATGGCCGGCGCTGATGCCGGTCTTGGTGACGACGCTCTCGAGCCGCACACCCTCGGAGTCGCGCACTTTTGGGAGCAGTACGGAGCGCGCGTAATTGCCCATGCCGATGAACGAGACGCCGAGCTCGCCTTTCGCCGCGCGCGGCGCCTGCGCCTCTGGCGATCGAGTCGCGCGCAAGAAGTCGCCGGGATAGGTGAGCAGAATCGCCAGATATGGCGCACTGCTCTGCATCAACGCATAGGCCTTCTCGGCGTCGGCTATGGCGAAACGGTGCGTGACGTATTTCTTCGGCGTGATCTTTCCGTCTTCGATCAGGTCGAGGAAGGCCGACATGTTGCGCTGCTCGGTCCAACGCACATAAGGCAGCGGATAGTCACGGCCGGCCACCTCGTAAGCCGGGTCGCCGCGGCCGGGCCCATAGGACATCGACAACTTCAGCTCAAGCTCGCGCTTGTAGAAGGCGTCGCGATCGATGGATAGGCCGACGAGACCGACGACGATGACGCGTCCCTTCATCCGACTGATCTGCGCCGCCGTGTTGACGGGCTCGCTCGACTTCGACGACGCGGTGACGATCACTGCGTCGGCGCCGAAGCCGCGTGTCCGGCTCGCCACCACCCCGGGGAGCGAGTCGCTCAGCGCGACGTCGGCGCCAAGGTCTTTGGCGAGCGCGACGCGTTCAGGCTTGGGATCGAAACCGATCACCCGGCAGCCGTTGGCCTTGAGGATCTGCGTCGTCAGGAGACCGATGAGGCCGAGGCCTATCACCACCACCGTTTCGCCGAGGGTCGGCGCGGCGAGGCGCACGCCCTGGAGCGCAATGGCGCCGAGCGTCACGAAACTCGCGTCCTCGTCGTCGACGCCCGGCGGGACCGGCACTGTCAGGTTTTTCGGCGTCGCATTGATCTCGGCGTGATTGGCGAGGCCGGCGCCTGCACAAGCGACGCGGTCGCCGAGCGAATACCCATCGACACCGCACCCGATCCCAATTACCTCGCCCACGAGGCTGTAGCCGAGCGGGATCGGCGTATCAAGCTTGGCGAACACCTTGTCGAGCGTCGGCCTCAGCCCCTCGCGCCGCACGTTGGCGAAGACGCGGCGAACGAGATCCGGCCGCGCCGCCGCCTTGCCGACGAGCGAGGATTTCGCCAGCTCGACCAATTGTCGCTCGGTACCCGCGCTGATGAGCGACACGCGCGTCGCGACGAGGATCTCTCCGTCGCGGACCCCAGGGGCCGGAACCTCGACGAGCTTCAATTCGCCGCTGCGGTAGTTCTGCTGGACCTGCTTCACGGCGACGCCAGGGAGCGCACAGGGGGGGGTGCTCCGGTTTTCCGTACTCCTCTTCCGTTCGCAACGCGAAAATTGTAACGACGCGGCGACGCGCGCCGTCCGGCGCGACGCTGACACGCCGCGTCGGCCGTTCCACGCCCATGTCCGGCCACCAGACCGCACCCTCGACCGCAATCGGGGCGTCGCAGCGCATCTCGACGCGCACGCGTCCGCGCACGATCAGGAGCCCATCACCGGCGCGGCCGACCTCCGCCTCCGGGTGCAGAAGAAAGCCGAGGCGGGCCGGATGGCCGGACGGGGTGTCGAAGACGTCGACGATCCGCAATCGGCCAGGCCCGACCTCAAATTGTCGCTCATGGCGCGCGGCGGCGCCGAATCCATTGTGTGTACCCTTCAGCACCAGATGAAAGTCGTCGGCGTCAAAGGCAAGCACTGTGACCTTCGGCCGCCGTCCGCAGCGAAACGCGCCGAAAAACTCCGCCTGATCGAGGCCATCGTAGCACAGCGTGTTGTGCGTGGCTGCGGATCGCGCCGCGGCGCGCCGCGGGCCGGCGATATATTCGAAGACGCCGGGATCGACGATCAGTCGCTCGCCCGCGACCGACCATTCGAAGGACAGAGCGTCGCCGTGGGCATGCGCGGGCAGCGCATCCGGACCGATCCGGCCGCAATCCGCGATGAAGAATGTGTTGCCCGACCGCAGACCAAAATATCCGGCCTCCGGGAACGCAAAGAAGGTGCGCGGCGCCGGACGCTCGCCCAACAGGAGACTGAAGGCGTCGAGGCAGGACCCCGGCGCATAGGCCATGTGCAGCCCCGCGTCGTTGAACTGGGCGACCAGCCCGTCGGGATGGGCGAGGTCAGCGGCCGCCTGCGCAATAGCGCGAAGCCGGGCATCGAGCTCAGGAGGAGTGTTGTCGGGTCCAAGAACGTGGCGGCATTCGAGGAGATCAGCGAAGACTTGGGCATGGTACGAGGGCGAGCGCTCGAAATGGACGCCGTCGGAAAGGATCTGACCGTCGAGCGCGACGGAGAGCAGCCGCAATCCGGCGCGCCGCCAGCGCCGCGCGTCGGTTCCGCGGAAGAACGCCGAGCCCCACAGCAGCGCCTTGAGGTTCTTGATGAGATGGTTGCCGCCGATGTCGGTCTCAAGCTCGCTTTCAAGGTTTGCGAGTTGCGCCGCGAGAACTCGCGACGGCCAGCGCGCGCGTTGACTGGGCGATCCGGCCGCCGCGCAGGGCGAGCTGTTGCATCCAGACTACGGTCCGGATCGACAGCGCGTAAGCATTCCAGCTGTCCTTCCAGGCGCCGGCGCGCCCGGAAGGATTAGCACGAATCCAATCATCAATCAGCGCAGCGAGCAGAGTGTCGCCGACCTCCTCGAGATATTCCATGTAGTGCAGATGCATCCGCCACAGCTGATGCTCGGGGTCGCGGCTCGGCGCGTCCCAGTCGATTGCCGAGGGCGCCATCGTGACCGCGCGCCCCAGAAACGTGAAGACGAGACCTCGCGGCGTGTGTTCGATCATTCCCGAGCGGGGCCCGAAGATCGGCGTTGGAGGATCCGGCGCCGGCGCGGCATCGACGGGCGCGGTCTGAGCTCCGAACTGGTTGCGCCACGCCCGGCGCGCGGATAGCACGATGCGGCGTAGCGCCTGTCGCGGCGGGACATGGCGCGCAAAGGCGACTGAACGCCGCAAGTGTCCGATCGGATTCCTCATTCGGCCGCCGGCCGCACGGCGGCGTCGCGCCTCGTTTCGCGAATCGGTCGCCGCGCGGCAACGTCCTCCAGGAAGCGCAGATATCGAGTCGCGACTTCGGCGCGATCGAAATGCGCGACGGCGTAGGCGCGCCCGGAGCTGCCGTACCGCGCGGCGCGCTCGGGATCGTCGGCGAGAGAGCGCATCGCGGCGGCGAGCGCGCCTGCATCCTCGGGCGGAATTGCGACGCCGGCGTTTGCCTCCTCGAGCACCTCGCGCGCCTCGCCATCGACGCCAAGGATGATCGGGCAACGCATCGCCATCGCCTCCATCATTTTAGACGGCAGAACCTTCTTGAACGCGTCCGATCGCTTGAGCAGGATGAGGCTCGCATCGGTCGCGCTCCAGAAGTCGGGCATCTCGGACTTGGGACGCTGGCCGAGGATGAGCACATTGTCGAGCCCGCGTTCCGCGCGTGCTTCTTCGAGCCGCATCCGTTCTGCGCCGTCGCCGACCATCAGGAACGCGAACCGCGGATCGTTTTTCAGAATCTCCGCGGCGTCGAGGATCGTTGTCAGACCATGCGCCATGCCATGCGTGCCGACATAGGCGCCGATGAACTTGCCCCCGAGGCCGAGCGCCCGCCGCACCGCGCAACCGTCGCTCCTGACGAACGCGCCGAGGTCCGTGGCATTCGAAAAGACGACAATGCCTTTTGCGGTCCCGCGGCGTTCTGCGATGTGGGGTACGAAGGAGCGCGTGAGCGAGACGACCGCGTCCGCGCGTCGGTAGGCGAAAGCCTCCAACCATTCGAGGAAGCGGATCGCACGACCCTTGCGCATCGCACCGACCGCGACGATGCTCTCCGGCCAGAGATCGCGGACTTCGAGCACCCAAGGCGCGCGCTTGAGTGGCCCCGCATACAGTCCGACGAGCCCGCAGAAGAACTGCGGCGAGGTCGAGACGATGACATTCGCCTTGGGCAGCCGCGGCAGCGCGAGGATCGCCGAAATGAGATAGGAGAGATAGCTTAGGATCCGCCGCGCAAATCCTTCGTTGGCGGCGAGCAGCGTCCAGATGCGCACGACCCGAACCCCGTCAATCGTCTCGGTCTGGAACCAGCGGTTGCGATAGCCAGTGTAGACTCGACCCTGGGGATGGTTCGGCGCAGAGGTCACCACCGTCACGTCATGGCCGGCCGCGACCCAAGCGCGACAATGCTCGGCGGTGCGCGAGGCCGGCGCGTTGACCTCCGGCTCGTAGTAGTGCGAGAAAAACAGGATACGCATCTATGCACTCTCGCGAGACGGCCGTCGCACGAAAAGCTCTGCGCATCGGCGACCCCTTCCTCCCTTGAAGAAGAGCACGTGAACGCACGATGACCGACCGCAAGCCTCACCATATCCACTGCGTCGTCGGGACTAGGCCGAATTTCGTTAAAATTGCACCTATCGTCAAGGCGCTGCAGGCGCGAACCGAGTGCGACTCGCATCTCATCCACACTGGGCAGCATTACGATTTTTCGATGGACCGCGTGTTCTTCGAGGAGTTGCGCATTCCTGAGCCGGACGTCAACCTCAAGGTGGGCTCCGGGACCGGCGGTGAGGTCGTGGCGCGGGTGATGCTCGCCCTGCAACCGCTCCTTGTCGAGACGCAGCCGGATCTGATGATAGTGGTCGGCGACGTCAATTCGACCGTCGCCGCTGCTCTCACGGCAAGCTACCTCAAGATTCCCGTCGCTCATGTCGAGGCTGGCCTGCGCAGCTTCGATCGCGGCATGCCCGAGGAGATCAATCGACTCGTCGTCGATCAGATGTCGGACCTGCATTTCGTAACCGAGCGCGACGGTGTCGCCAACCTGATCGCCGAACGGATCGCGCCGGAGCGCATCAAGCTGGTCGGCAATGTGATGATCGATACGCTCTACACTTGCCTGGACCGGGCGATACCGGCGGCGGATTGCCTGCGCGAGATCGGCGCCTCGCCAACGTTTAGCTCCGCGCGAGCCACGAAAGGCTTCGGTTTCGCGACCTTGCATAGACCCTCCAACGTCGACGATGCCGCCAGCCTCGCAGGCCTCGTCGACGCTCTGGTCCGTCTATCCGGCGATCTGCCGATCGTCTTCGCCATCCATCCGCGCACGCGCGCCAATCTCGTCAAGTTCGGACTGGCGGCGCGGCTCACGTCGCCGCTGATGCTCGTGACTGATCCGTTGAGCTATCTACGTTCGCTAGGCCTGATGCGCGAGGCGCGCGTCGTCATCACCGACAGCGGCGGCGTTCAGGAAGAGACGACCGCGCTCGGCGTGCCGTGCATCACTGTGCGCGAAAATACCGAGCGACCAGCGACGATCGAAGAGGGGACCAACACGCTCGTCGGCGCCGATCCCGCCGCATTGGAGGCCGCCGTCGCGGACATTCTACGCACCGGCGGCAAGCGCGGCCGCGTGCCAAGGCTCTGGGACGGACGGGCAGCGGAGCGGATCGCCGAGGAGACCATCGCCTTCCTCGACGCACGCCGCGGCGGCGCCGCACAGTGAGGACGACCAGTCGGCCGTCTCAGCATTTCGGTGCACGGCTACGGGCGACAAGGAACCACAGGCTCGGTGAGGCGAGGCGCGCCAGCGAGCTGGGCAGTTTTGGGTCGAAACCGAGAATCGCCTCGACGTCGAGGCCGTCAGCGTCGGCGAAGGCGACCAGTTCGCGCTTGGACCATGCATTACGGGAATTTTCGAGGTAATCGAAAGCCTTTGCGCCGACGCTCGAGGCCAACGCCCGCAGCGCCGTCTGCGCGCGACGAAGGGCGGAATGCCGGTTTGGGGCCGAAAGGACGAGCGCGCCGCCAGGCCGCAACAGACGTCTCAGGATCGCGAGTCCCGCGATGGGATCATCGAGATATTCAATCACGCTGAGACACAGAACGCCATCGTATCCGCCGGGTTCGCGTTCGAGCGATTCGATCAAGCGGACTTCGTAACGGGGCGCTGGCTCGCCCCCGCCGGCGCGCGCGGCTTCGATCATCGCGATCGAGCCATCGACGCCGAGCACGTCGGCGCCGTGATCGGCCAAAATGCGACTAAACACCCCGCTCCCGCAACCTACATCGATCCACCGACCGCGTGGCGCGAGGAGCGGGAAAACCTCTCGACAAAAAAAGTCCGCACGCTTCCTGAAGCCGCCGGAGGCGTAGCGGCTGCTCCAGCCCTTTGCGAGGTGGTCATAATAGGCGATCGCCGGATTGGGTCGCGACGCGGCGTCGGACGGACGTGTCGATTCCGGCATGACTTCAGCGCGCGCCGAACCCTGTTAAAATCGTGCGGATAGTCTTCAGGACGATCAGGACGTCAAGCCAGATGGACAAGTATTTGATGTAGTAGAAGTCGTAATGCAGCTTGGAGCGCACGGCGTCCGGCTCGGTGACGTGCCCCTGGTTGACCTGCGCCCAGCCCGTGATGCCGGGTCGGACCAAATATCGATATCCGTAGTACGGCAACTGGCCCTCGTACCATTCGGCGAGCAGCGCCGCTTCGGGTCGCGGCCCGATCCAACTCATCTCGCCTCGTATGATGTTCAGGATCTGCGGCAACTCGTCGATCCGGGTTCTGCGCAAGGAAGCGCCCAAACGCGTGATCCGCGCGTCGCGTTCGCGGGTCATCGCGTCCTGCAGCGAGCCCGGCTCAGTCGCACCCACCTTCATGGTGCGAAACTTGTACATCGTGAACAGCCGCCCATCCTTCGTACGTCGAGTCTGACGAAAAAGCGCTGGACCCCTGGAGTCGAGTCGAATCAGCATGGCGACAAGCAGCAGAAACGGACCGAGCGCGACTATGGCGATGACGGCGGCGACCCAGTCGACGACGCGCTTAACGACGCTATAATAGCGGTGCGTGCTGACATCGACGAACATGCTCTCGGAGAGATGGTCGATCTCTAGCCGTCCGGTCAGCGCCTCGGTGACGGTTCTGAAGTGATAGATGGGAATGCCCGCGAGCACGCACGCGGTGAGGTAGGCTCGCCATTCGGCGTCGAGATCGATGGCCAGATCGATGACGACGCCGTCGCATGCCTCAGGCGGCGTCCACGGGTCGACGTGCTTCCACCGTGCGCCCGCGAGAGAGCGCACGCAAGCCGCCTCGCCGACGGGCGCCAAAGCGAACCGCGGCGTTCGCCGCCGCGCGCCGAGTCTGAAGGCGGCGGCGAACCAGATCACGGTGACGACATAGCCGGTGAAGAGAGACAGCGGCCGATGCGCGATTCCGGCCAGCAGAAGGCCGCACACCACCGTCAGGAACGAGACAGTGAAAATCGTCAGCACCGCGCCGACAGTTGGTATGCTCTGAAATTCCGAAATCCGCTTCAGGACATAGTAACCGCTCAAGATAGCGAGAAAGAGGCCGAGCGAGGTATTCAGCACCCCCTCCGGGGCCTCGTCGGAGGCGATCGCCCACGTCGCCACCAGGTGCTGTCCGATCGCAAGGAAGACCGCACCAAGCAACGTCAGACATGGGATCAAGATCGCGCTCGCGGGCGCGTCAGCGACGACTGCCGCGACGCCCCGCGACTTCCGCAAAGCGCCAGTCGAAATCGAGTCCTTGTCGTAGAGCACCGCGTCAGGTCTCGGCAAAAAAGAATGTGGCGGCGCGTCGTGATGCGCACGGTTCACACAGCATCGCATGTTTCCGATAGGTCATCTAATCGCATTTTTTTGATTAGGAAAACCCCAAGAGTGAAGGGGAGCCTACAGACGCAGGTCGGCCTCCGTCTCGGCAAGGACATATTTCAAATCGTAGAGCACATGCCGTTCCTTGCCGAGGGCGCGAATACGAGCGGCGCCCATGCCGCGAAATTCGTCGTGAGCGACCGCGATTATGATCGCATCGTACGCGCCGGCCTCGGGGCCGGCGACGAGATCGAGGTCGTACTCGCGCTTCGCCTCCTCTGCGACGACCCAAGGGTCCCACACATCGACCGCCACACTGAATTCGGTCAGCTCGTGAACAAAATCGACGACGCGGGTGTTTCGCACATCGGGACAGTTTTCCTTGAATGCGAGGCCCATCACGAGGACTCGCGCGCTCACGACATGGATATCACTCTTCACCATCGCCTTGATCAACTGGGAGGCGACATAACGACCCATGCTGTCGTTGAGTCGTCGAGCCGCCAGGATGATCTCGGGATGGTAGCCGACCGCCATCGCTTTCTGGCTAAGATAGTAGGGATCGACCCCCGTGCAGTGCCCGCCAACGAGGCCGGGTCGGAACGGCAGGAAGTTCCATTTTGTGCCGGCGGCGACGAGAACGGCCTCGGTGTCGATCCCCAATCGATTGAAGATCATCGTGAATTCGTTGACGATGGCGATGTTGACGTCGCGCTGGGTGTTTTCGATCACTTTGGCGGCCTCGGCCACCTTGATGCTCGGCGCCTTGTGCGTTCCGGCCACGACGATCTCGCGATAGACCGCGTCGACGCACTCGGCTACTTCTGGCGTCGAACCCGAGGTGATCTTCTTGATGTTCGTCAGCCGCCGCGTCTTGTCGCCCGGATTGATGCGCTCCGGGCTGTAGCCCGCAAAGAAGTCCACATTGAAGGAGAGCTTGGAGACCCTCTCCAAGGTCGGAACGCAGATTTCCTCGGTAGCGCCGGGGTAGACGGTCGAACTCATAGACGACGATATCGCCGCGCTTCAGCACAGATCCGATTGAGCGCGAGGCATTGATCAGGTGACCGAGGTCGGGCTGCTTGTGTTCGTTGATCGGGGTCGGGACGGTGACGATATAGAAGTTGCAATCTGCGAGATCGCGAATGTCGAGCGAATAGGTCAGATCCTTCGCCGACCGCAGCTCCACCTCGCTCAATTCGAGCGTCTCGTCGCGCCAGGCGCGCAGCGCCTCGATGCGCGTCAGATTGATGTCGAAGCCGACGACCGGAAACCGCTTCGAGAATTCGACCGCGAGCGGCAGGCCGACGTATCCGAGGCCGATCACCGCGAGTTTCAGATCGGACAAGTTTTTCATGAGGATCGTGAACTCGAGTCCGGCGGAAGCGCCTTCCAAGGTGAGACGCCGCAGCTAACCCTGGAGAGCGGCGGCGCACCGCTGCTGCGCCAAAGGCCGCTGACCCGAGCACGAAGCATCCTTGTGGGCTTCATCCGCTATGCGCGCGACTATTGACTGTCAAGCGGTGCTCTGCCGCTGCGTCCGACCCCCGCCGACCAAACCACGAAGCATTTTTTCCCGCTAGCGCGAATATTGACCGTCAACAGAACTATTTTCACAGCATCGTGATAGCAGGTCGACTTTAACTTACAGGGACTGGTTCATTGGTTTCACGAAACCAATCCCGTGCCGAGGATTCACTTTTCTCGGCATGGCTTGTAGTTCTTGTGCTTTGATTGGGAAGCGAGGTTCGAGGTCGTGGCGGGACGGCGCAAGCGATCGAATTGGCGATGAACGAGGAGGATCTGGCGGCTTTGCGCGCGGTCGCCTGCCCGCGAACGGAATCGGCGAGCCGGGTCGGGCGAGCGCGGACGCTGCTTTGCTACCGGGAAAACGCCTCGAAACAAAAGCCGAGCGATGCGGTGGCGATGGTCTCCTACGATGAGAAGCCTGGCATTCAAGCGATCGCCACGACCGCCCCGGACCCGCCGCCTGTGCCCCGCAGATATGTGGCCTTGGCCCGCGATCACCAGTACAAGCGCCACGGAACGGTCAGCTTGCTGGATGCCGCCTATCCGGCCCAAATAGCGATCAATCCCATCCTCGACAATCATCCGCCGCACATCTCCAAGGAGACCACGCTCGCCCGCTCGGTCTGCGCTATATCTGCGTCGCATCCAAACGGGAACTCAAGGACCGCATCATGGCCGCCATGGATCACTTCAATCGCGACCCCCTCCGAGCGCCGTCGATTCCATTGGCTGGGTTGATCCGGCGCCGGTGGGCGACGTGCGAAGGGGGCCGGGCGACCCCGGATCGAGGTCCGTCAGCAAGGTCGATACACCCATCGTGAGCACCCGCGAACTCTCGATCTTGATCTGCGCGCAACACATGAGCGAGGGCGCGGGTGGCATTGCGGAGGTCGCGCGGCTGACCGCTAAATCGCTTGGGCGACGGCATGCGACGCGCTCGCTTGCCTGCCTCGATCCCGAAAGCTTCTTCTACGAAGGGGTTCCGATCGAAGCCTTTCGCGGCGGCCGCTTCGCTTTCGTCGCCCGCGCCGCCTTTGCGGCGCGCAATGCGACCCACGTCGTCTACGACTTCGCAGGCACGGCGCGCGCAGGGCGCTTTTCGCTCGGGCGCCCGCGCCCGAGCGCGGTCTGGGCGCATGGCATCGAGGTCTGGGACGAGCCGAGGTCCTCGAGACTTCGGGCTTTGCATCGCGCCGCTCTCGTTCTCGTCAACAGCGATTACACGCGCGAGCGCGCGTCGCGAGCGCTTCGAGACGCCGCGCGCGTCCGCATATGCCCGCTGGGCACGGCGAGCGACGAGGCGCCCGCCTTCGTCGGCCCCTCACAAAGCCCTCCGACGGTTCTCGTCTTCGGCCGCATCGATCCGGGACTGCCCAAGGGGCATGATCTCTTGATTGCCGTCTGGCCGCGTGTGGTCAAGGCGGTTCCAGAGGCCCGCTTGCTCATCGCCGGCGGCGGTGGCGGGCTCGACAGCGCGCGAGCGCTCGCTGCGTGTTCGCTTGCGACCGCCTCGATCGCGTTCAAGGGCTTCGTGCCTGGCGGCGAAATCGAAGCGCTTTGGCGCGAGGCCACGGTTATGGCGATGCCGAGCCGCAAGGAGGGATTCGGCCTCGTTTATGTCGAGGCGATGCGCCACGGCGTCCCGGTCCTGGCCTCGACCGAGGATGCGGGACAGGAAGTTAATGTCGACGGTGTGACGGGCTTCAACGTCCCGCGCGACCGCCCGGACGCCTTGGCCGATACGCTCATCGGACTGCTGCGGGACCGAGATCTCTGTGCGCGCCTCGGCGCGCAAGGCCTCCGGCGCTGGAGAGAAGAATATTGCTTTTCGCGTTTCGACGCGCGGCTCCAGGCCGCGATGGCGGATTTCCTCACCTCTTGAGCCTCAGCCGCGGTTCCATGGAAAGATTTTATGGGCCGGGCGCCTATTCAAAGGGTCCGGCCGAGCATCCGATAGGCGATGAGCCCGACCCATTCGTGCGCCGCGAGATCGAGATCAGCGAGGCCGGAGGCGAAGTCGAAGCCGACCCTTTCCCGCTGACGATATTTGAAGTCGACGGGAAACGCCGTGACGGGAAAGCCAACCGCTCTGAAGCAGGCCACGGCGCGCGGCATGTGGAAAGCGGAGGTGACTAGGAGCCATCGCGCGCCCGGGCGCGGCTCAATCAATCGTGCGGCTTCCCGGGCGTTTTCATAGGTGTTGCGAGATTCGAGATCGAGCGTGATGCGCGCAGGATCGACCCCGAGCGCGACGAGGAGATCGCGCGCGGCCTCGCCCTCATTGGCGTTGGGCGCTTCGCTCGGTCTCGGTCCGCCCGAGTAGACGATGCGGGCCGTCGGGTAAGCTCGCGCCAGACGAGCCGCCTCGATGATCCGCGCCACGGCGCTGTTGAGGCCCGAGCCAGGGTGGGCGAAATAGGCCTCAGGATTCAGAGCGCCGCCGAGCACGATGACGCCGTCGATCGGACCTTCGATGCGCGGCTCCGGAAATTGCGCCTCAAGACTGCCCAGCATGACCGCGCCGATCGGCAGTGTCGCGATGCAGAGCATCGCGACGAGGGCGGCTGTCAGTACGCTGAAGCCAAGACGCCGTCGCCCTGCAAATGCGCTCGTCAATCCGAACAGCGCGATGAGCAACAGCAGGTTGTCGGGCTCTACGAGACGCCAGATGGCCTTGGATATCCAATAAAGCATACGGCGAAGCTCAGTCCGAAGGCGTCGCCCGTCCGTGCGCGCCGCGCCTGTAGTAGCAGGACCCACCGTGCGGAGAAAATCTCCGGCGCTTTCGTTTCACGGACCGGAACGGACGCCCGCGAGCCGATGGACGCGGCCCACCAGCGCGGCGCGCAGCGTCCCTGGCAACGCGAGAAAGATCGTCGGCCCGGCCGCCGTCAGCGCCCAGACGCCGATCTTGCTGGCCATCGCCGCAAGCGAGACCGACGGGAAAGCTATGGTCAAGCCAAGGCCGACAATCCCGCACAGGGTGAGCGTCGCCGTCGCGGCGCCAAGCATGCCGAGGCAATATCGTCGGAAGCCGGCGAGCGCCGACGCAAGCAGAGGCAGCAGCGCCCATGATGCTGCGACCTCCGCGACGGCGAGGCCGATAACGGCGCCGAGCGTTCCGCAGGAGAGCGCGCCGAGCGCGCAGCATAGCGGCGTCAGGAGGATCAGCGCCAGCCGCTGCAGGCCCGGGGCGGTCGACAGATTCGCATATTGGAGAAGCGCCAACGGTTGCTGAAGCGGCGCGACAAGCATCAGCGGCAAAAGCAGCCAGGCGGCGATCGAGGGTGAAAACAGGCTTTCGCGTCCGGTCCAAAGCAGCGTGATCCCGGCCCCGAAGCTCAGCATGCCGGCGACGCAGACCGCGCTGACCGTCGTCGTCAAGCGCCCGACCGCAGCCGACAGCCGCCAAGCGCCGTGCGAAATCTCCGCGATGCGAGAGCGTCGCGATCTCGAGCCCGGCGCCGATCGCCGCGAACTGGAAGGACTGCCGGATCAGGTTAACCATGGTGCGGACCACGAGAAAGGCAGCTATGTCCTCGCCCGAGGCCCGCCAGGCGTTGAACACAAGAACGGGTGTCTGCAGCCAGATCGTCGGCGCGATCGACTGCAGGCTGAACCATTTGAGGTGGACCCCGAGCTCCCTCAGTTCGGCACGCGTCGGCCTCGCCGGTAAGGCAACCAAATCGGCATATCGTCGGCGGGCATCCCAGGCGAAATAGGCGACCGAGCCGATCCCGGTGACCGCGAGGTAGATCGCCGCCAACGTCAATGGCCCGGCGCCGGCCAGCACCGCGACGATCGCCGCCAGGGTATTGGTGGCGAGGAAGATCGCGGTCAGCGTCACGACGAAGGCGAAGTCCCCGGCGGCGGTGTAGATCGTTGTGGTCGCGGAGCGCAGCACGGTCAACAGGCTGCCCAGCGCGTAAACGACGAAAACGTCGCGGGCGGCGCTCGCCTCGAGCCTCGACAGATGAAACAGATGAGCCGATCCGCCGGCGACTATGAAGACCACGAAACCCGCCGCTGTCGCCGCGACAATCGCCAGAATCAGGGCGAGGTGGATCGCCGCGAAGCGGCGGAACGCCTGGACGTCGTCGGCGACGAAGGCCGCCTTCTCGACGTTCACGAAATAGATCTGGAGGCCCGCCTCGACGATGGTGAGCATCGCGGCCATCGACTGAATGACGACATAGTCGGAGAACAGTTCCGGCCCCCAGGTTCGGACCAGGATTCCGACCAGAACCAAGCGATCGATTGCGGAGGCCGCGAGGGAGAACAGCTGTGCGGCGACATTCGAGGTCATGCGTTGGAGGCTGGCTGCGCCCGTGCCCGCCCGGGCGTCGGGCGCGCGGTTGTCCGCACCGGGGCTTGGCGCGTTCATGGGGCGGCCTTCCGCCGCCCCTGGCGCCGCCCTGCGCATGTTGAAAGGGCCCATTCTCCTCAGCGGAAGCCTGCCGATTCTGCTGAGCCCCGCGTCGCGCAAGCCGCAGCAGGTCGGGCGCCTCCTCGGGCTCGACCTCGTCGAGCTCCATGATCAAGATGCGCGCAGAGCGGTAGTGGATACGGGCGCTCGACGCGCCGAGAGGCGCGAGATCGTCCTCCGCCTGACGGAGATGCTTGGCGAGCTGTCCGACGCGCTCGACGAGAAGGCGGATGTCGCCGAGAAGCCGGCCGAAGTCGACCTGGATGGCGCACGCCACCGTCACGCATCCTTCGCCGGGCGATTTGGGACACAATCCTAAAAGGCTCCAACAGGCCGGTGGCAATGTCAATTCTCAAATCAAGCTGGATCGAATTGTGCGTACCCCGATCGCACAATTCAGTCGACACCGAAACGTGAGGAACGGGTTGCCGCGCCAGCAAGGCGGATCGCGGCTTGGTTTGGATTTTTACTCGTTCGCCACGTCGTCGGCGATGGCGCAATATCCGCGTTCAGTCTAAGCTCGCCCTCTCGCTTCCCGCCCGGTTGATCTTGAAAGCCGGCTCAAGCTCGGCTTGACTTCTTCGCCAAGCCGTCCGCGAACGACCGGTATTTGCACACTCCGGCCGTCCCGAGTGGCTTCGGAGGCACTGCGATCGCCCGCGACATTGTCGAGAGGCACGGCGGCGCTATCGAGCCCGTCAGCCGCGACCTCCCCGGCCGAAGCGGGAATGCGGCGGAGGATCGGGCAGAGGCCGGTCGCCTCGCAGATCGGATAGGCCGTAGTCCTTGGCGGCGCCGGTCAAGGTCGTGGTTGGGCAACCAGGCGCAGGCGGATCTGGAACAGATTCCCTTTTCGGAATCCTGCCGACGTCCCAAAGCCGCGTCGGTTTCCCACGACGCCGCGACGACGCGCGCGCCGTCCGGCGAGAATGCGGCGCTCTCGACCGGGCTCTTATGGCGCGGCGCGGGAGCTTTTCTTCGCCGCGGCGACGGGGTGGCGATTTGATACCGAAACGAAGGCTCTGTTGTGGACAACGCCCACAACGCCCGTAACCGGGGCAAATTCTCGGGCGGAGGGGGGAGTCAGCGGCGACAAAGTGTGATTCAAGCTTGGGATGGCGGCGCGCATCCCTGATTCGCTTGATCGGCTTTCGCATGACGACCTGCTCGGCGTGGTGCGCGATCTAATCCATGAGGTGAAGCGGCTTGGGGCGGAGAACGAGAAGCTGGTCGGCGCGTTGGCCAAGCTGAAAGTCGAGCATCAGGCGGTCAAGGACGAGCTTGCGCGGCTGAAGCATTTGCCGCCGCGTCCGCCGGTCAAGCCGTCGGGCATTGACAGGGCGACGGACGCGAAAGGGCCGCAGGCCGGGGGCGGCGAGAAAGGCGGGCGCTCGACGCAGCGGCGCGGCAGCCAACTCGACAAGCTGACGATTGGCGCGACGGTGGTGGTGAGGGCAAATGCGCCGGCGGGCTCGCGCCGCAAGGGCTACGAAGAGGTGGTGGTTCAGGACTTGAGCCTGACGCCGACGGTGACGCGCTACCGGCGTGAGCGGTGGGAAACGCCGGACGGCGAGACGGTCGTCGCCCATCTCGGTTCCGGCATTGTCGGGGGTTATGGCCCCAACCTGAATCGCCTGGTCTTGACGCTGCACTTTGCCGGACAAATGACCTGCGAGCGGATCGTTGCGCTGCTCAATGGGATGGGCGTGGTGATTTCGAAGCGGCAGGTGGTTCGCCTGCTGACAGTCAAGCTGGAGACGTTTCGCGCCGAGGATGCGGCGGTGCTGAAAGCCGGCCTGAGCGGCGCCTATGTCACGGTCGACGATACGGGGGCGCGCCACGCCGGCAAGAGCGGCTACACCACGCAGATCGGCTCTTCCAACTTCACCGCGTTTCGCACGGGGCCCTCCAAATCGCGTCTGGCGTTTCTGTCGCGGCTTTGCGGCGGAACGTCGCTCTGGGTGATCAACCAGGCCGCGCTCGACTATATGAAAGGGCGCGATCTGTCGCAGATCGTGATCGACAAGTTCATCGCGCATGAGGCGCGCATCTTCGCCTCCTCGGGCGAGTGGGAGCGCCATTTGCAGGCGCTGGCTTTGGGCGCGATCAAGGTCCTGCCGGATCCCGTCTTGATCGCCAGCGAGGCGGCGCTGTGGGGCGCAGTCCATCATCAGGGCTTGCTGCAGGGCACGGTGATCGTCTCCGACGACGCCGGCCAGTTCCGCGTCGGCGTGCACGCGCTGTGCTGGGTTCACGCCGAGCGGCTTGTTCACAAGCTCATTCCCGCCAACGACAAGCAGCGCAACGCCGTCGAGGTCGCCAAGCGGATGATCTGGTGGTTCTATCGTTGCTTGAAAGACTACAAGCTCGCGCCGGACCCCGAACAGGCCGAGTTCTTGCGCTCCCGCTTCGACCGCATCTTCAAGCGCGCGCGAACCGGCTACGCCACGCTCGACAGCCTGCTCAAACGCCTTCATCGCCACAAGGACGAGTTGCTGCGCGTGCTCGAGCGGCCAGAAATCCCGCTCAACACCAATGCCTCGGAAAACGACATCCGCGCCTTCGTCACCAAGAGAAAAATCTCTGGCGGAACCGTCTCCGACAAAGGCCGCGACGCCCGCGACGTCATGCTCGGGCTGGCCAAAACCTGCATGAAATTGAAAGTGTCGTTCTACGCCTTCATCGGCGACCGACTGGGACTTCCAGGCCCAAAAATTCCAGACCTCGCAACCCTCGTCAGTCCAGCCCCTGCTTGAACCAGCCCAAGCCCGCCCGGCAATTTGCCCCGGTTACACAACGCCCTCATTAAGTCATTGATTTAGCTGGTGGAGCCAGACGGAATCGAACCGACGACCTCTTCAATGCCATTGAAGCGCTCTCCCAACTGAGCTATGGCCCCATTTTCCGAAATTTACGCCGGCGTCTTCGTTTGGGGAGAAGCGCCGAAAGTTAGGCGGGCGGCGGTATAGACGCAAACCTTCGCCGGCCACAAGAGCCACGGCGAAAAAAAGCGCCGGGGGACGATCCGGGACCCAGCGTCAGGGCTCCTCGTCCGGCGCGATATCGCCGTCGATCAGGTTCGTGACGTCGTCGTCGTCCTCCTCCGCCTCCGGAAGGAACGCATCCTCCTCCGATTCGGGGCTCTCATCCTCGACGTCGATGTCGTCGACCGCGGTCGCGGCCACCTTTTCCTCGCCCGCCTCGACTTCGTCGAGCGACACCACGTCGACTCCCGGGGGCGCGGCGAGCTCGGTCTCTTCCTCGTCTTCCTTCACCGGCACGCGGGTGCGCGCGGCGCCCTGGAAGACGGTCCCGCATTTCGGGCAGACGATCGGATCCTTGTTGAGATCGAAGAATTTGGCGCCGCAGGCCTGACACTGGCGCTTGGCTCCGAGTTCGGGTTTGGCCACTGGTCGGTGTCCCCAATCCTTGACGTTGAGCGAGCGGGTTTCGGAGCGCTCGGTTAGTCGGCTCTCGTGCCGCTTGTCAATGCCGTTTCGCCGCCATCGACAGCGTCTCCGGATGAGTGCTAGGAGCGCCGCGCCGCGGCGGCGGCGAAACCCTCAAAATGCGAGAGCGCGCGTGACCGTTCCCTTGCCGCATCCAACCAACGTCGCTCCGCTCAGCGCCCGACGCGGCCGGGGCTTGCGTGGGCGCTTCCGGCCGCCGGGCGACAAATCGATCTCCCACCGCGCCTTCATCTTCGGCCTCCTGACCTGCGGCGACACCGAAGTCGAGGGGCTGCTCGAGGGCGACGACGTCCTCAGGACGGGCAAGGCCTGTGCGGCGCTCGGCGCTTCGATCGATCGGCTGGGTCCGGGCCGCTGGCGGATCCGCGGTCCCGGCATCGGCGCGCTGGCGCCCCCGCTTGCCACGCTCGATTTCGGCAACGCCGGCACCGGCTCGCGGCTGATGATGGGCGTTGTCGGCAGCCATGGCGTCACCGCGACCTTCGACGGCGACGCCTCGCTGAGGAAACGGCCGATGAGCCGAATTCTCGATCCCTTGCGCCTCATGGGCGCCGAGGTTCTGTCCGAGGCCGCCGGCGGGCGCTGTCCCATCGTGCTCAAGGGCGTCCGCGATCCTGCCCCCATTCTCTATCGCACGCCGGTCGCCTCGGCGCAGATCAAGTCCGCAGTGCTGCTTGCCGGCCTCAACGCCCACGGAACGACCACCGTGATCGAAGCGGAGGCCTCGCGCGATCACACCGAAAAAATGCTGGCGCATTTCGGCGCCGAGGTGAAGGCGACCGTCGAAGGACAAGGTCGGCGGATCGATCTCGTCGGCCGCCCGGAGCTGGCGCCGAAGCCAGTCGTCGTTCCGGCCGACCCTTCGTCGGCCGCATTTCCTGTCGTCGCCGCGCTGATCGCGCCCGATTCCGACATCGTCGTCGAGGGCGTCATGATGAACCCGTTGCGCTCGGGGCTTCTCGCCACCCTTCTCGACATGGGGGCCGACATCGCCATTCTCGACCGCCGCGTCGAGGGCGGCGAGGAGGTCGCGGACCTCAGGGTCCGGACGAGCGGGCTTCGCGGCGTCGACGTTCCGGCCTCCCGCGCGCCCTCGATGATCGACGAATACCCGGTTCTCGCCGTCGCCGCCGCTTTCGCTTCCGGGACTACGCGGATGAGGGGCCTGCACGAACTGAGGGTCAAGGAGAGCGACCGCCTGGCAGCGGTTGCCGCGGGTCTCGCCGCCGCCGGGGTTGCACATGCAATCGAAGGCGACGACCTCGTCGTCGAGGGCGGGGCGCCGCGCGGCGGCGGGCTCGTCGCGACGCACATGGATCACCGCATCGCCATGAGCTTTCTCGTCATGGGCCTTGCGAGCCGCGAGCCGATGACGGTCGACGATGTGGCGATGATCGCGACCAGCTTTCCCGAGTTTCGCCCGGCGATGGAGCGGCTCGGCGCGCGGTTCGAGTGAGGCCTTTTCAGGGAAAGTTACGGACGCCACGGCTCATCAATTCCCCGGTCGCGAAATCGTAAGCCTGATCGATCGCCGTGGCGGCGTGGGGCGCGTCCGACAGCCACACGCCTGCGAGCTGGATGTCGCCGGCGACCGGGCACGGCGCGACCGCGATCGCTTCGATCAGACGCTGCGGATGCTCCCCGAGTACCCGCTCAGGAGAGTCAGCCCGGCAGCGAGCGGTATCGCGCGAACGCGGAGGCCGACAACCCGGTTTGCGACATAGGCAGGAAGCTCGTTTCCAGCGCCGCCCTGAACCGGAGGGGGACTGACGGGGCTCGTCACGTCAAACTCCAATGCCCGAGCGCAAGGATCGCCGGCCAAAGCCCCGCTAACTGACATCCTCCTGCGCGCGCAGGAGGAGACCTTCGTCGGCGCGCAGGCAGATCTCCTCGTCCTTCATGGGGCGGGCATCGTCGAGATATGTCGAAAGCAGCATTTCGTAAGTCGGTTTTCCGACCCGCAAGGCCCGCGCTTGTCCCGTCATGTTGAGCGCGACCACCATCCGCTGGCCTCCGAGCCGACGTTCGTAGGCGAGCACGTGCTGAGTGGCTTCCAAAAGCCTCAAGTCGCCGACCGACAGCACGTCGCTGTCGCGACGGAGACGGATGAGCGCTCGGTAGAGCGACAACACCGAACGCGGATCGTCAGCCTGGTTTGAGACGTTCAGCACGTCCGCGTCCGCACTGAGAGGGAGCCAGGGTCGCCCTTTAGTAAAGCCGCCATGCGGTTCGGAGCTCCACGGCATGGGCGTGCGCACGGGGTCGCGCCCGAGGCCGAAACCCGGGACGTTCCGCTCGAACGGGTCCTGCACCAGGTAGGGCGGAATCGGAGTGTCCACCATGCCAATCTCCTCGCCCTGGTAAATCGTCGGCGTTCCCCTCAGCGTAAGCAGCAGCATGGCCGCGACCCGGGCCTGCGGCCGTCCAACCCGGCTCGCGACGCGAGATCTGTCGTGGTTGCCGAGCACCCAATTCGGCCATCCCCCCGGCGGCAACGCCGCTTCGTAGGCTTCGATGAGGCAGGCGATGGGCTTCGGCTTCCACTCGGTCGAAATCAGGTGGAAGTTGAAAGGCAAGTGGAAGCCGGTCAGGTCCGCCCCATAATAGGCCATCAGACGGTCGATGGGCAGATAAGCCTCTCCAACCATGAGCCGATCCGGATAGGCGTCAGCTACCCGTCGCATCGCCTTGATTGAAGCCTGCACGCCCGGTTGATCGATCGTTCTGATTTGCAGCCAGCGCGTGTTCGGCGCCATCCCTGGCCGCCAATCGGGGTTGGGAGGGTTGTCCCGGTCCTCCTCATCCTCGTGGAGATGGTGGATTGCATCCACCCGGAACCCGTCGACCCCGCGGTCGAACCAGAACCGGAGCACATCGCACATTGCTTGCTCCACTTCGGGATTGCGCCAATTGAGGTCAGGCTGGTCCTTCAGGTACGCGTGGTAGTAGTATTGACCGGTCGCTTCGTCGAAAGTCCAAGCCGGGCCGCCAAACTCGCTCTCCCAGTTGTTTGGCGGGGAACCGTCAGGCTTAGCGTCTCGCCAGACATACCAGTCCCGCTTTCGATTGAACTTCGAGGAGCGGCTCTCTCGAAACCAGTGATGTTGGTCCGAGGTGTGGTTCGGCACAAAATCAAGGATGATCTTGAGGCCGCGCGCATGCGCGGACTTGAGGAGCGCGTCGAAGTCGGCCAGCGAACCGAAAAGCGGGTGGATGGCGCAATAGTCGCTGACGTCGTACCCAAAGTCCTGCATCGGCGAGGGAAAAATGGGAGAGATCCAAACCGCGTCGATTCCGAGACGCACCAGGTGCTCAAGTCGTTGCGAAATCCCCTTGAGATCGCCGACGCCGTCCCCATTCGAGTCCTGAAACGACCGTGGATACACTTGGTAGATTACTGCCTTCTGCCACCATGGGTTCCGTTTCATGGTCACTCCAGCGTTCCGCGCGGTGCACCACCGCGCGCCAGCTCCGGCAGCGGCCGTGAGCCCGGGGAATCGATGACGCGCTGAACGCCCGCGGGGATCCCCGCCGCGCAATGGTCTGGCGCCGTAAACAGCCAGGAATGGGGCGCGATCAGAGGAATGGCTTGTCGCCTGTCGCATCCTGCCACCGTCCTTCGCGATGCGAGCGCGCAATCGCCAGGATGACACGCTCGATGGCGAGGCCCTGGTCGAAATTGATGGCTAGAGAGTCCTTGCCGGCGATGCGGTTCAGGAGCTCGTGAGCCTCGATGATCTTGAGGTCGTTGAAGCCCAACTGGTGGCCGGGCGCCGGGATGAATCGCTCGTAGGGCGGATGGGCGGGGCCCATCAGCACCGTCTTGACGCCCTGGTCGTCCGCCGGTCCGTCGGCGAGATAGACGCCGACCTCGTTCAACCGCTCCTGATCAAAAAAGATCGCCCCGCGCGCGCCGAAAATCTGCAGCTGGATGCGGCCTTTGCGGCCCCAGGCCGAGCGGCTGACCTGGATCGTTCCCGACGTTCCGTCGCCCATGCGCAGGAGCGCCGTCGCAATGTCGAACGTTTCGACGGCGCGACGCCCCGCTCCATCCGGGCGGTCGGCGAAAGGCTTGGCCAGTTCGCCGAAGACCTCGCGCGGCATGCCGATCAGGGTCGCAACCAGGCTCATCGGATGGACGGCGAAATCATCGGGCGCGCCGAGGCCGGAGCTCGCGTCGCTGCGCCAGGAATAGGGCGCCTCGGCGTCGGCCATGTAGTCTTCATCCATCTCGATCCGAAAATGCGTCACCCGTCCGATCGCCCCCTCGTCGATCAATCTGCCGATGTAACGGACCGCCGGGCTCTGGATGTAGTTGTAGCCGAGAATGGCGACGCGGCCGCTCGCCCGCGCCGCCGCCGCCATGCGCTCGGCTTCGGCCAGCGACGGCGCCATCGGCTTTTCGCACCAGACGTGTTTGCCTGCCTCCAGCGCCGCGATCGCCATGGGCGCGTGCCAGGCGTTCGGCGTCGTGATCGAAACGACATCGACCTGCGGGTTCGCGATCAGCGCCTTCCAGTCGGTGGTCGCGGCCTCGAAGCCGAACTCGTCCGCCCGCTGGCGGGCGAGGCTCTCCTCGGCCTCGCAGAGCGCGACCCGCCGGATGGGCGGGGTATCGCCGAAGACGGCGCGGACGCTGGTCCAGGCGAGCGCATGGCACTTGCCCATAAAACCCGAGCCGATCAATCCGACGCCGATGGTTTCCATGAGCCTCGCCTCCCGCCGCCAAAACAAATATTTCGCTCTCTACACAATTTGGAATATTCGTTCTATTCCTATTTCCGGAGAACGCGGCAAGCGCCGGCGTCCGGGGACAAGGGGATGCAATGGATAGCGACCTCACGGAGCCGCCGGACAGTTTCGAGGCGCTGAAGGGCCGTCTGATCGAGATCGAGCCGCATCTGCCCAAGCGGCTCCGGCAGGCGGCGACCTATGCGCTCGAACATCCGGACGAATTCGCTCTGGGCACCGCCTCGGCCATCGCGCGCAGCGCCGACGTGCAAGCCTCGACCCTGGTGCGTTTCGCCCAGACCCTCGGATTCGCCGGCTTCTCCGACCTGCAGGAAGTGTTTCGCTCGCATCTGCGCAACCGCTGGCCCGATTATTCCGAACGCCTCAAGGCGCTGCACGAGAAGGCGCGCGACAGCGGCGACCCGACGAGCCTGCTCAACGGCTTCGCCGATTCGGCAGCCGCCTCGATCGCCCGCCTGCGCGAAGGCGTGCAGCGGCGCGACCTCGACCGGGCGATCGGGCTCCTTGCCCGGGCAGAGACGATCTATTGCCTCGGCCAACGGCGCTCGTTCAGCGTCGCCCACTACCTGACCTATGCGCTGGCGCAGCTCGGCGTCCAGGCGCGCCTCATCGACAACGTCGGCGGCCTCGGCCCGGAACAGTTCGCCGGCGCCGGCGCGGGCGACGCGCTGATCGCCATCAGCTTCGCGCCCTATTCGCCGTTCACTCTCGACTTCGCCAGGCGCGCCCGGCGAAGCGGCGTGCCGACCGTCGTCGTCACCGACAGCGCGCTGTCGCCGCTCGCCGGCCTCGCCGACGTCCGCTTCGAGATCGTCGAGAGCGACTTCGGCAAGTTCCGCTCGCTCGCGGCGACCTTTTGCCTCGCGATGACGCTCGCGGTCGCCGTGGCCGAGCAGCGGACGGGACTGGCAGGTGGTTAGCCCGGTCCGTCATCGTCCAGCATCCAGCGCCGCCCAGTTCGCAGGGAAGCGCCCTCCGCCATCCTGGCCAGCGCCAAGCGCGGTTCGCGCTTGTGCGACGAAACCAACGACGCTTCATCGGGCGCCGCCAGACGAGCCGCCAGGCCGGCCCTCTGACGATGAGCGGCCTCGAGAATGCCGCTCATCCCAGCCTATTGGCGAGCGCCTAATGCGCCGGCTTATAGGTCTTTGCGACATGCGCCGCTTTCTTCAGAGCCTCGACGCCCTGGGCGCCGGAGATAAGCTGTGTCGTTTTGCTGGCCTTGAGCGCCCCTCCGGCGGCGATCGCCAGCGCCATCGCGGCCATGCTCTCCTCGTTCGGCATGTCTGCGATCAGCACGGCGTCGTATTCGCCAAAGCACAGCCACCCGCCGATGAACTTTCCGCCGGCGGCCTCGCAGCTCTTGTGACCGACGCTTTCGATGCGATTTTCCGGGTGCTTGATCTGCGCGGCCCAGGAATTGGGCGTATAGGCGAACTGGTACATGTAGAGCGACATTTCGACTTCCTTTTGCGTTTCACGCCAAGCCCGGCTTTATGTTGATCGGCGCCGGGTCAACATCGCCTTTACGCGAACATGGAATGTCGTACGAGTCCTGACCTGACCAAGGAACCAAGCGGCTTATGACCGCCAAAGCCGGGAGGAATTGATGAACGCGCCCGCATTCGCCTTTCCCGACATCGCCATTCCGGCCGAATTCCAGGCCTGCCTTGCGGCGCAGCGCGCCGCTTTTCTGAAAGCGCCGGAGCCCTCGCACGCCGCGCGGGTCGCCGATCTCAAGACGCTCGGCCGGCTGGTGAAGGACAATCAGGCGGCGATCGTCACGGCAATCAACGCCGACTACGGCAATCGCAGCGCGTTCGAGACGACGTTCGGCGAAATCTTTTCCGTGCTCGATGGCGTCCACGACGCGGTCAAGCGTGTCGGCGGCTGGATGAAGCCGCGCCGCCGCAAAGTCGATCAGCTGGTCTTCACCGGCGCCAAGAACCGCGTCATCCCGCAGCCGCTCGGCGTCGTCGGCGTCATCGTGCCGTGGAATTTTCCGCTGCAGCTGAGCTTCGCGCCGCTCGTCGGCATTTTCGCCGCCGGCAACCGGGCGATGGTCAAGATGTCGGAGAACTCGCAGCGTCTCGCCGAACTCATGATCGAGACGGCGCCGAAATATTTCCCTGCCGACAAGCTCGCGTTTTTCGCCGACGGCGGCGGCCGCGGCCCGGCCTTCTCGTCGCTGCCGTTCGACCATCTGATCTTCACCGGCTCGGGCCAGACCGGCAGGGCGGTGATGGCCAGCGCGGCGCGCAACCTGACGCCGGTGACGCTCGAGCTCGGCGGCAAATCGCCGGCGATCGTCGCGCCGGACTTCCCGATCAAGACCGCCGCCGAGCGCATCCTGTGGGCCAAGACCTTCAACGCTGGCCAGGTCTGCCTCGCGGTCGATCACGTCTTCCTGCCGCGCGGCTCGGAGAGCGAATTCATCGCCCACTGCCGCGCGCTGTTCGCCAAGCGTTATCCAGACATCAACGGGCCGGACTTCACCTCGATCATCGATCAGCGGTCCTATGACCGGCTGACCGCGGCGCTCGCCGACGCGCGCGCCAAGGGGGCGACCCTGATCGATCTCGCCGAGGGGCAGACGCCCGACGCGGCGAAGCGCAAGTTCCCGCCGCACCTCGTTCTCGAGCCGACCGCCGACATGGAGATCATGCGGCGCGAGATCTTCGGCCCGATCCTGCCGGTCGAGCTTTACGATCGGCCGCAGGAGGTCGTCGACGCGATCAATGCCGCCGACCGGCCGCTCGCCCTCTATCCCTTCACCAACAATCCCGCGACGCGCGACTTCTATATCGCGCAGACCCGTTCGGGCGGCGTCTCGGTCAACGAGGCGATCCTGCACATCGCCCAGCACGACCTGCCCTTTGGCGGGGTGGGCGCGAGCGGCATGGGCCATTATCACGGCCGCGAAGGCTTCAACACGTTCTCGAAGCTGCGCCCGGTGTTCCAGCAGGGACGCCTGTCGGCGGTGCAGATGCTGTTGCAGCCGCCCTATGGCGGATTTTCGCGCCGGGTGGTCGACTTCATGATCCGGATGAAGCGCTGAGCGCCTTGCCGCCGCGAGCGCCGATCGCGGCGGACGCGGTCAGCGACCGTATCCAAAACGGCGCCGGCGCATCGGGGATTGCGTCAACAGCTCAGGCGAAGGCCGCCGCGCCGCGGCGCTCCAGCCGCGCCAACGCGCGGGCTCGGGAACGGTCGCTCGCGCAGGCGATCGCCGGCTCGATCAGCATGACGCGGAAGCCGCGCGCGATCGCGTCCTTGGTCGTCGCACTGACGCAGGCGCGCGCCATCAGGCCGCCGATGACGAGCGTGCCGATCCCCTGGCGCTTGAGCCACGGCTCGAGCTCGCGGTTGCCGAAGGCGCTGCCGCCCCATTTGGGAAAATATCTGACGCCCTCGAGCGGCAGGCGATCGTCCCAGCGCGCGCCCGGCGAGCCTTCGATGCTGGCGTAGCGGCGCAGCAGGTTCATCACGATGTCGCCGCGGCGAAACTCGTTGCCGACGGCGATGACCGGCCGCCCGTGTCGCCGGAACAGGTCGAGCGCCCCGGCGGCCGCGGCGATCGAGGGCGCAACCTGGGCGCGGGCGACCGGCATCCGTCCGTCGTCGTTCAGAAAATCGGCCTGGAAATCGATGAGCATCAGGGCGCCGTCGGCCGGCGGCGCGGAATTCATGCTCATGCTCGATGGCCTCCTTGGCGTTGTCTCGGCCGCGCGGCTTTGTCGAGCGCGGCAAGTTCGGTGAGAATGGAACAGGGGGCATCGGGCGAGCGACGCCCGCAGCGGTCGAGAAAGGCGGTCAGCTCGGTCTGCAACCGGCGGAGTTCGGCGATCTCGCCCTCGATCGTCTCGAGCCGCCGCCGCGCCGTCGCCCTCACCGCCTCGCAGAATCCCGGGCCCTCCTTGAGCTTGCCGCGGAGCCTGGCGACATCGGCGAGGCTGAAGCCCATCTTCTGCGCGATCTTGATGTAGCGGACCGCCGCCAGCGTCTCGTCGCCGTAGTCGCGATAGCCTTCGCCCGACAGCGGCTGGTCGATCAGGCCCTTGCGCTCGTAGAAGCGCACCGTCTCGACCCCGACGCCGGCCTCCTTCGCCAGTTTGCCGATCGTTCTGCGCGCGCCCATCTCTCGCCTCCGGCCATGGGGGTTAGCGTCCGTACCATGGTCCGGAGTCAAGAGCCTTGGCGCCGGCCTGGAACAGCGGCGCGGACACGCGGGTCTCTTCCGGGCGCCGCGCTCCGTCGCGGGCTTTGCGCAACCCGACCCGGCTATTCCTGCGACTGGCCGCCGGCGAATCGCGCCACCATCAGGGAGCCGAGGATGATCGCGCCGTAGATCGCCTGGATCCAGAACGAGGGGACCTGCGCCAGGGTCAACAGGTTTTGCACGACGCCGAGGAGCAGGACGCCGGTGAGGGCGCCGAACATCGTGCCCTTGCCGCCGTCGAGCGAGATGCCGCCGATGACCGCGGCGGCGAAGACGGTGAAGATGAGGCCGTTCCCCTGATTGGCGCTGATCGCCCCGACATAGCCGGTGATCGCCAGGCCGCCGACCGCCGCCAGAACGCCTGCCAGAACGTAGACGCCCCAGGTGATCCGCTCGACGCGGATGCCGGCGGCGCGCGCCGCCTCGGGATTGCCGCCGATGGCGTAAAGCGCCCGGCCCAGACGGTGGTAGCGCAGCATGAGCCCTGCGACCAGGAACGCCAACGCCGCCAGCCAGACCGCCAGCGGCAGGCCCAGGAAGGTGATGATCATCAGCCCATAGAACGCCTGCGGCAGATCGAACAGGGTCCGCCCGCTCGTCGCGCCGACCAGCATGCCCCGCAGAATGATCAGCATGGCGAGCGTCACGATGAAAGCGCTGAGGCGCAGATGAACCACCATGAAGCCGTTGATGAAGCCGATCAGCGCTCCGACGAGCAGCACCACGAGGATTCCGGCGGCGCTTGGCCACTCGAAGCCGAAGCCGAAGTTGGCGGCGGGAACGACGACCATCGCCCCGATCGCCGGCGCGAACCCGTAGACCGACTCGAGCGACAGGTCGAACTTGCCGGTAATGATGACCAGGGACTCGGCGAGGACGACCAGAGACAGGGCCGCCGACGAGGTTAGGATCGTGTTGATATTGCCCGACGTCAGAAAAACCGGACTGACGACGGTTCCAACCACGATCAGCACGGCGAGCGCCGGCAGCAGGGCGAGGTCGCGAAGGCGCGCCGCCAGAACCTTGCCAGTGGCGGGAGCTTCCGGGGCCCGGGCTATCGACATGGGAGCAAATGCCTTTGGTTTACGCTCAGATGCCTTCAATCGAGGCCACCAGAGCATTGTCGCTCCATCCGGCCTTGTGCTCGGCAACGACGCGGCCATGTCGCATGACAAGGACACGATCGCAGGTCCGCAGATCTTCCAGTTCGCCGCTCGCCACAAGAATCGCCCGGCCCTCTCGGCGCATATTCTCCACGATCCGCAGCAGCGCCTCTTTCGATTTCACATCGACCCCGGCTGTCGGGTCCATGAGAACCAGGACGGAAGGGTGGCTGGCGAGCGCCCGCCCCATCACCACCTTCTGCTGATTGCCGCCCGAGAGGCTCGAAACCGGCTGCTCCGGCCCTTCGGTGACGATCCCCAAGGAATGGATGGCGGCGCTGGCCGCCTCGCCGCGCCGGCGCGGCGCAATGAAGCCAAGCGGTCCAAGGGCGGCGGCGATGGTCATCGTCACATTGTCGGCGAGCGACTGACCGAGAACGAGACCCTGCTTGTGCCGGCTCTTGGGGACGCATCCGACCCCGGCCGCCAGAGCCGCGGCGACGTCGCCCCGGCGCAGGACCTGGCCGTTGATGGCGACGGAACCGCGGGAGAACCCGCCAAGCCCGGCGACGGCCTCGGCCACGCCGATCCGGCCGCCGCTGGTGGCGCCCGAGATACCGACGACTTCGCCGCGCCGAACCTTGAAGCTTACGCTGTCGAAATCCTCGCCGGAGAGGTCGCTGACCTCAAGAGCGACGGGTGCATCCGCCGCGCCCGTCCTGCCGACCGCGTCGGCGAAGCCGAAATGCACCTGCTCGCCCGTCATGGCCTCGATCAGACGATCCTTCGTCAGCTCGGCCACGGGCGCCGAAATGATGTGGCGTGCGTCGCGCAGCACCGTCACGGCCTGGCAGATCTCGTACACCTCCTGAAGGTGGTGCGAGATGAAGAGAAAGGTCACGCCCTGCGCCTGCAGCTCGCGGATGCGCACGAAGAGGCGCTTGATCTCGTCGCCGTCGAGTTGCGCCGTCGGCTCGTCGAGAATGATGAAACGGGCCCCGTATGACAGGGCGCGGGCGATCTCGACCAGCTGACGCGCTTCAACCTTCAAGTCGCCGGCGCGCATGTCCCCGGAAACCCTGACATTCCATTGGTCGAGCACATCGCGCGCCTGACGCCGCAGCGCATCCCAGCTGATGAAGCCGCGCTTCAGCGGCTGCCGGTTGACAAACAGGTTTTCCGCGACCGTGAGCTCGGGAATGATCGTCGAATGCTGATAGACGCAGGCGACCAGCCGCCGCCACGCCGCACGGTCGGCGACGGGCGGAGCCGGCTCGCCGGAAAACCGGATCGCGCCGGCGTCGGGCTCGCGAAGGCCGGTGAGCATGCCCACCATGGTCGATTTGCCGGCGCCGTTGCGGCCGACCAGGGCATGCGACTCGCCAGGCATGACGCGGATGCGGGCGTCGATCAGAGCCATCGTCGCGCCGTAGCGCTTGGAGATGCCGACAGCCTCGACGATGGGAATGCTGCTGTCCAGCGCGGCCGGGCGCCAATCGGGGCGCCCGGCCGGCAGTGAAGGCGAGGTCATTGAGTTCGGGCGCCGGTCAGAGGTTGTTCCCCCAGAACGCCTTGTCGTCGACGTTTTCCTTGGTGACCAGCGGCGCCGCGAGCTGATCCTCGAGCACGCCCGGCGCCACCTCGACGATGTTGCTGTCGTGGTCGGTCGGGCCGGTCTTGAACGTCTTGCCCTCGATCGCCTCCTTCAAATACATGATGCCGTACTTGGCGTAGAGATCGGCAGGTTGCGAGACGGTGGCATCGATTTCGCCTTTTCGGATCGCGTCGAATTCCTGCGGGATGCCGTCGTTGCTGACAATGACGATATGGCCAGGCCCGCCGGCCAAATGCAGCAGGCCGCGGCGCTTGAGCGTCTGCAGCGTCGGCGCGAGGAACACCCCGCCGGCGTGCATGTAGACGGCCTTCAGATCGGGGGTCGAGTTGAGGATCGTGTCGAGGCCCGCAGCGGCGTCCTCTCCCGACCACGCCTTCGTCGGAATTTCGAGCAGCTTGAGCTTCGGATAGTTCTTCTTGATGCAGTCGCGGAAGCCGACGCCGCGGTCGCGGCCGTTGATCGATGCCTGGTCGCCCATGATCTGCACGACCGGTCCCTCCGCCACGTGTTCGCCGATGTATTTGCAGGCCTTTTCGCCGTAGGCGATGTTGTTGGCGCGGACGACGATGGCGACCGGTCCTGTCTCGGGCGCGACGTCGACGGCGACGACCTTGACGTTGGCGGCTGCCGCGGTCTTGAGAACCGTGTTGGCCGCCGAGCTGTCGAACGGAGAAAAGATGATGCCCTTGGCGCCGAGCGCGATGGCGTTCTTGACGCCGGTAATCTGCTTGGCCGTATCGAATTCCGAATTGAAGGGCTGCAGCAGGTCGACGCCCTGAGCCTTCGCATCGGCCATGATATATTTATTGTAGGATGTCCAGAACGGCGACGTGAGCGTCGTCAGATCGACGCCGATTTTCGGATTGTCGGCCGCGGACGCGATGCTTCCGATGGCGACTGCGCAGGCCGCCGCCAGCGCAGATTTGATCGCTGTGCGCTTGGTCGTAATCATGGTGACCTCCCTGTTTGGTTTTCTTCTTTCTCCAGTGTTCCGGCGGTCGCGGGTCGTCGCGACGCCGGCAACGGAGCTCATGGCCGAATCGGCAACTCCTCGGCTGGCCGCGACAGGAATTCGTCGCGGCTGGCGGTCAAATGCTTGCGCAAAGCCTCGATCGCCGCGCCGGCTTTCGGCGCGCCGAAGGCCTCGACGATCGCCGAATGCTCGCGCTCGGTCCGCCCGGGATCATACCGGGCGAGCGAATAATTGCGCAGGGTCTGTGTCTGGCGCAACACCAGCCGATGCCAGCCGACGATGAGCTGGTTTCGGCTGAGCCCGACGATGTGCTCGTGGAACTCGCGATCGAGGCGGATCGCCTGGTAAAGCCCGCGTTCGGTCTGCTTCTCGACGTTGACCATCTGCTCCCGAAATATTTTGCCGAGCTTCTCGACGAACGATGGCGTCGTCAGACCGGCGTCCAGCCCGGTCTCGACGGCATGCAACTCCAGGAGCATCCGCGCGGCGTAGATCTCTTCTATGTCGGCCCGGCTGAATCGCCGGACGACCGAGCCGCGGCGCGCCGCGCTCTCGACCAGCCCGTCCCGCTCGAGCAGGGCAATGGCTTCCTTCACCGGCGTCTGGCTGATCGCCAGCGAATCGGCGAGTTCGTCCGCCAGCAACCGTCGCCCAGCCGGAAGCGCGCCGGAAACGATTTGCTCCTGCAGCGCCCGGTAGGCCTGCTGAGCCAGAGTGGATCGCGTGAACGACACCATGCTCGGCACGCTATCAGCCGGATTTTTTGGCCGCAACATGGAAAATTTTTTATCTGGACAAACGAGGTCGGTTTTGTGAAGTTCAACGGGATCGAAGGACGCGATTTTTGGGATGAGCGCCGGCGCCGACCACCGACTGCTTCTGCTCGACGAGGCGGACAATGTCCTTGTCGCAACCGCGCGCATCCGTAGCGGGGAGCGCATCGTGATCGAGGGCTGCGCCGTGGCGCTCAAAGCGGATCTTCCCATCGGCCACAAGCTGGCGCGCCGCGAGATCGCAGCGGGCGAGCATGTCTTCAAGTACGGCGCGCCGATCGGCGTGGCGACTGCCGACATCGAAGCCGGCAGCCATGTCCATGTGCACAATCTGAGGAGCGACTACACGCCCACCTATCATCTCGAAGCTTTGCGCGAGAAGGGCGAGGCAGCCTCATGATGCGAGGCTATCTGCGCGCCGACGGGCGCAAGGGCATCCGAAACGCCATCGTCGTCGGCTACCTCGTCGAATGCGCCCATCACGTGGCGCGCGAAATCGCCGCGCCGTTTAGCGACCGCGATGTGCATCTCATCGGCTTTCCCGGCTGTTATCCGAACGCCTACGCCGAGACGATGATGGAGCGCCTGTGCACCCACCCCAATGTGGGGGCAGCGCTGCTCGTTTCGCTCGGCTGCGAAAGCTTCAACAAATACAAGCTCTACCAGACTGTTCAGGAGAGCGGCCGCCCGGTCAAAACAGTGGTCATTCAGGCGAGCGGCGGCACCCGCAAGTCGATCGCCGAGGGCCGGGCCTTTGTCGCCGAGCAGCGTGCGCTTCTCGACGCGATGGAGCCTGTCGCCATGGCGGTCGATGAGCTGATCATCGGCACGATTTGCGGCGGATCGGACGGAACGTCGGGCATCACCGGAAACCCGGCGGCCGGCCGCGCCTTCGATCTGCTCGTCGAGGCGGGCGCGGCTTGCATCTTCGAGGAAACCGGCGAGTTGATCGGCTGCGAGAATATCATGGCCGATCGGGCCGCGACGCCTGAGCTCGGCTCCATCCTCAAGCAAAGCGTCGCCAAGGCGGCCCGCTACTACGCAACGCTCGGCTATGGCTCCTTTGCGGCCGGAAACGCCGAAGGGGGCTTGACGACGATCGAAGAGAAATCGATGGGCGCCTACGCCAAGTCCGGCGCCGCCCCGATCTCGGGTCTCCTGAAGCCCGGCGACATCCCGCCCCGCGGCGGCCTCTATCTGCTCGACGTCGTGCCTGACGGGGAGGTTCGCTGGGGCTTCCCGAACATCAACGACAATGCCGAAATCGCCGAGCTGATTGCTTGCGGCTGCCATGCCGTTCTCTTTGTCACCGGACGTGGCTCGGTGGTCGGTTCGGCGATCTCTCCGGTCGTCAAGATTTGCGCCAATCCTGAGACCTACCGCCGGATGGCCGACGACATGGACGTGGATGCCGGACGCATCATGGAGGGCAAAGCCACGCTCGGCGAGGTCGGGCGCGAAATTCGCAATCTGGTGCTGGCCCTCGGCCGAGGCCGGCGGACGCGATCCGAGGAGCTCGGCCATCAGGAGTTCATTCTGACGTACAAGTCCTTCGAGCCGATCGGGCCGGCCTGCCTGACCGCCGCATGACCGGGCAAACGCCGAATCTCTCCGATCGTCTGGCCGCCTGTTACACCGGCGTCGTCCACGACGTCATGCGCGGCATGGGTCTCAGCGACTTCACCTTGCCGCCGGAGCTCAGGCCCATTCTCCCCGCGCAATCCCTGGCGGGGCCTGCCTTCACCGTCGAGGGGCAAGTCGTCGACGGCTGCGATCCGCATGAAACGCTCATCGCCTGGACCGGACTCCTGTCGTTGGCGCCCTCCGGCTCGGTCTGGGTCAGCCAGCCGAACGACCGGGTCGTCGCCCACATGGGTGAACTGTCCGCCGAGACGCTGAAGAACAAAGGCGTGCGCGGCTGCGTCGCCGACGGCTTCGTCCGCGACGTGAATTTCCTGCTGGCGATCGGCTTCCAGACCTGGGCGCGGGGGTTCACGCCGCGCGATATCGTCGGCCGCTGGTTGCCGAAAGCCACCAACGTCCCCATTGCGATCGGCGATGTGGCGATCGACCCGGGCGACTACATGGTCGGCGACCGCGACGGGCTGATAAGGATTCCCAAATCCCTGGCCGATGAAGTCGCCGACAGGGCCGAGGCGGCGATGGCGACGGAAAGCCTGGTGCGCAAGGCCATCCTCTCGGGCGTCGACCCTCAACAGGCCTATCTCAGATACGGCAAGTTCTAGCGGCTCTGCTGGGCGCTCGGATCTGATCAGGTTGCGCCACGATTGCGAGGACCCGAGCGCGGGGAAGGGGAACGAAGCAATCCGGCTGCGGCGTTGTTTCGCCGTGCGTGCCCGGCTACGGAGGCATCGACGGCCTATGCGTTTGCCGGCGCGCGCTGGAACCAGGCGAAGGCGAAGAGGACGAGCGCCACGACCAGCGAGCCCAGCGCGTGCGTGACGTGAACATGCGCCGAGCCGGCCTCGAACCCCGGGAGGAAGGCGGGCAGGCCGCCCGCGGGCGTGAGCCAGTAGACCGCGGCGAGCGCGAGAAACACGAGGCCGAAAAGGCCGGCGATCAAAGGCAAAGGCTTAATCATGCCGTCTTCGTATAGCCGAGTTGCGCTTGGGCGCCAACGGCCGCCCTTCAACCAGTTTCGAAGCGGCAGGCAGGTTTTTCGGTTCGATTGGCTGATGCTAAGAGGCGAACCGCCCAGGTCGCGGGGATCGGATCATGACAAGGAAAGCCAAAGGCGCCGCGTTTGAACCGGAGGCGTTCCTGTCGACCGTCGGCCGCGGCCGAACGATCGCCGACTATCGGACCGGACAGGTTATTTTCTCGCAAGGGGAGGCCGCAGACTCCGTCTTCTACATCAAGGGCGGCAAGGTCAAGATCGCGGTGATCTCCGAGCAAGGGAGGGAAGCGGTTGTCGGCCTGCTCGGCCCGGGCGACTTTTTTGGCGAAGGCTGTCTGATCGCGCAACCTTTGCGACTGGCGACGGCAGCTTCAATGACCGACTCTTCGGTGATACGCATCGAGAAAGCGGCGATGGTCCGCGCCCTTCATGCCGAGCCTGCCTTCGCCGAGGTCTTCACAGCGCACCTTTTGACCCGAAACAGTCGCGTTGAAGCCGACCTCGTCGACCAATTGTTCAATTCGAGCGAAAAGCGCCTGGCCCGCACGCTTCTGCTCTTGGCGAATTTCGGCAAGGAGGGAAGGCCCGAGCCGATCACCACGAAAATCAGCCAGGAGACGCTTGCAGAAATGGTTGGGACGACCCGGCCGCGCGTGAGCTTTTTCATGAACAAATTCAGGAAGCTGGGCTTCATCGATTACAATGGGGAATTGAGAGTGCACAGTTCGCTGTTGAGCGTCATTCTGCGCGACTAGGCTCCGCCGCCACCGGGATTTTCGGGAGGAGATTTTCCGGCGCTGTGGTCATTTTTGAACAGGCCGCATGGGCGCGCAATTGCTAAACGTTACCCGACAAGGGTAGAGGATCCGGCGCCGGTACCGGGTCAACAGATGTGCGGCTTCGGACGCTCTTGACTTGCGCTGCGTCATCGCCGCTTCGTTGACAAGATCAACTGGAGACCGCCATGGCGATTGAAACTTACGACGCCAAGCGCACGGCCCTCCTGATCGTCGACCCCTATCAGGACTTCATGAGGGAAGGCGCGAAACTCTACAACGCTATCGAGGAGTTTACCGACGCGTCCGGCATGTTCTCGAATATGCACGAGTTGATCCGGGCAGCGCGGTCCGCGGGCATGCAGGTTTTCGTCGTGCCTCGCGATCGCTCGGACCAGGACCAGCAAGACTACGACGATTGGCTGCACATCAATGCGCTTCGCAAGGCGAACGTGCCGTTCGCGTTCGGTGGTTTGGACGGCGAGTTCGACTCCGAATTCGGGCCCCGGACAGATGCGTCCACCAGGGCTGACCGGACGCAGGACGGCTTTGCCGATGCCAACCTGGACCTGCAACTCGAGCGGCATGGCATTCAGAGTATTATCCTGGTTGGCTTCATTGCCGATAGCAGCGTCGAGTCCACCGCGCGTCTGGCGATGGAGCGGGGCTATCGCGTCACGCTCGTCAACGCCGCGACGACAGCGTTCAATTCCGCAGCGAGGCCTGCCGCTGAGACCCGCGTTCCGATGTTCGCGCACGCCATTCTGACGGCCACGGCGTTGCGAGGTCTCCTCACACCGTCTCTGGCTCGCCCAAGCTGAGGGCGGGACCCCAACCGTGTCATAAGCCCCGAAGCTGCCACCGTTGGTTATCACGATGCCCGCCGTTCCTGATGGAGTCTGAAGCACATGTCTGCAGGGCAAGGAAATGGCGTCGGCCTGGCCGCGCGCGACTGGGCTCGGGCGCTCGCCCCCTACCGTCGGCCGAAGGCGACGCGCGGCGTCGTCGAGCTCGCAATCACGATCCTGCCTTTCGTTGCGCTCTGGGCCGCGATGCTGATCGCTTCGCGCAACGGCCAGGTCCTCCTCTCCTTCGCCATGGCGCCGCTCGCGGCTGGGCTGCTCGTGCGCCTTTTCATGATCCAGCATGATTGCGGGCACGGGTCGTTCCTTCCGAGCAAGCCGGCCAACGATTGGATCGGCCGGGCGATCGGCGTCCTGACGATGACCCCCTACGATCACTGGCGGCGCAGCCACGCCATCCATCATGCGACGTCGGGCAACCTCGACCGGCGCGGCGTCGGCGACATCGACACGCTGACGGTCAGGGAATATTTCGCCCGCAACTGGCGCGAAAAGCTCGGCTACCGGCTCTACCGCCATCCGCTGGTGATGTTCGGCGTCGGCCCGCTTTATGTCTTCATGATCGAGAACCGTTTGCCGTTCGGCTTCATGCGCAAGGGCGCAATGCCCTGGCTCAGCACGATGACGACCAACGCCGCCATTCTCGTCGCTGCAGGCCTCGTCATCTGGGGCGCAGGTCTCGCGCCGTTCCTCACCGTCCTCCTGCCGATCATGCTGCTCGGCGCGACGGCCGGCGTGTGGCTCTTCTACGTGCAGCACCAGTTCGAGGGGACGACATGGGAGCCGTCGGCGGGATGGAGTCAGGCCGAAGCGGCGCTGCACGGCAGCTCGCTCTACGAACTGCCGCCGCCGCTCGATTGGTTCACCGGCAACATCGGCGTGCACCACGTGCATCACTTGTCGAGCGGCATTCCTTCCTATCGTCTTCGTGAGGTTCTGCGGGACCATCCCGCGCTGGGGGAGGTCGGCCGGGTCAGCCTTCGAGACAGCCTCGCCTGCGTGCGACTGGCGCTCTGGGACGAGGACCAACGACGGATGGTGTCGTTTCGCGAGGCGCTGGCGTCGCGACGGCTCCGCCACGGCGCTCGTTAGACTATCCCGTATCGCTTCCCCGGCGCCTATGCGTTTCCAGTCGCGCGCGGGAACCAGGCGGAGGCGAAGAGGAGAAGCGCGAAGACCGGCGAGCCGAGCGGGCGCGTGACGTGAATATGCGCGGGAGCCGGCTTCGTACGAAGCGAGGCGGGAAGGCTGCCCGCCGGCGTCAGCCAGCAGGGAAATAATTTACAAATAAGACATGTTAGTATTCGGTCGACTTGGGTCCGAGCCGGCCCAGGGTTTGCTGGATTCGCGCAAGCAGTCTCAAGTTGGCTAATGTTGCCTGTTCGGACACTTAAGCCATTGAAAAGGCCGGGTCGCTCGCACTTCTGCACGTTGGTCCGCTCGGACTGCGGCGACGCCGGATCACTCCTCCTCGACGTCCTCGAAGGTGCCACGGTCGACGCCGGCGCCGATCAGGATCTCGCGCTTGCCGGCGTGGTTGGGGGCGCTGACGACGCCCTCCTTCTCCATCCGCTCGACCAGCGAGGCCGCCTTGTTGTAGCCGACCGAGAGGCGGCGCTGGATGTAGCTCGTTGAGACTTTCCTGTCCCGCAGCACGATGTTGACCGCGCGGTCGTAATAGTCGGCCGATTCCTCGGCGTCCATCGAGCCCGGCGAGGGCAGGGGGCCGTCGTCCTCGCCGTCCGGCTCGTCCTCTTCGGTAATGGCGGTGAGATATTCGGGCGCCGCCTGCCGCTTCAGGTGGGCCACGACCTTCTCGACCTCGACGTCGGAGACGAACGGCCCGTGCACGCGCGAGATGCGTCCGCCGCCCGCCATATAAAGCATGTCGCCCTGGCCCAGGAGCTGCTCGGCCCCCTGCTCGCCGAGGATGGTGCGGCTGTCGATCTTGCTCGTCACCTGGAACGAGACGCGAGTCGGGAAATTTGCCTTGATCGTGCCGGTGATGACGTCGACAGAGGGACGCTGCGTCGCCATGATGAGATGGATGCCGGCGGCGCGAGCCATTTGCGCCAGCCGCTGAATCGCCCCTTCGATGTCCTTGCCGGCGACCATCATGAGATCGGCCATCTCGTCGACCACGACGACGATGTAGGGCAGTTCCTCGAGCTCGAGCTCCTCATGCTCGTAGATCGCCTCGCCCGTCTCGCGGTCGAAGCCCGTCTGCACCGTGCGGGTCAAGGTCTCGCCGTTGCGGCGCGCGTCGGCGACACGGGCGTTGAAGCCCTCGACGTTGCGTACGCCGATCTTCGACAATTTCTTGTAGCGGTCCTCCATTTCGCGCACCGCCCATTTGAGCGCCACGACCGCCTTCTTCGGATCGGTGACCACCGGGGCCAACAGATGCGGGATGCCGTCATAGGCCGAGAGCTCCAGCATCTTCGGATCGACCATGATGAGCCGGCACTGCTCGGGCTTCATCCGATAGAGCAGGGACAGGATCATCGTGTTGATCGCCACCGATTTGCCCGAGCCGGTCGTACCGGCGACCAGCAGGTGCGGCATGCGGGCGAGGTCGACGATGACCGGCTCGCCGCCGATCGTCTTGCCGAGCGCGATGGCGAGGCGGTGCTTCGACTTGTCGAAGTCGTCGCTCGACAAGAGTTCGCGCAGGTAGACCATCTCGCGCCGCTGGTTCGGCAGTTCGATGCCGATGGCGTTGCGGCCCTGCACGACCGCTACGCGGGCGGAAACCGCCGACATCGAGCGAGCGATGTCGTCGGCGAGCCCGATGACGCGCGAGGACTTGATGCCCGGAGCGGGCTCCAGCTCGTAGAGCGCCACCACCGGGCCGGGGCGCACGTTGACGATCTCGCCCTTGACGCCGAAATCCTCGAGCACGCCTTCGAGCAGGCGGGCGTTCTGCTCGAGCGCGTCGGTCGAGACCTTCGCCGCCTGTTGTTTCTTTGGCTCCGCCAGCATGGCGAGCGAGGGCATCGCCCAGACGCCGAACGACGGAAGGGTCGGCCTGCCCGGAGCGCCGGCGCGGCCGCGCAACGCGGCGGACGCCGCGGACGCGGCGGGCGAGGGCGGCGCGGCGGGGGGCGCAGCCGCAGCAGGCGGCGCCTTCGCTCTCGGCGCGTAGGCGTCGAGCTTGGTCAGCGGATCGTCGTCGGCGCTGAGCCCGAGCCAGGGCGCACGCAATTCGACGCCGGGCATATTGCGCGCGCCTTCGGCCGGCTTTGTTTTTGGCCGGCGGCGGATGAGGCGCCGGAGCGCCGCTTTCGCGGTCAAGAGCGCATGGATCACGGCGCCGAGCGGCACCATGCCGAAACCGGGCTCGTCGTCCCCTTCTTCCTCGTCGAAGCGCGCCTGGGCCCGGGCGCGGGCGTTTTTCGCCTTCTGGGACCCGTCGTCGGCGGGTAAGCCGCGGGCAAAGCCGACGCCGGCGGCCGCGGTAAGGCTGAGGATCGCCGCCGCCGCCAGGAGCGCGGCGGTGACCGCCATGCCCCAGGCCGAGGCGGAAACGAGACGCCGCGGCGCAGCCAGCAGCGCGTCGCCAGCGACGCCGCCGAGTCCGGTCGGCAGCGGCCAGCTCCCCGGCGCGGGGAGGAGGGAGGCCAACCCCGCGGCGGTCACCACACCGACAACATAGAGGCCGGCCTTGAGCCCGGGACGCTCGAGCCGGCGCTCGGTCAGGAGGCGCCAGCCCCAGAAGGCGGGCGGCGCCAGCGCCGCGATGCAGGCGAGGCCCAGCATCTGCATGATAATGTCAGCGGCGATCGCGCCTGGCCTCCCCAGCAAATTGTGGACGGGCGCGTTGGTGGCGTGATTGAGGCTGGGATCGGCGACCGACCAGGTCAGAAGGGCGAGGCCGAGGCCGCCGACCCCGGCGAGCGCGGCGAGGCCGGCGATCTCGGCCGCCCGCCGCTTCGGGAACTCGCGCACCGAGGGAGGCAAATGATCGAAAACCGAGAACGTTGTCGTACGCATCGCCCACTCGCCGGCTTCGCACGGGCGACGATTTTCGGCGCGCGCCCCATGTCCCTGGCTGACCCTATGTCGGCCCAGTTAATACGCGCCTAACCTTAATGAGCCCCGGCGACGCGCGCGCCTCGTCGAGACGACAAACGGCAAAAAAAGACGCCCTCGGAAGGGCGTCCAGGTCCGCGGGAGAAAGGGAACCCGACGGCGATGACGCCGCCGGGGAGCCGGTTACTGAACGACTTCGCCGTGCAGGGCGAGGTCGAGTCCGTCGCGCTCGACCTCGTCGGAGACGCGCAGGCCGATGACCGCCTTGATGATCGAGAGGATGACGATCGTGACGATGGCGTCGTAGACGATGACCGTCAGGATGCCGATGCACTGGTTGACCACCTGGCCGGAATTGCCCTCGATGAGCCCCGCAGTGCCGCCGTACTGCTGGACCGCGAACACGCCCGTCAGCAGCGCGCCGATCATGCCGCCGACGCCGTGGACGCCGAAGCAGTCGAGCGCGTCGTCATAGCCGAAGGCGTGCTTGAGGCCGGTCGCGCCCCAGTAGCAGCCGACGCCGCAGGCGACGCCGATCGCCATTGCGCCGATTGGGCCGACGAAGCCTGATGCCGGCGTGATGGCGACGAGACCGGCGACCGCGCCCGAGGCGATGCCGATGACTGTCGGCTTGCCGCGGTGGATCCACTCGACGAACATCCAGGTGAGGGCTGCGACTGCAGTCGCGATCTGGGTGACCGTCATCGCCATGCCCGCCTGCACGCCCGCGCTGACCGCGGAACCCGCGTTGAAGCCGAACCAGCCGACCCAGAGGAGGCTCGCGCCGATGAAGGTCAGGACCATGTTGTGGCCCGGGCCGGTGTCCCTGCGCTTGCCAAGCATGATCGCCGCGACGAGACCGGCAACGCCCGCGTTGATGTGCACCACCGTGCCGCCGGCGAAGTCGAGCACTTTGACCCACGCGTCCGGGTTGCTCGAGTTGAAGATGCCGTCGGGCCCCCAGAGCCAGTGGGCGACCGGAGCGTAGACGAAGATCGCCCACAAGCCCATGAACCACAGCATCGCCGAGAACTTCATGCGCTCCGCGTAGGCGCCGGCGATGAGCGCCGGCGTGATGATGGCGAAGGTCATCTGGAAGCACATGTAGACGGTTTCGGGGATCGTCGGCGCGAGCGGGTTGGGATTGCCAATGCCGCCGTTGTTGACGTCGCTGAGGATGCCCTGCAGGAAGGCGCGGCTGAGCCCGCCAATGAACGGCGTGCCGCTCGTGAAGGAAAGCGAATAGGTGACAAGGGCGTAAACCACCGTCACCAGGCAGGTGATGGCGAAGCTGGTCATCACCGTGTCGCCGACGTTCTTCTTGCGCACCATGCCGCCGTAGAAGAGTCCGAGACCCGGGATCGTCATCATCAGCACGAGCGCCACCGAGGTCAGCATCCACGCGGTGTCGCCGCCGCTCGGCGTGCAGTTGGTGAGCACCGCCGGCACGGCCGGCACGGCGGCGTACTTGTCGGTTTCAGGGACGGCGGCGGAGGCGGCGGCGCAAGCCGGCGTGGCCGGCGGCGCGGGCTTTGCCGCTGCGGGGGCCGCTGCCGCCGGCGCCGTTGCAGCCGGCGCCGCCGCGGGCGCTTGGGCGGCGGGCGCAGTCGTCTGCGCATGCGCGGGGACTGGGCCGGCAAGGCCGACGAAGGCGACGATCGCCAGCGCCGGGGCGAGGCCCGAGACGATTCGTGTGAGGTTCATTGTTCGAGAACTCCGATGTGGAAAAGGGGGAGGCCGCAAGGTCAAAGCGCGTCTTTGTCCTTTTCGCCCGTGCGGATCCGCACCGCCGAGTCGAGGTCATAGACAAAAATCTTGCCATCGCCGATCTGACCGGTGCGCGCGGCGGCGACGATAGCCTCGACGACCTTGTCGGCCAGATCGGAGTTGACCGCGACTTCGATCTTAAGTTTTGGTAGGAAACTCACCGCATATTCCGCGCCGCGATAGATTTCCGTGTGGCCCTTCTGCCGGCCATATCCCTTGACTTCAGTAACTGTCAGGCCGTGCACGCCGATGGCGGTGAGCGCGTCGCGCACCTCCTCCAGTTTGAACGGCTTTATGATCGCCATCACGATTTTCATTGGCCCTCGCCCGAATTTGTCGCGCACGGATCTGTAAGGGACCGCCGCGCTCTGCGATGAAGTCGGGGCGCATGCACGCCCCGCCGGCATAGGCCCTTACAAGGGCCGTGCCACCTCGCTCGATGGGGCGGCAAATCCGGCCGTTTGGCCGGTCCTGGTCGGAATCAACGGGCTGCGGCGGCTTGAGCGAGCCGACTGAACAAGGAATAGGCGCCTAATTTTCGATCGGCGCACTGACATCCGGATTTAGCCGCCCGCGAAACCATGAGCCTCCGCTTGACGCAGGACTGTCGGTGGCCGCCTGCGGCCGGAGGATGACGGAAGCTACGGTATTCGAACTCGATCCCGACCGCATCGGCGGCACGCTGACCCAGCCTTCGGTGACGGGCGATGTCGTGGTCCTGTTCGTCCACGACGAGGCGCGCCGGAAATGGCGGTGACGATCTTGAAGAAGCCGATGCTGCCGCCGACTTCTTTGCTCATTGCGGAAATGTCGGTGCCCCAGCGCAGGGTAGTTCGCGTGCAAAAAGTGGAGGGCAGTTCTGTGGCATTATGTCGCCGCGACAGCTATGGACCCCCGTAGCCGAGCGCCGTGCGATAAGCCGATCGGCAGAGCGCGAAGGATGAGCGACTTTCGTGCCGGCATCAGCTTGCCGTAGACCGTTTGACCGCCTTCGCCATCCAACACTTCCCGGGAAGAGATGCGCTTGGCCACCGCCACCACGTCGCCGCGGAAGCCTCGCGTCGTGCCGGTCGGTTCGCCGCGCGCCATGATGCTTGCAACCGATATTACAAGCTCAAGGCCAATGAGATGGTAGGGCTTGTACATGGCGCTGTACCAGCCCGAGGAGTTGGTTTTGAGTCCGTACTCGGCGAAGCAGCGCCGGACACAGTCCCAGGGAGCTTTGAAGGTCACGTACACGCCCCAGCGCAGGTCCAGAGATACGGAGCGGCCGTCGCGCTCGAGCGAGGAAACGACCTCGACCATGCCGCTTCTGGGAAGGACGCCGCCCTCGGCGCGCGGGCGCAAGAGCGAGGGCAGGTCGTCGACGCCGCACGCGGGAAAGCCAAGACCGTCTGCGGCGACGTCGAGGTCGCAGGCGTTTGCGACCGCGGCCATCTCGATGGCCGATTTCGTTCGGTCGAGAAAGGAATTGAACATCTTTGCGCTAAAATCGCCTGCCGCCACTTGCGCCTTGCTGAAGCCGTAGTGGCCCCACCGTCGCCGGCATGGATGTCCGATACATGGGCAAGTATTTCGTGCCCTTCCCGGCGCAGACGACCTCGAAGCCAGCCGTTCGGACCCAGTCGACGAGCTCCGTGATCAGCCCAGGCTGGTCGCCATAGACGAAGGAATAGAGGTCGCCGGCTTCGGCCGCGCGGCGCGCCAGCAACGGCCCAACCAGCGCGTCGGCCTCGACATTGACCATGACGACGTGGCGCTTGTGTGGAAGCACGCGAGCGCATGCCGAGCGCCTGCGGCCGGGTCGCCGGTCGCCTCAACGATCACCTCGACTCCGTCCGCGGCGATGAGGGCCTCGGCCTCATCGGTGAGGACGTTGAGCCCGTCTTCAGCGCCTGCGCGAACGATTTTACGTCGGTACGCTCCACCGGCCAGCCGATCTTCTCGATCGCCTGGCGGGCGCGGCCAACGTCGCGGTCGGCGATCCCCAGCACGTGGAGCCCGGGCGTGCGCGGGGCCTGCGACAGGAACATCGAGCCGAATTTGCCCGCGCCGATAAGGCCGACGCGTACCGGCTTGCCGGAGTCGGCCAGGTTCGCAAGTTTCAACGCCAAGCTCACCCCGCGCCTCCGTGCGTGGACTCAGATTGCGGTCTTGTCGCCACCCTTGAGGGAGAGAATTTCGCGCGCCTCCTCGGGAGTCGCCGCCTCCAGGCCAAGTCCCTCAATGATCTTGCGCGCGAGCTGGACCTGTTCGGCGTTGCTCTGCGCAAGCCGGCCGGGACCGGACCACAACGAATCCTCCAATCCCACCCGCACGTTGCCGCCCATCGCGGCGGCCATGGCGGCGATCGGCAGCTGGCTGCGCCCAGCGCCAAGCACCGACCATCGGTAGTTGTCGCCGAATAACCTGTCTGCGGTGCGCTTCATGTGCATCACTTCGTCGGGGTGCGGCCCGATGCCGCCTTGCAGGCCGAACACCGTCTGGATGAACAGGGGCGCCTTCACCAGTCCCTCGTCAAAGAAATAGCGCAGGTTGTGCAGGTGCGCGGTGTCGTAGCACTCGAATTCGAATCTCGTGCCGCTCTCGGCAAGCGTCGTCAGTATGAATTCGATGTCCTCGTAGGTGTTCCGGAACAAGATGTCCTTCTTCTGAAGATAGACCTTCTCCCAGGGGCGCTTGAATACCTTAAACCGATCGAGCATCCGGAAGAGGCCAAAATTCATCGAGCCCATGTTGAGCGAGGCGACCTCGGGCTTGTAAACGGCGGCAGGCCTTACGCGTTCGGCGACAGACATGGTCGGCGCTCCGCCGGTCGTCAGGTTGATGACGCAGTCGGAGCGCTGCTTGATCACCTTGAGGAACGGCGCGAAAGCTTCGGGTGTCTGGTTCGGCTGGCCGGTCTTGGGATCTCGCGCATGCAAGTGGACAATCGCCGCGCCCGCCTCGGCCGCTCCGATCGCCGCGTCGGCGATTTCCTCGGGCGTTACAGGTAGGTATGGCGACATCGACGGCGTTTGGATCGCGCCGGTGACGGCGCAGGTGATGATGACCTTTCGGCTCATGAACGGTCTTCCCTGTGGTTGCCGGTTGAAAGTTGTTTCGGGTCGATTGGCAGGTCGAGCAGCACGGCGATCGCCGCCTTCTGCCAGTGCAGCCCGGCATGTAGAGTGGCGTAGACGCCGCCGGGCAACGCGCCCTCGACGACGAACTTGAGCGCGCGCAAACCCGGGACCGCATAACGCGTCACAGTTCCTGGCATCGCCCTCGCGAGTTCCATGCTCGCGCGCTCCTGGGTCAGGACCGCCTCGATGATCCGATAGCCGGCGTCGTCGCGCGCCACAACGGTGAGATCAAGCGCCGCTCCCTTGTCGCCGGATCGTCCGACGGCGATGTCGCCGACCCTCATAGCGCGCGCTCCCAGACGAGCTCGGCCTGAACCAGCGCGCGGTCGATATAACCATCGACGACGTCGAGACGTGGACGCCGTTCGCTGCGCACGCTGCCGCCGCCGGCCGGACCGCTCAGCGTCAGCGCGTAAACTTCATCCTCGACGATCTGCGCCATCTCGGCGTCGGCACAACGCGCCGAGACATGGACGCGCGCCTCCGCCGGCTGCGAAAGGCGCGGGCTCGACGCGCCACCGAGAATCGAATTGACGCCAACAAGATCGATACGGATATCGTCTTTGGGAATATCGGCGAGTTGCATCCGCAAGGCGTCGGCCGCAACTCGAGCCCGCCGCAATGCCCCCTCGCCGGCATAACCGATCTCGACATCAGCGATGAAACCCGGCAGATCTACGAAGCCGGACACCTTCAGCCGCTCCGGCCTGCCTCGCGCCTTCGCGCCGTCGACCCGCACCCGGTTCGGGCCCACTTGCTCGAGCGCGATCCCGGTGTAGTCGATGATCACGTCCGGGGTGATGTAGGCGGACGGGTCGTGCACCTCGTAGAGGAGCTGGAGCGTGCAGGTCAGCACGTCAACGATCCCCGGCTTGCCTTCAAGCATAAAGATCTCGGCCGACCCGTCCGGGTTGACGGTCGCTAACGGAAAGCCAAGATCGGCGTAGTCGGCGGCCGACAGTTCGCCGCCGCCGACGAGATCGAAGTTGCCGCCGGTGATCTGCCCGGAACATTCGAGCAAGTGCCCGACGGTCGTCGCCCCTGCGAGCGCGTCGGGATGGTTGGCAAGAGTCGGAACGACCTCTGCCGAAAACAGCGCCGAATCCGCTGTCCGCCCGGTAACGACGACGTCGGCGCCGTGCGCGATCGCCTCGACGATTCCCGCGCAGCCAAGATAGGCGTGCGCGCCAAGCATGCGACCGTCGATCGGCGTCTTCCAGTCGATCCTGTCCTCGAGCGCCATCACGTCGTCGCCGACTAAGCCGGCGACCCGAAGGCCTGAGCAGCCGGCTTTTGCGGCCAACGCGGCAATCTGCCGCGCGGCCGAGGCCGGATTGGCCGCGCCAAGGTTTGAAATCACCCGGCAGCCCGCAGCGCGCGCGGCGGGCAGCAGCTTTCCGAGGCGCCGATTGAGGCGCGGATCGGCGCCAGCAGAAGGATCCGACGCGCGCGCCCGCAGGCCCGGCACCAGCGTGCGCTCGGCCAGGCATTCGAGCACCACCGCATCGGCGAGGCCGGAAGCCGCGAGCAAGACGGCCGGGTCGACGCGATCTCCGGCGAAGCCCGCCCCGCAAGCGATCGTCCGTGAACTTTTCGAGCGGCGCGCCATCACAACCCCATGTAGGTCTCTTGGACTTGTCGATCCCCACTCAGCGCGGAGGCCGCACCCTCGCGAACGATTCGGCCGTGGTCGAGCACATAGGCGCGCTGGGCCACCTCCAGCGCCTCCGCCACGTTCTGCTCGACGAGAACGATGGTCAGGCCCTCGCGCCTCGCGAGATCCTTCACAATCTCGAACACGCGCCCGACCATCAGCGGCGACAGGCCGACGGACGGCTCGTCCAGCATCAGCAGCGACGGCCGGCTCATGATCGCACGCGCGATGGCGCACATCTGGCGCTCGCCGCCCGAGAGCTGACTGGCGTACTGACCGCGCCGTTCCGAGAGGATTGGAAAAATCTCCATCACCTCGCGCATGCGCTCAGCTGTCCTGGCGCGTGCGGTCTTCACGTATGCGCCGAGTTCGAGGTTTTCCTGGATCGTCATATAAGGAAAGAGGCGCCCGCCTTCCGGGACCATCGCGATCCCACACTCGGCGATCCGCTGTGCGGGCAAGCGGGTAAGGTCCACGCCGCGAAACGACACACGCCCGGAACGCGCGCGCAGGAGACCCGACATTGTCATCAGCAGCGTCGTCTTGCCCGCGCCGTTGGCGCCTACGACCGACACGATCTCGCCTTCGCCGACTTGCAGCGAAACGTTCTCCAGCACCGGCACATCGCCATATCCGGAGAAGAGGCCGGCGACGCTGAGTACTGCGCTCATGCCCGCTTCCTCCCGACGTAGGCCTCGACGACAACAGGGTTGGCGAGCACGTCGTCTGCCGTTCCCTCCGCCAGCTTCGCGCCGCGGTTAAGAACGACGACATGCTTGGAAAAGGTGCGAACCACCTTCAGATTGTGCTCGATAACGAGGAACGTGTAGCCGCGGCCGTTCAACGTCTGCACGAGTTCGACGACCTGTTGAACCTCCGTCGGATTGAGACCCGCCATCACCTCGTCGAGCAGCAGGATCCGGGGCTCGGTCGCCAGCGCTCGGGCGACTTCCAATCTTCGCCGCTCATTGAGTGTCAGGGCGCCCGCCCTCTCCGTCGCGCGGGCGCCGAGGCCCACCATGTCGAGTACCGTTCGCGCGTGTCGGGCGGCGTCGGTCAGCCGCGGACGCCTAAGAAAGGCGCCGACCATAGCGTTTTCGAGAACGGTGAGTGACGTCAGCGTCTGCGAAATTTGGAAAGTGCGGCCGAAGCCGAGGCGGGCGCGTTTCTGCGGCGGCAGCCGGCTGATGTCCCGGCCCTCGAACGTCATCCGCCCGGAGGTCGGCGCCAGTTGTCCAGTGAGCAGATTGAATAATGTCGTCTTTCCAGCGCCGTTGGGCCCGATGATGCTGACGATCTCGCCTGCGGCGACGTCGAAGGTGACAGAATTGACCGCTAGCAATCCGCCGAACCGCCTGGACACGTCGTCGATCCGCAGCAAGGTTGCGCTCATGCCACGGTCCTGCGGGCTCGCAATCGCGTCCACACGTCTTCGAGCATGCCCACGAGACCACGCTGCATGAACAAAGCCGCCAGCACCAGGATGATGCCGAGCGCGACAAGATGCGAGCCCGGCGCCTCTGCGCCCAGCTCCACGCGCAGCCAGTCCTCCAGCGGCATGACGAACAGCGCGCCGAGCAGCGGGCCATAGATCGTGCCGATCCCCCCGATCAGCACGATAAGCGCGAATTTCAGACCGACTTCCGACAGCGTTAGCAGCGTCGGCGGATCGACGATGCGCAAGGCCATCGCGAAGAGCGTTCCACCCGCTCCCGTCAACGCGGCGCTGACGCCTATGCCGGCGAGCTTCGTGCGCAGAACGTCGATGCCGGAGGCGCGCGCCGCTGATTTGTTGTCGCGAACCGCTTGCAGGTAGTAGCCGAGCCGACTGCGCGCAACAAATATGCCGACGACAAGACACGCGACCAGATAGCCCAGCATTAGGAGCGCGTAAGACATCCGGTCGCGGAAGATCATGTTGGCGAGGCCCAGCCGAAACGGGATCTCGAGGCCCCGCGGGCCACCAGTGAAGGTCTCGAAATAGTTGACGAGGGCGAACGCGACTTCGTTGAAGGCCATGGTCACGATGGCGAAGAAGGGGCCACGCAGACGGAATGCCGGCCAGGCAATGAGCACCGCCGCGGCGGCGGCGCACGCGGCGGACGGTAGCAGCGAGAGCCAGGGCGATAGACCAAAGTGGATGCTGAGATTGGCGGTGAGGTATGCGCCGATGGCGAGAAACACGCCATTCGCCAGGGAGAATTGGCCGCCGTATCCGCCGATCACGTTCCAGGCCGTCGCAAGGCCGGCGAATAGGAAGGTGAAGGCCAGCTCGTTGAGCGCGAACGTGTTGCTGCGGTACGCCGCGACGAGCGCGAGCAGCGCGAAGATGACGACGGCAAGGCGCGGCGTCTCGGAGCGAAACGTCGCCACTTCGACGGTCGCGCGGGCCGGCGTATCGCAATCAGGCCTGACCACGGAAGCCGAACTCCTCGGCGCCGGCGCGGCCGAACAGCCCTGACGGCCGAACGATGAGCACGACGATGAATACCATGAACCATACCGCGTCCTTCAGCGAGGGGTCGATGTAGTAACCGGCGAACGCCTCGGTGATGCCGATGATGAAGCCGCCGAGATAGGCGCCCCATACGCTGCCGAGGCCGCCGAGGACCACGACCGCGAAAGCCGCGATGATGAAATTTCCGCCGATCTGCGGTGACAGCGTATAGATCGGCGTCAGCAGCGCTCCCGCCAGGCCGGCGAGCGCAGCGCCAAAGCCGAAGGTCAGCATGTAGGTTCGATCGACGTCGATCCCCATCAGCTGGGCCGCCCGCCGGTCCTGAGCGACGGCGCGCACCGCCTTGCCGAACAATGTGTGGTGGAGAACGAACTGCACGCCGAAGGCGGCTACCGTCGCGGCGACAAGCGCCAGCACGCGAACCAAGCTCACGTGAATCGGGCCGAGGGCAAAGGTCAGGCTGGAGAGTGGCGAACGCACGCTGACCGCGGCGCCGCGTGTCAGGGCGAGGACGGCGTTCTGTAAGATCATCAACAGGCCGAAGGTCGCGAACACCTGCATAATCGGCTCGGCTTGCAGCGGCTGGACGATGAGGCGCTGCACGAGGACGCCAAAAACGAACAGCGACGGGAAGACGAGGATGATCGCGACATAAGGGTCCATATTGAGAAAACTGAAGGCGGCGTAGGTTGCATACATGCCGAGCATCACGAACTCGCCCTGGGCAAAGTTGACCACGCGGATGACCCCGAAAATCAAGTTCAGTCCGATGCTGACGAGACTGTAGATACCGCCGAGCAGCACGCCGACGACCAGCACGTTGAGGAAGTCAGACATCGGCCCTCCAAAGTCGCCCCCGGAAGAGTAAGCGAAGAGCGAGCTTTCCTCCGCCGGCCGTCACTTCCGCGCCGGATTGACCAGCGTAGCGCCTTCGGGCACGGCCTCCGGCGGGAACACTGTCACCATCTTGCCGTCCTGCCACTGCCCGGCGACAGGAAGCGCCCTCGTGTTCTGCATCTTGTCGTCGAACTTGACGCCGAAGCCGGTCTCGTAGGTCGTGAGGGGCTCGTCCATTTTGGAAGCCGCGGCGCGTACTGGGTCCACATCGGTGGATCCAGCGGCCTGGATAGCCTTGAAGAGGATTTTCGCGCCGACAAAGGCCGCCATGCTCTGCGGCGCGATCGGATCCTTGCCGTAGCGAGCGCGGTAGGCTTTGAGGTATTCTTGGATGCCAGGAGCGTATTTCGGATTCATATCATAGCGCGGGTAGGACACCACTAGGACGCCTTCCAGGCTGTCCTTGCCGAGGGCGTCGAGCGTTTCGAAAGTGTCGCCGGTTCCGACCACGATCATTGCGCCGGGCTTGAATCCCTGGTCGCGGGCGGTGCGCAACAACAGATTAGAGTCCGGTATGTAGCTGGTCGTAATCCAGACGTCAGGAGCTGCATCCTTGGCCCTCAGGATCGAGTTGGTCAGATCGATCGATTTGAAGCTGTGGGCGCCGTTCCCGACGATCTTGACGCCCTCGGCCTTGAGGATCCGTTCCTGCTCCTTGGCGATCGACGTGCCATAGATCGAGTCCTCGTGCTCGATCCAGACCTTCAGGTCCTTCGGATCCTTGCCGAGCGCCTTGGCTACGAGCTTCGTGATGACTTCCGCCGAGCGCGCCGCGAAGATGTCGGCGCACGGGCCGGAACGGATGTAGTTCGGCAGGCCGCGATCGGTCAGCTCCTGGGCGAGCGCGTTGGTGTCCCAATAGAGCTTGTTGTCATAGAGCGCCGCTTCCGACGCCGCGCGAGCGACCGCGCTGATATAAGTGCCGATGAGCGCATCAACCTTGTCGTTCGACACGAACTGCTCGATCGCGGCGATGCCCTCCTCCGGCGTCGAGGCGTTGCCGCGAAGCACGACGACTTTGCGGCCGAGCACGCCGCCCTTGCCGTTGACCCAGCCGGCGGCAAGTTCATAACCGCGCGTCACCTCGTCGCCGTAGAGCGCCAGCGCGCCGGACGAAGGGTTGACCGCGCCCAGCTTGAGATCGGCGGACGCCACCGCGCCGGTTGCTCGCACGAGTGTCGCACCGACGCCCGTGGCCAACGTGAGGATGCGCCTTCTGGTGATGTCCATGATTCTCTCCCTGGGTGAGCTGTCTGCTTGTTGTTCGATTTGATCAGGCGAATTTGAATCTCGGCAGCGCCTTACCGTGATCGTTTTCAATAGTGAGGCCGAGCGGTCGGTCGATAACATCGACGCCTGATTCGGGAAGGTCGACGACGTTGCTAATCAGTCGCGGGCCCTCGTCGAGTTCGATCAAGGCGACGTTATAGGGAAGGCGCTTCTCAAACGACTCGTGGAACGCGGTGTGGAAGACGACCCAGCTGACAAGCCTGCCGCGCCCGCTCGCTGCTTGCCAGCGCCACTCGGGCGACCAGCAAGAGGGGCAATCCTCGCGTGGCGGCAGCCAGGCGTGGCCGCAGCGCGCGCAGCGCTGGAACTGCAAGCGGCCTTCTCCAAGCGTCCGCCAGTAGGCGTCGTGCGGAGATTCGCTAGCGCTCTCTGCCATCGGATGCCCTCTCTAGTTGCCGAGGATCAGGGTGGAATGGGTGTGCATGATGCCGCCCTGGTTGCTGACGACACAGGTCTTGGCGCCCCTCTTCTGGTTGGACGACGTTCCGCGTATCTGGCGCACGCCTTCGAGCACGAGTTGCAATCCAGGCATTCCCGTCTCGGAAAGGAGCCCGCCCGAGGTGTTGAGCGGCAGACGTCCGTCGACACCGAAGCCGCCCTCCTCAAAGAACTCCGCGCTGCGACCGCGCGGACAAAGGCCGTAAGCCTCGAGCGTCATCAGAGCCGTGATCGTGAAGCAGTCATAGATCTGCGCCACGTCGATGTTCTTCGGTCCGAGCCCAGCCATCGCGTATGCCGTTCGAGCAGAGACGTCGGCCTTTGTTTCCGTAAGATCGCGGCGCAGCGGCACGTCGCTCGAGCTGTTGCCCTGGCCGAAGCCGAGGATCGGAACAGGGGCGCGAACGCCGCGCTTCCTTGCGCGCTCGGCGGACATCACCACGACTGCCGCCGCGCCGTCTGAGATGAGGCAGCAATCGGCGCGCCGCAGAGGCTCGACCACCCAAGGAGAAGCAAAATATTCCTCCATCGTTAGAGGCTTACGCAACTGCGCGTCGGCATTCGCGGCGCCGTGTGCGCGTGCTGCGATGGCGATGCGAGCGAGCTGTTCCTCCGTCGTCCCGTGATCGTGCATGTGGCGGCGCGCGATCATCGCGTAGCTCGCAACTACACTGAACCATCCGAAGACCGCGTCATCCCCCCAGCCCTTCTCGTACGCCTGGCGGGTCCCCGTGCGCGGGTTGTCGGCGAGCGTGACAAGAGCGACCTCGCACTGTCCGGCCTCGATCGCCATAGCAGCGATCGCGATCATCGAGATGTTGGAAGCGCCACCCTGGTCCCAGACGCCGCCGACGCTCGGCTCGAGACCCATCGCCTCGGCGAGCTTCTGCCCGTACATCATCTCCACCTTGGAGGTTGGCACCTTGACGAGCAGGCCATCGACCTCCCCGGGCTCGACCCCCGCGTCCTCGATCGCCTTACGGCAGGCTTCGAGGTTCAGCGAAACCGTCGAACGTCCCGGCTGCTTGCCGTAGGCCGTATGCCCGATGCCGGCGATGACGATCCTGCCTCGAATGGCCGCCTCCTCAGAGCAAAATGCGGGAGCCGATCACGCTACCGCCCGGCTGCGTTGGCTTCCGAGGATATCGCGGGCGATCACCATGCGATGCACTTCGGATGGGCCTTCGCCGATGCGCTTGATGCGCAGTTCCCTGTACCAACGCTCCAACGGCATTTCTTTGGCGACGCCAAGCCCGCCAAACATTTGAATGCAACGATCGACGACCTTGCCCGCGATCTCCGTGGCGTAGACTTTCGCAACCGATGCGTCGACTTTGATGTCTAGCCCGACGTCTGCTCGAGCCGCCGCTTGGTGGACAAGCAAACGCGCCGCGCGCAACTCGATTTCGCTGTCGGCGATCATCCACTGGATCGCCTGTTTGTCCGCAAGCGCCGAACCGAAAGCGTGCCGCTCGCGCACCCAATCGATTGCGAGGCGGAGGGCGGCCTCGCCGAGGCCGATGACGGCCGCGGCGTAGGGTATGCGCGCGTGGACAAGCCAGGTTTCTGCCAGTTTGAAACCCTCGCCTTCCTCGCCGAGCCGGTTCTCGACCGGCACTTCGCAGTCGACGAGCGTCAGCTCATAGGGGGCGTAGGAACGGATGACCGGGACCAGCTTATAGCTAAACCCATTGAACTTCTTCTCGACGATGAAGGCGGTGATCCCGCTGCGGCCCCTGCTCGGGCCCGTGCGCGCGAACACCAGGCCCCAACTCGATTGCCCGACCCCAGAAATCCAGAGCTTCGTGCCGTTGAGGACGTAGCGGTCGCCTTTGCGCTCGGCGCGCATCTGAATAGCGCGGCCGGGATCGGAGCCGCCGCTCGGCTCGGAGATCGCGACAAAGGTCTTCTCGCCGGATTCGAGGGTCGGAACCGCGTATTTCTCGATTTGGTCCTTGCGGCCCTCGAATATCGCATTCGGGGGATCCCAGCCAAAGGTGTGACAGGCGGGAATATAAGCCCCCATCTTGCATTGCGACGCCTGTTCGGCGACGACGGCCTGGCCGAGCAGGCTAAGCCCGGCTCCGCCCCATTCGGCTGGAGATTCAACCTGCCAGATGCCGAGCGCGCGCGCCTTGGCCTGAAGGCGCTTCAGCACGTCTGCCGGCAGTTCCGTGGCATCGTGCGCAAGCTTGTTCTCTTCGGGGCGCACTTCGTGCTGCATGAACCGGCGAGCGGTCTCCCGCAGCATGGCCATATCCTCGGGCAGATCCCATGCGGGAGCCGTCATCTTCGCCCCTCTTCCAAGTTCTTCGGCGGCGCTTGGCCGCCGCTGCGTAGTTCGGCGCGACGGTGCGCGGTCGCCTCACCATCAACGCGATATCGGTCATGACCCGCGAATCGCTTCACGTCGGCGATGACCGCGCCGTAATCGTCCTCGGCCGTCCGCCGAGACACGTAACCGAGGTTGAGGTCAGCTTCGATTGCTTCGATCTCGCGAGTAAACGGGTCGCCGAAACCGCCGCCGCCGGGCGATTGGAGGTCCAACCCTTCGCCCGGATGCAGAAGCTGCTTTTCCTGCTTGCCCCGAAATTCCGGGCGCCAGCGTTTGCCGCCGGTGCGGAACTCGACGACGTTCGGCCTCGCCTTGCCGCCCCCCGCGACGCCGAAGGGCCCCGTATCGGCCCGATCGCCGAGGCAGGACACGATGGTGTCGGACCAGACTGTGAAGCCGTAGGTCGTGCCGCAGCCCCCGCGGTGCCAACCGGCCCCTCCGGAGTCCTCGCGCAGCGCGAAATGGTCGAAGCGCAGCGGAAAGCGATGCTCCGACAGTTCAAGGGACATGAAATTCGCCATCGACTGCGGCGGATTGCCATTGACGAGCCCGTCCGAGTCCTTCGAGGCCCCATAGCCGCCGGGATAGGGGAACACACCGACGAAATAGCCCTTGGTGCGCGGGTGGAGGCCGCTGACGGACGTCGGGCCTGTAGTGCCGAAAAAGGGCGCCGGCACGCGATCGGGGATCGCCCGCGCCAGCGCGCCGAAAATCAGATCCAGTATGCGCCCCACCGGCTCGAGATAGGCGCCGACTGCCGCCGGATATTGCGCCGCCAGCATCGAGCCCTCGGGTACGGTGAAGTCCACCGGGCGGAAGGTGCCGCCATTGATCGGCACGTCAGGGAAGATGTGCTTCAGCGCTACGTAGCAGCTCGAAAGCGTCGTGTTGCGCGAGATGTTGAACGGCCCGCGAGAGACCCCGGCCGTGCCGGTGAAGTCGAGATGCATCGCATCGCCCCTCACGGTTACGGTCAGTGCGATCGGGATCGGCTCGTCGACGATGCCGTCGTTGTCGAAGTGGTCAGAACACGTATAGACACCGTCCGGAATCTCGGCGATGTGCGAGCGCATCTGCCGTTCGGAACGAGCAATCATCTCATCTTGGCAGGCGATTACCGTGTCGGCGCCGTAGCGCTTGATAAGGCCGTCGAGACCGCGCCTTCCTATCGCGAAGACATTGGTCATGGCGGCGAGATCGCCCGCGATCTGTTCGGGCAGGCGAACGTTTGCGCGGAACATTTTGACTAGCGCCGCGTTGATTTTTCCGGCTTCGTAGAGTTTTACGGGCGGGATGATGAGCCCTTCCTGATGGATTTCCTGGGCCTTGGGCGCCCAGCCGCCGGGAACGTTCCCCCCGACGTCCATCCAATGACCCGTATTGGCCATTAGGGCGAACAGCTTACCGTCGATAAAATA
>CAVYXQ010000027.1:0-26023 GCA_963772555.1 uncultured Alphaproteobacteria bacterium | reverse complement strand
GAACGTCTCGCTCGGCTGAAGCTGCCGTCGGACAACACGTTACGGTGACGCGCCCGTAATTCCCTTTTCCTGAGCCTTCCCCGGCCCCCATCACCCGCCGTCGCGCACGCGTTTCACCCGCCGTCGCGCTGCCGTTTCGGCTTGGGCCCGTGCTTGCCGGGCGTGACGGCCGTCGCGGATAAAGGCGTCGGCGTCGGTTTGTCCCAGCCGTCAATCGGCGCGCCAGGCGCCTTCGAAGAGGCGCTCGGCGCGGCGCTCTGGGCATGCCTCCTGCGTGAGGGAACACTCACGCCAAGCCGTGCCCAAACGGCGTGCCCTAAGCCACGAATCAAGCTATGCACGGTACCGGTGCGCGCGGTGCGTATCCAAAGGGGAAAGCCATTCCCAAATGACTGAACTGAACTTCAAGGGCAAGGAGTTCGTTTACAATCACCACCTGGCCGTCCCGTTCCGCCCGCTCGTGCCGGACGCGAGTAAGGGGATCGGCCCTGTCGCGCTTGACGGCAATCTCATTATCCACGGCGACAATCTGCATACCCTCAAGGCGCTACTGCCGATGTACGCAGGGAAGATTGACTTCGTTTATATCGATCCGCCCTACAATACTGGCAATAAGGAATGGAGCTACAAAGATGATGTGAACTCACCGATGATACGGGAGTGGTTTTCAGAGAATCCGATTTCGATTGACGATGGACTTCGGCACGACAAATGGCTTGCGATGATGTGGCCACGTCTTCGCCTCTTGGACCAACTCCTTTCGGAGACGGGGGTGATATTTCTCTCAATCAATACGATTGAAATCGGACGTTTGCGAGAAATATGCGAGGAAATATTTGGAGAGGGAAGATTCATTGGCGAGTTTGTTTGGAAGTCGCGTAATAACAAAGATAACCGAAACGAGAGCGGTCTCTCAAACGATCATGAGTTTGTTCTCATTTTTGGGAATGGATTTGATGGCGAACTAAGGGCGGCGACTGATTATTCAAACCTGGATAACGACAGCCGCGGTCCTTGGGCGAGCGCCAATATGGTTGGGCTGGCCTCAAGAGAGAAGCGGCCAAATTTGCATTATGATCTGATTGATCCAGAAACAGGTATCAACTACGGCTGCCCAAAAAAGGGGTGGCGGTTTGAACCCTCAAAAATGAATCAACTTATTGCTGAAAAGAGGATTATTTGGCCCGATGAGGAATCAGGCCGGCCAAGAAGGAAGGCATTTCTTTCAGATCTAGACGCTAGGACCAATGTTAGCTCTGTAATTTCTGGCCCATTTTACACAAATAACGGCGCAAAGACACTGACGGAAGTACTGCCCGATGTGGAGTTTTCATTTCCAAAACCAATCGAGCTTGTTCAGTTTTTGCTTAGCTTATTTGAGCGAAAGGATCTTATTGTCCTAAATTCGTTTGCCGGATCCGGGACAACCGCACACGCCGTACTAAAAGCGAATAGCCTCGATCAAGGCCAGCGGAAGTTTATTTTGGTTGAAGGCGAGGATTACGCTGAGACCATCACCGCAGAGCGCGTTAGAAGAGTTATTTCCGGGTACACATACAAAGGAAGGCAGAGAACAGAGTTGCTCCGTCAACGAGTGACGTGGCGTACAATCGAACGTGGTCAAAGGCTGGTTGAAAATGTTCAAGCAGTTGAGAACCTTCACGGGCAAGATTTTTCGGTAATTAAAAAAGAAATCAAGGATGGGGAAATAGTTATTTCCGGCGAAAGAATTGTTTCTGAAAAAGCTGATGGGCTCGGCGGGGCATTCACCTACTGCACGATCGGGTCACCCGTCGATCTCGACAAGATTCTAAGCGGCGACTCCCTCCCGTCTTACGCGGCGCTTGGTGCCGTCCTATTCCACACTGCTACGAACTGCGCGCTCGACGCGGGGAGGATGGACGAAGGCGAATACTTTCTCGGTCGGACTGATGGCCAGAACGTCTGGCTCCTCTACAAGCCCGATCTTGAGTGGCTTAAAAGCGCTGAGGCAGCGCTTACGTTGAGCCGCGCAAAGGTCTTTGCGGCCAGGGACCCGCAGGCGAAACACCTTGTCTTCGCGCCAGCCCGCTACGTCTCGCAAAGGATGCTCGCACAGCACAATCTCCCGGTCGAGTTCGCGCCGCTGCCTTTCGCGCTGTACCGCATCGGGCACGCGTGACCCAATGCTGCGCAAGCTCGACTATCAGGATCGCGCGCTGTCGGCGTTGGATGACTATCTCGCCGAACTCAATGCCGCAAAGGCGAATGCGGACGCGGTTGCCGCGTTCGCCGCCGCTCATCCGGGCGTCCGCTTGGACGTTCCGGATTTCGCACGCGACGCATGGAAGGCGATGGCTGTCGCTGGAAAACTGCCGACCTCGCGCGCGAACATTCCCCACGACCCTCGTAAGGACGGCATCGGACGGCCGGTACCCAACGCCGTTCTCAAGGTGCCGACCGGCGGCGGCAAGACGTTTCTCGCGGTACAAAGCCTGTCTCGGGTGTTCGGGCAATATCTGAAGAAAAACACAGGATTTGTTCTCTGGATTGTCCCAAACGAGGCGATCTACGCGCAGACGCTGAAACACCTGGCCGATCGCCAGCACCCCTATCGCGCCGTGCTCGACCGCGTCTCGGCAGGCCGCGTGCGCATCTTCGAAAAGACGGACCGGCTGGACAAGCGTGAGATCGACGCCAACCTCTGCGTGATGCTGCTGATGCTTCAGTCTGCGAACCGGGAGACGAACGAAACCTTGCGTATGTTTCGCGACCGCGGCGACGTGCATGGCTTCGTGCCACCCGAGGGCGAACAGGACAAGCATCAGGACTTGCTGGAGCTCATCCCGAACCTCGACGCCTACGGCGGAACGCTGATGGCGATGGTCAAGGACTCGCTTGGCAACGCCCTTCGCATCACCCGCCCAGTCGTGGTGATGGACGAGGGCCATCGCGCGACCTCCGACCTCGCATATCGGACGCTCTACGGCTTCAACCCCTGCTTCGTCCTGGAACTCACCGCGACGCCGAAGGACGTTCAACCGCGCGGGGGGCGCAATCCCGCGCCGGGTCGCTACCAGAACGTGCTGGTCGAAGTGACCGGGAAGGAACTGGATCGGGAGGGCATGATCAAGATGCCGCTTAACCTCGATCCGCGCCAGGGGACGGACTGGAGAACGACGCTGACGGCCGCCCTCGACAAGCTGCACGAACTCGCGGACCACGCCGCGAAGCTACGCGCCGACACCAACCGCTACATCCGGCCTATCCTCCTCGTGCAAGTCGAGCGCACGGGAAGGGACCAACGCGGAGCGGGGTTCATACACGCGGAGGACGTTCGGGAATGGCTGAAGACAGCTGGGTTCGACGACGCGGAAATCGCGGTCAAGACCGCAGAGACCAACGACCTCAGCCAGCCGGAGAATCAAGACCTCTTGTCGCCGACCAACCGCGTGCGTGCGATCATCACCAAATCCGCGCTTCAAGAAGGGTGGGACTGCCCGTTCGCCTATGTGCTCTGTTCCCTCGCGGCGCAGAACAATCTGTCGGCTATGACCCAGCTTGTTGGGCGCATACTGCGCCAGCCGGGGGCGGAAAAGACCGAAGTCGCGGCGCTCGACGAGTGCCACGTAATCACGCACCACACGGCGACGGCTGCGGTCGTCGAGGCCATCAAGAAGGGGCTTGAAGGCGACGGCCTCGGCGATCTGGTGCTGCATGTCGCGGCGAGCGATTCGGCGCCCGCGGCCGACGCCACGCGTCAGATCAATCGGCGAGCGGCATTCAACAGCTTGGACATCTACCTGCCGAAGGTGCTCAGGATCGAAGGCGGCGCTGCGCGCGAGCTCGATTACGAAACCGACGTGCTGTCTGCAATCGACTGGCGAGGATGCGACCCGACAACGATTGCGGATTCCATTCCCGAAAACGCCAGCGCCGTCGAAGCCCAATTGCAACGCATTTCCCTGACCGACGACGCGAGCGTGCCGATCGCCTCCGAAGCGACGGTAGCGAGCGCAGAGACGCTCCGCTTCGATCCCACTTACGTCACGCGCATGATCAGCGACATGGTGCAGAACCCGTTCGTTGGGCGCGAAATCGTAGCGCGCGTCGTCGCGCGCCTGGCGGAACGCGGCTTCGATGCGGCGAGACTCGGCAAGCTTGCTGGAGTCATCCTCGACACACTTCGCAAGGGGCTGATCAAGGAGCAGGACTCGCGCGCCGAAGCGCTGTTCCGGTCAGGCGTCGGAAGCGGCGCCATCCAGTTCCGTTTGAGAATGGATGGAAACAACTGGCGGATGCCGATGACGATGGAGACAACGCAACCGCAGGGTGCGCGGCAGCTTTTAAATCATAACGGCGGACCACTGCAACTCAGCCTGTTCGCGCCGGTCTATGAAGCGGACTTCAACACCGACGAACAGAATGTTGCGGTTCATCTCGACAGCGAAGCCGTGCTGAAATGGTGGCACCGGAACGTCGCGCGGAACCAGTACGGCGTTCAGGGATGGCGCCGGCACCGCTTATATCCGGATTTCATTTTCGCCGTGAAGCGGAGCGACGGATCGACGCGGATTGCGGTGCTCGAAACGAAAGGCGATCAGCTCGACAATCTCGATACTGAATATAAACGGCGTGTTTTGAACCTCATGACCGACGCGTTCTTGTGGGACGCCTCGATCCCCGCGGGCCAGCTCGCTTTAGTCGGTAACACTGGCGAGACGGTCGTGTGCAAGCTCATTTTGATGAGCGAAGTGTCGACGAAACTTCCCCTTCTCTGCCAACAGTGAACAGTGGCGCCGACGCATCGTGTCGGCCGGACGGCCGATTCCGTTGAGAGACGGGGCGGCGTCGTATTACAGTGACAGTGCGCCGCGAGGCCGACGAGGAGTAGGTGGTGCAAGTCCACGGCGATGAAGGAATAGCGAACCGCATCGGGCCCCGGGTTGCGGCGGCACTTTACTCAATCCCCATTCTCCTCGTCCGTCGCGCGGTCCCGTGAGCGATTGGGGGCCAAGACCGCGAAGTGGGCGATGCGGGCCCTCGGGGCGGGATATCGCCGATGGGATTGAGTAAACTATCGTCCGAGCGTTCCGCGCTCGCCGTTGGTCTCATATGAGACTATATTCAGCCTCACCTGAAACGGATGGCGTGATGTTTGCATCGAGCGACGTGGCGGCTGTGTTGGGACTGCCGGCAAACTCCCGGGAGGCTTCGCCCGTCGCGCTGATCATCAGAATCGAGCATGGGTTGCCGGTCAAGGCCCTCGACAGGGTCGCGCATCTCATCGCGCCCGACGACGCGCATTTCAAATACCGGCTGGTTCCGAAGGCGACGCTGGAACGACGAAAGACGACGACGCACAAGCTTTCGCCGGAAGAGGGCGCACGTCTGGCTCGTCTCGCCAGAGTCTGGAGCGCGGCCCACGACGTTTGGGGGAGCGACGACGAGGCGCGCGACTTCCTGTTTCGTCCTCACCCGATGGCGGAAGACAACCGGCCGATCGATCTGGCGATTCGCAGCGAATTCGGCGCGGAATTGATCGTCGATATCCTCGGCGGTCTCAAATATGGCAGTGCGGCATGACCGCGCAGATCCTCGATCGGACGCTCGCCTCATTCCGTATCGGCGATCCGGCAGGCGCTCATCCGATCTTCGACGCGACCGGCTCGTCCATCGCTCCCGGTCGATGGAATACGCCGGGAAGCCCTCTCATCTATTCGAGCGAGCATTATTCGACCGCGCTCCTGGAAAAGCTGGTCCGCGGCAGCGGGCGGCTGCCGCCGAATCAGCATTATATTCAGGTCACGCTCCCCCGCGGCGTGAGCTACGAGGTCTTTTCCCCGCCGACCCTGCCGGGCTGGGACAGCCTGCCGCCGACGGCGAGCCGGACGTTCGGCGAGGAATGGTCCAACCAGAAGCGGAGTCTTTTCCTCATCGCGCCCAGCGTCGTCGCCCGGATCGACAACAATATCATGATCAACCCTGCTCATCCCGAGTTTCGGCTCGTCGAGGCGAGCCTGCATCGGCCGGTGTTCTGGGATCGCCGCCTTTTCGGCTCGGCGGTCTGACGATCGCGCTCTCGTGCGGGACCGCGGAGGCCGGTTTCCGGCTTCGGTTTTGCTGGCTGCTTTTTCCCTGTTATGCGGCGTAACAGGGAAAGTCATTTCCCTGTTATGGTGCCCCACCGCCTCAGCGAGCGCTTTAGCAATTTTTCTCAAGACACTGAAATGAAGGTAGTTCCTGCGTCAAATGAGGCAGCGTGGCGGCCCGAATTTGCTGTTGGCAGGGAATAACAGGGAATAACAGGTAACGATCAAAGCTTCGAAGCGAAGGGTCAGCCGACCTGGAACCAGCCGCCGACGCCGGCCGCGCGATGCTCGGGGATCGCCAATTCGATCGGCCATTTGCCGGGATTGTCGGCGACGAAGGCGATGTGCGCGGTGCGGCCGGGCTGGATCAGGATGGTGTCGCGCCAGTAGGGCTCCCAGCCGTCGTCCATCGCGTGCAGGAGGCGCGCGACATGGCCGCCAAGCCGCATCGCCTGGACGAACGCGGTCTTGTTGGCGATGGCGAAGACGGCGGGCGCGCCGCGCGGGATGGCGAAGGCGGGCCTCGGCGCCCAGTCGGCGAAGGTCGCGCCGTTCAGCGTGAAGGGCGCGGCGCCGCCGCCGGCGACGGTCACGTCGCAGCGCCGCGCGACTTCGAGCGCGATCTCCACCGGCAGCAGCGGGTTCGGCGGCAGGCGCGGCGGCGCCGAGCGCGCGGCGACCGGTTCGCCCGCCGCCGCAATCCGGGCGAACGGCAGGTCGGCGGCGCCCTTCTCGCCGCGCAGCACAATGTCCACCGCCTCACCGGCGTCGCGCGGCATGTCGAACATGAGTTCGAAGCGCGCCCCCGGCCCCATCGGGAACTGGTTCAGCAGCGGCTCGAACGGTGCGCTCGGCTGGCCGTCGACCGCGACGATGAACGTCCTCGCCCCCGCGATGCCGACGTTGGCCAGCCGCGCCGTCGCGGCGTTGCCGAGCCTCAGGCGCACGCGCGCGCCCGGGCGGGCGGCGAGTTTCAGCGGCGCCGGGCCGGCATTGGCGAAGACGAGCCGGCCCTTGCGCCCGCCTGCCCGGGCGAAGGCCGGATCGGAAAAATCGTCCCTGATCTGCCCCTTGTCGTCGAGGCTCCAGTCCGAGAGCACGATGGCGACGTCCTCATCGACGTCGGGCTTCTCCGCCTCCTCGACCACGATCGGCCCGAAGAGGCCGCGCCCCTGCTGGCTGGCGTCGGTCGAGCCGGCATGCGGCAAATAGAGATTGAAGCCGGCGTCGGGCGGGGCAAAGCGGATGTCGGCGCTTTGCCCCGGGGCGAGCCGCGGCGCGGTCAGGCCGCCGTAGCCGGCGCTGGCGTTGGCCGCTCGGAGGCCGGGAAAGGCCAGCGCGGTCGGCTCGACGAGCCTGTTCCTCAACCTTAATTTCAATTCCTCGCCTTTCTTCAGCCGCAGCAGCGGGCCGGGCGTCTGCCCGGCGTACGAGAGGGTCGCGGCGGCCTCGGCCGGCGGCGGCGCGAGGGCGAGACGGGAGGGGGCCGCGCCGAATGGCCGAAAGCCGTCGGCCGCGGGGGAAGGGGACTGGGCGCAGGCGCTGGCCAGTCCCCAGGCGGCGGCCGCGAGCCCGCCGCCAAGGAGCGCCCGACGGGTCGGGGTCAGGCCGGGGCGGGGGAGAAGAGGGCGGAGGATCATCGGGTCCCGAGCAGTTCGCCGCAAGATTTCGCGCGAGCCTCGTCCGGCGCGGCGCCTTGAACGAAGTGTTTAGGACATGTCGCCGGTCGATGGAATTGGGTCGAATCGCGACGCGCCGTCCGCTTTCTGAAATGTCGAGGTTTTTCGGGATTCCGCCGAATGGATTGCCGGCGCGCGCCCGGCGCCGGAACCGCCGCTGCGATCCGCCGCTTTTTTCTATGGCGCGGCGCCGGCAAGCTGGTATAGAGCGCGCCCGAAGCCGGACGCGTTTACAAAACGAGGCGCTCCGAAAGCGGGCGTGGCGGAATTGGTAGACGCGCCGGATTTAGGTTCCGGTGGCGAAAGTCGTGGGGGTTCGAGTCCCTCCGCCCGCACCAGTTCCCCAAAGCTTGCTACGGGGAGGCCGCGCGCTGCCGAGCGCGGACGCCCCAGGCGTGACGTTTTGGCGACATTGAACAAAATCGGCTAAGGGTAGCCTTGGCCAACCGACGAAGGCGGATTTGACGATGCAGGTGACAGAGACGCTGAGCCAGGGGCTCAAGCGCGAATACGACATTTCCCTGCCGGCGCGCGATCTCGAGGAGAAGCTGAACGGCCAGCTTGCCGACCTCAAGGCGAAGGTCCGCATCAACGGCTTCCGGCCCGGCAAGGTGCCGGTCGAGCATCTGCGCAAGGTCTACGGCAAGTCGGTGATGGCCGAAGTCGTCCAGGAAGCAATCGCCAACGCGAACAAGAAGATCGTCGACGACAACGGCTTGCGGCTGGCGCGCGAGCCCAAGGTCGAACTGCCGCAGGACCAGGCCGCGATCGAGGCCGCTCTCGAGGCGCGCGGCGACCTCAACTTCAAGGTGGCGCTTGAAGTGCTGCCGGTGTTCGAGATCGGCGATCTGTCCCAGATCGAACTCGAGCGCCCGTCGGCCGAGGTCGAGAAGGCCGACGTCGATCTCGCCCTCGAACGTCTGGCGGAAGAGCGCCGGACCTATGCCGACAAGCCGGACGGCGGCAGGGCCGAAAATCGCGATCGCGTCACCGTCGATTTCAACGGGACGATCGATGGCGTGCCATTCGAAGGGGGCGAGGGCAGGGACATTCAGGTGGCGCTCGGCTCGAACACCTTCATCCCGGGCTTCGAAGAGCAGCTGCTCGAAGTCGCCCCCGGGGAAGAGCGCAAGATCCGGGCGACCTTCCCCGAGGCCTATGCGGTGCGCGCGCTCGCCGGCAAGACGGCGGACTTCGATGTGACGGTGAAGGCGGTAGGGACGCCTGGGGCGCTGGCGATCGACGACGAATTCGCCAAGGGCATTGGTTTCGAAAGCCTCGACAAGCTGAAGGAGACGATCCGCGACCGGATCGCGGCCGACTACGCGCGCGCGTCGCGCGATAAGGTCAAGCGCCAGCTCCTCGACAAGCTCGATGCGCTTTATTCGTTCGAGCTGCCCGAAGGGCTCGTCAACCAGGAATTCGATGCGATCTGGGCGCAGGTGACGCGCGAGCAGGAGGCCTCCGGCCGCAGCTTCGCCGACGAGAACACGACAGAGGAGGCGGCCCGCGCGGACTACCGCAAGATTGCCGAGCGGCGGGTTCGCCTCGGGCTCCTGTTGGCCGAGATCGGCAACCGTGCGCAGGTCAAGGTCTCGGACGAAGAGATGACGCAGGCGCTTATCGCCCGCGCCCGTTCCTTCCCCGGTCAGGAGAAGCAGGTCTGGGACTTCTACCGCAACAACAACCAGGCGCTCGCCGAGCTGCGCGCGCCGATCTACGAGGAGAAGGTCGTCGACCACATCCTCGGCCTCGTCAGGGTCGAGGAGAAAAAAGTGAGCAAGGAAGAGCTCCTGAAGCCGGTCGACGATGTCGCCCCGCCGGCCGCGCCCGGCCTTGAGGAGCCGCAGGGCGAGACGGAACCGTCGTCCGGGTGACACGCGGCGCTGAGCCCCGCCGCAGGCCGACGGAGCCATTTCAATGCGAGCTGGCCGCCCCTCTTTCCGGGACCGCGGCAGGCGCCTATGTTGAGGCTCGGCGTCCGCCGAGACGCCTTCGGGAAACAACGATGATGATGCGCGATCCGGTCGACTATTACTTCAACAACCTCGTGCCGATCGTGATCGAGCAATCGGCGAGAGGCGAACGGTCGTTTGACATCTTCTCGCGACTGCTGCGCGAACGCATCATATTCATGATCGGGCCGGTCGAGGACATTTCTGCCTCGCTGGTGGTCGCCCAGCTCCTCTTCCTCGAAGCGGATAATCCGAAAAAGGAGATCGCGCTTTATATCAATTCGCCGGGCGGCGTTGTGACGGCGGGCCTATCGATCTACGACACAATGCAGTTTATTCGCCCGAAAGTGACCACGATGTGCATCGGCCAGGCCGCCTCGATGGGCTCGCTCCTCCTGGCCGCCGGCGAAAAAGGCTCGCGCTTCGCCCTGCCCAATTCCCGCATCATGGTCCATCAGCCGTCCGGCGGATTCCAGGGCCAGGCCTCGGATATTCAACGCCACGCCGAAGACATCCTGAAGGTCAAGCGCCGCCTCAACGAGATTTACGTCCATTGCACCGGGCAAAGCTACGAAGCCATTGAAAGGACGCTAGATCGTGACCATTTCATGTCGGCCGAAGAGGCCAAGGCGTTCGGCATTGTGGACGAGGTGACGACCAATCGCGCCGTCGAGTTGGAAGAGGCGAAGGCCCCGGCCTGATTCCTGCTTGTCCGTCTGCGGGTCCAGCGACCCGCCGCAATCACTTTTGCGGGCCCGGACTTGATTTTGCCCGGACTTTAATGGTTGCTTGGGGGGTTCTGCCCACGGGCGGGAACGGAGCGACACGACGGCGGACGGCGAGGTGGGGTCGAAGGCTACGTTTCGTTAGTTAGGTCTGTTTAGGTTGTGTGGTCGATTCGACGATCCCGTTTCGATCGAGCGGCCGCTGTGGAGAAAGACGATGGCCAAGGCCGACGGCGACGCCAAGAACACGCTCTATTGCTCATTCTGCGGCAAAAGCCAGCACGAAGTGCGAAAGCTCATTGCCGGGCCGACCGTGTTCATCTGCGACGAATGCGTCGAACTCTGCATGGATATCATACGGGAGGAAAGCAAGACAGCGCTCGTCAAGAGCAAGGACGGCATCCCGACGCCGCGCGAAATCTGCAAGGTGCTCGACGATTACGTCATCGGCCAGCCCCAGGCAAAGCGGGTTCTGTCGGTCGCGGTGCATAACCACTATAAGCGCCTCAATCATGCGACCAAGCACGGCGACGTCGAGCTCGCCAAATCCAATATCCTGCTGATCGGCCCGACCGGGTCGGGCAAGACGCTGCTCGCCCAGACGCTGGCTCGCATCCTCGATGTGCCATTCACGATGGCGGACGCAACGACGCTGACCGAAGCCGGCTATGTCGGCGAAGACGTCGAAAACATCATCCTCAAGCTGCTGCAGGCCTCCGATTACAACGTCGAGCGGGCGCAGCGCGGCATCGTCTACATCGACGAGATCGACAAGATCAGCCGCAAGTCCGACAATCCGTCGATCACCCGCGACGTATCGGGCGAGGGCGTGCAGCAGGCGCTGCTCAAGATCATGGAAGGAACGATCGCCAGCGTGCCGCCGCAAGGCGGGCGCAAGCATCCGCAGCAGGAATTCCTGCAGGTCGACACGACCAACATCCTGTTCATCTGCGGCGGCGCCTTCTCCGGGCTCGAGCGCATCATCTCGGCGCGCGGCAAGGGAACGTCAATCGGCTTCCGCGCCAAGGTGCAGTCCCCGGACGACCGCCGCACCGGCGAAGTTTTTCGTGAAGTTGAGCCCGAGGATCTCCTCAAATTCGGGCTGATCCCCGAATTCGTCGGCCGTCTGCCGGTCATCGCGACGCTTGAGGACCTCGACGAAGAGGCGCTGAAGAAGATCCTGACCGAGCCGAAAAACGCGCTGGTCAAGCAGTATCAGCGTCTGTTCGAAATGGAGAGCACGGATCTGACCTTCCAGGATGAGGCGCTCAACGTCGTCGCCAAAAAGGCGATCGAGCGGCGCACCGGGGCCCGGGGCTTGCGGTCGATCATGGAAGGCATCCTGCTTGACACCATGTTCGAGCTGCCCGGCCTCGATGGGGTCGAGCAGGTCGTGATCGGTCCCGAGGTCGTCGAGGGCAAGGCGCGCCCGCTCTACATCTATGCGGAACGGGCGGAGCGGGCCGGCTGAAGCGGTAAATTTCCGGCGGCTTGAAACTGTCACGTGTCGAGACCATCTTCGCTCAAGTAGAGACGATCGATTCTCGCGAAGGGCATGAAACTTGCGGCGGGAAGTTGTGATGCCGTTCGGTCGCTTGGTCGGGCGGGTGCGTATAGACGGCAAGTGCAGCCGCTGATGTCAGGGCCAGGCTAGTCGGCTGGCGTCGTCACTGCAAAATACAAGGGCCGGTTCGAGGCCGGCTCGAGAAGGACAGCCATGGGCAGCCAACGCAAATCCATCATTCCCGGAACGGTCGACGTCTATCCCGTCCTGCCGTTGCGCGATATCGTCGTTTTTCCTCACATGATCGTGCCTCTCTTCGTCGGACGCGAAAAGTCAATTCGCGCACTCGAGGAGGTGATGCGGTCAGACAAGCCGATCTTGCTCGCGACTCAGAAGAACGCCGCCGATGACGATCCGGCGCCCGAGGCGATCTTCTCCGCCGGCACGCTGGCGAGCGTCCTCCAGCTTTTGAAACTGCCGGACGGCACCGTCAAAGTGCTTGTCGAAGGGGTCGCACGCGCGCAGGTCACGCGCTACATTCCAGGCGACAGCTTTTTCCAGGCCGAGGCTCAGGCGATCGCCGACGACCCGATCGACAAGATCGAGGCGGAAGCCTTGTCGCGCTCGGTCGTCTCCGAGTTCGAGAGCTACGTCAAGCTTAACAAGAAGATCTCTCCCGAGGTGGTGAGCGCGGTCAATCAGATCGACGACTACGGCAAGCTCGCCGACACGATCGCCTCGCATCTTGCGATCAAACTTGCCGACAAGCAGGCGATTCTCGAGATGCGTTCGATCGGCAAGCGTTTCGAGAAGTGCCTTGCGCTGATGGAGAGCGAGATCTCGGTGCTGCAGGTCGAGAAGCGGATCCGCACGCGCGTCAAGCGCCAGATGGAGAAGACCCAGCGCGAGTACTACCTCAACGAGCAGATGAAGGCGATCCAGAAGGAGCTCGGCGACGAAGAGGGCAAGGACGAAATGTCCGAGCTCGAAGAGCGCATCAAGTCGATCCGGCTCACCAAGGAAGCGCGCGAGAAGGCGCTCGGTGAGGTCAAGAAGCTGCGGCAGATGGCGCCGATGTCGGCCGAGGCGACCGTCGTGCGAAACTATCTCGACTGGCTGCTCTCGATCCCATGGCAGAAGCGCTCGAAGATCAAGAAGGATCTGCCGGCGGCGCAGGCGATCCTCGATGCCGACCATTTCGGCCTCGACAAGGTCAAGGAGCGCATCGTCGAATACCTGGCGGTGCAACAGCGCGCCAACAAACTGACCGGGCCGATCCTTTGCCTCGTCGGTCCGCCCGGCGTCGGCAAGACGTCGCTCGGCAAGTCGATCGCCAAGGCGACCGGCCGCGAGTTCGTGCGGATGTCGCTCGGCGGCGTGCGCGACGAAGCGGAGATCCGCGGCCATCGCCGCACCTACATCGGATCGATGCCCGGCAAGGTGATCCAGTCGATGCGGAAGGCCAAGACCTCAAACCCCCTCTTCCTGCTCGACGAGGTCGACAAGATGGGCATGGACTTCCGCGGCGATCCGTCGTCGGCGCTGCTTGAAGTGCTCGATCCGGAGCAGAATGCGACGTTCAACGATCATTATCTCGAGGTCGACTACGACCTTTCGAGCGTGATGTTCGTCACGACGGCAAACACGCTCAATATCCCGCCTCCGCTGATGGACCGCATGGAAATCATCCGCATCGCCGGGTACACCGAGGACGAGAAACTCGAGATCGCCAAGCGCCATCTCCTGACGAACTCGATGGCCAAGCACGGGCTCGACGCCAGCGAATTCGAGATCGAGGACAGCGGAATGATGCAGCTCATCCGCCGCTACACGCGCGAAGCGGGCGTGCGCAATCTCGAACGTGAGATCTCCAACCTCGCCCGCAAGGCGGTGAAAGAGATCCTGACGAACAAGACCAAGAAGATAGTGGTCACTGCCGACAACGTCGCCGAATTCCTCGGCCCGCCGAAGTTCCGCTACGGCGAAATCGAGGCCGACGACCAGGTCGGGCTCGTGACAGGGCTCGCCTGGACGGAGGTTGGCGGCGAACTGCTGACGATCGAAGGGGTCATGATGCCCGGGAAGGGCCGCATGACGGTGACCGGCAATCTCAAGGACGTGATGAAGGAATCGATCTCCGCCGCTGCTTCCTACGTACGCTCGCGCGCCCTCGATTTCGGCATTCAGCCGCCGCTGTTCGACAAGCGCGACATCCATGTGCACGTGCCCGAGGGCGCGACCCCCAAAGATGGGCCGTCGGCAGGCGTCGGCATGGCGACGGTCATCGTTTCGATGCTGACGGGCATTCCCGTTCGACGCGATATCGCGATGACGGGCGAAATCACATTGCGCGGCCGGGTGCTGCCGATCGGCGGTCTGAAGGAGAAGCTGCTCGCCGCGCTGCGCGGCGGCATCAAGAAGGTCCTTATTCCGGAAGAGAACGTGAAGGACCTCGCCGACATTCCGGCCTCGGTCAAGAACGGTCTCGAGATTGTGCCGGTGTCGCGGATGGAGGAAGTGCTGGCGCACGCGCTCATGCGCCAGCCGACGCCGACCGCCTGGGAGGAAGAGGTCGCCGCCGTCGCGCCGCCTGCAAATCCTCTCGACGAGGACGGTCAGGGCCTCGTCGCCCACTAGCAAATTGGCCTAAGCCGGGCGCTGCAAGCGCCCGGCGGTCTGCCCGAACCGGCTGCAAATCCGCAGGGATTTGCAGCTTTTTTTTCGGACGAACCGCGATTCGCGAGGAAAAATCTATCTTTTTTCCGGCGGCATTCCCGCAAACCCTTGCGTTCCCGGCCTAGAACGTGAGCAATGCGGCCACCTCAGCCGCCGATTCGCCCGGGGACGCGGTGGTTCCAACGCCGCCTCGGGCAGGTGGACTTGCGGACGTGGCGCTTTTCGCCGCGGAAAAACAACGGCGCCGGCAAGCGCCGGATTCGAACGGAGAGGCCAGAATGAACAAGCTTGAGCTCGTGGACCATATCGCGGCCGAGGCCGACTTGACAAAGGTGAGCGCAGCGGCCGCTCTCGAAGCCGTGCTGGATGGTATTCTCAAGACCCTGAAGAAGGGCGAAGAGGTGCGCTTGGTCGGTTTCGGGACGTTTTCGGTGCGCGAACGCGCCGCCGGGAAGGGCCGTAATCCGGCGACAGGCAAGGAAATCAAGATCGCCGCTTCGAGGAACGCGCGTTTTAAGCCCGGCGCAGCGCTGAAGGCGCACCTGAACAAGAAAGCGGCGAAGAAGTAGGCCCCGTTTCGCGCTCCGGAGCCGCCGTGGGGCCGGCGCTGTCCCTTGTTTCTTTGCGACACCTGCCCGGCTGATCGTTCTGGTCGGTCTTGTTGGGGAAGGCGCGAGCCTGTAGTCTGCGCGGCCGTGGAGACGGTTGCGCAACAAGGGCGGTTAGCTCAGCTGGCAGAGCATCTCGCTTACACCGAGAGGGTCGGCGGTTCGAGTCCGTCACCGCCCACCATCCGTTCGCGGCGAGCGGCGTTTGCCTTGCTGCTCGCGCTATGCGGTTGGCTTTCGCCCGCGGCCTCTGACGCTGAGCCTGGGTCGATGACCTTCCGCATCGAAACACTGGCAACCGGCGGATGCGGCGCGCGCTGTCCCCACGTCATCGTGGCTGACGGCGTGATTGAAACGGATACGCCGCAGGCGTTCGTCGATTTTCTCAAATCCGACAGCTCGGACGCCAAGCTGCGGCGCGTCGTGTTCTTCAATTCACGCGGAGGCAATGTCGTGGCCTCAATGGCTTTCGGCCACATCCTGCGCGCGCTTCGGGTTGCAGGGGTGGTTGGCCGCTTCGAGGCCGGGACCCCCTACGTCGGCGAATGTCTGTCGGCTTGCGTCTATGCAATGATGGGCGCGGTGAGGCGGGTCGCGCCGCCTGGAAGCGAGGTCGCCTTGCACCGGATGTCGATCGTCGAGACCGATAATCCGGGATGGGGCGCAGCCCACGTCACGCGGAGCTTCGCCGATGCGCCGATGGTCGCGGTCCTGAAACGCTACGCAAGCCGTATGGGCGTGAACCCCGCGCTGGTCGGCGCCGCGGAAGCGCTGCCGCCGGACACGGTGCGCGTGCTAACGCGCGATGAAATGCGCCGCTGGGCGTTCGCGAGAAGCCAGTTCTAGGGGAGGCGGGCGACCGACGCTCCGGGCGCCGGCAGATGTAGGCTTGCCTTGACTTGGCCATCCGCCTGGCTTATCCGGCTCACGCCCTCACGGGGGAGTAGCTCAGTTGGTTAGAGCGCCGGCCTGTCACGCCGGAGGTCGCGGGTTCAAGTCCCGTCTCTCTCGCCATCGCCCCCTGAAAAAACCCTCTCAGAGCGCCTAAATAGGCGCTAGGCCGTGCCGCGCGCTGATCGCCTCACGGCGAAGACAACGCCTTTCGCCTTGCATGCTTCGCTGCACTGCGATAGGCCTTCGACCCACGGGTGGGCAAGCGCATTATCACGACGCCCCGTCCTGTCGCGCCCGTTCGAAACCGAGCCCCACGAGCAAGGCCCATGCCGAGCCTGATTTCCGATTACCTGCCGCTGGTCGTGTTCATCGTTCTCGCGACCCTGATCTCGGGCGCGCTGCTCGTCGCCCCGTTTCTTGTCGCTTTCAAGGCGCCCGACGCCGAGAAACTGTCACCGTACGAATGTGGCTTCGACCCCTTCGACGACGCCCGGATGCGCTTCGACGCTCGCTTCTATCTCGTCTCGCTGCTGTTCATCATCTTCGATCTCGAAGTGGCGTTCCTGTTTCCCTGGGCGATCGTCTTTCACGACCTCGGGGCTTACGGGTTCTGGTCGATGATGATCTTCCTTGCGGTGCTCACGGTAGGGTTTGTGTACGAGTGGAACAAGGGAGCGCTGGAATGGGATTGACCGCCGATCCGATCGTCGCCCCCGCGTCCAAGGGTCTCGTCGACGCCTCCGGCAGACCTATCGGCGCAGACGATCCTTATTTTGGCGGGATCAGCGACGAACTCGCCGACAAGGGCTTCCTCGTCACCACGACCGACGATCTGATCCAATGGGCGCGCACCGGATCGCTGATGTGGATGACGTTCGGCCTTGCCTGCTGCGCCGTCGAAATGATGCAGCTCTCGATGCCGCGCTACGACGTCGAGCGGTTCGGCTTTGCGCCACGCGGTAGCCCCAGGCAGTCGGATGTGATGATCGTCGCCGGGACGCTGACCAACAAGATGGCGCCGGCGCTGCGCAAGGTCTACGACCAGATGCCCGAGCCTCGCTACGTCATCTCGATGGGCTCCTGCGCCAACGGCGGCGGCTACTATCATTATTCCTACTCGGTGGTGCGAGGCTGTGACCGCATCGTGCCGGTCGACATCTACGTGCCCGGCTGCCCGCCGACAGCCGAGGCCCTGCTCTACGGCGTTCTGATGCTGCAGAAGAAGATTTGCCGCACCGGCACAATCGAACGCTAGAGCTCGGGAAGGACGAAAGACGGCCGAATGGACGAGCGCCTGAAAGTCATCGCCGACAAGGTCGCGGCCGCGCTGCCCGGCGCCGTGCTCGAGCAGGCCTTTGCGTTCGGCGAACTGACGCTGACGGTGGACCGGGACCACAACATCGAGGTCCTCAGGTTTCTGCGCGACGATGAGGCGGCTCAGTTCATCTCGATCATTGATATCTCCGGGGTGGACTACCCTGAGCGCGAGAAGCGGTTCGAGATGGTCTATCACCTTCTGTCGCCTCGGTTGAACCGCCGCATCCGCGTCAAGCTCGCCACCGACGAGGCGACGCCGATCTCTAGCGCGACCGAGGTCTATCCCGGTGCCGATTGGTTCGAGCGCGAGATATATGACCTGTTCGGCGTTCTGTTCGTCGGACACCCGGATCTCAGGCGCATTCTCACCGACTACGGCTTCGACGGTCATCCCTTGCGCAAGGACTTCCCCATGACCGGCTTCGTCGAAGTCCGCTACGACGACCAGGAAAAGCGCGTCCGCTACGAGCCTGTGCGCCTCGCCCAGGAGTTCCGCGCCTTCGACTTCTTGAGCCCGTGGGAGGGACCCCCGCTTCCGGGCGACGAGAAGGCGAACGACGGCGACGCGCGGTAGGCAGCCGCAGTGACCGGGACGGGCGCTAACGCGATCTCAGAGTTTGGCAGGAAGCAATGAGCGACTCTGCGGCGACCGTGACCGATCAGAACCTTCGCAACTTCTCGATCAACTTCGGGCCGCAGCATCCGGCGGCCCATGGCGTGCTGCGGCTGGTGCTCGAGCTCGACGGCGAAGTGGTCGAGCGCGTGGACCCGCACATCGGCCTCCTGCATCGCGGCACCGAGAAGCTGATGGAGGCGCGCACTTATCTGCAGAACGTGCCCTATCTCGACCGGCTCGACTATGTCGCGCCGATGAATCAGGAGCACGCCTACGCGCTCGCGGTCGAGCGTCTGCTCGGCATTTCGATCCCGCGCCGGGCGCAGCTCATCCGCGTGCTCTATTGTGAGATCGGCCGTCTCTTGTCGCATCTGCTGCAGATCACGACGCAAGCGATGGATGTCGGCGCGCTGACGCCTCCGCTTTGGGGCTTCGAGGAGCGCGAGAAGCTGATGGTGTTTTACGAGCGCGCCAGCGGCTCACGCATGCATGCGGCCTACTTCCGTCCGGGCGGCGTGCACGAGGATCTGCCGCAGCGGCTCATCGACGACATCTATGCCTTCTGCGATCCGTTTCTCAACGTCTGCGACGATCTCGAGACGCTGTTGACCGGCAACCGTATCTTCAAGCAGCGCAACGTCGACATCGGCGTCGTGAAGCTTGCCGACGCCTGGGCGTGGGGCTTCTCGGGCGTGATGCTGCGCGGATCGGGCGCGGCCTGGGACCTGCGCAAGTCGCAGCCCTACGAATGTTACGAGGAGATGGAATTCGACATTCCGGTCGGCAAGAACGGCGACTGCTACGACCGCTATCTGATCCGCATGGCCGAGATGCGCCAGTCGGCGGGCATCATGAAGCAGTGCTGCGAGAAACTGAACTCGGCCGACGGAGGGGGTCCGGTCGCCACCGAGGACGGCAAGGTCTTCCCGCCGAAGCGCGCTGTCATGAAGAAGTCGATGGAGGCGCTTATCCACCACTTCAAGCTCTACACAGAGGGCTACAAGGTGCCGCCGGGCGAGGTCTACGCAGCGGTCGAGGCGCCAAAGGGCGAGTTCGGGGTCTATCTCGTGTCCGACGGCTCCAACAGACCCTATCGCGTGAAATTGCGCGCGCCGAGCTTTGCTCATCTGCAGGCGATGGATTTCCTCTGTCGCAAGCACATGCTGGCCGATGTCAGCGCGATCCTCGGCTCGCTCGACGTAGTCTTCGGGGAGGTCGATAGGTGACAGTCCTCTGCCCTCATCCGGCCCTTCGGGCTGACGCGGCGCTCCAGTCGCTTCGCGACCCGTCGCATTCGAGGACGGTCTAGCCCATGTCCGTCCGCCGGCTTGCCGAAGTTCAGCCCGAAAGCTTCGAATTCACCCCCGACAATAAGGCGTGGGCGGAGAAGGAGATCGCCAAGTATCCGCCGGGCCGGCAGGCGTCGGCGGTCATCGCCCTGTTGTGGCGAGCGCAGGAGCAGAGCGGGTACTGGCTGCCGAAGCCGGCAATCGAAAAGGTCGCCCAGATGCTCGACATGCCCAACATCCGGGTGCTGGAGGTCGCGACATTCTACACTATGTTCAACCTCGAGCCGGTCGGCCGGCACTACGTGCAGATCTGCGGCACGACGCCGTGCATGCTGCGCGGGGCTGAAGCCATCAAGGCGGTCTTGCGGAAGCGCATCGGCGAGCAGGGGCATGTGACGGCCGACGGCGCTTTTTCGTGGACCGAGGTCGAGTGCCTCGGTGCCTGCTGCAATGCGCCGATGGTTCAGATCAACCAGGACTATTACGAGGATCTGACGCCGGAGAATTTCCTGCGCCTGCTCGATGATCTGGGGTCGGGACGCCCGGTTAGGAAAGGGTCGCAAATCGGCCGGGTCTCGTCTGAGCCGGTGGGCGGGCTGACGTCGCTGACCACGCTTTATGGCGCCGATGGACTGAGCGGCCCGATGAGCGTCGGGCGGCCCCCGCCTGCGAACGATCGACCGGTTCGCGCCAAGGAGGCCCGGGCGGAGCCGCGAGGCGAGACAGCAGGCCTCAGGGATGGCGGCCCCGGTCATCCCGGCGCGAAGACGGAACCTTAAGCGATGCTCGAAGACAAGGATCGCATTTTCACCAACCTCTACGGCTTCGGCGACCGCAGCCTTAAGGGCGCGCGGGCGCGCGGCGCTTGGGACAACACCAAGGCGATCATCGACAAGGGGCGCGATTGGGTCGTCGCCGAGATGAAAGCCTCGGGCATGCGCGGCCGCGGCGGCGCCGGCTTTCCGACCGGGCTGAAATGGTCGTTCATGCCCAAGAACATCGATCCCAAGCGACCGCACTATCTTGTCGTCAACGCCGACGAATCCGAGCCGGGCACCTGCAAGGACCGCGAGATCCTGCGCAACGATCCGCATACGTTGGTCGAGGGCGCGCTGGTCGCCTCGTTTGGCATGGGCGCCCATGCGGCTTACGTATACCTGCGCGGCGAATACATCCTCGAACGCCACCACTTCCAGGCAGCGGTCGACGAGGCCTACGAGGCCAAACTCATCGGCAAGGACAATATCCACGGCTGGCCATTCGACCTCTACGTCCATCACGGCGCAGGCGCATATATCTGCGGCGAAGAGACAGCGATGCTCGAGTCGCTCGAAGGCAAGAAGGGCATGCCGCGCATGAAGCCGCCGTTTCCGGCCGGCATGGGACTCTACGGCTGCCCAACGACGGTGAACAATGTCGAGTCGATCGCCGCCGCTCCGACGATCCTGCGCCGCGGCGCGGCTTGGTTCTCGAGCTTTGGCGCCCCAAATAACGCGGGCACCAAGCTCTTCTGCATCTCCGGGCACGTCAACAACCCGTGCAATGTCGAAGAGGCGATGTCGATCCCCTTCCGCGAGCTGATCGAGACGCACGCCGGCGGCATCCGCGGCGGCTGGGACAATCTGCTGGCGGTCATCCCGGGCGGCTCGTCGGTGCGCCTCGTGCCGGCCGAGCAGATCATCGATTGTCCGATGGACTTCGACTCCCTCGCCAAGCTGAAGTCCGGTCTGGGCACGGCGGCGGTGATCGTGATGGACAAATCCACCGACATCATTCGGGCGATCGCCAGGCTCTCGTATTTTTACAAGCATGAGAGCTGCGGCCAATGCACGCCCTGCCGCGAGGGCGCCGGCTGGATGTGGCGCGTGATGACCCGCATGGCCGAGGGTCGAGCGCAGAAGGGCGAGATTGACATGCTGCTCGACGTGACCAAGCAGGTCGAGGGCCACACCATCTGCGCGCTCGGCGACGCGGCCGCTTGGCCCATCCAGGGTCTCATCGCCCATTTCCGCCCGGAGATCGAGCGTCGCATCGACCAGTACGCCGCCAATCCGCACAGCGAGCCTGTGCGCGAGGCGGCGGAATAGGAGACGCGACATGCAAGGCGCGGGTATCGTCAAATGACGCACATCGCCCAGCTCAATATCGGCCGGCCGCTGCATCCGCTCGATGACGCGCGGATGGCCGAATTCATGGACAACCTCGACCGGGTCAACGCGATCGCCGAGCGCAGCCCGGGGTTCATCTGGCGGCTGAAGGACGAGAGCAACAACGCGACCGCGCTGCGGCCGTTCGACGATCCGAACATGCTGGTCAACATGTCGGTCTGGGAGAATGTCGAAGCGCTCGAGCGCTTCGTCTGGGCGACGGTCCACCAGCGATTCTACAATCACAAGGCCGGCTGGTTCGAGAAGCTGGCGGCGCCCGATTTCGTCATGTGGCCGATTCCGGCGGGGCATATTCCTGATCTGGCCGAAGCCAAGGCGCGCCTCGAACATCTCGCGCGCCATGGCGACAGCGACTTTGCCTTCGGCTGGGGGCATCTCACCCATATCAAGCTGTGGATGGGCCGGAAGTGCGGATGAACTTTCAAGTGCGGATCGCCGTCATGAAAATCGAGAGCGAGAAACAGCGGCTGGACGTCTGCCACGCCGACCTGTGGGGGTCGCGGTTCGACGACGTCAATCTTTCCGGCTGCGACTTTCGCAACGTCAACGTGTCGGGCTGCTCGTTCGACGATGTCAATATGTCCGGCTCGCGCATCCATAACGTGAACCTTGCGGGATTGTCCGTGGAGAAGGCCAATATGGCCGGCGCGTCCGTGGACGGCATCGCGGTCACCGATCTGCTCGCCCGCTGGCGCGCCGGGCACGGGGCGAACAGCGCATGAGCAAAATCATCATCGACGGGAAGGAGCTTGACGTTCCGGCCGAATTCACGCTTCTGCAGGCTTGTGAAGCCGCCGGCGCCGAAGTGCCGCGCTTTTGCTTCCAGGAGCGGCTGTCGATCGCCGGCAATTGCCGTATGTGCCTCGTCGAGGTGAAGGGCGGCCCGCCGAAGCCGACCGCGTCCTGCGCCATGGCGGTCAAGGACCTCAGGCCTGGCCCGAAGGGAGAGCCGCCGGTCGTCGAGACAAACTCGCCGATGGTGCGCAAGGCGCGACGCGGAGTGATGGAGTTCCTGCTCATCAATCACCCGCTCGATTGTCCGATTTGCGACCAGGGCGGCGAGTGCGACCTGCAGGATCAGGCCATGGCCTACGGCGCCGATTCCTCGCGCTTCCACGAGAACAAGCGCGCGGTCGAGGACAAATATCTCGGCCCCCTCGTCAAGACGTCGATGAACCGGTGCATCCAGTGCACGCGTTGCGTGCGGTTTGTGACCGAGGTCGCGGGCGTTCCGGAGCTCGGCGCTACCGGCCGCGGCGAGGACATGGAGATCACCTCCTACCTCGAGCACGCGCTGACGTCGGAACTGCAGGCCAACGTCATCGATCTCTGCCCGGTGGGGGCATTGACCTCGAAGCCGACGGCCTTCCATGCCCGACCTTGGGAATTCACTCATACGGAATTGGTCGACGTCATGGATGGGATCGGTTCGGCGATCCGAATCGATTCGCGCGGCCGGGAAGTGGTGCGCGTGCTGCCGCGCACCAACGACGAGATCAACGAGGAGTGGATCTCCGACAAGACGCGCTACGCCATCGACGGCCTCAAAGTTCAGCGTCTCGACCGGCCCTACCTCCGGATCGACGGCAAGCTGACTGCGGTGAGCTGGAGCAAGGCGTTCGCCGCCATCGTCGCCAAAATCAGGGAGGTCCGGCCGGCGAGGATCGGCGCGATCGTCGGCGACCTCGCGGCGGTTGAGGAGATGTTCGCCCTCAAAGGGCTCATGGCCAAGCTCGGTTCGCCGAACATCGATTGCCGCCAGGACGGCTCGGTGCTCCACCCGAAATTTGGCCGCGGCTCCTATACCTTCAACTCGACGATCGCCGGCATCGATCAGGCAGACGCCATTGTCATCATCGGCTCGAACCCGCGCCGCGAGGCCCCCGTCCTCAATGCGCGCATCCGCAAGCGCTGGCTGAAGGGCGGGACAATGGCCGGCCTTATCGGCCAGCAGGCCGACCTGACCTACAATTACAGCTATCTCGGCGCCGGGCCGGAAACGCTTGCGGCGCTTGCCGAGAAGCTGGCGCCCGGCAGGAGAAAGCCGATGTTTGTCATCGGCCCTGCGGCGCACACGCGTCCTGACGGCGTTGCGGCGCTTGCCAGTCTCGCGAAGGCGGCGCTCGCCGCCGGCGTCGTCAGGGAGGGCTGGAACGGCTTCAACGTGCTGCATACGGCCGCCTCCCGCGTCGGGGGGCTCGATCTCGGCCTTGTGCCGGGGGAGGGCGGGATCAACGCCGCGGCGATGGCAAAATCGGATGGAGTGGACGTCCTCTTCAATCTGGGCGCGGACGAAATCGACATTCAGCCTGGGGCCTTTGTCGTCTACATCGGCACGCACGGCGACCGTGGCGCGCACCGCGCCGACGTGATCCTGCCGGGGGCCGCCTACACCGAGAAGACCGGCATCTACGTCAACACCGAAGGCCGGCCGCAGTTCGCCGAGCGTGCCGTCTTTCCGCCGGGCGATGCGCGCGAGGACTGGTCGATTCTGCGCGCCCTCTCGGACCCGCTCGGGGCGAAACTGCCTTACGACTCGCTGACCCAGCTCCGCGCGACCCTCGCCGCCGCCTATCCTCATCTCGTGCGCTTCGATCGGGTCGCAGCGGCGGATGCGTCGGCGCTGTCCAATCTCGCTTCGCTCGGCGGCGCGGTCGACAGGACGCCGTTCGGCGCAACGGTGCAGGATTTCTATCTCACCAACCCGATTGCGCGCGCCTCGCGCGTCATGGCGGAGTGCTCGGCCCTGGCGCTCGGGCGCAAGCTCGAAGCGGCGGAATAGGAAAGACATGAGCAGCGCGCATCCGACCCGCCCAGCCTCTTCTTCCTGGCTCGCCATCGCCGGGGTCGCCGCGCTGGTTGCGGCGGCTGTCATCATTGCGCTGCTATGGTTCCTGATCGCCGGCGGCTATTTCGCCGCCTTCGGCCACTGGATGCACGCGACCGACATTGGGACGGCCGTTCGCTACGTGCTGGAGAGCCTGCTTCTGCTGGTCTGCCTGCTGCTGTCGACGGCCGCCCTCATCTATATCGAGCGCAAGATCTGGGGCGCGGTGCAATTGCGCCGGGGTCCCAACGTGGTCGGGCCGTGGGGCGTCCTGCAGCCGTTCGCGGATTTTCTCAAGTTCATCCTCAAAGAGCCGATCATTCCGGCCAGCGCCAACAAGGGCGTCTTCGTGATGGCGCCGATGGTGTCGGTCGTGCTTGCCATGGCGGCCTGGGCGGTCCTTCCCCTGGCGAACGGCTGGGTGATCAGCGACATCAACGTCGGCATTCTCTACCTCTTCGCCGTCTCCTCGCTCGGCGTCTACGGCATCATCATGGCGGGGTGGGCTTCGAACTCGAAGTATGCGCTGCTCTCGGCCTTGCGCGCGGCGGCGCAAATGGTCTCCTACGAGGTGTCGATCGGCTTCGTGATCGTCACCGTCGTCATGTGCTCCGGTTCGCTCAATCTTTCCGACATCGTGCGCGCGCAAGACACAAGGTTCGGCCTGCTCGGCTGGTACTGGCTGCCGCTCCTGCCGATGTTCATCATTTTCTTCGTTTCCGCGCTCGCCGAAGCGAACCGGCCGCCGTTCGACCTGACCGAAGCGGAATCGGAGCTGGTGGCCGGCTATTACGTCGAATATTCCGCTTCGCTCTTCCTGCTGCAGTACTTGACCGAGCTCGTCGCCGTCCTGACGTTGTCGGCGATGACGGCTGTGCTGTTTCTCGGCGGCTGGCTGTCGCCGCTGCCGTTTCCGCCCTTCACCTGGGTTCCGGGCGTGATCTGGTTCCTCCTCAAACTATGGTCGGTTGTCTTCATGTTCTCGATGGTCAAGGCGTTCGTGCCGCGATATCGATACGACCAGCTGATGCGGCTTGGCTGGAAGGTGTTCCTGCCGATCTCGCTGGTCATGGTCGTCGTGGTGGCCGCCGTTCTGGAATTCACCGGGCTCGGCGCGAACGTGTCTGGATGACGGGAAAGGCAACCTTATGTCTCTGAGGCTCGCTCAAGGAGTGCGGTCAGTATTCCTCCTCGAATTCTTCGCCGCCCTGTCCCTGTCCGTCCGCTACATGTTCAAGCCGAGGGCGACCCTTAACTATCCGAACGAAAAGGGTCCGCTTTCGCCGCGCTTCCGCGGCGAGCATGCGCTTCGCCGCTACCCCAACGGCGAAGAGCGCTGCATCGCTTGCAAGCTCTGCGAGGCGATCTGCCCGGCGCAGGCGATCACGATCGAGGCCGGGCCGCGACGCAACGACGGCACGCGGCGCACGACGCGCTACGACATCGACATGACGAAATGCATCTACTGCGGCTTCTGCCAGGAGGCCTGCCCGGTGGACGCGATCGTCGAGGGACCGAACTTCGAATTCGCCGTCGAGACGCGCGAAGAGCTTTTCTACGACAGGGACCGGCTCCTGGGGAACGGCGCGCGCTGGGAGCGGGAGATCGCTCGCAACATAGCGATGGACGCCCCCTATAGGTGACGATTCCCTTCTCCTCCACCGGCGTGACCCGGGGATCGCGGAAGGGCCAGG
>CAVYXQ010000026.1:0-115461 GCA_963772555.1 uncultured Alphaproteobacteria bacterium | reverse complement strand
CCCTCTCCGACAAGTCGTCCGAGCCGAGTCTTAAGGTCGAGGCGATCCACGACGCCGAGGGCTACCGCCGCGTACGCTCGGCGCTCGCCGAGAGCTACGACGTCGCCGCCAACGAGCCGGACATCCAGGTCGTCGACGTGGATCTCCTCGGCGACCGTCCGCTCGTCTTGCGCCACACGACGCGCAACGGCGTCGGCCTCGCCGAAGCCGGGCGCGAGGCGACGCTGCGCCACATCCGGCGTCTATGGGGCTACGAGGTCAGGCTCCAGGAGGCGTAGGCCAGCCGCGACGGCGGTTTTTCTTTCACGTTGGCCCGCCCGCATCGAATTGCTCGCGGGCGACGCTCCGTGACGGGGATCACGGCGTCCTGAAGAATCTTCTGTTTTGTTCAGGCAGCGTTCAACGCGCGCATGTCAACCTATCGAATTGGGCGACAGCGCAGGCGATCGACGCGCCGGGGACAAAAGGGGAGTTTGACGATGGCCAGTCTGAAAGATCAATCCTTTTCGCCCGAAGGCCGGCTGGCCCGCATCGCGCCCCGCGTGCGGGATCGCGTCGACCGGGCCCCCAGCTTCGAGGCGAAAGTCCAGCTCGTGACAGCCCAGTATCCTGTCGAGGAGCGGGAGGAGATCGCCGAACTCCTGCGCATTCTGGCTGCAAGAGCCTAGCGCTTCCGGCCTGAGCGTCCGCTACCGCCGCGTGAGGCCTAAAGCCGCGAGGCTCTCCGCTCCATTGCGAAGCCAGGGATCGCGGCGGGGGGCCGCCCGCGGCCGACCTCGTCCGCGCCGCCGCGCGCCTCATCACACGCCTTGAGCGCAAGGCTCAGGTTCTCGGCGCGAACCTCGCCGGTGCGGTCATCGGTGACGATCTCGAAATTGATCTTCTGCCCCTCCTTCAAGTCGGCCATGCCGGCGCGCTCAACAGCGCTGATGTGAACGTAGACATCAAATCCACCGTCGACCGGCTTCAGGTAGCCATAGCCTTTCCGGGTGTTGAACCACTTTACGGTTCCAGTCTTCATCGGCGCCTCCCAGCCACCACCGAGCTGCCTCGGTTAAGCTAAAACCATTCCACTCACCGCATTTTGATTGTTAAAGGCAGACGACTTAAACGCTCCGCGAGACGAATTGATTGTCCTGTGCATCGACCGTATTCGACTTTTGGTAACCACGCCAGAGGAAATATTGACCTATGCCAAAGCACATGTAAACTTGAGGCCATTGAAGGAACGAGCGTCGAGCAGCCCTCAATTGGCAAGTGTGCTGGTCACGGTCGGCGCGGTGACAGTCGGCTGCTGCGCGGACGCTTGGGAAGGCCTTGGCAGCTGCGGAAGACCTCTCACCCCGCCTATCCGAACTGCGGGAAGTCTCGCTCCGCGCGAAACGCTCGTCGCGCTTTCCACGTCTTGTTCAACCAATTTCGTCGAGCGGCCGCCCCCGCGGCAAATTGACCGCCTCAGCGGTCGCCGTGCCTGACGACGTTGAAACCTTCGCGGGCATGCGGAGGAACGAAGAAGCTGGTGACATAGTCGAATTCCGCGTCGGTGACGCCGTCCATTCCGGCGGCCTTGCGCGCGTGCATGCGCGCTCTGCAGATTTCATCGGGGACATCGAGGAAATGAAGCTCATGCGCAGCCTTGCCGTCCTCGAACAGGCCGCGCATCCATTGTCGCGATCGGACAGTGTTGGCGTGAAAGTCCAGAACGACCGAAACGCCGGCGCGCAGCAGTTCGACGATGTGGGGCGTGAGCGTCCTGCGTAATCTGTCGGAACGCGGAAAATAGTCTTCTACTGTCTTGACTTCGGAGGGATACAATTGATCGATCCACCGATCCTCGCAGACGAGGATCGTGTTGTTCGTCTCGCCGAGCTTCGCGGCAAGCGTCGATTTTCCGGCGGCGATCTTGCCACACATCATGTGCAGCGTCGCGCTCGGAGAAGATATTCCCGTCATTGGCGCACCCTCATGCGCCATGCAGAGTAGCACAGAAAAACGCCCGGAGCGGCTGCCCTCAGCGGGAGGACGAACGCCTCTCTTGCGGACCGCGATCAACGAGCCGGCCGTCGGCATCTCCGACCATCGGCCTCGACGGTGATGCTGGTCGGCTTCGCCGGCTATCGCAGGGCCGAGCGCGGACGAAAGGCTCTTTCCGCCGTCTGACAGCAGCCATCATTGGACATTTGCGGAGGGGGCGAACGACGGTCAGGAAACGCGACGCCGGTCGGAACCAGCAGCAACGCGGAGCGTCTTCTCGATCCGGTCAAGTCAAGCGGTACTCGCGAAGCGCTCAAACCGCTTTGCCTCCGGCTGACCGCCGAAGCAAGTCCGCAAGCATCTCTTGGGCGTCCTCGATCAGGGACTCCTGATACCGATAGAACATCTCGCTGCCCATGGGCGTGACGATGGACCTCATCTGTTCCTCACAGCGAAGGCGAAGCGCCTCGAGGTCCTTGATGAGGTCTTCAGCCGCCTTGCGATCCTGTGGCGTCTTGATGACCGCCTCTGGCGGGAGCGTTTTGACGTGCTCTGGCGTGGAGCCGAGACCGGTGAGCGCCTTGAGCCGGGACTCCAGCATTTCCCGGTTGGCGTCGATGCGCCAAAGTCTGAACCGGCTGTATGCGTTGGACGCATTGAAAAAGATCGTGACGGCCATTGCCAGATAAATCCAGTAGGCGGGCGACATCAGGTTCACCAGCCGCGGGAAATATCGGTCCGCCAGTTCGGGCCCGCCCTCGGTGAAGAACTCGCGCGCCTCGTCGGCCAACGGCGCCTGATCCTGAGACTTCGCCGAGGGGGGCGGGTTGTCTCGAACGAAACTCGGGAACTCCTCGCTGAGGAGCATCAGGAAGGCCACTCGCTCCGCGCGGTGCACGCATGCGTTCGTCATGATGAGCGTGTCGACCTGCGCGACCAGCTTGTCGGTTGCAGGGATCGGTTTGGCGATGTCGTAAAACCCGGCGGGGATCTTGCCGAGGCGCAGCCACTTGTCTCGCGCCACCAGGCCTTCGATGTCCGGTGGAGCGGCGATCTCGAGGTCGTATGTATTCACCAGCGTGCGGATAAACTCGGCGTTGGCGGCCATGACGAACGCGGCGAGATCGAGTTGACCGTCGCGAACCATTCCCGCCTGCGCTTCGAGACCGTGATTGGAGGGCTTGAGATCGAGACCGTGGAGATCGGAATTCTCCAGCAATTGCCGCATCAGATAGGCTGTGCCGGAACCGTCCGGGCCGATGCCGACCGACGCGCCTTTGAGGTCGTTGAACGTATCGATCGCGCGCCCGCGTCGGGCGAGCAGCAAGAGCGACTCCGGTTGCGGAAGCCGCCCCAGGGTCTGCAAGCCGGCGTCGGCGGGAACCGGCACTCCATCCTGGACGAAGGCGAAGGCGGGAACGCAGCGCCCATTTTGGCCGACGAGGCGAGCGATGTTCTCGACGGACCCCGCCGTGCCGACGACACTCAAATGGCCGTTCTTCTTGAGAGCGCGCGCCGCAAGTCGCTCCCCTGTCGCGTAATATTGTCCGGTCGGAGCCCCGGTGAAAATGGACGCCCTCAGGAACGCGTAGTCGCCGGAGACGGTGAAGTAGAGGACTGCGGCCGCGACCGCCAGCACGGCGATCGCCAACATGAGAACCCTTGCCCACGCTCTTCGATCGCGGCCGGGTCCAAACGCCAGTTGGTCCAGGAAACTCATGAGTCGCCGATCCGCGCCGCCGGATAGGGCGGTCCTAGACTATCGGCGACAGTTTGAGAAACTCCACCATCGAGCGGCCGCCTCGCGCTCGACCTTCGACGCCTTAAGCGCTGAAGGAGAAATCTCGTGAAAATGCTCACCGTCCTCCCGAGCAGGCGAGGACGAGAATTCGTCTCGTCTGAACTGAGGTGACGCGAGCTGTCGCGGATTTCGCGCGCAAGACAACGCGCCGAGACGATCCTCACCCCACCTGGCCGAACTGCGGGAAGGTCTCGATCAGCCAGAGCGACACGCTCTGGAAGCCGCCGGTGAGGAAGGCGACGCCGGTGAGGACGAGCAGCACGCCGACCGTCTTCTCGATCTTGCCGAACTGCTTTTTCACCGCGCCTGTGGCGCGCAGGAAGGGGCCGATCGCCGCTGCGGCGGCGACGAACGGCAGGCCGAGGCCGAGGCTGTAGACCGCGAGGAGCCCGGCGCCGGCCCCGACCGTGTCGCGGCTGCCGGCGACCGCCAGGATGGTCGCCAGGATCGGCCCGATGCACGGCGTCCAGCCGAGCGCAAACGCCATGCCCATCGGATAGGCGCTCCAGAAGCCGGCCGGCTTTTCGATCTCGAGCCGCGCCTCGCGCAGCATCAGCGCGAATTGGAAGACGCCGAGGAAGTGCAGCCCCATCAGGATGACGCCGAGGCCGGCGGCGATCGAGAGCCAATGGCTCCACTGCCGGAAGAGCGCGCCGAAGGCGGAGGCGGTCGCGCCGAAGGCGACGAAGACCGTGGTGAAGCCGGCGACGAAAAGGAGCGCGGTCAAGAGAATGTCGCGCCGCGCCTTCGCCTCGCCCTCGTCGACCAGCGCCTCGACGCTCGCCCCGGCCAGATAGCAGAGATAGGGCGCGGCCAGCGGCAGCACGCAGGGGCTGACGAACGAGAGGAGGCCGGCGCCGAAAGCGGCGGGGATCGAGACGTCGGTCATGGGAGCCTTGACATGGTCCCTTGCCGGCGCCGCGTCAAATCCGCCGGGCCGGGATCAGGACGCCCGCCAAGCGAACGCGCCGCCGACACACAAATTTCAAACCAAGAATTTACTAAGTCAGAAAATCATGGTAAGATGCTTTCTGAAAATTTAGAGTACTTTTGCCGGCCAGCGCCTTGGCGCCTTTGCCAAATCCACCGGCGATGGCTAATCCTTGAAAGGCTCAAATCCGCAATGGCCGGGTCTTGTTGCGCATTGGCATGGATTTGAGTTGGCCCCACGTCGGCTTGGGGTCCCGCCCTTGAATGCGCGGCGGCAAGGAAGGGCTTGCGCCCCATTTTCGCCGAAGCTGCCCAATGCGGCATTGTGTTGGAAAAAGGCGCCTAAGCTGTTGAAAAAGGCGGCGTCGTTCACAATACTGGCGCCTGCCAGGCCTCGGCGGCGGGCTGCTCATGAGCTGCCAGTCCGGTGAATTCGGGCCGCAAACGGCGTCGCAAGTGACTGAAAACATGGAATCTGCGGCCGGCCTGCGCCCCGAGACAAACGCGTTCGGCGAGCGCCCGGTCAGAAGGCGGGACGGGCGTCAGCCGCGACAATTTGGCGGGCTGGCCTTCTGCGACGGATTGCGTTAATTGACCATAAACGCAATTCCTATAATTTGCCTCACCTGAACGAGGCGTAAGCGTAGGGCGCGGGATGCAGGGAATCGAGGCGACGTTCGACGGGGTTTCGTTAGACCGGGGCCGGCTCTTCCGTAAGGTTCCACTTGAGATCGTTCTCGGCGCGGTGGCGCTCGCCGCGCTCGGGCGCGTCGGCGTGCTCATGCTCGAGGGGCGGCTCGAGGCGCGCCACGCAGCCGCCATCCCGGCCGCCATTCCGGACATCGTCGTCGCCCGGGATGCGATTCCGCCGGCGACGGCGCCGGCGGACGCCAATCGCTATGGGGCGATGATCATCGAGCCCGAATGGGCCGCGGCTCCGCCCCCGGCCGGCGCCACGCTGGTGGCGAAGCTCGAAGGGGTTCCACCCTCATCCTCGCCCGGTTCGGTTCCGCCCCCGGCCTCGGCCGAGACGGCTCCGCCTGCGCCTTCGGTTCTGCCGCCGGAGAGCGTCCCCGCGCCGCCGACCCAGGACGTTCCCGATATCGCGGACAGCGCGCCCTTGCCGCCGCCGCGTCCGCCGGAATTCGCCCCGGCCGCGAGGCCGGCGGAGCGCCGCGCGATTCAGGAGAGCGTCCGCTCTGCGCCCGCTCCGGCCGACAACCGCAACATCTTTCAGAGGCTCTTCGGTCTGGGGCAGCCCTCGGCCCCCGCTACGACGACCGGGGGCAAGGCGCCAGAGACCCGCGTCGCCTCGGCCGCGCCGGAAGTCCGCGCCGCCTCCGCCGCGCCGCAAGGCCGCTTCCCCGGGTTTTCGTTCTTCGGCGGCTCCGGGCCGGTCGCGGGTTACGACCGGTGGACCGCCGTCTATGACATCTCGGCGCGCACCGTCTACCTGCCCGATGGCACGAAGCTCGAGGCCCATTCGGGCTACGGCGACAAGCTGGACGATCCCCGTTATGTGAACGAACCGATGCGCGGGGCGACGCCGCCGCACCTCTACGAGCTCGCGCCGCGCGAGGCGTCCTTCCACGGCGTGCAGGCGCTGCGCCTGAAGCCGATCGGCGAGGGCGGCATCTTCGGCCGCGCCGGCCTGCTGGCGCACTCCTACATGCTGGGCCCGAACGGCGAATCGAACGGCTGCGTGTCGTTCAAGAACTACGAGGCTTTCCTGCGCGCCTACGAGAACGGCGAGATCAAGCGCCTCGCCGTCGTCACCCGACTTTGAACTCGGCGCGCCTCGTCCAGCTTGCTGACGGACGCGGTCTTACTGCGCCGTCCCCTCCCGCGCTGGCTTCTGCGCCTCCCGGAACGCCTTGACGAATTCCGCCAGCGTCCTTTCGTCCATGTCGGAAACGGCGACATAGGCGAGATTCGCGTCCGACCAGCGGGCGACATGGTAGCCGTCGACCGTCTCGATCCCGCCGCGCCCCGTTGCGCCCCTGGCGTCGAGCGGCAGCTCGGTGACGGCGACCAGATGCTCGTTGTGCCGGTAGACGAGGGTCGGCGCGGGAATCCGGTCGACGACCGAAACGCGGCCTCCCGCCAGCGGGAAATCCTTCGGGGGCGAGGTCGACGATCGTCGCGCTGACCGTGGTGCGGCTCGCGAGCCACGGCTTGACGGTATGCCGGTCCGAGGAGGCGACCGCGAACGGCTGCCCGGCGATGGCCGCCTGAGCAAAGTCGGAAACGAGCGCCGTTTCGACGCCCTGCGACAGGCCGGGTCCCCTGAGCGACATGAGGCCGGCGCCGACGGCGAAGCCTGCAAGCGCGAAGGCGGCGGCAAGCGCCAGCGGCCGGCCGCCGCCGAAGACCGGCCGGCGGGGGCGCGCCGCGGCGAAGTCGACGGGCGCGGCGGGCGCCATGGCCGCGATCCCGTCGGCGAGCGACTGCGGCGCCGTCTCGCGCGGCGCATGGCGGCGGACCGCCGCGCGCAACGCCGCGAGCCGCCGATATTCCGCCGCCAGCGCCGGATCGTCGCGCATCGCGCGTTCGAATTCGAGCGCGCCCATGGCGTCGAGCTCGCCGTCGAGCGCCGCATTGAGCTTGAGGATGCGCTCTTCATTCCCGGTCATGATTGGCTTCTCAGGGTCTTGGCGAGCGCCGCGCGGGCGCGCGCCAGCCGCGACATGACGGTGCCGATCGGCGCGCCGGTCGCCTCCGCAATGTCGCGATAGGAAAGGCCGTTGACGTCGCGCATCACCAGGGTGTCGATCAGCGGCGACGGCAGTTCGGCGATCGCCCGGCGCAGGCGCTCGCCGTCTTCGAGCGCGATCAGCGCCTGCTCGGGATCGGGCGCGCCGTCGTCGCCAAGGTGCGGATCGATGGCGTCGAGATCGGCCGTGTCGCCGGCATAGGCGATGGTCTTGGCCCGGTTGCGGGCCATCCAGGTCATCGCCGCGTTGCGCACGATCATCAGGAACCAGGGCTTGGGCCGTTCGACCGCGGTCGTCTCCAGGGCTTTGAGCGCCCGGATGGCCGCCTCCTGCACGATGTCTTCGGCGTCGGCGCCGTTTCGGCAGAGCCACTTGGCGAGGCTATAGCCGTCGTCGAGCAGCGGTGGCACGATCTCGCGAAACCGCCGCCGGGCGACATCTGCGGCGCCGGGATCGCTCATCCCGGCGTCGCGCCCGGTATTGTCGGCGGTCGCGCAAACGGCCGATCGGGCGCCGGCGGCGTCCCCCGAGTGCGGTCGCCAGGCGCCCGGCGGGTTCTCGCGCGCGCCCGGATCGACGGCGAGCGCCATCCTATTTCGCCCGCTCCCTGAGATAGGCGATGACGTCGGCGCGGTCCTGAGGGCTGTCGAGATGGAAGAACATCCGGACGCCGGGCACGAAGGCCTGCGGATCGGTCAGCCACTTGTCGAGCGTCTCCTCGTTCCAGACGATATTGGAGGATTTGAGCGCGTCGGAATAGCTGTAGTCGGGCAGCGAGCCCGCCTTGCGGCCAAAGACGCCGCGATGGCGCGGGCCGACGTCGTTCTTGTCAAGCGAGTGGCAGTCCGTGCAGGCTTGGTAGAGTTGCTCGCCGCGGTCGGGATCTCCGGCGAGACCGGCAGCTGTTGCGGGAAACGCTAAGCCAAGAAACGCCGCGAAGACGAGGACCGTCGTACGCCGCTGGCGGCCCTCATCCGGCGCTTCGCGCCACCTTCTCACGCACGCGGGAGAAGGGACTCCCCCTCTCCTCCCCGCGCTTGACGCGGGGATTGCGGGAAAGGGCCAGGGTGGCGGCAAGCAGCGCATTTGCTGGATCACGCGAGGTCCGTGTCGGTGACCGCGAGCTCGGTCGGCGTCATCGCGTAGGCGACTTCGCGGACCCCGAGCCATTTCCGCAATTCGCCGGCCGGCACGAGCTTCGGCCCGGGCGAGGGCGCCGTTCCGGGCGCCGGCTGCGGGAACGCGGTCGAGCGCGCGGTGTGGAAGGTCACGTTCCCTTCGACCTTCTGCATCAGCTGATGGATGTGGCCGTTGAGGACCGTCACCGAACCGAAACGCGCGAGGTAGCCCAGCGCCTGCACCAAATCCTCGGTGCCCCAGCCCCAATCGGGGGCGATCATCCAAAGTGGAATATGGGCGAAAAGGACGATCGGCGTCGAAGCCGTCTTGCCCTTGAGATCGTCCTTAAGCCAGGCGAGCTGCTCGGCGCCGAGCGAGCCGAGGCCGTTCTTCTTCAAATCGACGACATTAACCAGCGAGACGAAATGGACGCCGCCGTGGTCGAAGGCGTACCAGCCGCCTCCGGTCGCGCCCCCGCCGAAACGGTCGAGATAGGCGTCTCGCGTTTTCGGATCGAGAATGTCGTGCTCGCCCGGCGCGTAATGCACGTCGAGCTTGGTCCGCTTCAGCATCTCGAGCGCGTCGTCGAACTGCTGCGCCTGCGCCGTATGAGTGACGTCGCCGGTATGAAATCATGAACGCAGGATTGCCGGGCATGGCCAGGATCTTGTCGATCGCGGCCGCAAGCGTCGCGCGCGCGTCCGGATTGGCGGGCTTCGAGAAGCCGATATGGCTGTCGGACGCCTGGACGAAGGAAAAGCTCGCCTCGGCCGCTCTCGCCGAGCCGATGAGGCGGGACGACGGCACGCCGCCGCCGACCGTCCAGACGATTCCGGTCCCGGCCCAGAGCATGCATTTCAGGCTTTGGCGGCGGTCGAGGCCGCCGTCCGCGTCGGTCATCATCGATGCGTCCTCCAAAAGGCGCGCGAGGCGCCGGACGCAAGAGAACTCGGGGAGGAGGCGGTTTATTCCGCGACAATCGAGAAAAGGTCAGATGCGGTTCAGTCCGCGATGGCGCCGTCGCGCCAATGTCGTAGTCTTGTCGGGCGCCAATAGCGCAAGCGCCCTCAACCCCGAAAGGTCATGTCATGCACACGTTTCCGGCAGACTTTCGCCTGCAGGACATCGAGACAGAGGGCGCGACGATCCACCTCCGCGCCGGCGGCCATGGGCCGGGGGTCGTCCTTCTGCACGGCTTCGGCGACACCGGCGACATGTGGGCGCCGGTCGCGGCGGCGCTCGCCGGCGATCATGCGGTGATCGTTCCCGATCTCCGCGGCATGGGTCTTTCGTCGCATCCCGAAGGCGGCTTCGACAAGAAGACGCAAGCCCGCGACGTCGCCGGGGTGATGGATGCGCTGAAGGTCGAGAAAGCCGACCTCGTCACGCACGACATCGGCAACATGGTCGGCTACGCGCTCGCCGCCCAATACCCTGACCGCGTCGCTAAGTGGGTGGTCATCGACGCGCCGCTGCCGGGAATCGGCCCGTGGGACGAGATCGTCAGGAGCCCGATGCTGTGGCACTTCAACTTCCGCGGGCCCGACGTCGAGCGGCTCGTCGCCGGCCGCGAGCGGATCTATCTCGACCGCTTCTGGAACGAGCTCTCGGCCAATCCGAAGGCGATCGACGAAGCGACGCGGCAGCATTATGCCGAGCTCTACGCCCGCCCCGGCGCGATGCATTCGGCCTTCAACCAGTTCGCCGCCTTCAATCAGGACGCCGCCGACAACAAGGCCTTTGCCGCCAAAGGCATGCTCGGCATGCCGGTGCTGGCGCTCGGCGCCGACCATTCATTCGGGACGCGGCAGGGCGATATCATGCGTCTGGTCGCGGCCAACGTGACGACCGGCGTGATCAAGGATTCCGGCCACTGGGTAATGGAAGAGCAGCCGGCCGAAACGACCGCGGCGATCGTCGCGTTCATCGACAGGAAGTGAGGGATGCGAGCGCAGACCATTTCCCTCGCTCCCTTGTGGGAGAAGGGACCTCGCCGCGATGCGGATCCCGCCCACCAACCCCCCGCTGGCGGATCAGCCGTGTCATTGCGCCACAAGCCTTTTTTTCCAAATGCCGTTAAAGGGACTTCCTGAGCGGCTGTCCTGGCCGGATCTTTCTTAGGCGACCGCCGCGAGCGAAGTTCCTTGTATCGTCGAATCCTTGTCATGGCGGCGCTCGTGGCGATTGCTCTCGTCGCCGGCTGGACGCTGTTCCGCCCGAGAGCGCCCGCGCCGATCTCCTGGCAGGGCTATGCGGAGGCGGATTTCGTCAAGGTCGGGCCGACCCAGCAGGGCCTTCTGACCGCCGTCAATGTCGCGCGCGGGGATCAGGTGGCGAAGGGCGAGCCGCTCTTCGAACAGGACGCCGCCGACGACCGGGCCGCGGTCGATCAGGCGCGCCGGCTTCTTCAACAGGCGCGCGATCAGCTTGCCAATCTGCTGTCGCCGTCGAAGCCTTCCGAGATCGAACAGGCGAAGGCCAATCTGCGAGACGCGGAAGCGGCGCGCGACCGGGCGCAGGAGGATCTGCGGCGGAGCTCGGCGCTGCTCAAGTCGGGTTCGGCGACCCAGCAGACGGTCGATCAGGAGGAGACGACGCTTCGATCGGCGCAGGCCAAGGTCGCGGCGGCGACCGCCACGCTCGCGACGGCCCAGGCGCCGATGGGACGGGGCTCGGAGATCGAGGCGCAGAAGGCGATGGTCGATTCGCTCGGGGCGGCGTTGAAGCAGGCGCAGTGGCGGCTCGACCAGCGTTCGGTCGTTGCTCCCGAAGCCGGCGTCGTCGCCGACGTCATCGCCTTTCCGGGGGAAACGCTGGCAGCCGGCGCGCCGGTCGTCTCGCTCTTGCCGCCCGAGAACATTTTCGTGCGCTTCTTCGTCCCCGAGCCTGAGCTCGCGCATGTGCATGTCGGCGACAAGGTCGCCTTTTCGTGCGACAACTGCCCGGCCGACCTCGGCGGAACGATCTCGTTCCTCTCGCCGCAGGCCGAATACACCCCGCCCTTCATCTATTCCGAGGAGACGCGCAGCAAGTTCGTCTTCCTTGCCGACGCAAGGCCGCCGCCTTCGCAGGCCAGGCTCCTCAATCCCGGCCAGCCGGTGACGGTGCAGCCGGTGCCGGTGAAGCCGATCACGGGCAAGGCGATGACCCGGGCGCCATGAGCGACTACGCCATCGACGTCCGTGGATTGCGAAAGAGCTTCGGCGATCTCAAGGTGGTCGAGGGCCTGAGCCTGCAAGTCGCGCAGGGCGAAATCTGCGGGTTTCTCGGAGCCAACGGCAGCGGCAAGACAACGACGATCCGCATGCTCTGCGGCCTGCTCAAGCCCGACGCCGGCTCAGGTCAGTGTCTGGGCTACGACATCGTCGTTGAGCCGCACGAAATCCGCCGCCAGGTCGGCTATATGACGCAGCGCTTCAGCCTCTACGACGACCTGACGGTGTTCGAGAACCTCGACTTCGTCGCCCGTGTCTACGAAATGCCGAACCGTCGCGAGGCGGTCAGGGCGATCCTCTCGCGCATGGCGCTCCAAGGTCGCCGCGACCAGCTGGCGGGCCAGTTGTCGGGCGGTTGGAAACAGCGTCTGGCGCTCGCCGCCTGCGTCTTGCACGAGCCGAAGCTGCTGCTGCTCGACGAGCCGACGGCCGGCGTCGACGCCAAAGCGCGGCGCGAGTTCTGGGATCTCATCCACGACATGGCGGTCGAGGGTCTGACGACGCTGGTCTCGACCCACTACATGGACGAGGCGGAGCGCTGCAAGCGTATCGTCTATCTGGCGCAGGGACGGATCGTCGTCCAGGGCGGCGCGACGTCGGTCGTCCAGCAGTCGGGCCTGGTCGCCTTCGAGGGGACCGGAGACGACGTCGATCGCGTGGCCGTCGCAATGCGTCACGCGCTGGGCGTCGAGGCGGCGGCTGTATTCGGCAAGGGGCTGCGCGTCGCAGGCCTCGACAGGGACGCCTTGGAGCGAGCGATCGAAGCCAAGGGCGGCGGGCTCGTCTGGGTGGAAGTCGAGCCGAGGCTCGAAGATGTGTTCATTCACATGCTGAGCGTGCAGGAGGCGACGAAATGACCGCCTTCTCCTTCGCCCGTCTCGTCGCCCTCCTGCGCAAGGAGTCGATCCAGATCCTGCGTGACACGATGACGCTGCGCATCATCATCCTGATCCCGATCATGCAGCTCTTCCTGTTCGGCTATGCGATCAACTCCGATCCGAAGAACCTGCCCGCCGGCATCCTGTCGATCGAGGATTCGAAATATACCCGCACGATCGCGGCAGCGCTCAACAATTCCGGCTATTACAATCTTCAGGTCCTCCGGTCGGAGGCGGAGGCGGAGGCTGGCCTCGCGCGCGGCGACCTGATGTTCGTTGTCGAGTTCCCGCCCGATTTCGACCGCGCCGTCGATCGCGGAGAGTCGCCGGGCGTGCTGATCGACGCCGACGCGACCGATCCGACCGCCATCGGCAACGCGGTCGCGGCGCTCGGCCAGGTGGCGAACAGCCTCAATCGCGATCTGCCGCCGATCCGGCAGATGCAGCCGCAGACGCCGCCGTTCCAGTTCGTCGTCCACGCCCGCTACAATCCCGAGCAGCTGACGGTGCTGAACGTCGTGCCGGGGCTCATCTGCATCGTGCTGATGTTCTCGACGCTGTTCGTCACGACGCTCGCCATCACCAAGGAGCGGGAGCGCGGCACGATGGAGAACCTGCTGGCGATGCCCGTCCGGCCCGTCGAGGTGATGATCGCCAAGATCGCGCCCTATGTGGTGATCGGCTACATCCAGGTGCTTCTCATCCTGGTCGCGGCGTCGATCTTCTTCGCCCTGCCGATCCGCGGATCGATCCCGCTTCTCCTCGGCGCGCTCGGGCTCTTCATCGCCAGCAATCTGGCGCTCGGCGTCACCTTCTCGACCATCTCGGCCAATCAGATGCAGGCCGTGCAGCTGGCGCAGTTCACCCTCATGCCGTCGTTCCTGCTGTCGGGCTTCATGTTCCCGTTCCGCGGCATGCCGGCCTGGGCGCAGGCGATCGGCAATGTCTTTCCCACCACCCACGCGATGCGGATCGTGCGCGGCCTGCTGCTCAAAGGCGTCGGCTGGCGCGAGATTGCGCCCGAGCTGTGGCCGATCGCGCTCTTCACCGTCGTCGTCATCGCCTTCGCGAGCTACGTCTACCGCGAAACCCTGGATTGAGCTTCGATGCGCGGCCGCGATCCCGTCCGGTTGACGGCGATCAACGACAGGCGCGCCGTCCCGGATAAACTCAAACATGTTTCCCCATGCGTTCCGCGAGGGTCCGCGATGAGCGAAAACGCTTTTGACGCCGTCGTCATCGGCTCGGGCCTCGGCGGGCTGACCGCCGCAGCGCTGCTCGCCAAGGCGGGCCGCAAGGTCTGCGTCATCGAGCGCAATCACAGCGTCGGCGGGGCGGCCTCGGCTTTCAAGAAAGGCGCGCTGACGATCGAGCCGGCGTTGCACCAGACGGCCGACCCGCACGATCCGGACGAGCCGAAGCATGCGATCTTGCAGGAACTCGGCCTGCTTGACGAGATCGAATGGGTTCCGGTCTCGCCGTTCTTCTCGATCAAGGGCGGCCCGGTCGGGGAGATGTTCGATCTTCCGGTTGGATTTGACGCCGCCCATCATGCGCTGAGCCGCCGGTTCCCGAAAAGCACGGAAGGCTTGGCCCGGCTTTTGGGGATGATGGAGCAGATTCACGCGGGCGTGGCGGGGCTGACGCGAGCGGGCGAGGAGCGGTCGCTCGGCGGGTTGCTGCGCGCCGGCGTGCAGCTCAGGCCGCTGATCCGGGACTGGCGCGCCTCGACCGCCGAGATGCTGCAGCGCTTTCTCGGCGACGACGAGGCGGCAAAATTCGGGATCGCCGGGAACATCGGCTATTACGCCGACGACCCGCGTCGGCTGGCCTGGCCGTTCTTCGCCATGGCGCAGGCGGGATTCCTCAAGGCGGGTGGCCGCTTCATCAAGGGCGGATCGCGGGTCCTGACGATGAAGCTTGCCAAGGCCGTGAACAGGGCTGGCGGTTCGGTCCTGCTCGGGCGGGACGTTTCGGCGATCGATCTCGACGGTTCGGGTCGCCCCGCCTTCGTCCGGCATGTGGACGTGAGGACGAAAGCCGAGGAGCAGCGCCTCGGGGTGAAGCAGGTGTTCGCCAATTGCGCGCCGCACGCTGTGGCGCACATGCTGCCGCCGGGCGAGCGGACGGCGTTCGAGCGGGCCTATGGCGGACAGGCGCTCTCGATCTCGCTGTTCTCGGCGCATTTCGGCCTGAACGTCGCCCCGGCGAAGCTCGGGCTCGACCGCTACAGCGTCGCTGTCCTGCCGGACTGGATGACGTCGCTCGACCAAACTCCAGAAAGCGCGCATGTGTTCGCCACCGATCCCGGCGCCCGCCTGCCGGCGTACGGCATCGCCAATTATGGCGCGATCGACAGCGGACTCGCCGGCGACGGCCCGGTTCTCGTGACCGTCGTCGGTCTCGACCGGTTCGACAATTGGGCGGCGCTCTCGCCACAGGACGAAAAGGACAGGCGCGAGCGCTGGCTCGACGCCTTTCAGTCGGCGCTCGACCGCGACTATCCCGGGTTCGGCGCGGCGGTGAGCGAGCGCCTGTTCCTCAACGCCCGCTCGATGCACAATTTCATGCACACGCCCGCCGGCGCGGTCTACGGCTTCGCGCCGCTGCCGTTCGAGCGGGCGATCTGGGCCGGCGTGCCCCGCTCGCCGCGGACCCCAGTGCCCTCGCTCTATCTCGCTTCGGCGTTCGCCGAATCGGGCGGGTTCACAGGGTCGATGAAATCGGGCGCCGACGCGGCGCGGATGGCGATGAAGGAGCGGACGCGGTAGCGGTGGCCGAATTCCCTGCTTTCCGGGAGAACCGCTCCGCCCATCATTCCGGCGCGCCGATTTCCTCGGCCCCGCGCCCGCCCGCCCAGACGCCGGCGACCTCGAGAGCGTCGGTCAGATGGACGAGATCGGCGGCGAAGCCCGGCGCGAGGCGGCCAATCCGGCTATCGACGCCGAGGAGCCGCGCCGGCGTCAGCGTCGCCATGGTCAGCGCCTCGGCGAGTGGGCGGCCGAGATCCTTGACGCAGTAGCGGACTGCGTCAGCCATGCTGATCGCTGCGCCCGCCAGCGTGCCGTTCTCGTCGACGAGCTTCATGCCGACTCGCTTCATCCGCCGTCCCTGCAGGACGAATGCGTCCGGACCGCCGGCGGCGGGCGGCATGGCGTCGGAGACGAGCGCGACGCCGCCGGCGCCCTTGGCGGCGATCGCGGTTTTGTAGGCCGCCGGCCTCGCGTGCTCGCCGTCGGCAATGAGGCCGCAGACGATGCGCGGATCGGCGAGCGCGGCGCCGACGACGCCTGGCGCGCGCGAGGAGAGTTGGCTCATCGCGTTGAAGAGGTGGGTGACGGCGCGCGCCCCGGCGTCGAATACGCTCTCCGCCTCTTCCGCGGTCGCGTCCGAGTGCCCCAGGCTGACGACGATCCCGGATTGCGCCAGGCGGGCGATGAGGGCGAGCGGCGCAGAAGCGGGCGCGAGGGTGACGACCATGACGCCGGCCCGCATGGCGATCAGCGCGTCCGCGTCCTTTTCCCGCATGGGGCGGATCCATTCGGCCGGATGCACGCCCTTGCGGCGCGGATCGATGAACGGTCCCTCGACATGGACGCCGAGCGCGCCGGGCACCCGCGCATGCGCCTTCCGCGCCGCTGTCAGGGCTTGAGCCAGCACGTCCGGCGCGTCGGTGACGACCGTCGGCAGGAAGCCGGTGACGCCCTCGCGGCGATGGGCGGCGGCGATCCTGGCGATGCCCTCGACCGTCGGCTCGGCGTTGAACAGGACGCCGCCGCCGCCATTGATCTGCCAGTCGATGAATCCGGGCGCGAGAATGCCGCCGCCGAGGTCGATCGCTTCGGCGCCGGGGGGACGGTCGCGCCAGTCGATGAGCGCGCGAATCGCCTGGCCCTCGACGGCGAGGGCGCGATCCTCGAGAAACCGCTCGCCATCGAAGAGGCGCGCGCCATGAAACACCTTCATCCGACAGCTTCCCTCGTGCGCGCTGCGGCGCCTCCGACCATCAGGATCGCGCCGTCCGTCGCGTCGAAGAGCGGGCGCTTCAAGAGCGCGGTGATCCCTGGCTCGAGATAGGGCCGCAAGGCTTCGCCGGCGCCGCCGACGAGCGCCATGCGCGGCGCGCCGAGTTCGACAGCGCTGCGCGTCAAAGTCGCGATCGCCTCGGCCGCGGCGGCGACGATGAAGAGCGCGACAGGGTCGCCCGCTTCCGCATGTCCGAAGACGCGCGGCGCGAACCCGCCGAAGTCGCCGGGCCTCGCCGTCCGCGCCCAGCGCAGCATGGCGACGACGTCGTGGTCGAAGGCGCATGAGGATTTCGGCGGTGAGGGCGCTCGCCGGACCGAGGCCGTCTGCCGCGCGGGTGGCGGCGCGCAGCGCCTCGAGCCCGATCCGCGCCCCCGAACCGTCGTCGCCGAGGGTGAAGCCGCGTCCGCCGACGATGGTCTCCCTGCCGGCGACCCGGGCGATCGCCGCCGAGCCGGTGCCGGCGATGACGAGGCCACCGTCCTCGCCGGCATGCGCGCCGATGCAGGCGGTCGTCGCGTCGTTGGCGGCGCGGACAAGCGCGAATCCGGGGAAGGCGGCGACGACCGCCTCGGCGTCGCCGGCGTCGTTGAGCCCGGCGAGGCCGAGGCCGATGGCGACGCCCGGCCGGTCAGACTCGCCAAGCCCGGCCTTGCCGAGGACCTCGCCGACGACGCCGCGCAGGACTTCCACGGCGGCGGCGAAATCGACATGGATGTTTGCGGCGGCGCCGGTCGCCTCGGCCCGCTTAACCCCGGCGCCGTCGCGCAGCCGCCCCCGGCACCGGGTCGCGCCGCCGTCGACGCCGATGAACATGCGCGGCGTTTCACTCACGCCCGGTTCTGCTCCGGGCGCCGCCGGGTCGCGAACAGAACCGCCGCCCGGGCCACTCGTTTCTCCGAAAGCATGCGTCCGCTGGCATGCAACATTTTCGCCGCGATGGCGAGTCGACGCCCTCCCGGGGCTGGCGTCCGCGCCTCGTGGTCTGAACGCAGCGGTCCTCGGCCGCGACCACCCCTCCGGCGTGAGCTTCCTCGCAGTTCTCAGATCTGACGAGCGGGTTTATCGACGTAGCAACATCGCCACGCGCGATGTGAGAAGCTTAACGATGAACGCTGAGGGATAGCCCCGGTGGCTTGGCACGTCGTCAGGAAGGACATCGCCGTCCGGCTTGAACTTCGTGCAAATCCGCAGCTGCAGTGGCGGGAGTTCTCCATGAAATCGCGCTCTGTACGCGGAGACCCAATGTGGACCTCTATCGAAGTTAATCAACAACGCCGAATTGCAGCACGCGGCGACAACCCTATTTGTGACCGAAGTTTCCCTGAGCTTATAGCCCCTCAGCAAGTCGGCCCCCTTGGAGCACTCGATGCGGTCCTTTCGATAGAGGATGTATGCGGCGCCGCCATCATGATCGCGTATGGCGCCAGCACCTGGCAAAGCTTCGATCTGATCAGCTCCCTTCTGGCAGTCGTCGCAATAGCAGACACTGCTCACGATCGGCCTGCCGAACGCTTTGAGCTCGACGCCACCGCAAGCGCATGTTGCCGTCAGGATAGGCGAGCGCCTCATCTGCGGGTGATCACCATGCGATTGCCCTCGCTGCCCGAAATTCCGTGATCCGTGCGCCTCGGTTGCCATGGCGCAGGTCGCGGTTCTGTTATGATCTCGTCGCCTCGCGATATGAGTCTCAGGACGGCGCCTTCGATATCGTTGTCAAGGCGATTCCGGGTCCGGCCCGGGTTTTGTCGGTCGCGCCCGAACGTCTCTTCACGTGATCGATGAAGGCTCGCAGTTTCGGCGTCATTTGACGGCGGCTGGGATAGTAGAGAAACACACCCGGCGCCATCGGTGCGAACGGCTCCAGAACGTGCACGAGGTTGCCGGCTTTCACCGCCCCCGCAGCGATCTGCTCAGGCACTTGCGCAAGCCCCATATCTTCCGCCGCTGCGCCAAGTAGGGTGGGAAAATCGTGGGCGATGAGCGGTCCCGAGACGACCGCCTCGATCGGCTTGTTGCCCTTGACAAAGGACCAGGGCGCGATCGATCCGTTCGAGCGGCGAAAGCGCAAGCAGGCATGCTGGCGCAGATCGTCGATACGCACGGGCCTTCCCCGCCGGCGCAGATACTCGGGGCTGCTGACGACGACGAGCGGGAACGACGGCGTCAGACGCACCGCGATCATGTCTGCCTCGATGAACTGGCCGAGCCGGATGCCGGCGTCAAATCCTTCGGCCGCGATATCGACCAGTTCCGGGCTTGCGGCGATCTCCACCTCGATCTCAGGATAGGCCTGACAGAAGGATGCGATCAGCCGCTCCAGCAGGATCGGCACGACCGCGCGCGGCGCCGTGAGACGCAACAGCCCGGCCGGCCGCTGTCCGAGGTCACGCGCGACCTCGCTTGCGGCGACGAGCTCCTCGAAGGCGGGCTTTGCGCGCGAGAGAAATCCTTCGCCGGCTTCGGTCAACCCGACACTGCGAGTCGTGCGCATGAAGAGCGCCGCGCCGACGCGCGCCTCGAGCGTGCGCACCGCCTGGCTGATCGCCGACGGAGTCACCCCGAGCTCCCCGGCTGCTTTGCGAAAACTGCGGCTCCGGGCAACGCTCAGGAACGCCTCCACGCCATCGAGCGCGCCTCGCCTGACTGTGAAGTTCTGCTTCATGACCCGTCGACATTATCGCGGATAGTCCATCGCGGGAAGCGGCCGTACATCGAGCGTAGAAATTCGGAGTGACGCGGCAGATCGGGAGCCACAGTGATGTCGGGGCTCGGGATGCGCGACAATCAAGGGAGCAGCGCAATGCGAGACCGGACGTTGTCCCGACGCGACATGCTCTGGGCGGGGGCGGCCCTCACCCGTCGGCGCTGCGTTCGCGGAGCCGTCCAGGGCCGCTTTCCCCTGGCTAGGCGGGGCTGGCCCTGAGCCGACATCCTGGGTGGATTTGGCGATGCCAAGCAGTCGGCAATGGTTCCCAAGCCCCGGCCGGAACGTCGTGGCCGCGTCAACGAATGCCCCATAGGAGGGCCCAATGTCCCCGGCAACCATCTTCCAGATACAACTTGTTCTCGGCTACGTCCCGTGGCTGCTTTGCTTCCGCGCCTATGTCTGGCCCAAGCTCAGATCGATGGATCAGGTCGAGGCGCAACGCGCCATCGCCACGCTGCACAGCTTCCGCTTCTTCGGGCTCGTCTTCATCGTTCCTGGCGTGGTCGGCCCCGGTCTGCCCGCCGGCTTCGCCACATTCTCCGCCTATGGCGACTTCGCCACCGGCCTTTTGGCCATGTTGGCGCTTCTCACAGTGAGGACGCGCCCGCTCTTTTGGCTGTTCGTCGTTGCCTTCAATCTCCTGGGGACGGCCGACATCCTCATCGACTATTATCACGGCGCCCAGCTCGACCTTCCTGCGCTCGCTGGGCAGTTGGGGGCCGCCTACGCGATTCCCGTCATCTATGTGCCCGCACTGATGATCACGCATGTCGCTGCGTTCTATCTGCTTGCGCGTTCTCAGCCTAAGGCGGCTCGCGCCTTTGCCGACGGTGTAGCCGCGTCTTAGTCCCAAGGTCTTGGGTCGGTCTTCCGATCCCAGCAACCATTTCCCGGCCTAAGCGCAAGAGGCGATCGCCGATGACGACGGTCTGCCAGAGGGACGATTCCACGGCTATAAGGCCCGAGGCGAAACGACTGCTTTTATCAAGGCCTCGAGGCTAGGGAGGAGAAGCGGCATGAAGACGAGCGGGTCGCAGGACGGCCAGTCTCCTTCTCAGCGGATAGACGCGAGAATCGAGGAGCTGGGCGACTGGCGGGGCCGGATGCTCAGCCGGCTCCGCGGCTTGGTCAAGGAAGCCGATCCCGAAATCGTCGAGGAGTGGAAGTGGAGAGGGGTTCCGGTCTGGTCGCACGACGGCTTGATCTGCACCGGCGAGACCTACAAGAGCGTCGTGAAAATGACCTTCGCCAAAGGGGCGGCTCTGAAGGATCCTTCAAGCCTCTTCAACTCCAGTCTCGACGGGAACACGAGGCGCGCCATCGACTTTCGCGAGGGCGACACGATCGACGAGGAGGCGCTGAAGTCTCTCGTCCGCGCCGCCGTCTCCCTGAACACATCCAGAGCTCGAGGCTAGACTGCGGTTCGGAGTACGCTGTCGAGGTCTGCGCGGCAAATCAGGCTGAATGACAGAAGCGCGTCGGGATCGAGGCTTTCGGACAACGCCTCTTTCGCCAGCCGCCGGGCTTCGACGCCTGGTTTCAGCGAGATCTCCGCAATGGCCCTGAGGACCGCCTCCGCGCCTTTGACGACATCTGGCGGAGCAAACAGCCGCATGCGATTGATAAGCCCGATCAGGCGCTGCTCCTCGCAGCCCAAGGCAATCTCGTCGTGTACATAAGCGTTCAGCAGCACATTGGACGCGTCCATGACGAAGTCGGCATAAACAGTCTCCCGCTTCGCGACCTCAGCCGCGGCGCGCTGGAGACGATTTTGACAGTGCTGAGTGTAAACTGCGGCGCAAAGCGAGGCGCCGCCTCCTATGAGCGCCCCCAGCAGCGCTGAAACGGGGCTCAGGATGGTCGCATCGATGGACATGCGCGCTCCACGACGTCTCTACTGCATGAACCAGCCGTGGCTGACCACCATCGACTGGCCGGTCAGCGCGTTGCTGCGCGCGGCGGCGAAGAAGAGGACCGCGTCGGCGACATCGTCGGTGGTGGTGAACTCCCCGTCGACGGTTTCCTTCAGCATCACGCGCTTGATCACCTCCTCTTCGCTGATGCCGAGCTCCCTGGCCTGCTCGGGGATTTGCTTGTCGACCAGCGGCGTCCGGACAAAACCGGGGCAGACGACGTTGGCGCGGACGTTGTGTTCCGCGGCCTCCTTGGCCACCACCTTGCAGAGCCCGATCAGTCCGTGCTTGGCGGCGACATAGGGGGCCTTGAGCGCCGACGCCTCTTTCGAGTGCACCGAGCCCATGTAGATCACGCTGCCGGAGTTGGCCGCGTACATGTGCTTCAGGCAGGCCTTGGTGGCGAGGAACGCGCCATCGAGATGGATCGACAGTAGCTTCTTCCAGTCGGAAAACGGGAAGTCGACGATCGGCCTGACGATCTGAATGCCGGCGTTGCTGACCAGGATGTCGATGCGGCCGAATTTCGCCATCGTGTCGGCGACGCCTTTCTCGACCGCGGCTTCGTCGACGACGTTCATCGCCACCGCGAAGGCCTCCGACCCCTTTGATTTGATTGCCTTCGCGGCGGCTTCGGCGGCGCCGAGATCGAGATCCCGCGATCACCGGGATGGCGCCCTCGGCGGCGAAGCGGAGGGCGATTTCCTTGCCGATGCCGCTGGCGGCGCCGGTGACGATGGCGACTTTTCCGTCAAAGCGAGACATTGCCAACTTCCTTTTCAATCTGCCGGGAGAGGGGGCGTCTATTTCAGGTAATCAAAGACGACTGCGCCCAGGCCGAGCGTCAGGTCGGTGACATAGTGGCGGGCCGAGACCACCTCGCGGACCGGCAGCCGCGCGACATCGCACATGGCGTGCTCGAAGAGCTGGATCGCGGCCGGGCCGGACCAGGCGCCCTTCACCGTCACGTTCTCGCAGCGGTAGCGCACCAGTTCGCAAATGCGCGGCGTGCAGTCGACGTGCGGGATGATCTTGATCATGAAGTTCGGCCGCGCCAGGCCCTTTGAGATCGGCGCAGGATCGAGCTCGCGGTGCTTGAAACCCATTGTCGCCGACACGCAGAGCACGGAGCCGTAATGCAGCGTGCAGACGACAGTCTCGCTTTCGTGCGAGATCTTCGGGGTGGCCAGCTTCTTCGGAAAGCCCCAGATTTCACGCCCGCCGGCGATCGGCGAATTGTCGTCGAGGTACATGGCATGCACGTAGCTGCCTTCCTCGACCGCGCCGTCCGACCTCCTGAAGCGCACCGGAATGACTTGCCCGGTCTCGGTGTAGTCGCCGAAGCCGGTGGAATCCGGCATGCGGATGAACTCATACGCGACCGTATCGGCCGCGACCTCGAGCGGTTCCGGCACCATCTCGCGCAGCCGATCGATATCGGTGCGATAGGTGATGACCACGAATTCGCGATTGTAGAACTTATAGGGCCCTTTCGGATACGCGGGATTGTTCAGCGGCATCGCGAACGCCCTTTCCCGAACCTCGGCGAGCTTCATGGACTTTGTCTCCTGATTGGCGGTGGCGTGGATTACTCGCCGCCGTGAACTGCGAGGTCGAAGGTGAACACGCCGTCGCTTCCGTTCGGACGCTCGAGCACCTCCGGGTGCCGCAGCGTGCGAACGGCGTCGTGATAGCCGGAGCGCCAATGCTCCTCCATGGTCAGGCGCGAGAATTCATAGTCTTTCGAGGCGCCTTCGTAAGTCTTGGCGTGATAGATCAGTTGGATCAGGTTGTAGACTTTCTCATCCGCTTCATTTGCGAGGAGTTCCGCCTCCGGCGTTTGTCGGACGTCTCCCGGGGCCTTCGCCAGGAGCTTGGCGGCCGCGCGACGGAGCAGCTGCTGTTTCTTGAAGTCGTCGGTCGCCGCCCGCGTGCGGCTGGAAAAGCGGATGTCTTTCTGGCGCATCTCGGACTCGACGAGGTTGCGAGGCAGCTCGCCTCTCGCGCTCCAAAGATCGATCTGGAAAGCCAGCGTGTCCTGACGCGGCCTGCTGTCGAGCACCCACTCCAGAGGCGTATTCGACACCAGGCCGCCATCCCAGTAGTGCTCGCCTTCGATCTCAGTCGGTGGAAACCCTGGCGGCAGCGAGCTGCTGGCAATCACGTGATCCGGGCGGATCTGGTGCGAGGCGCTGTCGAAATAGACGAAATTGCCGGTGCGGACGTTGACCGCGCCGATGCTGAATTGCATTCCGCCGGCATTGAGGAGGTCGAAGTCCACCAGGCGCTCGAGCGTGGCTCTGAGGGGGGCGACGTCGTAGAAACTGATGGCCGCGGCGCTGCCGGGCGGATGCAGGAACGGAGGCGGCAGGCGCGGCGTGAAGAAGCCGGGCGCGCCGCCCACCAGGACGCCCAATGAGCGCAGCTGGTTGACCGCGGCGTGCACATGCTCGCCGTGGATGTCGAGGCCGGGGACGTTCGCGACCCCGAATGGGTGCTCGGTTACCGTTTCCCAGAATGCTCGCAATTGTCGGATGCGCTTTTCCGGCGGATTGCCGGCGATGATGGCCGCGTTCACGGCGCCGATCGAGATGCCGGAGACCCAATCCGGGTGCAGGTCCGCCTCCGCCAGCGCCTGATAGACGCCGGCCTGATAGGCGCCGAGGGCGCCTCCCCCTTGCAGGATCAGCGCGATCCGCTCGAACGGCGGACGCTCGGTAGGCACATGGGTCTTGCGCTTCGCCGTCGGGCCAACAGATGCGGGCGACGCTGTGCGGTTTTCAAATACGGCAGTCGGCATAGTTACTCTCCGGGTATGTGTAAGTAGACGCAACAGTATCAAAAGCAAGTCAATGCCTTGCGAGTTGACTCTTTGAGAAACGCTTTGGACGTTGGCGTCTACGTTATGAAAAAAACGTTGAAACCGGACCGATATTGTTACATTGATGCCTACACTGGCTCCAAAACGTCTTCATGTTCAGCCTCTTCGCGGTGGCCGAGCGGCTCAATATGTTCGTGATCCATTGTCTGGCCGGCCTCGGGCTCCGGCTTCTTGATGCGGAACCAGGCGACATAGAGCGCCGGAAGGAAGACGAGGGTCAGAGCCGTTGCGCCCGCCAGGCCTCCCATGATCGCGTAAGCCATGGGACCCCAGAAGATGGTCGGCGCGATCGGGATCATGCCCAGGATCGCCGCGGAAGCGGTGAGCAGGATCGGGCGGACCCGGTGACTGGTGGCTTCGACAACCGCGTCCCAAGGATGGAGTCCCTTCGCCTTGTCCGTCTCGATCTGGTTGATGAGGATCACCGAGTTGCGGGCGATCATGCCGGTCAGCGCAAGCACGCCGAGGATCGCCACGAAACCGAGGGGCTTGTCGGCGAGGAGAAGCGCCGCGACGACGCCGATGACGCCCATCGGAGCGACGCTCATGACAAGGATCATGCTGCTGAAGCTCTGAAGCTGGACCATCAGCACTGTCAGCATGATGACGAGCATCAGGGGCACGACGGCGACGACCGAAGCCTGCGCCTTGCTGCTCTCCTCCACGCTTCCGCCGACGCTGACGTGGTATCCGCTCGGCAAGCTGGCGTTCATCGCCGCGATCTGCGGCTGGAGCGACTGTACGACGGTCGCGGCCTGCGTGCCCGGCGCGAGGTCGGCCTGCACCGTGACGGTCGGCAGCCGGTCCCTGCGCCAGACGATGGGATATTCCTGGCCGTACGCGACGGAGGCGATCTGGCTCAAGGGAACGGTTTTCCCATTCGGAAGCGGGACCTGAAGCGTCCGGAGCGTCGACAGCGACATGCGCTCCTCGGTGGAGGCCCGGACCAGCACGTCGTCGAGCCAGATCCCGCTGCGCATCTCGGTGGCCGTAACGCCGGAGACGACCGCGTTCACGGCCAGGGCCAATTCCTGCGAGCTCAGCCCCAGGAGACGGGCCTGATCCTGGTCGACCTGGATCCTGATCGTGCGGGCGGGGCCCATCCAGTTGTAGTTGACGTTCGCGGCGCCGGGGGCCGAGCCGACGAGCTCGGCCACCCGCGAGGCGATAGTGCGCACCTGCTCCGGATCGCGCCCGCTCACCCGATATTGGAGCGGCCATCCGACAGGCGGGCCGAGCTCGAGGGGGTAGACCCGCCCGACAACGCTCGGAAACTCAGCCGCCAGCGCCTTTTCCAGTCTGGCCTTCACGCGTTCGCGCTGCTCGAGTCCCTTGGTGACGACAACGGCCTGCGCGAAAAAGTCGTTCGGGAGCTGCACGTTCAGGGGCAGGTAGAACCGGACGGCGCCCTGCCCGATGTAGGTGCTCCAGCGATCGACGTCCTGATCGTCCTTCAGGAGCGCGTCCAGCCGGGCCGAGGCGTCCTTGGTCGCGGTGATGGACGCGTTCTCGGGCAGCTGCAGGTCCACCAGAAGCTCGGGGCGGTCGGACGCCGGAAAGAATTGCTGCGGAACGAAGCGCATCCCAAAGAGCGCCGCCGCGAACAAAGCGAGGGTGGCGGCGATCGTGACCCAGCGGGCCCGCATCGCCAGCGCGAGGAACTTGCGGAAGGCGCGCATGAGCGGGCCGGGCTGCTCCGCGTGCGCCGTCTTCGGCTTCTTTAGCACCCAGACGCCAAGCATCGGCGTGAACAGGGCCGCGACGCACCATGATCCGATCAACGCGATCGCGACGACGGCGAAGATCGAGAAGGTGTATTCGCCCGCGGCGCTGTGCGCGAAACCGATGGGGACGAAGGCGGCGATGGTCACCAGAGTGCCGGCCAACCTCGGAAAGGCGGTCGAGCTATAGGCGAATTTGGCCGCCTGTTCCTTCTCGTCGCCGCGCTCCAGCCGCGTCACCATCGATTCGATGGTGATCATGGCGTCATCAACCAGGAGACCGAGCGCGATGATGAGGGCGCCGAGAGAGATCCGCTGCAGGTCGATTCCGACCGCCGACATGGTGACGAACACGACGGCGAGGACGAGCGGGATCGAGAGCGCCACGACGGCGCCGGCGCGCACTCCGAGCGCGATCAAGCTGACGCCAAGGACGATCGCGATGGCCTCCCACAGCGCCTCCATGAAGTCGGCGACGGCGTGCTCCACGGTGACGGGCTGGTCGGCGATGAGCGTCGGCTCGATCCCGACGGGCAGGTTCGCCTTGATCTCGGCCATGGCGTGCTCGACGTTGCGCCCGAGCGCGAGCACATCGCCGCCTTTCCGCATGGCGATGGCGAGCCCGATGCCCTCTTTTCCGTTGACGCGGAACATCGGCTGCGCCGGATCGGCGGGGCCGCGCGTGACGTGAGCGATGTCGCCGAGGCGGATCATCCGGCCGTTGGCGGCGAAGTTGACCGCCAGAATGTCTTGCTCGGAGCGGAATGCGCCCGAGACGCGGACGAGGATTTTTTCGTCGCCGGTCTGCACCACGCCCTGAGGGGTGACGGCGTTCTGGGCCTCGAGGGCGGCGATCAGCGCGGCGCGGTCGATCCCGAGGCCCGCAAGCTGCTCGGTCGAGAACTCCACATAGACGCGCTCGTCCTGAGCCCCAAGGACGTCGATCTTCGAGATGTCCGGCAGCTCGAGGAGCTGCTTGCGGACGTCGTCCACCGTGTCCCGCAGCTCCCGATGGGTGAATCCGTCGGCGGTGAAGCCGTAGACGATCCCGTAAGTGTCGCCGAACTCGTCGTTGAAGCCCGGGCCGACGATGCCCTGCGGCATCGAGCCGCGGATGTCGCCGACCTTCTTGCGCACCTGATACCAGATGTCGGGGACCTGAGCCGCAGGCGTCGAATCTTTCAGGTTGACGAAGACCGTGGCCTGGCCGGGGGTCGTGTAGCTCTTCAGGTAATCCAGGTTCGGCGTCTCCTCGAGCTTGCGCTCGAGGCGGTCGGTGATCTGCTGGAGCGTGTCGCTGACCGTGGCTCCGGGCCACCCGACCTGCACCACCATGGTCTTGACGGTGAAGTCCGGATCCTCGCTGCGCCCGAGACGGAGGTACGATCCGATTCCCGCCGCGACGATGACGAGCATGAAATAGATCACGAGCGAACGATGACGGATCGCCCATCCGGTGAGGTTGAAGGGGTTCATGACGCGGCTCCCAGGAGGCGGACAGTTTGGCCGGGCCGCAGCGTCTGCACGCCGGCGGTGACGACGAACTCACCTGCATTCAGGCCTTTGCTGATCAGCACGGCGGCCTGGTCGTATCGAGCGACCTCGACGCTGCGCAGGGACACAGTCCTGGTCTGCGGATCGATCACCCACACTGCCGGACGCCCGTCGGTCTCGGTGAGGGCGCTCGCGGGGACCTGGAAGCCGGGCGGGGGCGACAGGCGGAGGCGGCCGACGACGGTAGCGCCGAGCCGCATGGCCGCTGGCGGATCTACGATGCCAACCTTGACGCGGAACGTCCGGGTCGCGGAATTGGCCTGGGGCGCGATCTCGCGCACCCGGCCGGTCGCCTTCACCTGCGCGTCGTTGGTGAGGGCGATTTCGACCATGGGATCGCGCGGGCCGTTTCGGATGAGTTGCTCGGGGACATCGAAGACGGCGTCGCGGCCGCCATCACGTGCGATCTGCACGACCGTCTGCCCGGCGTGGACCACCTCGCCCGGCTCCGCGCCGACGGCGGTGACCGCTCCGGCGGCGTCGGCCGACAGGACCGTGTAGCTCTGCTGCTCGCGCGCGGTCCGCGCCTGCGCCTGGGCAGAATCGACCTGGGCCTGGGCTGTCAGGAGCTTCTGCTGGACCTCGTCGAAATTGGCGCGCGTGGTCCACCCGTCCTTCAGGAGCTCCTGCTGCCGCGCGAAAGTGAGGCGTGCCTCGGTCAGCACCGCGTCCGCCGAGGCGAGGTTGGCCTCCGCCGAGCGCAGCGCATTCTGCTGGATCTGGGGATCGAGCCGGGCGACGACCTGGCCCGGGGCGAGCCTGTCGCCCACATGAACCGGCCGCTCGATCATCCGGCCGTCGAGGCGAAAGGCGAGGGCGACTTCGTCTTTCGGGCGAACCTGGCCAGTCAGCGAAACGATCTCGCCTCGCGCGCCCTGTTCGACTGCGACCGTTCGAACCGGCCGGGCCTCGGAGACCGGCGGCGTCGTTTTGTCACAGCCCGCAAGGGTTGCGGCGATCAGGGCCGCCACCGCTATTTGAGTCTTGAACATTCGCGTTGCCTTTCGGTTTATCGCTAAAGTGAGTTTGTGACTGCGACAGTCGGGATCGTCTCGAACCTTCAATGTGCATTACATAGTGCAGTGTACTAACTTACACTGATTCGTGCAACAAGAAGGATTTTGAGATAGACGACCCAAAAAATTCGAACGGTCGTCTTCCGCCCCGCGGGGCGGTCGATCGGCCCATGCCTGCCGATCAAGGCCGATAGGCCAATCCAAGATTGGCGTAGCCGCAGAGGCGGCTTCGCGCGCGGAGGTCTGGCGCCAGCCTTGTGCACAGGCTTGGCCTCAATGAGCGCAAACGCAGCGCCAGAGCCTTTTTGGGCGACAGCCAATCTTATGGTTTTTCGGAACCGGCCAGGAGCCGTCGGGTCGCTCTGCGCGCTTCACGCCAGGACTTGCATTACATGGCGCCGTGATTAAATTGCACCTATCAGTGCAATCAGGACCTTTGCGATGGAGCTTCAAAAAAAATCGACCGGAATGGTCTCGAAGGTCGCTCGCGGGGGATCGCGGGAAGCGATCGTCGAGGCGGCTACGCGCCTGTTCCTGGAATTCGGGTTCGGATCGGTGAGCATGGACGATCTGGCCCAAGCGGCCGGCCTGGCCAGGCGGACGCTCTACAACCAGTTCGTCAGCAAGGAGGAGATCTTCCGGGAGATGCTTCGTAGCGTGTCTCGGGAGCTCGAGGACGCCTTTCCTCCAGGGATCGAAACCCAGGGCGAAGCCGAGCATGTGCTCCGTGTGATCGCGCAGATGATCCTGCGGTTGCACGAAAACCCGGACTATCTCGGGTTCCTCCGCATGGTTGTTGCCGACTCCCGCCAGTTTCCCTGGATCGCCGAGGAGTTCGCCGCCGTCATGGACCCTCAAACCGAGCGCCTGGCGCGCTATCTCGCCCATCTGACCGCCATGGGCATCTTGAACTGCCGCAATCCGATGTTGGCGGCTCACCAGTTCATGGGGATGCTCAACGAGTTCTCTCTGTGGCCCTGGATGATTGGCCGCGAGACTTTGACAATCCCGACCGAGGAGATCGTCGAAGAGACTGTCCGGATGTTCCTGCAGCATTACAGGCGTCCGCAATCGAAGGAGCGCTTATGACGAGGCGCCCGGATCGGGCTCGGGTTTCGGGTCGAAATGGAGGCGCGGGTGAGCCGTTCGAATCAGGATCAAGATCGGCAGAGCGTGCTCAGCGCGTTCGCCAAGCAGATCGCGTGGTGCGAAAGCTTGGGCTCGCCCTTCACGGCGCGCCTATTGACGGTCTTGGCGGATGACATCGCGGCCGGCGGGATCAGCGCGGCATTGGTGCGCGCGTGGCCCGGCGATCCGGTGGCGGATGCTTTGGCGCTCAGGATGGCCGGAGCGCTGCACGCGCTCGCATTGAGAGCGACATCGCCCGCTCTGGCCGCCTGCTATCCGCCGCACGCCGCAACGCTGGAGCAATTGCGCTCCGTTCTGCCGCGGGTCATGGAGGAGCATCGAAACGCCATTCATACTTTCATGTCGTCGGCGCCGCAGACCAATGAGGTCGGCAGGTCCGGCGTGCTGGTCGGGGGGTTCCTGCAGATCGCCAAGGAGACGGGTCTGCCGCTTCGGCTTCTCGAAATCGGCGCCAGCGCAGGGCTGAATGCCGTCTGGGACCGCTATCACTATCAGTTCGGCGCCGCCGACTGGGGCGACAGGCAGAGCGCGGTGCGCATCGCGCCGCGCTGGGAAGGACCCTTGCCGCCGCTCGACGCCCGTGTGCGGGTGATCGAGCGTCTTGCTTGCGACATGGCGCCCGTCGACCTTGAGGATCCTGCGCAACGTCTTCGCCTCAGAGCCTATGTTTGGGCTGATCAGATCGAGCGCCTGTCGCGTCTGGAAAGCGCCATCAGCCTGGCGCGCGCCCATGGTCCAAGAGTTCGACCGGGCCGACGCCGCCGACTGGGTCAGAGCAAGGCTGCAGGAGCCAGTCGAAGCGAGCGCAACCGTCGTCTACCATTCCATCATGTGGCAGTATCTGCCGGCGCAGACTCAGGCCGACATCACCGCGAGCCTTCAGCGCGCCGGCGATCGGGCGACGGACGCGGCGCCCTTGGCCTGGTTGCGCTTCGAGCCCTTGCATCCGGAATCTCGGCCGGAGCTGCGTTTGACTTTGTGGCCCGGCGCCCGGGAAGTCCGCTTGGCCGTCGCTCACCCTCATGGAAGCAGCGTACGATGGTCCGGCATGTGAACCAGCCTTCGGTCGAGCGGCGTCGATCGGGAGGGAACGCTTTACCGCACGCATGATCCGCCCGGTGGGGCGCAGGCGATCAGTGGCGGAACGATCGCAGGGCTGCCCGGCCCCGCCTTTGTCGGCAACAGCATATGGCGCGGGTAGATCGAGCGGCAATGCTGTAAGCCCCTGACCCAAACTCCGATGGTTCAAATCTTGACTTTTGACGCCCGAACGCCCGTTGCGGGGGAAGGCTACATTCGACCCAAAAGGCGACCTTCAGGTTCGAGTTGATGAACGGTTGGAAAACGCGCCGAAGCGGCCGTTGCGTAGCGCAGAAGTGCCGTCGGGAATAGCGGCTACTTCACCTTCACCACGTCGTCCCGCGCCCCGCTCTGATCGTAGAACTCGACGCCAGTGCCATAGAGGCGAAGGGCGACGAGGAAGTCGCGGCCGTCGGCGGTCTGGATCCAGTTTGAATCCGCCACATTCGCCGGCTTCTGCGGCCCGAAATAGAGGTCGATCGAGCCGTCCGTGTTTGTCTCAACCTTGTTGAACCCGTTGATCGGCCGCATCAGCCGCGGCGCCGCGGTCATCATTCCGTCGGTGATGTTGTAGGCCGTCGTCGCCGCCCAAACAGAGCCGCCGGCCCAGAGGCCTCTGATTGATGGTCCGACCAAAAGACCGCCCTCGGCCTGAAGGCGAAGCGGGCGCGGGATGCTCCCGTAGGACAGCGCCGATAGGGTCGGGCTAATCCGGGAAGTGGACGTTCGGCGCCGCCCTACGTAAACAATGACAGTTTCGTCTTGCCTAGAAGCCGATCAGGCGCAGAATACGCGTGGGTTCCGCCCTTCAGTCCACAAAGCCAACTGGCAGGCCGTGATGACCCGGCAGCACTTCGCCAAATATCAGTGTGACGAACTCATTTTCGCCGAGGGCAGCGAAGGCGACGAATTCTTCATTGTCGTAACGGGGCGTGTCGGCCTGTCAAAGAGCGTCGACGGCAGGCAGGAATTGCTGCATCAAATTGGTCCCGGCGAACTCTTCGGAGAGATTGCCGTCATTAGCTCGACGCCGCGCTCAGCGTCCGCCTACGCACTCGAGCCGGAAACCAGCGTGATTGCCGTCGACAAGGCCCGCTTCCTTTATCTCATTAGCCAGCATCCTGGCTTCCCTGTCCTGGTGATGGAGACTGTAAGCCGCTGGCTGCGCAAGGAGGTTAACGACCCTAAAACCACGAGTTCTACCACACAGCTTAACGAGCGCATGCAACGGACGCCGGCCTGCACGGTCGTGCCACTCGAGGATCGCGTTTGGCAGCTAAGAACTAAATCGCGGTCGTGCAATTCGTATTTGTTCAGAGGCCGTCACAAGACGATCCTCGTCGACGCAGGCCTTAACGCTGGTTTCGACGCGTTGAAGGGGTGCCTGAACTCAATCGAAGTGTCGCCCGACGCGATTGACACGATCATTCTCACGCATGAGCATTTCGACCACATTGGCGCCGTTCCGCGGTTCACGGGTTGTCGGGTGGTTGCCGCCCACCGTTTGACGGCCCATAAGATCGCCAGCGGGGACGACTACGCAATTCTGCGCGGTAGTTTTGGCGAGGTCGCCGCGGACTTCGGAATCGAGATGATCCTGGATGAAGGCGCCCTAATCGATACTGGCGACCACCGACTCCGCGTTTTCCATACCCCAGGCCACACCTCCGGTAGCATTAGTCTGCTCGAGGAGCGGCGGGGTTTGCTCATTACAGGCGACCTGGTTCTGGCCGGTGGCCATCTTGGAGGCGTCTTTGGGTCGGGCAGCATCAGCGATACGATTTACTCACTCGACACGCTTGGCGCGCTACGCGCCAGACTCCACTTGCCTGGTCATGGCCCCCTATCGACAGAGCCAGCCAGGGACATCGAGCGAGCGCTTGTGACCTGTCGCGAACTTCTGTCCGACACACGGACCATCTTCGAGACGCTCAGCGGGCAAGAAGGCATCAACAAGATCATTCTTTCGCTCCGCGACATTAATCGCTGAGGTCGTGGAATTGCATCACACGAGGCCAGCGCGATGCGTGACTTCGAATCGTCCCTCCAGCGGATCTCAAGCAAGCTGCTATCGGCGGAGGCGGCCGCCAAGATCGGCGCGGCAGGTGGACCAGCGGTTCGTCGCCCAAATGATCGCGCTATTGCCCTCGTTAGGCCTCGTCGCCGAGGCCTTCAAGGTCGGCCGGGATCTTCGGCAAGCTGGCGTCGAGCGAGGGCAAGTGTCCTCGATAAGGTCGGACGCCTTGCCCTCCCTCCATCGTCGATCGCGCGATGGCGCTCACGCCCCCTGCTCCGCCTCCGGCTCAGCGGGCATGTCAGATTGGCGGAGGTCGGCGGATAAAGAGCTCGGGCGCTCTTTGAGCGATCCGCTATGATCTGAGCGCTTCGGCCTAAAAACACTGGCCCGAAATTGGGAAACGCGCTGGTCGGCGATTGGTCCGCCCCGAGCTGACGAAGGGCGCGGGGTGGCTAGAACGTCGTTTTGATCCTGCACCCGTCCACGTCGTCCTCCTGTTCGATCAGATCGCCGGCGGCGCGGGCGAGCCGGATCATCTTTGTGTTTGAGGGTAGAACCTCGGCGACGAACCCTTTGATGCGACGAGCTTGGGCGAATTCGCGCAATCGCTTCTGCAAGGCGCCCCGAGGCGGCAACCCTGCCAGGCGGGCGCGATCATGTACGCCACTTCGGCGTAGTTGGTCGTAGGGTTCAGGAAATAGGCGCCGGTTCCGATGATGTTCTCGTTCTCGCGCGGCCCTTCGACGGCTACGAATGCGACATCGCGGTCGAAATCTACGTTGCACAGACGCTGGGCGTCCTCATAGGACAGCGAGGTCATCCGGCGGAAGAAGCGGGTGTAGACGTCTTGTGCGGACAACGCATGGAAAAGATCCTTCAGCCCCATCGCGTCGTCGGCGCGCGCGGGCCGTATGAGCACGCGCCGCTGGTCGGCCAAATCGACAACGCGCTCTTCCTCGACCAAATACCGGCGTGGGCTCATCATTTTCTGGTCGGAGCGAACTAAATGCGCCTCCCGCGCCTGAGTCACCAATTGCTCGCGAAATTTCGGATGCGCGATTTCGATCAGCGCCAGCGCCCGTTCCTGCATCGATTTGCCGAACAGGTAGGCGATGCCGAATTCCGTTACGATGTAATGCACGTCGTAGCGCGCGAGCCCGACGCCTTCGCCGGACAATAGCTGAAAACGGATCCGGCTGCGTTCGCCATCATCGGTCGTCGAGCGAAGGCAGATGATCGATTTGCCGCCTGGAGACCGAACAGCCCCACGATGAAAGTCCGGCAACGTCGAGACGCCGCCGTAGAATCCGCCCTCGAATTGATCGGCGCAGACTTGCCCCGTCAAATCGATCGCGAAGGCTTGGGAGAGCGAAACCATGGCGTGGTTCCGCGCGACGATCACAGGATCTGCGACATACTCTATCGGGTGGAACTCAAACAAAGGGTTGTCGTCGATGAAATCATAGAGCTCGCGTGTGCCGAGGCAAAAGCTCGCGACTACCCGACCTGGGTGCAGCGTCTTCTGCGCGCCGGTGACGATGCCAGCCTTGATCAACTCGAGCACGCCGTCGGTGATGACATTGGAATGGATGCCGAGATTGCGACGCTGCTTGAGATGTTTCAGCGCCTCGTTGGGTATACGGCCGAGGTCGATCTGCAGCGTGGCGCCGTCCTCGATGATGTCAGCGACGTAGCGCGCGACCTGCTCCGCGATGTCGTCGATCGGTGGATGGCGATATTCCGTCACTTCGCGCTCGACTTGGACAAAACGAGCGATGCGCTCGGCCGGGATCAGCGTATCGCCGTGGGTGCGCGGCATCCGCGGATTGACTTCGGCGATGATCGTGCCGGCCACGCGCAGTATCGCCATCACGATATCGACAGATACGCCGAGGCTCACCCAGCCGTGCGCGTCTGGCGGTGTGACTTGCACCAGCGCGACATCCGGGCGAACGCGCCCATTGGCGATCAATTCGGGGATTTGCACTAGCGAGATCGGAACGTACTCGGCGGCGCCCGACCGCACGAGCGACGACATGTCCGAACCGACAAAGAAAGCCCGATGCCGAAAGCGCGAATTGTAGGCCGCGCCGTCTTCGGCGAGAGCGGAGGTCAGGAAATGAAACAGTTCGACATCCGGCGGACTGGGTCGCCTCGCCTCCAGCGCCGTCACGAGAGAAAGTGGTGTCGCGCACCCGGTTCCCAGGAAAACGTGAGCTCCAGGCTTGACCAATTCGACGGCAGCAGCCGCGGTGACGATCCGGTCGGCGTAGGCTGACATCGTGTCGGTCACGAAGGCCTCTTCCCAAATCGGGATCCCGTCCGAGAGCGCTTGACAGCGAGTCAAAAATGCATCGGAACCGAACCTAGCAGCCGTCGCAGGGAAATGTAAGCGTGCGCGTGGGCAGGGGGTTGTGGTTGGAGGCCGTAGAGCGTTGCTGAAAGCCTCAATGAGGGTCGCCTCAGGAACGACCGGAGTCCGCCGTTCTGAGACGTACGTGAAGGATACCAAGCGCTAGGTTTAAACGGCTAGGACCGGGCGAGGCTCGCCTAAGCCAAACTTGGATTGCGGGTAGTGGAGACGTTTGGGTCAGGCTCTATGCCGCGGCAGCCGCGCCTATCGCCATAACTGCGGCCTGCAAGGCACGAGCCGCGTCGGCCGTCGAGAGCCGGCGCGCGCTTGCGCCGGGCGGCGTCTGCTCCGGCGTCGCCGGCAGATGGACGAACAGCGCCGGCGTCCCGGGCGAGGCGCCGCGCAAGAATCTGAGCGCGCCGTAATAGAGATGGTTGCAGACATAGTCGCCGGCGTTCGTCGATACGCGCGCCGGAACGCCGGCGCCGCGGATGGCGCGCGCGACGGCGGCGGCCGGCGCGGTCGCTTCGAGGCGCTCCGGGCCGGCCTCGAGCGCTTCCGAAGCGCGGACGACGCCGCGATTGTCGGGGGTCGCGGCATTGGCGGCGTTGCGGGCGACGCGCTCGACTGAGACGATTCCGCGGCGCGCCGCCTGGCCGGTCATCAGCACCGCGTCCGGTTTCACCCGTTCGAAGGCTTCGATGAACTCCTTGACGCAGGCGTCGTAGACGCAAGGCAGCATGCGCGCGACGGCGACGCGCTCGCCGCACCGCCATCCCTCGAGCCGGCGCGCGGCTTCCCACGAGGCGTTGAGCGTCTCGCCGCCGAACGGTTCGAAGCCGGTGATGAGGATGGTCCGCAAAGCGCCCGCCTCAGGCGAAGAGACTGCCCTGGTCGGCGAGCTTGCGCACATGCAGGTCCGCATCGCCGTAGGCGAGGTCGATCATCGTCAGGCGCTTGAAGAGATGCCCGACCTTGTATTCGTAGGTCATGGCGATGCCGCCGTGCATCTGCACCGACTGCTGGCCGACGAACTTTGCCGAGCGGCCGATCTGCGCCTTGGCGGCCGAGATCGCCTTGCCGCGCTCGGCGGCGTTCTCCTCCCCCGCCATCATCGTCGCCAGATACATCATGCTGCGCGCCTGTTCGAGCGCCACGACCATGTCGGAAGCCCGATGCTGCAGCGCCTGGAAGGAGCCGATCGGCACGCCGAACTGCTTGCGCGTCTTCATGTACTCGACCGTCATGGCGAGCGCTTCGCTCATCGCCCCGACCGCTTCGGCCGAGAGCGCGGCGATCGTCTCGTCGACGGCCCGCTCGATCAGCGGCAGGGCGCCTCCCGAGGCGCTGAGAACGGCCTCAGGCTCGACACGCACGTCGGCGAAGCCGATGTCGGCGGCGCGCTCGCCGTCCTGGGTCGGATAGCCGCGCCGCGTCACGCCCGGCGCGTCGGCGCTGACGAGAAAGAGGCCGATCCCATCGCGGTCCCGCCGGCCGCCGGCGAGGCGCGCCGATACGATCAGCCGGTCGGCGCTGTCGCCCTGGCCGACAAGCGTCTTCTCGCCGTTGAGCACGAAGGCGGCGCCGTCCTTGCGGGCGGCGAGCCCGACATCGGCGAGATCGAAGCCCGACTGCTTTTCCGTATGGGCAAAGCTCAGGCGCAGATCGCCGGCGGCGATTTTGCCGATGAGGTCGGCGCGCTGCTCGGGCGAGGCGGCGTGCTTCAGGAGAGCGCCGCAGAGAACGACGGTCTGGAGATAGGGCTCGAGCGCCAGCGCCTTGCCGAACGCCTCCATCACGATCATCGTCTCGACCGCGCCGCCGCCGAAGCCGCCGTCCTCTTCGGCGAAAGGCGCGCCGAGCAGGCCCATCTCGGCATAGTTGCGCCAAAGCGCCTCGCTGAAGCCCGTCGGGCTCGCCTGGTAGCCCTTGCGGGACTCGAAACCATAGCGGTCCTTCATCAGACGCGCGATGTTGTCGCTCAGCAATTGCTGCTCGGCGCTGAGTTCGAAATCCATTTATCAGAGTCCCAGAATGGCCTTGGCGATGATGCTGCGCTGGATCTCGTTCGAGCCGCCGTAGATCGAGACCTTGCGGTAGTTGAAATAGATCGGGGCGAGAGGCCCGGCCCAGTCGAAGCCGACCGGCGGCTCGTTGGCGCGCTCGTCCGGATCCTCGTAGGGCAGGGCGTAAGGCCCGACCACCTCCATCAGGAGCTCCGTCGTCGCCTGCTGGATTTCCGAGCCCTTGATCTTGAGCACCGACGACGTGGGATCGGGCTTGCCGTCGTTGCGCCGGTTGGAGATCACCCGCATCTGCGTCATCTCGAGCGCCTTCAGCTCGACCTCGACCGAGGCGAGCCTGGCGCGGAAGAACGGGTCCTCCATCTTCGGCCCCGAGCCATAGACGGAGAGCGAGGCGAGGTGGCGCAGCCGGTCGAGCCGGGCCTTCGAGATGCCGACGCGGGCGATGCCGTTGCGCTCGTTGGCGAGCAGGAACTTGGCGTAGTCCCAGCCCTTGTTCTCCTCGCCGACCAGCGCATCGAGCGGCGCGCGCACCTCGTCGAAGAAGACCTCGTTGACCTCATGGCCGCCGTCGATGGTCTGGATGGGCCTGACCGTGATCCCCGGCGTCTTCATGTCGACGAGGAAGAAGGAAATGCCCTCCTGCTTCTTCGCCTGCGGGTTGGTGCGGGCTAGGACGAAGATCCAGTCGGCGTATTGCGCCATCGTCGTCCAGGTCTTCTGGCCGGAAATGACCCAGGAATCGCCATCGCGCCGCGCGCTCGTGCGCAGGCTCGCGAGATCGGACCCGGCGCCCGGCTCCGAGAAGCCTTGGCACCACCAGTCGCGGAGATCGACGATGCGCGGCAGGAAGCGCTCCTTCTGCGCCTGCGAGCCGAAGGTGTAGATGACCGGGCCGACCATGTTGACGCCGAAGGCGATCGCCTCGGGCGCATTGCCGCGCTGCATCTCATCGAGAAAGATCGACTGCTTGATCGGCCCCCAGCCGGTTCCGCCCCATTGTTTCGGCCAGTGCGCGACGGCCCAGCCCTTGTCGGCGAGGATGCGCGTCCAGCGCATGTAGTCGTCCTTGGAAAGATGGCGTCCGGCGATGCTCTTCTCCCGGATCGAGGCCGGCAGATTGTCGCGGACGAAGGCCCGCACCTCGGCGCGGAAGGCGAGCTCGTCGTCGGTCAGCCGAAGGTCCATGGCGTCGCCTCCCGGGCGCTCGGCGCCTCGAGCCTCGCCCGAGGAGCCCCGGGCAATGTCGGTCTTCGCGGCCGCGGCGTCAATCGGCGGCGCGGCGCGCGGCTCGCCGGCGCCGGAGCCGGGCTGGCCGGGCGGCGCAGGTTCGCCGATAATTCCTTGCTGAAAATCAGAATACCACTTACAGTGCGGCCGATGAGGACATCGATCCGAGATCTGCCGTCGATCGGAAAGATGGCACGAAGTTTTGCGGATCCGCGTAGTTTAAGATCACCTGGGAGGCGCGTGAAAAATTCTCCCGCCGCTGGTTGCCCGTAACCCGTTGAAAACCCAAGATTTCGAACGAGAGAATCCAAGGAAATCCAAGGAAATCCAAGGGCTGAGGCGCAACGAGAGCCGGAGCGATCCGGCTCATCCGGCAACAAACCAAGAATTTCCAAATGCCCGGCCGCGTCCGGGCGATTTGCGGGGCAGCGGATCGAGGCGCCGCCCGTCGCGGGTAGGATGAGTTCGGTCAGCTCCCGCCCGCCGGCGCCGTGTACCGCCGCTCGACCGCCTCGCGCACGCGCCGGCGCGATGCGGCCGGGTCGGCTTCCTCCTCCGCCTGCCGCACCTCGGCGGCAAGCTCCTCGTCCTTGATCGCCTCGGCCATCCAGCGCGAATAGTCGCCCCCCTTGAGATGATGCAGCCAGGTGTCGTCGTCGACGCCGTCCGCCATCTGCAGGAAGACCATCAGGTTCTGCGCCCGCAGCTTGAGCGCGTTCTCCGGGCCGCGAAAATAGAAGCTCTTGTCCTCGCCGAGTTCGCCCTCGGCGTATTTGCGGGTGTGGCGTTCCGACTTCTCCGCCGGCGCGTAGGTCGTCATGAGGGCCGGCTTCTCTCCGCGGCCGCGGCGCCAGACGAGCGCCTGGCCGCGATCGGGCGGCTCGGCCGGCAACGCCGGCGGCTCGAGGCGAAGCGCGCGGCAGAAGGCGCGGATCGTGTCGGCCGCCTTGCTGCCGACGGCAAAGACGTCGTCGGCGCGCGACAGCGCGTCGCGCGCCATCGTCTCGGGATCGACCGAGACGAAGACGGTCGCCGGAAGCGCCGGCGGCAGCTCTGTCACGCTCGGGTCGCGCTCGACCGGCAGGACGTGGTGGGCCTCGTCAACCAGCATCCAGTGCGGCCTGCCGGTGCGCGAGCGCAGGTCGGTGATCGCGGAGAGAAAACTGGCAAACACCGCCGGGCGGTCGGCGGCCGACACGGCCAGCATATTGACGACGACGCTGTGGTCGGGACGCTCCAGTTCTTTCAGGACTTCCGCCAGCCGCGGCGGCGCCGTGGCCTCGCCGACGACAGTGGCGAAGCTGGCCTCCGCGTAATCCCCCTCGGGGTCGAAGACGCAAACCTGGAAGGCCTCGGCGACGAAGCGCTCGAGGAACGCCGTCGCCAGGGTCGACTTGCCGCCGCCGGAAAGTCCGGCGATCAGCGAGCCGCCTCCACGCGGGTGAACGGCCACCGGCCGGCCGTCGAGCGTCCGTCCGACTTCGACCGCGCGACGATCGAGGGTCGTGCGGAACGCGTCTGCGTCCCGCTCCAGCAACAGGCCAATGAGTTCGGAGACGCCGGCGCCGCGCGCGCCTTTCGTCACCAGGTCCGCCTCGTCCTTGATGGCGGGAAGGGCATTGGCGACGGCGACGGCGTAGCCGCTCGCCTGCATGAAGGCGTGATCGTTTTCCGCATCGCCCACCGCCACGACGTTGTGGGCGGAGAGGCCGAGATCGGCGAGCGCGGCTTTCAGCCCGCTCGCCTTGTTGACGCCGGCCGGCAGCACCATCACCGCGCCCTTGTTGAAGACGATCTGCAACTCGAGGCCAAGGTCCCGGATCGCCTCGAGCACGGCCGTCTCGTTCGGCTCCCAGGTCGCGACAATCGAGCGGCCGACCGACAGCGGCTCAACCCCCTTCGCCTTCAGGGCTTCGACAAAGCCTTTCGGCGGCTCGGGCGCCAGAGGCTCTTCTTTCTTCGTCGCCGGGCCGTAGAGCAGCGCCCCGTTCTCGGCGACGATCCGGTCGAACAGATCGAGGCGCGAAAAGACGCGCTTAAGGTCGGGCAATTCGCGGCCGGTGACAAGAATGAGCTTGCGGCCGGAACGCTTGAAGTCCTCGAGCGCCTCCAGGGTCGGCGGATCGACCTCGCCATCGCGCGCCAGCGTGCCGTCATAGTCCGTTGCGAGACAGATGATGTACATTGAGTCTCCCCGGCGGTTAACGCGACGGCCGCGGCCGCAGTTCCGGCACCGGCAGCGAGGCAATTAGAGGCGACATGCCAAGATTTTGCGCAAACCTCGGCTTTCTGTTCACCGAGCTCCCCTTTCTCGACCGCTTCGCCGCCGCGGCGAGGGCAGGCTTCACCGGCGTCGAGTACATGTCGCCCTACGAGCACGACCCGGGCGAGATCGCGCGCCGTCTCGCCGACCTCGGCCTGACGCAGGTTCTGTTCAACCTGCCGGCGGGCGATTGGGCGGCCGGCGAGCGGGGCCTCGCCATTCACGCGGCGAAGGCGGAAGCCTTTCGCGACGGCCTCACGAAGGCGCTCGAATATGCCGGCGCGCTCGGCTGCGAGCGGGTCAATTGCCTCGCTGGGATTGTCCCTCCGGGTGTCGACCGGGCGGCGCTCGAAGCGACCTTTCTCGACAATCTCCTGTTTGCCGCCGAGGCCGCCGGCAATCGGGGCGTCAAGCTCCTGATCGAGCCGATCAATGCGCGCGATATGCCGGACTTCTTCCTCAGCCGCTCGGATCAGGCCCTGAGCCTGATCGATCGAGTGAAGTCCGCCAATCTCTATCTGCAGGCCGACATCTATCACATGCAGATCATGGAGGGGGACCTCGCCCGTCGTCTCGAAGCCGCTCTGCCACGCATCGCCCACGTCCAGATCGCCGACAATCCCGGCCGGCATGAGCCGGGAACCGGGGAGATCAACTTCCCCTTTCTGTTTTCGCTGCTCGATCGACTGGGCTACGGCGGCTGGGTCGGCTGCGAATATCGACCGACCACAACGACCGAGGCCGGACTGGGCTGGCTGAAGGGCGCTTGACGGCGAAGCGCCGCCTGTCAAGGCCTTCCGGCCAAAATGTAGCTCGGAGTGTGACGGCCATCACAGCGCGGCCGGCCCCTGGGTGCTTAACCTTCCGTTAACAAAGGAGGGGGCGGTGTCGTTGCGGGTCGTTTTCACCGGCATTTGTCTTGCGGCGGCGGCGCTCGCCGCCGAGGCGGCCGTTACAAGCCCATCTCCGGAAGCGGCCGTTCGAGCGGCCTACGCGGCGGAGGCGGCGAACGCGCGCGGCGACGCCGGGGCGTCGGAGAATTACCGGGAAAGGTTCTTCTCGCGCTCGCTCCTCAGAGCGATCCAAACCGATGAGGCGGACGCCGTGGCGGTCAATGCCGCCCCCGGAGCTCCGGTCGATCCGTTCAGCGATTCCGCGCCCCATCTCGTCAATCTCAGGATTACGCCGGTCTCAGAGAACGGCGGGTCAGCGAAAGTGCGCGCCGAATTCGCCCGCGGCGACGGGGCGCGTGAACAATTGACCTACGCGCTCATCTTCGAGCGCGATGAGTGGCGGATCGACGACATCAGTTACGGCTTCCTGAACGGGGAAGCGCGGACGCTGCGCGAAATGACCGCGGCGAAATGAAGGGCGCCTTCGGGCGCGATGCGAGGCAGGAGGGGAATTCCAAATCAAGGATGCGTCATAGGGCGAGGCACCCCCGGGAACGGGCTGCAGACGCACCGCTTCGGCGGCGGACCTTTTCGGGCCGTCCTTGGTTTTGAACTCCCCTACCGGCTGCCGCAACGCGTGTTCGGCCTTGTCCTGGCGGGCGCCGCCCGACCTCGGTAAGGTAAGTTTGTCCTCCGTCGGGCGAGGGACGAGCCATGCGGCAGTTGCCGACTTTCCTGGCGGTTTGTGTTTTCGCTTTCGCAGTTGCGCCAGCGCAGGGAGCGGACGAGCGGACAGCGGCGGTCGACGCCGCGGTCGTTTTGGCGGCGGACGTGTCGCGCAGCATCGACGACGGCGAATTCGATCTCGAGCGCCGCGGCTATGCCGACGCGATCGAGAGCCAGAAGCTCCTCGACGCCGTATCCACCGGGCCGCACGGAGCGATCGCCCTCGCTTATGTCGAATGGGCCAGCGAGAACGAACAGAAGCTGGTGGTCGACTGGACGGTTATCCGCAACGCCGCCGACGCCCGCTCTTTCGCCACAGCCCTCGTTGGCGCGCCGCGTTCCTTCGTTGGGCGCACGGCGATCGGCTCCGCAATCGACTTCGCCTTGGCGCTCTTCGGCGAGACCCCGTTCGCCGCGGACCGCCGGATCATCGACGTCTCCGGCGATGGAACCAGCAATCAGGGGCGCGCGGTCACGGTCGCGCGCGATGCCGCGATCAAGACCGGGGCGGTCATCAACGGCCTTGCCATTCGCAACCGTCGAGCCGAGGCGACCGGCGGTTATCTGGCTCTGCATACCAATCCGCCCGGCGGCCTTGCACAATATTATCGCGACAACGTCATCGGCGGCAGCGGCGCGTTCGTCGTGCCGATCGAGGACTTCCACGCCTTCGGCGACGCCATGTTGCGCAAGCTCGTGAGCGAGATCGCGGACGAATGAAAGTGCGCCGCGACGTTTATTGCAGCCGCGGCCGCTTCAGAAATCCAGCGCGATCGGCCGAATGGATCTTGAGCCCGAGCGCGCGTCCGTCGCGGATGATTTCGACCGGGACCTCGACGCCGGCTTCGCCGCACCGCCAGATCTTGCGGTAGAAGTCGCCGAGGTCGGCGATCTCGGCCCCGCGAACGCTCGCCAGGATGTCCCCCCGGCGAAGCCCCGCGGCTGCGGCTGGGCCGCGCTCCGCGAGCGCCGCCACGACGACCTCGCCGCCGCTCTCCGCCGAATAGATGCCGAGCCACGGCCGCGGCGGCTTGTTGACCCGGCCGTAGGCCAGAAGATCCTCGAGGATCGGCGGCAAGAGATCGATCGGCACGATCATATTGATGTCGCGCGGTCCGCCTTGCACCGTCAGCTGTTCGACGTGGAGCGAACCGATGCCGATCAGCCTCCCTGCAGCGTCGATCGCGCCCGCGCCGCCCCAATAGGGATGCGCAGGCGCGGTGAAGATCGCCTCCTCGAGGAAATATTCCCAGTAACCGGCGAACTCCTGTTTGCCGACAATCGAGGCGTGGACGGTCTTCGTGTCACCGCCGGCGGCGACGGCCACCGGATCGCCGAGCCTCATCTCGCCCGACCGGCCGAGCTCGAGCGCCGGACAATCGAGTTCGCCGAGCGCCTGCACCAGGCCGAACCCGCTCTCCTGGTCGATGGCGAGGGCGTGCCCCGGCGCGAGGCGGCCGTCGGCGCGCGCGATCCAGACGTCTTCCGCCTCCGTGATCAGGTAGCCGATCGTCAGCACGAGGCCGGAGCGGATGACCACCCCGCTGCCGCTCCGGTGCTCGCCCAGCGTCTGTGCGGTGTAGGCGTCTTCCGGGACCGACGACTGAATGGTTACGATCGATTTCAGGACGCGATCGAGGTCGAAGCCGGGCCCGTCGACGAGCTTGGGCGGAGCCGGGCGCGGCGCCTCTCTTCGCGGCTTGTCGGTCATCGCTCTTTCCTTCCGGTCGAAGGCGGCAGCGATGTTACTTCGGCGGCGCACGAGCCGCAATTCGCGCTTCCGCACGCATCGCGAGCGAAGAGGCCCGACGAGTTCAAAACCCCGCGACCGCAGACACTTTTTCAATCCGGATCGGGGCCAGCCGTTCTGTTAGAAGGGATGGTACTGAAACATCCAGGTCTCGGTCAGGGTCTCGCTGCCGGACTTGAGGAAGCCGCGCAATTCGACCGGGTCAGTACCCTCGACGATGAGATCGAACTGGGCGCGCCAGTGTCCCGCAACGCTGTCGGGGACCGCCTCGATGAGCTGGTAGGGACCGAAGGTCCCCCGCGAGGTCGAGACCACGAGCTCCGGTTTAACTCCATAAGGAAGCTTGGCGAGCGGCGCGCCCAGGAATTCCACCATGAACTTCCGCACCCCCTTCGGCCGCGGCTGGCCGGGCTGGCCGCCGCGGCCGAGCCTGGTCGCGACGGTGATCGCCAGATCGGTCGGAAAGGGGGCATTGGCGAGCCAGTAAAGGCGGTAGTTGAGATTGAGCTCGGCGCCCGCCGGCACCGGCTCGGCCGGCACCCACATGGCCACGACATTGTCGTGAATCTCGTCGTCGGTCGGGATCTCGCAAAGCTGGATCGATCCCTTGCCCCACCCTTGCCCCGTCGGGCTGGGCAGCGGTTCAACCCATAGACTTGGGCGCCGGTCGTAATACACACCGTCCAGGTAATGGTCGAACACCCGGTCGCGCTGCATGAGGCCGAAGCCCCGCGGATCGTGGTCGGAAAACGCCGACACGATGATCCGGGGCGGATTATTGAGCGGGCGCCACAGCCGCTCGCCGGCGCCTGTCCACATCGAGAGCCCATCGGAGTCGTGCACTTCCGGACGCCAGTCGATCGCCTCCGGCTTTTTGGTCTCGGAATACCAGTACATCGAGGTCAGCGGCGCGATGCCAAAGCGCGACACCTGGGCGCGCACGAACAGCGAAGCTTCGATGTCCATGGTCACACCACGCCCGCGCGTCATCAGGAAGCGGTAGGCGCCGACGATCGAGGGCCCCTCCAGGAGGGCGTAGAGAGTCATCGTGTCGTCGTCGGACGCGGAGACGATGTAGAACTGGGTGAAATCCGGGAACTCCTCCGAGTGGTCGGCGACCGCGACGTCGAGCGCGATGCCACGAGCCGAGAGGCCATACTGCCTTAATTCGCCGATGGCGCGGAAATACGAGGCGCCGAGAAAAGCCACCCAATCGTTCTTGCGCCAGTCAAGGTCCCCGTTGCGCGGTTCCTGAACGCGCAGTCCGGCAAAGCCCGCTCCAGCCGGCAATTGCCGCGCTGGCGAATTGGCCGGCATGTCGAAATAGGCCTGCTCGTAGATGATCTTGCGCGACTGGTCGCCCTCGACCACGTGCATGCCCACGGCCTTTTCGAAGAAGAGCCCGAGATGGAAAAAGGTGACCGGAAAGGGTCCCGGGCTGTCGGCGAACAGCGCATAGGAGTCACGGTAGCGGATCTTTCCCCACTGCTCGTAATTGATTTGCTGGAGGACGTCAGGCGCGGGACGCGGCGGCGGCTGATAGGGCTGACGCGCCCTCTCGCGGGCCTGCGCCTTGAAGAGGTCATAGGAAAAAGGGACCGGCGGTTCGAATTGCAGGCCATCGGACTCGGCTGCCAGGACTCCGCCGATGGGGCTCATCGCCGCGGCCGAAGCAGCAACGCCGATCAGAACCGTGCGACGGTCCACGCTATCCGACATGTGTTCCCCTTCGAGCCCAATGATATCGTAGTCCGATTCTCCCGGCTTGGAGAACTGCGCTGGTTCGCATTCAATGCCTCATACACGAACAAAAGTGAGGTAAACCGAACCCCGCCGTTCCCGCCGCGCCTTGGCTTCGTAGCGCGTCGGACGCCAGTCCGGCCAGGGGGTCCGCCAGTCGTCGGCGCGCTCGGCCGCCCAACGGAATTGCGGCGATGCGAGAAACCGGCGCAGCGTCCAGCCCGCATAGTCGTCGATGTCGGTGGCGAAGCGCACGTCTCCGCCGGGCCTCAGCGCTCGCGTCAACGTGCTGATCATCATGTCGGAAACAAACCGACGCTTGTTGTGGCGCCGTTTCGGCCAGGGGTCGGGATAGAGAAGAAAGACCCGGTTGAAATAGGCATCCGGCGCCGCTTCGAGCAGCGGGACTGCGTCCCCTCGCCACAGGCGGACGTTCCCAAGTCTCTCGCGCTCGACGGCGGCGAGCGCCGCCGCTATTCCGTTGAGGAAAGGTTCGCAACCGATGAAGCCGACGTCCGGACGCGCCTTCGCCTGTTCGATCAGATGTTCGCCGGCGCCGAAGCCGATCTCGAGCCAGATCTCGCGCGTTTCGAAGGGGAAGGGGCAGTCCCCGGCAAGCGCTTCCGGGGCAATCTCGACGCGCGGCAGAACCTCGGCGATGAGGCGTTCCTGTCTGGGGCGCAGTCTCTTGCCTCGGCTGCGCCCGTAAAGCCTGCGGCTCGCTTTTTCGGCAGGGCTTTCGCCGCTCGCCATCCGTCCTCCGCATCCGGCGTTTCCGGCTCAGGCGAGACGGCGCAAGTCATCGGCCAGGTCGGTCTTTTCCCAGGAGAAACCGCCGTCGGATTCCGGCGGCCGGCCGAAGTGGCCGTAAGCGGAGGTCCGGGCGAATATCGGCCGATTGAGCCGCAAGTGCTCGCGAATGCCGCGCGGCGTGAGATTCATGATCTCCATCAGCGCCTTCTCGAGTTTCGCCTCGTCGATTTGCCCCGAGCCGTGCAAGTCCGCGTAGATCGACAGCGGGCGAGCGACGCCGATGGCGTAGGAGAGTTGCAGCGTGCAGCGGTCGGCGAGATTGGCGGCCACGACATTCTTGGCCAGATAGCGCGCGGCATAGGCAGCCGAACGGTCGACTTTGGTCGGGTCCTTGCCGGAGAACGCGCCGCCGCCGTGCGGCGCGGCGCCGCCGTAGGTGTCGACGATGATCTTGCGCCCCGTGAGGCCGCAATCGCCATCCGGGCCGCCGATGAAAAACTTGCCTGTGGGGTTGATGTGCCAGACGGTCCTCGGCGTGATCCAACTTCCAGGCAGCGCGGCGATGACATAGGGTCGAACCAGCGCGGCGACCTCCTCGGAGGTCAGATCCTCGACGAGATGCTGGTGCGAGACGACGATCTGCGTCGCTTCGACCGGCTTGCCATTCTGATAGCGCACCGTGACCTGGCTCTTGGCGTCGGGGCCCAGGGTTTTCTCTGCCCCGGAATGACGCGCGTTCGATATCTCCCGCAAAATCCTGTGGGCATAGTAGAGCGGCGCCGGCATCAGCTCCGGCGTCTCCCGGCAGGCGTAGCCGAACATGATGCCCTGATCGCCTGCGCCCTCATCCCTGTTGCCGGTCGCGTCCACGCCCTGCGCGATATCCGCGGACTGCGCATGCAGCAGCACCTCGATCCTGGCATTGCGCCAGTGGAAGCCCTCTTGCTCGTAGCCGATGTCCTTGATCGCCCGGCGCGCCGCCGCCTCGATGTCGTTGTTCGACAGTTTCGGACCGCGCACTTCGCCGGCGATGATCACCCGGTTCGTGGTCGCCAGCGTCTCGCAAGCGACGCGGATCTGATAGGGATCGAGGCCTGCCTGCCCGCCCTCGCGAAAAAAGAGATCGACGATTTCATCGGAAATGCGGTCGCAAACCTTGTCCGGGTGCCCCTCGGACACCGATTCGCTGGTAAACTCGTAGTTCAGACGAGCCATATCTCACGCCCTCCCGCAGGCAAACATGCGCCATGATCCCTCTCGGACTCGACCCAGTCGTCGAGTCGCGGGGCTTTTGACAGTGAGCGTTCGGTAGGTCAAGCCAGATTTGCCGAGAGCGTTCGTTTTAACGAACGTCTTCCTTGGCGTCTTCCTCGGGAGGAGCAAGGGAGACCACGAGGTCGACAATTCTACGGCGCACTTTCGAGTCGCGAATTCTAATGAAGGCGCGGTTGAGCTGAAGTCCCTCCGAACTTGAAAGGAATGTAACGTCGAAGGGCGGCGCAGACGAGTCGCTGAACCCGCCGTCGCTGGAGGTTTCTGTCGGCGCCCCCTCCAGGAAAAACTGAATGTTGGTGTCGAGTACCTCGGCGGCCTGCCTGAGTTGGGTGGCGCTGATCCGATTCGCGCCCTTTTCGTATTTCTGGATTTGCTGGAACGTGACGCCAAGATGCTCGCCGAGCTTGCCCTGGCTCAACCCCAGCATCACCCGGCGCATCCTCAACCGCGCCCCGACATAGACGTCGACCATGTTAGATCGATTGTTCATCGCTTCCGCGTTCCACACTTTTTCGGCGACGCCCCTGCCGCTGCCGGTTGCGTTACGCTAGGGAATAATCCACACTCGCGTGACGCGCAAGAGAGGAAATCTGCAATCCTAGGTTTCCTTCACGTCGGTCTCCTCGCAGCAATGGCCGCGGTCAGGAGAGACAGCGCAATCAGGGCTGCCCCGAGCGATCCGAAGCGGGATTGCCAAGTCGGCGGAAGAGGCTTCGGCAACTCGGCGTCCAGCACGGTTTCGACGCCGAGCGGCGTGACCGCGATCTCCCGGCCGAGCCCGTCGACGACTGCCGAGACGCCCGAATTGGCGGCGCGCGCCAGCGGAAGCCCGAATTCGATCGCCCGCAGCCGCGCCTGGGCATAATGCTGGTAGGGCCCCGGGGTCAGTCCAAACCAGGCGTCGTCGGTCACGTTCAAGAGCCAGCCTGGCCGCTCTGCGCCAGAGAAGGCGTCGCCGATCTCGATCGGAAAGATCGCCTCGTAGCAGATCAGCGGCATAGCGGGCGGCAGCCCGGGGACTCGGAGAACCCGCGGACCTGAACCGGGCGAAAAACCGCCCGGAACGTCGACGAAGAGGGTTACGCCGAAGTCGTCCAGCACGCTCTCGAACGGAACATACTCCCCAAACGGCACCAGATGGGACTTGTCGTAGCGTTCGGGCGTGAGTCCCTGCCGGTCGAGAACCTCGATCGAATTGTAATAGCGCGCCTCGCGACCACTTCCTTCCATGCGGGCCGCGCCGGTAATCAGCGTCTGGCCGCCCCGTAGAAAATCCGCGATGTCGCCGAGCGCGCCAGCGTCGCGAGAAAGGATGAACGGAAACGCCGATTCTGGCCAGATGAGATGCGTAACGTCCCGGACGCCGGCGTGGTCCAGCCCTCCATCCCTATCGGAAAGCTCGAGATAGCGACGGAGGATGGCGTCCTTGTTTTCCGGCGCGAAGGAGGCGCCCTGCGAAATGTCGGGCTGGATCAGGCGCAACTTGACCCCGGGCACGGCCGGGCTGGCGGGGGCGGCCAGTCTGAAGGCGCCGAAGCCTGCGATCAGCGTCAGGGCCAGCGCGGCGCCGATCGTCGGCGCGATGGCCGGACGCGCCGCAGGCGAACGCCACAGAGTCGACGGAGCCGCGAAGATCGCAATAGCAAGGAAAGTCAGTCCATGCAGGCCGACAAGCGAGGCGGTTTGGGCGAGCGTCAGATTGGCCCCGAGCGCCATCCCGACGTCATTCCAGGGAAAGCCTGTGAAGGCGAGCCCCCGGACCCATTCGCTGATGCCAAGACCGAAGGCGAGCGCCAATATCCGCAATGGGCCACCGGACCACACGAGTCGCGCCAAGGCGAATCCCGCGCCGGAAAAGGCCGCGAGACCCGCCGGCAGGGCCAGAACCGCCAGGGGCAACGCCCAGGCGAACTTTTCGGCGTCAACGAGCACGGCCGAGCCGACCCACCACAGGCCGCAAAGAAAATAGCCGAAGCCCCACCACCAGCCCGCGCTGAATGCCGCCCGGAGGCGTGTCGTTGGGCGCCGCTCGCCGGCCGAGCCGTCGATCAACCAGACAGCAGCGCTCATCGGGACGATCATCAGGCCGAGGACCGAGAACGGCGGCAGAGCGAGCGCGCCGATCCCCCCGGAAGCGAAGGCGATCATACGCCTTGGCCAGCCGCGCGAGAGCGCGACGCGCGACGCCAGCGAGGCGATTAGGCTCGATCGTGGGCCGGCATTGACGGCGGCTAGGGTTGTCGGCATCGCGCTCGGGGGTTTTCGTAAGTGTCCAGTCTGCGTTGCGGGCGCTATCGCTGATCTCCCGGCTTGACGGCCGGCGCAAGCGCGGCGGCTCTCCCTCCGTCCGCCGCAAGCGGCCAGATCTTCAGTCGTTTGACCCGCCTGGGATCGGCGTCCAGTACTTCATACTCGAACTGCCCCGGACCGCGGAGAATTTCACCGCGGCCGGGAACCCGTCCGGCAGAGGCGGTTACGAGTCCCCCGATGGTGTCGACCTCCTCGGCGTCGGCGAGCGAGGCGAAATCGAACCCCATCGCCTGGGAGACGTCGTCGAGCGAAGCGCGCGCCTCCACGACAAAGGCGCCGTCGCCGGCGGGCTGAAGGTCCGGCGGTTCGGTTTCGTCGTGTTCGTCCTCGATGTCGCCGACAATCGATTCGACAACGTCCTCGATCGACACCAGGCCGTCGGTGCCTCCATACTCGTCGATCACCAGCGCCATATGCGTGCGCGAAGCCTGCATTTTCAAAAGAAGATCGAGCGCCGGCATAGACGGCGGCGCATAGAGCACCGGGCGCAAGATGGTGGCGGCCGACAGGGGCATATCGAGGCTGATTTCGGGCCTCTCCGGCGCGGCGGCCTCTCCGTCCGGCGCACCTAGCCCGAAGCGCGGATCCGAGGCGAGGAAGATGACGAAGTCCCGGATATGAATCATGCCGCGAGGATCGTCCAACGTCTCCTCGTACACAGGCAGGCGCGAATGGCCGGCGGTCCTGAACAGGTCCAGAACGTCTCGCAGCGGCGTGGTCAGCGCAAGCGCTACAATGTCGGCGCGCGGCACCATCACGTCCGCGACCTTGACGTCGTGCAGGGCAAGAACGTTCTTGAGGATCGCGCGCTCCTGCGGCGTGAACTCGGCGCCGACGCTGTCGAGCGCGTCTTCGATGTCGTCGCGTACGGAAGCCGGCGTCAGGCCGAACAGCGCTCGAAACCGCTCGAACAACCCGGGATGGTGTTCGCGCGAAAGCGCCGGACGGAGTGGATCCGCTGCGTGAGCTTCGTCCCGTCTCTCGCTCATTCCTCGATGACGCTGTCCGCGTAAGGGTCGGCGACGCCCAGTCGCGCCAATATTCGCTTCTCGAGCGCTTCCATGCGCTCGGCCTCCTGCTTCGTTCGATGATCGTATCCGATCAGATGCAAGAATCCATGCGCAACCAGATGGCGGTAGTGGTCGGCGAGCGCGACGCCCCACTCCCCGGCTTCGCGCTCGAGCGTCTCGTAGGCGAGCGCGATGTCGCCGAGCAACGGCGATTCCCCGCAGCCGTTGGATGCCGCAGCCGGAAACGACAGCACATTTGTCGCCTTGTCCAGACCGCGCCAGCGGGCGTTCAACTCGCGAATCCCAGCATCATCGCCGAGGCAGAGGCTGACCTCCACGCGACCTCGCGCCGCAACGCCGGCTTCGTCGGCGCAGGCCGCGATCGTTTCGCGGGCGATGGCGCGGGCCCGCGGCAGGCCGCGCCATAGCGCCGAAGGCACGCTGATGTCGAGCAAAACCTTCATCTGCCCGCGGACGGTTGTCCCTCGCGCTCGTAGGCTTCGACGATCTGTCGGACGAGATCGTGCCGCACGACGTCGACATGGGTGAAGCGAACGTGGCCGACCCGCGGAATGGAAGTCAGCAGCCGGATCGCTTCCCCAAGCCCCGACTTTTGCCCGGGAGACAGGTCGGTCTGCGTCGGATCGCCATTTATGATCATGCGCGAGCCTTCGCCGAGTCTTGTCAGGAACATCTTCATTTGCATGGCGGTCGCATTCTGCGCCTCGTCCAGCAGCACCGCGGCCTTCGACAGCGTGCGACCGCGCATGAAGGCGAGCGGGGCGATCTCGATCATTCCCGTCTGGATGCCGCGCTCGACCATGCGCCCGTCCATGAAGTCGTAAAGTGCATCGTAGATCGGGCGGAGGTAAGGGTCGACCTTATCGCGCATGTCGCCGGGCAGGAAGCCGAGCCGTTCGCCGGCTTCGACTGCGGGCCGCGACAAGACCAGGCGCTCGACCAATCCCTGCTCCAGCAGCGAGACGGCGTGGCCGACCGCGAGCCATGTTTTCCCGGTTCCCGCTGGCCCCTCCGCGAACACCAGCTCGCATTTGCGCAAGGCCGAGAGATAGCGGTCCTGCGCGGCGCTGCGGGCACGCACGACGCCGCGCTTGCGCGTCTTGATGACGCCGAAACTGTCCTTCGTTCCGTCTTCGCCAGGGAAGAGGAGTCCCTGGTAGGCGCTTTCGGCGATGGCCCCTTCGACGTCGCCTTCGCTCGCCGCCTGACCCAGCTTCACCCGCTCGTAAAGCATCTCGAAGACGCGACGCGCATGCTCGCTCGCCTCCCGTGGGCCCTTGATTACGACCTGGTTGCCATTGGCGTAAGCGGAAACACCGAGGCTGCGCTCTATCCTGGCGATGTTCTGATCATAGTGGCCAAACACGACGGACGCGGCAGCGTTGTCGGGAAACGCGATGGAGATTTCGCCAGGTTTGGATTCTCGGAGCGGCGGATTAAACGTGGCGGGGGCGGCGGCGATGCGCAACGGCGACAAATCCTGCGGCTTCAAATCGGCTCTCTCCCTTGGTTCCTGTCCCGGGCTCGAATCGTCCTGCACGCCGATCAAAGCCTCCTTTTACGACGGGGCCGAGACAATTCGTCCCTCGAGCGAATTCGGCCCGGCCGCCAGGATCTCGATCTCGGCCATGGCGCCGATCCAGGATGGCTCGCCCTCGGCGAACGCCGCCTGCATGTAAGGCGTGCGGCCGGCCAACTGTCCTTCGCGCCGGCCCCGCTTCTCCAACAAGACCTCGAAGCGCTGGCCGACGCACATTTGGTTGAAGGTTTGCCGCTGGCGCTCGAGCAGCGCCTGCAGCACCGTCAGGCGGGCGACTTTCACGGTCTCGTCGATCTGGCTGTCCATCTGGGCGGCGGGCGTGCCGGGCCGGGCCGAATATTTGAAGGCGTAGGACGAGGCGTACCCGACCTTGCGCACAAGATTGAGGGTCGCCTCGAAATCGGCGCTGAACTCGCCGGGATAGCCGACAATGAAGTCGGATGAGAATGCGATGTCGGGGCGCGCCGTCCGCGCAGCAGACACGATATCGAGGTAATCGCTGACGGTATGCCGCCTGTTCATCGAAGCCAGAATTCGGTCTGATCCAGACTGGATTGGAAGATGCAAGTAAGGCGCCAAGCTCTCGACATCCCGGTGGGCGACGATCAGGTCTTCGCTCATGTCGTTCGGGTGTGACGTTGCGTAGCGCACGCGGCGGATCCCCGGAACCGCCGCAGCAGCGCGAATGAGACCAGCGAGGCCGACCGGTCGGCCCTCGTCATCGACCCCGTGATAGGCGTTGACGTTCTGACCGATCAGGGTCACTTCCCGCACGCCCGCGCGCGCCAGCCGCCCGATTTCCTCGAGGACTGCGCCGACCGGCCGAGAGGCCTCGGTGCCGCGCGTATAGGGAACGACGCAGAAAGAGCAGAACTTGTCACAGCCCTCCTGGACGGTGACGAAAGCGGCGACGCCCCGGCGAGCGACCGCTTCCGGCGGGCTTGGCGGCAAACGCGAAAACTTGTCCTCTAGGGGAAATTCCGTATCGATCACGGCGGAACGAACCTGCGCCTCGCGCAACAGTTCCGGCAGGCGATGGTAACTCTGCGGTCCGACGACCACGTCGACGGCCGGTTGCCGACGCAAGATTTCGGCGCCTTCGGCCTGGGCGACACAACCGGCGACGACCAGGGTCATCCGCTTGCCTTGCTTCCTTCGGGTCTCTTTCAGGTCCCGCAGCTTGCCGAGTTCGGAAAAGATTTTTTCCGATGCCTTCTCACGAATATGACATGTATTCAGAACGATGAGGTCGGCGTCCTCCGGGGTTGCCGCCTCGACATATCCTTCGCCCGCCGCCAGATCCGCCATTCGGTTGGAATCATAGACATTCATCTGGCAACCGAACGACTTGACATACGCCCTTAGGCGTTGCGGCCGCGCAATCGCCTCGCGCGTACGGCCATGATCATACGGCGGCGTGTGTTTGCTCAATACGGGTCTCCAGACGTCGCCCCCTATGTAGGCGCTTTTCCGCCAAAGGAAAATAACGCGGCCTCCAGCGGGCCTCGGCGGCCAATCCCCGAATTGCCGCCTCCGTCTGCGCCGCGGCGGACTTGCGGTCCATGTCCGGCAGAACGCAAATCGGCGCTCCGACATGAACGTCGCAGGTCACGCTCCCAGCCCGGGCGAATTGAATAAAGTGGCTGAGGAAGGTCATGTCGCCGTACCAGGCGACACGCGGACGTTCGGCCCGTCCGATCGGCAACCCGGCCATGTATGAATAATCGAGATAGACGGGCTGAATGACGACGGCGACGCCACCCTCGCCCCGGGCCGCCTGCCGAGCCGCCTCGAAATGCGATGAGCGGAACCGGAGCAGGCGATTCCCGTCCCCGGTCGTGGCCTCCGCGAACAAGACGACAGACGAGCCCGCGCGCATTGTCTCGGCAATCCTGGCATTGACCGCGGGGATGCACGAGCGGCGCTCGCGGTCGACGTAGACGACGCCCTGTATCGCGACGAGCGCGCGGCCGGCAGGATTGTCGCCGACCTCCTTTTTGGCGAGAAAACTCATGGGGTCGAGCGAACCGAGGACCGGAATGTCGAGCCAGGATACATGGTTGGCGACGACCAGCTGCTTCGCCTCGTTGTCGAAGGCGCCGTGCAGTCGCACCCGGACGCCGAGGCCGGCGCAGAGCAGGCGCTGGAACCAGACCGGAATCCGCCTGCCGAGGGGCCAGCCAAATCTCTGCGCGATCCGCCGCGGCGGACCGAAGATCGCAATAAACGCGGCGAGCGCCAAAACGATAAAGACGAGGCGAATCGAAGTCATCGCGGGAAAAGCAGGGAGGGTCTTCCGGGCGAGGCCGACGGCCCTCACGAGAGGGCTTTCCGCATGACGACGGCAGTCGCGCGCGAGCCGTCGCCGCGCCGATAGTAGCCATAGCGCTGCCCGACTTTGACGAAGCCGAGGCGGCGGTAAAGGGCGAGCGCCGGGCCGTTGCGCTCATCGACTTCGAGGAACATCGCCTGGGCCCCGGCATTGGCGGCCTGGCGCAGTATCCCGGCGAGCAGCGCGCGGCCGACGCCCCTGCCGCGCCACGCGGACGCGACCGCGATGGTCAGGATCTCGGCTTCGTCGGCGGCGAGCCGCGACAGGACGAAGCCGCGCAACGCGCCGCTCACCGGATCGAGCGCAGCAGCTGCGAGCGTCGTCGGCCGAGCGAGGAGCGCGGCGATTTCGTTGGCCGGCCACGGATGGGCGAAATCGGCGGCATGAAGCCGGGCGCAATCCGCCGCCTTGTCTGGCCGCAATGGCCGGACAACGGGCGGGGACGATTTGCCGAGGCCGAAGAACATCGAAGGTCTTTAAGTAGTTCAGACGGGCGCCCTGGCGATCGGCTCGGCGAGGTTCGGGCGAGCGTCGGGCGGCTTTATGTAAAGCGGCCGGGCGGGATTGGCGGCGGGATCGAGGGCAAGACCCATTCGCGCGACCGCGACGATATCGGGAGCCACGGCAGCGCCCTTGAGATCATAGGGCAGTCCGGCGCGGTGGGCTTCCGTCGCCAGAAGCGTCGCAGCGTCGCCCGCAAGCAATGCCGGCCCCGCGCCGATTCCGCGCACGCATTCGCGCAGCGTATCGAAGCGCGGCGCACCTAGCGGCCGGCCCGAAGCTTCGAACAGCTGGAAGTAGATCGAGCCATGGCGCGCGTCGATGGCGGCGGCGATGACGCCGGGCCGCGGCTCGCTCAAGAGCGGCGCGGCGAAGGCGGCCAGCGTCGAAACGCCGACGACCGGAACGCCGAGCGCCAGTCCCATCGCGCGCGCCATCGCTAGGCCGACCCGAATGCCGGTGAAAGACCCCGGCCCGGTGGTGACCGCGATGCGATCCAGCGTGGCGAATCCGCCCTCGATGTCGCGCATCGCTTCCGCCGCCATCGGCGCGAGGGCCTCCGCGTGGCCGCGCGCCATCCGGCGGCTGGCGACTGCCAGCGGCTCCGCCAGGCCGCTCTCGACGACCGAGACCGAGGCTGCCCCGCAGGAGGCGTCAATCGCCAGAATGCGCATTTCGCCTCGCTCCCGCATCTAACGCGTGATCAGCGTCCCCGCGCCGTGGTCGGTCAGGAGCTCGATCAGCACCGCATGGGGAATTTGGCCGTCGAGGATGACGACGCCCTCCACGCCCTTGTCGATCGCGTAGATGCAAGTTTCGACCTTAGGGATCATCCCGCCGGTGATCGTGCCATCAGCGATCAGACCGCGGATCTCGTCGACCCTCAGCTCCTTGATGAGATGCTTGTTCCTGTCGAGGACGCCGGGGACGTCGGTCAGGAAAAGAAGGCGCTTGGCTCCAAGCGCGCCGGCGATGGCGCCGGCGAACGTGTCGGCGTTGACGTTGTAGGTCTGGCCGTCCGCGCCCTGCGCGACCGGCGCCAGAACTGGGATGAGCTCGCGTCCGAGAATCTGCTCGAGCACCGTCATGTCGACCTTGTCAGGCTCGCCGACGAAGCCGAGGTCCACGACGTCCTCTCCTTCGGCGTGCGGACGCGCGACCTTCCGGGCGATCACCATGTTGCCGTCCTTGCCGCAGAGGCCGATCGCCCGGCCGCCCTCGGCGTTGATCGAGCCGACGATCGATTTGTTGATGGAGCCGGCGAGCACCATTTCGACGATCTCGATCGTCGGCTTGTCGGTCACCCTGAGGCCGTTGGAGAATTGCGATTCGATGCCTAGCTTCTTCAGCATCGAGCCGATCTGCGGCCCACCGCCGTGCACGACAACGGGGTTGATGCCCGACTGCTCCAGAAGCACCATATCCTTGGCGAAGTCGCGCGCTTTCTGCTCGTCGCCCATCGCATGACCGCCGTATTTGACGACGACCACCGCATCGTCATAGCGCAGCATGTGCGGTAGCGCCTGCATCAGAATTTCGGATTTCTGCTGCGGCGAGGCGTTGAGGGCGTCGGTCATCATCAGCTCCGGGGCGTCGAGACCCGAGTGCCCCTTCTAGCCGCTCGTAGGGCGGGGCTCAACGAGCGCCGCCACCGCAATCATTTGACCGGGCCGCCTGTCGCGTCAATACTGCGGCAAGGCCAATCGTGCGAGCGGCCATCGTCCCCAGGGAGGACCACGATGAAGATTGCGGCTTTCGTAGTGTCGGCAGCGATGGTGTTGGGCGGGGCGGGCGCGGCGCTCGCGGGCGACCCAGACAGCTGCAAGACCGTCAGGTTCTCGGACGTCGGCTGGACGGACATCACCGCCACCACCTCGATCGCGGCGGAAATCCTCAAGGGACTGGGCTACACCCCGAAGATCACGGTTCTCTCCGTGCCGGTCACCTACGCTTCAATGAAGAACAAGGACATCGACGTGTTCCTCGGCAACTGGGAGCCCTCGATGGAAAACGATCGCAAGCCTTATATCGCAGACAAGTCGGTCGTCGATGTCGGAGCCAATCTGCCTAAAGGAGCGAAATACACGCTCGCCGTTCCGCAATACACGTACGACAAGGGACTGAAGGACTTTGCCGACATTCAGAAGTTCAAGGACTCGCTGAAAGGCAAGATCTACGGCATCGAGCCCGGCAACGACGGCAACCGGCTCGTCCTTGATCTCATTAAAGGGAACAAGTTCAGCCTGAAGGACTTCCAGCTCGTCGAATCGAGCGAGCAAGGCATGCTCGCCGAGGTGCAAAGCGCGACAAATCACAAGGAGGACGTCGTCTTTCTCGGCTGGGCGCCCCACCCGATGAACGTAAATTTCAAGATCCAGTATCTGACCGGCGGCGACGACAGCTTCGGCCCCAACTTCGGCGGCGCCGTCGTCTACACCAACGAGCGGGCCGGCTTCGCCGCGGAATGCCCGAACGCCGCGAAGCTGATCAAGAACCTCGTCTTCAACGTCGATCTCGAAAACGAGGTGATGAACAAGATCCTGACCGACGGCAAGGAAGGTCCCGCCGCGGCGAGGGAGTGGCTGAAAACGAACCCGCCGGAACTCACAGGCTGGCTCGACGGCGTGACGACCTTCGACGGCAAGCCCGAACTCGAGGCGGTCAAGAAGAGCTTCGGGCTGTAACGCCGCCCCGCGAGCGCCCGGACCGATTGTCGCTCAAGGTCCGGGCCGCTCGCCGTTTCGCCGGGCTGGAGGAATCCCGTTGGAAAGCTGGTTCACCGAACCGAAACTTCCGCTCGGCCGCTGGGCCAAGATCGGCATAACCTGGCTGCAGGACAACGCCGCCGGGTTCTTCGACGCGGTGACAGCGACAATCGATTTCATGGTCGACGGCTTCACCGCGGTCCTGCTGCACATTCCGTTCCTCATCGTCGTTCTCGCCGTCGCGGCGCTGGCGTATTGGCTGCACCGGTCATGGCGGCTCGCCGCCTTCGTGGTCGTAGCCTTCGTCTTCATCGCCAACCTCGGCTACTGGCAGGCGACGGTCGAGACGATCTCGCTCGTGGGATTCGCGACGCTGACGAGCGTGGCCATCGGCGTGCCGCTCGGCGTCGCCTCGGCGCACCGGCCCTGGCTTTATGCCTTCCTCCGGCCGTTGCTCGATCTGATGCAGACGCTGCCGACCTTCGTCTATCTGATCCCGACCCTCGTGCTCTTTCACCTCGGCTCGGCGCCGGGGCTCATTTCGACCGTCATCTTCGCCATCGCCGCGCCGATCCGGCTGACGTACCTCGGGATTATCTCCGTTCCGCTGCCGCTGAAGGAGGCCGGCGAGGCGTTCGGCGCGACGAAACGCCAACTCCTGTGGAAGGTGGAACTTCCCTATGCCCTGCCGACGATCATGGCCGGCGTCACCCAATGCATCATGTTGAGCCTGTCGATGGTCGTCATTGCGGCGCTGGTCGGCGCGGCCGGTCTGGGCACGCCGGTGGTGCGCGCGCTCGGCACCGTCAATATCCCGATGGGCATCGAGGCCGGCGTCTCGATCGTCCTGCTGGCGATCGTGCTGGACCGCGTCTTCCGCAATCCCGAGCGCAGGGTCGGGTGAGATGTCCGCCGTTGTTTTCGATCACGTCGACATCGTCTTCGGCGACAAGCAGCGGGAGGCGCTCGGGCTCATCGACCGCGGCGCGAACCGCGATGAGATCCTGAAGGCGACCGGCGTCGTCCTTGGCGCTGCGGGCGTCGATCTCGCGGTGGAGCCGGGCGAGATCTGCGTCCTCATGGGATTGTCTGGCTCGGGCAAGTCGACCATCCTGCGGGCGGTCAACGGGCTGAACAAAGTGGCCCGAGGCCATGTCTTCGTCCGCCACGGCGAGGGCGCGATCGATGTCGCCAATTGCACGGCTGGCCAACTGCGCCTCCTGCGCACGAGCCGCATCGCCATGGTGTTTCAGCAATTCGCCCTCCTGCCGTGGCGAACCGTCGCCGAGAACGTGGCGCTGGGGCTCGAATTGCGCCGCCTGCCGAAGGCCGAGATCGACCACATCGTCGCCGAGAAGCTGGCGATGGTCGGCCTCACGCAGTGGGCCGGCAAGTTCGGTCACGAATTGTCCGGAGGCATGCAGCAGCGCGTCGGGCTGGCGCGCGCCTTCGCCACCGACGCCGACATCCTGCTCATGGACGAGCCGTTCTCGGCCCTCGATCCGCTCATCCGCGATAAATTGCAGGACGAGCTTCTGCTCCTGCAGAAAGACTTGCGAAAGACCATCATCTTCGTCAGCCATGACCTCGACGAGGCGCTCAAGATCGGCAATCGCATCGCCATCCTCGAGGGCGGGCGCATCGTTCAATGCGGCGCCGCCGAGGACATTCTGCTCCGCCCGGCGAACGCGTATGTCGCCGAGTTCGTCAAGCACATGAACCCGCTCAACGTCCTCCGGGGCGCGGCGCTGATGACGCCGGCTGAGGCCTTGCGGCGGGTCGACGACGAAGTGCATCTCGACCGCCGCGGCCGGATTCGCCTGCGCCTCGACGGCGACGGCAGGCCGATCGGCGTCACGTTCGACGGCGCCGCCGGAACGCTCGCCAAAGCGGACGGCGCGACTGGCGAAACCTCGGCCCCCGAAGGCTTCGACGTCGTCGTCGCGCCGATCGACCTCAAGATGCGTTCGGCCATCGCGCTCCGGCGCGCCTCCGGCAATCCGATCGTCCTCGTCGACCAGCTCGGCCGCCTGGCCGGCCTTTGCGGCGACGACGAGATCTACCGCGCCCTGCTGCAGCAGCGCCGCGCCGCCGAGGGCGCGTGAGGCCCGCAAAACAACTCCGCTACCGCCCGCCGCGTCGGCCTCCGGCGTAGAGACGGCCGGTGCGGGTCGCCAGAAAGGGTTCGAGCGGGATGCTTTCCTGCTTGAGAAAGCCGCTTTGCGGCAGAGAGCCCGAGCGCACCAGTTCGATCACTGCGGCGACGGATCCAGCCGTGGTCCAGGCGATCGCGGTGCGCATCTTGCCGCCAAGCTCGATGGGATAAAAGGCCCGCACGAATTCCTTGCGGCTGAGACGCCCGGCCGTCCAGCCTTCGGCCGCGACGTGGACATAGACCACGTCGTCGTCGACCGGCGGCTTGGCATGGGTGAGGATCTTTCCCGCCGCGACGCGGTCCTCCCGCATCAGGAGCTCGTGGAAGAAGAAATTCATCAGCGCCGCGTGGCCTGGATAGCGCAAGCTCTTGTAGTCGAGATTTTCAATCCGATCGGCGTAGGTTTCGCACATGGTGCCGATGCCGCCCGAGGTCGTGAACGCCTCGAGCCTGACGCCGTCGATATAGACCGTCTCGAGCCATTCCATCGCCGAAACGAACTTCCGTATGCCCTCCTCGATCACCTCGCAATCGTTGAGATATTCGTTGACGACGCCTTCGGGCGACCAGTTGAAGGCGTAGCCGAGCATGCCGGTGGGATGCTGCGGCAGCGCGCCGACCCTGAGGCGTATGCTTCGGACGCGTTCGAACTGCTCGGCCTGATGCGCGCCGACAATGCCGACAAAGCCCGGCGCCAGGCCGCATTGCGGCGCCATGACGCCCCTGGCGCTAACGGCGAGCTCGCGTATGCGCCTCGTCGTGGACACGTCTTCGGTGAGGTCGAAGTAGTGAATGCCGCGCTGATGAGCCGCCGAGGCGATGGCCTTGTTGAGGGGGTAGGGAAGGCAGGACAGAACCGCCTCCTGCCCTTCGAGCGCCGCCGCCAGCGCGGTGCCGTCGGCGAAGTCCGACTGGCGAGCCGAGAACGGCGCGTCGGGAATAGGGCGGGAATCGAACCCGGTCACCTCAAATCCAGCATCGGTCAGGAGCTCAGCGGCGAGATGACCGACCTTGCCGAGCCCCAAGACCGCGATTGTCGCGAACGCCATCGACTTTCCCGTCCGTTAGCGAAGAAAGGCGGCAGTTCGCCTCCTCATCGAATGTGGCGGCGACTCAAGCTTTTCAGTTGCTTGGGCACCGAATCGTGGCAAATCCGTAAGCTCCTAAACCCGACCGGATCCAGGCTAACCGAACGCCGTCGGCCGTCGCGCTCCGCATCCCTCGGGCCCATCGCCATTTCACCTCATTATTAAGTATTTTCAAGGCCTTTGCGACAGCTTTTCAGCGGGACCGCCGACCCGCCTAGCTCAAACCCACCGGCTTGGCCGACGGACTGGGCTCGGCCACGAGCGCCGATCCCCGCGTTTTTCGTGCCGATCGCTTCCCGTGCCCTTCCAAATCCTTCCTTTTCCTTCCATTTTGCGTCCCCGTATCGAGCCTTTTCAAATACTTGACGGAGAGCCCGGCGCAAAAAGCGACGGCCAAGCAGGCTGCCGGGGGTCGCGTCGCCATTTCGCCGCCCCGATCCTCGCATGCCGCCCGGCGCGGCTCATTCCGTCACATTCCGGTTGTCCATCCGCGCAGCAATCCATCGCCTCGCCGGAGCCCCGTCGGCTTTTGCTCGGCATCGGACCGCACGAGTTTGCGCCACAGACAGTGCATAGCATGAATCGTCCGCTCCGTACATATTTTGTTCTCCGATGAAGGACAACGCGCTGGAAGCATATGCGGAATGCCGGATCGTCCACGCTGCGCCGCCTGAGCGGCTGAGGAACATGGAGGCAGGCGCCGAGGCCGGCTGCGTCCGAATTTGGCGCAGCGGCATGGTTTGTCTCTCGAGCCCGCAGCAGGCGATCCGCCTCGCGGACGGGCCGGGGAACGACGATCCCGCCGAGGGGCGGAAGCGCATGCTGAGAGAGCTGGCGGAGCGGCTCGATCGACATCATGCGTTCGCAAAGGGCCAGTTCGTCGTCTGGAAGGCCGGCCTTAAGAACAAGATCCGGGCCGACTGCGGCGAGCCGGCGATCGTGACCGGCGTCTATCCCAGCCCGATCTACGACCAAGGCGAAGACTCTTCCGCGAGCCTTTACCTCCTGAGGGACCAAGCCGTCATCGCTTTTGGCGCCAAAGCATCGACCGCAGGGTTCCCTCATCCGGCGCTTCGCGCCACCTTCTCCCAAAGGGAGAAGGGTTCGCCGTCAGGCCCTCAGCGCCTTGTTCTGGGGATCATACGGACTGTCGGGAATGACGACGGCGCGCCGCGCCTCGCCCAGCACGTGGACCTCGACCTCGGTTACCGGGGCCGAGAACTCCGGCCTCACCATCGCCAGCGCCAGCGACTTGCCGGTTCGCCAGCCATAGCCGCCCGAGGTCGTGCGGCCGATCATGCGGCCCGATTTCGTCACCGGTTCCGAGCCGCGCGCGTCGGCGTCGGTCACGTCAAGCAGCTCGAGCGTGACCAGCTTGTTCTCGAAGCCCTTGCCGCACCAGGTGACGAGCGCGTCGCGGCCGAGGAACGGCCCCTTGTCGAAATCGACGAAGCGCTCGAGGCCGGATTCGAGCGCGGCATATTCGATCGACAGTTCCCGCCCGACGAGCTTGTAGGACTTTTCGAGCCGCAGCGAATCCATGGCGCGGATGCCGAACGGCTTGATGCCGAACGGGGCCCCGGCCTCCATCAGCGCGTCGAAGACATAGTTCTGCATCTCGATCGGATGATGCAGCTCGTAGCCGAGCTCGCCGACGAAATTGACCCTGAGCGCCAGGAGGCCCGCCGCGCGGACGGAGAGATGCCGCGCCGTCAGCCACGGGAACGCCTTGCTGGAGACGTCGGCGCCGGCAACCTTCGCCAACACCTCGCGCGAGCGCGGGCCCGCGAGCACGAGGACGCCGCGCCGGGTCGTGACCTTGTCGAGCCGAACGCTGCCGTCCTCGGGAACGAGCTTTTCCAGCGTGTCGAAATCATGGGCTTCGAGCGCGCCGGCGGAGACCATGTAGAAGCGCTGCGGTCCCAGGCGCGTCAGGGTGAACTCGGCCCGCACGCCGCCGCGCCTCGTCAGGAGATAGGTCAGCGTCACGCGGCCGACGGACTTCGGGATGCGGTTGGTCAGGATGGAATCGAGCCAGCGCTCCGCGCCGGGTCCCGACACCTCGAACTTGGCGAAAGCCGACATGTCCTGCAGGCCGACGTTCTCATGCACATTGCGACACTCGCCGCCGACGAATTCGAAGTAATTCGAGCGGCGGAAGCTCCATTTCTCGCGCGAGCGGTCGCCGGCCGCGGCCGCGGGATGGTTCTCGTTCAGGAGCACGTCGGGCTTCATCAGCTCAGCGTCGTCGAGGCCGTAGCCCTTCGGAGCAAACCAGTTCGGCCGCTCCCAGCCGTAGATCGAGCCGAAAACCGCGCCGAGGTCCTTCATCCGGGAATAGCACGGCGTCTGGCGCAGCGGCCGCGCCGCGGCGCGCTCCTCGTCCGGGTAATGAATGGTGAAGACCTTGGCGTAGGCCTCCTCGTTCTTCTCGATGAGATAGCCGGTCTGCGCGTAAGGTCCAAACCGGCGCGGATCGACCCCGAGCATATCGATGGTCGGCTCGCCGTCGACGATCCACTCGGCAAGCTGCCAGCCGGCGCCGCCGGCGGCGGTCACGCCGAAGGAATGGCCCTCGTTCAGCCAGAAGTTTTTCACGCCCGGCGCCGGGCCGACGATCGGCGAACCGTCCGGCGTATAGGCGATGGCGCCGTTATAGACTTTCTTGACGCCGACCTCGCCGAAGGCGGGCACGCGCGCGATCGCGGTCTCGATATGCGGCCCGAGACGATCGAGGTCCTCCGGAAAGAGCTCGTACTCGCTGTCGTCCGAGGGTCCGTCGACATAGCAGGCCGGCGCGCCGACTTCGTAGGGGCCGAGCAGCAGGCCGCCGGCCTCCTCGCGCATGTACCAGGAGGAATTGGACTCGCGCAAAACGCCCATTTCTGGCAGACCCGCCGCCTTGCGCTTGAGGATCTCGGGGTGGGCTTCGGTGACGATGTATTGATGCTGCACCGGGATGACCGGAACGCTGATCCCGACCATCCGTCCGGTGCGCCGGGCGAAATTGCCCGACGCCGAGACGACGTGCTCGCAGACGATGTCGCCCTTGTCGGTGACGACTTTCCATTCGCCGCCCGGCAACCGCTCGAGCGCGGTCACGCCCGTGTGCCGATTGATCTCGGCCCCGCCGTTCCTTGCGGCGCGCGCCAGCGCCTGGGTCAAGTCGGCCGGCTGGATATAGCCGTCCTCCGGGTGCTGAATTGCGCCGACGATGCCGTCGATGTTGCAGAGCGGCCAAAGCTGCTTGACCTGATCCGCCGTGAGGAACTTGACCGAGACCCCGATCGTCTCGGCGACGCCGGCATAGTAGCGGTACTCATCGAGCCGGTCGCGGGTGCGGGCGAGGCGGATGTTGGAGACCTGGCGCAGGCCGACGTCGAGCCCCGTCTCGGCCTCGAGGTTCTTGTAGAGCGCGACCGAATATTTGTGGATCTGTCCGACGGAATAACTGAGGTTGAAGAGCGGCAGAAGGCCGGCCGCATGCCAGGTCGAGCCGGAGGTCAGCTCCTTGCGCTCGACGAGCACGCTATCGGTCCAGCCCTTCTTGACGAGATGGTAAAGCGTCGAAACGCCGACGACGCCGCCGCCGATCACCACCGCCCGAGCCTGCGTTCTCATGAGATACCCTCGATTTCGCATTCCCTTCTCCCGCCCGCGGGAGAAGGTGGCCCGAAGGGCAGGATGAGGGGAGGCCTCTTGACTTGCCCTCATCCGGCCGCGCTTTCAGCGCGTCCACCTTCTCCCGCGCTGCGGGCGAAGGGATTAGTAGGTCGCGTCCGGCATTGACGCCTTGCGCCGGTCGATGAAGTCGCGGATCGCCTCGTCCTTGGCCGGATCGAGCGGCGGCGCCTCGTACTCGGCGAGCATCGTCTTCCACAGCGCGTTGGCCCGGGTCGCCGCGTCCTTCGAGCCTTCTTCCCGCCATTGCTCGACCGAATTGTTGTCGGCGACGTTCGACCGATAGAAGGCCGTCTCGAAGTTCGCCTGGGTGTGGGGGCAGCCGAGGAAATGCCCGCCGGGCTCGATCTGGTGAAAGGCCTCCATCCCCTGCCCATTGTCGCTGAGATCGATGCCTTTGGCGAGCACATGCATCGCGCCGAGCTGATCGAAGTCGAGCACGAATTTCTCATAGGACGCCGACAGACCGCCCTCGAGCCAGCCCGCCGCGTGGAGCACGAAATTCGCCCCGGCCAGCACCGTCGGCACGAGCGTCTGGGCGCTCTCGTAAGCCGCCTGCGCATCCGGGATCTTCGAAGCGCAGAGCGAGCCGCCGGTGCGGAACGGCATCTTCATCCGCCGCGCGAGCTGGGCCGCGCCGTAGATCGCCAGCGCCGCCTCCGGCGTGCCGAAGGTCGGCGCGCCGGACTGCATGGAGAGCGTCGAGACGAAGGTGCCGAAGACGACCGGCGCGCCGGGGCGCGTGAGCTGGCAGAAAGCTGTCCCCGCCATCACTTCCGCCAGCACCTGGGTCAGCGTTCCCGCGACCGTAACCGGGCTCATCGCGCCGGCGAGGATGAACGGCGTGATGATGCAGGCCTGGCCGGCGCGCGCATAGACTTCCGCCGCGCCGAGCATGGTCGAGTCCCAGACGAGCGGCGAATTGGCGTTGATGAGGCTCGTCAGCACGGTGTTCTCGCGGACGAAGTCCTCGCCAAACAGCAGCTCGCAGATACGCACGCTGTCCTCGGCGCGCTCGGGCTTGGTCACCGAGCCCATGAACGGCTTGTCCGAATATTTGAGATGGGCATAGACCATCTCGAAATGCCGCTTGTTGACCGGCAGATCGACCGGCTCGCACAACGTCCCGCCGGAATGGTGGATATAGGGGCTCGCGTAGGCGAGCTTCACGAAATTCTCAAAGTCGGCGATCGTCCCGTAGCGCCGTCCCCGGTCGAGGTCATGGACGAAGGGGGAGCCGTAGTTCGGCGCAAACACCATTGCGTCGCCGCCGATGACGACGTTGCGCTCGGAATTGCGCGCATGTTGCACATATTGCGAAGGCGCGGTCTCGCAGAGCTTCCGCGCCAACCCGCGCGGAAAGCGCACCCGTTCGCCTTTGATGTCACAGCCGGCGCCGCGAAGAAGCTCGATGGCGCGAGGAAAGTCGCGGAACTCGATGCCGATCTCCTCGAGCAGCGTGTCGGCGTTGCGCTCGATAATCGCCAGCCCCTCTTCGCCGAGCATTTCCGTCAGCGGGATCTTGCGGGTGATGTAGGGGACGGATGCAGCCGAGCGCTGCGCGCGCTGGGAGCGTCGCAACTCGCGACCGCGGCGTGGCTCCCGGGCGGCGGTCGAAACGGCTTCGGACATGGACGTTCCCTCGGGCGATCGAGCAGGCGGCACTTTGCGCCAGCGCGCCAGCGATTTGAACCCGGAAAATTGCGGCCCCGGCCGCTGTCATGTCATGCGCGAGCGGCCTGCGTGCCACTGCCGGGCCGCTCTAGCGCTGTCGCGTCTCCCAGTCCGGAGCCACATGATACGGCGCGTTAGACGGGGGCAGGGGGTTGCGCCCGCGGATCATATCGGCCGCCTTCTCGCCGATCATGATGGTCGGCGCGTTGAGATTGCCGTTGGTGATCTCGGGCATGATCGAGGAGTCGACGACGCGCAAAGCTTCGAAGCCAATGACACGCGTCTCGGGATCGACGACCGCCAGCGGGTCGTTTGGCGAACCCATCTTGCAGGTGCCGCACGGATGGTAGGCGCTCTCGACCTTGTCACGGACAAAGGCGTCGATCGCCTCGTCGCTCACGCACTCCGCGCCCGGCGAAATCTCACGCCCGCGATAGGGATCGAACGCCTTTTGGGCGAAGATCTCCCGCGTCAGCCGGACGCAAGCGCGCATTTCGGCCCAGTCGTCCGGATGGCCCATGTAGTTGAACTGGATCTTTGGCGGCTCGGCGGGGTCGGGCGAGCGAAGCCGCACCCAGCCGCGGCTGTTCGAGCGCATTGGGCCTACATGGGCCTGGAACCCATGCTCCCTGGCGAGCGACGAGCCGTCGTAGGCGACCGCCATCGGCAGGAAGTGGAACTGGATATCGGGGTAGCGCACCCCGGCCCGCGAACGGATGAAACCGCCGGCCTCGAAATGGTTCGTGGCCCCGAGGCCGCGCCCGCGCATGAGCCACTGCAGGCCGACGAGCCCGCGGGCGACGAGGCCGGTGTGGGCGTAGAGCGTGATCGGCCTTTTCGACGCGACCTGCAAATAGAATTCGAGATGGTCCTGCAAATTCTCGCCGACGCCAGGCCGATCCGCCACCACATCAATGCCGAAATGGCGCAGTTCGGCGGCCGGTCCGACACCGGAAAGCTTGAGCAGCTGCGGCGAGTTGATCGGCCCGCCGCAGAGGATCACCTCGCGCCGCGCTCTTGCCAGATGGCCGCGTCCGCCGCGCTTGTAGTGGACGCCGACAGCACGCCGGCCCTCGAAGGCGACCCGGGTCGCCAGCGCGCGGGTCGCGACGGTCAGGGTCGTGCGTTTCATCGCGGGGCGAAGATAGGCGTTGGCGGTCGACCAGCGCACGCCGTCCTTGACGGTCATGTCGAACCAGCCGAATCCCTCCTGCCGCTCGCCATTGAGGTCGGCGCTGACCGGATAGCCGGCTTGTCGGCCGGCTTCGATGAACGCCTGATAGAGGGGGCCGTGCTTCAGTCCGCGCGACGTCGCGAGCGGCCCGTCGCCGCCGCGCCACGCGTCGGCGCCGCCGCGAAAGCTTTCCGCCCGGCGAAAGTAGGGCAGGACGTCCGCGTAGCCCCAGCCCCTCGCGCCTTCCCCGACCCAGCGTTCGAAATCGAGCGGATGTCCCCGCACATAGACGAGGCCGTTGATGGAGGAGGAGCCGCCGATCACCTTGCCGCGCGGGCAGTTCACGCGCCGGCCGCCGAGATGGGGCTCCGGCTCGCTTGAATAGCCCCAATTGTACGTCTTCGAATTCATCGGCATTGCGAGCGCCGCCGGCATCTGGATGATGAGCGCGCGGTCTGACCCGCCGTACTCGATCACGAGCGCCGAGCAGCGACCGTCTTCGGTAAGCCGGTCCGCGAGCACGCAGCCCGCCGATCCGGCGCCGACGATGACGTAGTCGTATTCCGCTTCGCTCAAGCGTCCCTCGTTCGCCTATCGCCTCGCCGGCGCCGATGTGCGCCGACCGCGGGCCCTGCCGCAAGCGCGATCTCAGCTCGCGCGCGGAGCTCCCTGGGTATGAGGACGACCTTTGCGCGTTGCGGCGCTTTTCGTCGGTCTCCGGGGAGGTTGAGACAGGCGGTTCGGCCGGGAAAAGCGCCGGCGCCAGCGGCGGCGCGCTCAGAGGCGTCCGACGAACAGCAGGATCGCGGCCGCCGCGAGGCAGGCCATCGACAGAAAATAGGCCGTTTGCAGCGTGATGTTCTTCCACCAGAGGATTCGCGACAGAATCGCGCACCGTACCGGGAGCCCCTCGAGCTCGGCCTCAGTGTCGGCAATGATGTCGAAATCGCGCGGATCCGGATTGCGCTGGATCGGGAAGCGTTGGCGCCCGGCACGAGGAAATCGCGGATAAACCGAGATCAGCAAGTTGATAAAAATGATCATGAACGGCGTCAGGATGACCGGCGGGCTTAGATACCAGGGATAGAGCGCGCGGAACTGGAGCACCGTTCCCATCATGATCGCCACGAAAAGCACCGCGATGAGCGCCTTGATGTCGCTGAGGCGGATCGAGTCGCTGTAGCCGGCGATAAGATCGCGAAGCTGCGCGTTTTTGTCCTTGGCCATCAAACGTTCCGATTTGCCAGCGGGGCGCCCGCCCAAGCATCACGTAGCCCAGACGTAGAGAAGCAGGACCATGCTCAAGAAGACGCAAACGATCGACAACAGGAAGCCGACGCGGATAAACTGCGACTTCCACCAAAGAATGTCAGATAGCACTGCGCAGCGCAGCTTCAACTGTTCGATGTCGTCCTCGGTATCAGCGACGTTGTCGAAATCCGCAGGAGACAGGTTGCGTCTGACGAGGAAGTTCTTGGCCCCGCGCTTGGGATAGCGCGGCAAGAGCACCATGAACAAACAAAAATAGAGGATGAGGAAGGGTATCAGCACGAGCTCGACCGGCAGGTAGCTCGGAAAGTACGTGTAGTTGTAAAGAACCGAACCCATCATGAAGGCGGCGAACAAAAACGCGATGTTCGCCTTGAAATCGTTCGCCCTGATCGCTTCGTTATATCCGGCGATCAGACTGCGATAAGGTTGGGTCGGATTGGAAAGGGGTTTGTTCATCCGACTCTCGGACGCTCCCACAGGGCCAGGCCGGAGATGGCGCCAAAGCCGGCGTTGCGGATGAGCCCCCGCGTTCAAACATCAGAATCGCGTGAAGCGCGACGGTCTGTCAAGTCAACGCGCGGGCGTGGGCTGGGCGGAGCTGAACGCCGTGCGCTGGCCAAGACGCTGCGCGCGGCCAATCGGTAAGTGGCGACCTCGGCGGTCGCATCGATCGATCACCCGGGCCTCGAGGCGCGCCCGCTCAATACCGCAAAACGCAGCGACTTGAAGCTGCAGTCGACGTCGACCAGCCCTGCATCCCGCATCCAGCCCATCTGATCTTCGATCGATGCGCAGCGATCGAACGCCATTCGTTCGGCCGCCAAGGCGATCTCCGGCTCCGGCACGCCCAGCGCGCGAATGTCTTGATGCCAAAATCGCACGTATCGGTCCTCGGTCTCTGGCGTGGGGCCCAGCACCTGTTCGGCGTTGAGGAAGAGGCCGCCGGGCGCCAGCGCCGCTCGAATACGGGCGAAAAGGCCCTTTTTCGCCGGGTCCTCGAGGTGATGAATAGCGAGCGCCGAAACGATCGCGTCCCAGGGCCCGGCGAGATCGCAGGTCGCCAAATCTCCCACGCGGAACTGCACGGACGGATGATCGCGAAACCGCTCTTTGGCCTGATCCAGCATGCCGATCGAGGCATCGATAAGCAACAGGCTCGCTCTGGGAAAGCGTTCGAGGATGAAGCTCGAAAAGAGGCCCGTCCCCGCACCGAGGTCGAGGACGGTGAACTCGTCCTTTACCTTCCAGTCCTCGATCAGGCGAAGCCCCGTCCCATAAAATGCGTCAAAACACGGTACGAACCGGCGGCGCATCGCATCATAGTCGCGGGCATATCGATTGAAGGCCGAAGCGGAAGGAACCGGTATGTCCATCATGTCGTCCTTTGACCGCTAAATCGGCTCCGGCCCGCGCGAGATCGCCGCGACGCCGGTGCGCGAGACTTCGACCAAGCCGATCGGGCGCATCAGCGACACGAAGTCGTCGATCTTCTGCGGCGCCCCCGTCAGCTCGAAAATGAAGCTCTCGACGGTGGCGTCGATAACCTTGGCCCGAAACGCCTCGGCGAGGTTCATCGCTTCGACCCGGTTCTCGCCCTTGCCGCGCACCTTGATCATCGCCAGCTCACGCTCGATCGCGCGCACCGTCAGGGTCAGGTCTTTCACCGAATGGACCGGCACCAAACGCTCGAGCTGATGGCGGATCTGCTCAATGGTCTCCGGCGTTCCGGAGGTGACGATTGTGATGCGCGAAAGATGCGTCTCATGCGCCACCTCGGCGACCGTCAGGCTCTCGATATTGTAGCCGCGGCCGGAGAAGAGGCCGACTACCCGGGCGAGCACGCCGGGCTCGTTGTCGACCAGCACGGAAAGCGTATGCCGCTCGATGCTGGATTTGACCGTCGCCGACGAATAGGGCGACGGCGGCGCGGTCGGTGTCTTGATCATGTTCATTCCAGGTCCTCGTCCCATGTCCTCGTCGAAGAACCACCCCTTCCAGGGAAGAAAAGCGTCACGCGGCCGCGGCGCTCGGCGCGGTCGCGATCCAGCGTTGAAAGAGATCGAAGTCAATGTTGCCGCCCGAGAGCACGAGACCGACCTTGCGCCCCTTGAGGCGGCCGCGCTCCTTCATCGCCGCCGCCAACGCCGCCGCGCCCGCGCCCTCGGCCAGGTTGTGCGTATCGGTCCAATAGGCGCGGATGGCCGCCGATATCTCATCGTCATGAACGAGCGCGATCCCGGCCGCGCCTTTGGCGACGACGGCGAGGGCTTCCTCGTCGGGAACCCGCGTCGCCATGCCGTCGGCGAAGGTGTCGGCGCTGTTGGTGCGCACGATATGGCCGGCGGCGAGGGAGAGCGCGTAGGCCGGCGCCTCCACCGACTGCACGCCGACGATTTCGGTTTTCAGGCCGAGCGCGTCGCGCGCCGCGATGCAACCGCAGATTCCCGAGCCCTGGCCGATGGGAACATAGAGCGTGTCGAGATCGGGATGCTCGCTCAAAAGCTCGAGCGCGTAGGTCGAGACGCCAAGCGCAAGATCGCGGTGGAAGGAGGGCACGGCGTGCAGCCCGCGCACGTCAGCGAGCCGCATGGCCTCCTCGCGCGCTTCCTGGAAGTCGTGTCCGTATTCGATCAGCTCGGCGCCAAGCGCCCGCATGGCGGCGTTCTTCTCGCGCGAATTGCCGTGCGGGACGACAATGGCAACCTCGAGCCCGAAGCGCCGTACAGCGAAGGCGAGGCTCTGGCCGTGATTGCCGCGCGTCGCCGAGATCAAGCCTTTCGCGTTCGGCTCGCGGCGCCTCAGCGCGTCGACATAGGTGAGGCCGCCGCGAACCTTGAAGGCGCCGATCGGCTGGTGGTTCTCGTGCTTGACCACGACCTCGGCGCCGAGGCGAGCGCCGAGCAGCGGCCAGGCGATGGCCGCGGTCGGACGCAGGGTCCGGAGAACAAGCTCGTGCGCCTCGCGCAGCGCCGAAAGAGAGAACATGAGAGCCGCTCCCGCCGGGATCACACCAGCATCTTGCCCTTCTCGTCGATAACGTTGCCGATTTCGATGCCGGCGTCGTCCTCGAGTTCGGCCATGATCATCTCATTATGCGCCTTGCCCGACGGGATCATCGGGAAGCAGTTTTCCTTCTGGTCGACGAGACAGTCGAAAATCACCGGCTTCGGCGTCTCGATCATTTCCTTGATCGCGGCGTCGAGATCGGCGGGGTCGACGCAGCGGATGCCATGCGCGCCGTAGGCCTCGGCGAGCTTGACGAAGTCGGGCAGGGAGTTGGTGTAGCTCTCGGAATAGCGGCCGCCGTGCAGAAGCTCCTGCCACTGCCGCACCATGCCCATATACTGGTTGTTGAGGATGAAGATCTTGACCGGCAGGCGATATTGGATCGCCGTCGACATCTCCTGGATATTCATCAGAATCGAGGCTTCGCCGGCGATGTCGACGACGAGCGCGTTCGGGTGCGCCATCTGCACGCCGATCGCGGCCGGCAGGCCGTAGCCCATCGTCCCGAGCCCGCCCGACGTCATCCAGCGGTTCGGCTCCTCGAAGCGGAAATGCTGGGCGGCCCACATCTGATGCTGGCCAACCTCGGTCGTGATGTAGACGTCGCGGCCTTTGGTCAGCTCGTAAAGCCGGCGGATCGCGTGCTGCGGCTTGATGATCTTGTCGGAGTTGCGGAAGCCGAAGGAATTGCGCGCCCGCCAGCCCTCGATCGCGCTCCACCATTTGCCGAGCGCGGCCGGATCGGCCTGATGCGAACCGGCGCGCCACAGCCGCACCATGTCCTCAAGCACATGCGCACAGTCGCCGACGATGCCGAGGTCGACCTTTATGTTCTTGTTGATCGAGGACGGATCGATGTCGATGTGGATCTTCTTCGACTTCGGCGAGAACGCGTCGATTCGGCCGGTAATGCGGTCGTCGAAGCGCGCGCCGACGCAGATCATCAGATCACAGTCATGCATCGCGTTGTTCGCCTCGAACGAACCATGCATGCCGAGCATGCCGAGCCATTGCTTGTCGGAGGCGGGGTAGGCGCCGAGGCCCATCAGCGTCGAGGTGATCGGGAAGCCGGTCACGCGCACGAGCTCGCGCAGCAGCATGGACGCCTGCGGACCCGAGTTGATCACGCCTCCGCCGGTGTAGAAGACCGGTCGTTTCGCCGTCGCCATCAGCTCGATGGCGTAGCGGATGCGATCGAGATCGCCCTTGAGCTGGGGACGGTAGGTCTTGTGCTGGATGTTCTTCTGGAAGGAATAAGCGCCGGCGGCGAACTGCACGTCCTTCGGGATGTCGACCACGACCGGTCCGGGACGGCCGTGCGAGGCGATATAGAAGGCTTCGTGCAGAATGCGCGGCAGGTCCTCGATGCGGCGCACGAGATAGTTGTGCTTGGTGCAGCTGCGGGTGATGCCGGTGGTGTCGCATTCCTGGAACGCGTCCGAGCCGATCAGATGGGTCGGCACCTGGCCGGTGATGCAGACGAGCGGAATCGAATCCATCAAGGCGTCGGTGAGGCCCGTGATGGCGTTGGTCGCGCCGGGGCCGGAGGTGACGAGGAGGACGCCGACCTTGCCGGTCGACCGGGCGTAGCCTTCGGCCGCGTGCGCCGCCCCCTGTTCGTGCCGGACGAGGGTGTGGCGCAACTCGTTCTGGTGGAAGATCGCGTCGTAGATGGGCAAAACCGCGCCGCCAGGGTAGCCGAAGACGATGTCGACGCCCTGATCCTTCAGCGCCTCGACCACCATTTCCGCGCCGGTCATGTGCCTGGCCATATCCACTCTCCCTTTTTGCCCTTCATTGGCTGTCAGAGGCAATAAAAAAGGCCCGCGAAGGGCCTGGTGCATGCGCAAGCGAACGGCGACAGGACCTAAACCTGCCCGCTCCCTAGCGCCAAGGATACAATAAGGACCACCATCGCTTCGCTAATCCCGATCAAAGTTGAGCGGCACCGTAGTGCTCCGCCTTGACCGCGTCAAGGCCAACGCGCGGGCCTGTTACAGCAAAGTTGAAATGTCCCCTTTGAGCAACGTTGAGATGTCCCCTTTTGCGGAAGCTGGAGGGGGTCGTTTTGGACGGGGACGTTTTTGCGATGAGTGGAGCGGAGCGGGAGCGGCTTGACGTATTGCGGCGTGTGATGCGGGGAGAGCTGCGACAAGCCCGCGCTGCGGAGCTTTTGGGCGTCGGGGTTCGGCAGACGAAACGGCTGGTTCGCGGCTATCGTTGCGAGGGCGATGCGATCGTTGTCTCGCGCCGGCGTGGACGGGCTTCGAACAACCGGCTCGATGCGGGGAAGGTCGCCTCGATCGAAGCAGCGCTAATGGGACGCTACGCCGACTTCGGCGCGACGCTGGCCAGCGAGAAGCTTGGCGAGATCGAGGGCGTTCGGGTGTCGAAAGAGACGATCCGGCAGATTCAGATTCGGCTTGGACTGTGGCGACCCAAGCGGCGGCGCGCCAAGAAGGTCTTCCAGGTTCGCGAACGCCGGCCGCGGTTTGGCGAACTGATCCAGATCGACGGGAGCCCGCATGATTGGTTCGAGGGCCGCGGACCGCGCTGCACGCTGATCGTGTTCATCGACGACGCCACCGGCCGGCTGACGCGTCTGCAATTTGCGCCGGCGGAGACGACCAAGGCCTATCTGCAGGCGCTGGAGGCGCATGCGCTGACGCACGGCCTGCCGCTGGCCTTCTATTCGGACCGGCACGGGATTTTCCGCGTCAACGCCAAGGAGGCGCAAGGCGGCGACGGCTTCACCGAGTTCGGCCGCGTGGTCGAGCGGCTGCGCATCGAACTCATGCATGCCACGACCCCGCAAGCCAAGGGCCGGGTGGAGCGCGCCAACCAGACCTTGCAGGATCGGCTGATCAAGGAGATGCGCCTGGCCGGCGTGTCGTCCATCGACGAGGCGCAGGCGTTCGCCGAGGGGTTTGTCGAGCGCTGGAACAAAAGGTTCGCGGTCGCCCCGCGGCATGCCGAGGACGCCCATCGGCCCTGGTCTGGCTCCAACGCCGATCTCGCGGAAGCACTGGCGCGCCGGGAAGAACGCACGCTCTCCAAGGCGCTCACCTTCAGCGCCGGCGCAACCCGCTACGCCATCAAGACGCAAGGACCAGGAACGGCGCTGCGCTGAGCCAAGGTCACGCTTCTGCACATGCTCGACGGGAGCTTGCGCGTGCGCTTCAAAGACCGCGAGCTAGCCTTCACGCCATTTAAGACCCTGCCTGTCCCGCCCCCGCTCGAAGACGACAAGACCCTCGACGCCCGCCTCGACGCGGTCATCGCGCGAACCGCGCCGAACTCGACCGCAAGGTCCCGCAAGGGCGTGGATTACGGCTTGGCTCGCTACGGCGCTATGGGGAGCGCGCTTCGCCAAGCCGTAATCCACCCCCACTCAACCCACTCTCCGCTCCCAGAAAGGGGACATTTCTACTTTGCCACAGAAGGGGACATCTCTACTTTGCCTTGACAGGCCAACGCGCGGGCCTGCTTGGGGGCGCGGAAAAAGCGCACGTCTGCCGCGACGTCAAAATCAGAATTCATGGTGTTATTAAGGCACGCCTGGCCGGCTCAAATGTCGCCGGCCGCAGATTCACGAGGCTCAGACAGCCGGGCTGCTGGCCGCCCCGGCGAGGCTGCGACCATCTTGAGCCAGTTGCGGTAAAACGAAACCGCGGCGCCGCGCCATTCCGCCTTCGTTGGCGCCAGCGCATCAACTCTCGCCAGTTTCTCGACCGTCAGATGATGGGGAGCCTCAAAGGCGGAGCGCTGCAGAGTGAGCAGTTCCGCCTCCGCGTCGGCGGTGAAATAGCCGTTGGGTATGGCAACGCCCGTGTCGATTTCGCCTCGCAAACATCGGCCGAGATCGCGGCGGAACTCTCTCGCCAACATATCCGCGTCATACTCTGGATGGCCCTGAAGGAACACGAATTGACTGCCAAAGGACTTGGTGAAGATGTCGACGCCGTGCACCGGGGAGCTGGCAAGGATGTCATAACCGGCGAGTTCGAGATCGGTCTGCAAAAGTTCATTGTAGCGCGAGTGCGGCGTCAGACGTGCGCCTCCACGCCTGCCGACCAACGGATGATCGTACTGATTTGTAAAAGCGAAAAGACCGAGGCGCTTCTCTGACAATCGTTGACGTTCAACCCCATCCAGATAGAGCACACCAGCGTGGGCAGCCAAACACGACAGAATCGTTGAGGAGGTGTTTTCCGTTGACCATTCAATGATCTCGATCAATTCATGCCAATACGGTTCGTCGGTCAATTTTGACGTCCGGGGTTGGGCGCCGGTAATAACGATGGCGTCAAGTTTACTGCTCATTGCTGCGCTCGCTGGCGCGTAACGAGCGTTGAGGTATGCCGATGCGCTCGGCGAGCGGGGCATCGTTTTTAGCACGAAAAGTCTAAGAGTAACGTCTATACTCCCGGCTGTGGCGGTGAGGAGACCCGCAAATTGGCGTTCCGTTAACTGTAACGCTTCGTCACCCATGTTATTGACCAAACCAATGGTGACGGCAGGTCGAGTAGGGCGTGTGTCAGTCTGCATCGTCTTGGCCGCCGTAGGGTTCAATTTCCATTTTTGATGTTCAAACTGATCTACCTTCCAATTTATCGATTTTACGGTACACTGTTAACCGGGCTAATTGCCAACGCTGGCCGGAATTATGGCTTTCCGCCCGTTAAGTTCCGGCCGGGCCTCCGGCGACTGGCGGAGAGGTTTGGGTGCGCATGCGACTAGAAACCATCTCCATTCACGGGGGCTTTGTTTGCGATCCGGCGACTAAGGCGGTCGCGCCGCCCATCTATCAGAATGTCGCCTACGAGTTTGACAGCGCGGACGAGGCGGCCGCGCTGTTTAATCTGGAAATCGAGGGCTTCCGCTACAGCCGGATCTCGAATCCGACGACGGATATTTTGGAGAGGCGGGTCGCCCAGCTTGAAGGGGGAGTCTCGGCGCTCGCCGTCGGATCGGGCCAGGCCGCGCTCAACTATGCCTTTCTCACGCTCGCCGACCGTGGCGGCAGCATCGTTGCGCCGGCGCAGCTCTATGGTACGACGCATACGCTGCTTGCCCACACGCTGGCGCACAACGGCATCCAGGCGCGTTTCGCCCCGAGCGGCAGCGCAGCCGATATCGAGCCGTTGATCGACGCGACCACCCGCGCGGTCTTTTGCGAGTTGGTTGGCAATCCGGCCGGAAATGTCTGCGACATCGAGGCGCTCGCGAACATCGCCCACGCGCACGGCGCGCCCCTGATTGTCGACAATACGGTCGCCACGCCCGTCCTTCTGAGGCCGATCGAACACGGCGCGGATATCGTCGTCCACTCCCTGACCAAGTTCATTGGAGGCCATGGCGCCGCGATGGGCGGCGCGATTGTCGACTCGGGGAGGTTCGACTGGAAGTCTCAGGCGTCCCGTTTTCCTATGTTTTGTGAGCCGGACGATTCCTATCACGGGCTCGTCTACATCGAACGATTCGGTCGCGAGGCCTTCATCGCTCGCGCGCGCAGCGTCTATCAGCGCACCACCGGTGCGGTGCTCGCGCCGATGAGCGCTTTCTTGCTCTTGCAGGGTATCGAGACGGTGGCGCTGCGTATGGAGCGTCACGTCGAAAACGCGCGAGAGGTCGCAAATTTCCTGCGTGCTGATCCCCGCATCGCCTGGGTCGACTACGTCGGCTTCCCCGACAGCCCGTATTATGCGCTTGCGTGCAAGTATCTGGGGGGAAGGCCTCCTTCGCTGCTGACCTTCGGCGTCGCGGGCGGACTGGAGGCGGGCAAAGCGTTCTACGACGCACTCAAGCTCGTCAAACGCCTGGTCAATATCGGGGACACCCGCTCTCTGTGCTGTCATCCGGCCTCCACCACCCATCGCCAGATGACCCCCGAGGAGCAGCTGCGGGCGGGTGTGCGCCCCGAGACGATCAGGCTCAGCGTCGGAATCGAACACGTCCAAGATATCCTCGACGATCTCGACCAGGCGTTGGGCGCGGCCGCGCCGGCTCGTCCCGGAAGGGAGAATAGAAGCTAGCGCCTGCAAGGGCTCGACCTCCAGATCAAGCGCTCTCGCCGCACAATCGATGAATTGCCGCAGCGACAAAGACTGCGGCCATCCGCCTTTGCGCAATGGTTCCAGGACCGGAAGTCGGGTCGGCGACGCCGCTCTTTCCGCCGCTCGATTACCGTACTGAGTATGTGAATCGAGGCAGCTTCGGCTTTCTGTTTTTTGCCCGCCTTGAGGAGGCTCGCGCAACGACGCAATGACTGCCCCTCCGTGGTTGCATGAGGCACGGTCGCCGGGCGGACATCGGCGCCCTTCCCTCGGGGAAAGTCTGCCGGTCTCCGGCACATGCCTTCGATTTGCAGCCTCTGTCCCGCGAGACATGGATAAAGGTTAAATGCATGGAATGCAACTCACTCGCCTCGATGGGAAAAATTTCCCGCGCCCCCGCTTGACTGAGGGGAAGTATGTAAATACTGTAAGCAGATCGGCCTTGTGAATTTTAGAATTTATGTAGAGCGTACCGGGGTCAAAGCGGGGTATAGCGAGCCATGTCCGTTCATTTCAACACGCGCTACAGCAGGGTTGTCGAAGAGATTAGCGGCCTCAGTTGGAGGGGCCTACCTCGCCGAGAATTAATGGCGGCATGCCACGCCTACTACTACTTCTCCATCCAATTTCGAGAAGCTCTCGAGGTAGCTTGCGAACTCTTTCCTTCGGACGGCAAGCTTGCTGAACTTCGGAAAGGAGAATGCGGTACCGATAATCTTTCTCCTTACCCTCTCGTGGCCGAGGATGGCGAAAAAATGAACCACGACGAGTTCATGAGGCGCGTCTTGGGCCTGTCAAGCCTGGATCAAGCCGCAAAGGACCGGGTGGAAACTCTGGGCCGTTTGTACCTTGAGGAGACGCGCCAAGCAGAGCCGCTTGTCAAAGCGAAGAGCTTGGCAAGCTACGAGGACGGCGGTCTGGAGAAGGTATTCAGAGCGATTCTTCTGGCCCCGGATTGGGATGAAACATCGCTTGGAGCCTTTCGCCATTTCTTGGCGGAGCACATTCGCCTTGACAGCAGTCCTGACGCTGGTCACGGTTCCCTATGTCGGCACTTGGTCCCGGACGACAGCGTTTTTCCTTTATGGAACGCGTTCCTCAACATGCTTGTCAAAGCCGCGCCGGCTCTTCGCAACCCCGCCTGACAAGCTGGTCGGACAATTTGTAATGCGTCGCGTGGTAAATGCCGACAGGACGGGAAGTCGGGCAAAAAAGTCTTCATCCATGCCCTGCGCGTCCTTCATCGCCGACCCGCGTCAGGATCGACATTTCGTGATCGCGGGCGCCGTCATCCCCTGAGAAAGTCGGGCTAGGCGGTGCTCCCCGCATCCACCGTCATGACCGCGCCGGTAATGTTGCGTCCGCCGTCTCCCATCAGAAGCGACGCGGTCGCAGCGACGTCGTGAGGCTCGGCGAGACGGCGCAGCGGAGAGCGCTTGACGATTTGTTCGCGGTCGGCTTGATCGAGCGCTCCTGTCATGTCGGTGTCGACAAAACCAGGCGCGATCGCGTTGACGGTGACGCCCACTCGCCCAACTTCGCGGGCGAGCGACCTCGTCAAGCCGACGAGCGACGCCTTGGTGGCTGCGTAAACCGAAAGGCCGTTGAAGCCGGTGAACGCCACGATCGAGGCGATGTTGATCACGCGGCCGCGTCCCTCGGCCATCATGCCCCGCACCACATATTTGCTCATGAGAATCGGTGAGAGCGTGTTGAGCCGGATCAGCGCTTCGATGTCGGCGTCGGGCATGGTGGCAAGCAGGCCTGAGGCGCCGAGGCTGGCGTTATTGACGAGCCCGTAAATCGGCCCGACCCGAGCGCGCAGGTCGCGGACAAAGGCGGGGATCGCCGTGACGTCGTTCAGGTCGAGAGGGCAGAATTCCAGCGCTCCGGCGCCTGCTTCCGCCACCGCTGCTGTCGCTGCCGCCAACGCCTCGGTATTGCGCCGGGCGACGGCGAGGACTTTGAATCCCTCCCGCCCCAATCGTTCAGAAATCGCGAGGCCGAGGCCTCGACTGGCGCCCGTAACGACGACGTTATCCATCGCGGGCGAGCTTTCCGGCGTCTGTCACCCGCAAGTCAGCGACGAAACGGAGCCTCGCCGGAACCATGTGGGGAGCCAGGCTTGCGCGGCAGGCGGCGAGGATTTCGCGCTCCGACCCGGGGTCCGCCGTCCGCTCGTCGCGCAGTACGACCTCGGCGACGACGAGGGCGCCGGTAATGGAATTCTTGCGCGCGAATACGCGGCTGGCACGCACAGACTCATGGGCGTTGAGGACGGCCTCGATCTCTTCCGGGTGAACTTTGGCTCCGCCCACATTGATCACTCCGCCGCGCCGGCCGACAAAATAGAACCGGTCGCCGCGCCGCTCCACCATGTCGCCGGTGTCGACGAAGCCGTCCTCGCCTCTCAGCGCCGGCGCTCCGACGCCGAGCGCGCCGAGCGCGCAGCGATCCGATCGCACGCAGAGGGCGCCATCGACAATCTTCATCTGAACGGCGCCGTCTTTTTCGAGCCAGGAAGCCGGAAAGCCGGCCTTCCCGTCACCGACCGCAAAAACAACTCCGGCTTCGGTCGAGGCAAAGGCGTGTTCGACCCGGGCGCGCGGATAGAACGCGCGCAAGGCGGCCAGTATGGCGTCGTCGGCGATTTCCCCGGACAGTCTGATGTAATCGGGATCGATCCGGCGCGCCTCGCCGCTCATCAGGACCTTGCGCCAGTGCGACGGCGTGCCCGAGATATGCGTGATTTTCGCAGCGCCGAACCGCGTCAGCAGCGAATTGACACTCTCTCCGGCTGCGGCGAGGTGGAGCGAGCCTCGGCCGCTCAGCGCGCGAAGGAAGATCTGCAGGCCGCCATAGCGACGGATGTCATAGAAGGTCGCCCACTGCTGTAGCGGCGCATCCGCAATTGCATCCATCAGCGTGCGCAGAGTGTGCAAGACGAGCTTCGGCGGTCCGCTCGTCCCGGACGTCGGTAGGATCCATTCGGTCTCACGGTTCGCGGCGCGCGAGAAATCGATCCTGTGCAGGGGCAGGCGGCAGGCCGCACTGACTTCGATGGGGAGCCGGGGTGGGCCGTCCTCGCCGTCGTCGACGATCGCGTCCGCTCCCGCGGAGCGAACAACCGCCTCCAACCGCGGCGCATCCCATTCGGGCGGACAGAGCACGATCCGGCGCGCCCAGCCATCGAGTTCGATCAGCGCCGCGGCTGCTTTGGCCATCTCGCGCACGAAAAGGACGGCCGAACGGCCCTCGAGACGACCGAGATCCGGAGCAGAACTCGAGGCCCGGGAGAATTCGTCGAGCCTCAACACATAGTCTCGCGTCGCGACCACCCGGCCTTGACCGGCCCCGATCAGACGCGCGAGGTTCATCGGCTCAGTCATGGGCTTGTTCGCGGAGAGCGACGAGGTGGCCGATTGCGAGGGGGATGGATCGAGCTGGAGACCGAGGGGAAGGGATCGAGGCGACCTCGCGGATTTCGTTGAGCAGTCAACCTCGTGGACATGGACGTAGCGCCTCCAGTTCATGCTTTATAGCTCGCGGGAACTCCATGCTCGCTGAACGTCGGGTCGAAATGAGCTATAAAGGTTACCTCGCCTTCCGCAACACGAAAGGCATTGAATGGAGCGGACATAACGAAGTCACGACGAAGATTGACGCGGGGCCACTTCACAGGCCCCGCAACGACGCGTCCGGATGGGTCAACCGGGGTTGGAACCCGCTCTGGCTGTGAGCTTTCTGGCGGGCTATGCTCGGACTTGAATCCGGCGCTCGGCGTCGTGTTTTCCGTTTCCTTCCGGCTCAGCGGGCGACAACAGCCGAAAACGCCGTCACGGCTCGCGACCAAGCATGCCGAATTCGATCGCCGTTTTGACGTAGAAAAGGTGCACCCCCTCTGCCTTTAGCCTGTCGAACAACCGGGTTGCCTCCTCGGTCGTCACGGCCATGAGCACTTCGACGGGCTGGTCGGCAAGCTCGAAAAAATGCGCCGAATGTACCCGGCCCCCGCGGGCGAAGCTCTCGCCCCCTGCATGCAAACTGGCTCCCCGCAGTCCCAATTCCTGGACCAATTGCATCAGCCATTCGCCAATTTGCTTGCCTTTGAAACGCCGATCCTGATGTGTGAAGAAGGTGATCTGATAGCCATTCATGGGCTGTTCCTCACAAGGCCTTGAGCACTTGCCAAGTCGCAATCCCGGCCAGCGTCATCGTCAGCGAACCTGCGACGTGGATTGCGATTGCGCCTGCGGCCCAGACCCACTCCCCTTCCTGCAGTCGGGTCACGACTTCGGCCGAGAACGTCGAGAAAGTGGTCAACCCGCCGCAAAAGCCGGTGATGATGAACAGCCGCCATTCCGGGGCAAGATGCGGCGCCTGAGCAAGATAGGCGATCGCAAAGCCGATTATGTAACCGCCGACCAGGTTTGCGGCCAGCGTACCGGGGGGCAGAGTCGGGAAAAGACTGTTGAGCCGTATGCCAAGCTGCCAGCGAAGCAGCGCGCCGCCGGCGGCGCCGAGCGAAATGGCCAGAACGGGACTCCAGATCATCCTCAGCCGAGCTCCTGCTGTCGTAAATCCAAGTCCTGGCCGTCGCTTTCCCGAAGAGCGCAAGGGACGAACGTTCCTTTTCTCGCATTTGCTTAGACCGAACTTCCGGGCGGGGTAAGGCGAGAAGGTGAGGTTTTGTGCCGGATCGCGGGGACTGGCGGTGATTTTGTAGGCATGTAAATATCTGCTTGCGTTCGGCTTGAGGCCGTGATTCAAGCTGTTCATGTACGTCACGCGCATCCCGAACCGTGATTCGCGCCCCGCCGTCCTGTTGCGCGAGAGCTATCGCGAGGGCGGCAAGGTCAAGTCGCGCACGCTGGCCAATATCTCCGATTGGCCGGAGGCGAAGATCGAGAGCCTGCGGCGGGTGCTGGCCGGCGAGGCCCTCGTGCCGCTCGGCGAAGAGCGCTTCGAGATCGCCCGCGCGCTGGGGCACGGCCATGTCGCCGCGGCGCTCGGGACGGTGCGCCGGCTCGGGCTCGACAAGATGCTGCCGAAAGGGCCGGACCGTCCGGCCAAGCTGATCCTGGCGATGATCGCGGCGCGGATCGTCGAGCCGGCCGCCAAGCTCGCCACCGCGCGCCAACTCAGCGAGGCGACCGCCGCCCACTCGCTCGGCGCGGTGCTGGACCTCGGCGCTGTCGACGAGGACGAACTCTACGCCGCCCTCGACCTGTTGGGCCGCAGCCAGGCCGACATCGAGAAAGTCTTCGCCAAACGCCACCTCGAGGACGGCGTGCTCGTGCTCTACGATGTCACTTCGAGCTATTTGGAGGGACGGCGCTGCGAACTGGCGCAATTCGGCTACAGCCGCGATCATCGTCCCGACCGACCGCAGATCGTCTTCGGGCTCCTGTGCACGCCGGACGGCTGCCCGGTCGCCGTCGAGGTGTTCGAAGGCAACCTCGGCGACCCGAGCACCCTCGCCAGTCAGGTCAAGAAGCTGCGCATGCGGTTTCGGCTGAAGCGCGTCGTGCTCGTCGGCGACCGCGGCATGATCACAAAGGCGCGCATCGACGCCGATGTCGCGCCCGCCGGCCTCGACTGGATCACCGCGCTCCGCGCGCCGGCGATCAAGGCGCTCGCGGCCGAAGGCGGCCCGCTGCAGCTCTCGCTGTTCGACGAGCGCGACATGGCGGAGATCGTCTCGGGCGACTATCCCGGAGAGCGTCTCGTCGTCTGCCGCAACCCCCAACTCGCCGCCGAGCGCGTGCGCAAACGCGTCGAACTCCTCGATGCGACCGAGATGGCGCTGATCAAGATCCGCGCCATGACCGAGAAGAAGCGCAATCCGCTGCGCGGCGCCGACAAGATCGCCCTCAAGGTCGGCGCCGTCATCGACCGTCGCCGCATGGCCAAGCATTTCGACCTCGCCATCACCGAGACCGGCCTCGCATGGTCGCGCAGAGCCGAGGCGATCGCCGCGGAGGCCGCGCTCGATGGTATCTACGTGATCCGGAGCTCTCTTCCCGCGGACGGCTTCGCAGCCGCCGACCTCGTCCTCGCCTACAAGGGCCTCAGCCACGCCGAACGCGGCTTTCGCGACATCAAATCCGGCGACCTCGACGTCCGTCCGATCCACCATCGCCGGGCCCACCGCGTTCGCGCCCACGTCTTCTTGTGCATGCTTGCCTACTACGTCGTCTGGCACATGAAGCGCGACCTCGCCCCGATGCTGTTCAAGGACGACGATCTCGAAGCCGCCGCCGCTGAGCGCGCCTCCCCCGTCGCCAAGGCCAAGGTCTCGCCCGCGGCGCGCCGCAAGGCCATCGACAGGCGCACCGAAGACGGGCAGCCCGTCCACAGCTTCCGCACCCTACTGCAGGACCTTGCCAATCTCACTCGAAACAGCGTCCGCTTCGGCGACGCCCATCCCACGACAATCCTGTCAAGGCCAACCCCAACCCAGACCCGAGCCTTCGAACTCCTCCGCCTCAAGATCGCCGCGTAGGCAGAACTCGATTCCCAGATCGAGTTCACATCAATGGCTTGCGACCAGAAGCGCCGGAAGTTCGGCTTAGACTTTAAGGTCTCCATCGGCGTCACCGATGTTTAGGCCAATGTCAGCCCCAAGACGAGAACCAGCAGAAGTCCGATCAAGCCGAGATAGAAATTGAGGTGGCCCGATTGCAGCAAGCGCAGCTTGCCGGCTATGGCGTTGACTGAGCGAACAGCGGGTTGAAACAGCAGCGGTCCAAAAATCGGCGCCACGTCGTGCTCGAAGACGAGCTTTCTGACAAAATACCCTTGCGCGTCGGCTTCGCGTTCGGTGACGGCGGTGGGACGATAGACGAAGCTGTAGAAAGTTCGCATCGCGTTGGAGAACGCAAGCGCCGTGGTCGCCGCCCGCGCCGGATCGGGAGACAGTCCGCCGTACCAGACCGGAGACCTGCGCACACGATATCGACGGCTCCCAAGGACGAGCGCGACTGGCGCAATCGCCAAAACCGGCATGACGATGACGAGAAGCGACGGCGAAATGAAAGCGAACTTCGCCGTCAGCGGAACGAGAAGCGCTCCTACATGCATTTGGCGAGCGACTGGGGCGCCGAAGTGGCGGGCCGTGTCGACATCGAACGCAGTGAGCCAGACTGGCATTCCAACGCCAAGCAGCAGAACCGCCAACCCGAGAAGGCCAACGGTTCCCGAATAGGATCGCGAGATCGGCGCTGGACGATTGACGTCCCGACCGAGCAGGCCGATGCCAAAGACTTTCACAAAGGTGGCAAAGGCGACCGCCGCCGTCAGGGCGAGTCCAGCGCCTGCAAGGGCAAGGACAAGGCGACCGGCGAGATCGGGGAGGTGGAACCCTTGAAAGAGCGTCTGGAACACGAACCATTCGCTCACGAAGCCCGCTGTCGGCGGCATGGCCGACAAGCTCATCGCTCCCAAGAGTGCGCCGATCCCGAACAGCCAGTGATTGCCCGCGCCGCTCGTCGTGATGGCGTAACTCCCCGTCGCTCGCCGCAACCCGTCGGCGGCGAGGAACAATGAACCCTTCGCCAGCGCGTGAGCGGCCAGATGCAACAGCGCGACCGTCCACGCAAGCCCGGCCAGATCCAGCAGCCCGTAGCTGCGAAAGAGCATGGCGGCGCCGAGCGCAGCGACGGCGATCGACGCGTTCTCGGCCGAGGAGAAGCTGAGGAGCCGACGCCAGTCGTCTTCCTGAAACGCGTACAAAATGGTCAGGATGGCGCTGATCGTTCCGATGACGACGATGACGATCGCAAGCAACGGAAAGGCTCCCACCGGCGCTGGCGGCAGCCACTCGATCAGCCCTCGCGACAGGCCGAAGAACGCGGCGTTCAAGACGACTCCGGAAAGGATCGCGCCCGAAGCGCCGCTGCCCGAGCCGTAGGCGCCGGGGAACCATTCGTAGAACGGTAGCAGTCCCAGCTTCGCGCCGAAGCCGATTAGCATCAAGAGGCCTATGGCGAGTTGGATCGCAGGCGCCAGTACAGTTGCGCCGCGGACGAAGCTGGCGAAGTCGAGCGAGGATGTCTCCAGGCCAAGGATCGCAACAGCAAGGATCAGCGCAACGGCGCCGACCTCGAGCAGCGCGAGCATGAAGAGGACCGTTGAACCGCGCCCGGATTCGAGCCGTTCAGAGAGGATCATGATCGCCCCGCCGAGGCTCATGACTCCCCACGCAACGAGAAGCGCGGCTCCGTTCTGCAGCCCAAACACTCCGAGCGCGCCGAGAAGACTCAACGCTGCGCCGAAGTTCCAGCCGCCGCGGCCGTAATGGGTCGGAGACCCTAATGCGCAGGCGAACAAAGCCGGCGCCAGACCAAATCCGAACAGCCACAAAGCTTCAGGCTCCAAACGAAACGCAACGCCTTCGCCGGCGAGACGAAGCGGAAGCGCAATCGTGTCGGTAGGATTGGGAAGCGCAACGATCGCGGCGATGATGCCGCTCAGAGCGCCTGCCGCCAGGAGCGTCCCGTTGACAGTCGCCCATCGTCCGAGCAGGGCGAGAAGCGCCGCGCCGATCCACATCAGAGCGGATAGGAGCAATAGCCCATCAGCCACGAACGCGTCCTCCGCTCACATGTTGCGGAGCGCGATCGAGGAAAATCAAAAGGGCGTCGATCATCGCGGCGGGGTTGGGCGGACACCCCGGGAGATAGAGATCGACCGGAAGAATGCCCTCGAGCCCGTTTGCACAAGCGTAATTCCCGCCGGGCAGTCCTCCCGACACGGCGCAGGTTCCTACCGCCATCACCCAGCGCGGTTCCGGCATGGCCTCATAGGCAGCCCGCAGCGGCTCAAACATTGGGCGTGTGACCGGTCCGGTCACCAACAAGAGATCGGCGAAGCGCGGCGACGGCGTAAAGAAGATCCCCAGACGATGGAGATTGTAGAACGGATTGTTCAAACCTTGCAGCTCGGATTCGCAACCGTTGCAGGAGCCGGCGTCGACATGTCGAACGTGCAAACTGCGGCGGAACGCACGCTTCCCGGTTCCGGCGGGAACGGCGGACGGGGCTGCCTGGCTGGACAAGACGAGGTCCTCGCGGTCGCGAACGCCGAACGCCCAGTCGTTGGATGGCGCCATCGCTCCCGTTGGGCACACTTCCGTGCAAAGCTGGCAGACGACGCAGCGGCCGTAATCGACCCTGAGCTGGTCGTCGCGGGCTTCGATCGCATGCGTCGGGCAAACCTCGGCGCACGCGCGACATCCGTCGTCGCAAGCCTGTGGGTCGTGCCTGGGCATGCCGAGGAGGCCATCCTGGCCATCGGCGCCGTCTTGGCCCGGCCACGATGTCGTCGCCCTGCCGCTCGAGAGTCCAAACAAGGTCCAGAGCGCCACAGCCGCCTCCTACCGATCGCAGCCGGCGATGGTCAGTCCGAAGCTCGCCTCGTTGATTGCGTAGTCCATCATGTTCGACTCGTGCACCGTGAACGGGAATGCGCGCCAGTTTGAGAACGACGGCGATTTGATTTTGACCCTCGCCAGCGTCCCATCCTTGCCGACGTGCACAGCGTAGAAAAGCGATCCGCGCGGTCCTTCCGACCACCCGAGTCCTTCGGACAAGGGAGGGGGGACACATGCGGCGCGGAATTCGCCGGGTTCGAGCAGAAGAAGCGCACGCTGGCAGAGCCCGAACGCCGCCTCGGTTTCCGCGATGCGAACACGCTCGCGCGCATAGGCGTCTCCCTCCTGGAGCGTCGTTACGGGGACGGGAAGCTCGCCGTAGCCCGCGTAGGGATGATCGCGCCGGAGGTCGCGGTCGAGTCCCGAGGCGCGCTCAACAGGTCCGGTCGCGCCTTGATCGAACGCAACGTGCTTGGGGAGCGGTCCCGTGGAGATGAGACGGTCGAGGTAGCTTTCGGACGCCTCCAAACGATCGACGTAAGCGATGAATTCCGATCGCAAGGCCCCAAGCGCGTCGCCAAGCCATTTGCCGGCAGCGAGATCGCGGCGCAGGCCGCCGGGAGCGAGAATGCTCCTGAGGAAGCGGCTTCCCGTCAGTCGCGCGTTCAATTGCTTGGCCCGTTCTTCGAGCAGCTTGCCCTGAGCCTCGCCTACCTTCAGGGTCGTGGCGCTGCAAAGATGGCCGAGGTAGTGCAGGTGGTTGTATAGGCGTTCAAGCTCCGCGAGCAGTACGCGAAGCGCGCGCGCCCGAACCGGCACATCGCAGCCCGCGGCACGTTCTACGGCCTCGCAATACGCGAGCGCATGAGCGATGGATCCCACGCCGGAGACCCGCTCGGCGATGACGACGGCGTGATCTGGCGGACAGCCTTCGAAGCGCGTCTCCATGCCACGATGCTTGAAAAAAAGCCTCGGCTGATAATAGAGGATGTGCTCGCCGACGTAGAAGAAAGTGAATTCCGCTGACTCGAACACGTCCGCGCGAATGGGTCCGAAGGGCAGCCGCTGGACGTCCTTCGCGTTGACGATCGGCAGATGATGTTTGCCGTTCATCGGCGGATGTTCGAGGAAATCGTGACCGTCGCCTCGGGAGGGCGCCCCGTCGCGCAAGACGAGCGGATGGGGCTCGGGATGGCCGGCGAAGTTGATCCCGTTAAGGTCCGTCATTTCACGCTCGTACCAGCCGAGAAGCGGCCAAACGTGCGCGAGACTCGGAATTTCGTTTCCCGACTTCAGGAACCACATCTCGAAACCCTGCCGCCCCGGCAAGGCCGCCACGTAGCGAACCTCGAGGCCGTCGCCGTTCGGCGACCAGGCATAAGCGAACTGCATCCGGCCCCCGGCTTCGCGCAGCGCCCGGGCTTGGCCGACGAGGGTCTCGGCCGTCGTCGATCTGATCCGTGCCCCCATCATGGGCTGGAGCCCTCCGGCGCAGCGGCCGAGAGGGACGCGGCGATCGTAAGGAAATGGTCCCACAGATGCTGCGGCCACCATAGACCCAGGACAAGAACCGGCAGAAGCGCGAGGCCCATCGGGACCATGCTCCATGCACTGATCGCGGGGCTTTTTTCCGGCTTCCCGTGCGACCCGACGAAATACATAGAACGAAAGTGATTGAGAAAGCCGATGAAGATAACGATCAGCAGAACGGCGATCAGAGCGACAAGGAGCCAATGGGATCCAGCAAGGCCAGCGCGAATGATCGTCAGTTCGCTAAGAAACAAGCCAAAGGGAGGCGCGCCCGTCATAGCAACCGCTCCCGCCAGCCAGAGCGAACCAAAGAGCGGAAACCGCTGGCCGACAAGACGGATTTTTGAGATGCGTTTGGCTTCGTACGCCTGCACGACGCTGCCGGCGCCGAAAAACATTAGCGACTTGTTCAGCGAATGATTTAGCATGTGATAGAGCGCGCCAGCAATACCAAGCGGTCCGCCGAAGCCGAAACCGATTGCAATGACGCCCATATGCTCGACGCTGGAGTAGGCCATCAGCCGCTTCACTCCAGTCTGGCGGACAATGAACAGCGCGGCCAGGAATAGAGAGAAACCGCCGAGTGCGAGGACCGTGCCGCGCGCCAGGAGGGATATTCCAGCCGCGTCCGCGATGGCAAGGTAGCGGACGATCCCGACTATCGCGGTATTGAGCAATGCGCCTGAGAGCAGCGCTGACACAGGCGCCGGGGCCTCGCTATGGGCGTCCGGGAGCCAAGTGTGCATGGGCGCCAAGCCGACCTTGGTTCCGTAGCCGATCAGCACCAGGAGAAACGACAGCGAGACGAGCGCGGGATTGAGGCGGGAAGCGATGTGGCGCAACGCGTCCCAGGTCATGTCGTATGTCGGTCCCAGAACGAATGTTCCGCTCCAATAAAATAGAATGGTCCCCAACAGAGCAAGACTGATCCCCGCCGAAACAATAATTATGTATTTCCAAGCCGCCTCTATGCTGGTCGCCTCGCGCTCGTAGGCGACGAGAAACGTGCTGATGAGCGTCGTTACCTCAATGGCGATCCAGTAGAGACCCGCATTGTTCATCATGGGGCCGATGAGGGTGCTGAGCGCGAACCCGGCGAACATGGCGTAAAAGCGATGAAGGCGCTCCGGGGCGTCGTCCAGACGCATGTAACCTACCGCGTAGATCGAAGCGAGAAAGTAGACGAGCGCGGCGCAAAGCGTGGTCCACACGCCAAGACCGTCGACGACGACGTACCCTTTCCAGAAGACTGTCGGAGCTGCGGGCGCGGAGAGCAGAATGGCGCCGATCGAGGTGAGCGAAACGGCGCTCGCGATCAGGTTGATCATCTCCGCAGGCCGAGGCCGCCTGATCGCCAGAATAAGGCCGATGGCGCCTGCCGGCGCCAGGGCAGTCGCCAAAGCGAGAAGGCTGATCGCATTCATCAGCCCACCAGTCGCTTGAGCTGAAGCGAGCTCGTCGTTCCGACGTGGGTCAGAAGGTACTGAACGAGAACCCCGAAGCACGCCACCACGACCAGAAGATCGAACAGAATGACAATTTCGATCAGCAGCGGCATGCCGGGCACGAGGATTTGCGCGCCGAGGAACACGCCGTTTTCAAGCACGAGGAGACCCAAAATCTGGCTGATGGCCTCGTGCCGGACGGACAGCATGAGAAAGCCGATGAGCTTCATCGACAACATTACGGTGAGCGCGAGGACGACGATCGTTCCGGCAAGACCGAGCGCCGCCCCGATCCGATAGGAGACCGCGAGGGCGAAGAGGACCGAGAAGGCGCCGATGACGAGGCTGGAGCTTGCCTGCAGGATGACGTGGATTTCCCGGCTGACTTGGAGTTGTCCTGATAATCCGCAGGATCAAATAGGGGAGTAGAAGACCTCGGAACGCCGCAGTGAGAATCGCCACAATGTAGAGTTCGGCATAGCCGCCGTAGAACCCCACGGCGCCTGACAACACCGCGATGAGCCACGACTGCGCCGCGAACGCAAAAAGGTAGAGCCGCAACCAGCGCGACCCGAGCATGACGAAGGAAAGCAGGAGGCTGCCAATCGCCAGAAGACTGAACAACGCAGCGGGCAGGGGATCAAGGTGCGCTGCAAGCATGGGGCTCAACTCAACTGCGTGCCGACGATGGCGAGGATCGCGAGGAGGAACGAGGCCGCGAGCGGCTCTTGATATCGATAGAACCGAAGGCGGGACTGAACTCGTTTCCACGACCACGACGACGCACGCGACGACCAGGAACTTGCCGAGAAGCGCGATCGTGGAGCCGACGACGCCGACCGCGGTTCCCTCACGCGAAAGCGCCCAAGGAAACAGCAGCACGTTGCTGAAGATCGTGTACAGGATGAACTGTTTCATCATCGACGCCCACCTGACGATGGCGAGCATCGGGCCAGAATATTCCAGTATTCGCGCTTCGTCGATCATATAGACTTCAATGTGGATGCTGGAATGAATAGGGAGGCGATCGGTCTCGACCAAAATCAAGATAAAGAACGCCGCGACCAGCAACAGGTGCGTCGGGCCCAAGTATATGGAGGGCTCGGCGACAAGCAAATGATTGACAACGAAGGGAAGCATCGCCTTCGCCAAAAGCGTGATGCCGACAAAAACAAGAATCAACGTCGGCTCGGCGAGAATGGTGACCATCACGGCTCGGCTGGATCCGATTCCGCCATAAGCGCTGCGCGTATCGAGGCCCGCCAGCGTTATCATGAAGGAGCCGAGTGTGAGAATCAGGCCGCCGCCAAGAATGTCCCCCATGTCGGACAGGGGCAGCGGATAATCGGTCAGAACCGGGATGAGGATTGGAACGGTCAGCGTGGTCGTGAAGGCGACGATCGGCGCCGCCCAGTACAACCACGACGCGGTGTCCGGGGCGACGATCTGCTTGTGGAACGACTTCCACAAGTCGCGGTAGGGCTGAAAGATTCCCGGACCCTGGCCCCGCTGGACCCGCTCTTCAAACTGAAGGATGAATCCCTGGAGCAACGGGGCAAGCAGAAGAGTCGCGAGGACTTGCGCGATCTGGAGGATGACGTCCCGCGCGTACATCAACCCTCCCCGAGAGGAGGTACACCGATCGCCAAGATCGGTGATTGATCCGCAGGACAATATGACCGCGCTCTCAAGCTTCACGCTCCCGCCTGCCAAACATTGGCCGAACAGGAGTCATCAGCCCTGAGGGCGGTTAGAGGCGAACTCCATCGCCGCAACGGTAAGGTCTCTTAGCCCCTCCGACTTGTCAAGAGGATGACCCTCGATTCTCGCGCGGCGAGCTCGGTAACCGCACATGGAAGTGGAATTGCGCGGCGCGCGCTCGCTCGTCGGATGCTTGGCCGAGCGAACAAAATCACGCGGAAACGGAAACGTTAGGGTTTCAAAACGGCGATCCCGGAGTGCCCGCGTCAAGGGTAATTGAGGGCTGGCGCATCCCTGCTGTTCAGATAACGTCGCGCAAGGCAGCAAGCGTTTAGCTATCACGCGCTTGGCGATCGACTATCGCCGCACCATCGCAATGATAGCTTAGCGCCCGGTTGAGGCGTTAAGGGCGATCATATCACTTGCCAATTGAAGGCATAGGAATTTTGACGCCAAAACGGGGCTCCTGTCTCGCGCCGCTTCTCGCATCGCCCTCCGCCTTGGCTATCCAAAAGGGAAGCCCAGCATGTCCGAATCTCTGCGAATCGATTCCTCGCTGCTCGAACGCGGGCGCCAGCGATTAGAGTGGATCCGATCCCGCATGAATCTGCTGGCAGACATCCGCACCGCCTTCGAAGAGTCAAAGCCTTTCGCGGGACGCACGATCGGCGTGTCACTCCATATTGAACCGAAGACCGTCGTCCTCCTCGAGACACTCACAGCCGGCGGAGCAAGGATCGTTGGCACCGGCAACTATGGTTCGACGCAGGACGACATGGTTGCGGTGCTGCGTGCTCAGGGCATGGAGATATTCGGCCGCCGCGACGTTACTCACGACGAGCACTTGCGCAACGTCGACAATGTCGTCCGGGCCCGTCCCGACATCTTGCTCGACAACGGAGCCGACCTCAACGCCGCCGCGGTCCGCCTTGGGCTCGAAACCGGCATCCGCGGCGCCACGGAAGAGACGACGTCCGGAGGCGATCGCCTGCGGCGCGACTACCGGGGCAAAGTCCCCTTCCCCGTCATTGTGATCAACGACAGCCCCCTGAAGCAGATCGTCGAGAACAAGCATGCGGTGGGCCAAGGCGCAGTCGAGAGCCTGATGCGGATGACCAACCTCATCATCAACGGTCGCCGCTTTGTGGTCGTCGGCTACGGCTGGTGCGGACGCGGTATCGCGCAATATCTGAAGGCGTTTGGCGGCCTCGTCGGCGTCGTTGAGATCGACCCCGTCAAGGCGCTTGAGGCAGTAATGGACGGCTGCAGGGTCGGAACGCTCAACGAGTTGGCGCCGTGGGGCCAGTTCTTCATCACCGCGACCGCGCGTGAACGCGCCGTCGGAGCCGAAGCCTTCGACCTGATTGCGGACGGCGCGGTGCTCGCCAATTGCGGCCATTTCGACACGGAGATCGACGTGACGGCGTTGCGCGCATGTGCCGCCTCATCCAAGCGTCTTGGCGACACGCTCGAGCAGTTCCACATGCCGGATGGGCGGTCGCTCACCCTGCTTTCCGGGGGTCGCATGGTCAACCTCGCGGGGGCCGAACCGAAGGGGAACTCCATCGAGTCGATGGACCTTGGCTTCACGCTTCAGGCCCTCTCGCTCAATCGCGTCGCGACGGCGCCCGACACACTCGATAGAGGACCGCAGCCCGTTCCTACCGATATCAACGAAACAATCGCACGGCGCATGCTCGTCGCCATGGGCGCGAATTGCTAGCTTACGCACGACATTTGGCGCCCCCGCGGATAATGCGCTAGATTGCAGAGACGCCGGCCATGCGGCCGTAGTTTTGGCCGGTTCGGCGAACCTTCCTTTGGCGTCGTTTCCGGAGTTGATGGTCTGTGAGAAAAGCCGCGCCCCTCGTCGGCGAACTCCTCAACTTGACGGGCAAGCTATCGCTGATCACCGGGGCCTCGGGCGGTATAGGACAGGGCATCGCTCGACGCCTTGCTGAGGCGGGGGCGACGGTCGCTGTTCATTATCGAGGGGCGAGGGAAGGAGCGCTCGCTTGCGTCGAGGCAATCCGCAGGTCGGGCGGTAAGGCAATCGCCGTCCAGGCGGAACTAACGGATCCAGCTTCGGTCGAGGCAGCCGTCACGGCGGTGGCAGATGAGCTCGGACCGATCGATATCCTCGTCAACAACGCGGCTCGCCAGACCCATGCCGGCTTCGAGGACATGGATCTCGACGAATGGCGAGCAATGCTCGCCGCCAACCTCGATGGCGTCTTCATCATCACCAAGCTGGTCACGGCGCAGATGATACCGCGTGGCAGCGGCGGCGCCGTCGTCAATATCGCCTCAATCGAAGGCCTTCAGCCCGCTCCGACCCACGGTCATTACGCAACTTCGAAGGCCGGACTGATCATGTACACGCGGGCCGCCGCGCTGCAATTCGGTCGACACGGCATTCGTGTCAACTCGGTGTCGCCGGGGGTCATCCACCGCGACGGCATCGAGAAAGCCTGGCCGGAGGGCGTGAAACGCTGGATGGAAGCCGCCCCGCTCGGCCGAATGGGCGAGGCCGAAGACGTGGCGGACGCCGTTTTGTTTCTCGCGTCGCCGGCGTCGCGCTGGATCACGGGGGCCAATCTTGTCGTCGATGGCGGTGTGACTGCCACTCCGGCGTTCTGAGAGATCGTCATGACAATACTATCCGACAAGGCGCTCGCAGGGCGCACGATTGTGGTCACCGGCGCGGCGCGCGGCATCGGCGCTGGGATAGCAGAGGCCGTGCTCGACGTGGGCGGGGCGGTTGTCCTTCTCGATCTCGACCGGCAGCTTGCAGAGGAAACAGCGGGCCGGCTTGATCCATCGGGCTCGCGCACTTTCGTCTCCGCTGCCGATGTGGCCGTCCCGGATTCGCTGGTCAAGGCCGCGGAAATGGCCGCAGCTCGGCTCGGCAATCTCAGCGGGTGGGTGAACAACGCCGGTATCGTTCAGATGATCCCGGCCAAAGATGTTTCGCCGGATGCCTGGCGCCGGGAATTTGAAATCAATGTCGCGGGCGTAATGAACGGTGCGCAGACCGCTCTCCGCGTCTTCGCCGGCAAGGGCGGCGCAATCGTCAATGTCGCCTCCAACGCCGGCAAGGTGGGCTTTCCGAACATGGCCGCCTATAACGCGACCAAGGCGGCGGTCATCAATCTCACCCGCTCGCTCGCACGCGAATGGGCCGCCGAGCAAATTAATGTCAACGCGGTCTGCCCGGGGAGCGTAGCGACCCCCATGCTCCGCGCCGTCGCCGACCGCCTTTCGGCCGAGACGGGCACGAGCAGCGAGGCGCTTTTTGCTGGGATGGTTCCAGCCCAGCTACGACGGCACATTCAACCGATCGAGATCGGCCGCGTCGTCGTGTTCCTCTTAACCGAGGCGGCGAAGATCATTCGGGGACAGGCGATCAATCTCGATGGCGGCGATACGCCCTACTGACACCCGAGCGCAGGACGCTCGAAATGCTGGGATTATCCCGCGATCTTTCCCGGCGCTCCGCCGTCACGCCAAGCGTATAGCTCCCAGACTTCATCGTCCGGTCCGGCAAAATAGCAGCAATAGGCGTTCCAGGCGTAGTCGGCCGGCGGCGACTGAAACGGCACGCCTTTGGCCGACAGCTCGCGATAGCTCTCGTTTAGCGCTTCTGCGGAAGGCAGCTTCACCGCGATACAGGCCTTATGGGCGCCCGCCCCCCGCAAGTTGGAAATGCCGGTATGCCGACTGATATGATCGATCTCCCAAAGCGCGAGTGTAATCCCCGCGCCGGAGAAGTCGGCGAATCCCTCCGCGCGATGCGCGGGCTTGAAGCCGAGCTTTTCGACGTAGAAGCGAATCGAGCGCTCGATATCCGCGCAAAGAATGCAAACGTCGCTGATCGCATGTCGCTGTGCGAAATCCATTGCTCTCCTCAATAGTCGCGCAATTCTGCGAAGCTGCTCGCGGTCTTGGCGCCGCCGCGCAGCCGGGCGCTGATCCACACCCCGATCACCGTCGCGATATAGGGCAACGCCAAAAGGAGATCGTTCGGCACGCGGTCACCGAACAGGAGCTGGGCACGGATGCCAATCGCGCCGACGACCGCGAAGAAAAGAGCGGCGCCGGCGGAGGCGATTGGATGGCCGGCGCCGAAGATCACCGCTGAAAAGCCCATGAAACCGCGCCCCGCCGTCATGCCGTAGGCGAAAATTGTCAGGCTGCCGAGCGCTAACTCGGCTCCCCCGAGGGCGCAGAGCACCCCTCCGAGGCAGAGCGCGATCAGCCGCATGCGCGCAGGGTCGATCCCAACGCTGCGCGCGGCGAATGGATGCTCGCCCGACGCCGAAAGCTGAAGCCCGAATCGGGTGCGACGCAACAGCACCCACAGGCCAAAGACGACGAAAGGCATGATTGCAACGAGGACCGAAAGTACGCCAAAATCCCCGAACCGGGGTCCCAGTCGCGGCAGCCCATAGGGCGCATTGACCGTAGCCTCGCTTCCGTAGATCGCCTGCACCGCAAGATCGGTGCCGCCCAGCCCAAGCCCGGTCAATCCGAGGCCGGCGATGATCGGGTTGGCGCCCAGCCTTTCGATCACAAACCAGAGGAGCGCCGAAGCGACGACGCAGAGCGCCACTGCGAGGGCAAGCCCGAAGAGCAGCGATCCGGTCTGAACCAGGCCAAGGACCGAGGCGCAGCAGCCGATGATCATCAGCCCCTCAAGCCCGAGGTTCCAGACCCCAGCGCGTTGAGAAAGCACTCCCGCCATCGTCACATACACAAGCGGCGTCCCGTAGCGGAGCGTGGCGACGATGAATTCCTCCATCAAGCGCCTCCGGCGGAGCGACGCCATGCGGTCAGCCAGCCGAGGCCGGGTGCTGCACGAGCGGTGATGAAGAGCGCTATGGAGGCGTTGATGATATCGATCGCCGCGGCGGGCAATCCGACCAGCACGGGCAGATAGAGGCTCGCCGCCGCAAGCCCGCCGAAGAACAACGAGACGATCGCCGCGCCGGAAATCGAAAGCCCCGCGACCAGCGCGATCAGAATGGCGGTGAAGCCATGTGTCGGCAGAAAGCCGCTGACCAGGCGCCCATTGGGACCGAGCACTTCGATCGTGCCAGCGAGGCCGGCGAGCGCGCCGGCAAGCACAAAGCCCGCAAGGCCGAGGCTCGACATCCTTGCGCCCTGCCAAACAACCATCGTCGGATTGCGGCCGGCAAGACCGGCCAGAACGCCAAAGGCGGTGCGATTGACCAGCAACCACATCGCGACGCCGACCACGATCGCCGTGATGACAATGGTCGGAGAAAGGCCCGTTTCGCTGCTGATCCGATAGGCGGGTGCAACGGGTCGACTTGCCATGACTTGGCCCGTCCCCGATGGATCCTTCAGGATTCCGCCTGTCACATAAATGAGAACGAGGCCCGCGATGAAATTGGCCATCAGCGTCGTGATCACTTCGTCTGCGCCCGAACGCACGCGCAATAGACCCGGCCAGAGCGCCCACAGCGCCCCGCCGAAGACGCCGGCAATGAAGCAGAGCGGCAAGACGATTGCCGCAGGAAAGCCGTTCATGAAATCGACGACGAAAGTCGTCGCAATGGCGCCGACATAGAACTGTCCCTGAGCGCCGACATTGAAATACCCGCTGCGAAACGAGATGACGACGCCGACGGAGGTAATGAACAGCGGCATCGCCCAACGCAAGCTGTTTTGCCAAGCGCCTGGATTGAGAAAGGCGCCGTCAGCAATGCTTTCAAACATTTCCGGAGCGGAATAGCCCGCGAATTCGAAAATGACGCCGCAGAGCGCGAGTGCAAGCAGGACAAATGCAAGCGCCCGAGCGACGGTGAAGAGCTTGCCCTCCATCTCAATGCGCTCCCGTCATCGCTGCGCCAATGTCGCGAAGGCGGTAGGGAGGCGAGAACTCGGCGACGACACGCCCCGACAGCATGACGAGGAGACGGTCGCAGATGTCGAAGAGTTCGTCGAGATCCGACGAGATGAACAGCACGGCGCAGCCCCGCGCCCGCGCCTCCCGCAACGAGCGCCAGACGAAGGCGGTTGCGCCGACATCCAGCCCACGCGTCGGCTGCGCTGCGATGATGAGCGAAGCGCGGGCGTCGATTTCGCGCGCAAGAATGAGTTTTTGCGCATTTCCGCCCGACAGAGAACCCGCCGGCTGCATGCTCGTCACATAGCGAACGTCCCATTGTCTTAGCGATTTGTCGCAGGCGGTTCGGTATCCCGCTGGGTTGATCAATTTGAGTGCCGGGCCAAGAAGGAGCTGACGCGCCGACCAGTTCTCCCAAAGCGCGCTTGACAGGCTCAACCCTTCGCTGTTCCGCTCGAACGGAATGATGCGCAGGCCCCGCGCCCGCCTCTCGCCAAGTTGCGTTCGCGTCGCGTCCTGGCCGCTCAACAGGATTCGGCCCGACTGGATGTCGACGAGTCCGGACAACGCGCGAACTAACGTGCGTTGACCATTGCCTTCGACGCCGGCGACCCCGACGATTTCACCCGGCGCGATCTCGAGGCTCACGTTTTCGAGCCGAGGACCTTCCGAATCGGAGCGAGTGGTGACGCTCTCCACTGCAAGAACCGGAGTCGCGCCGCCTGCGACCGCTGCAGGGGAGGCGGCTGCAGTATCGGCGATGCTTGCTCCGACGAGCGCGGCTTCATCTTTGGGGCGAAGACCCTTCTCCGCCTCCGAGCCGATGATCGAGGCCGAGAGCCGCCGCGCGTCTGTTGCGCTCGCGCCGATCGGCCCCTCGATTAGCCGGCCGGCGCGCAGCACGGTGACGGTATCGGCGACGCTGAGCACCTCGCGGATCTTATGGAGGATGAGGATGACTGTGACGCCGCCGGCTTTGAGACCTTTCAGGCGTCCGAACAACATTTCGGTTCCGCTCGGCGAGAGCACCGCCGTCGGTTCGTCGAGGATCAGCACCTTTGCGTCCGCCACCAGCGCCCTGGCAATTTCCACGCTCTGCTGGGCCTCGACCGGCAAATCGCGGACGCGATCGGACAAGCGGGCGCGCACGCCAAGGTTTTCAATATGTCGCTTCCAGCGCGATTCGAGGCCGCGCCTTGAGAATACGGGTCGCCCCCTTTCGGCGCCGAACTCCATGGCTTCGGCGACGGTGAAGGACGGCGGCAGTGCAAAGTTTTGATGAACCAGTTCGACGCCCGCGGCGCGCGCGTAACTGACGTTGCCGGTCGGAAGATCTCGTCCGCCGATCGCCAGCGCGCCGGAAATCGGCTTGACGATTCCAGCTGCGACGCGGGCGAAGGTCGTCTTGCCGGCCCCGTTTTGCCCGACGACGGCGTGGATCAGCTGTGGCGCGAAGGCGACGCTCACCGAGATCAGCGCGTCGACCTCGCCGTAGCGGACGGAGATGTCGCGGCATTGAAGCGCGGAAGCGGGCGATGTGTCAGCCATCATCGCCCCGGTCACGGCCACTTGCCGCGTCAGGTCCATCTTCGCCGTCCCGCCTCGCACGACGTGTCAACGCGGAGGATAGCCTGATGCTTCGTCATGGCGCGGCGACAGCTGTGGTGGTCAGGCAAGCCAGACGCGGCCGCACCAAGTCCGCCTACAATTGGGTGTTGAACGGCGGCTTAATCGTGCCGGCGATGATATCGGACTTGGCCTTCTCAATTTCTGGCCAGACCGACTTGGCCTTCTCGACGAGTTCCTTCGGGCCTTGTTCTTGCCAAACCGGGGAGAGTACGAAGTCGATCACGCCGGTGCCGAGACCAGTCGCGAGATGGCCGCCCTTGAAATCCGGCCCCAACGCCTTCGATACCTCGTTGTAGAGCGATTGACCGAAATCGAGCGCGACAAGCGCCGCCACAGTTTTCGGCCCGATCTTGTATTGCGCCGGGGATATCGCACTGACCATGCGGCCCTCGCCCTCGTTTGCCGCCTGGATGATGCCGGTGTCAGTCGCCGCGGAGTTGGTTTGGATATAGTCGACGCCGCCCTGGTACATTTGACTGGCGATCTCGTGCCCCTTGGCGGGGTCCTGGAAGGAGCCGGCAAAAGCGGGCGTGAAGGTATCCTTTGGATTGACCGAGGCGATTGCCGCTTTGAGCGCATTTACGTCTGCGTTGAGCGGCGGAAGACTGACGCCGCCGATATAGCCAATCTTGCCGGTCTTCGACACTTTGGCGGCGAAGAGCCCGGAGAGGTAGCAGCCCAGATAATAGTCGTAGGAGACCGTTTCGACATTCGGGATCGGCGGCTTGATCTGGTCGCCAAATATTTGAATCCATTTGGTTTTTGGGTATTTTGGCGCCAGCTCCTTGATCGGCTCCGCAACCTCGTTGAACGTCGCGACAATCACCGCCGCGTTGGCGTCGGCGAGGCTCTTAAAGATAGTCCCATAGGTCGCCGCGTCCTGGGCGTAGATGGTGCGGATCGGGAATTTCTTCTCGGCAGATAGCTTCTTCAGCGCGCTGATCATGGAATTGATGGGGCCGTTGTCGCCGGCCGCTTGGGTATGGACCAAGGCGACCAAGCCTCCCTCTGCGGCCCCAGCCGACCACGGCGCCGATAAGGCGCCCGCGAGCACCGAAGCGCCAAGCGAAGCCTGCAAGAACGACCGCCGAGAAAGCTCCTTCAGCAATTCACAATCTGTCTTCTGAGCCATGACACGTCTTCCTCTCTACCATTGCACATCGGATGCTGCGGGCGACCAACTCGGAAACCACGCCATTCTTCGCAGGATCAATCGCGGCGACTCCGGGCACGCAGGCCCCCGAACGGCCCGCGGGCCGCCGAGTAGCGGCTTACTGTGCGAAAAAGCACGGGCTTTCGCTCCGGCCGCGACGCACTTCACCTTGACCTGTCGCATCCGTCTCTTCGGACGATGACGTATCCTGACAAAAGCGTCAAAGTGTTTCGGAGGCTTATATGGCGGCCGCCAACCCGGGCGGATAAATCGCTTCGGCGAGCTCACGGCTTTCGCGCGATCCGTTCTCTGACAATCGACCCGGCGTCTGCGCCCTTATCGGGCGAAAGCCTCACAGCCGCCTGAACTCGCCTCCTCGCGCGCTCAAACCCTGCACTGTCGCGCGCATGCACGAGGCAGAGCGGCGTCTTTTCATCAGCGCGGTCGCCAATTTGCACGAATCCGGAGAAGCCGACCGCAAGATCGATCATTTCGTCGGGTCGGGCGTGTCCGCCGCCCATGTCGACCAGCGCCAGCCCGACACCCTTGGCGTCCATGCCCGTGACGAATCCCGCGCGCTCCGGATAAACAGGGCGCACGACCGGCGCGGCCGGAAGATGCTTAGCGGCCTGCTCGACAAAATCGGCTGGCCCGCCCATCGCAGCCACCATACGCGCGAAACGCTCGGCGGCAGCGCCGTCGTCGAGCCTTGCGGCGGCAAGCGCGCGTGCGGAGGAAAGATCGGGTTCGATGCCTGCCAGCATGATCATTTCGGCGCTCAGCGATAAGGCGAGGTCGGCGACCCGCGCATCGCGGCGTCGTCCGGTGAGAAAGTCGACCGTTTCGGCGACCGCCACAGCGTTGCCGACGGTGCTTCCCAGCACCGCATCGAGGTCGGTCAAGAGCATAACGCTAGCTAGTGTCCGTCCATAAACGCATGATTTTTCGGCTGGAATCAATCGCGTTGGCGATGAACTGGGCCGTTTGGGAGCCATTTCGTTTGCTGTGGCTGCTGCGTGGGCTGATCCGGCCGCCAAGTTCAGGAATTCAGAATGAGAGGCCGACTCGGGCTCAACCAGGCTTGCGCGCCTTCGGCCGAAGACGAGAAATCAGGTCGGCTTGAGCCGGGCAAAGAGGGCGAGGTTGTAGGCGACGACCGAGGACCAGACGTAGGCCTTGAAGTGGTCGAGCCCGCGCCAGACGCAGCGCGCCAGACCATAGGCGCGCTTCAAACACGAGATGTCGGATTCGATGCCGGCTCGGAAGTTGCGCAGCTTGCGGTAGACCCAGTTGCTCTTAACCATGTCCTTGATGCGCAGGCCGGCCTTCTTGTGGAAGGCCATGTCGTGGACGCCAAGGGCCTTCGCCTGGGCGAGATTGTCACGGCTGGCGAAACCGCCGTCGGCGGCGGCCTGTCGGGGCGACTCGCCGTAGAAGGCGATATGGCGCTTCAGCATGGGCAACAACCGTTCGCTGTCCGCCGGATTGCCGGTCTCGATCACCAGGTCGAGGATCAAGCCGCTCCGGCCGGTGGTCAGGTTGAGCTTGTAGCCGTACTGAACCTTGCGGCCGCCTTTGACGATGATGTCGGCGTGCGGCTCGAACAGGCTGACGATCTTCTCGTTGGCGGGAACCGCCTCGCCATTAAGAACGCGACGCTCGGCCTGGGCGATGATCCGCTCGATCAGCAGACGATAGTGACGGAGCTCGGCCTGCCACAGCGTGACGGCGATCGGGTCCGGCGCCTGCCATACCTGCGTTGCGGCCTGATCAACATAGGCCAGGGTCGCCCGGGTCAGCTTGATCAGCTCACGATAATGCTGGACCCGTTTCAGTCGGTCGCGGCCATATTCGATCGCGCGCGCTCGCTTCTTCACCGCGCGCCGATGATTGCGCCACTCGAGACCGCCGACCAAGGCCTCGGCCGCCTTCAACAGCCGCACCATCACGCGGGCCGCATCCCAGAGAAGACTGCTGTCGCTCGGCTCATGCATGAGCGCGGCGGCGACCGTGCTGTCCAGCCGCACGACCTTGCCGGTCTCGACTTTCTCCTGACGCGCGCTGGCCAGCAGGACGCGATTGATCGCCTCCCATGTCTGGGCCCGGATGGCGCTGATGGTCCTGTGCAGCACCGACTTCTTCGGCGTCCACGACAGCGGCAGCCGCGCGAAGGCGCGAAACGAGGCCGAGTTTTCAAGATGAAACGCCAGCTCCTCATAGCTCAGCTGGCGATGCTGCTTGAGAAGCGCGCAGCGCAAGACCGACTCGGCCGGAAGGCCTTCTCGCCCGGTCTCCTTAACGCCGTGTCGGCGCAGATCCTCCGCCGCCAGCCCGATGAGCTCGCGATGCTCGTCCAGCCACTGCGACATCGCCTTCAGTTCCTGGCCGATCTCGTGGTCGGCGAAGAGATCGAATATGCTGGCCTGGACGGTGCGTTCCTGACGCATTGTCGGGCTCCGGCGGTGGCGGTTTCGCCTTCCGAATCAGTGGCTTGATTCGAAAGCTTAGCCGAAACCGCCGGGCCTTGCATTCGTAAGGACAGCGATTTAACAAATAATTTCAAAAACTTAGCGTTTATGGACGGACACTAGCTAAGCCGGCGCCGGCAGCTACGTCGGCCATGCTGTTGGCGAGCTGTCGGGCCTCGTCTAGCGTCCGCATATAGGCGCCCGATCCCGAACCCACCGAAATTGCGACGCCGCGCGGGGCGGTTGCCAGTTTCTTCGAGACGATGGAGCCGGTGATGAGCGGCACGCTCTCGACGGTTGCGGTCACGTCGCGCACGTAGAAGAGCTTGCGGTCAGCGGGCGCCAGGTCGAGCGTCGGGCCGATGACCGCACCGCCGGCCTCCTTCACCGCTTTCATGAAGTATTCGAGCGTCGGCGAAGTCTGATAGCCGGGAATCGCATCCAACAGGTCGACTTCCCCGGCGCAGTAATCAAGACCGCGCGCGGAAAGATTAGGCGCATATACGCCGCAAGCTGCCGCGAGCGGCACGACGATCAGGGTGATCTTCTCGTCGCCGACGCCGCCCGACGAATGTTTCTCGATCACCCGGTCCGGGTCGATTCCCACCTTCTCCCAATCGAGGACCTGGCCCGAATCGCGCATGGCAAGGGAGAGGGCGACAGTTTCCGTCGGGTTCATTCCCCGCAGATAGACCGCCATTGCGAATGCGCCGATCTGCCCCTCGGATGCCTCGCCGACCGTCGCCGCCTTGATAAAGGCTGTGATCTCTTCCGCGCTGAGGGACAGACCGTCGCGTTTTCTCCTGATGATCTCCTGCAATCGCATTTATCGTTCCCTCATCGCTGCAGACGGGCCGGCGCGTCAGCGAAGTTAGTCAAAATCTGACCAAAGCATCAAGTTTTTGCCATCCGTACCTGACTTGCCGTTTCGGTGAGTATCAGCCGTAGCGGACCTCCAGGGGGCCGATCCACGTCGCAAATGTAAGGAGACGTGAATTCGAGGTTTTCGACGCTGGCAGCGACCAACGCGGGGCCCGCGCGCCGGCGCAAGACGGGCTCCCATTTCAAGGTAGCCGAGCCAATCTTTCGATGAGAAGCTTATAGAAGCCATCGACATCGACTTCGCGCAGGAACAGGGCGTTTGGCGGACGGTCGGTCACCCGCCACCAGTCTACGACGGTCATACCCAATGTGTACGCGCCGGCCGTTTCGACGACGACATTGACATTGCGGCCCCCGAACAGCGTGGGATTGAGAAGATAGGCTATAGCGCAAGGATCGTGCAGCGGGGCGCCCGACCAACCGTATTTCCTCAAATCGAAAGCCTCCGAGAAAGCCAGCATGTCGGCGGCCGCGATGGCGCAAGCGGTTCCGGCCTCACGGAGCGCAGCGAGGCGGGCCGGCGTGCTGAGGCACTGGTGCGTGACGTCCATCGGGACCATCGTGACCGGGACACCGCTCGTCAGCACGACATCGGCGGCTTCCGGATCGACATACTCGTTGAATGCGGCGGCCGGCGTTATATTGCCATTTTCCGACCAACTTCCGAGAACCGCCACGATCTCCCGGATGCGTGGCGCGATATCAGGCGCCTCGACAAGCGCCATTGCGATGTTGGTGAGCGGACCCAGCGTCACGAGAGTAATAGCGCCTGACTCTACCTGCCGGAAAGTCTGGATCAAATACTGCACGCCATGCAGGCTTTGGATGGGCATCGTCGGTTTCGGAAGAATTGGCCCGTCGAGACCAGTGGGCCCATGAACGTGTTCGGCCGTGACAAGCGTGCGCCGCATCGGCCGGGCGCAGCCGGCGTAAAGCGGCAGGTCGACGCGGCGAGCGAGCTCCAAGACTTGTCGCGCGTTGGTCGTGGTGTGCGAGAGAGGGACATTGCCCGCCACCGTGACGATGGCGAGAATCTCCAGATCCTGAGACGAGCCGAGCGCAAGCAATATGGCGACCGCGTCGTCCTGGCCAGGATCAGTGTCGATGATAACCCTTTGAGGCATTCCGATTGTTCTCCGACCGTGGAAAATGCCTATCTGAGGCGTAGCCGTTCATATCACTAGCGGCCAAAACCGTGGCTGACTCTTGAAGCCTTCTTCCGCCCCGCAAAGCTGACGTTGGGCGGGAGAGCTTGGCATGCCGATCGAGCGGGCGTGAGTTCTCGATCCAGGCGACGATATCTGCGCTGGGGCGTGGAGGCCTCGCAAACGGCTCGTATTGAGACCTCGCGTTTGAGGCTGAAGCGAACAGGAAATCGGAAGGGCAGGGCTTACAACAAGCCGGCCAAGCGCCCTTGTCCCCGCCTGTCGCCGCCGATGTAGCGCTCGGTGGTCTCGATCGACCGGCGCCTGGCGAGCAGCCGGTAAGCAAGCCAAGGTGGTCACCCCGCATATGCTGCGACGGAGGTTGCGCAGAGCCCCTTCACGCTCGCGATCAACGATGATCCCTCTGTCCCTAAAGGCAGGTCTGCGGGCTTGCGAGATCGCCCGGCTCGATTGGTCGATGGGTGCTCGACGCGAGGCAAGCCCGCCGACGCGGTCCGCGACGCAATCGCCAAGAAGCACGGAGGTCGACGCATCCCGATGCATCACGGTCTGCGCCGCGCGCTTCAAGGATTGCTGCGGTCGGTCGATTGGGCCCTACCGAGATTGAAAGGAGCCGGGGAGTAATATAAGATACGTGTTAAAAGTGATATCACAGAGAGTGAACGTTTCAGCGACTTTCGATGGTGGGCGCACAAGGGCTCGAACCTTGGACCCGCTGATTAAGAGTCAGCTGCTCTACCAACTGAGCTATGCGCCCATCGAAGTCGCGGCCGCTCGCCCGCGAGGCCGCGATCTAGCAAAGGCGGCCGGAGCTGTCCAGCGGAAATCGGACGCGGAACCCCGCGGGAGCCGCGGCTTAAAGGCTGCGCTAGTTCTTCGCCTTGTCGACCAGCTTGTTCTTTCCGATCCACGGCATCATGGCGCGCAGTTTCGCCCCGACGTCCTCGATCGGGTGGGCGTTGGCGCGGGCGCGCATCGCCTTGAAGGAGGTCTGGTTGACCTTGTTCTCGAGCATCCAGTCGCGGGTAAACTTGCCGGACTGGATGTCGTCGAGGACCCGCTTCATCTCGGCCCGCGTCTCGCCGGTGATGATGCGCGGGCCCGAGACGTATTCGCCAAACTCGGCGGTGTTCGAGATCGAATAGTTCATGTTGGCGATGCCGCCCTCGTAGATGAGGTCGACGATCAGCTTCACCTCGTGCAGGCACTCGAAATAGGCCATTTCCGGCGCGTAGCCTGCCTCGACCAGGGTGTCGTAGCCGCCGCGGATGAGCTCGACGAGGCCGCCGCACAGGACCACCTGCTCGCCGAAAAGATCGGTCTCGCACTCCTCGCGGAACGAGGTCTCGATGACCCCGGCGCGCCCGCCGCCGATGGCGGAAGCGTAGGAGAGGCCGAGATCGTGCGCGTTGCCGCTCGCATCCTGATGGATGGCGATTAGGCACGGCACGCCGCCGCCGCGCTTGTACTCCGACCGCACGGTGTGGCCGGGCCCTTTGGGGGCGACCATCAGGACGTCGAGATCGGCGCGCGGCTCGATCAGGTTGAAGTGGACGTTGAGGCCGTGAGCGAACATCAGCGCCGCGCCCGGCTTCATGTTGGGGGCAAGCTCGGCCCGATAGATGTCGGCCTGCAGTTCGTCCGGGGTCAGCATCATCGCCACATCCGCCCATTTGGCCGCGCTGACGACGTCCATCACCTTGATGCCTTCGGCCTCCGCCTTCTTCGCCGAGGGCGAGCCCTGCCGGAGCGCGACGGCGATGTCCTTCACCCCGCTGTCGCGCATGTTGAGAAGATGCGCGTGGCCCTGGCTGCCGTAGCCGATGACGACCACCTTCCTGCCCTTGATCAGATTGAGGTCGGAATCCCGATCATAATAGACGCGCATCATGACTTCCTTGTTGGGGCGTTCCCGCCACGCCGGTTCTTGTTCTGGTCCTGGGATCGGGCGTCGGCGTTTCTAGTGAAAGCGGCCTCGCCGATCAAGCAGGCTCCCGCCGGGGATGGCCGAGCGCGCCTCCGGCGACTGGCGGCATCGGTCCGCCTGGGCCTTGGCGAAACGGGGCCGCGGCCTGTATTGTGTCCCGGACCGATCGCGCGGACGCGCGATTAATGAGGGGGCTGATTCCCGTGACCTTCCTTGCCCGACTGCGTGCGTTCGTCGTTCTGGCCCTCGTCGCCCTGCCGCTTTCCGGCTGCGGCTACAACGTCATTCCGACGAAAGAGGAGGCCGCCAAGGCCGCCTGGGCGGAAGTGCAGAACCAGTATCAGCGGCGCGCCGATCTCGTGCCCAACCTCGTCGCCACGGTCCAAGGCTACGCCAAGCAGGAAAAGGACGTCCTGACCGCGGTCACCGAGGCCCGCGCCAAGGCGACCTCGATCCATGTCGACGCCAACGACCTCACCGACCCGGCCAAGGTCAAGCAGCTGCAGGATGCGCAGAACGCCCTTTCCGGCGCGCTCGGCCGTCTGCTCGCGGTCAGCGAGAACTACCCGGATCTGAAGTCGAACCAGAACTTCCTCGCCCTGCAGTCGCAGCTCGAGGGCACGGAGAACCGCATCGCCGTCGCCCGCAGGGACTACATCGCCGCCGCGCAGGACTTCAATACCTCGCTCAGGACCTTCCCGACCGTGATCTGGGCCAAGACGGCGTTCAGCGGCACGAAACCGCTGGTCCCGTTCACCGCGGAGGCCGAGGCGCAGGCCGCGCCGAAGGTGAAGTTCTGACCGCGTAAAAATGGAGAGCGCCCGGATGCTTCGCCTCGGGCCGCGCACGCTCCTCGCCCTGTGTCTCGCGTTCTTATGGGCCGGCGTCGCGCTCGCGGCGACCAACTTTCCTCAGCTCACCGGCCGCGTCGTCGATCAGGCGCACATCCTTTCGCCGGTGACGATCGCCGACCTCGAGCGCAAGCTGGCCGATCTCGAGCAGAAGTCCGGCATCCAGCTCGTGGTCGCGACGGTGTCCTCGCTCGATGGCCAGGAAATCGAGCCCTATGCCAACGAGCTCTTCCGCGCCTGGAAGCTCGGCGAGGCCAAGACGAACAACGGCGCCCTCCTCCTGATCGCGCCGAAAGAACGCCGCGTGCGGATCGAGGTCGGCTACGGCCTCGAGGGCACGCTGACCGACGCGGTCTCGAGCCTGATCATCGCCAACGCCATCGCGCCGCGGTTCAAGGCGGGCGATTACGACGGCGGCGTCACCCGCGGCGTCGACGACATCATCACCGCGCTGACGACCGACTCGGCCGAATGGAAGCCGAAACCGACCGAAATGCGCCCCGAGCACGACGCGACGCTGCTCGACACGATCGCGCCGTTCCTCGTCTTCCTGTTCATCATGTTCGTCTTCAGCCGGATCGCGCGGCGCGGCGGCGGCAATGTCGTCTTCATCCCGATGGGCATGGGGCGCGGCGGCGGCTTCGGCGGCGGCGGAGGATTCGGCGGCGGAGGCGGGTTCGGCGGCGGGGGCGGCTTTTCCGGCGGCGGCGGCTCGTCGGGCGGCGGCGGCGCCTCGGGGGGCTGGTGATGGTCCTCGACCCGGCCGAGGGAGCGCGGATCGAAGCGGCCTTCGACGCCGCGCAGGAAAAAACCCGCGCGCCGCTGACCTGCGTGCTGGCCGGCGCCTCGGTCTCGCGCGAGCCGGAATTCCTGCTCGGCGCCTGCATCCTGGCGCTGGCGACGCCGCTGCCGCTCCTGGTCTTCACCGACCTTTCGGCGCAGCGCATCTATATCGCCCAGTTGCTGGTCGCCATTGTCGCTGCGGCCGTCGGCTCGCTGCCGTGGGTGCGACGGATGCTGATCCCCAAGCGCGCCGCGCGCTCGGCCGGCCATCGCGCCGCGTTGGCGCAGTTCACGCTTCGCGGGCTCGATCGTTCGCAATGCGGCGTGCTCGTCTATGTTTCGCTCGCCGAGCATTACATCCGCATCGTGCCGGCCGAGGAGGCGGCTCAAGCCATCCCGCAGGACCGCTGGCAAGCGGCGGTCGACGCCGCCGTTCCCGCGCTTGCCGCCGGACGGACGGAAGCCGCGCTGACGAGCCTCGCCGAACGCTGCGCCGACCTGCTCGCCGCGCCCTTTCCGCCCGACCCGTCCTGGCGGCCGCCGCAGCGGCAGCGGTTCCACGTCGTCTGAGCAGGGGCTCGGTCGGAAGGAAGGACCGGATCAGGAAATCTTGCCGATCCCTGGCCGCCGGGCGGTTCTGACGCGTTCGCGCGGAACAAGGCCAGTCCGCCTGCTTTTCGCTGATAATCCCTGCTGACCGAAAAAATCGCTCCCGCCGCCGGTCGGCGATTGCACCAGTCCACAGGATTTCATGGCCGTGAGCGGCGTTGTTCGAACGGAAGGTAAAGAGAGAACAGGGAATTCGAATTCCCTGTTCGACCGCTTAACAGGGAAACGGGCGCGACGCGGAAAACCGGCTTCGGGGGTCCGGCGCAGAGCGCGCGATCGTCAAGAATATCTATATCCTCGAGAGGGTCGCTCGCGAACTGAGGAGGGTGGGAAAAGCGGGTCACCAGCCCTGACCTCGGGTTCGGCCGGCATGAGAGGGCCGAGCCCCATCGCCGCTTGTCCGCCCGAGCTTTGCGCCTTACGCTCACGCGGAAAATCGAGAACGTCGCGCCAAACGCGGCGACATCCATGGGAGGAGACGTTTCATGACCGACTATGTCATCGTCGGCGCCGGCTCGGCCGGCTGCGTGCTGGCCGCCCGCCTCAGCGAAGATCCCGCGGCGCAAGTCACCCTGATCGAGGCCGGCGGCCCCGACAGCGCCCAGGAAATCCATATCCCCGTCGCCTTCCCGCAACTCTACAAATCGCACGTCGACTGGGACTATATGACCGAGCCGGAGCCGGCGCTCGGCGGCAGGCGCGTCTACCTGCCGCGCGGCAAGGTGCTCGGCGGCTCGAGCTCGATCAACGCGATGATCTACATCCGCGGCCATCGCGCCGATTACGACGGCTGGGCGGCCAACGGCGCCAAGGGCTGGAGCTACAACGAGGTTCTGCCCTATTTCATCAAGGCGGAGGCGAACGAGCGCGGCGAGGACCAGTTTCACGGGCGGCTCGGGCCGCTCTCGGTCTGCGAGGGCCACTCGCGCAATCCTCTGATGGACGCCTTCGTCGAGGCGGCGGTCCATGCCGGCTACAAGAAGAACCCGGATTTCAACGGCGCCGTCCAGGACGGTGTCGGGCTCTATCAGTACACCCAGCGCAACGGCATGCGCTGCAGCGCCGCGGCGGCCTATCTGCATCCCGCCATGGCCAGGCCTAATCTCAGGCTGGTCGCCAAGGCGCAGACGACGCGAATCCTGTTCGACGGCAAGCGGGCGACCGGCGTCGAGATCGCCGTCGACGGCCGCCTCGAGGAGGTCCTCGCCGACAGGGAAGTGATCCTCGCCGCCGGCGCCTACAATTCCCCGCAGCTGCTGCTCCTGTCGGGAATCGGGCCGGCGGCGGATCTGGCGATGCTGCAGATCCCGGTCCGCCAGGACCTGCCCGTCGGGATCGGGCTGCAGGACCATCCGATGACGCTGATGTCCTGGTTCACCGACACCGAAAGCCTGATGACCGCGCTGACGCCCGAGAATGTCGGCCTGCTGCAAAGCGAAGGCCGCGGGCCGCTGACCTCGAACATCGGCGAGGCGGGCGGCTTCTTCCGCACCCGCGACGGACTTGAAGCGCCCGACGTGCAGTTCCACGCCGCCCCGGTGATGTTCTATGAGGAGGGCATGGGCATCCCGTTCGCCCATGCCTTCGGCTACGGCCCCGGCGTCGTGAAGCCGATGAGCCGCGGCAAGCTCTCGCTCAGAAACGCCAACCCGTTCTCGAAGCCCCGCATCGCGCACAATTACTTCGCTGCGCCCGAGGATCGCCAGAGCATGATCGAGGGCATCCGCATCGGCCTCGAGATCGCCGCAGAGCCGGCGATGCGCGCCCACATCAAGGCGCTCCACCTCGTGCCGAAATCGGCGGCCGAAGCCGATGTCTGGGAGCATATCCAGAAGGAAACCCAGACCCTCTATCACCCGACCAGCACCTGCGCGATCGGGCCGGTGGTCGACAGCGACCTCAAGGTGCACGGGTTCGACGGCTTGCGCGTGGTCGACGCCTCGGTGATGCCGAGCGTGGTGCGCGGCAACACCAACGCGCCCACGATCATGATCGCCGAACGGGCGGCGGACCTGATCCGTGGAGGTGCGGGGGCGAGGGCGCAGTGAGTGTGGGGCAACGCAAGAACTCGCCGTCCTCGATTCCGCCCTCCTCCGCGCCGCCTTCTCTGGGGCCGTGTGATGCCGACGGACGAGTTATCGCGGGATCGCTGCGCCTTGCGCCTGGTGACGGAATGGGCTCTGGGCGCATCGGAGCAACTGGAGGAGGATTGGGCGCGCGCCCGCGCCGATGAGCCGTCGAAAGGATTGCGGGACCCGATGACGACTGAATATCCGATGGTGGACGTCGTGAAAGTCAAGCCGATGGAGGCGTTTCGCCTCTGGGTGCAATTCAGCGACGGCAGCGAGGGCGTCGCCGATTTGAGCGGACTTGCGGCGCGGACCGGACCGATGGCCGCGCCGCTCAAGGACGCTTTTTTCAGCCGGGTGTTCGTTGAGGCCGGCGTGCCGACCTGGCCGAACGGCTATGACTATGCGCCTTCAGCCCTCTACGCCGAAATGCGCGAGGCCGGGGCGCTGGCGAACCCCTCTCCCAAAGGGAGAGGGGCAGGGGAGAGGGGACCGGGCGGAGAAGGATAAGTCAATGGCTTCCGAGCGGCGCGAATTTGCGCGCGCCCTTCGCAAGCATCCGACCCGTGCCGAAGACATCCTTTGGCAGCGCCTGCGCGGTTCGAGTTTTCACGGTGCGAAGTTCCGGCGTCAGGTCCCGTTCGATCGCTACGTCGCCGACTTCTATTGTCACGGCGCCAAGCTCGTCATCGACCCCCGGACTGCGATCCGGGGGGACGGCAAGCAGCATGACTGGTTCGTCGATTATGACAACGGCCGGACCAAGGTGATCGAAAATTTCCGCGTGCGCGTCGTCCGCTTCACCGACGCTGAAGTCTGCGACGATCTCGATCTGGTTCTTGCGCGGATTCGGAAGGAATTGAGGTTGCCCTTTGTCTGATACGCTGATCCCCTCACCCCTGCCCCTCTCCCGACGGGAGAGGGGGGCCCACGGCGCACAGCTTGCCACTTCTCGCATCGCCGCCAATTCGCGATCTGGTCGATGGTTATGTTGGCGTTCACGGATGGAGGTCTCCATGACCATTTGGTCATTTTGACTTTATAGGCTAAAGTCGCCCGGACGAGCGGGAGCAGGCATGGCGAAGATCAACCTCGAGCGGCGGGCCGAGATCGGCGCTGAGAAGCGCGCCAGGACCCGGGCGCAAATCCTCGACGCGGCGAGCGCGCTCTTCGCCCGGCAGCCGTGGGACACGGTCACTGTCGACCACCTCGTCAACGAGGCGGGGGTGGCGAAGGGAACCTTTTACGTCCATTTCACTGACATGCAGGCGCTGGCCGCCGCCGTCGCCGACGAATTGATCAAGACCTTCGACGAGATGCTGCAGCCGCAACGGCTGTCGATCGCCGACCCGCTCGTCCGGATCGCCTTCGGCTGCAACGCCTTCCTGGAAAGAGCGCTCATCGACCCGAACTGGGCCTCGCTGGTGGCGCGCATGGCGCGATCCCATCCGGCCGTCGGCCAGACGGCGCGGCGCAGGCTTTCCGAGGACCTCGAGCGGGTTCTGGAAGCGGCGCCCCAGGCCGAGCTTTCGCTGGCGCTCGGCCTCGAGGCGGCGATCGGCGTCGTTCTCCAGGTTCTGGCGGCGATCGGCGAAGGCCGGCTTTCGGCGGGCGATCGGGAGCCGGCGATCCGTTCCGTCCTCCGGGCGATCGGCGTTGGCAAGCCGCAGGCGGCCGCGGCGCTCGCGCAGGCCGCCCGCATCTCGCGGGCCGCGCCCCGCCTGGCCAGAGCCGGCTGAAGGCGGCTCGAGCCGTCATTGCCGAGTGCGCATGGATTGCTTTCCTGTCGCGACGCTTGGGGTCCCAACGACGAGGCGCGGAATGCGCACTACCCCAGAACCTGGGTCAGCTGCTCGCCGAGGTCCACCCGGCCGTCGGCGCTGCGAATGCGGGCGCTGATTCTGTCTCCCGGCTGAAGATACTGCGGCCGGCGGCGCTGGCCGTTGAGAAACAGTTTCCAGAAGGCCCGCTCCGGCAGCAGCTGCGCCAGCTTGCGGATCGGCGCCGGCGGCACGCGGAGCGCGCATCCGCTCGGCGTTCCGGTCAGGAGCACGTCGCCCGCCGCGACATTGCCGAAGGTTGAGAGCTCCGAGATCGTCTCGGCCGGCTTGAAGACGAGATTCCCCGTCGTGTCCTTCTGGCGCACGGTCCCGTTGACCGCGAGCTGAAGGTCGAGCCGATCGAGATCGGCGAATTCGTCGGGCTCAAGCGCCGTCAGCCAGGGACCGATCGGGCAGAAGCCCGGATAGCTCTTGCCCTTGAAGAACTGCATTTGCGGCAGCTGCACGTCCCGCGCGCTGAGGTCGTTGGCGACGGCGATGGCGAACACGTAGTCCTTGAGATTATCTGTCGTGATCGTCGCCGAGGCGGGGATAGACCGGCGGAAGATCAGCGCCAGCTCGATTTCGTAGTCGAGCAGCGCGACGTGCTTCGGCCGCTCGACCGCGCCGCGCGCGGAACTGACCGAGGCGTCGGACTTGGTGAAGAACATGTTGAACCGCTTGGCGTCCGGATCCATGCCGGATTCGATCATGTGCTGGCGGTAGTTCGCGCCCTGGCAGTAGACGCGGCAGGGCGTCGTCACCGGCGAGAGGACGTTGACCGATTCCAGCGACAGGCTCGGCGTCTTCCTGGCCGCCGCTCGCCAGTCGGCTTCGCCGCCCTCGATCAAGGCCGCCGTCGTCGGATAGGCGCCGTCGAGCGGCGCTATGCCTGAGCCCGACACGACGCCCCAATGCGGCGTGCCGCCGACTTCGTAGCGTATGAGTTTCGTCGCCATTCGTTTCACTCCCTTGGTGATGACCGGCCGCTGATATCCTGTCGATTTTGGCCGCTCGCCCTGCCTGAAACCTCGTCTTGCACTTTTCGTATTGACTATTTAGTCGATTTGACTTAGAAGTGCAAATGATATTTCGGGGGGTAGCCCGAAAGTTCGGGAGGAAGCGAGAATGCTGAAAGATTTCAATGATAGGAGTGGCGGCCTGCCGCATCGGGTCGAGGTCGCGGTGGTCGGCGCGGGCCCGATCGGCCTGATGACGGCGAACCTGCTTGGCCTCGCCGGCGTGCGGGTCGCGGTGCTCGAACGCAACCGGGGCCTGCTCGGCCTGCCCCGCGCCATCGCCTACGACGCCGAGACGCTGCGCCTCTTCGCCCAGGTCGGGCTCTTCGGCGAGATTGCGCCCGGCCTCGTGCAGGACCCGCACGTGCGCCACGTCAACGCGCGCAACGTGACCCTGACCCGCCCGACTTCCCGCGCAGTCTCTACGGTCATTCGTCGCTCGGCACCTTCTATCAGCCGGATTTCGAGAGCGCGCTGTTGAAGGGACTTTCCCGGTTCGACAACGTTCGCGTGGCCTTCGAGCACGCCGTCGCCGATCTGACCCAGGACGGGACCGGCGTCGTCTTGAAGATCGCCGCGCCGGGGGGCGAACGCACGCTCAGCGCCGATTACGTCGTCGCCTGCGACGGCGGGGCGAGCGGCATCCGCGAGCGGCTGGGGCTCAAACTCGTGGGCTCGACCTACGCCGAGCGCTGGCTGGTGATCGATGCGATCGTCAGGGGCCACAGGGTCAAGGAGATCACCTTCAACTGCGATCCGCGCCGTCCATCGGTCCAATTGCCGGCTGTCGGCGACCAGTTCGCTGGGAATTCGAGGCAATTGCCGGGCGAGAGCGAAGACGCGCTGAAGAGCGACGACAACGTTAGCGCTCAGACCAAGCGGAGGTCGGGAACCGAAGCCTTCGAGGTCGAGCGCAAGGCCGTCTACACCTTCC
>CAVYXQ010000025.1:0-65238 GCA_963772555.1 uncultured Alphaproteobacteria bacterium | reverse complement strand
CCGCCCACTGCTCGAGATCCATGTCTCGCCCTGCGCCGGCGGCTACGCCCAGAGCCAAGGCGGCCAGCGCGGCGAGCGCGATCAGGGCCAGCGCCGCGGTCATGGGGCGTCTTCGCGGTTTGCCGGATCGATCAGATAAACGACGGCCATGATGGTCGCCGTTAGCACGACCCAGACCGAGATCCAGCCGAGGGGGAAAGGCATCCCGAGAATGAGCGGATCAACCTCGTTATGGACCGCCGGACCGACCAGCATGCCGATGAACGGAATGACGGCCAGCCAGTGAATGGGTTTCATCGGATCTCTCCCGATATGCGGCTCGCGATCGAGGCTCGTTCAGGGAGCATACACGGCGGCCCCGCGCAAGCGGCTCCGCAGGAGCACGCCGAAATGCCGTTGTCCACACGCAGCCCCGCGGCCGCGCCGGCGCCGGCGGCTTGGTTTGGAAGCGGGTCCTCCGCCTCGCGCTCAATTCCCTGTTCATGGGCTGAACAGGGAAAACAATTTCCCTGTCACGTCTTACCTTTCGCACGAGCACATCCGCTGAACGCAATGAAAACCCACGGATTTGCGCGCAAACTCGAGGGGCGACCGGAGCGATTTTCGGTTAGCAGGGATTATCAGGGAAAAACAGGGAAGCCGCTCGAACGCGTCGCTTGCGGCGATTTCACTCGCGCCGCGCCTTCCTTGGACCCTTCGGCTGAAGAAATCTGCTTGGTCGACGCTGTCCCAGACCGGTAAAGAACTATCTCGTTTGCCCGGCGCCGAAGCCGGCGGAGACGTAGCCGCTTATCCTGACGCACACTCCATTCGCCGCGAGAATGCCCGGCGAGCCGGCAATATTGCAATGTTTCACTGATTTCGCGTGCTTCACCCTCCTGGCTTGCGATGGCAATTCGGCGGCCGCGAGGCCGGCGCCGAGCGGCAGCGCGCCAATGACGGCGCAGATTATCCACCGCGGAAACCCCATAAGGACTTCTTTTGGTCACGTCCAACGCTTATGAGGCGCCGGGCTCCGGTTGCAACGCGGCCTTGCGACACGGATGGCAATCGGAAAAGGATCAGGGCCACTGCGGAATGGGGAACGCGCGCCAAGCATGGAAATAACGGCTCCTGTCCAGCGGCCCGTCGCGCCGGCGCTCCCGGCCGCCGCGGGCATCGCCCTGATCGCGCTTGCGTCCGACTGGACCGTCGTGGCGCGAGACCCGATCCTCGCCGCGATTGCCGGCGCCGCCGGGCTCGGACTGGTGCGTATGGCGTGGTCCCAGCGCCCCTTCTCTAAAGCGATCATCGCGCTCGACGCCGCGGCCTTCGCGCTCTTCGCCTACCAGCGAAACGACGCGCTCGGGTTTTGGCAATTGCCCGGGCCTTGGTCCGACGTCTTTCGGTTCGATGTTCCGGGCGCGGCGATTGCGATTATCGTGTATCTCGGCGGCTCGGCGATGGCGCTGGCCGGCGGCTATCGCGCGCTCCGTCTCGTGGAGGCGATCAGCCTCCTCTCCGTGCCGTTCCTCTTCAATATCCTCCTGGTTTTGAACGCCGACTGGCACATGGCCGAGATCGGCGGCTTCGTCACCGCGCACGCCGCCTGGCCGTTTTCGGTGCAGGCCGCCATCGGGCGCGCGCTGACGCTCTGGTTTCTCGGCGCTGCCATGCTGACGCTGATCGGCCTGATCAGCGTCAACCGGTTCCCTCGTTCGCTCCGTACCCACGCGATCTTCGCGCTGGCTGGAATTGTCGGAGCGGCCACGCCGTTTTTCGCCAACGGGGCGCAACTCGTCCCCCAGCCCGTGCTGGCGATCGTCTTTTCCAGCGCCTGCGCCGCGCTGGCGCAGGGGGGACTGTGGGCGATCGTCTATCTGATGACGGGCATTCCGCTCGACTGGCTCGGCAGTCGCCCGCCTCGATTTCGAGGCGGTCTGGGGCCATTGGCGCACAGGCTTCATCAAGGGCGCCATTTATGGCGGCCTCTTCATGGGCTTCATTCTGATTGCGGCGGCCATTCTGCGGACCCCCGGAGTGGCTGGCGCATTGAGCGGTCACGCGCTCGCCGCCGGCGCCGTCATGGGCGCGGTTCTTTTCCCGCTCGGCGCGACGATCCTCGGCAGCGCCGATGGCACGCCGCCGTTCTTCGGACGGCTGAAAGCAGCCTATCGCGACCCGCGCGCGCCGGTGCGGGGCGTGGTCGCGGGCCTCGGCCTGGGCCTCGCCTATAACGCGCATCTCGCCGCCGACGACGGCGGCACGCGCTTTCTTGCGATGTTTGCCGTCGGAGCCCTGTGTTACGGCGGGGTCGATCTGGGGTTCGACGCCTGGAGCGTTGTCGCCGGAAAGCGGACCAGGCTGCAAAGCTGGCGCCTGTACGCGCTTGGATTTGTGCTTGGCGGCGTCGTCGCCGGGGCGCTCGGCTGGTACTTCGATTCCGCTCAGCTCCAGGTGGTCATCGCGAAATTCTGGGCCTATGCCGATGTGAATTACCGGCTCGACGGCCGTAAGCTCGGCGATTTCACCACTTATCCCATCTTCAACAAGTATGGGATGATCAACCTGGGCGAGGTTGCCGGCGGCGTCCGTCTGTTCTGGCGGAATCCGTCGCCGGCGTGATCAACTGGTCGCTCGCAGCGCCGCTTTTCTCGATCAACTACGTGCTCCTCGATGCCGCGCTGCGGCGAAGCCTGCGGCCGATCCGCAATCTCGTAAGCCCGCAGGGAGTCGAGGGCCTCGTGGAACAGGGCGTGCGCGTGCTGCGCTGGGGCCTCTGGATGGCGCCGATCATCAATTCGTTCCTGCGCCAGTCGGCGGACCCGACGTGGTACAATCAGGACGGCGCGGTGCGCACGGTCGTCGCCACCGGCGTCGACTTCACTCGGAGCGCCGAATCCTTCCGCCGTTTCAGCCTCCTCGTGTTCATGGGCCTGCTCGCCTACGACTGGCTGCGCATCCTCATCTGGTTCGATCACATGGGGCTGCGGGTGGCGAGCCTGGTCAATCTGTCCTTTCTCGGCGGCGACCGCGCCGACGAAGCCGCCGCGCGCTTCATCGGCCACAACGGACGCACGCGCGCCATTCCTGACGGCATTCGCCGGTTTGGCACCTGGGCCCCGCTCCTGATCCCGTTTTACATTCCCCGTGGGGCTGAGTGGGATCAGGCATGGACCGGCGCCGAGACTCTCGCCAAGGGCGCCGCTCCGATGCCGGAGCCGGTGAAGGTTGTCGCCTTCGCCTATGCCGGCTTCATCGCCGTTGCGGCGGCGGCGTCCGTCGCGATTGCCGCGAGGGTCCGCAAGCGCGGGCGCCCGCTCCCTGGCTCGCGGGCGCGCCGTTCGAACTGGCGCGCCGGCCAGAACGCTATCTCTTCAACAATGGCGCCGTCGGACTCGAAATTCTGCGCGACGGACGCGGGGCCGCCTTCGTCACAGGTCCCGAGCGCGGCGGCGACCCGATCGATTTCATTCGCCGGCCGCTCGACCCTCTGCAGGCCCGGGGCCATTTCTTCTATGTGACCGAAGAAGGGGAAGCGCCATGGTCGATCGGCTTCGAGCCGACCCGCCGTGGCGGCGAATACCGCATCGAAGAGCCGGGCTTCAACCGGCTTGCGATCGTCCACGCGCTGAACGGACTCGAGGCGCGCATGGAGATCGCGCCCGACGAAGGTCAGGTCGCGGTCTTGAGCTGGAAGATACGGATTACCGACACGTCCGGAAGGCCGCGCCGGCTCCGTCTGACGAGCTTTTGCGAAGTCGCGGGAATTGATACCGGCGCCTATGCGCGCGATCTCGATTTCGCCGGCATGCATGTCGAGACCGTGTTCGTCCGCGCGTTGAACGCCATTTTCGCCCGCAATCGTCTGCTGCGCTCGGCCCGCGCCGGGCGCGGCGAGACGTCCTTTTTCGCCGTCCGGCCGAAAGCCGGCGCTGAGCTCGTCGGATACGAGGATTCACGCACGCGATTTCTCGGCGAAGGCTCGCTCGCGAGCCCGACGGGATGCGAGCCGTGGCGCTGGCGAAAACTCGACGACGAAGGCAAGCTTTGGACGTTCGACCCCGCGGCGAGCTTCACCTTGGCCGTGACGCTGGCCGCGAATGGCTCGGCAGAGGCTGAGTTCGTCATCGGGCGCGCCGATAATTCCGTCTGGGCAAGCGAGCTGGTCGCCGGACGGCTGGGCTTCGCGTCTGTGCCCGAGCCGGAATTGAACACCCGTTTCTACGAAACCCGCGCTGTCGAGCCGTCCCCCGCGCTGCACTCCCGATGGCCGTTCGCCTTCTCGGCGGATGGCGAATTGCTTGGCCTGACCAACCGGACGCCCCGACCCTGGGCGCACGTTATGGCGAACGAGCTCGGCATGGCGACGATGGTCTCGAACGACGGCGAAGTCTTTTCCGCCTTCGCTAACGCGCGGCAGAATGGTTTGACTGCCTTTCGCTTCGATAGCGCCACCGTCGTCCAGCCCGGACAGATCGTCTACCTTCGCGATCTCGACGCCGGAGAGACCGAGGCGCCGGGTTTCGCGCCGTTTCAGCGGGCGGACGCGATCCATCGGGTTGTCTACGAGCCGGGCGTGGCGACTTTCACGAAGATATATGGCGACCTGCGGCTGGACTACGTCGTGTTTGTCCCGGAGGACCAGCCTTGCGACAAGCGGCTCCTGACGCTCCGGAATCTCGGCGGCGTGGCCAAGCGCCTGCGCATCGTGCCTTTTTTCGATCTGGCGCTCGAGGAAAGCCCCAACGAAAGCGTGGGCAAGATTCGCAGCGAGGAGGTCGGCTCCGTCCTTTTGTTTCACAATCCGGACAACGATTTCGAGCGCGGCTTCGCCTTCGCCGCCACGAGTCTGACGCAACCCCGGACCGAAATCGTGCGGACGCGGTTCTTCGGGGGACCGGGGCGCGACATCCATACGCCGGCAATGGTCGAGACAGGCGCGACCGACGGCGCGGCGTCCGATGACGGCCGTCGCGTCGCGGCGTTCTCGAGCGAAGTGACGCTTGCGCCGGGGGAAGAGAGGCAAGTCGCCATCGTATTCGGCCAGGCGCGGAGCCGCGCGGAGGCGCTGGCGGCCGCGGCGCGCGCTTCCGTCGCCGAGGCGCTTGCGGACCTGACGGCGACGCGAAGAGCCTGGGCGGATCGGCTGGGGAAGGTCGAGGTTCGCACCAACCGGCCCGACTTCGACCGCTTCGTCAATACCTGGCTGCCCTACCAGCTATATGCTTCGCGTCTATGGGGCCGCGTGGGGCCGAACCAGCGCGGCGGCGCGACGGGATTTCGCGACCAGCTGCAGGATGTGCTCCCGCTGATTCTGCTCGAGCCCCGGCTCTCGCGCGCCCAGATCGTGCTGCATGCCAGCCAGCAGTTCCGGCAAGGAGACGTGCTAAAATGGTGGCATCGGGCGCCGAACGGCGGCACGGGACTCGGTCAGCGGACGAAGGCGGCCGACCCGCATCTCTGGCTGCCCTACGTGCTCGCGCGTTATGTTCGGCAACTCGGCGACGCCAGCGTTCTGGACGAGTTGACGCCTTTCCTGGAAGCCCCGGATATTCCCGAGCACGAGGACACCTGGGTCGTCATTCCTCGGGTTTCGCGGGAGCGTGCGACCGTCTACGAGCACGCCCGTCTCGCCATCGAATATACGCTCCGGCATATCGGAGAGAACGGCCTGCCTCTGCTGCGCGCCGGGGATTGGAATGACGGCATCGACGTGCTCGGGAGGCGCGGCATCGGCACGAGCGTCTGGATGGGGTTCTTTCTCGCCAATGTTCTCGACGGCTTCATTCCCCTCGCGCGACTTAAGGGCGACGAGCCTTTCGCCGGACATTGCGAGGAAGCGCTCGCAGCGCAGCGCAAGGCGCTCGATGTCGGCTGGCTCGGCGATCACTACGCGCTCGATTTCGCCGACGACGGAGACACGGTCGGCGTCGCCAATGCGATGACGACGGGATGGGCCGCCTATTCCGGCGCCTGCGACGACGACCGGGCGCTCGCCGCCGTGGACGGGGGCCTCGGAAGGATTGAGCGGGCCGACCGCGTGCTGCTGTTGGAAACCCCGTTTTACGAGCACTCGCGGCCCTACCCCGGGCGCATCGCCGACTACCCCCCCGGCGTGAGGGAGAACGGCGGCCAATACAGCCACGGCGCCTCCTGGATCGTCGACGGCTTCGTCCGGCTTGCTGATTCGGCGCGCGCGGACGGCGACGAGGAGAAGGCGGCGCGCTTGAGCGCCCGCGCGTTCGAGATTTTTGAGAAGATATCGCCGCTGAGAAAGACTGATCCCGCACAGATTGCGACTTACGGCCTGGTTCCGATCCAGCAGCCGGCAGATATCTACGATGGGTGGGGTCACGGCGGCCGAGGGGGGTGGTCGTGGTACACCGGTTCCGCCGCGCGGATGCTGTCGGCGGCTTACGCGCTTTCGGGCATTGTTCATAAGGACGGACGGATCGACCTTCGGACCGACGCGTTCGAGCCCAAGGGGGAACTGCGCGTCGAATCGATCCGGATCGGCAAGTCCAGCTGGCGCCGGCCCATTGGCGCGGCAACGGCGCAGTCGGCGGCTGCCGATCAATAACCTGTTTTCGATTCGTCGTCGTCCTGCGGCGTTTTGACCCTTCGCCCAGACTTTGGTCGAAACGACGGCCCAAATCGGGGCTGGCGCGTTGCGGCAGTGCCCGCTTTCTGGCAAGAGGCCCCCACAAACGCGAACCAAGCGCCATTAGGGCGCAACATATCAAGGGGACGTTATGCTCTTGGGGTTGATCATTCTGTGCGGCCTGCTCTCCATTGTCTACGGAGTCTACACGGTCAGTAGCCTCATGGCGGCGGACGCGGGAACCCAGCGCATGCAGGAGATCTCCGGTGCCGTTCGCGAAGGCGCTCAGGCTTACTTGCGGCGTCAGTATATGACCATCGCAGGCGTCGGCGTGGTCGTGTTCATCGGGCTTGGGTTCCTGCTTTCCTGGACGGTCGCGGCGGGCTTCGCGATCGGCGCGATCCTCTCCGGATCTGCCGGATTCATCGGCATGAATGTCTCGGTGCGGGCGAATGTCCGCACGGCGCAGGCGGCGACCAAGTCGCTGGCGGGCGGGCTGGATATCGCCTTCCGTTCGGGCGCGGTGACCGGGCTCCTGGTGGCGGGTCTCGCGCTGCTCGGCGTCGCGGGCTACTTCGGCTTTTTGACCAACGTTCTCGGCTACGCCCCGTCCGACCGGACCGTGGTCGACGCGCTGGTCGCCCTGGGCTTTGGAGCCTCGCTGATCTCGATCTTCGCCCGCCTCGGCGGCGGCATTTTCACCAAGGGCGCGGATGTCGGGGCAGATCTTGTCGGCAAGGTCGAAGCCGGCATTCCCGAGGACGATCCGCGCAACCCGGCGACCATTGCCGACAATGTCGGCGACAACGTCGGCGACTGCGCGGGCATGGCCGCCGACCTGTTCGAGACCTATGCGGTGACCGTGGTCGCGACGATGGTGCTCGCCTCGATCTTCTTCGAGGGCACCCCGGCGCTGCTCCCCACTATGATGTACCCGCTGGCAATCTGCGCGGCCTGCATCGTGACGTCGATCATCGGGACGTTCTTCGTCAAGCTCGGCGCCAACAATTCCATCATGGGGGCGCTCTACAAGGGCCTGATCGCGACGGGCCTCCTGTCGATCGTCGGCCTCGCCATCGCGACGCAGTTCGTCGTCGGCTGGGGCGAGATCGGCACGGCCGGCGGCGCAACCATCACGGGCAAGGGCCTGTTCGTCTGCGGCGTTTTCGGCCTTGTTATCACCGGCCTCATCGTCGTCATTACGGAATATTACACCGGCACCGGCAAGCGGCCTGTCGTGTCGATCGCCCAGGCCTCCGTCACCGGTCACGGCACGAACGTGATCCAGGGCCTCGCCGTGTCGCTCGAATCGACGGCGCTTCCGGCGCTCGTCATCGTCGCCGGCATCGTCTCGACCTATCAGATCGCGGGCCTGTTCGGCATCGCCATCGCCGTCACGACCATGCTGGGGCTCGCCGGGATGATCGTGGCGCTCGACGCCTTCGGCCCGGTCACCGACAACGCCGGCGGCATCGCCGAAATGGCGGGTCTGCCGAAGGAGGTGCGGCAGTCGACCGACGCGCTCGACGCCGTCGGCAACACCACCAAGGCGATCACCAAGGGCTACGCGATCGGTTCGGCCGGCCTCGGCGCGCTCGTCCTGTTCACGGCCTACACCAATGACATCAGGCACTTCACCGACACCGGGGCGGCCTATTTCAAGGATGTCGGCGTCGTCAATTTCAACCTCTCCAACCCCTATGTGGTCGCGGGCCTCATCTTCGGCGGGCTCATCCCTTACCTGTTCGCGGGCATCGCCATGACTGCGGTCGGCCGGGCGGCGGGTTCGGTGGTGATGGAAGTGCGCCGCCAGTTCAAGGAAATGCCCGGCATCATGCAGGGCACGCAGCGTCCCGACTATGGCCGCGCGGTCGACATGCTGACCAAGGCGGCGATCCGCGAGATGATCGTCCCCTCGCTCCTGCCGGTGCTCGCCCCGTTCGTCGTCTATTTCGGCGCGTTGTGGATCTCCGGCTCCAAGGCCAACGCCTTTGCGGCGCTCGGCGCTTCGCTGCTCGGCGTGATCGTCAACGGCCTCTTCGTCGCCATTTCGATGACCTCGGGCGGCGGAGCCTGGGACAACGCCAAGAAAAGCTTCGAGGACGGCTTCATCGACAGGGACGGCGTCAAGCATTTCAAGGGCTCGGAGGCTCACAAGGCCTCCATCACGGGCGACACCGTCGGCGACCCCTACAAGGACACCGCGGGCCCGGCGGTCAATCCCGCCATCAAGATCACCAACATCGTCGCGCTCCTGCTCCTGGCGATTCTCGCGCGCTGAGGAGGGCGCGAGGCGATCGGGTCGGACCCGTCGCCGCGCGGCCGGAACGGCAGGACAGGGTAAGGAAATCTTGCCGATCCCCGGCCCGCCGGCGGTTCTGCGGCGCTCGCCGAAGGCAAGGCCGTCCCGCCTGTTATTCGCTGTTAATCCCTGCGAAACGAAAAAATCGCCCCCGCAGCGCCTCGAGCGGGAGCCCAATCCATGGTATTTCATGTCGTTCAGCGGCTTTGCTCGTGCTGAAGGCGAAGACGGAACAGGGAAATCAATTTCCCTGTTCCGCCACCGAACAGGGAAACGGCCGCGAAGCGGAAAACCGGCTTCATCGGTCCCGGGCGAGAGCGTGATCGTCAAGAATTTCTAAACCGGCCGGCGGCAACCGGCTCCGTTGCAGGGTCGCCTGAGGATAACGCCGTATCGAATTGATTTTGCGGCTGTAAGGCCGGTCGGAGCGACAGGCGCCGCGCCTCGCCGATTTTCCCTTATGCCGGCAGGCTCCGGACTCTGTAACCCGGGCGGATTCCCCGGCAGCCGACGCTATTCACTCATTTTGGAGTAGCTTTGGGTCGAATCCGGCCCGCCATCGCCAAGCCGGCGCCAAGCAGCAGAATGTAGCCGCCGCCTCAAACCACGGTGTGCGAATAGGATGCGCTAAGCCCGGGGACGGCTGGACAAGCGAAAGAACGCCCGGACTCCCGCCGCGCCCTTCAGGCTCGACGGCGGAACGCTCGGCTCAGCTGAAGCGGAAGAGCCCGCCCATCATGTTCTTGAGGAAGTCGGGCTCCTGGCCGCCGGTCGGGGTGGTGCGCGAGACAAAGTCGAACACCTTGCCGTCCTGCATGCCGTAGTTGGCGACCCGGTCGACTTTTCCGCCCTTGTCGAAATAAACCGCGAGCACGTGCTGGTCGGTCATCTGGATAGGCATGAAGGCCAGGGCCCGGTGCATCTTCTGACCGATGTAATACCAGGCGTCGCCGCCGACCGTCGAAGTCGTGGACGGCGTGCCGAGGATGGCCAGCGCCTCCTGCTTGGTGGTCGCGCCGACCTTGACCTGCGACACCGTATCCTGGTCGACCTGGTAGCCGCGGTCGAAATCGCCGTCGTAGCCGACGCATCCGCCAAGCGTCGCCGCCAGCGCCATCGTGCCGACAAGCACGAGCCTTCGGTTCGGGCCAGGGTTGACTTTCGGCGTCTCGTCCATTCAGCCTCTCCGCCTCCTAGGTCACTTTTGCGTATCGGCTCGCCTGCGGATGCCTAACCCGAGGGGTTGAACAAATGCAAGGCGCGCTGTGTTAGCCTGTTTGCCGCACTTGAGGCTCGCCGATGCTTTTCGCTCAATGGCGCGCGAGACGCGCCAGCAAGGTCCTCATCGAGCAGATTCGCGGCGAGATCGTGGCCGCGTCCCGGCGACCGGCGCTTTACCTTGCGTTGCAGGCGCCGGACCGGCTGGACGGCCGATTCGAGCTCCTGGCGCTGCACGCCGGCCTGGTGCTGCGGCGGCTGCTGGCGCTCGGTGGGCTCGGCCGCGACATGGCGCAGGATCTGGTCGACAGCCTGTTCATGCATTTCGACGACACGCTGCGGGAAATGGCGATGAGCGATATCGCGGTCTCGGCGCGGCTGCGCCGGATGAAGGAAGCCTTTTATGGCCGGATCTCCGCCTATGAAGCGGCGCTCGATTTGGGTTCGAGCGCCGCGCTCGCAGCGGCGCTGACGCGCAATGTCTACGGCGGAGTTGTTGCCGCCCCAAACGCTGACGGTCTCGCGGTTTATGTCGCATCGCTCGACGCGGCTTTGGCGGCGATTCCGCTCGAGGACTTCGCAAACGGCCGGTTCCGTTTCCCGGATGGCCGCATCGGCGCCGGAGAGTGACATGTCCGCCGCTTTCAGCCGCATCATCCGGGTCGATTCGATTCCGGAGGAAGGTCAGACCGTTGCGCTCGAGGCGACTGCAGCGGAAAGGGAGGCGCTGGCGGAGCTCCACGAGCTGCCGTCGATCGAGGCGCTGACCGCCTCGCTCACGCTAGAGCCTGCGCCGGGGGGAGCGGTCAGGGTGACCGGGGCGGTGCATGCCCGTCTGACCCAGGTCTGCGTGGTGTCGCTCGAGCCGTTTCCAGCGGCGCTCGACGAAGAGATCGACGTCCGCTTCGTTTCGCGCCCCGGGGGGACTGCACAGGCCCGCAAGACGCGCGAGCCGCAAGCCGCCTCGATGGCCGACGAGGACGAACCCGATCCGATCGTCGAGGGACGAATCGACCTCGGAGCGCTGGCGGCGGAGTTCTTCGCGCTCGGCCTCGATCCCTACCCGAGGAAGCCCGGCGTGGTGTTCGAGTCCCCGCCTGATGGGCAGGAGAACGTCTCGCCCTTTTCGGCGCTTGCAGAGCGCAAGAAGCCGGACTGACGTCCCAAGTGGTGCGCTTCGGCGCCCGCCCGTGGGCGCAAACGCATTGCCTTGGGCGTCGAAGACGCTATTGTCGCGCCGCGCCGGCCGCGCCCGAGCGAGGCGCTCCGTGGGCGTCTCGGACGAAGGCATGGCGAGCGACATTCACATAGCGCTTGACGCGATGGGGGGCGACAACGGCCCGCCCGTCGTCGTGCCCGGCGCGGCCGTCGCGCTCGAGCGCCGGCCCGACCTGCGGTTCGCTCTCTTTGGCGACAGCAGGACCATCGCTCCGCTGCTCGCCTCGCACCCGAACCTTTCGGCGCGCGCCCGGATCGTGCACACCGAGGTCGCGGTCAAAATGACCGACAGGCCAAGCCAGGCCCTGCGGACGGGCCGCCGCGTCTCCTCGATGTGGCAGGCGATCGAGGCGGTCAAGACGGGTCAGGCGGATTGCGTGGTGTCGGCGGGCAACACCGGCGCGCTCATGGCGATGGCGAAATTCTGCCTGCACACCATGGCGCCGATCGACCGGCCGGCGATCGCCGCGCTGTGGCCGACGTTACGGGGCGAATCGATCGTGCTCGACGTCGGCGCGACGATCGGCGGGGACGCCGGCCATCTCGTCGATCTGGCGGTGATGGGGGCCGCCATGGCGCGCATCGTCTTCGACATCGACAGTCCCACGGTCGGCCTCCTCAACGTCGGGGTCGAGGAGATCAAGGGGGTCGAGGAGGTCAAAGCCGCCGGACGAATCCTGCGCGACGCCGATCTGCCGCATATGCGCTATCGCGGCTTTGTCGAAGGCGACGATCTCGGCCGGGGCGCGGTCGACGTGTTCGTCACCGAAGGCTTCACCGGCAACATCGCGCTGAAGACCGCCGAGGGCACCGCCCGGCAGCTTGGCCAGTACCTGCGCGACGCCATGAACCACAGCCTCATGTCGAGGATTGGCTTTCTGTTCGCCCACAAGGCGCTGACGGCGCTGCGCGAGAAGATGAGCCCGCGGGCGAGCGGGGGGGTGTTTCTCGGACTTGACGGCGTCGTCATCAAGGCTCATGGCGGCGCCGACGTTAACAGCTATGCAGGGGCGATCGAATTGGGCTACGACATGGTGCGGCAGGAACTGCTCGGCAAGATTCGCGAGATGATCGCGCAGGCGAAAGACGAGCGCCGTCCGGCCGCACAATCGCCGGCGGAGCAATGAAACCGGAAACCGTCCGCTCCATGACTACCGCGATACGGTCTTGCGTTCGTGGCGTCGGCGCTGCGCTTCCCGTGCGCGCTGTCACGAATGCGGAACTCGCCGCGACCATCGATACGTCCGACGAATGGATTCAGCAGCGGACCGGGATCAAGCAGCGGTTCATAGCGGGGGACGGAGAAACCACGGCGACGCTCGCCACCAAGGCTGCCGAGGCCGCGCTGCAGAGCGCCGGTCTTAAGCCCGGCGACATCGACCTCATCATCGTTGCGACATCGACGCCGGACTATACCTTCCCGGCGGTCGCCACCCAGGTGCAGGCCAACCTCGGCATCGTCGAAGGCGCGGCGTTCGACCTGCAGGCGGTCTGCACCGGCTTTGTCTACGCCGTCGCGACGGCGGACAAGTTCCTGCGCTCCGGCGGCAACCAGCGCGCGCTGGTGATCGGCGCCGAGACCTTCTCGCGCATCCTCGACTGGAACGACCGCACCACCTGCGTGCTGTTCGGCGACGGGGCGGGCGCGATCGTGCTCGAGGCGCGGCCGAGCGACGCCGCGTTGTCGTCGCCCGGCGTGATCGCCTCACGGCTCAGGTCCGACGGCCGCCACCGTGCGAAACTCTTCGTCGACGGCGGCCCGTCGACGACGAAGACGGTCGGCGTGCTGCGCATGGAAGGCAAGGAGGTGTTCCGTCACGCAGTCGGCATGGTCGCCGACGTGATCCAGGGCTGCCTCGCCGACGCCGGCGTCAGCGCCGCGGATATCGACTGGTTCGTGCCGCACCAGGCCAACCGGCGGATCATCGACGCGTCGGCCGACAAGCTCGGCATCCCGCACGCCAAGGTGGTCGTGACCGTCGACCAGCACGGCAACACTTCGGCCGCATCGATCCCGCTCGCGCTCGCGACCGCGGTCAAGGACGGGCGCATCAAGCCGGGCGATCTCGTGATGATCGAGGCGATGGGCGGCGGCTTCACCTGGGGCGCGGCGCTGATCCGGTGGTAGCGCGAAGCTCTATGCGCGAGCGCCTCTCGCAAGCGAAACTATAGGCCATCCGGGAATGCCGCCTCGAACGCTGGCGACGGATCCGAGTTCGCCAGCCCGGGCGCCTCGAACTTTGCGCCGAATTCGGCCTCCAGGCTGCGCCTGCCAATCGCAACGACGGCTTCGATCGAATGATCGTCGGGCGCGTTCAGTTCGCGGCGTGCGGCCTCGCCGTCGTAGCGTTCTATAGGGCAGGTCGACCATCCGGTGAGGAAGGCCTGGAAGGCGAGGCTGGCCCAGGCGGCGCCGGCCTCGAACGAAGCTTTGTTGGCAGAGGCGCCGGGCTGAGGCCGCCGCGACGGCTGCGGGGACTTCGACAGGATGACGATGAGCGCCGCGGCGTTCTCAGCCCACGATCTGTCCGTCGGGCTGAGGAATCCTAGAAACTTCGGCCAGGCAGGGGTGTCGCGCTTGGCGTAGACGAAGCGCCACGGTTCGAGGCCGCAGGCGGGGCGCGCGGAGCGCGCCGCCCCGAACACGCATTCCAGCGACGCGTCCGGGATCGGTTCGCCGGTAAACGCCTGCGGCGAACAGCGGGCCAGAAACACGGGCGAAACCGGATGCTTCGCCGCCGCGATGATCGGCGCCGCGCGGGCGGCCGGTTGGTGAAGCGACAACGTCATCCGAACCCCGATACAACCTTACCTATCTACACAACCTTATCTGTCTATCTTGTCCGCCCAGTGGCGGTCCAGCGCCGAATTGACGCCGATCTCAGGTTGTCCCCAGGCGGCTTTGCGGCGGGCCAATGGAACTTGGCTCGATGCTGGTGAGCGAAAACGCCACGCAACGCTCCGCGCTGCGAGCAGCCCTTACGCCGCCCGCGCGGCCTCTTCGGGCTCGCGAATCTCGTAGATCGTGAACGCCTCGCTGATGCCGCGCAGCGACAATTGACGCGAGCTCGTCCGGTAGCCCGTGTCGCCGACGAGGCCAGCCGCCTCGGCGGCCTCGACGATGGCCTTCGTCGCCAGAATTGCGGTGGGATCGGCGAGCTCCTGGACGCGCGAGGCGATGTTGACCGAAAGGCCGAAGTAATCCTGCCGCTCGTCGAGCATCACCGCGAGGCAGGGGCCCTCATGCAGGCCGATATTGAGCGCGAGATCCTCGGAGCCGCGGTCCTTGTTGATCTTGCGCATCGCTTCGCGCATGCGCATCGCTGCGCGCAGGGCGCGCTCGGGCCTCGGGAAAGTCGCCATCACCGCATCGCCGATCGTCTTGACCACCGCGCCGCCCTCCGCCGCGACCGCGGACAGAAGCTCGCCGAAATGGCTGCGCACGAGATCGAAGGCGGCGAGGTCGCCGACCCGATCGTAGAGCGCGGTCGAGCCCTTGAGATCGGTGAAGAGGACCGTCAAACTCGTGATCTTGAAGCGCTGCTCGGGATCGAACGTGCCGCTGCGATAAAGGTCGCGGAAAGTCTGATTGCTCAGGAGCCGGTTGGCGGTCAGGAACGGCCGGCGCAGGCGCGAGAGATTGTCCATATCGGGGCTATGCACCCAGAGGCCCGGCAGCGTCCGCTGGCCCGACTTGTTCTCGAAGGAGACGCGCGCCGGGCCCGGCTGAAGCTTTGTCGAGCCGAAATGGGCGTTCGTGTCGGCGAGAACGACGGACAGGTTGCGCCGCTCTTGCGTCTCCTCGCCAGCAACCTCGAGGAAAAGCGTCGAATGGGTGACCGGATCGAAGGCGATGACAAAGCCCTTCGGCAGCGTCAGCGACATCGCCGCCTTCTCGCCGGGCTGAAGCTCCATGACGTCGAGGGTCACCTTTTCAATCGCGTTCTCGACGTCTTCCGGAACATCGGCGCCGGAGCCCCAGAAGATCTGGCGCATGTATTCGGCGAGCGGAAGCCCATTCGGATCGTGCGCGGCGATGCGGCGGACGCGCGGATTGACGGTGAAGGTGACCTCGATCAGCTGATCGAGCGTCGGCTCGTTCTCGGCGACGCAGAGCGAGCAGAAATACTGGTCGCGGTTCAGCGTCTTCAGCGCGGCGCTGGTTTCGAGCACGCCGCCGCAGCCGGGGCAGAGCATGTTCCAAGACATGTCGAAGAGGCCGAGCCGCGCCGAATGCACGAGCGTACCGATCACGGCTTCCTCCTCGAGCCCGCGCGCGGCGGCGAAGGTCAGCGGGTTGATGCGGTTCACCGCCCGGTCGGCGTCGGATTCGACGGCAGTCTTGAGCGCCGCGACCGCATCCGGATCCGCCGTCTGGCGCAACAGATCCCAGAGCGCAATTGCTTCAGCCATCATGCTTCCCCGTCGTTCGGGACAATGGCCGGGATATAGGAAGCCGCCCCGCCGTTCGCCAGTGTGCGGTCGGATGGCTGCGGGAGGGCTGCGTCGACTCGTAATGTTCAGACTGGCGCCGCCCTACAACAGTATAGTTAACAGCGTCAATCCGGCTGTAGCTCAAGTTGGACTTCAATTATACTGCGGTCTAAGGAATTTCTTGGCTGGGGGACCTGGATTCGAACCAAGATTGACGGAGTCAGAGTCCGCTGTTCTACCGTTGAACTATCCCCCATCGAAATGCGTGCGATGGTCTAACAGCCTGACGCGCTTCCTAGCGAAGCGCACGGCCCGATGCAAGAGAACTCGAGACCGCCCACGCCCGCTCTGCGCCAGCGGGTTGTCCGCCGGCGAGCGTCGCGGGCGCCGGCTACACGTGCTCCACCGACACGACGCCGGGGGCGGCTTTCAGCGCGCCGGCAATGGCGGAATTGACGGCGTAGCGGCCGGGCAGGCGAATCTCCACCTCGCCGTCTTTAGGCCCCAGCATGACGACGAGCGAGACTTCGCCGTCGCCCGGTTTTTTGAGACGCGCCTCGATCGAGGCGAGCGGCTCCTCGTTGCGGACGAAGATGCGCAGTCCCTTCTGCACCTTGACGGCGGCGTCGCTCAGCCGCTCGACGCCGACGATGCGCGCCCGGACCTCCTCGCCCTCGACGCTCGCCAGCAGGGTCACCAGAACGTCGGCGCCCTTCTCCAGAAGATCGCGGAACTGGCTGAGCCCTTCCTGAAACAGGATCGCCTCGTATTGGCCCGACGGATCGGAGAGTTGAACGATCCCCATTTTCGAGCCGCTCTTGGTGCGCCGCTCGAAGCGGTCGAGGACGGTGGCGCCGAGACGGGCGGTCGTGGCCCCGGCGCGGACGGCGCGATCGAAGTCCGCCCAGCGCGTCGCCCTCAGCCGTTTGAGCGCCGTTTCATAGGCTTCCAGCGGATGCCCGGAAAGAAAGAAGCCGACGGCGTCGAATTCGCGCTTGAGCTTTTCGGCCTCCGGCCAAGGGCTGGCGCGCACCTTCAGGGGCGCGGACTCGGGCTCGGCGAAGAGCGCATTCTGTCCCGCGGCCGTTTCCGACGCGCATCGGTTGGCGATCGCCAGCATCGGCTCGACCGCCGCGAAGGCGATGGCGCGATCGTTTTCGAGTTCGTCGAACGCGCCCGCGGCGGCGAGGCTCTCGAGCGCCTTCTTGTTGACGAGGCGCGGGTCGAGCCGGCCGGCGATATCGCCGAGCGAAGCGAAGCGCCGGCCCGCGCGCGCCGCGACGAGCGCCTCGGCCTGCGCCTCGCCGACGCCTTTGAGGGCGCTCAGCGCGTAGATGATCGTCGAAGCGCCGTCGCCGCCGATCCTGACGTCGAAATCGACCTCGGAGGCGCTGGCCGAAGGCGGCGCGACGGCGATGCCGAGCCTTTGCGCTTCGGCGCGGAATTCGGCGAGCTTGTCGGTGTTGCCCTTGTCGAGCGTCATCGAGGCGGCGAGGAATTCCGCCGGATGGTTCGCCTTGAACCATGCGGTCTGGTAGGTGATGAAGGCGTAAGGCGCGGAATGCGACTTGTTGAAGCCGTATTCGGCGAATTTGGCGCAGGCGTCGAAAATGGCGTCGGCAGTCGCCTTGGCGATGCCCCGCTCGACCGCGCCGCTGACGAAACGCTCTCTCTGCGCGTCCATCTCGGCCTTGATCTTCTTGCCCATCGCCCGGCGCAAGATGTCTGCTTGCGCAAGAGAATACCCGGCGAGATCCCTGGCGATCTGCTGCACTTGCTCCTGATAGGTGATGACGCCGAAGGTCTCCCTGAGGATCGGCTCCAGGAGCGGGTGGGCATACTCGACCTTCTCCTCTCCGAGCTTGCGGGCGCAATAGGTTGGGATGTTGGCCATCGGGCCTGGGCGATAGAGCGCCACCAGCGCGATCAAGTCCTCGAACCGGTCGGCCCGCATCTCGACGAGGGCCTTCCGCATGCCGCCGCTTTCCACCTGGAACACGCCAACCGTCTCGCCGCGTCCAAGCATCGCGAAGGTCTTGGCGTCGTCGAGCGGGATCTTGCTGAGATCGACCGCGACGCCGCGACGAGCGACGAGGCCGATGGCGCGCTGCAGCGTTGTCAGCGTCTTGAGGCCGAGGAAATCGAACTTGACCAGCCCCGCCGGCTCGACCCATTTCATGTTGAACTGCGTCGCCGGCATCACGGCCTTGGGATCGCGATAGAGCGGCACCAGCTCGATCAGCGGCCTGTCGCCGATGACCACGCCCGCCGCGTGGGTCGAGGCGTTGGAATAGAGGCCCTCGAGCCGCTCGGCGATGGAGATCATTTGCGCCACGCGTTCGTCGCTCTTGGCCGCCTCCTGCAGCCTCGCCTCGTCCGCCACCGCCTGTTTCAGCGTGATGGGATGGGCGGGGTTCTGCGGTACGAGCTTGGCGAGCTTGTCGACCTGGCCGAGCGGCATTTCCAGCACCCGCCCGACATTGCGCATCACCCCGCGCGCCAGGAACGAACCGAAGGTGATGATCTGCGCCACCCGGTCGGCGCCGTAGCGCTCGCGGACATAGCCGATGACCTCGTCGCGCCGGTCCTGGCAGAAGTCGATGTCGAAGTCCGGCATCGACACGCGCTCGGGATTGAGGAAGCGCTCGAACAGGAGGCCGAAGCGGATCGGGTCGAGGTCGGTGATCGTCAGCGCCCAGGCGACGAGCGAGCCCGCCCCCGACCCCCGGCCAGGCCCGACTGGAATGTTTTGCGCCTTCGCCCATTGAATGAAGTCGGCGACGATCAGGAAATAGCCGGGGAATTTCATCGCCACGATCACGTCGAGCTCGAAGGCGAGGCGCTTCTCGTAGTCCGCCGCGGCATGGCCGGGCGCAAGCCCGTGGTGGGCAAGCCGCGCCTGAAGTCCAGCCAGCGCCTGGCGGCGCAATTCCTGTTCCTCGTCGACCGCCATGCCGCCGGGATTGAAGAAGCGGGGCAGGATGGGCTTGCGCGTCCGCGGCCGGTAGCCGCAGCGCATGGCGATCTCGACGCTGGCCTCGGTCGCCTCCGGCAGGTCGGCGAAGAGCGCCATCATCTCGGCGCGGCTCTTGAACCGGTGCTCAGGCGAGAGGCGGCGACGCTCGGGAGAGGAGATGAGCGCGCCTTCCGCGATGCAGAGGAGCGCGTCATGCGCCTCGAAATCGGAGCGCGCGGCGAAATAGGCTTCGTTGGTCGCGACCAGCGGCAGCCCGAACCGGTCGGCGAGATCGATCAGCGCCGGCTCGGCGGCGCGCTCGGCGTTGAGGCCGTGCCGCTGGAGTTCGACATAGAGGCGCCGGTCGAACGCCGCGGCCAGCCGTTCGAGGCGGCTCGCGGCGATGTCCGCCCGGCGCCCGCTAAGCGCCCGGTCGATCGGGCCGGCGGGACCGCCGGTCAGCGCGATCAGGCCGTCGCAGCCGATCAGCGCTTCGAAAGGAATGTGCGGGTCGTCGCCTTCCTTCGGATCGAGCCAGAGGCTCGAGACGAGACGCATCAGATGGCGATAGCCCGCCTCGCTTTGCGCCAGGAGCACGATCGGCGCGCGCGACATGCGCTGCTCGGCAAAACGCGAGGCGGCAGGGGACGCATCGCCGAAATCGACCGTCGCCTGCGCGCCGACGATCGGCTGCACCCCGGCCTTGGCCAGCTTCTCGGAGAATTCGAGCGCGCCGAACAGGTTGTTGGCGTCGGTGATCGCCAGCGCCGGCATGGCGTCGGACTTCGCCAGCTTGGCGAGCGCCTCGATCGTGAGCGCCCCTTCGCGCAGCGAAAAGGCGCTGTGGACGTGCAGATGCACGAAGCCGACGGCTTTGATGAGCGACGATTCCATCCTCTCATTGTCGCAAGCGGCCACGCAGGGGTCGAGAGGGGGGAGGGGAGGCGGGCTGTGGATGACGGGGACGGTTCGGCCTGTCGATTCTCCAGCGGGCGGGAAAACGCGCCCTTCCGACGTTCCGACCGCCGCTCCGCTCCATTGGCTCGGTCGCGACGACGCGATTCGAGGCGATCGAACGCGGCGCAGCGCGGGCGCGCCGACTTGACGGACGTGTTTGCGCCGTAAGGGGCGCAGGTGCATAATTCCCGTGCGACGGCAACGCCATAGTCAGCGGGCGCAGCGAGATGTCACACGCTTACGAGACCGATTTCTACGCCTGGGCGATGGAGCAGGCGGCGCTCCTGCGCTCGGGCCGCGTCGCCTCGGCCGATATCGAAAATATCGCCGAGGAGATCGAGAGCATGGGGCGAGGAGAGAAGCGCGAACTCGTCGACAGGCTCGCGATCCTCCTGTTGCACCTCCTGAAATGGCAGTTTCAGCCGGGCTTCCGCAGCCCGAGCTGGAGTTCGAGCATCCGCGAGCAGCGCATAAGGCTACGCGGTCATCTGAAGGACAATCCGAGCCTCAAAGGCAAGCTCGATGAAGCCTTCGGCGAGGCCCACGAGCTGGCCGTCATCGGCGCGGCGCGGGAGACCGGTCTGCCGGAGACCGAGTTTCCAAAGACGGCGCCTTACCGGTTCGAGTAGGCTTCGGACGACGCGTTCTGGCCCGGCTGAGGGCAGCCGCGGCCGAATCCGCAAGAGCTCCGCAGGTCCGTTACAGGCGCAAGCATTCGGAACGGAAAGAGGCCGATCAGTCCAAGGATCGCCCCGCGAAAAGCAAGGGGCGCGGCGCTTAAGCGAAGGCGGTCGCCCGCGCACGCAGGCGCACCCGAAGATTGGCGGGCGACATGGTGAAGCCGAAGAGCTCCGAGACGTCTCCGGACGCCCCCACGCGCTCGAGGTCGAAGTTCTTGGCAAGCATCGCGAGCAGCGTCTTCATTTCGAGGAGAGCGAGCGAGCGGCCGGGGCACATCCGCGGGCCCGAGCCGAACGGGAGGAGCGCCGAGGCGTTGTGCGCCCCGCCGGGGTCGTCGAGCCACCGCTCCGGCCGAAAGGCAAGCGGATCGACGAAATTCTCCTGATCAACCGCGGCCGGGCGCAGCAGCACCGAGATCATCGTTCCCTTCGGAACGAACAAGTCCCCCAGAGCCGTGTCGACGTTCGCTTGCAACCCCGCAATCGGCGCGACCGGGCGCAGACGCATCGTCTCGTTGGCGACCGCGCCGGCGCGCCCCAGCCTGTTGGCGGTATCGAGATCCTCGGGCGCGTCCAACAGGCCGACCACCGCGTCCGCCTCGCTTCTAAGCTCTGAGGCCCATTGCGGGCTGTCGCAAAGCAGATGAACCGCCCAGGCCAAAGTGAAGGCGGTCGTGTCTTCGCCGGCAATCAGCATGGTCACGAGATTCGAGAGGATCACGTCGTCGGAAAACGGCTGGCCGTCCTCGTCTACCGCGGTGATCATGGCCTCGATGAAGTTCGACGGCTTTTGCGCGCGCTCGGGCTCCGCCTTCAGACGGGCGCGCGCATCGGTCAGCAGCCCTTCGAGCCATGCGCGGACCTTGGCGAAGGCCCGACGGACACGACGGTCGGATGGCATCGGAAGATAACGCCAGGCCGGGAACGCGGCGAAAATCCGTCGGCTGACCGTCGGCAGGATCACCTCGAGCTCACGCTGGATGACATCGTCCGCTTGGCCAACCGTGTTGGCGTCGTAGCCGAAGGCGATCAGCATGGTGACGTCGACTGTGAAGCGCTTGAGCTCCTCGACGATATCGAGGGTTTCGCCTCGGGTCGCCGCTCCCTGCCAGCGCGTCTTCAGCCGCTCGGCGACCATGCGGATGCTCGGGTAAAGGTGGCGCAGGTTGCGCTGGGCGAGGGCCGCGACGGAAAGCTTGCGCTGCGGACGCCAGACATCGCCCTCCGCGTTGAACACGCCTCTGATCCCGATTTCGCTCAGGATGAGATCTGTCTTGGGGCTGCGGCGGAATGTTTCAGGTCTTGCGCGCAAAGTCTCTTCGATCAGCGCCGGGTCGCTCGTCGCGACGACGCGTGTCGAGCGCATCCGGAACTGGAAGGTCGAGCCGTATCGGGCCGCCCATCCCTCCAGAATGAGGTGAGCCCTGGTCGGGTCGATCTGGTGCAGATTGCCGATCACCGGCAGCCCTCCCGGGCCGGGCAGGTCGTCCAGCGAACGCGTCGGCGCTTTCTGAACAGAGGAGCGCTTCAGTCCCGTAACGTCGACGAAAACGCCCCCGTCGCGCTCGGCGACAGGGCAGGACGCCAGGCATTCGGGCCCTCCTTCGCGCCGTCCGGAGTTGATCGAGAAGCGCCAGCGATGATTGCGGCAGACGAGCACGTCGCCCTCGAGCTCGCCTTCGCCAAGCAGGGCGCCCTGATGCGGACAGCGCCCGGCGAAGGCGCGCCATCCATCGCCGCTGCGAACGACGACCACGTCCACGCCCCTCGCCGAGAGCGCGAACGGGCCGCGGCCACCGAGTTCGCTGACGCTCGCCAGGCGAACGAGAGAATTGACCTTCATGCGACCTGCTCCGGTTTGATCCGACGCTGGCATATCCGAAGATTCAGCCGGCGATGGGGCGCGCGGCAGATGAGCAGTTTAGCACGCCTCGGATCAGACGGGCCTCCGCCAACCGCGCCATTCCATTCAATGTCGCGGCGCGAGGCTCGCGAAAAGCGCTTGTCCGGCGAGGCTCCGCGGTTCATCCTGAGCGCCTGGCTGAAGAGGGAGGCATCGATGGCGCACAGGATCCTTGTCGCGCAGGGGGGCGGGCCGACGGCGGTGATCAACCAATCGCTGGCCGGGGTTGCGCTCGAGGCGCGACATCATCCGAGCATTTCCCATGTCTATGGCGCGCTGCATGGCGTCCGCGGCATCGTCGACGACAATCTCGTCGATCTCGGCGAGGAGACCGTCGCCAATCTCGAAGCCGTCGCCGCCACGCCGGCCGCCGCGCTCGGCTCGACGCGCGACAAGCCCGATCTCAAATATTGCCAGGAGATTTTCAAGGTCCTCAAGGCGCATGCGATCGACACGTTCTTCTATATCGGCGGTAACGATTCCTCGGATACCGTCCGCATCGTGTCGGAGGAGGCGAAGAAGGGCGGCGATGCGCTCCGCGCAATCCATATCCCGAAGACGATCGACAACGATCTGGTCGGTTTCGATCACGTGCCCGGCTTTCCGTCGGCCGCGCGCTTCGTCGCGCAGGCCTTCGCCGGCGCCAATCTCGACAATCTGGCGCTGAAAGGGGTCTATTGCGCGGTGGTGATGGGCCGCCACGCGGGCTTTTTGACCGCAGCCTCGGCGATGGCGCGCAAATACCCCGACGACGGGCCGCACCTCATCTATCTTCCCGAGCGCACCTTCGTCATCGACAAGTTCCTGACCGACGTGAAAGACACGTTCGAGCGGCACGGGCGCTGCATCATCGCCGTCTCGGAAGGCATCCACGACGACAAGGGCGAGGCGATCATCACCAGGCTCATGGGCAAGACGGAGAAGGACGCCCACGGCAACGTGCAGCTTTCCGGCACCGGCGCTCTCGCCGATCTCTTGTGCGAAGAGGTGAAATCCAAGCTCGGCATCAAGCGCGTGCGCGGCGACACGTTCGGCTATCTGCAGCGCTCGTTCGCCGGTTGCGTCAGCGACGTCGACCAGCGCGAGGCGCGCGAAGTCGGCGAGAAGGCGGTGCAATATGCGGTCGTGCGCGGCGCCGACGGCTCGGTCGCGATCCGTCGCGTCGCCAATTATGCGGTCGACTATCCGCTGATCCCGCTCGAGACGGTCGCCGGCAAGACCCGGGTCATGGAGGACCATTTCATCAACGCGGATGGCAACGACGTGACCGCCGAGTTTCGCGAATACCTCCGTCCGCTGCTCGGCTCGGACATGCCGGAGGTGGCGCGCTTGCGGGCCGGGAGCGTGGAGAAGGCGAACGTCCTGATGGGCGATGCGACTTGACGGCCAACTCGGGAGGAGGGCGGCGGAGTTTAGGCTTATCGTGGACGCAAGATTGGGGATCGCTAGGGTTTGCCGGACGGCTTCAGCCCGAGCCAGCGCAGCGCGACCGGCGCGGTCAGGCCCTGGACGATGATCGAGAAGGCGACGACGGCGAAGGCGACGATGAGGATGTCTTCGCGATAGGGCAGGTTGCCCGGCAGCGCCAGCGCCAGCGCCAGGGCGAGCGCGCCGCGTAAGCCGCCCCACCACAGGAGATGCTGCTGGTTCAGCGGCACCGCCCAACGCGATCGCGAGAAAGCAAGGCAGATCGGATAGACTGCGACGGCGCGTCCGACAAGCGCGAGCACGATGGCCAGCGCCAGCGCCCGCCACCCTTCGCGCCCGAAATCGATCGTCGCCATCGCCGATCCGATCAGCAGGAACACCAGCGAGTTGGCGAGAAAGGCGGCGAACTCCCAGAACTCCAGGACAAAGGTGCGCCCTTGCGCGGTGAGCGCCAGGCCGAAGCCCTCCCTGGGACCCAGGACGCCGAGATTGCCCATCGTGATCCCGGCCGCCACTGTCGCGAGCACCCCCGAGGCGCCGAAATGTTCGGCGATCACGAAGGAGCCGAATGCGGCGATCGCAGTCAGCGCCGTCTCGATCAGGTGATCGTCCGAGGTTCCGGCGACCACGACCGCAACGCCCCCGACGACGACGCCGACGAGAAGGCCGCCGCCGGCAATGCGGGCAAATGTGCCAGTGACCGACCACGCGCCCGCATTCCCCGGATCGTGCGCGGCAAGGGCAAGGATCAGCGCGAAGAGGACGGTTGCCGCGCCGTCGTTGACGAGGCTCTCCGACTCGATCAAGAGCCGCAGCCGGCCGGTCACGCCGGATTCGCGCAAAAGCGCTATCACCGCGATCGGATCGGTGGCGGCGATCAACGCGCCAAAGACGAGCGCGGCTTCGATCGGCCAGCCCAGCCAGTAGTGGAGTCCGCCGGCGACGGCGGCGGCGCAGAGCGCAACCCCGACGGTGGCGAGCGTGAGCACCAGGACAAGATCGCCGCTGAAATCGCGCCAGCGCAGGTTCAGCGCCGCCTCGAACAGAAGGGGAGGCAGGACGACGTCGAAGATGAGATCGTGCGTGAGCGCGAGGCCCGCGTCGAAACGCGTCGCAGCCAGCGCCGCGCCCGCAAGAACCAGGCCCACAGTGTAGGGCTGGCGCAGGCGCCGCGCAGCGATGGCGACGAGGATAGCAAGGGCGAGCAGACCGAGCGCCCGAAACAAAAGGACGTCCATGGCCCGGCCATTCTAGCGGGCGGGTCCGGAAAGAGGAACGGCTCGAAGCCTACTCGGCGGCCGTCAACCCCGCTCCGGCGCGCAAAAAGCGCTCCGGGTCGACCGGCTCGCCGTCGACCCGCACCTCATAATGCAGATGCGGGCCGGTCGAGCGGCCGGTCGAACCGAGGGAGCCGAGGATCGCGCCTTCGGCGACCTCCTGGCCCTCCTTGACGGCGATTTCCGACATATGTCCGTAGCGCGTCGACAGGCCGTTGCCGTGATCGATCTCGACCATGGCTCCGTACCCGCCCATCGGTCCCGCGTGGACGACGCGACCGGCGGCTGTCGCGTGAATCGCCGATCCATAGGCCTGCAGGAGATCGACGCCGGAATGCAGCGCCAGTTTTCCCAGAAACGGGTCGACGCGGTATCCGAAAGGCGAGGTCAGGATCGCCGCCCCCCAAAGCGGTTGGCGCAAGGGCACGAAGGGGATCAGCGCGTTCAGACGTTGCTCGAGCGCCACATCGCGCGCGACATGCGCCACGGCGCGGTCGAAGGCCGGAGCGTTGGCGTCCATCCAGGCCGGGACGTAGGGGCCTCCTGCGCCGACGGCGCTGTTCGGGGCCGACAGCCTGGTCGAATTCGAGGCCGGCGTCGGCAAGAATTGTGGCATTGTGCGCCGAGGACCGGGAAGCCGCCTGGTCGAGGGCGGCAAGCGATGTCAGCTGATCGCTCTCGACGCGGCTCAGCGAATGCCGGATGAGGTCGAGACGGCTTTCCGCGTCGATAACGGCTCCGGGCCCGGGGAGACTGGGCGAGACAGAAAGATTCGTCCCGTTCGCAGGCGGGGCGTCGTTTTGTGAAAGCGGCCCGCTCGGACCGTGCTCTTCAGTCACGCCGGAGCCCGGGGCGTATGCGCGCACTACATCGGCTTCATACCTGGCCTGCCTGGGTTCTCCGCCAGCCGCTCGCGGGCCCAGCCGTTCGATGGCTCCCAGGGCGCTGAAGCCGGCTTTTGACCCAGGCGCCGCAGCGACAGTCGTTTGGCGGGCTGCCTCCTTGGCGAGTGCGGCGACCATCGCTTCGCGTTGCTCGAGACGGGCCTGTCTGGCGAGGAGATCGCGCACCTCGGCTTCGATCGCGGCGCGGCGTAGAAGCGCCTGCCGTTCGCCGGCTCGGGATGCGGTGTCTTTGGGTCCGGCGTCGACCTCGGCAGCCCCGCGGATCTGCACGATCTCGATCTCCGGCCGTAACGTCCAGCGTTCGATGGCGAGACTGGCGACGCCGGCGAGGCCGATCGCCAGCGACAGCGGGACAAGCGCCGCGAAGGACCAGAAGAGCGTCGCGCTGAGGCGCAGGGTCCGGACGGATTGGCCGCACAACACCGAAAGGGAGTATTGCGTCCGCGGCAGCCGTATTTGCCGCTCATGCGCGCGCAGGAACATGGGACGCTCCGTCCCGTCTGCATCCTGCGGGACCAGCGCCGACTAAAGACGATTAAGGTTAACGCATAGCAAATGGACCGCGCCGCCAGTTGCCTCGGCAGGCGACCGCCGGCATGTTAACTCTAATAACAACGTTGCCGTCGAAAATATTGACGATCGCCCGCCCTTGCGTCGAAGATGACGCAACCAGAAGCGGCGGTCCCAATGTCCAGGCTGAAATTAACCATGCAAGTCGGGGCAGTGGCGGCTGCAGCGCTGCTTGGCGCGACCGGGACTTCTTCCGCAGCGACGCTAAACTATACAGTAACAAGCGTGACCGGGGTCAGTATCACTATCTCCGACCCGGTCGCCGCTCAAGGTCTTGCTGGCCAGATCCATCTGTCGACAACCAACGGGATCATCGACGCGTGGTGCGTCGACGCCTACGACGCCCTCGCCGACAGCGGGACTGTGTTTACGGCGCCGTTTGCGGCGGGGCTCGAGGGCGTCCCGGTCTCGCTCACGCATATTCAGCTCGGGGAAATCGGGGCGCTGGTCGCAGGCGGAAACAGCCTGATCGCCGCGGCTCCGGACTTGACGACCGCCTCGATAGAGGGCGCCGCGATCCAGATCGCCATCTGGACGGTGGAGTACGGTCCCGCTTTTCAGTACACGCCCATTGGCGCGCCGATCGACTCCGCCCCAGATTCGCTCGTGCAACAGTATATCGCCGCGGTCGGACCTGGTAATCCCTGGGGCATGGTCTTCGGCCTGACCGCGCTGAGCGATGCTCAGGGGTTGGCGAACCAGACCCTGGTCACGATCAGCATTCCCGAGGCCTCGACCTGGGCGATGATGGCGATCGGCTTCAGCGGCCTGGCGTTTGCGGCCTATCGAACCGCCAAACCCAAACCATCCGCGGCCTGAGGCTTTTCCATCGCAAGTCAAAAGGCGGCTCATTTCCGACCGACGCTCGCGATCCTCACAGCGCCTTCGCCGCGGCCAGAACCTCGTCCGCGTGCCCTGGAACCTTCACCTTGCGCCAGACCCGGGCGATGCGCCCCTCCCGGTCGATGAGGAAGGTCGAGCGTTCGACGCCGAAATACTTCCGCCCGTACATGCTCTTTTCTTTCCAGACGCCATAGGCGTCGATTGCCGATCGTTCCGGGTCGGCCGCGAGCGCGATGCCGAGGTCGTGCTTCTTCTTGAACTTGTCGTGACTCTGCGGCGTTGTCGGGCGAGACGCCGACGACCGCGGCGCCGGCTGCGGCGAACTTCGCCTTGAGGCCGCTGAAGGCGATGGCCTCGGCGGTGCAGCCCGACGTGTCGTCCTTCGGATAGAAGTAGAGAACGATCGCCTTGCCTCTGAGGCCGGCAAGCCGCGCATGGCCGCCCCCGTCGGTGGGCAGCGAGAAATCGGGGGCGGCATCGCCGACATCCAGTTCCTTGACCATATCGCCCTCGTTTGGTCTCATTGTCGTTTCAATCCGCCCATACGTCGCCGGGCGTTTTGCGCGACAGTGACCTGCTGCGCGGCGCGTTTCAAGGGCGTAAGCTTTAGACCCGCCGCGCCTGCGGCGCTCGCACGTCGGCGAAGCAGGCGCCCTGTCGGCGCCCGGTCCACGGAGGACGACTCTCGATTGGTCGGTCGATTTGAAGTCGGGACACGCGCGCGCGCACGCGGCGACCTTCGCCGCATGGTGGAAACGGCAGAAGGGCCGCGTCTTTCGGCGCGCGGGCGGCGCCGCGCGAAGAGGATCGCGCACATCCTTGGCCGGATCGCCGAACTGTTTGCTGTCCTGGCGATCGCGGGCGCCATCATACTGGCGGTCCGGCTGGCGAACGGACCCATCTATCTCGAATTGCTGCGCGACAAGATCGCGGCGAACCTACAGGAGCGTGCCGGAGATCGCTACGCGGTTGAGCTCGGCCCAACCTACATCATGCACGATTCCTGGGGGTCGGCCTGGGTTTCCGGGGTCTGCAGGTGCGCGACGCCGCCGGACGAACGGTTCTTTCGGCCCCCGGCGGCAAGATCGGCCTCGATCCGTTCGCCGCGCTCATCGCGCAAGTAAAGGTTCGGCGGCTCGAACTCGACCAGCTCGACCTGCGTCTGCGCGTCTCGCCGGTCGGCGCGCTGTCGATCGCGATCTCGGGCGATGATGGCGGAGAGGCGATCGCCTTGCCGAGCATGGGGCGTTCGGGCGTCGACAACACCAACCTCGCAGCCCTCATCCGTGCGGCCGCTGAGGCGATGGCCGGCGCAAGTCAGGCCGTCGACCGGCTGACGCTCGCCCGCGGGAATTTCACCATCGACAACGAAGCGACGCACCGGTCGATCACCTATAAGGACTTCAATCTCGTCTTCGACCGATCCGGCGACCAGGCAAGGGCAAAGATCTCGGCGACCGGCCCGGCCGGCCCCTGGTCGATCGAGGCCCGCGCTGCCGTCGGGGATGCGCCGGCCCTGGCGTTGACGGCTCGAGACGTCAGCTTGGCCGATCTCGAGACATTCGACAAGAAGCCGCCGCCGCTGTTCGCCGAAGGACCGATCGGGTTCAAGTTCGACGCGCGCTTGGCGCCGGACGACACGCTGCAGAGCGTGGTCGGACACTTTACCGTTGGCGCAGGCAACGTTCGGCTCAACAACCCCGATGCGCTGCCGTTCCTGGTCGACGAGGCCTCAGGAAAGTTCGAATGGGAAGACGCGGAGAAGCGGCTTCGCATTCACGATCTCATGGTCTTCGCCGGCGAGACGCATATGACGGCTGAGGGCTGGCTCAAGCCGCCGCTCGATCCAGCAGGCGCCTGGACGGCGCGGCTCGAATTGAAGGACATGCGCTTCGGGCCCGAACGCGAGGGCGACAGCGCGGTCGCGCTCAATTCCGTGGTGGCCGACCTTACCTTCCTTCCCTCGGAGTCGCGCTTCGTCGTCGACGGGTTCACCTTGCGCGGTCCGACTGTGGACGCTTCGCTCAAGGCGCATATCGCGCCGGACGGTCCGGGCGTTTCGCTCAAGCTCGGCATCGCCGTGAAGCCGAGCTCAACTCCGGACGTCATGCGCCTTTGGCCGCAGTTCATCAATCCGGACGTGCGCGACTGGTGCGTGCACAATCTTCACGGCGGGCAAATCGAGGGGGAGATGGCGGCGAACTGGACCGCGGCCGATCTCGATGCGATGGACCACAAGCGCGCCCTGCCGCGCGAAAGCGTGCACGGCACGTTCAGCGCGCGAGACGTCGGGGTCGACCTGATGCCGGGCTTGCCGATGATGGTCGCGGACGATGGGGCGGGAACCTTCACCGGGCGCGATTTCATCGTCTCCAGCAAGCACGCGACGATGACGTTGTCGCCGACGCGGCGCATTCAGGGCGACAACCTCGTCTTCACCGTGCCGGACACCACGCCAAGGCCGATCGTGGACGCCCAGGCGCGAGCCCATCTCACCGGATCCGCCGACGCTTTTGCCGACCTCATCGGACGCGAGCCCTTGCGCAACCAGGCAGGCCTGCAGATCGATCCGGCGACAGTGCACGGGCAGGCGGACGGCGATCTCGCGCTCGACCTCAAGCTCGGCAAGACCGCCAAGCCGGAACAGACGCAGTTCCTTGCGACCGGCTCGCTCACAAACCTGGCCCTCGACAAGTTGATCGGCGAGGAGAAGCTCGACCAGGGCGCATTCACGGTTGAGGCCGATCGCAATAATCTGAAAATGGTGGGCGACGGCCAGCTTTTCGGCGCGGCGACCCACGTCGATGTCGCCCGTGCGCCGGGCGAGGAAGGTTCGGCGACGCTGACGTTCACGCTCGATGCAGCCGCGCGGGCCAAGCGGGGCCTCAACTTGGCCTGGCTGACGGGGCCGATCCCGATCAAGCTCAAGGCGCCGCTCAGCCGCGACAGCGCAGACGTTGAAATTGATCTCACGGCCGCCGGCATCGACAATCCCGTTCCCGGCATCGTCAAGGCGTCGGGCAAGCCCGGCAAGGCCGCATTCCAAGTGAAGGCCGCTCCGGACGGGGCGTCGCTCACCAACATCGCCGTCGATTTCGGCGCCGCGCTGCTGCGAGGCTCGGCCGACGCGGGCCCCGACGGCGCCATCACAGCGGCGAAGATCACCCAGGCGCGCATTTCCGCCGGCGACGACTTCAAGGTCGACGTCGTCAACAGCGCCAATGTCATCAAAGCGACGGTGCGCGGTTCGATCCTCGACGCCAGACCGTTCATCAAGTGGCTGACCCAGGGCGGCGCGTCGTCCCCGGCCGCCAAGGACTTCGACATCGATCTGAAGGTGGCCACCGTCGTCGGCGCGAACAAACAGTCCATGAGCGGCCTTGAACTCAATGCGTCGCGTCGCGACGGAGAGGACCGGCTTCAGCTTTTCCGCGGGCGCATTGGCGAGGGTGTCGTGATGGCGAGCCGCGGCGGCGCCGGCGGAGAAATTCGCCTCAGCGCCACCGACGCCGGCGCGCTCGCGCGCTTCGCCGACCTCTATTCCCGAATGGAAGGCGGAGATCTAAACATGACCCTTCTCATGTCCGGCGAGTCCGCCGCCGGGGCCGCGACCGTCACCAATTTCGTCCTGCGCGACGAACCGGCCTTCCGGCAGCTTGTCGCCGCCGGCCAGTCGCAAGCGCCAGGCGTTGCGATCGATCCTTCGTCCATTCGATTTCAGAAGATGACGGTCGCTTTCGAGCGCTCGCCCGGCGCGCTCGACATCAAGGACGCGGTGATCTACAACCCGAATATGGGTCTGACGACGGAGGGGCGCATCAACTTCGCCCGCAACGAAATCGATGTCAGCGGCACCTTCGTTCCGGCCTATTCGGTCAACACCATCTTGAGCAAGATCCCTCTCGTCGGCCTCCTCCTCGGCGGAGGACAAAATGAGGGCGTTTTCGGCGTCACTTACCGGGTGCACGGGCCGCTCGGCGCGCCGCAGCTGACCATCAATCCGCTTTCCGCCATCGCGCCTGGAATTCTGCGCAAGATCATCGGAGCGGTCGACGGGACCGGCTCGCGCGGCGCGTTCACCCCCGGGGAGGCGTACACGCCTGTTCCCGGCGCTCGCGGCGCAATGGCCCCCGGGGACGCGTACGTTCCGCCCGTTCAACGGTAGGCGCCGCTTCTCTGGAACATTCAGCGAACCCGAGCGCGCGATGGCCCAAAACAAAGGCAGAACCTTTGTTTGTTCCGGACAGCGCGTACTCGCGACGGACTGGTCTTCTCTGTCGCAATGGGGACGGGCTGGGCCGTAGACCAAGACGGGTCCGTTCAGTCGACGCCGACCATGACATCGGACGCCTTGATCACCGCATAGGCCTTCTGACCCTTGACGAGCTTCAACTCATCGACCGCCTCGTTGGTGATCGAGGCCGTTATGACGGTTTCGCCCACTTCGATCTGAACATGCGAAGTCGTCGCCCCTTTCACGACGTCCTTGATCGTTCCCTGCAGACGATTGCGAGCGCTGATTTTCATGTGACGGCTCCCGGTTTGGCGATTGCGATTGGAATAGACCCGTCGACTATGGCCGTATATAACGAGTCGCAATCCGTACCTTCCTGAATGGCGGCGCGCAAGGCGTGGGCCGGCAATGGGACCCGGGGCCGCGACATGCTAAATCCGAGAGCGCTGCTCGCAGCGATCCTGCTGCTCCTTCCCGCCGTCGCGTCGTCGGCGCAGGCTGGCCAGACGAACGTCGCGGTCGCGGCCAATTTCACCGAACCGGCGAAGGAGATCGCCGCGCTCTTCCATCAGGCGACTGGAAACGACGCGGTCTTGAGCTTTGGCGCTTCCGGCCCCCTCTACGCTCAGATCGCCAACGACGCCCCGTTTCAGGTTTTCCTTTCCGCCGATGCCGAACGCCCGAAGGCGGCGATCGAGCAAGGATACGCGGTCCCGGGGAGCTTGTTCACCTATGCTATCGGGAAGCTCGTACTGTGGAGCAGAACGATCGCGGTGACGAAGGGCGATGAGGCCCTGAAAGCGGGTGCCTTTTCCCAGCTCGCCATCGCCAATCCGGCGGCCGCTCCGTACGGAACCGCGGCGATCGAAACAATGAAGGCGCTTGCCGTCTACGATGCGTTGAAGCCGAAGATCGTCGAAGGGAACAGCATCGCCCAGGCCTTCCAGTTCGTTGACACGGGGAATGCGGAAGTGGGCTTCGTCGCGCTCTCGCAATTGTTCGACGTGACCGCGGGGACCCGCTGGATGGTTCCGCCGAATCTCTATGCGCCCATCCGACAGGACGCAGTTCTGCTGAAGAAGGGCGAAGACGACGCGGCGTCGGAGTCCTTCGTCGAATTTCTCAAGGGGCAGGCGGCCCGCGCGATCATCGAGAAATTCGGCTACGGGCTCGACTGAGCGAATTCATGCAAGCCTTCGCCCACATCTGGCAGCCGGTCGTCCTCACCATCGAACTCGCGACGGTGACGACGCTGGTCCTGATCGTTATCGCAACCCCGCTCGGCTGGTGGCTGGCGCGGTCGGGCGCCTGGTGGAAAGAAGGCGTTGCGGCGGTCGTGTCGCTGCCGATGGTGCTGCCGCCGACGGTGCTCGGGTTCTATCTCCTGATTGCGCTCGGTCCCGCCGGCCCTGGCGGCGCGGCAGCCAGCCTCTGGGGCGCGCGCACGCTCGCTTTCACCTTCACCGGTCTCGTCATCGGCTCGGTCGTCGCCTCGATGCCTTTCGTCGTCCAGCCGATCCGCAACGCCTTTGCGGCGATCGGCGACCGGCCCCTTGAAGTCGCCGCCACCTTGCGGGCTTCGCCGCGGCGCGCCTTCTGGACGGTCGCGCTGCCGCTGGCGAGCCCGGGTCTCCTGAGCGGCGCCGTCCTCGGCTTTGCCCACACAGTCGGCGAGTTTGGCGTCGTCTTGATGATCGGCGGCAATATTCCTGGCCGAACGCGAGTCATGTCCACCGCCATCTTCGACTATGTGGAGACGATGCAGTGGCGGGAGGCCAATATCCTTGCCCTGGGTCTGGTCGCCTTCGCTTTCGTCGTCATCCTGTCGATGATCGTCATTGAGAAGCGGTTCGCGCGGGTCCGCGCGTGACGGCGGAGACCTCGATCCGCGCGAAATTTGCTGGCGCGGTCGGCGGGTTCTCGCTCGAGGCGGCCTTTGTCGCGCCAGGGACCGGCGTGACGGCCCTGTTTGGCCCGTCCGGCTGCGGCAAGACGACGGTCCTGCGCTGCATCGCCGGTCTCGATCGGGTGCGCGACGGCTTCTGCGCGGTCGGCGCCGAGGTCTGGCAGGACCGGAACGGAATTTTTCTGCCGACGCATCGGCGTCCTCTCGGCTTCGTTTTTCAGGAGGCGAGCCTGTTTGCGCACTTGAGCGTGCGGCGCAATCTTCTCTACGGCGCGCCACGCGACCAGAGCGCTCCGTCGGCGGACGCCATCGATTTCGACGAGGTCGTGGAGCTCTTGGGCATTGCTCTGCTGCTCGATCGCTCGCCGGGCAAGCTGTCCGGCGGCGAGCGCCAGCGGGTCGCGATCGGCCGCGCGCTGCTTTCGCAGCCGAAGCTTCTCCTGATGGACGAGCCTCTGTCGGCGCTCGACCGGACGACCAAGAACGAGATCCTGCCGTTCCTCGAGCGGTTGCGCGACCGCCTTTCCTTGCCGATCATTTACATCACGCATGACATCGCCGAGGTCGAGCGCCTCGCCGACCAGATCGTGCTGATGGAGAAAGGCCGCGTCATCGCCGCCGGTTCGCTTAGCGACCTGCAAAGCGACCCGTCTTTGCCGCTGGCGACGGCGCGCGACGCCGCGGTCAGCTTCGACGGCGTCGTCGAAGCGCATGACGCCGGCTACGGCCTCTTGACGCTCGCCGTCCGCGGCGGACAACTCCTCGTCCCAGGGCCGCCGGCAAAAATCGGCGCGCGTCGGCGCGTTCGCATCGTCGCCGGCGACGTGAGCCTCGCGCTCGAGCCCTCGGCGCGAACATCCATTCTCAATGTCCTGCCCGCCCGCGTCGTCTCAGCGCGGTCGCTCGGCTCCCATGAGGTCGTCGCGGTGATCGCGCTGGGCGCCGACGGCGCCGGCGCACGCCTTCTCTCGCGGCTCACTCAAAAATCCTGGGAGAGCCTCGGCCTCGCCGAGGGCGTCGGCGTTCATGCCCAGGTCAAGGCGGTGGCGCTCGCGCCGGGCAGCGATCTCCTGGGCTGACCGCTATCGGCCGGCGCGGCCGCCGAAACGATCGAAGACCCGCCTGCGCATGAAGCGCATGGCCTTTTCCCTCGTTCGGCTCCGCCGGTGGCGTTCTTCGAGCGGCTGAGGCGGATCGAGCCCGTGCTCACAGACGAGGAGTCCGCGCGAACGCGCGAACGCCCAGAAGATCGGGGCGGCTCGCCGCAGCGCCGCGTCGGCTTCGTCGGACAGGAAATTGGCGCGGACCTCGGGCGGCGGGGCGAACACTTCCGGCATCGCGGCCGACAGGGTCGGGTCTCCAAGGATATTCCAGCGCGAATGGCCGCCCATGACCGGCGACGAAAGGCCGAAGACCACCCTGGATATCCGTGTTTCGCGGATCGCGTAGGCACAGAGTGCGCAGGGCTCGACGTTGGCGTAGAGCGTGCAGTCGTCGAGACTCGTGCAACCGAGCTTCCGCTGCGCTTCGGAGATGGCGACGATTTCCGCGTGTCGCGTAACATCGCGCTCGTGAGAAACCCGGTTCGTCGTTTCGACGATCGACCGGCCCTTGCTCGTTACGATAGCGGCGAAGGGGTATCCGCCATCGTTCGCCGAGCGCAAGGCGAGGTCAAAGCAGCGCCGCATCATGTCTTCGTCCGTGCGAGCCTCCCCATGCGGTGCGCTTCGTCTCGCCCGCGCCGTTTGTGGGCGCCGGACGGTGATCTGCCGGCAGATGGCTCGCCGGGCGGCCGCGCTCCGCTAATTGGCCTCTGCTCGGATCCGCACCGGGACCGATTTGGACGCCGGCGTCTTCGATCGCTGGTCGTGACTCCAAAGGGGGATCAAGGGATTCATCTCCGGATAATAGGCGCCGAGACAACCGTCGGGCAGCGAAAAGGCCGTGACTTTCAACCCGTCGACCCGTCGCTCGACGCCGTCTCCCGCGTCGCTGATCAGCGAAACGGTCTGCCCTTCGCTCAGTCCCGCGCGCCGAATCTCGTCCGGATTGATCAGAAGCACGTCCCGCGTGCCTTCGATGCCCCGGAGCCGGTCGCTGTATCCGTAGATCGTGGTGTTGAACTGGTCGTTGCTGCGCATCGTGATAAGTCGGTAACGGCCCGGCGCCTCTTCGAACCCAGACTCGGAAAAGAATTGCGGCGTCGTGAACTCGGCCTTGCCGCTCTCGGTTTTCCAGATGCGCTCGCGCGCCGAATTGCCGCGATAGAAGCCGCCGGGAGTCCACATCCGCGCGTTGAAATCATGGAATTGCTCGGGGTAGCTCTCGGCGATCAGATCGCGGATCAGCCCGTAATCGCCGACCCATTCGTCCCACCTGACCTTGGGGTTCGGCGGCACGGTCGCCTTGGCGATCCCGGCGACGATGGCGACTTCGGACATCAGGCGCTCGCTCGCGGGCTTCCGCCGCCCGATCGAGCCGTTGATGCAGCTGAACGTATCTTCCATCGTCACCGCCTGCGGTCCCGTGGCCTGCATATCCTCTTCGGTGCGCCCGCGGCAAGGCAATAGGTAAGCGACCTTTCCGTTGATGAGGTGGCTGCGGTTGAGCTTGGTGGCGATCTGCACCGTGAGGCGCATGCCTGTCCACGCCGCCTCCATCTTCTCCCGCTCAGGGATCGCCCGGACAAAGTTGCCGCCAAGGCCGACGAAGGCATTGACCTTGCCGGATAGGATGCCCTCGCAGGCCTCGACCGTATTCATGCCCTTTTCGCGCGGCGGGTCGAAGCCGAACTGCTCGGCGATCCTGTCGAGCGGCGCAAGCTCGGGCTTCTCGGTGATGCCGACGGTGCGCTGGCCTTGGACGTTCGAGTGGCCTCGAACCGGCGAGATTCCCGTGCCGTCGCGGCCAATGTTGCCCTTGAGGAGCAGCAGGTTGACGAACATCGCGACGGCCTCGAACCCGTGCATGTGCTGGGTGAGCCCCATGCCGTAGATGCCGATCACGCGCTCCGCCTCGACGTAGACTTGCGCCGCCTCTTCGATCGCCTGGCGCGGGAGGCCCGACTCGGCCTCGATCTCGTCCCACGGCGTCGCCCGCACCTTGGCCTCGAACGCCTCGAACCCGTGCGTGTGCCGCTTGATGAAATCGACGTCCAGCACCCGCTTGGCCTCCAATTGCGCGGCGTCGTCGGCGGCGAAGACGTGTTTGCACATGCCGAGGAGGACGGCGATGTCGCCGCCGGCCCGGACCTGGTGGTACTGGGCGCTGATCCTGGTCTCCCGGCCGGTCATCATCTCCAGCGGGTTTTGCGGGTTGACGAAGACCTCGAGCCCCTTCTCCCGCACGGGGTTGAAGGTGACGATCGGCACGCCCCGTTTCGCGGCGTCCTGCAGCGGATGCAGGAAGCGCGGGCTGTTCGATCCGGTGTTCTGGCCGAAGAAGAACATCGCGTCGCACTTCTGCAGGTCGTCGAACACGACCGTCCCCACCCCCACGCCGATCACCGCCTTTAGCGCCACCGAGGTGGTTTCGTGGCACATGTTGGAGCTGTCGGGCAGGTTGTTGTTGCCGTAGAGCCGGGCGAAAAGCGCGTAGAGATAGGAGGTCTCGAGGCTCGCCCTCCCGGAGCTGTAGAAAATGACGGACTTCGGGTCGAGGCCCTTGAGCTCGCTGCCGATCGCGGCGAAAGCCTCGTCCCACGCGCACCGGACGTAGCGGTCCGTCGCGGCGTCGTAGCGCATGGGATCGGTCAGCCGGCCTTGTTGCTCGAGGTCGTAGTCTTTCCAGCTTTTGAGCTCGGTCACCGTGTGGCTGGCGAAGAACTCCGGCGTGCAGCGGCGGGTTGTGAGCTCCCAGAGCGTCGCCTTGGCGCCGTTTTCGCAGAACTCAAACGGGTGATAGTCGGCGGGCTTCGCCCAAGAGCAGGAGACGCACATGAAGCCCTGCGGCTTGTTCTGGCGCGCCAAGGTCTCGATCGCCGCCGGCGTCGGCCATTCCTCGCCGAAGATCCGGGCGATCCCTCTCAGCGACCCCCATCCGCCCGCCGGTCCGTCGTAATGCGCCGTCTCAACGGCGGCTTTTGAGTTCGCCATGTCAACCTCCGGTCTTGAGGCTGAATGCGATGGTTTGGCCTTTGGTTCCCGGAAGGGAAGGGGCGGAGGCCGCGGGGCGGCTAGACCGCCCGCAGCAGCACGTGCTTCTTGCGGCCGAGCGACAGCTTGACGACGCCGCCGGCCTTGAGGGCGTCGCGGGTGATCAGGGCCTTCTCGTCGCCGAGCGCCGCGTCGTTGACCTTGAGGCCGCCCCCGCGGATCTGACGGCGCGCCTCGCCGGTCGAGCCGACGAGCCCGGCGCGAACGAAAGCGCTCAGCGCCCCGAGCCCCGCGTCGAATTCCTCGCCAGGCACATCGACGGTCGGCAGGCTTTCGGCGAGCGCGCCCTCCTCGAAAGTCTTGCGCGCCGTAGCCGCGGCGATCTCGGCTGCGTCTCGGCCGTGCAGGAGGGCGGTGGCCTCGCTGGCGAGCGCCTTCTTGGCCTCGTTGATCTCGGCTCCCGCCAGGCTTTCGAGCCGCCGGATCTCGTCGAGCGGCATCAGGGTGAAGAGCCTGAGGAAGCGTCCGACGTCGACATCCTCGATGTCGCGCCAGTACTGCCAGTAGTCGTAGGGGCTGAGCAAAGTTTCATCGAGCCAGACCGCGCCGGCGGCTGTCTTGCCCATTTTCGCGCCCGACGCCGTCGTGATGAGCGGCGAGGTCAAAGCGTAGAACTGCTCGAGCCCCATCCGCCGGCCGAGATCGATGCCGGTGACGATATTGCCCCACTGGTCCGACCCGCCCATCTGCAGAGTCACGCCGTAGCGCTTGTAGAGTTCGGTGAAGTCGTAGGCCTGCAGGCACATGTAGTTGAATTCGAGGAAGCTCAGCTCGTGCTCGCGCTCGAGCCTCAGCTTGACCGAATCCATCGCCAGCATCCGGTTGACCGAAAAGTGCCGGCCGACGTCGCGCAGGAAATCGATGTAATTGAGCTTGGCGAGCCAGTCGGCATTATCCGGCATGATCGCGTCATGCCTGCCCTCGCCGAAGCGGATGAAATGCTCGAACGCCCTGCGGATGCCGGCCTTGTTCGCCTCGATCGCCTCGACGGTCAGCAGCTTGCGGCTCTCGTCCTTGCCGGACGGGTCGCCGACCATGGTCGTGCCGCCGCCCATCAGCGCGACCGGCTTTCCTCCGGTCTCCTGGAGCCAGTGCAGCATCATGATCGGCACCAGCGAACCGACGTGCAGCGACGGCGCCGTCGCGTCAAAGCCAATGTAACCGACGAGCGACCCCGAGCGCGCCTTCTCGTCGAGCCCCAGCGGATCGGAGCATTGATGAATAAAGCCGCGCTCCTGCATGACGCGCAGGAAGTCGGAACGGGGCTGGAAAGCGTCGGTCACGCCTGATGTCCTCGGGGAGAACCTTAGGCGGCGTGCTTTAGGGAAGAGAGAGGCGAAGCGCAACAAAGGAACCGGCCGCCGCGCCCATCCGTTGTTGGCGTGCGCTCGGATCGAGGTCGAACGAGCCGGACAAGGAGCTATCCGCCATGCTTCGCGCCATGCGCGTTCTCCTCTGCGCCCCGGCCGCAGCGCTCATCCTCACTGCGGCGCCTGTCGGCCGTTTCGCGCTCGTCGCGCCGGCGCAGGCGCGGACGGATGTAGAGTTCACCGCTTCGGCCGCGCCGCCGCCGCTGCCGTCCTATTCCCAGTCGACGCTTCCCGGCCCGGGATTCCTCTGGATTCCCGGCTATTGGGCGTTGGGCGGAGATGGATACTATTGGACGCCCGGCTATTGGGCGCGCCCGCCGGCCGTCGACCTATTTTGGACGCCCGGGTACTGGGCCTGGAACGCAAGCAACCACGACTACGTCTTCCACTCGGGATACTGGGCTCCGACGGTCGGCTATTACGGCGGCATCGACTACCGCTTCGGCTACAGCGGCCAGGGCTTCCACGGCGGCTTCTGGCGCAACCATCAGTTCGTCTACAATCGGGCCGTCAACGATGTCGGCAACGTCCATGTCGCAACCTACGCCAACCAGGTCTTCGCGCCGGCGAACCACATAAGCTACAACGGCGGGACCGGAGGAACGGCCGCGCGTCCAACGCCGGCCCAGATCGCGGCGATGCGGGGGCGCCACATTGGCCCCACGCCCGCGCAGATCCAGAATCAGCAAACGGCAAGCCGGATCCCAAATCAGAGATACAGCGAGAATAAGGGGGCGCCGCCGATCGGCGCCCTCGCCCGCGCGAACGACTTCCGCGGCGCCAACAGGTCGTTGCCGCTGATGCATACCGTTGCCGGCGCCCGCCCTAATGGCCCCTTCGTCGCGGGGCCCTCCGCGGAGCGCGGCCGCCCGGCTCAACATGTCCCGAACGGGCCGACTGCGGCGACCGGCGTCGTACAGAACTTCGCTCAGCATCCCGTCGCCATCCGTGGGCCGACCATGAGACGCAAAGTCGCGCCTCCGCCCAAGCCGTAGCGGCGGACGCCCGTCGTTCACGAAACAGTGAGCCGACGCGCAGGGATCGGAACCCCTCGTCAACCCGCGCGGTTGTTTACGCGGATAAGAGTCATTCACAGGGACCGGTTCTATGCTTCGCCCAATGCGTCTCCTCCTTTGCGCCTCGGCCGCTGCCCTGATCCTGGGCGTGGCGCCGACCGCCAATTTCGCCTTCATCGCGCCTGCGCATGCGCAGGCTGATATCGCGATCACCGCCTCGATCGCGCCGCCGCCGATCCCGGTCTATTCGCAGCCGCCGATTCCCGGGCCGGGATATCTCTGGATTCCCGGTTACTGGACGTGGGACGGCACGGAATACTATTGGGTGCCCGGTTACTGGGCTATGTCGCCGGCTGTCGACCTGTTGTGGACGCCTGGCTACTGGGCCTGGGACGATGCGAACAACGACTACGTCTTCTATTCCGGCTATTGGGCCCCGACGGTCGGTTATTACGGGGGGATCGACTACGGGTTCGGTTATACCGGCGTCGGCTATCACGGCGGCTATTGGCGCGACCACCACTTCTACTACAACCGCGCCGTCAACAATTTCGGCAACGCGCATATCGCCACGGTCTTCAACGCGCCGGTTCCGGCTCCCGTGACGCCGACGCGCGTCAGCTACCACGGTGGGCATGGCGGAACGACCGTTGGGCCGACTCCGGCGGAGCTTGCGGTTGCGCATGCGCATCGCATGGCCGCGACAGCCGAGCAGATCCGTCATCAGACGGAGGCGAGGGGGATTGCATCCTTAAGATACAACGAGAACCACGGCCGGCCGCCAATTGCGGCGACCGAGCGCGCGAACCAATTCCATGGCGCCCATGTCGCAGCAGTTGCTGGGGCCGGCGCGGCCGCAGGGGCCGCGCTCGCAGTCCATGCCGGGGCTCTCCAGGGGCGGTCCGAGCTCGCGCATGGCGCCCAGGCTCGCGCGGGCGGCCACCCCGGCGTTCCGGTCCATGCGCAGCGCTTCGCCCACGCCGCGCCGCAGCGCTTCGCCCACGCCGCGCCGCAGCATTTCGCGCACGCCGCGCCGCAGCGCTTCGCGCACGCCGCGCCGCATGCGGCGCCGCAGCGCTTTGCACACGCCGCGCCTGCGATGCATGCGCCGGCCTTCCATCCGAACTTTGCGGCTCGGGCGCCGGCCCACTTCGCTGCCGCTCCGCACTTCGGCGGCGGCGCGCCTCACTTCGGCGGCGGCGCGCCTCACTTCGGCGGCGGCGCGCCTCACTTCGGCGGCGGCGCACCTCACTTCGCCGGCGGCGCGCCCCACTTCGGCGGCGGCGCGCCTCACTTTGCCGGCGGAGGCATGCACTTCGGCGGGGCGCCGCACTTTGCCGGCGGCGGACCCAGGCGGCCATGATCATTCGGACGCCGGCGGGCCTCAGCCGCCGGCGCAGCCTGCGGTCGCTTGGCATCGTCATGTCGCCCAACCAAAATCTGGCAGCGGATGTTATCGCCGACAAAATCCGCTTTTAGCAAACAAGCCGTTGCTGCTTCCGCCGCCTGCCCGATCGGCTTCCTTTTTCTTTCACGCCATGGCGGCGACAGCTTGACCCGAATAGGCTAACAGACCCCGCGGGCCGCTCGGTCCGAAAGACTCAAGTTTCGTCAGGGGGCTGTTCCGCTTCATGCCTTTCCGTCCGGGCGAAGACGAAATCATTGCCCGCTACTTCGCCCCGCTGGCCGGGCCGGCCGGGCTTGGTCTGCGCGACGACGCCGCGTGTGTGACACCCCCTCCCGGTCAGGATCTGGTGCTGACGACCGACGCCCTGGTGGCCGGCGTCCATTTCTTTGCCGACGACCCGCCCGAGGCGATCGCCCGGAAGGCGCTCAGGGTCAATCTCTCCGATTTGGCCGCCAAGGGCGCCCGCCCGCTCGGATTTCTGCTGGCGCTCGCGCTGCCCGGCGACTGGCGCGAGGATTGGCTGAAGCGCTTCGTATCGGGTCTCGGCGCAGACGCCGAGGCCTATGACTGTCCCCTCGTCGGCGGCGACACGGTCGCCACCCCGGGCCCCTTGACCCTTTCGGTGACCGCCTTCGGCGCTGTCCTGGCGGGCCGGATGGTCCCGCGCTTCGGCGTCAAGCCCGGCGACCGGATCTACGTCACCGGAACGATTGGCGATGCGGCGATCGGTCTTCGCCTGCGCCAGGGCCGCGGGCCCGATATCGCCCAGGCGGATCGCGACTTCCTGCTCGACCGCTACCTCAACCCGCAACCGCGCGTGGCGATGGCGAAGACGATGGCCCTGCATGCGAATGGCGGCATGGACGTCTCGGACGGGTTCGTCGGCGACCTGACCAAAATGCTGGCGGTCTCCGGCGTCAGCGCGCGGGCGCTGATCTACCGGCTGCCGCTGTCGCTCGCCGCGCGCGCCGCGGTCGCTGCCAATCCCGACCTCTTCACGCTTGCGGCGATCGGGGGCGACGATTATGAAATCCTCGCGTCCGTTGCGCCTCGATCCGCGCCCGCCTTCGAGGCGGAAGCGGCGGCCGTCGGCGTGCGGGTCGCTTGCGTCGGCGAGGCGCTCGAAGGCTATGCGCCGCCTCGCTTCATCGGTCCGGACGGCGGGACCGTAACGTTCGCCCGCGGCTCGTACAGCCATTTTTGAAGGGACGCTCGATGGCCGTGGCCGATCCCATTGAGATGCGGCTGCTCGCGGCTCAGGCGATCGCGCGGGAAGCGGGCGCGATCGCCCGCTGGCGCTTCCTCAATTCGTCGTTCAAGGTCGCCTTCAAGGGTCCGCAGGATTACCTGACGGAGGTCGACGGCGAGACGGAAGCGCTGATCGCCGGGCGCCTGCATGCCGCCTTCCCCGACGACGGCTTCATCGGCGAGGAGACCAAGGGACGTCCGGCGGCCGAGGGCGGAGCGGTCTGGGTCGTCGACCCGATCGACGGCACTGCGAATTTTGCCCGCGAAATCGCGCATTTTTGCGTGTCCATCGCCTGCGTCGTCGGTCGCCAAATCGAGGTCGGTGTCATCTACGAGCCGATCCGCGACGAACTTTTCGCCGCGCGCCGGGGCGGCGGGGCGCGGCTCAACGGCGCGGCGATCCGCCCATCGGAAGCCGCGGCGCTCGCCAATGCCTCGGTGGAAGTCGGCTGGAACATGCGCGCCGGCCCGCGCAAATATCTCGACCTCGTCGAGCGCGTCGCGCTCGCCGGCGCGGCGCCGATCCGCACCGGGTCGGGCGCGCTCGGCATCGCCTATGTCGCTGCCGGGCGCAGGGACGGCTACGTCGAACATCACATGAACGCGTGGGACTGTCTTGCCGCGATCCTCCTTGTGCGCGAGGCCGGCGGCTATGCCAGCGACTTCCTCGCCGGCGACGGCCTGACCAAGGGCAATCCGATCATCGCCTGCGCGCCTGGCCTGAAAGACGCGCTCGTTTCCGCCGTGGCCATCAAGGAGATCGTGCTGTGAACGAAATCGCTTTGGCGCATGGAGAAGCGCATGCGACAGTCGCGCGCCTTGGCGCGGAAGCCAGAAGCTGGCGCGTGCGCGGGCGCGATCTCCTCTGGCCCGGCGATCCGGCGATCTGGCCCGACATCAGCCCGATCCTCTTTCCCGTCGTCGGCTGGACCCGGGACGGCGAGCGGGTGGCGGGCCGTCACTATGACCTCGGCCTGCACGGCTTCGCCCGGTTCGAGACGTTTGCGGTGGAATCGAGCGGCCCCGACTTCGTTCGCCTGACCTCGAGCGACAATGCGGGCACCCGCGCCGTCTATCCCTTCGCCTTCACGCTCGCCGTCGAATATGCGCTGAGCGACGACGCGCTCTCGATGGCGCTCGAGATCGCCAATCCGGGCGATGAGCCCGCGCCTTACGCCTGCGGCCTCCATCCCGGCTTCCGCTGGCCGCTCGGCGACGCCGGCCGCGACGGCGCCGCGGTGCGGTTCGAGCGCCAGGAGCGCGGCGAAATCCCCGTGATTGTGCCCGGCGGCATGGTCAGCAAGCGGACGAGGCCGGTTCCGTTCAACGGCCGCGACCTGCCGCTGAGCGACTGGCTCTTCGCCGACGACGCGCTCTGCTTTCTCGACTGCGCCAGCCGCTCGCTCGCCTTCGTCGACGCCTCCGGCGCTTCGATCACGATGGAGTTCCCAGACTTCCGACATGCGGCGCTCTGGACGCGGCCGGGAGCGCCGTTCGTTTGCCTCGAGGCCTGGACCGGCTACAGCGATCCGGAAGGCTTTGACGGCGACCTCTTCGACAAGCCCTCGATGCTGACGCTTGCGCCGGGGGCGCGCGCCCGGCACGAAGCGCGCTTCGTCTACCGGGCGGCCTGACCCCGATAGACCGCACGGACGAGGTAAGAGGAAATGGCGAAGGCCTATGTGCTCGACGGCAAGGCGATCGCCGACGGCGTGCTCGACAAGGTCGCCGCGGAGACCGAGGCTCTCGCGGCGCATGGCGTGAAGCCGGGCCTCGCGGTCGTGCTGGTCGGCGCTGATCCGGCGAGCCGGGTCTACGTCGGCGCCAAGGGCAAGGCGGCGGCGGCCTGCGGGTTTCATTCGATCCAGCACACGCTGCCGGCCGAGACGGGGGAGGCCGAGCTTTTGGAACTGGTCGCGTCGCTGAACGCCGATCCCGCCGTGCACGGCATCCTCGTGCAGCTGCCGCTGCCCGCCGGGGTCCACGCCGCCGCGGTGCTCGAAGCGGTCGATCCGGCCAAGGACGTCGACGGCTTCCACCCGATCAACGTCGGCCTCCTCTCCATCGGCGAGACGAGCCGCGCCCTTGTCCCCTGCACGCCGGCGGGCGCGATGATCATGCTCGACAAGGCCTGCGAGGCATTGGCGACGACGCTTCCGGGCAAGGAGGCGGTCGTTATCGGCCGCTCGAACATCGTCGGCAAGCCGATGGCGCAGCTCTTGCTCGCCCGCCACTGCACGGTGACCATCGCCCATTCCCGCACCCGCGACCTGCCCGCCGTCGCCCGCCGGGCCGACATCCTCATCGCTGCCGTCGGCCGTCCGGAGATGGTTCGCGGCGACTGGCTGAAGCCGGGGGCGATCGTCATCGACGTCGGCGTGAACCGCGTGCCCGGCAAGGCGCTGGACGCCGAAGGCAAGCCGAAGACGCGCCTCGTCGGCGACGTCGCCTATGCCGAAGCCGCCGAAATCGCCGGCGCTATCACCCCCGTGCCGGGCGGCGTCGGCAAAATGACGATCGCCATGCTGATGGCCAACACGCTTCAGGCCGCCAAGCGCGCGGCGGGGCTCTAGCGCCGTCCGTGCGGCGGTCGCTATTTCTCCGGGCTGAACGGCTTCACGTTAGTCCCAAGCTTAGGCCCCTGCCTCCCACCGACCTCGTCCTGACGCGTCGCGTGGCGGCCTCGAACGACGCTCGCTGGAACGCCCCCTGAGCAACGTTTTCTATCTCGCCGCTACCATTTGGCTGTCTTCCTGATCAGGCGCGTTGCTCTGTCGGCTGACCGATTCCATTGGCGACATTCGCGACCCCGTGAGGCCGGTTATCAGCCGGGCGCCGCGCCCGAACGTAAGGTAGTTCCAACCCCAGTTGAGCACGACCGCGAGTTGGTTTCGGAAACCGATCAGGAAATAGATGTGGGCGCTCGACCATATCAGCCAGGCGACGAAACCGGTGACACGGAAGCCGCCCATTTGCACGACCGCTCTCTTGCGACCGATCGTCGCCAAGGACCCGAAATCCCGATAGCGGAACGGCGGCAAGTCCCCGCCCTTTAGACGCGTCTTGATCAAGCGAGCCAGATAAACCCCTTGCTGTTTGGCGACAGGGGCGACGCCGGGCAATGGGCGCCCGTCAAGGCCGGCGACGTGGGCGGTATCGCCAAGCACGAAGATTTCCGGATGGCCGGGAATCGACAGATCCGGATTGACCTTCACGCGTCCGGCCCGATCGGTGTCGACGCTGAGCCATTGGCCGGCGGGGGACGCCATCACGCCGGCCGCCCAAATGATCGTGCGGGCGTCGATGCGTTCGCCTTGCACCTCGACGCCACCCTCGTCACACCGCGTCGCAGGCTTGCCGAGATGCACCCGGACGCCCAACATCTCGAGCGAACGACGCGCCGCCTCCGACAGCTCGGGATGAAAGGCGCCGAGAAGGCGCGGACCGGACTCGATCAGCGTCACTCGTGTCGCGCGCGGATCTATCGAGCGAAAGTCCGCCGAGAGCGCCATGCGGGCAAGTTCGGCGATCGCGCCAGCCATTTCGACGCCAGTCGGCCCGCCGCCGACGAGGACGAAACTCAAGAGACGCTCGCGCTCGCGCGCGTCGATTTCGATTTCCGCCTTCTCGAACGCCAGCAGGATACGGCGCCGCAGTATGGTGGCGTCTTCGATGCGCTTCAGACCGGGCGCAAACTTCGCCCAATCGTCATGGCCGAAATAGCTATGCCTGGCGCCGGTGGCGATAACGAGGAGATCATAAGGCACGCGGCGACCTTCCGCCTGAACGGTCCTGGCGACCGCATCGACGCCTTCGACATCAGCCAGAATTACGGTGGCGTTGGCTTGTCGGCTCAGCACGCTGCGGATCGGCGCGGCGATGTCGGCGGGCGAGAGGCCAGCTGTCGCGACTTGGTAAAGCAGAGGCTGGAAGAGGTGATAGTTGAAGCGGTCGATCACGATCACGTCGACCGGCGCATTGGCGAGCGCCTTGGCCGCCGACAGGCCGCCAAAGCCCGCGCCGATAATGACGACGCGTTGGCGACCTCGGGAAGGCTCCTGAACCTCGACCATCTTGTTCCCTCCTTAAGGCGGCGCGGCGCGTCATGAGACGTCACGGCGATGAAAGCACGCGGCGCCCCGCGCCCGCCCTCAACAGACGGACATCACAGCAAGAGCATCGCGACGGCTCGATCGCGCAGCAGAGGGAGAGCGCCTTGCGACTTGCGGTCCGGCGGGCAGGCGACGCTAGGTCGCCTGCCCCTGAGCCTGCTCCCTTGCGGCTAGTTGGACGAATGGCCGTTTGACATGGAGTTGTTTGACATGGCGCCGTTGGACATAGAGTGGGTGGACGACATTTTGTCTTGATCTTTGTGTGCGTCCGCGCCGGAAGTCATCGACCCGTTCGAGTTCGATCCGCTCGACATGGCGTCGGTGTTGTGCTCGGTCGACATTGAGCCGGCGGTCGTCGACTGCGCGACCGCGAAGCTCGAAACTCCGGCCCCGATAATCAAGGCGCAGGCGATCGTTTTGGCGTGATTGAGCATCGTATTTCTCCTAATGAGCCGTAACGCCCGGCTCTGGGCATTTCCCACAAGGGAAACCATTGCCGCTGAGGCGCGGAAGCCGCCGCTTCGGTGAGCGGGGCGCCGAGATGCCAGGCGGAGAAAGCGACACCGCATTTCGGGGCTTCAATCGCGCTCGCATCCTAGACGCCCGCGTACCATTCGTAGCCTCGGTCCTCCCAATAGCCGCCACGGCCTCCCGCAATGTTCGCGAAGCTGTCAGTGATCTCGATCCGTTCGATGTACTTCGCCTGCTTGTATCCGAGCTGGCGCTCCACGCGGAGCCGAAGAGGCGCGCCATGTGCGACGTCCAACGGCCTTCCGTTCAACGCATAGGCAATCAGCGTTTGCGGATGAAACGCGTCCACAAGATCGATGCTCTCGTAGTACTGCCCGGGACTCTGCTCCCCTCCTTTGGCGGGCTCGCCGGTCAGATTGTCGGCGCAGTGAAACACCGCATAGCGAGCCGATGGCGACAGGCCGGCCGCCTTAAGAAGCAGTCCAAGCTGGACGCCGGTCCACATGCCAATGGCGCTCCAGCCCTCCACACAATCGTGCCGCGTGATCTGCGTACGCGAAGGCAAACGACGTATCTCGCTGACGGAGAGCGATAACGGATGAGAGACCATGCCGCTGATCCGCAGTCGCCAATTCGCGAAGTTCTGCGCGACCTGAGCATTGTAGTAGTCGCCGCCGGGATCGAAGGTGCCATTCGGCTTGAAGGTCGGCGATATGTCCGCCGCGCTGTATTCCTTGGCGAGCTGGCCTGGCGCGAGCAAAGTGCGCTGGCTGAGACGCGTCCAGTCTTCCACGGCGCGAAAGACGTGCGCGAAACTCGGACTCTGCGTGAGCGAATTGGCGTTCCAGATGAGAGCGCCGGCGCCGCCAAAGCCAGCGGCGATAACCGCCCGCCGGGTGATATCTGCAGCGCTCATGACGCGTGCTCCTCCGGAACGACATATCGACCGGTCAACATCGAGCGCACCTCGTTGATCGCGCCCGCGAGCACAACCTCGATGAGATGAACGACGACGAACAGCACGATAAGACTCGCGCCGATGAAGTGGATGCTGCGCGCCGATTGCCTCCCACCGAAGATGTCAAGGAGCCAAGGGCACACGGCGTCAAAGCCCGGCGACATCGTGAGGCCCGTTAGGACCATCAGCGCTATCAGGAAGATGATGCCCACGTACGCGAGCCGCTGCAGCGGATTGTATCGCTTTGCCGCCGGGCCGGCTGGGTGCTTCAGTTTGACATGTTCGACAATTGACGACGGAACCGCCCGAATGTCGGCCGCCGCAGGGATGATATCCCTCTGGAGGTGGCGCGAGACGAGGCTCCAGACCAGGTAAGCGGCGCCGTTGATCGCCAGCAGCCATGCAAACAGGAAGTGCCAGTGCCGCGCGTCGGCCAGATCCTGGAAACTCGGGATGGTGATCCAGTCCGGCCAGGCGCGCGCAACATATTCGCCCTCGGATTTCGACCAGCCCAGGACGCCGGTCGTGTCGATGCGCCACTCCCCGAGCTGGGCGTATCCCTGCGTGCGGCCGGATGCATCGTCAGAACCGATCGAGAAGAAAGCCCTGTCGGCATCCGCGCCGTAGTTTCCCCAGTATAGTCTTGGGTGCGCATTGAATATGTTCAGCCCGCTTCCAAGCAGGAACAGAATGCAGAGCGCATTGATCCAGTGCGTGATGCGTACCGGCAGCCGGTGGCGATAGAAGACCTCCTGGGTGGCAGATTTGGAAAACGCCCATCGAGGTCGCGGGAACACCCATCGGACGATCCGTTCGACGTCCGCTGTCACCCCGCGTCGAAAATCGAGCTCTGCGCGCACGCCGGCCTCCTATGGGTGTCTGACCAACGGGGCCGCGAACCGGCGGAGGAACTCCGATGGCGGTCGTGGCGGCTGGCGCTGTTGTGCGGCCGCGGCGACCGAAACAGCGGTGTTCGTGGAATTCATTGCAGTCGTCTCCTGCGGCTTCGCGAGATGAACGCGGACCCATTAGACGCTGGGACGTTTTCGAGGTGAAATGCCTATCGGCAATCGATGCAATAGCCGCCGTCTATGGACCCGGCGCGCCGCGGCGGTTGCTTGTTCCACGCTCTACGGTCAGCCGGAGCCCGCATGGCGTCGTGGACCAGGAGGGCCGGCCAGAAATATCATTCTTAGATTGGCGACTACGCAAGCGACACGTCGCTTGCGACGGCGTTCATTGCTCAATCGATCCGGGCGGCCTATGCAGCCGCCTTGCCGGCGCCCGCGGGCGCAAGCAGGCCCGTCGAATCCATCACCCGCTCGGGTTGCTTTCCGAACCACGTCTTCCGCATCGCCTCGCGGACCAGCGAGCCGACCCCTGGCGAATAGCGACGTCCCCTCACACTCACCAAATCTACCTGTCGCCAAAATTCGGGCTGGACGATCGGCAGACCGATCACACCGGGGTGTTTGACCGCGTTTGCCGGCATGAACGCAAATCCCAGCCCGGCCGCGACCATGGCCAAAGTCCAGTCGTCGCGCTCACTCCAGTAGACCGGCTTGCAGGCGACTCCCTTCTGCCGGAGTATGTGATCGGCATAACCTGCGAACTCGCAGTTGATGCGATGAATATAGGGCTCGCCATTCATCTCACGAACGGGAAATGCTCCGGTGTTGGCGAGACGATGGTCGCGGTGAACGGCGAGGACCATCTGCTCGCGAAACAGCGGAATCGAATGGATGCGCTCGTCCGGTTCCTCGCCCGGCAAGGTGTAGATGGCGACCTCGAGATCGCCAGCGAGAAGACGCGCACGCAAATCCTTGGCGTTCGCATCGCAAAGTCGCAGCTCCACCTCAGGATGCCGGGTTCGAATATTGGCGATGAGATCGATGATCTCGTCTGGCGAGATCGTGCACATGATCCCCAGCTTCAGCGGCCACTTTTTCACGAACTCCTGAGATAGGCGCTTCGCCAAACTCGAGTGGTCGTAAACCGACTGGAGGTGTGGACGGACCATGTGACCGAGATCCGTGAGGTGCGTTGATTCGCGCTCGCGATGAAAGAGCAGCCCTCCAAGCTCCTCCTCGAGAAGTTTGATGGCCCGCGACAAGGAGGGCTGCGACACGTTGCAGCGCTCGCTTGCCCGGGTGAAATTCAGATCCTCGGCCACCGCAAGGAAATAGCGAACCTGATGCATTTCCATGATGATCCCTCGGGTAAGGTCGAAGGGGGTCCACTCGCGGATGATGGGACTTGGCTGACGCAGTAAGTAACCTGACCGCTGGAGTTCGTGTGGTTACTGCTATGTCTCATAACTTGTCAACTGGCAATTAACCGGTTAGTATCGTCGACGAGCGGCCGCCAGGCCGAAAAAGGAGTTCCGATGGGCCGCCGCCCGCCTGCGATCTTTGTCGGCGGCGTGGCCGGCCTGGATTTCCTCAATTCGATCGCCACGCCCGGCGATACTCCCATCGATTGGCTTGATGATGGCGAAGGTTACCTGAGCTGGCTCGAGCAAAGCCGCCTGGTCGCAGGCGACGTTCTTCAGGACATGAGCGGGCGTGCGCTCCCGGGCGAGCTTGACGAGGTTGCGGATCAAGCGCGGAACCTAAGGGAATGGTTCAGGGACTTCGTGGGGCGGCATAAGGGCCGCCCTCTGACAGCCGAGGTTCTCGCTGAGCTGGCGCCGCTCAACCGCCTGCTCGAGCGCGACGAAAGCTTCAGCCGCATCGGCCTTTCTCAGGCCGGCCAATCGCGCTTCCGACTTCAGGTCCTGCGTCGCTGGCGCAACCCTGACGCGCTTTTGCTCCCCGTCGCGGAGGCGTTGGCTCAGCTCGTTTGCACCGAGGACTTTTCGCAAGTTAAGTCTTGCGAGGGGCCTGCCTGCACCCTCCTTTTCGCCGACCATACGCGGGGTCATGCGCGGCGCTGGTGCAGCATGGCGATTTGCGGCAACCGGGCAAAACAGACAGCGCACCGACATCGCATCAAGGCGCATCAGCATAGGGGGTCGTAGTTCGAAAACTGCAGCCCGCCAAGGAGCCGTCGCGGAGAGTAGGACCCGCCGCCCGCCCGCGTTGACAGCCAGCGGCCTTCTCTTGTGAGTTGGCTGGCAAGGACCTGGGCGGGTCGAGACGCGGGCATAGCCGAGAACCATTGCCCGCCATTATGCAACCAAGTTTTTATCAAGGGATTTGGGCCTCGCGGCTAAAGCCGGGCTGGGACAGCCTGCCGCCGACGGTAAGCCGGACGTTCGGAGAGCAATGGTCCAACCAGAAGCGGAGCCGTTTCCTCATCGCGCCCAGCGTCATCGCCCGGCTCGAGGCGCTACGCGCCAGTCACTGCGAGCGACCAGCCGCAAACCCGACCACACAGTAAGCCTTGGCCGCGTCATTGGCGCGCCTCTGCCTGAGCTCCGGCAATCCGCCAAAATGGACTTGCGATTTCGACCAGCGGCCTTCCAGGATCGCTCGGTTTCAATCCATGAATCAGAGCGACCAGGTCGGAACGGACTGCCGGGTTCGACAGGAAGTATCCGTGCCCCCAGGCGCCGGTGTCGTCGTCGACTTCGACCAGGTCAACGCGATGGCCGGGGTCTGCGCGCAGCGCTCTCGCTTGCGGCCCGCTCAGATCCAGCTGGCCGAGCCGCAGTGTGCTGCCAAAGATGCTGCTCGCAAGGCCCAACGCCTGGTCGCCGGGAGACGAATAGATCGTCAGATGAAACGATGCCTTGATCGCTGCGTTCGGGTTTTTCTTGGCGCCGTAGGGCGTGTCCGGATCAGAAAACACGTCAAATATTTTTGTCGCGGCGACGTCGATGTCGATATCCGGCGCGAACAAAACAATGTTCCTTACCTTTAAATTCTCGGTGTTCGAAAAGCGCGAAACATAGGCCTCCTCGCTCAGCTGCTGAAAAGCCGACGCCAGCACGTCGGTGCCGCGGCTGTGGGCGATGATATGGACCCCACGCACGCCCTCGGTCTGGCCGATCGCGCGGATCGCCTTGCGCATGTCGGCGACGGCGAACTCGCCGGATTCGCGGTCGACGTTGTAGCCCAGGAAAGCGCCGCGCGTCCCGCCGGCCGGCCACGTCAGCGCCACACAAACGAAATCCCGCCCAAGGAGGCTGCAGATGCTCCCCGTCGCATTGGCCGCGTCGTTGAACGTGTTGTTGTAGCCATGAATGAAGATGACGACCTCCTTTCGTTCAGTCTTCGCCAGGCGGCGACGAATTTCACCTTGAAGCGAGGCAACCGCCTCTTCGTGCGCGGCCACGACGCCAGGCGCACGGCGATAGCCGGCGGAACTGATCACCGCCGGATAAGGAACCTCGGGAAACCGGCCAATTTCCTTAATCTCCCCGAGCTTCATCTCTCCCATGGCTCCGTTCGAATCCGGCTCGATGTGGATATCGATCGATCCAAAACTCATCGTGCGCGAGCGCTCGGACCCGTAGGAGAGCGCGTTCGTTTGGGGGTCCACAATCGGCGCCCGGTCGGTCACGTAAAGGAGCTTGAGATCGTTGGCTTTGTAGATGGATTGGGCGCTATTGACCGGCGCTCGATCCTGAGGAGGTGCGAAAATCGCGGGCGTCGGCGTCAGCAGGCCTTCTGTGGGCGAGCAGGCGCTGAGCAACGTCAATCCCATTAAGCCGGCACACAAGCCGGGGGCAGCCCGATGACTCATTGACTTGTTCCTCTTTTGCTCGCCTTCTTTTCTTTCTTGGCCGGCGTCCAGCGCTGAGTGGATCGGAACCGCCCGTCGCGTGCGACGCCCGCCGATATGCCGGCGCGGGAGCAGGTAAGGGCCGAAACAGCAAATCGTTGGCCACCATAGGGGAGGCGGTGGAGGTGGGAAGAGCAGCGGAGGTGGAGGCGCGGCGGCCGTTCCCAGCCGGATCGTCGCATTGCCGGCTCGGCAAGCCGCGGCGAATGCGCGCTTGCCCTGACCGGATGCTTTGATCGCGACCTTATTGGCGGCGTACTCCGCATCACACTGACCGGTCGTCGTAGCCGCGCCAGAAGACCGCGCTTGACCGTATGTCTGAGTGTTTTCTGCTCATCCAGCAATTCCTGGGCCCAACGCAGCAAGTCGAAGAGCGGCAATCAAGCTTCTCATCCGAACACACGTCCCATGGGCGCAACGCTTGGGATCACGCTAGCAGGATGCAATTTTCAACGCTACTTGAGCGGAAATGACCTGGTTCAGCCCCGACGGGAGACAGAGCATGGACGCTGCTTACCTTTCGGCCTTCTCGGCGCTCGCGGGCTCGTTGGTCGGGGGGCTGACGACGGCCCTGTCGGCGTGGATCAGTCAGAGCGTTTCGGCAAGGGCTGGGCTGATCACCGGCCACTTGGCGCGGCGGGAAGAGCTCTTCCGAGACTTCATCGTCTCGGCCTCGAAGGAGTATGGCGAGGCGCTCACGTCGAACGAGCCGAAGATCCCGGAGCTCGTAGAACTCTACGCCCTGCTCAGCAGGATGCGCGTGCTGTGCCGGCCCGAGACCGTCGCCGCTGGCGAAAAGCTCATGCGCTCGATCCTCGACACCTATCTTGCGCCCAACAGGACGTTCAAGGACCTGCGCGATCTGATGACGGCCGGCGACGGAATCGATCCGCTGAAGGACTTCAGCGTCGCCGCGCGCAAAGAGATCGAAACAGCCCACGCAGAGTCGGTTCTAGCATCGCGCTTCAACTGTGATCGAATAGGAGGTTGGTATGTCCCCACCGCTTTTGCCCTGACTTGGCAGCTCCCAACCTCGGGGATTCTGTCCCTAGAGCTGGTTTCGATCAGGCAGAATCGTTTTCCGTCATCCGCGGGCTTGACCCGCGGTCCATGGACAGCGGTGACAGCGATGGGCTTGCGCGCCTGCAAGAGTGCCCGATCTTTCATAGCGAGACGAACAATGTGCACCCGTAGGAAGTTTGGATTCGCCCGGGCGGTCTTGCTCGCGGCGACTTTTGCCGTGAGCATGACGACGAATGCGTCTGCTGAAACCGGAGAACAACAGCAAGCGTGCATGAACGATGCTTTCCGGTTTTGCGGCAGCGCTATTCCCGATCGGGCTCGGGTGTTCGCCTGCCTGGCGGACAACAGGAACCGGATATCAGTCGCCTGCCACGCGGCAATGGCGCCCTATCTGCCGGCAGACCCGCCAGCGCGAAGCAAGACACACTCCAGGGGGGAGCGTCCCTGAACGGCGTTCGGGTTATCACGCCCTATCGATTCGGGCTGCCAAAACTCTGTCGAATATATATTGGCGAAAATCAGAAAATGATGGAGAATGCCCTGATGAGCGCCTTCGATCGGGACCTCGCTGACACGCGCGGAGTCGTGTTTCAACGGAACGGTTTGGCCATACCATGCAGGAGAAGCGGGCAAAAACATATTCGCGCTGCAAGCCCCTCGTAACCCTTTGAAAAGTCCCGATTCGCACGAAGGAATCCAAGGAAATCCAAGGAAATCCAAGGCCTCGGTCAAGGAAATCCAAGGATCTTTTGCGCCAATCCAAAGGATTCCAAATTTGACGATATATGCCGATTTAATACCGTAGTTTAGCGGGCGTCCAGCCGACCCGCCCGGCTCCCTCGTCGTGCCAGGCTCCCGCTAAAGCAGAGCCGAGGCGCGGGCGAAATAGAGGAGGGCGATCGTCTTCGCGTCGGCGATCTCGCCGCTGGCGATCATGGCGAGCGCGTCGTCGAACGGGACTTCGATCACCTCGATATGCTCGTCCTCGTCGACGCCGCCGCCTTCGCCGGCGCGATCCGCTTCGCCGTAGGGCGCGACGAAGCAGGCGATCTTCTCGGTCATGCCGCCAGGGCTCATGTAAGCGTCGAAGGCGTGCCGCGGCGCGGTGATCCTGAGGCCCGTCTCCTCGAGCGCCTCGCGGATGACGCAGAGCGCCGGCGGATCGCCGTCGAGCATGCCGGCGCAGACTTCGATCGTCGACAGCGCGCCGTCCGAAAGGTAGGCCCCCACGCGGAACTGCCTGACCAGCGTCACCACGGATCGCCCGGGATCGTAGAGCAGCACGGCGGCGGCTTTGCCGTGGCGATAGATCTCGTGCGACAGCCGGCGCGTCTCGCCGTCGTCCTCGACGACCTCGACCTCAGTCCGGGTCAGGTCGAAGCGACCTCTCGCCATCAGGGTCTCTGCGATGACGCGCGCCGACTTGGCCATGGGGTCCCTCAGTAGCCGAACTGCTCGCGCAGGATGCGCTCGTCGAGCGAATGTCCCGGGTCGTGCAAAAGCACCAGCGACGTCTGCCGGTCCATCGCCGCGGCGACCCGGGTCACGCGGCGGATCTCGAAATGATCGGCCGCCGCCGCGACCGGCCGCTTGTCGGCCTCCAGAACCTCGATCAGCACGTGGGCCGCGTCGGGCAGCAGCGCGCCGCGCCAGCGCCGCGGACGGAAGGGCGAGAGGGGGGTCAGCGCCATCAAGGGCGCATCGAGCGGCAGGATCGGCCCGTTCGCCGACAGATTGTAGGCGGTCGAGCCGGCCGGGGTTGCGACGAGGATCCCGTCGGCGATCAGCTCGCCGAGCCGGGTCGCCCCGTCGACTTCGATGCGCAGCTTCGCCGCCTGATAGGTCTGGCGCAGCAGCGACACTTCGTTGATCGCCCGCGCCGTCGTCTCCACCCCGTGGACGTCGCGCGCATGCATGACCAGCGGGTGGATGATCGACGGCTTGGCGGCCTCGAGCCGTTCGAGCAGGCCGTATTCGGAATATTCGTTCATCAGGAAGCCGACGGAGCCCCGGTTCATGCCGTAGATGGGCTTCGGCGCGTTCATCGTGCCATGCAGCGTCTGCAGCATCAGGCCGTCGCCGCCGAGCGCCACGATGACGTCGGCCTTGTCGGGCGGCGCGTTGCCGTAAAGCGAGACCAGGCGTTTCAGCGCCTCGTCGGCCTCTTTCGCGCCGGACGAGAGAAACGCGATTGACCGGATTGGCGTCGGGAGCTTCGCGACCGTCATGCTCCTGCTCTCGCTCGCGCCCGACGGGAGGCTGCCAAAAGCCGCTGGGGAAGCCGGAGTCTTATCCGAGCCTCGACGCTTGCGAAAGGGCGGCGGCCTTCCGCTTCGATCCGGCGTCGACTAGCGGTCCTGCCGGTCGTGCGCCACGGCGCGCAACGCCTTGCTGGCGGAGCGCTGCGGCGTCGGCAGCCTGATGTGGAAACACGCGCCGCAGTAGAAGTCGTCGGCCTTGGCGGGCGCGAGCGTGATCGCCCCGCCGTTGCGCGCCACGAGATCGGCGGCGATCGCCAGCCCGAGCCCGGCGCCGATTTCGTTCGTCGACTTGTGGAAGGGCTCGAAAATCCGCTCGCTCTGATCGGCCGGAAAGCCCGGGCCGGTGTCGCTGATTTCAATCAGGGCGACGCCATCGGTGCGGATGGCGGCGAACCGGATGGCCTTCGGCCTGCCGCTTTCGGCGCCCTTGGCGATCAGCGCCTGAGCCGCGTTGCGGCCGAGGTTCTCGAGCACGCGCAGGATGTGGTCCGGATCGGCGTAGACGTCGAAGCGCGGCGGAATGTCGATGTGATAGTCGATGGCGTCTTCATTCTCGGCTCGCGCCGATTCGACGATCTGACGCACGAGTTCGCTCAGGTCGAACTCGCGCCGGTTGGGCGGCTGCTCGCGCGCCGCGCCGTAGGTCAGGGTCGCCTGACAAAACTGAATGGCCCGGTCGAGCGTGGCCACCAGCCGCGGGGCGAGGCGCTGAGCGAGCGGGTCCGGGATGGTCGCCAGACGGTCGGATATGAGCTGAGCGGCGGTGAGCATGTTGCGGAGGTCGTGATTGATGCGGGCGACCGCCATGCCGAGCTCGGCGAGCCGTTTGCGCTGCGCCAGTTCGTGAGCGAGCGAGCCCTGCATCGCCGCGAGCGCGGTTTCCGCCCGGCCGATTTCGTCGTGCCTGCCGCTCGGCGCAATCACCCGCGAAATGTCCTGCGGCCGTTCGCCGAAGGCGATGATGTTCGATGTCAGCTTGCGCACCGGCCTGAGAACCATCTGCCACAACGCCGCCCAGAGGACGCAGGTGACGACCGCGGCAATGGTGAGGGCGATGTTGAGAAAGGTGTGGGAGACCCGCCACAGCGCCTCGATAAGCGGCTTCTCGTCGAGCGTGACGGCGATGCTGCCATCGTCGGCTGAAGAGGCGACCACGCGAACGATCGTGCCCGGCTGGGCGAACAGCGTACGGAACGCCGCGCCGACGCTGCCGAAAAACGTCTCGTTGTCCGGATAGACCGTCTCGACGGGGGCGGAGGGGGCGCCGGAAACCGAGAGCACGCGCTGGCCCGCGGGCGTCGTGACGGCGATCGACTTCACCCCGACGCTCGCCAGCAGCCTCTGCGAAAGGTCGGGCGGCAACGGGTTGGGTCCATCGACGTCGAACGCGTCCACGGCGGTTTCGGCCGACGCCAGCTTGTTGTGAAGCCACGTCTCGCGAAAGGCCGCGAGACGCGTGACGTAAAACAGCCCCATCGCCAGAAAGACGAAGCCGATCGTGACCATGAGCACCCGACCGGCCAAGCCCATCCGACGGCGGCGCCGGACGACGAGCGGAACGGTCGAATCCGGCGCATGCGCCCCGGTTCCGTCGGCAATCCAGCCAGAGGTTCTGTTTCCAGCTGGCAAATCCAGCATTGCGCGACCCTCAGGAGTCAAATTCGTCTTGGAGGTACGTCCGAATTATGGCCGAAAAGTCAGCGTCCGCGTGGAATCCCAAGGCTTTCGCACGCGCGGCATCGAAGGCCCGCGGCCATCCGGCGACAATCCTGGCGATCGTTTCATCAGGCTGCCGCCGGATGAGGCTCACCGCTTTGTCTCCTGCCGCCTGGCGCAACGCCTCGATCTGCTCGCCGACGGTCACCGAGACGCCGGGGAGGGTGATCGAGCGCCTTGCGCCGAGGACCGACGCGTCGATCTCGGCCGCCCGAAGCAGGAACTCGACCGCGGAGCGCGGCGAGGCATGCCAGTGCCGCACCTCGTCGCCGACAGGCAGGATCGCCTCCTTTCCGGCCAGCGGCTCGCGGATAATGCTTGAGAAGAAGCCCGACGCCGCTTTGTTCGGCGCCCCCGGCCGCACGCAGATGGTCGGCAGCCTGAGGCCGATTCCGTCAAAGAATCCGCGCCTCGAATAGTCGCCGAGGAGCAACTCGCACATCGCTTTCTGGGTTCCGTAGCTCGTCAGCGGCGCGGCGAGAAAGTCGTCATCGATAACGTCGGGAAACGGCGCGCCGAAAACAGCGATCGACGATGTGAACACGAGCCGGGGGCGATAGGCGCCGCCGGACAAGACATGCTCCCGCCGGATCGCCTCGAATAATCCAGCCGTCCCGCCGAGATTGATGGCGTAGCCCTTGTCGAAATCCGTTTCCGCCTCGCCCGAAACGACCGAGGCGAGCAGGAAGATCACGTCGGGTCGGGTTGCGGCGAGTTTCGGCGCGACGTAGGGGGCCGCGATGTCAAACGCCTCCCGGACCACCGCAAACGGCGCGTCAAGCGGCTCCGGGGCGACAAGATCGACGAGCAGCGCCTCGTCGATCGCCTGTCCCGCGAGACGCGGCGTTTGCGCCAGTCGCCGCGAAAGCTTTCGTCCGATCATGCCAGCCGCGCCGACGATCAGCGTTTTCATCTTCAAATCCTCTCTTTCGTTCCGGACGCCTGCGTGAGCCTTTTGGCGACCGTAATGCGATTCCATCGACATTCCGAATTTGACCTATCGGTCAAGTTTTGCCGCTCGCGTCAGGCGCCCAGTTACGTCGCCTTTTTTTTGCCCTAACGTCAATCCAGAGGAGCCGAGCGTCTTGGTCAACAGAAGGGTATCAATGAATGCGGAATGACCTCCTGATAGTCGTGATATTCTGTGGAATTACAAACACGGCTTGTGCCGCGGAACAAGGAATTGCATCATATTATCAAAATCCACATTCTTCTGGGCTCATCGCTGCGCACCGCACCCTGCCCTTTGGCACGGAAGTTAAAGTCATCAACCTCGACAATGGCCGCAGCGCAATTCTGAAGATCGTCGATCGCGGACCGTTCATACGCGGCCGGATCATCGACGTTTCGCTGGCGGCGGCCAGCGCGCTCGGTTTTCGCCAATCGGGGGTGGCCCACGTCCGACTCGAGAAGAACTGACTTTGATTCGCTTGGGGCGGGCTAGTCGCCCCCCTCGAGCAGCCGCCGGGCGATGACCTGCGCCTGGATCTCGGCGGCCCCCTCGAAAATGTTGAGAATGCGCGCGTCGCAGAGAACGCGCGAGATCGGATATTCGAGGGCGAAACCGTTGCCGCCGTGGATCTGCAGAGCATTGTCCGCCGCCGCCCAGGCGACGCGCGCCGCCAGGAGCTTGGCCATGCCAGCTTCGAGATCGCAGCGCCGTCCTTCGTCCTTGGCGCGACCGGCGAAATAGGCGATCTGGCGGGCGATGTGGATTTCCACCGCCATCATCGCGAGCTTGTCGGCGACGCGGGGGAAATGGATGAGGGTCTTGCCGAACTGCACGCGTTCCCGGGCGTAGCGCAGCCCGAGTTCGAATGCCGATTGCGCGACGCCGACGGCGCGCGCCGCAGTCTGGATGCGGGCCAATTCGAAGGTCTCCATCAGCTGCTTGAAGCCCTGGCCCTCGACCCCGCCAAGCAGCGCTTCGGCCGGCACACGAAACCCGTCGAAGGCGATTTCATATTCCTTCATGCCCCGGTAGCCGAGAACCTCGATCTCGCCGCCCGACATGCCTTCGGCCGGAAACGGATCGGCGTCGGTGCCCCGCGGCTTTTCCGCCAGGAACATCGAAAGTCCCCTGTAGCCGCGCTCATGCGGATTGGTTCGGACGAGCAGGGTCATGAGGTCCGCGCGGACCGGATGCGTGATCCAGGTCTTGGCGCCATTGACGACATAGGCGTCGCCTTCCCGGGCGGCGCGCGTTTTCAGGCTGGCGAGGTCGGAGCCGGTGTTCGGCTCGGTGAACACGGCGGTCGGCAGGACCTCGCCGCTCGCAATCTTTGGCAGATACTTCTGTTTTTGCGCCTCGGTGCCGCCGACCATGATCAGTTCGGCGGCGATCTCCGAGCGGGTGCCGAGCGAGCCGACGCCGATATAGCCGCGGGACAGCTCCTCCGACACGACGCACATGGCGACCTTGCCGAGCCCCATCCCGCCGTAGCTTTCCGGGATGGTCAGGCCGAAAACCCCCATGTCCGCCAGGCCCGCGATCACTTCGAGCGGGATATAGGCATTGGCGCGGTGCCAGCCTTGCGCCTGCGGCGCGACCTCCGCATCGGCGAAGCGGCGCATCTCGCTGCGAATGGCCTCGTATGTGGGGTCGAGACCCGAATCGCCGATCAGGCCTTCGGGCACCTCCCTGATGCGGGCGGCGAGAGCGGCGCGGTTTGCCGTCGTGTTTCCGGACCGCAACAGCGGTTCGATCGCGGGCTGGTCGCGAAACGGCTCGATGTCGGACTCGCTCAGGCCGAAGTCGGAAAGGCGGACAATCTCCGCCTGGTTCATCGGGATGCCGCCGAAGATCTGGGCGAGATATTCTCCGAGGCCGATGCGGGTCAGGAGCTCCTCGGTGTCGCCGAACCGCCCCTCCTCGCGCATGCGCTTTGCATAAGCAGCCGTCTCCTTGATTGCCTCGACATAGGTGGCGAGCCATGCGAGTCCGTGGGCGGCATGCTGTTCGGCCTCGAGCTTTGCGGCGCTCACGCTGCCATCCTCGCCGACACGGTTGCGCACGGCGATCACCGCGCATCCGAGAAGGGCTTCGGCAGCGGCTTGCGCCTGACGGGCGAGGTCTTCGAGCGCCACGGCGGTTCTCCTGAAAAGGCTCTGCTGCGCCGCACAATGCGCCGTGATCCGGCCTGTTGCAATGCGTCTTTTTTGCCGTCATCGGCTGGAAATGCGCTGGTGTTCAGGTAGCCTTGACCCCGTCAGGATGGCGACTCGGCCCAGAGGCTTTTCGCGATTGCGCAGACTGTTTTGGATCTTCTGGAGCGCGGCGGAGAAGTTTCTCGCCGACGACGGCTGGGCCATCGCGAGCTACATCGGCCTCTCGCTTTTGACCTCGCTGTTCCCGTTTCTCATTTTCGTCGGCGCGCTCGCTGGCTTCCTTGGCTCCGACGAACTGGCGAAAGAGGCGGCGCGGCTCGTCTTTGCGGAATGGCCGGCAGCGGTCGCGCGACCGATCGCTGAGGAAGTGTCGAACGTTCTGACAGGCGCGCGGGGCGGCCTCTTGACCCTCGGTGGGATGCTCGCGCTCTACTTCGCCTCGAGCGCCGTCGAAGCGCTGCGGGTCGGCCTCAACCGCGCCTACGGCCTTGTCGAGCCACGACCCTGGTGGCTCTTGCGGTTGCAGTCCCTGGCGCTCGTTCTCCTTGGCTCGCTGGCGCTGCTGGCGCTCGCCTTTCTGGTGGTGCTCGGGCCGCTCATCATGGCGGCGGTCGAAAGCTTCGCGCCAGGGCTGACGAAAGCGCACGACATACTGACTATCGGGCGCCTCGGCGTCGCCGCGTTCATGCTCGCGGCGTCGCTGCTCGCGGCCCATCTCATCCTGCCGGCCCATCGGCTGAGGTTCGTCACTCTTCTGCCGGGCGTCGCGCTGACCTTCGTCGCCAGCATCGTCTTTGGCGAAGCCTTCGGCGCCTATCTGAGCCAGTTCGTGCGAAGCTACATTTCTATGTACGCAGGGCTGGCGTCGGCGATGATTGCGCTCGTCTATCTCTACTGGGTCGCGCTCCTGTTCATCTTCGGCGGCGAGCTCAACGCCGCGATCATGCGGGATCGCGCCCGGCGCGCGGAGAGCCGAAGCTAAACAGATTTCGTCAGCCGCCCCAACGATGGGTCCAACGCGGTTCGAGTGCAAATTCGCCCGGAGCGACGCGGTCGCGAAAACAAGCGTCCCGCCTGTTTTTCCCCGATATTCGCTGCTAATCGAAAAAAGCGCTCCCGCCGCGCCTCGAGCGATTGCACAAATCCTGGTATTTCATTTCGCTGTGCGGATTTGCTCTTGTGGAAGGTAAAGACAGAACAGGGAAATCATTTTCCCTGTTCAGCGAATTAACAGGGAACAGGGAGGCTGCGCGAAGCCGACTTCGCGGTCTGGCGCGAGCCAGCTATGCTCAAGCATATCCCCGGGTCCATAATGTTCATGCAAAAACTGGGGGTGATATATGATTTCATCCGCCTTCGCTTCCGTAGCCGGACCGGTGCTTTTGCGAGCATTTGCACGGTTGGCCGCAATCTGCCTGAGGGAGGTCATAGGGCACCCGCTGGAATAATTGGCTTCGTTTTGTAAATCGCGCCTCGATTTGAGCGGCCGATCGCGCTTGGAATTACTCTGATCGCCACCAACGGCACCGACGTGAGCAGCTTGTTCGCTGTCTGTTATTTTCTCAGAAGTTGCCGGCATCGGATGCGTATTCAGCCAAAGCACACGGGCGCTCACAACGGGGTCGAGACCGGCCTTCTGCCACCATGCGGCTTCATCGCCGCAGCGATGCACTTCGCGATGGTGCCCTCGACACAGCGGCACGGTGAATTCGTCGCTGACTTTGCGTCCAAGTGCCCGGCTCTGCGCGAAGCGCAAGTGATGGGCATCCGAGGGCTGACGACCACAAACCAAACAAGGCTGCTTGGCCACATAGCGGATGTGGTCGCGGTCGCGAGCACGACGCGGCTCCGGCAAGGTCAGCGCGGTCTTATCAATTCCCTTTGCTCGCGATCTCTTGTTCCGTGGCGTTGCCGGATACGATTTATGTGGAGCTAAGAGCTGTTCTGCTATCTCCGACACTTGAGGTCCGGCTGAAGGGGCGGCGACAAGGCTCGCGAGCCGTTGCCTGGAAGCCTTCCTCGACACGCTGGGCATCGGCTGCCGTTAACCTGTTCTTCGCGGGCAGACATCGCTTCGCCCAGTTCGCGGCCTCATCGCCGCAGGCAAAATCATTGAGTTCGCCAAGAAGGCGATCGCGCAATTCTGCCGATGCCTCAAACCCGAGCATTGCTCGCCCAGAGCTCGAATGGGCCTTTCCGGGTCGACCAACATCTTGTCGGTGAGAAGCATAGTGCTGGCCGCCATTCAGCCGCCCAACGTCACTGCCGTTGGGCCGCCTGTCGGGGTCCTGTTTCGGCTTCTGGGGTTCTGACGTCTGTGGCTGCGGCGTCACAAGGTCAGGGGCGTCGGTATCGTCTTCACCGGCAATCCCGACCAGCGTGAACAGCGCATAGCGTCGGGCGTAGGTCAGCGCCGCTCCCATCCGATGCGGCGTTGCGGTATCGGCGATGGCGCAGACCGGCCAGTCCGAGGCGATCCATTCCCCCGACGCATGCGCCAGTACGGTGGTCAGGTTGACCAGGCCCGCGGCCTGGTCGATGGCCGTCGTCTGCACAGTTGCGATCTCGTGCTGGCCAAGGGTCTTGCGCACGATATCGAGCCCGCTCGACAGCGGGGCATAGCGGAAGCTCTGTTCAGGGCCGCCACGGGGTCCCGAACTAATCGTCGCCACCAGCGACTTCTCCGGATTGACCAGTTCGGCTTGCGCCTTGGCCAATGCCGCCGCCAGGCTGGCGATGGATGGACTGGACCTATGCACTGCCGCCCTCCACGCTGAGGAGGTCGAAGCTCACGGCGCCCGATTTCGAGCGCTTGCCCCGAATACCGTGGCCAATGGCCTCCTTGGCATCCTCCGGCATCAGGCCCTTGAGTTCCGCCTTGGCCTGTTCGTGCTCCAGATGGGCCGCCTTGGTCCGCGCGAACACGCCGGCGAACTCCGCCCAGGCATTGGAGGCGCTCATGTCGACGATGCGCACGGCCTCGATGCGTGGCTTTGGCGGCTCGACCCCGAAAAGCCGAGGTGGCTTGCCGCTCTCAACACAGCGCCAGAACTTGCGCTCCGCGGTGACAATGAGGTGCTGATACAGGGGGTCCGCATAGGCGGTGATCTCCACCCACTTGCCGCCCCCGGTGATGACCGAGAGCACCGCCTGCCGTGCCGCCACCACCCACATGTTATGCTGCAGCTGGGGCATGTACTTCTCGGCGGCCGCCTCCTCCGAGAACGACCACGGCAGCATGAACTTGGCTTCGAAGACCGCGCCGGTTGCCTCAACTCTCCCGTCCAAGGTGGCTGCCATCCACCCCACCGCAGGGTGTTTAACGTGCCGCTGGACGTCGCCGATCGCCTGTCCAGTATTTGCCTCATACCAGCGCCGATTAAGCTCCTCAGTGGCCGCGCCAAGCTGTACAATGAGGTTCCCAGAGAGGTCCTCCGGTTCGGCCTCGCCTCGCTTCTCCTGCCACAGCCGTACCAGGGCGGCCTCGTCATTGCCCATGATTATCCGGGCGTCCGAGCCGCCGATGAAGTAGCGGCGGTCAGCAGGATTCCGCGCCTGCAGCGAATTACCCAACATTCTGCGCTCCATTGCTTCAGTTCCAGGGCATTAGTACCCTGTACACTTAAGTTGGGACAGAATCGATACGATGTCAACTTGCATTTGGACACTGTACCAATGATGGCGATTCAGCTTCGTATGGCGCGGGCGGCCGTTGGCTGGGGTGTTCGGGAGCTCGCTGAAAAAGCCGGCGTCACCGCCAATACCGTCACACGCATCGAAAATGGGTCGGACGCGAAGCAATCCACAATGGACAGGCTGCAGCATGCATTGGAGGCGGCGGGCATTGAATTCATCGAGGAGAACGGCGGCGGTCCGGGAGTACGGTTGCGGAGGCGGCAGCGGAGACAAGGCTAGGAACGGTCGGCCACTCGCGCGGGCGGAATTACGAAACGAAGCCGATTTCTCATGTAATTTGACGTCAAGCGCGGCGTTCAGCCCGGATGGCTGCCGCATCGTCATCGTCTCCGACGACAACACTGCGTAGCACCGCGCGGCTGTGGGACGCCAAAATCGGTGCAGCGCTGGCAACGCTGTCGGGGCATACGCCTGCGGTAAATAGCGCGGCGTTCAGCCCGGACGGCAACCACATCGTCACCGGGTTTGACAGCACCGCGAGGCTGTGAGACGCGACGACCGGCGCGGCGCTCACTATGCTCAATGCGCGACGATTGCCGTTGTCAGCTATGTCCG
>CAVYXQ010000024.1:0-247775 GCA_963772555.1 uncultured Alphaproteobacteria bacterium | reverse complement strand
TGGGATAATTTTCTCGCCCGGCCGAATGGGCCTTTGAGCTTGCGGTTCTACGTCCAGCCGACGATGGCGGGGCTGTTGGCGCTGCGGGCCGGCATCCAGGACGCAAGGGAGGGACGGCAGGGCTATCTGTGGGCGCTGCTTACACGCCCGGAGAGGCGCTTGCAGTTGCTCCACGAGGGCTGGCGGGGAGCGATGACGCCGTTCCTTTTGGCGATTGTGCTCGACTGCATCTATCAGATCATGACAGTCCGGTTCGTCTATCCGTTGGAGCTCTTGTTCACCGCGACTGTGCTGGCGCTCGTTCCATACACCTTGTTGCGAGGACCCTTCAATCGCCTCGCGCGCCTCTTCCTGCCGGCGGATCGGGCGCCGCCGGCCGAGCCAGTTCCCAAGCGATAGAATTATTCGCAATGGCGATCCTGGTTACCGCTCAATCGCAAACAGGAAGTCATCGGCGGATGTTGAAGGCTACCGTTTCTCTAACGATTGGTTTCGCGATTTCATTGGCTGGCATTTTTGCGGCCAATGCTGCGGAACACGTCGGAAGGTCAGCCGATCCCCATCATCATCGCTATCGTCACCACTCCATTCCGGCTGTCCGCGGCTCGGTCGCGACAACGGCGGCTTCGCCGGGCGTTCCGGCTGTCGCAAAACGAGCGACCTCCTTGCCGGTTCGGAACGACAGCGACGGGTTGAGCCGCAACCCGGAGGACTGCAACAAAGGCTGCCTCGATAGTAGTGAGTAAAGAGCCGCCCTTGAAGCGGCGCCGCATCAGAACCTGATGCGCAGGCCGACGGTCGGATCGATGTTCTGGGTCTTGATGAAACCGCTGGCGAGGCCGCCGTAGACATTGGTGATCATCACGCCGCCGTACAGGTCGGCGCGGGCGAGCGGCTTGTAATCGAGCAGGAAAGAAATGGCCGCTTGGCTGCCTGCGCATCTCGGGCTGCTCGTACCGGCGCCGGAGCCGGTGCAAGTGGCGGGCGAGGGCAGGAAGTCGTTTTGAATCCCATAGGTGAAACTCGCTGCGGCGCTGAGGTCGGTGCGGATATCGTATCTTGCCCCGACCCAAAACGTGTGCATCACCTGATTGACTTCATAGTAGGTGGCGTTGACTTCGCCGGCCGGAACGAAAATGCCGCGCGCGAGCGTGTTGAAGCCGTTTGGAAAGGCGTCGGACGGATTGGCGAGCCGGGCGTAGCTATAGCCGCCGTAAATTTCGGACCGATCCCATTTGTATCTGCCGGCCACGAGGAAAGCGGCGACATCGGCGAGCGTGGCCTGCAAAATCGAATTCGGATCGTATCCAGCCGGCAGTTCGCTTCCGCTGAAGGACTGGAGAGACACCGCGTCTTTCGCGTATCGAACAACGGCGTCAGCCGAGAACCCGCCGAATGTGGCCCCGACCTGGGCCTCGTACTCCCCCATGGAGCCGTTTCCCAGGGCATAGCCGTTGCCGACCTGCGCCAGCCCGGCCACACGAAAGTTTCCAACCTCCAGCCGATATTGAAGCCCGGAATTGACGCGCACCAGCTCAGGGTAGCCGTATCGGGGAAACGGACCGGAATTGCCGATCAGTGAGAACGCATTCGATCGGGTGGGATCGTAGGCGAAGGCGGCGTCGTTCGAGAGCGAGATCATGCGGCCGGCGGTCAGCGTGCCCCAGGTTTCGTTGCTGAGGCCCACGAATCCCAGCGAATTGTCCCATTGACCAGCGCGGCTCGAGTCGCCGTTGGCGGTCTGATTCGTGGGTGGACTGAGGTTGTTGTCGACGAGCGACTTGGGGCCGTTGTCCGGCAACAGCGAAAAAGGATTATAGTTAAGCTCGGCCGCGCCGATCAGCAGCCAATCGCCTCCGATCGGCTCCTCCATTTTCACGCCAACCGACGAAGCGCTCAAGGCGTTGGAAGACCAGGACCAACGCGCGCCTACGCTGGTTTTCTGGATGGTGTAGAAGACGCCCTTGTCATACCACTTCCCGAAGTTGACGCCCGCGGTGTCGTAGCCGTAGCCCAGGTCAATCGTGCCATAGAGGGTGAAGCCGGCATAGCTGAGCGGACAGTCGGAAACCGAGGCGCTGAGCCAGTCCCAAACGCTGCTGAAGCAGCTTCGCGAGGTAGGCGGCTCGGACGGCTTCGACGCGGGGAGATCCGCAGCCTGGGCGCTGCCGGCGGCCCCGGCCATGACGATGAGGGCATTTGCAAAACGCTTCATGCTGCTCGGCGATTCCGTTGACCGCCTAAGTATTTAACCGCAACGGTCTAGTTCATATTGATGAGCTCGATTGACAAACCCTACGGTGACCTTCAACATATTTCCAGTCGACCCGCAGTTCTATCATGTTGATCTTGCCTGTGATGACAATTGAAGCTGATAGGTCCCTGCTCGTCAACCTGGCGGTGCGCTCCCCCGCCATTGCTGGGTTCGGCGAACCGGGTTACGCTCCCGTTCGAACTGCCCCTCACCGCGACGCTGCTCGCTCTCGCGTCGCCAAAACCAGTGAAAGGTCGGGGCGACACATCAATCGGTCGACTTGATAGCCCGTCGAAGCTCATCAACACCAACCTGAAAGGCGTTAGGCGATGTCGGACACGAAGCGTGAGGATTGGTCGAAGCCCGCCGCGATGGCGATCCCCAAGGGCGGATATTTCGTAGACAAGGTCGAGCAGGGGCGTTACGGCCCAATCTTCCCGAAGTCTCCGGCTGGCTACGGCTTCTCCGTCCTGGCGAAGATCATCCCAGGCCGGGAAGAAGTCTTCTACAAATACGCCAAAACCATCGAGGAAACGATTGCCGCGCAGCCGGACGCTCTGGCCGTCTTGCAGCTCCATTACCTGCGCTGGGTGCTCTTCCCCATCAACGGGGAAACCTACTTCATGTATCAGGGCATTTTCGACACCGACTTCGATAAATATACAGAAGACGCGGTAAAGATATTCAGCGCCACCGGCCTGCGGACGGTGTTCGAGAATCTCCAGGGTTTCCCGATGGACTGGCAGACCAACCCCGCAGCGTTCATCAAGTTCGCTCGCGATCACCAATGTCCGAGCTTCCTCGAATATGCGGAATATCCATATGTGAGCGCCACGGAAATCAAGAAGGCTCTCAAGGTGAAGGCCGCGCTTTCAACCATGCTGGACCAGATTGCAATCCGATCCGTCGGGGACTGGAGCGCCACTCGGCGAGCGTACGTCCATCTGCAGGATGGGCTGACATATGGCCTACCCCGAGGGAGATCCAGACCCTTATCGAAAATCACATCAACGCTTTCAACACCCAGAACATCGAGCTTTTCCTCAGCATATTTGGCGATGACGCCATCATCATCGATGGCATCGCGCCCTATCGCTGGTTGAACCCGAATGCTCCGGCCAATTGGCTTGCCGACGTAGAGAAGTGGCGTGCGGACCTTGGGGTCTCGTCACGAGCACCTGTCCTACGAGATGGGGTTCTGGAATGTGGAAGGCTCGAACGCGTACGCCGTCATAGCGGGGACACTCACGGTCACCATCAAGGGCCAAACCGTCGCTCGGACCGGCACGCTCGCATATACGTTTTCGAAGCATGGCGATGAGTGGAAGATCGACGCGCAGGCGTGGGGGCGCATAACGTAAAGCGCGCGCGCCGCAGAATAGGATGGCCGTGACGCGTCGTCGATCAAAGGGTCAAAAACTCATTCGGCCACCCCTGCGATGAGCGGAAAGTCGAGGTTTCCGACTCGAACGAGGGAAAGTCGCGATGCTCGAATTCGACGACATTCAGCACTTCCTTCTGACGCGCGCCCCGGCGCTCACCGCGCGGTACGAATTTCTGTCGTTCCGCGACAGCGCCGGCGGCCGCGCCTGGGTCACGGCGATCAAGGAGACGATTCGTTCGGCGGCGTCGATGCGCGCCGGCATCGACCAGGACAAGCGCTGGGTGACGGCGGCTTTCACCTGGAATGGCCTGCGCGCGCTCGGACTGGACGAGGCTCCGCTCGCCTCTTTCCCGGAGGAGTTCAAGCAGGGCATGGCGGCCCGGGCTGCGATACTGGGCGACGACGGCGTCAATGCCCCCGAACATTGGGTCGGCGAGCTCGCCAGCCCCGATCTGCATGCTATCGTCATCCTCTTTGCGCGTGACGAAGCGGAGCACGACCGGTGCGTCCTGGAGCACGGAAAGCTCATCGCCGGCTGCCCCGGAGTCGAGGTCCTATCCGTGCTCGACCTCAAGGCGCTTCCGCCGTTCACCTACGCCCACGAGCATTTCGGCTACCGCGACAGGTTGTCGGAGCCGGCGATCGAGGGAAACGGCGTTGAACCGACGCCGGGGACCGGCGAACCTTTGAAGGCAGGCGAGTTCATTCTTGGCTATCCTGACGAATACGGCTTCATTGCCGACAGTCCTCGGCCTGAAATTCTCGCGCGGAACGGCGCCTTCATGGCCTATCGGCGGCTCGAGCAGCATGTGGGGAAGTTTCGCGAGTTTCTGCGGCGGCACGGCGACACCCCGGAGGAGCAGGAACTGATCGCCGCCAAGCTGATGGGGCGCTGGCGCAGCGGCGCGCCGCTCGTGCTCGCGCCCGAAAAAGACGATCCCGAGCTGGGGGCCGATGCGCAGCGGAATAACGACTTCACCTACAAGGAGATGGACCCGCACGGCTATGCGGCCCCGGTCGGCTCGCACATTCGCCGGATGAATCCGCGCGACACGGCACACCACATGAATCGTCGCCGGATGATCAGGCGCGGCGCGCCGTACGGCCCTCCTCTGCCGGATGGCGCGTCCGATGACGGAGTGGAGCGAGGGGTCGCTGCCTTCGTCATCTGCGCGAGTCTCATCCGTCAGTTCGAGTTCGCGCAGAACGTCTGGATCAACGACCGGAACTTCAGCGACCTCGGCAACGAGCGCGATCCGATCATCGGCAATCAGGACGGCACACTGGAATTCAAGATACCCAAGCGTCCAATCCGCAAGACAATCCGGGGGTTGCCCGCCTTCACCACGGTCCGGGGAGGCGCGTATTTCTTCCTTCCCGGCTTAAGGGCGCTGCAGTACCTGGCTTCGCTGCCCAATCGAAGTGAAGCGCAGACGCGGGCTTAAGGACAAATCCGGAGGATTCGCCATGGGTGCATCAAGTTCTGCGCGCACTTACAACCAAAACCACGTCCCCCGCAAATATACGCAGGGCAAGCGGCGAGTCAGCATCTATTGGACGTGGAGCTACCCGTGGGAGTCCCAGCGCGACCTCACGGAGATGGACAATCGGTTTTCCACGATGACGGAAGTTCGCCGGGTGACGTGGCCAGCCTATGAGAAGCCGGAATGGAGCGCGGCGCAATTTCTCCAAGGTATCGCCGGTGCGCTGGAACTGTTTCACAGGTCGTCTCTCGACTTCCAGAAGATTACCGAAGACGTCACCGGCCATCCCGTCGCCGTGTTCCAGCGCATCGATCAGGCGGGTTATCGACTGCCGATCGATGAAAGGGTATTGGCCGACACCGACACTCTGATGGTGTTCGGCCTCGACCACCTTGTTTCCGAGCAAACGGCGGCGCCGGAGGAAGTCGAAGCCATTCGCGACTGGCTTCGACGCGACGGCACATGCCTCCTTTTGGCCCCCCATCACGATGTCGGCTTTTCAAGCGATCTTGAGCAGCGTCAAATGGAATATCTGCATCACGGCGACGCGCTCGTCCCGCGCCAGCAGCGCTTCGGGCAATATACGCGTTCGCTGATGAAAGCCCTCGACGTGCCGGTGCACAATCAGTATGGGCTCCGCCCCGCGCTGGTTCACGGAACGAAGGAGATTGCGCCGCTGACCGCCTTCAGGGATATCGACAGCCTGGGTCTACTAAAGGATGTCCCGACCCTCAATTTCCATCTGCATCTGCCGCACTACGAGCTCACCGGCGGAGGCGCGGCGTCAGCGCGGCTCCTGGCGCGTCAGCCGATCGATCTCGACCGTCCGCATCCTTTCACCGCGGCCGGAAACACCGAGTTCAATTGCCTCATCTGGATGCCGCCGAATGGACAGCGCGCAGGCGACATCATTCTCGTGGACTCCACAAATTTCATGACGCTTTTTGGCGGCACGGACAGCTTGGAGTATTTTTGGCGCAATCTCGCTTTGATGAGGTAAAAGACTAGACCGAAGCGCTTGATCTGCGCGCGAAATTTGCGGAGGGCGCGCCAGTCGCTTGGCGTGGCGCAGGCGACGCCATCAGCGTGCGGCCGTCCGGCGCCGCGATGCTGATTTTCGTATGTTTCCCGCTATAGGCGATCTTAACGACGGTCAGGCCCTGCCGCTCGATCTCGGCGCGCCGCTCGCGCAGCGCGCGCTTCATCGCGTGGCTTTCCGGCCCGGCTTCATCTGAAAGTGCTTCAGGATGTCGCGCTCCTCGCGCTCCGCCCGCCGCAGGATTTCCAGTTGCTGGAAATCGACGTGCCGGTCGATGGCATCGCGCACGATCTGGCGCAGCATGTCGGGATGGATGGCGTCCATCTCTAGGTCCGACCCGCTGTCGGACCCTAAGCAGGCGCGGGAAGCGGCTTTCCTTTTCGGGCCATGGACGGCGAACTTCCCGTCCAGCGTCTGAAAGCATGGTTGAAGGAGGTCGATCCCTCGTAGCCTAATAGCCAAGCGATCTCCGAAAGCGACATGCCGGGCTCCTTGAGATACTGGAGCGCCAGAGTGCGCCGCAACTCGTTTACGACCTCCTCGTAGGTCGTTCCCTCGACAGCCAGCCTGCGCGAGAACGTTCGCTCGCTAATTCCGAGCGCTCTTGCGATGATTTGCTTTTGCGCCTTGCCATGCGGCAGAAGTTTTTCCGCCTCTTTCTCGACCGCGGCGCGTAAGGTATCCGACGCGGTCCTGCGCTCCTTCGCCGCCAGGTCGCAAAAGGGCTCAAGCGCTTTGAGCAGCTTCTGGTCAGCAGTGACGAGGGGAGCCGCGACCGCTTGGTTCGAGAATTGGAGCAGATCGGACGCGACCCCCTCGTCCACGGCTCGACCGAACTCGACGGGGCAGCCAAAGAAGCGCGCGAATTCCCGCAGGTCGGCATTGCGCGCATGGGCGAACGCCACACGGATCGGCCGGATGTTGCGGCCGGCAAGCTCGCGCAGAATGCGCACAATGACCGCCATCAGAAACTCAGCCCCCTGCCGGCCCAGAGGCCGCGGCAGACCGACGAAACCGATCTCGGCGACGAGGCCGTCAGGAGTTGCAATCCGTTTCATGCGCGTAGCCTCGTTGGCGATCCGGGAATAGCGGTCAAGGAGCGCCAGAGCTTCGCCGAGGTTTTCAGCGGCGGACATGGCATAGAAGATGATCCCCGCCTCACGGGGATCGGTCTCCTCGGCCAAGTGAAGACCGAAAGCTGTGTCCTCTGCCGCTTCCGCGGCGCAATCGAGTAGGCGACTTTGTCCAGCAGCCGATATGCGATGATGGAGGGGATCGCTCTCTGCCAGGTCGCGCTCCGAGATGCCTGCGGCGCGCAGCACCGAGGTGGTCGCGACGTTACGCTGTCGCAGGGCCTCAATGGCGCGCTTGGCCGCAAATCCCATGGCTGTCGGCAGGCCATCGCTCACGGGAACGCTCCCGGTTGCCACCACTCGGCGGCATTAAGGCGCGGAATGGTCGATAAAGGCAAGACAGGCATCAAGCCTTGGTAGCGCTCATGCAGGACGACAGGTTCGCCGTTACCGACGCGGGTATCGCGCCCTCGGTGATGCAGTCCCACCGCGCCGACGGGTGAGCAGAATGCAGATCACAACGCGCATCGAAAGCCGGCAGCCCGAGATCCTCGCGCGGAACGGCAGCTACATGGCCTATCGGCGGCTCGAGGAGCATGTGGGGAAGTTTCGCGAGTTTCTCCGCCAGCACGGCGACACTCCGGAGGAGCAGGAACTGATCGCCGCCAAGCTGATGGGGCGCTGGCGCAGCGGCGCCCCGCTCCTGCTCTGGAGCTACCCGTGGGAGTTGCAGCGCGACCTGGCGAGATGGACAATCGGTTTTCGACGATGACGGAAGTTCGCCGCGTCGCCTGGCCGGCCTATGAGACGCCGGAATGGAGCGCCACGCAGTTCCTTCAGGGCATCTCGGGAACGCTCGAGCTGTTTCACCGCCCGACGCTCAGTTTCCAGAAGATCGCCGGTGAAACGACGGGCCATCCGGTCGCCATCTTCCAGCGCATCGACCAGGCCGGATACAAGCTGCTGATCGATGAACGCATCCTCGCCGACGCCGACACGCTGATGGTGTTCGGACTCGATCATCTTGTCGCCGAACAGGAAGCGACGCCGGAGGAGATCGCCGCGATCCGCGACTGGCTGAAGCGCGACGGGACGTGTCTCCTGCTTGCTCCGCACCATGACGTCGGCTTCACCGGCGACATGAAGCAACGCCAGATGGAATATCTGCACCACGGCGACCCGCTCGTGCCCCGCCAACAGCGGTTCGGCCAGTATACGCGTTCGTTGATGAAGGCGCTCGACGTTCCCGTGCACAACACCTACGGCCTTCGACCCGCGCTCGTCAAAGGCACAAACGAAATTGCTCCGCTCACCGTCTTCCACGACATCGACAGCCTTGGCCTCTTGCGGAACGTCCCGACCCTCAACTTCCACCCGCATCTGCCGCATTATGAACTGACGGGAGGCGCGGGCTCCATCCAGGTGCTCGCGCGGCAGCGGATCGACCTCGAACGTCCGCATCCTTTCACCGAGGCTGGCGCCCGGGAGTTCAACTGCCTCCTGTGGATGCCGCCGGACGAGCAGAGGGCTGGAGACATCGTTCTCGTCGATTCCACCAATTTCACCACGCTCTTCGGCGGCACGAAGAGTCTCGAGACTTTCTGGAGGAACCTCGCGACGATGCGGTGAGCGGCGGCGTGGCGACGGCGCCCTTGAAGGGCGCGCGTTGGGCTTGCATCGTCGCCGCACTGAGCGCGGCGGGCCCCGTTCTTGCCGACTCGAATCGTCCCGACGTCGCGAACGGGACCGGCGACGACCCGACGCAGCCGTTGGGCAAGATCGAGCTTCTTGACCGCTATACCGAGGCCCCCGGTCCGGGCGTCGATGAGGGAACCACCAAACGAGTCGAAACAAGCTTGCCGTTCGCCTGGATCGAGGCGCCGAGTTCGGTATTCCGATCACCAGGGATTTTCCGGTTTACACTTTCAAGACGCAGTTGAGAGTGGGCTATTTGTATTAGTCCGTCCGAGATTCGAAGCGCCGGCGAAGACGCCGCAATGAGCCTGCACAAGGCTCAAACCCGACTTGAACACCTGATTTTTGCAAATGGTTGATTATGTTGGTGTTCCGGCGAAATTCAAGTTGGCGTGGCACTACGCCTTGGGCGACCGCGGCGTTTTCGGTCGTGTTTGGGCGGGGGCGGCGGCGGACGGGCCTGCCGGGCGCGGGACGGCAGGGCGACATGGGCGCATTTGAAGAGCCTGGTCACATCTGGCGCGGCGTCGGTGCGCACGAGCCAGTCGGCGGCTCGGTAATGGATGCGCACCTGTTGTAGACGATCGAGATCGCGCAAGAGGTCTTTCCATTCCGGCGCGAGGCTGGCCTGGCGGGCGAGGTCGTCGAGATGCTTCTGCATCGCGAGCGCCAGGAACGAGCAGAAGACATGGCCGCGGATGGCGGCGTCGGAGGAATGGAAGATCGGCCGCGTGCGCATGATCGCCTTGGTTCGACGGAAAAGATCCTCGACAAGGAGAAGATCGCGATAGCGCAAAACTGCCTGCAGAGGGGTCACCTTCGCATTCGTGCGCAGCACGAAGATCCCGTCAAAGCTCGCCTCTTCGGCGAGCTTGCCCACGTCGATCACGAATGAGCGAGCGCCCTTGGCCGCGACTTTGCGCAGATAGCGCCGATAGGCGGAGTTGCCGATCAGCGCCTTGTCGCCCTTCTTCAATTGCGCGTCGAGCGCGGCGACAATCGCTTCGCGGTCCTTGCGGTCGTTCTCGGCCTCCGCCTCGTTGCGGCAGACGACATAGCGGACGCCTTCGATCTTGACCTGCTTGACGAAGAGCTGGGTCTCTCCCGCCTTGCGCTCGATGAGCAGGGGGACGAAAGGATCGTCGTTCTCGAGCACGATCTTGCGCACGATCGCGTCGGAGCGCTCGCGCGCGCCGAGGATATATTCGAGCTTGCGCTCCTCGAGTCCGGCGATGGTCGCCGCCGAGATCATGCCACGGTCGGCGACGACGCAGACCCGGCCGATGGAAAAGCGCTCCCGCAAGCGGTCGACCACCGGCAACAGCGACGTCACGTCGGCGGTGTTCCCCGGCCACATCTCGGTGCAGATCGGCCGGCCGTCGCCGTCGACGACGAGGCCGAGGATCATCTGCTTCAAATCGGGGCGATAGTCCTTGGAGTAGCCGTACTCGCCGAGCGTCTGGCCGCCCTGGCCGTAGAAGGAGAGGCTGGTGGTGTCCATGAATACGACGGAAAGGTCGGTGAAGAGATCGCGGCGGCGGTCGAACAACCGCTCCTCGATCAGGTCCTTGACGCAGCGAGGCGCGAGCGCCCCGTCGGGCTTCTCCTCCACCTCCTCGCCGAGCCAGGCCATGGCGCGGTAGAAGTGATGCAGATCGAGCCCTTCGGCGCCAGGGATGTCGTAATCCTCCATCCACGACGAACAGTCGCGATCCGATCCCGAAACGAATAGCCGATGCAGCGCGGCGACGAACACGGCGCGCTCGACCGGAAACTCGAACGCGCGCTCCTTCAGCAAGCCGGCCAGGACGTCGGCGACGCCGAGCCGCTCCCAGACTTTGCCGAACAGCATCGGCCCGCCGATCCGCTTGGCGGCGACCGACAGCTCGCCTTGGGCGTCCTCATCGAGCGCATTGATCAGCAGAACCTGATCGGTGAGCTTGGCGCCCGAGGCGATCAGCGAAGCGAGCGCGCCGGAGGCGGCCAACGCGTCGGCACGGCCCAGATTGGCGATCACCCTCTGGCGGACGGCGGCGCCGTCGCGCGTGTTCTCGACGATCTGCACGTAGCCGCGTTCGCCGGACTTCTTGAGGCGGAAGAACATGGGCCCTCGCTATCGAGCACCACGGAATCCGACTCGCCGCCAAATATCAAGCGCAAAAACTGTGCAAACGTGGCACCACATTTTGAGAAAATACCTCACCGCCATCAAGGATATCAATGCCTTGCAAGCGCGAGGGCCGGTTTACTGTTCAAGTAGGGTCAAACTCGCAGCTCGGCGCTAGACCGGGGTCCTTGCCTCTTTGCACTGGCGATCTCGTTTTCCAATCGGGCGCCGTCGACGGACGAGCCTCTCCGCGCGGCCCCTCGGACCACTGCGTCAACGCGACGCACCTTCTCAGGATCTCTTGCTGTGAATTTCGCCTTGAATTTCCCTTAATGTGAGATTCTGTCAGCAGGGAGGGCGCGCCATGTTGGATATTCGCGCCGAAGTGGCAAATGCACTTCATTGGGATGTCGCGATCCCTCGTCACAGGGTGACCGCGAAAGTGGACGGCGGCTGGGTTACTCTGCAGGGCGTCGTCGAGTGGGCGTACCAGAGGTCCCTCGCCGAGGCGGACGTGCGCAGAGTGCCCGGGGTGACCGGCATCAAGAACGAAATTGCGGTTCGTGCGGTGGACCACGATCAGGCCAAGACGCCCGACGAAGTCGATGATCTTCTCCGGGGTCGGATGAAAATCTTGGGGCTCGACGTCGATACAATCGGACGCGAATTCCACGAAGTGTTTGACAAAATCAAGAGAAATTGCCCGCGCTGCAGCGATCGCGGACCCTGTGCGCTGGATTTGAAGCGTGATCCTAACGCCCTGATCTGGGAAGCCTATTGTCCGAACTCAGAGGCGCTCAGCGCCCTCGTTGCGCTGACGGACGCGAACTCGGTGAGCGGCTGAGTTGAGAGGGGCCGAAGGGAGGAAAAGGGATTTCCTTCGGCGGCGGCGCTACTGCGCCCTGGCGGTTGGGAAATTGCCGTTCACTCAGATCGCCCTGGCGTTGGGTGGAGCGGGGTTTCTCAACACAATCTGCCCACAGCGACGGCCGGAGCCGGTGCAAAGCTGCCGTTCGCGATGACGGGCTCGAAAAAAACGCACGCAAAGACGGGCTCCAGACTCGCCGACATCTTGCGGCCCGTCGCGGGACTATGGCCGCCGCGCGGAGCTTGTCGACGCGCCCCGGGATTAACGCTCGTCAAGCGCTGTGAGCGGGATCACATTCTTTTCTCCAGATCGCCGATATCGGTTTTTCTTCAGGCCGACGATCCCGTGTCCGAATTGAGGGTCGAATGTCGCGCATATTTCTCAGTCATTCGAGCCAGGACAATTTCGAGGCGATCGCGCTGCGCGACTGGCTCGCCTCCGAAGGCTGGAAGGATGTCTTCCTCGATCTCGATCCGGAGCGCGGAATTGTAGCGGGGCAACGCTGGGAGCGGGCGCTGCACGACGCCGCGAGCCGCTGCGAAGCGGTCATCTTCCTAGTGTCGGCGAATTGGCTCGGCTCCGGCTGGTGCACAAAGGAATATTCGCTCGCCCGCGGGCTCAATAAGAAGCTGTTTGCGGCGCTGACCGATCCGACCAGGACCATTGCATCGCTCCCGGAAGAACTGACGGGGGTCTGGCAGATCGTCGATCTCGTTCACGGCCAGGACTTGCGCCTGTTTCCGGTCCAGCCGCCGGGCTCTGACGAGGAGCGGCACATCGGCTATTCCCAGTCCGGGCTCCTGCGGCTGAAGCGCGGGCTGGAGAAGGCAGGGCTCGACGCCAGGTTTTTTCCCTGGCCGCCAGAAAAGGAGCCGGATCGCGCCCCCTATCGCGGCTTGAAGCCGCAGGAGGCGGACGACGCCGGCATTTTCTTTGGCCGCGACGCGCCGATCGTCGACGCCATCGACCGGCTGCGGGGGCTTCGAGCAGGAGCGCCGCCGCGATTGATGGCGATCCTCGGCGCCTCCGGCGCAGGCAAGTCTTCGTTCCTGCGCGCGGGCCTCCTGCCGAGGCTCAACCGCGACGATACGCAGTTCATCCCTTTGCCTGTGGTTCGTCCCGGGCGCTCGGCGTTGACCGGCGAGACCGGCCTCGTCAACGCGCTCGCCGCCATCCTGCCGGCGCATTCGCGCGCGGAGCTGCGCGCTTCCGTGCAGGCCGGCGCTGGCGCCTTGCGGCCGCTGCTGACCGAGCTTGTCCAGGCGGCGGCGGCGCGACGGGTCGCCGGCGACGAGTCTGAACGGCCGCCGGCTTTCGTCATCGCGATCGACCAGGCGGAGGAATTGTTCCGGCCCGAGGGTCGGGAGGAGAGCGAGGCGCTGCTTGCTTTGCTTGCGGACCTCGCGGCCGGCGACGATCCAGCGGTCATCGCCATCTTCACCATCCGCTCCGATTCCTACGACGCGTTGCAAAGCGCCGAAGCGCTCGAAGGCCTGCGGCAGGTCGCCTTCTCGCTGCTGCCGATGCCGCGGGGCGCCTATAACGACGTGATCGAAGGCCCCGCCAGAAGGGTAGAGGAGGCGGGCGGCAAACTCGCGATCGAACCGGCGCTGACGCAACGCCTCCTCGTCGACATCGAGGCCGGCGCGGGCGACGCGCTGCCTTTGCTCGCCTTCACGCTCGAGCAGCTTTATCTCGACTATCGCCAGACCGGCGCGCTGCGACACGTCGATTACGAAAAGTTCGGCGGGATCAAAGGCGCGATCGATGCGGCGGTCGAGCGGGCCCTTGTCCGCGCGGACGCCGATCCTCGCATTCCACGCGATCGTCAGGCGCGTCTCGCCCTGTTGCGACGGGGCCTGATTCCGTGGCTGGCCGGCGTGGACCCCGACAGCAAGACGCCGCGACGCAACATCGCCCGACGCGCCGAGATTCCTACCGAGGCGGCGCCGCTGATCGACCTTTTGGTCGAGGAGCGGCTGCTTTCGGTCGACACGCGGGTCACGCGCGATTCGAAGACCGGAGAGGAGATCCGGGAATTGACCATCGAGCCGACGCACGAAGCGCTGCTCAGGCAATGGGGCCTGCTCGACGGCTGGCTCACAGAGGATTTCGGGCTTCTGGCGACTCTGGAGGGCGTCAAGCGAGCGGCGCGCGACTGGGACGCCAACGCGCGCGGCGACTCCTGGCTGGCGCATCAGGGCCAGCGCCTTGCGGAGGCGCTGGCGCTCGACGCCCGTCCGGACCTCGCGGGCCGGCTCGATGCGACCGACCGCGCCTATCTCGCAGGATGCGGCGCGCGCCAGGAGACGGCGCGCGCCGAAGCCGAACAGCGGCGGCGCGAGCGCGAGGAAGAGCAAGCGCGAAAGCTCGCCGACGCGCGCAAGATCACACGGCGCACCCGGATTGGGCTAGCTGCCGCGCTGGGGCTATTGGGAATCGCCGTCGGAGTTGCGGTCTACGCAATCACAGAGAAAGACAAGGCTGACGTAGCGACCAAAGACGCCCGAGCGCAAAAAGCGTTCGCTGATCAGAAGACCGTCCAGGCAGTGACGCAAAAGAACAAAGCCGACGCGGCGACCAAAGACTCTGCCTCGCGCGCATTGGCGGCTCAGGCACGAGTTAATTTTGATACGCGTGCGCCACACGACCTACTCTCGGCCGTGAAATCGATTTCGATGACCCGGGAGGCCGGCGTCTTTAGCCCGGCGGAATCAAGACAACTGCTCGACGACGTTCTGACCGAAACCGGCGGCATTCCCCTTCGACATGATGCCGAGATCGATGCGGTTGCATTCAGCCCGGATGATCGCTGGTTAGCGACGGCAAGCGCTAACTCTGTCCGCCTCTGGGATACACAGACGCCCTCCGCGGCGCCAAAAAATTTGCATGGACCCTCCAAAATCAATGCGATCGCCTTCAGTCCGGACGGCAAGACGCTGGCGACCGTCGGGGACGATTCGAGCGTTCGACTATGGGACATCACGGCCCCTAATCCCTCGGACCGCATGCGAGCGTTGAAGGGGCGCGGCGCAAGATGGTTGAATGTAGGATTCAGTCGCGATGGCCAGTGGTTGGCGGCGTCTAATGCGGACGGGGCAGCCCAATTGTGGAAGTGGCCCGACACAACGGCGGCCACCTGGATCCTGCCCCACGGCAAGGGCGGCGTGTACGCCCTGGCGTTCAGCCCCGATGGCAAATGGCTGGCGACCGGGAGCGACGACAAATCGGTCCGTATGTGGAATTTGCTCGATCCGGACCCTTCCAACAATCCCAAGCCGCTGCAGGCGGGCAGGGGCTGGGGCATTCGATTGGCGTTCAGTCCCGACAGCCGGTGGCTTGCGGGCGGGGGCACTGGGGGCGGTCCGGATCCTGTGGTGCTATGGAGCCTTGCGGCTCTCGACAGCCCGTTCCGCCTCAAAGATGTTCCATGGACCGGGGTATTGGCCTTCAGCCCCGACGGACGGTCGCTGGTGACCCCGAGCGAGCGATCCGATGCGCGGGGCCAATATGGCGTTCGCCTTGTTTGGGATTTGACCAAGCCAGATCCGTCCCTGGACCCGGTGAGATTGCCCGGCCACGACAATCTCTCGGATTTGGCGTTCAGCCCTGACGGGAATTGGCTGGCGACCGCAAGCACCGACTTCACGGCTCAACTGTGGAATGTCTCCGACAGTCTTGCCCCGCCCGTTGTCTTGCGAGGCCACGAAGGGCCCATCCTACGAGTGGCGTTCAGTCACGATGGGCGGCATGTTGCGACCGCGAGCAAGGACCAGACCGTACGTTTATGGTCGGTCTCCTCGCCGACCGCCGAGCCGTTGGAGTTGCGTACCTCTGATGGGTCAACAAGACTGAGCCTTTGGGACTTGGGCGGAGCGGAATTACCCTCGGCGCCGCGCGCTTTGGACAACGAGCAGATGTCCTTGCAAGCGGGCGCTGTTTTCAGCCCGGACGGCAAGTGGATTGCGGTTACTCCGAGGACAGACAATAACGCTGTCGTTCACCTGTTTTCCACTGTGAATCAAGCACGTTATATCGTGCGTGATCCAAGAGGTATCTTTGCGGCGGCCATTTTCAGTCCCGATGGACATTGGCTGATCACCGCAGGGCGAGATTCAATAATTAAATTATGGGATTTACAGGCGTCTGATCCGACCTCGGCCCCGCGGTTGCTGCGTGGACACACGAATTGGGTGCGAAGCCTGGCGATCAGCGCCGATGGTCATCGACTGGTCACCGGAGCAAGAGGCGGACCGGGAGATCGCTCTGTCTTGGTTTGGGATTTGAGCGCAGCTGACCCGTCGAGAAGCCCAATCGCGCTGGCCGCCGGAGACGTCCGCGCGGTCGCCATCAGTGCTGACGGCCGCTATGTCGTTGCCGGCAGCTGGGAACCCAATAACGACGCCCGAATTTGGGACTTGTCTCCACAGCCTTCTTTCAAGAGTCCGATCAGGCTAACCTTTAAGGACCGCGTATATGATGTGGCCATAAGCCCGGACTTCGCGGTGGGTGGCGGCGGGTAGTTGGGACCAGACAACCCAATTGTTGGATTTAACCAGTCCCAACGCTGACCCGATTACGTTGCGGGGTCACACCGAGCGAACGCTATCAGTCGCCTTCAGCCCGGATAGCCGATGGCTCGCGACAGGAAACAAAGATCAAACCGTACGTTTGTGGAACCTGAGCGACCGGGCGCGCCTGGAGGATCCTTCCGCAGGTTCCGTGGTGCTTCACGCGCCCTACGGCGTCGGAAACGTCTCATTCAGCCCCGACGGGCGCTGGCTCGCTTTGGACCCGACCGAACTCCGTTTCAATCAGTTTAGTCCCGATGCGCGCTGGCTTGCCTCCAGCAACGCAAAGACTTCTCCTTTATCGCCTGAAACTTGCAGACCTGATTTCCCTCGCGTGCCGAACAGCCGGGCCTGATCCGACTGGAGCCGACGGGGCGCAGTCCAGCAGCGACTGTCTGGTTCCGAGAGAGTCGGACGCCATCCCGAAGATGGCCCAGTGATCTGGCCTACACCCGCGTGCCACAGCTTTTGATCGGATAATCCGCATGAGCGCCGAAATTGGCGGCGTCGGCATTTGCCTCGAGAGCCTTCGACCCTTCGGGTCGATCCTGTACGACCGCAAAGGGTCGGTTCGACCGGTTCGCTACGCTGTCGGTCGAGGGACTAAGTCTCGATCGTCCACGCGGCATTGACAATGGTTCCATTATTGCCTTGAGCAGTATCAATCGCTGTTGTTCCCGTGTCGGCGTTCAACAGAAACTCTCCAACCAGACCGTCCCGAGGGGCCTTATCGGAGGCATAAAGGTTCGACACCTCCATGGCGCTCAAGACCCGGCTCCAAAGTCTGACGCGGGTGAGGCCGCCCTCGAGAAAGCTGCCGAAATCCTTGGTCCCCAGTCTGAGCGGCGCCGCGCCGGCCTGCGGGTCTATGACGAGCTGCACGGTCTTGCCCGGATCCTGAAAATGGATCTCGCACGGACCCTGCTGGGGACCGGTATAGGTGTCGCAGCGAATGTATTTGCCGTCTTTGTAGAAGTATGTTCGCGTGCTGTCGGCGACGCCGACGAGATGAATCCATTGTCCGGTGAGAATGGGGACCTGCACGAAACTGCCGACGCCCAATCCGCCCGGCGGATTGAAGAGGTAGAAACTGATCCGGTTCGGCCTGGCCGGAACGTCGCTTGGATCAATTTGATTGTACATGCGGAAAGTCCATTCCTGGTTCCCGTCATCGCCTTTTCCCAGCCAATGGATATAGTCGTGGTTTGGCTCAACCACCGGAAAGTTCAGGGTATCCGGTCTCATCCAGGCGGAAACGGTGAGCTCGCCAGTTGTGCTGACGCTGTAATCGCCAATACTCAGAATCTCTACATAAGCGTCCTGACCGTTGAACTGTAAGATGACGTCGCCCGGCTGGGGTTCGGCATTGTTGGACATGGAGCCTCTCCATGGCCGCATTGTCGCACGAACGGGACCCGAAAGGGAGGTGCGGATGAATTGGTTTCTGGTCCGGCGCGAGCGCGTTCAGGGCAGAAGCGCGGCGATGTCGATCGTGACCTCGGGAATGCGGACCGGAGTCAGGGAGCCTTGGGTCATCCGCCCGGACGAGGCGTAGCGGCTGTCCGCGGGATCCCGATAAACCTCGACGGCCTTCCCGGAGAGGTCGACAATCCAGATTTCGGGCACGCCGAACCTCGCGTAAACTGGAAGCTTTGTCTTCCGGTCGTGGTCTAATGAGCTGTCCGAGACCTCGACGAGGAGCAGCGCGTCGGCCGCCCCGGGATGGGAGGCGGCATAGGCGTCGGCGCGGGGCGCCAAGGCTACGAAATCCGGCTGGGGCTCGTTATAGGGGTCGAGACGCAAGGGGTTCTGGACGCTGACAAGGACGATGCCGTCGACGACGGCGCGCGCGAACCGCTGTTCGAGCCTTCTTGTGACGGCGGCGTGCGGACTGCCGATGGGGTTCATGTCGAAGACGTCTCCGTCGATCAGTTCGACACGCTGGGGATGGGAAAGGATGCCGGCCTCGGCCATCCGGTAATAGGCGCCGACGTCAAGCCGATGCCTCGCCGGAGCTTGCGGACGTTCCAGAGAGGCGCGCATGGATCCTCCGTGTACGTCCGAGTCTACTGTGGGTCGTCTCAAACGCCAACCAGCGGGTGGCCGATCAACGAGAGTAGAACGAACCGACGTCACGGGGATGAATAAGCTCAGCCCGCGCTGGCCATGGCGGCCGCGACGGCGTCCCAGAAATCGCCTCGAGAATTCGTGCGCGGAAACGGTTCGGCGGGCTCCGGAACGCCGAGGAACGCACAGAGCGGGCCCCAGCCGTCCTTCACCTCGAAGATCAACAGCCGATTGGCCGGGATCGCGGCCTTAACCGCTTCCGTGTGGGAGTTAAATGCGTTCGCGAGACTCGCGACGTCGAGACCGAAGGGAAAGCCCGACTTGAACACGACCCCGTTCGCCATGTCGAACCAGGGCTTAAAGGCTGCCGGCGCCTGATCGCCCCCGGCCTGGGCTTATAAATCGTTTCGGAGAAGCTTTCCGCCCAGCTTTCAGCACTTCGAACGGTCAGGATGAATTTGGCCTGCGGATAGACTGCGTTCAATTCCCGGAAGAACCCAGCCGTCGGCCAGTCGACGGCGCTCGCATAGCCCTTGTAGATCGTTTCCCAATCTGCGTGTCCGTTCAGAGCCGCCAGCCAGAGCGGCACGCTGACGGGAACATTCATGACGAGTTCGTGCATGTGATAACACGGCCCGAACCCCAATCGATTGAGCGCAAGCCGCAACGAGTTGGTTCCGGTACGTCCCAGGCCCGCGCCGATAACCCGTAAAGTCATGCGCAGGCCCCAGCGCGAATAATCGGAATGTCGCCCGAGGGGCGACCGCTTCTTTGATCATCTCGAACAGTTCGCGAACATAAACAATCACCGGGATTGTGCAACAAGTTCAGGGGAGACGCGACGCACAAAGATGGAACGCCATAGGGGTTGCTCGGCGCGGTCAGAAGGCGGGATTCCGCTTGTCAAACTGGAGCAGGCAGCGCACCCTGGCGAGTCATCAAATAAGCAATTTGGGCGACCGGGCGGGCGGATGTCGGAAATCGAAGGGTTGCAGGGCGCTGACAGCAGATGGGGCTCGCTTGCCCGCGCCGCGGCGTTGAAGAAGCGATTGAAGGCCGGCGAAACAATGATCGGCGGCTGGCTCACCCTCACAGACCCGGTGGTGGCTGAGGTCATGGCGCGCGCCGGGTTTGATTTTCTCCTCATCGACACTGAACACGGCGCCTGGGACCTCATAGCGCTGCAAAACTTCCTGATGGGCTTCAACGGCTGCGAGACCGTTCCGATCGTCAGAGCGCCGTGGAACGACCACGTTCGCATCAAACAGATTCTCGACATGGGCGCCGAGGGCATCATGGCCCCCATGGTTCGGACCGTCGAGGAATGCCGCGCCCTGGTCAGGGCCTGCCGCTATCCGCCGGTGGGCGCCCGCGGCTTCGGTCCGCGGCGCGCATCGAACTACTATCGCGACCTCGACGCCTACGTTTCCGCCGCCAACGAGGCGATTTTCGTGATGCCGCAGATTGAAGACGTGGCCACGGTCGACGTGATCGACGAGTTTCTCGCCGTGCCCGGGATCGATGCGGTGGCGTTGGGACCCAACGACATGTCGGGCACGACGGGGTTCTTTCGCCAGCACGCCCATCCGAAAAACAAGGGTCCGATCGACAAGGTCATCGCTCACGCCCAGGCGGCGGGCCTTCCCGTCTGCCTTGGCGTCACCAGCAAACCGGGCGAGCAGAAAGAGCTCAGTTCGAGAGGCGTGCGACTGCTCCTCGCGACGTTCGATCTCGAACTCCTTGGGGAAGGCGCGCGGGCTGCCCTGGACAGCACCCGGCGGGCGATCTCCTGATAGGGATGTCGGCATTGTGTGGAGGTCGGCGGGGAGCCGAGAGCCCAGAGCGGCCGGTTCGGTCCAAAGGCGTGTTTGCGATCGCTGAATGCGAAGATGTGGCGCCCATTCTTCCGACGGGTTGAGCTTTCCCTTCTCGTCGCCGCTCGCCTCGGACTATCCTTCAGCATGGCCGCCCTTGACCAATCCGAAGAGGAAGCGCCGCCGCCACGATCGGCGCGGCTGGTTCTGGTGACGCCCGCCGGGGCCGTCGTCGGCAGCCTCCCCGCGGTCGCCGTTTCGACCCCGTGGTGGCCGGACGTTGAACCGGTGGTCCGCGCCACCAGTGAACGTCACGGCATTGTCGTGACCATCCTGCGGCTCTTGGAGGCCGAACGGCCTCAACCGCATGGCGGCGAGGTTACGTATTTGGCGGAGACGCCCGAACCCGTTGACGCCGAGCCGTGGCGCGGCCGACTGCGCCCGCACCCGCTGCGCCAACGCTACGCCGAGCCCGGCGGCCCGGCCGCCGATCTGACATGGGCGAAGTCAGCGCTCCTGCAGGTCGGCATGGTCGCCCTTGGACCCGCGACGCAGGTCCGCACCTGGAACCTGTCGAGCATCTGGCGAATCCCGACCGAGAGCGGGACAGTTTGGCTAAAGTCCGTGCCGCCCTTCTTTGCCCATGAGGGACGTCTCATGTCCGCCCTGGCGAGAGAATGCGTTCCGACTGTCCTTGGCGTTGACTCGGGGCGCATGCTTCTCCGGGAGGCGCCCGGCGAGGACCTGCATGACGCTGACGCGTCGCAGCTCAAGGGCATGGTCGAACTGCTGCTCGGCATCCAGTTCGACTGGCGCGACCGGTTGGATCTTTTGTTGTCATTCGGCCTGCCGGACTGGCGTGGACCGGCGCTGATCCCGCTCATTGCCGATGTCGTGTCCCGCACCGAAAGCCAACTCTCCGCCCGTCGGCGGCAGGCGCTGGCGAGATTCGTCAAGGAATTGCCGGATAGATTTGCCGATCTCGACGCCTGCGGCCTGCCGGATACGCTCGTGCACGGGGACTTTCACCCCGGAAACGTGCGGGGCGAACGACGCAAGCTCACCCTGCTCGATTGGGCGGATAGCGGCATAGGACATCCGCTGCTCGACCAGTCCGCCTTTCTGGAACGGCTGCCGGCCGAGGCGGTCCTGTCGGTGACGGCGTTGTGGGCTCGCCGATGGCTTGACTTGTTCCCTGGCTCCAACCCGACGCGGGCCGCGGCCCTGATCGCGCCGATCGCCGCGGCGCGGCACGCTGTGATCTATCGCCGCTTCCTCGACAATATCGAACCCTCGGAGCACCCGTACCATCGGTCCGACCCTGTCCGCTGGCTTGGCAGAGCCGTGGCCCTTGTGAACCCTTGAAGCATTCCGCACGCCGTCTTCGAACCCACAATCCCAGCGACGGGGGCGCGCATCGACCAGATGCCTTTGCCGCGTCCCGGGCGCTTCAGCCTGATTTGCTCTATTGGCAATCCTCCCTTAAAGAAACAGCTCAGCCTTCGATCGACGAACGCTGAGCTTTGGCTAATGCGCTTGATCTGAACGACCGCCAGCTTGCCGTAGAGATGAAGACATTTTCTTGAAATCGATATCTTGCGGCGGACGTCTTCCTGCGCTGGGCGATAGATGGCGGCACGGAAAGAATGACCACGCAGCGGGAATCGCGAAGCGGTTTTAAGTCCCAGAAATTTTGTGACTTTAGTCCCCCGGCGTCAAATACGCGCCTCTTTCTCGCGGAACTCTATGGCGGCGCCGGTCGTAACGATGAACGCGCGCGCCTCATGCCGACGGTGGAGTTCCGGCAATCGAGCGGCGATGCTTCGACCACGAGGAACCCCATCATGGTCCTGAGACTTTTTGGCGCGAGCCTGGCGACGTTTGTTTTTGGCGCAGCCCTCCCGGCCGAGGCTCAGTTCATGACCAGCTTTCCGGCGATAATCGTTGTTCCGCCGGCGCAAAATTCGGTCATGCCGAACCCCGTTCGGACGGGGGCGACGGACAAGACAAGAGCCTCTGTCGGCTCGGCGGAACCGGCGCCAAAGTATCAAGGCCGGACGCAGGTGGATCGCTAAATGCGGTAACGACTCCACGCTCGATCCCCCGAGCGACTCTCTCAAGGAAAGCCTTTGGTCGAACAGCGCCGAACTTGCTCCGATTGACAGCCTGTCGGCTGTGCGCTCTAAAATTGCGTTGGCGGAAAACCGACCCCGCCGGCCGCGCGCCGCCAGTTAGGGACTCGGTCTTCCTGCGACAACGGGAGTGACGCCTTCCTCGCCAGCTTGAGCAGGGTTGGGAATCAAAAATGTCCAGTGCAGAATTAGCCGGACGCGGGACGGGGCAAAACGTCGACATGGCGGCGCCTCCGGGCCTCGGACGTCGCCGATGGACGATCGGCGTGCTCCTCGGCGTGGGAATTCTCATCAATTATTTTGATCGCGTGAACATCTCGGTTGCGGCCCCGCAGCTGCAGCAGGAATTCGGACTGACGCCGGTCGAGCTTGGGCTTCTGTTCAGCGCCTTCTTCTGGACCTACGCCATTCTGCAGGTGCCGGTAGGCATGGTGCTCGACCGCTTCGGCGTCATGACCGTCAGCCGGGTGGGCGCCTTTCTCTGGGGCGTGGCGTCGGGCGTGGTCGTGCTGGCCAGCGGCTTCGGTACGATCTTCGCCGCGCGAATGCTGCTCGGCGTCGCCGAGGCGCCGGCCTTCCCGGCCAACTCGAAGGCGACCGGCTATTGGTTCCCGCGTAGCGAACGCTCGTTGGCGACCGCCATTTTTGACGCGGCGGCGAAATTCTCCAACGTCATTGGGGTGCCACTTGTGGCCTTGGCCGTGGTCTCGTTCGGCTGGCGCTGGGGTTTTGGGCTGACGGCGCTGTTGAGCTTCGCCTATTTCGTCGCCTACTGGTTCATCTATCGCGATCCGAGCGCTGACACGAAGGTGAGCCGCGAAGAGTTGGCCTATATCCGCGAGGGCGGCGCCACGCCCGAGGGGACCGCGGAGGCCAGCCCGTTCGCGATGCTCGGCTATCTCCTGCGCAACCGCAAGGTCTGGGGGCTCACCATCGGCTTCGCCGCCTACGGCTATTGTTTCTATCTCTTTCTGACCTGGCTGCCGGGATATCTCGTCACGGCGATGCACATGAGCATCATCAAGTCCGCCGGTTACGCCGCGATCCCCTGGCTGTGCGCGACCATCGCCGATCTTGTCGTCGGCGGCTGGCTGGTCGACAGGATGATCGCCCAGGGCCACGACGAGACGCGGGTGCGCAAGACGGTGCTCGTCGGCGGGATGATCCTCGGGCTTGCGGTTTTCGGCGCTACCACGACGACCACCCCGTTCTGGGCGATTTTCTGGATCTCGATCGCTCTGAGCGGGCTGGCGGCGGCGGCGCCTGTCGGCTGGTCGATCCCGTCCCTGATCGCGCCGCGCGGGGGCACCGGCGCCATCGGCGGCGTGATGAATTTCTTCAACAACCTCATGGGGGCGGTCGCGCCCGCGGTGACCGGGCTTCTCGTGGGAGAGACGAGCTCGTTCTCGAGCGCCTTCCTGGTGGCCGGCTGCGTGCTGCTGATCGGTATTTTCTTCTATATCGTGGTGCTCGGCCGGATCGAGCCGATCCCTGAGCCGGACGCAGGGCAATCGGCAGAGGCCCGGGCGCCGTGAGCCAGCCTGAACCGCGACCGGAGCCGGCTTCGCCCCATGGATGGGCGTTGGTGATCATGGGCGTGTCCGGCAGCGGCAAGTCTACGGTCGGGGAGCTGCTTGCGCAGCGCCTCGGCTGGGAGATGATTGAAGGCGACCGCCTGCACCCGCCGGCGAACGTCGAGAAGATGCGCCAGGGGATCCCGCTCGATGACCAGGACCGGGAGCCGTGGCTCGACAGGATCGGGGAACAGCTGAGGGCCTGGGCCGCCGAGGGCCGGTCGGGCGTGCTGACATGCTCTGCCTTGAAGCGCGCCTATCGCGCCCGAATTCTCGCGGCGCGGCCCGACGCCCGGTTCGTCTACCTCAAGGGCTCTCTGGACCTGATCAGCCGCCGGGTCAGCGCGCGGCATCATGAGTACATGCCGGCTTCCCTCCTCGAGAGCCAGTTCGAGACGCTCGAGGAGCCGATGCCCGGCGAGCCGGTGCTCGTCGTGGACGCCGGCGACCCTCCCGACGTCGAGGTCCGGAAGATCGTCGCTGCGCTTGGCCTCTGCGGCTCGAGCGCGGAGCCGGGAACGAGCGCCTGACCGCTTCGGCGCTGGCAATATCGAACCCGCCAAGCCGCCGGACGTCTCACTCTGCGGCGCGCGCAACCTCGCGCTTCGGCGCGCCATAAGTGTCGGGAATCTTGTCGGCGAAAGCCGTGACGAAATCGGCGTTCTGGTCCGCTTCGGTCGGCGGCCGCAGCGACTCGTCGAGGTACGCCGCGCCGTCCTTGTCGGCGAGCACGCGACGCAGGATCGCCCGGTAACGCAGCGCCAGCGCCGCCCATTTCCCGGCGACCTTGGCGAAGTTGTAGGCACGCCACGGATAGAAGACGAGCGGATTGACGATCGGCAGCCCGTGCCGGCGCTGGGTCCGGATCTTGCGCCGGACGTAGCCGAATTGCAGCGGATGCACGCGCTCGATCCGGGACGAGCCGGAAAAGACCGTCATCGCGTCGACGATCTTGCGTGGATTGATGCCGCTCGCGACCGCGCGGCGCAGCACCGTCTCAACATGCGCGTCGGAGTAGTAGCGCGCCCAGGCGTCGCGATAGACGCCGCGCCAGGTCTCGGCCGACATGCGGGGGTGGTCGGCGCAGACATGCTCGAGATCGTAATTGTTCATGTCCGGGTCCATCCGCGCCCCCTTGAGATGGAGGGTCTTGTGGTCTTCCGAGCCCGGCAGAGGGGTCAGGAAGAAGAACTCGAGAATATCGACCGGCAGTTCCCGTTTGATGATCTCGATATCGCGCGCGATGGTCTCCGGCGTATCGGTCGGGAAGCCGAGGATATAGCCGGCCCAGGTCATCACCCTGGCGCGCCGCCACGCCTGCAGCATGTCGCGATATTCCCAGATCTTGTTCTGGCGCTTCTTGGCTCCCATCAGGGACTCGGGATTGATGTTCTCGAGACCGATGAAGACGGCGTTGCACCCGGCGCGCGCCGCCTTTTCGATGAAATTCGGGATGCGGTGGCAGAGCGTGTCGACCTGCAGGAGGAGCCTGATCCTGAAGCCCTTCTCTTCACGCAGGTCGATCAGCCGATCGAGGATCGGCTCCCAATTCCGGTTGCGGGCGAAATTGTCGTCGGTGACGAAAAAGCGCGTCACGCCCTGGGCGGCGTTCGCCCGCACGATGGCCTCGACGTCGTCGGCGGTCCGATAGCGGGATTTGCGCCCCTGGACGTTGATGATGGTGCAGAAGCTGCACTGGAAAGGACAGCCGCGCCCGGCGTCGAAGCTCGTGTAATGTCCGGCGACACGCGTCACGACGGGGCGCGGCAGCACCGGAATCGCGGCCGCAGCCATGTCCGGCATGTCGTTGAGATAATTGTAGACCGGTTCGGCTTTGCCGGCGTCGATGTCGCGAAGGAGGCTGTCCAGGCGGCCTTCGCCCTCGCCGGCGTAAAGGATCATGCCCAGGGCCAGCGCTTCCTTCAGCTCCGCAGGCGGTTCGGGGAGCATGGCGATGCATCCGGAAACATGGAAGCCGCCAACGGCGACCGTGACGCCGCCAGCGCGGAACTGGCGGCCGATGTCGAGCGCCCGGGGAAACTGATTGGACTGGACGCCGACCATGGCAACGAAGCCGCCGCCGGCGGACTGGATGCGCTTCGTCAGCCCGGGAATGTCGATGATGGTGTTGCACTCGTCGTAGGCTTCGATCTCGATGTCGACGTCGGGACCGAGCGCTCGCTCGTCGGCGCATTGCGCGAGAAGACCGTAGACGCCGGCGAGGCTGTTCGAGGGGATGGTCGACCGACGCCACTGGATGACATAGCCGTCGTCGTCGTAATGCGACGGCTTGATGAGAATGATCGTGAACCTGCGATTGGCCATGAGCCCGCCCTGACAAAGTCTAAGTCGCGCCGTCGCTTGGGCGGCGGTATAAAGCCTCGCCGCGGAAAAGTCTGCCGCCTTTCGGGGGACCGGAGCAAATCAAAAAGGGCAGGCGGGAGGGCCACGCCGGCTAATCCCACCTCCGGTGTCCCCACATCCATTGCTCCGGCGCTTCCCGGATGAAGGCCTCGAACTGGGCTTGCAGCGAGGCGGTAGCGGCGACCGCATCCGCTTCGCGATCGTTGGTCTTCGGCACTTCGACGGGTTCGATGCGAATCGAAAAGCGCACGTTCGGACGGCGGAAAACGGCGCAGGCGTAGAGTGGCAAGCCGGTGGCGCGGGCGAGTTGCGCCGGAAACGTCGGCGACAAGGCCGGACGTCCGAAGAATGGCACTGGCGCGCCGCGGTCGTCGCGCAGATCGGCGAGAAAGGCGGGGCAGCATTTGTCGCGGGTCTTGCGCAGAAGCGCGCGCGCGGTCGCCGGCGTCTTCGGCAGAAGGCCGCCCTCGTATTGCGGCGCCCGCATCCTGACGGCGGCGGAGTCCACATACGGGTTGGTGATGCGCTGGTAGACGCCGGTCAGCGGCACGCCGAAGCGCTTGCCCGCCTGGGACATGATCTCCCAATTGCCGAGGTGCAGGCCGCAAACGACGAACGGGCCGCCATGCGCGATCTTTTCGAACCGCTCGAACGGCTCGAGCGCGATCCGGCCTTCGGCGACGATTCTCTCCAGGTGGAAGAATTCGGCGAAGGTCCGGCCGAGATTCTCCCACATGTCCGCCGCGATCCGCCGGCGTTTTTCGAGCGGCAGCTGCGGATAGGCGAGGGCCAGGTTGTCGAGTGCGCGCTGCTGGCGGTGGAGGCGGGGCGCGACCAGCCGCCAGGCCATGCCGGAGCTCCTCGAGGCCGCCTCGAGCGGCAGCGCGAGAATCGCCGCCTGGAACAGCCGGAACGCGGCGTATTCCAGCCGATACCGCAGCTTGAGGAAAAAGGTCATCGCCCCCGGTCGGCCAATCGGCGCATGGGCCGAGGCCGCCTGATTGCGCGAGCCGCGGGCCCTGTCAAGCGCAGCAGCTGCTGGGAGAACCGGCAGGGATATGACCGGCGGCGCGTCGGGACGATCCGGAAATCATGTATAGTGCGGTCGGAGGGACGAGAGAAAGATAGTTTGCGGCTCGGTACGTCGGGGCCGCGCCCGGCTCAAACGGCGACTTGGGTGAAAAGGGAGAGGCGAAGTGCGCAGGAAGCTTTCCCGAACGATTGGCAGCCCGAAGGCCGCGTTGTCCAAATGGGCAATGGGCCCGATCATCAGACTTCGGGTCGGCTTTGTGTGCGCGTCATGCGCTGCCGCGTTTGTCCTCGCAGCGCTCGTATGGCCCGCGTTCGCCGGCTTGCCTGACAACCGGCGCGTCGCTCTGGTGATTGGCAACGGAGCCTACGCGAACGCTCCCAAGCTCGACAATTCGGTATACGACGCAAAGGCCGTCGCGGACGCTTTCAGGAGACTGGGTTTTCAAGTCGTTGACGGCTACGACCTCGACATTGCGCAGATGCGGGCCAAGGTCTCCGAGTTCGCCGGGGCTCTCCCGGGAGCCAAGTCTGCGGTGGTCTACTACGCCGGGCACGGCATCTCGGTCGACGACGAAAACTATCTCATCCCGACCGATATCCGGCTAAAAAGCCCGACGGACCTCGATCTGGGCTCGCTCAGCGTCTCGCTCATCCTTAAGCAAATGAAGCGCGAGGATCGCGTCAACATTGTCGTCCTTGACGCGTGCCGCGACAATCCGTTCGCAGCCGCACTCGCAAGAGCCAAGACGCGGGCGATCGTCGGCGAACATGGCTTGAGCCGGATCGATGGCGATCTCGCGCGCGGCACCCTGATTGCCTTCGCCAGCGACCCGAAGAGCACGGCGCTGGATGGCCCCCCCGGCCATCACAGCCCGTTCACCGAGGCGTTTCTGGACCATGTTTTCGACCCTGGCGTGTCGATCGACACGGTCATGAGCCGGGTCCGAACCGAGGTGTGGGAAAAGACCGACCATGCCCAGCTGCCTTGGGTCAACACCTCGCTCATCGGCGACTATGCGCTCAACCCGGCGCCGTTACCGGGACCATCTGATGTTGCAAAGTCGCCGGCCGACGCCGCCTCGGCGACGTCTTCCGGCGACGAGAGGCTATCCAAGGAAGACCTCTTGTGGGAATCCGCCCAGCATTCGAATCTGAGCGCCGACTACCAAGCCTATCTCGACGCCTTTCCGCACGGAACCTTTAGCCAGATGGCGAAGAACAAAATCGCCAGCTTGCGAACCGCCCCAGCGCCCTCAGCCTCTGACTGGAAGACGGAAATCGGAACCGCCGACACGGAAAGCGCGCTCAACCTGACGCCGTCGGACGAGAAGGAAATCCAGCAGCGCCTGACCGCCATCGGCCTTTACAAGGGGCCAGCGACGGGAGTGCTCGATCCGGCGACCCGCGCCGCGATCGCCGAATGGCAGAAAACCGTGGGGATCGCTCCGACCTCCTTTCTCGGTCCTATACAATTGACCGCTCTGCGGCACGATACTGAAAGCGCCTACCAAAGGGCGATCGCATCGCAGCCGGCCGTCAAGCCGGCTGAAAGGCGAGCGCAAAGGCCGTCGGTCAAGCCGGCGGAGCGTTCGGCGAGGGCCCCTGCGCGCATGTGGGCGGCGCCGGTACGCACGGCGCCGGTGCGGCACGCAGCAAAGCATCGGTCGCAGGAGACGACCGCGTCAGCGTCGGCGCCCGCCGCCCCGGCGGATCCGGGAGGCACGCCAGAGTGGCGAAGACGGGCAGGGCTCCCCGTCGAATTCGACCTATACGCCAGGGCGTCCGCCGGGCTTTTGACGGCCACAGCTGGGTCTGCCATGCCCGGCTTGATGAAATTCTATTTCAAGGACGTACGCCGCCTGTGCTAGCGTCCCTCGCCCGCGACGAACGACAATCCAAATGGGAGGGACGCTTGAGCGAGAGGACCAAATATTTGATGGGCGAAGATCGTATTCCCCATTCCTGGTACAACATCGTGGCGGACCTGCCGGCGCCGCCGCCCCCGGTCCTGCATCCCGGAACGGGCAAGCCGGTCGGGCCAGACGATTTGGCTCCGCTTTTTCCCATGGCGCTCATAGGTCAGGAAGTCAGCGCGGATCGGCATGTTGAAATTCCTTCGCCGGTGCGCGAAATCTACCGCATGTGGCGGCCGACGCCGCTCTACCGCGCCCGCCGCCTCGAGAGGGCGCTCGGCACGACCGCGCGCATTTTCTACAAATACGAGGGCGTCAGCCCCACCGGCAGCCACAAGCCCAACACCGCTGTGGCGCAGGCTTTCTATAACAAGCAGGAAGGCGTCACGAAGCTCTCGACCGAAACCGGAGCGGGGCAGTGGGGCTCGTCGCTGGCCTTCGCCGGCGCGCTTTTCGGCCTCGAGGTCAAGGTCTACATGGTCAAGGTCTCCTATAACCAGAAGCCCTATCGGCGGGCGCTGATGGAAACCTATGGCGCGAAGTGCGTCGCGAGCCCCAGCGATGAAACCGAGTCCGGACGCGCGATCCTCAAGGCGCACCCGGATTCACCGGGCAGCCTGGGCATCGCAATTTCGGAGGCGGTCGAGGTCGCGGCCAAGAACGACGACACCAAATACGCGCTCGGCAGCGTTTTGAACCATGTCCTGCTGCACCAGACGGTCATCGGTCAGGAGGCGATCGAGCAAATGGAGCAGGCCGACGCTTGGCCCGACGTAGTGATCGGCTGCGCCGGCGGCGGGTCGAACTTCGCCGGCATCGCCTTTCCGTTCCTGGGGGCCAAGCTGCGCGACAAGCGTGACGTCCGGGTGATCGCCGTCGAGCCTGCCGCCTGTCCGTCATTGACCCGCGGCAAGTACGCGTTCGACTTCGGCGACACCGGGCATCTGACGCCGCTGGTCAAGATGCATACGCTCGGATCGGAGTTCATCCCGCCGGGTTTCCACGCAGGCGGCTTGCGCTATCACGGCATGGCGCCCCTGGTCAGCCACCTGAAGGAGCTCGGCCTCGTCGAGGCCCGCGCCTATCACCAGAACCCGTGCTTCGAAGCCGGCGTCATGTTCGCCCGGTCGGAGGGAATTCTCGCGGCGCCGGAAACGACCCACGCGATCCGCGCGGCGATCGACGAAGCCCTGAAGGCGCGCGAGGAGGGCACATCGCCGGCCATCCTTTTCAACCTCTCCGGCCACGGCCATTTCGACATGCAGGCCTACACCGACTACTTCGCCGGCAAGCTCGAGGATCAAGATTATGATCCCGCCGCCCTCGAACAGTCGCTGGCGCATCTGCCGAAGGTTGCCGCGGAGTAAGAAAGAGGGAAGGCGCCTGCCGCTCATGCTACCGCCCTAAGCCCGCTCCCGGGGCAGCCGGGGGGATGGCCGTTGTGCGCTGCGAGAGATGAAACACAATGAGCCTGGCAGCGGATGTTTCCCTTGCGCTCTGGTGCGCGCAGAATCTGGTCTCGACATTCGCGGTCGCGGCCTACCGCCATGGCCTGCCCCGGCCCGAGATACCGGGCATTGAGCCGAATGTCGCGGTCATTCTGCCCGTGCGTGGCTGCGGCGCTCTCCCCCATCACTTGCCGCTCCTAAGGGCTCAGCGTTATGCGCGCTACCGGATCATTGCGAGCGTCGAAAGCAAGGACGACCCCGCTTTCGCCTTTCTCTGCGCGGCGAAGCCCGAGCCGGGAGCTCCGCTCGAGGTGACGGTCGCGGGCCTCGCCGAGAATGCCGGTCAGAAGGTGTGGAACCTGACCGCCGCGCTCGAGCGTCTGGCGCCGGACGACGACGTCGTCGCCTTCATCGACGCGGACACCCTGCCAACGCCTGAGTGGCTGCCGCGGCTCGTCGCCGTGCTCGTCAATTCCGGCCGGCCGGTGGCGACCGGCTATCGCTGGATGACTCCGTCGGACGATCGGTGGAGTTCGTCCTGCCTCGCCGCCGCGAACGCCTCGATCGCTTCACTGCCGCGCGGACCGCTGCGACTGGCGACAGTCTGGGGCGGAAGCGTCGCCATGAGGAGAGCGACGCTGAATGCAATTCAACTCGGGGACTATTGGCGGGGCGCAATCAGCGACGACGCGCAAATGTCCGCGGCGCTTCGCAAGGCCGGCATCATCGCCCACGCGCCTCGCCAGGGCCTCCTGCTCACGCCGGTTGCCTGCTCCTGGACGGGGTTGGTCGCGTTCGGCGTCCGCCAGTATCGAATTGTCTATCTTCACGAGCCAAGGAGCTGGGCGGTGGCGCTCATCTGCCTGTGGGCGCCGCCGGTCTGTCTGGCGCTTGCATTGCCTGCCTTCCTGGCGGGGTCGCCCGTCGCATTCATTGCGCTGGCGATTGCTCTCGCGCTCGGCGAACTGCGCACCCGCCTTCGCCGGGGCATCCAACGCGCTCTCTGGCCGGACCTCGGGGGCCCGCTTGACGCGCGGCGATGGCGCGTCGAGCGGCTGATGCGGCCGGTCTGGCACCTCGTGCACGCGATTTGCGCGGCGGGCGCGCCTCTGTCCCGGAAGATCGACTGGGCAGGCGTTCGATATCAGGTCGAAAGCCCGCAAGCCGTCAGGATCGAAAGCCGGAAGAGCCCATGCTGATCCCGGGCGCAGCGGTCGCGGTGATCAGGCCGTTTGCCGCCTCCTCGCGATCAGCAAGATCCCGCCTCCCTCGTCGGCGCTCCTCTTGGGGGGACCCATTACTTGGAAGGCGATCGTTCCGAGCACAAGTCCGGTCAAAGCGGCAGCATGCCATTTGACCCCCCCGCGGAAGTGAGTGTTGGAACATTTGATCGGCGAAAAGCGCTCGATCCAGTAGATCCTGGCGTCTTCTTTCCCCCAACCGACGTTTTCGACGCTCTCGACGAGCGCGCCGGCGCCGTTCGCAAGTTCCAGCAACGCCGCTTTGCTCCACCAGGTAAGATGATGGGGCGGGGCGTTGACGAGGAAGTTCGGAATCCGGGTAAGGGCGGACGGCACGTGCGGCACTCCAATGAAGATCAGGCCGCCGGGCTTTGCCGCCTCGACGATATCGGCGAACAAACCTCTCGGATCGCGCACGTGTTCGAGGACCTGAAAGCAACACACGGCGTCATAGGAGCCGGCGTGCGTCACGAGGTGCTGCCCCAGGGTTTCAGTGCCAGGGCCTGTGACCGCGCCTTCATCGCCGAAATGAGGATCAAGGCCTGTATAATCGGCGTCCGGAACGCATTGTCGAAAATTGCCATGCCCGGAGCCAACGTCGAGGACGCGTCCGCCCGGCGGAATGTGCTTGGCCGCCATCAGAAACTCCTCGCGCACGGTCTTGGTTGTGAACAGACGGAGCCTTTTCAGCCGGTCGTAAAACTGCGTGTAAAACGTGTTGTCGCCTTCGCAAGGCGGATCGAAGAAATAGAGTCCGGTTGGCGATTCCCACAATCCCAGACGATCGTATCCGGCGAGACTCGCGCGAACATCGGCGCCGAACTCGATGCGCCACATATCGATCAGGAGCCTGGTCGTAACCCACTGCACCCGCCGAACGGCCGGTCGACCGGTGACGGGACAGAGCGGAAAAGAGTCGACGGTAAGGGAAGAGTTCAATTTCGCTCCCGACGCCTGATCGGCATCCATACGTCCGCGCAGGCGGTGGGAGCGATTTTTCGCTCAGCCGGTGGCGAAGTCCCACAAAGAGCGCCAGAGGCAGGGCTTGGCCGGGTTGGTGAACGAGGTGGGGTCGAAATAGGCGAGATGGCCCGTCGAACCGTCGTCAGGCCAGCGGAAGCCGACCTCGACCCGGGTGGGGCTCAGTTTGACGAATTGCTGCACCGGTCCCAAGTCGTCCTTGGCCGAAGACGGACTGATCCGCCCCGTCACGCCGTCCTGATAACGCCACACCTGCCCGTCATGCGTGGTCACCGTGACGGAACGGGTCGCCTGGTCGAAGTCGACTTTAAGGGGACCGAGCTTGCCCTCGCCCTTGTAGTCGCAACTCCTGGAAAGAGTCTGCGCGGCGAGGGGGGTCGAAAGAAGCGCGGCGGCGAAAGCTGCGAACGTAAGACCGGTGAATTTCATCCAAATCCCATGGAGTTTGAGCCGAAACGTCGAGTGCCCTACCGGCCGAATATGCCCGGTGTGAGGACGAGGTCCAACTATTTTTTTAAGGCGCCGGAACAAAAGCGTGAATCGCGCAAGAGGGCGGGCCGTTTGCCGTCGGCGGCCGCCGAACGTTCCACCGACGTGCCTTTGGTTGCAATGCGGCTTCAACCTGCTATCACGCCGCGCGCGGCGATCGTGCCGCTGGTCTCGAGGCCCTGAATGCTCCTGTTCGACCGCCGCGCCGCGCTCGCGCTTCCCCTGATTGCCGCTGTTCCGTCATTCGCCTGGGCGGCGACCGACGCCGATAACACCGTGATCATGACGACCAAATACGGCAAGGTTGTCATCCGGTTGCGCCCCGACTGGGCGCCGAAGCATGTGGCGCGGATCAAGACGCTGGTGAAGCGTGGGTTCTATGACGGCCTCGTGTTTCATCGCGTGATCCCTGGCTTCATGGCGCAGACCGGAGACCCGACCGGGACCGGTACTGGCAAGTCGGACCTGCCGAACATCCCCGCCGAGTTCAACAACACGCATTTCAAGCGCGGCATTCTCGGCATGGCGCGCTCGAGCGATCCGAATTCGGCCAATTCGCAGTTCTTCATCTGTTTTGGCGACGCCGGCTTCCTCGATGGCAAGTACACCGCCTTTGGCGAGGTCGTCTCCGGCATGGACGCGATCGACAAACTCAAGGCCGGAACCGAGGCCAACAATGGCCAGGTCACGGATCCGGACAAGATCATCAGCATGCGCATGGCCGGGGCGTCGAAGTAGCCAGGAGCTTGGAATCATGAACACAGGCAACACGCTGACGCTGGAGACGACCAAAGGTCCGGTCGTCATCGCGATGAACCCGGACGCGGCGCCCGGCCACGTCGCCCACATCCGCCGCCTCGTGTCGGAGGGTTTCTACGATGGCATCGTCTTTCACCGGGTGATCGAAGGCTTCATGGCCCAGACAGGATGCCCGCACGGAACCGGCACGGGAGGATCGAAGTATCCCGACCTCAAGGCCGAGTTCAACGCCGAGCCGCATGTCCGCGGGACCGTCTCGATGGCCCGCGCCTCCAGCCCGAATTCGGCCAATTCGCAGTTCTTCATCTGCTTCGACGACGCCCGCTTTCTCGATCGCCAATATACGGTCTGGGGAAAGGTCGTGTCGGGGATGGAGAATGTCGACAAGATCAAGCGCGGCGAGCCCGTGCGCGATCCCGACAAGATCATCAAGGCCACGCTGAGCTGAAGGCTGAGCGTCGCGCGCGGGCGGAGGGCTTTTTTGCGTCGCCGACGATCGTCGCCGGCTACGGCGGCCAAGTAGATAGATGCGCGTCGACGCCTTCGATTTCGAGCTTCCGCCCGAGCGGATTGCCCTTCAGCCCGCCTGGCCGCGCGACAACGCCCGGATGCTGGTTGTCGGCGGCGACGGCGCCCTCATCGATGCGCGGGTTTTAGACCTGCCGGATTTCCTGGGGCCGGGCGACGCGCTCGTCGTCAACGACACGCGCGTGATCGCGGCACGGCTCGCGGGCGTCAGAGTCAGGGATGGGGCGGTCGCCTCGATCGAGGCGACGCTCATCGAGCGCGTCGACGATAGCCGTTGGCGGGCGCTCGTCCGCCCGGCGAAGAGGCTGAAGGTCGGCGAGCGCATCCGGTTCGGCGAAAGCAGCGAAAGCCCAGCCTGTCTTCTCGCGGCGCTAGACGCGGACGTGGAAGAGAAGGGTGAAGCGGGCCAGGCGCTGCTGCGCTTCGCCTTTGCCGGCGGCGTGCTCGACGAAGCGATAGAGCGCATCGGCGTCGCGCCCTTGCCGTCCTATATCGCCGCGCGTCGCGCGCCAAGCGAAAAGGACCGCAGCGATTACCAGACCATATTCGCCGCCGAACCCGGGGCGGTGGCGGCGCCGACGGCGGGTCTCCATTTCACCCCGCGCCTGATCGAACGCCTCGCCGCTCGCGGCGTCTCGCTCCACCGCGTCACCTTGCATGTCGGGGCCGGCACCTTCCTGCCGGTCAAGGCGGACGACACGCGCGACCACCGGATGCATGCGGAAAAGGGCCAGATCCATGCTGCGACCGCCGAGGCGCTGAATACCGCACGTGACGCCGGCGGCCGGATCGTCTGCGTCGGGACGACCTCCGCCCGGCTTCTGGAAAGCGCCGCCGATGGCAGCGGCCGCATCCGGCCGTTTGCCGGCGAGACCTCGATCTTCATCACTCCAGGCTACCGCTTCCGCGCCGTCGATGCGCTGATGACCAATTTTCATCTGCCGCGCTCGACCCTGCTGATGCTGGTTAGCGCGTTCCGCGGGCTTGAGGCGACACACGCGGCTTATGCGCACGCGATTGACGCGGGATACCGCTTCTACTCCTACGGAGACGCCTGCCTGCTCTTCGCCCCACGCCGAAGACCCGAAGTCACGTGAGCGCTGAAATCTCCTTCGCCATCGACGCTGTGGACGGCGCGGCCCGGCTTGGTGCGATGGCGACGCCGCGCGGCCTCGTCCACACCCCGGCCTTCATGCCGGTCGGAACGGCGGCGACCGTCAAGGCGATGCGTCCCGAGGCGGTGCGCGCGCTCGGATCCGACATCGTGCTCGCAAACACCTACCATCTCATGCTGGCGCCGGGGGCAGAGCGCATCGCCGCCCTGGGCGGCCTGCACAGGTTTATGAACTGGCCGCATCCGATCCTCACCGATTCCGGCGGCTTCCAGATCATGAGCCTCGCGAAGCTCAGGAAGCTCAGCGAGCGAGGCGTCGTTTTCCGATCGCATATTGACGGTTCGCTGCACGAACTGACGCCCGAACGCTCGATGGAAGTTCAGCGCCTTCTCGGATCCGACATCCAGATGCAGTTGGACGAATGCGTCAAGCTGCCATGCTCGCGCGAAGAAGCCGACAGGGCAATGCGCCTGTCGCTGCGCTGGGCCGAACGCTCGAAGATCGCCTTCGGGTCGCAGCCGGGCAGGGCGATTTTCGGCATCGTCCAGGGCGGGGCGGAAAAGGACCTGCGCGCCACGAGCGCGCGGGCGCTCTCGGGCATCGGCTTTGACGGCTACGCCATCGGCGGCCTCGCGGTCGGCGAACCGCAGTCGGTCATGCTCGAGACGATCGAGGAGATTGCCCCGCATCTGCCCGGCGACAAGCCGCGGTATCTCATGGGCGTCGGCACGCCCGACGATCTCTTGCAGTCGCTCAGGCGTGGGGTCGACATGTTCGATTGCGTCATGCCGACTCGGGCAGGCCGGCACGGCCTCGTCTTCACCCGGCATGGTCGCCTCAACCTGCGTAACGCCCGTTTTGCGGACGATCCGCGCCCGATTGATCCGCTCGCCTCTTCGCCGATGGCCCGGGACTACTCGCGCGCCTACTGGCGCCATCTCGTCAAATCCGGCGAGATCCTCGCTATGATTGGACTGACGGAGATCAATCTCGCCTACTACCAGGACCTGATGGCGGGCGCCCGGAAGGCGATCGGCGAAGGACGCCTCGAGACGTACATCGACGAAACCCGGCTGGCCTGGGCGGAGGGCGAAGCGGAACGCGCGCAGGGCGTCTGAGATTAATTCAATTGCCGGATTTAGGTAGAGAGACAGCAGGCCCCAATGCAAGAGGCGAGACTGCCGCAAGGCGTCTCGCCTCCTGTCGTCGTCCTCGCGTGCGCTCTATTGTCCGATCTCTTTCTTCTTTTCCCGAGCGATCTATTCACCCTGGGGCCGAGACAATAAAGCGCGTCGTCCTCCCACAGACTTTACGGCCTCCGGCGCCAATTTCTCGGCGGCGGCCTCCTTTTCGCAGCGACATTGCTAGTCCACTTTTTTGTTTGTGTCACGCGGCAAAGCAGCCCTGCCATCCGATTTTTTTCTGACCGAGGCCCAGTTGGTCAAATGTTTCGCAGAGGAAGCAAAAGTGCCGCGCCCGGGAAAGCTTCGCGCTGTCTTCCGTGAACCCCCCGGATCGCGTAAAAGGCGCCCGCGTGGCTACCAGGGACAGCATCCATGACCGCAATCGTAAATATCGTCGCCCGGGAAATCCTCGATAGCCGCGGAAATCCGACGGTTGAAGTGGACGCGGTCCTGGAGGACGGCTCGATGGGCCGCGCTGCAGTCCCGTCGGGCGCCTCGACTGGGACCCGCGAGGCGGTCGAACTCCGCGACGGCGACAAGGGCCGTTTCGGCGGCAAGGGCGTGCTGAAGGCCGTAGAAGCCGTCAATCACGACATTTGCGACGCAGTCTCTGGCTTCGAGGCCGAAGACCAGCTCAAGCTCGATGAGACGATGATCGCCCTCGACGGCACGGCCAACAAGTCCCGCCTCGGGGCCAATGCCATCCTCGGCGTGTCGCTGGCGGTCGCCAAGGCGGCGGCGGAGGCATCGGGGCTGCCGCTCTATCGTTACGTCGGCGGCCCGACCGCGCGCGTTCTGCCCACCCCGCAGATGAATATCGTCAACGGCGGCGTCCATGCCGACAACCCGATCGACTTTCAGGAGTTCATGATCCTGCCGGTCGGCGCGCCGTCTTTCGCCGACGCCGTTCGCTGGGGCGCGGAAACGTTCCACGCGTTGAAGAGCGCATTGAAGAAATCCGGTCTCAACACCAATGTCGGCGACGAGGGCGGCTTCGCTCCGAACCTTCCCTCAGCCGAAGCCGCGCTCGACTTTTGCGTCAAAGCGATCGAGGCGGCGGGGTTCAGGCCCGGCGACGACATCGTCCTCGGCGTCGATTGCGCCGCCTCGGAATTCTTCAAGGACGGCGCCTATGTTTACTCCGGCGAGGGGAAAACCCGGTCGGTCGCCGAGCAGGTCCAGTATCTCGCGAAGCTTGTCGAACTCTTATCCGATCCTGACCGTCGAGGACGGCATGGCCGAGCAGGACTGGGTGGGTTGGAAGCAGCTGACGGAGAAGCTGGGCTCGCGGCGCCAACTCGTCGGCGATGACATCTTCGTCACCAACACCGAGATCCTGGGCCGCGGGATCAAGGAGGGCATCGCCAATTCGATCCTGATCAAGGTCAATCAGATCGGCTCGCTCACCGAGACCTTGGCGGCAGTCGACATGGCTCACCGCGCCGGCTACGCTGCGGTGATGTCGCACCGGTCTGGAGAGACCGAGGATTCGACAATCGCCGACCTCGCCGTCGCCACCAATTGCGGACAGATCAAGACCGGCTCGCTGTCCCGCTCCGATCGTCTCGCCAAGTACAACCAGTTGATCCGGATCGAGGAAGAGCTCGGCGACCAGGCCCGCTACGCCGGACGCGCGGCGATCAAGGCGGTTTGAGCTGCCGTGCTAACCGGGTTTTAACCGTTGCCGGCCAAGGTCGGCGGATGGTGGTCAGAACGCGCCTGCGCTCGATCGTGCTGCCGATCGTCTTCTACCTCGTGCTCGGCGTCGCGAGCGGCTACCTCGTGTGGGGCGCTGTGAACGGCGAACACGGTCTCAAGGCCAAAGTGAAGGACGACGCCGAGGCGGAGACCCTCAAAGCCGAGCTTGCCGCCCTGAAGGAAGAGCGGGCGCGCTGGCAGCGGCGGGTCTCGGCGCTCAGCCCCGAAAGCGTCGATCGCGACCTTCTCGACGAGGAGGCGCACGCCGAGCTCGATCGCGTCGCCAAGGACGAGGTCGTCATCTTCCTCGCCTCCCAGCCTAGCCGCTAGCCCGAACTTCCGGCGCTTCTGGTCGCAAGCCATTGATGTGACTCGATCTGGGAATCGAGTTCTGCCTACGCGGCGATCTTGAGGCGGAGGAGTTCGAAGGCTCGGGTCTGGGTTGGGGTTGGCCTTGACAGGATTGTCGTGGGATGGGCGTCGCCGAAGCGGACGCTGTTTCGAGTGAGATTGGCAAGGTCCTGCAGTAGGGTGCGGAAGCTGTGGACGGGCTGCCCGTCTTCGGTGCGCCTGTCGATGGCCTTGCGGCGCGCCGCGGGCGAGACCTTGGCCTTGGCGACGGGGGAGGCGCGCTCAGCGGCGGCGGCTTCGAGATCGTCGTCCTTGAACAGCATCGGGGCGAGGTCGCGCTTCATGTGCCAGACGACGTAGTAGGCAAGCATGCACAAGAAGACGTGGGCGCGAACGCGGTGGGCCCGGCGATGGTGGATCGGACGGACGTCGAGGTCGCCGGATTTGATGTCGCGAAAGCCGCGTTCGGCGTGGCTGAGGCCCTTGTAGGCGAGGACGAGGTCGGCGGCTGCGAAGCCGTCCGCGGGAAGAGAGCTCCGGATCACGTAGATACCATCGAGCGCGGCCTCCGCGGCGATCGCCTCGGCTCTGCGCGACCATGCGAGGCCGGTCTCGGTGATGGCGAGGTCGAAATGCTTGGCCATGCGGCGACGGTCGATGACGGCGCCGACCTTGAGGGCGATCTTGTCGGCGCCGCGCAGCGGATTGCGCTTCTTCTCGGTCATGGCGCGGATCTTGATCAGCGCCATCTCGGTCGCATCGAGGAGTTCGACGCGTTTGCGCACGCGCTCGGCGGCGAGTTGGGGGTTGCGGCAGACGACGAGACGCTCTCCGGGATAGTCGCCCGAGACGATCTCCGCCATGTCGCGCTCGTCGAACAGCGAGAGCTGCAGCGGGCCGCCTTCGGCCGCGAGCGCCTTGATCGCCGGCGCGCGGAGCGCGGTGATCCAGTCGAGGCCGGCGGGCGCGACATCGGCGTCGATGCGCGCCTTTGTGATCATGCCGCGGTCGCCGACGAGCACGACGCGCTTCAGCCGAAACCGCATGCGCAGCTTCTTGACCTGACTGGCGAGGGTGCTCGGGTCGCCGAGGTTGCCTTCGAACACCTCGACGGCGACCGGGCAGCCGTCCGGCGTGCACAGGAGCCCGAAGACGATCTGCGGTCGGTCGGGACGATGATCGCGGCTGTAGCCGAATTGCGCCAGTTCGCAGCGCCGTCCCTCCAAATAGCTCGAAGTGACATCGTAGAGCACGAGCACGCCGTCCTCGAGGTGGCGTTTGGCGAAGACTTTCTCGATGTCGGCCTGGCTGCGGCCCAACAGGTCGAGGGCGGCGTAGAGTTCGTCCTCGTCGACAGCGCCGAGGTCCAGCACCGCGCCGAGCGAGTGGGCGGCGGTCGCCTCGCTGAGTTGGCGCGCGGTGGCGAGCTTGGCGGCCGGCTCGACGATCCGCGCCGCGATCATCGCCAGGATCAGCTTGGCCGGACGGTCCGGCCCTTTCGGCAGCATCTTGTCGAGCCCGAGCCGGCGCACCGTCCCGAGCGCCGCGGCGACATGGCCGTGCCCCAGCGCGCGGGCGATCTCGAAGCGCTCTTCGCCGAGCGGCACGAGGGCCTCGCCGGCCAGCACCCGCCGCAGGCTCTCGATCTTCGCCTCCGGCCAATCGGAGATATTGGCCAGCGTGCGCGACTTGACCTTGCCGCCCTCGCGATAGCTCTCGCGCAACAGGACGGCGGGGCGCGAATCACGGTTCGGGATGCGCGTGACGTACATGAACAGCTTGAATCACGGCCTCAAGCCGAACGCAAGCAGATATTTACATGCCTACAAAATCACCGCCAGTCCCCGCGATCCGGCACAAAACCTCACCTTCTCGCCTTACCCCGCCCGGAAGTTCGGGCTAGACCAGGCGGACGATCCGACGCTATCAATTCGACCTTAACGCCTCATCCGCTAAGAGACTGGCCTCTTCAGGCGGTCTCGATGATTTTCGTCGTCGTCTTTTTTCTCAACGCCGCCGCGAACTTTGCTCTGGGCGTCCTCCTCAGCGCGCTGCTCGGTCCGACGGAATTCGGCCGCTTCGCCACGGTCACGCTGGGCGCGACGACGCTGGCGATGGCGTTGTTCGACTGGCTGCGCCTGTCCTGCGTCCGCTTTTCCGCCTTCGACGAAGGTCGGAAGGCGACCGCGGCCAGCCTCGAGGCGAGCTATCTCGCCATGATCGCGGCGACGGCGATTGTCGTGGCGGCGTTTCTCGCGCTCGGGCTCGACCGTGGCCTGGGAGCGCCGCTTGTCGCGACTGCCGCCCTGATGGCGGTCGTCTACGCGCGCAGCGACTATAGCGGCGCGCAGATGCGGGCGCGATCCAAGGGCCGTGCCTTTGCCGCGCTCGCCGCCATCCGCCACGGCCTTACCTTTCCTATCGTCATCTGGGTCGCCGCGACGACACGCTCCGCCGCCCCCGTGGTCGCCGCGCTCGCCGTGACGACCCTTGTTTCGGTCGTCGCTCTGTCGCCGGCGATCCGAACGCCGGGCGCACGTCTCTCGCTCGCGAACCGGCAGACGATCAGGCGGTTCATCGCGTATGCAAAGCCGATCGTCGCCTCGACCGTCATCTATCTGCTGATCGCGCTGATTGACCGGCAGCTTGCCTTCACGCGGTTCGGCGCGGCCGCCGCAGGGAAGTTCTCGCTGGCGACGGATCTCGGCTTGCGCCTGTTTCTTGCGATCAACTTCGTGCCGGAGACGCTGCTCTTTCAATATGCGGTGCAGCGCGAAGCCAAAGAAGGCCGCGCCGCCGCCGAGCGGCAGATCGCGGTGAATGTCGTTCTGAGTTTCGCCGTGCTGGCGCCGCTGACGATCGGCTACATGGTGATGGCGCCGACGTTCGAGGCGCTCCTGGTGCCGACGGCCTATCGCGGCGATTACGCGCGGCTCACTCTTGCCCTCGCGCCCGGCTTCTTTGCCTTCTGCTCGATCTATTCGATGTGCAATCCCGCTTTCCAGCTTGCTGGAAAGACCTGGCCGCTGACGCTGGCCGCGCTGACCGCCCTGGCGGCCAATCTCGCGCTGACGAGGCTGCCGTTCTTCTCGGCCGATCTCGACGGCTTGGCGAAGGCCTACGCCCTCAGCCTCGCCGTCGGACTGGCGACCGCCTGGACGCTGGCCTTGCGCGTCCGGACGATCCAACCTTCGGTGCGGGACATCCTCGTCATCGCCGCCGCGACCGCCGCGATGGCCTACGCCATCCGGCCGATGAACGCGATCCATCCGCCCCTGCTGGCCGCCCTTCTGGCGCTCGCGGTCGGCGGGGGGATCCTCACTGCCGCAATGCTGGCGTTCGACGTCGGCGCATGTCGAGCCTACGTCCTGAGACGGCCCCGGACGGACGCCCTGCTGGCCGCAGGCCGCCGAGATGGCTAGAGGCCCGTGTCGGACAAATTGGAGGCGTTCTCCCGTCCCGCTTGTGGGGGAAGGCAGGGATGGGGCGTCGCGCCGATCCTGCGAGTCTCGGGCCGCCCGCATCAGGACGAGACCGCGGCGCGCCCCCCTCCGTAATCCTCTCCCACAAGGGCAGAGGGAATGCCGCTGGCCCTTCGAATTTGCTGACGCAATCCACTCAGCACATTTGTTCGGCCACCCTAACCAGGGGTCCAAGGTAGCCAAGATTTCTCGCCTCAGTCGCCTCGATCAGCGCAATCTGCGAACTGCGGACATCCAATCCCTTGCACGCCAACATACGCGGCTACCGCGCAGCAGCGCTTACGGCGAACAATAGTTGCGACGATCGGTCCTGACCATGAACGCCGACGCCCATTGTCGTCCATATCGCACCGGACTAGCGAAGCACAGGGCGAACGATTCGGAGACCCAACAATGAAGGCGCGCGCACGATGTATCGGGCCGGCTTTGGCCATCCTTAGCGTTGTGGGGACCAGCCTCAGCCCGTTGCACGCGCAGACGCCAACCGTTTATCTGCCGAAGTTCCACAACCAGGCGACCAAGCTCAGCCCCGACGGCAAATTGGGGCAGGTGCTGAGCAGGCAAAGCATTCCGACCACCCTCGCCGGCGCAGACGCCTGGCTTATCGCCTACGTCTCTTCGGATACGCTCGAGAGAAAGACCGTCGTGACCGCGCTCGTCGTGGCGCCGAAGGCGACATTCCGAAGGAGGGGCGCCCGATCGTCTCGTGGGCGCATGGCACGACTGGGACCTCCGAGAACTGCGGCCCTTCGCAACTGATCAACCCCGCGCAGGCGCTGAACCAGTACCTGTTCGTCGGCGGGAATTCGTGGACCGACTATGGCGTTCCGGCGATCGAGACCTTCATCAAGGAGGGATACGCGGTCGTCGCCACCGATTACCAGGGATTGGGCGGCGGCGGCGTCCATCAGTACGCCGTGGCGACGACGCGAGGGCGCGACGCCATCAACGCGATCCGGGCGGTCGGCGCGATGGGGCTCGCAGGCGCCAACAAGAAGGCGGTAATCTACGGCTGGTCGCAAGGCGGCGGGGCTACGATCGCCGCCGCGAGCCTGTCGGACACGATCTCGCAGAGCGGCACGGCCTACGACGGAATCGACATCGTCGGGTTTGTCGCGCTGGCGCCGCAGGACGTGGCGGCTCTTGCGCCCAAGATCCCCATCAGACCCCGTCGCCGCCGACAAGACTTTCGCGACTTTGGTGGACGCGTTCTCGGACAACGTCTTCAACTTCACCCATCTCGCGATGACGCTTTGGGCGAACACGGCCGCCTTTCCCGATCTCAAACTGACGGACGTCTTTACCGACGCAGGCGGCAAAGCCATCGACGCCATTATGCGCGGGAAATGCGTCCATGGCGCCGCCGACACAATCAACTTCACCTTCGGGGATGCTTACAAGAGCGTGTTGAGGGAAAAACCGTCGAACGCAGGCCTGGGTCAAGGCGCTCGTCGAGGGCAGCGTTCCGCCCGAGAAACCCGTCGCCCCGGTGATCATCTTCTGGGGAACGAAGGATACGGTCGTCCCCCCCGTCATGGGCAAGCTCTACCGGGATCAGATGTGCGCTCTGGGTGGCAACGTCGCGCGCCTGCAGCTCGCCGGAGAGCAGACACATTACTCAACGCCCACCGCCTCCGAAGCGCTCTACCTGCCCCTGGATCAAGGACCGGTTCGACGGCGTCCCGGCGCCGGACGGCTGCAAGGCAGCGGAATGATACGTTCCGTACGGCAGCCGTATTGCTCTCGTACTGTCGATTGGATGCTTGGTCGCCAGCCTGGAAGTTATCGTGCGGCTGCCGCCCCCAAGGAAAAGCGATCCATGAAGCGTCAGCCCGGGCGGCCGAATTTCCGTTCCCCCGCCACCCAGGTCTCGCTGACCTTGATGTCGGCGATCGCGCCAGGGCTCACCCTGTAGGGATCGCTCTCGAGGATCGTCAGATCGGCCTCCTTGCCCGGTTCAAGCGTGCCGATCGAATCTTCGAGGCCAATCTGCCGCGCGGCGTGGATCGTGATCGCCTTCAACGCCTCATCGATCGTGATCACCTGGTCAGCGCCGATCACCGAATTGTCGATGACGCAGCGGCGGGTTACGGCGATCTGCACAAGCCGCAGAGGACCGGCCGGGGAGACCGGCGCGTCGGTGTGGAGGGAAAATGCGATGGCCGACTTCACGCAGGCGGCCATGGGCTCCATGAACTCAGTCCGTTCCGGCCCTAAGATCTGGTCGCGATAGGCCGCGCCATACAGATAAAGAAGGTCCGGGAGGAAACTGGGCTCCGCGCCGAGCCGCTTCATTCGGTCGAGTTGGTCCTGACGCGCCATCGTCGCGTGCTCCACCAGGTTAAGCCCCGTCGCCGGATTGTGGCCATAGGCCTGTTCGATCGCGTCCAGCGCGTCGTCGATCGCCGCGTCGCCCTGGCAGTGGATCAGGATCGGCCAGCCGGCCTCCTTCGCCGCCTCGCACAGCTTAACCATCTGGGACGCTGAGTAGTTGGTTTTGCCTCTTTTCGCAGTTTGCAAGTAGGGCTTCGTCTGCGCGGCGGTCTCGGCTTGGTTCGAGCCGTCCGCCCAGAATTTCATGCCGTAGAGCGAAAACCGGCTGTCGGGGATCTTCCGCGCCTTGGCGCCGGGCCCAAGCGACGCGAAGGCCTTGCTGGCCTCGACCGAATCCGTGCTCAGGCTCGCGCTCATCCGCACGTCGAGCGTGTTGGACAGTTTTGCGAGCGGCTCAATCCATTCCGGCTTGATGGTGCCGGGCTCGTGCAGCGTCGTGTTGCCGACGGCCGCCACCTGTTTCGTATAGGACGCAAGGGCAGTGGCGATCAGTTCGGGCGTAACTGCGGGAGCCGCGACGGCGATGAAACGGAGCAGCGCCGGTTCTTCGTACACCAGGCCATTCAAATTGCCGTCCGGAGCGCGGCCGAAATGGCCGCCGCCGGGGAGTTCTCCGACATCCTGTGCGATTTTGGCGAGCTTGAACGCCAGGGCGTTCGCGGCGCCGACGTGCCCGTTCACGTACAAGATGAAAATCGGATGCTGGGTCGAGATCGCATCCAGCGCCGCCATCGACAGATCGCCGCCCTGCAAGAGGTTATCGTACGCGCCGGCGCGAATCCATTGGCCCGGCGGCGCTTTCGCGGTCACCGCCTTCAGCGCGGCGAGCGCGTCGGCGCGATTCGAATATTTTGCGTAGCCGATATTAAGCAGCAGATCGGTGAACAGCGCGGAGAGGACAGTGTGATGGTGCGGGTCGATGAACCCCGGGAATACGGCGCGGCCCTGAAGGTCGACGATCCGGCTCGCGCCGCGCGCGAGGGCGGACATGTCGGAGGCCGATCCGGCGGCGAGTATCTTTCCGCCGCCGATCGCGAGCGCCTCGACCGGTCGCCCTCCGGCCGTCATCGGATAGATCGTTCCGTTGCGAAAGATCGCGTCCGCGCCATCTGCGGCATGGGCTTCGCGCCTCGCTGTCATTGCGGCGGCCGCGGCCCCCGCCGAGACGGCGTAGGCAAGGAACCGGCGCCGGCTCGGCGCGGCTCGCCAAAGGCCGGAGGTCAGGTGATTGGTTATCAGGGAGCTCACGCACGCTCGGCACATCGGCGGCTCCTGAAATCGCACCAAAGGATTGGACGTGTCATGCGGCAGGTGAACTGGCAGAATGAGGTCGGCGCTTTCGCTCGCTGCGAACGACAGAGCGCCCGGACGCCGGCGAGCATGGAGACCACGGCGACCGAATTGGCCATGAACGCGCGTCGGGCGCGCATGCCCGCCGCCCTGCCGAACAGCCGGCGATCCCGCCGCAATGCAAACTCATCGCGCAGAAAGAGCTGATCGAAACGCCCGCGACACATCGAAGCCTCCAGAACTCGACGCGCGCGCTACGGCGTCGTCGTGTGCGCGTGGCCCACAATGAATCGCAAAGTAACTGAAAATAGTGAACGAACGTAATCGATGAGGTTCGCGCAAGGCCGCGCAAAGCTTGCCCGCGGCCGTCAGCGCGCTTATTCCTGCCAATGAAGGAACTGGCAGAAGCCAGCCGTCCGGGGACCGTTGGACGGCAGGACTCCTGGACGTTCGCGATCTGCGATGTCCGCTCAATGTCGGAACTGGTCGAGGATTGGGTTCCGACCTCGAGGCGGCAGAGAGCGCTGAAGGCTTTTCTCGCTCCTGTGCCTATCGGCGCGAATTGCAACTCATTTGGCTTCCTCTGCGCCCGCCTTGGTCCCAGCGAACGCCATCCAGACTTGTGCAGCGCCCGTACGCATGAGCGTCGGGCGCGTCCCTCTCGCATCTCTTTTTCCAGCGGCCCGCGCATGCTAAGTCCCGTGACGAACGTCGCGACTCTTCGCTGCCCGGAAGGCCCGCCCATGAACGTCACCGCCCAGACGCCGGTCCGCTCCAATTCCTTCTTTTCCGCCCCGCTGGCCTCGGCCGACCCGGAAATCGCCCGCGCGGTCGAACTCGAATTGGGACGGCAGCGCGACGAGATCGAACTGATCGCCTCGGAAAACATCGTCTCCCGGGCGGTGCTCGAGGCGCAAGGGACGGTCCTGACCAACAAATATGCCGAAGGCTACCCGGGCCGGCGCTATTACGGCGGCTGCCAGTTCGTCGACATCGCCGAGACGCTGGCGATCGAGCGCGCCCGCAAGCTGTTCGACTGCCGCTTCGCCAACGTGCAGCCGAATTCCGGCAGCCAAGCCAATCAGGGCGTCTTCATGGCGCTGATGCAGCCGGGCGACACGTTCATGGGCCTTGACCTCGCCGCCGGCGGCCATCTGACGCACGGCTCGCCGGTCAACATGTCCGGGCGCTGGTTCAGGCCGGTCGCCTACGGGGTCGACCGGACCACGCATAGAATCGACATGGACGAGGTCGAGCGGCTGGCCCGCGAGCACAAGCCGAAACTGATCATCGCCGGCGGATCGGCCTATGCCCGGCACTGGGATTTCGAGCGCTTCCGCGCGATCTCAAAGGCGGTCGGCGCCTATTTCGTCGTCGACATGGCGCATTTTGCCGGGCTCGTCGCGGGCGGCGCGCATCCTTCGCCGTTTCCGCACGCCCATGTCGTCACCACGACGACCCACAAGACGCTGCGCGGGCCGCGCGGCGGCATGATCCTGACCAACGACGAGGAGCTGGCGAAAAAGATCAACTCGGCCATCTTTCCCGGGCTCCAGGGCGGCCCGCTGATGCATGTGATCGCCGCCAAGGCGGTGGCGTTTCACGAGGCGATGACGCCCGAATTCAAAGCTTACGCGCATGCCGTCGTCGCCAACGCCAAGGCCCTGGCGGAGCCCATTCTGGCCGGCGGCTACAAGCTGGTCACCGGAGGCACCGACAACCACCTCATGCTTGTCGATCTCACGCCGAAAGGATTGACCGGGAAAGCGGCGGAAGCGACGCTCGAGCGCGCGCACATCACCTGCAACAAGAACGGCATTCCGTTCGATCCGCAGAAGCCGATGGTGACGTCGGGAATTCGCCTGGGCTCGCCGGCGGCGACGTCGCGCGGCTTCGGACGATCCGAGTTCGTCAAGGTCGGCGACCTGGTCGTCGAGACGCTGGACGGACTGGCGTCAAACGGCGAAGCAGGGAATGGGGCGGTCGAGGCGAAGGTTCGCGCCGACGTCGCCGAGCTCACGCGCCGCTTTCCGATCTACTAGGAGATCGGCGACGATCTGAAGAGGACCGCTTGCAATGCGATGCCCCTATTGCGGCGGTCTGGACACGCAGGTGAAGAACTCCCGGCCGACGGAAGACGCCTCGTCGATCCGGCGGCGGCGGATCTGTCCGGACTGCGGCGGCCGGTTCACCACCTTCGAGCGGGTGCAATTGCGCGAACTCTACGTCGTCAAGAAAAACGGCCGCCGCGCGCCGTTCGACCGCGACAAGCTGGTGCGTTCGGTGCAGGTCGCCTTGCGCAAGCGCTCGGTCGCGGCGGACCGGATCGAGCGCATGATCAACGGCATCGTGCGCCAGCTCGAGAGCCAGACGGACGGCGATATCCCCACCGAGCGCATCGGCGAACTGGTGATGGAAGGACTGAAAGCGCTTGACGATGTCGCCTACGTGCGGTTCGCGTCGGTCTATCGGAATTTTCGCGAGGCGCGCGATTTCAACGCTATTGTTGGCGAGCTCGAGGGCGAACCTGGACAGACCGCCCCAGAGACAGCCAAGCGGCGAAAGGAAACGCCGGCGCAATGAGCGCTCCCGACCTTCCGGACGAGGACCGGCGCTGGATGGAGGCGGCGCTGAACCTGGGGGAGAGGTCGCTCGGTCTTACCGCCCCCAATCCTGCCGTCGGCGCCATTCTGGTCAATGCGGGGGCCGTTGTCGGGCGGGGTGCGACTGCGCCGGGCGGCCGGCCGCACGCCGAGCGGATCGCCATCGCTGAGGCCGGGGACGCGGCGCGCGGGGCGACGCTCTACGTGACGCTTGAGCCCTGTTCCCATTTCGGCGCGTCGCCGCCCTGCGCCGAGGCGATCGTCGAGGCGGGGATCGCCAGGGTCGTGTCCGCCATCGAAGACCCCAATCCGCTCGTGGCCGGGCAGGGGCACGCCCGGCTGCGAGCGGCGGGCGTGATTGTCGACGTTGGAGCGGGAGCCGATCAGGCGCAGCGCGATCATCGCGGCCACATCCTGCGGGTGACGGCGGGCCGGCCCTGCGTCACCCTCAAGCTCGCCGAGACGGCGGACGGCTTCGCTTCCGGCGGCCCGCATGACCCGCGGTTGCGCATCACCGGGCAGATCGCCAATCTGCGCGTGCAGATCATGCGCGCGACGCACGAGGCGATCATGATCGGCGTCGAGACCGCGATCGCCGACGATCCGGCGCTGACCGTGCGCCTGCCGGGGCTCGAACGCAAACCCTGGCGCGTCGTGCTCGATACGCATCTGCGTCTGCCCGTGGGATCGCGCCTGGCGACGGGGGCGCGCGACTTGCCGACCCTCGTCATTGCCGGTCCGGAGGCGCCCGGGGAAGCGGCCGGCCGTCTCGCGGACTCCGGCGTCGAGGTCGAGCGCGTCGGGGTCGACTCCTACGGCCACGTCGACCTGAGCGAGGCGCTGCGTGCGCTGTCGTCCCGGGGCGTAACCCGCGTCTTCAGCGAGGGCGGTCCGAGTGTTGCCGGGCGATTGATCGAATTGGGGCTTGCGGACGAGGTCGTGCTCATCACGGCGGAAAAACCGCTCGGCCGCCCAGGGCTGCCCGCGTTGGGCGAGGCGGGGCGCGGAAGGCTGTTCAATTCCGGCCGCTACCGCCTTTTTGAACGGGCCGCGTACGGAAGCGACGTGATGCGCCGGTGGGAGCGCGTCTCTGCATAGTCTGCTTTCGCAGGGCGCTCCTACAGCGAACTTTGCGCTTCAACGAGCATCGGTAAGGATATGATATGTTCACCGGAATCATCACCGATGTCGGCGAGGTCGAGGAGATGGCTTCCCTCGGCGCGCGCGCCCGGCTCACAATCGCAAGCGCCTATGATCCGGCCGCAATCGCCGTCGGCGCATCGATCGCCAACGCCGGCGTCTGCCTGACGGTGGTCGGCATCGAAGAGCGGGCGACAGGGTCGAGGCTGGCATTCGACGTCGGAGCCGAGACCCTGTCGGTGACGACGCTCGGCGGATTGCGAAAAGGCGATCGCCTCAATCTCGAGCGTTCGCTGCGCGTCGGCGACGAACTCGGCGGCCACATGGTGAGCGGCCATGTCGACGGCGCAGCGGAAATCCTGGCGCGGCGCGACTTCGACGGCATGGCGCATTTCCGTCTCCGCGCCCCGAAGGACTGCGCCAGGTTCATCGCCGTCAAGGGCTCGGTCGCCCTGGACGGGACCTCGCTCACCGTCAACGCGGTCGACGGCGAAGACTTCGAGGTTCTCCTGATCCCCCATACGCTCGCCGTGACGACCTGGGGCGACCGGAGAGCGGGCGATCGCGTCAACATCGAGGTCGACCAGATGGCCCGCTACGCCGCCCGGCTCATCGAGGCCGACCAAGCCCGCAACCGCATTCCGGCTAGAACGTCAAATGCGGCGCCACGCCTTCGCGCATGATGAACCGTCTGAGCGGCCCGATAGCGGCTAGGGCCGAGAGGCTGGCGCCTCGCGCGAAGTCGACAGGCGCGAATCGCGTCAGCAAAGCCTGATTGAGGCCGTGCACCACGGCGGTACGGAAGAAGATGTCGGTTCTCCTGGCCCTCCCGTAATCGCGCAAGACGTCCTCGCCGCCGATATCGCGGCCCGCCGCTCGCGCCCTCGCCGCCAACGCGACAAGCTGGTCGACGTCGCGTAAGCCGAGATTGAGCCCTTGCGCGCCGATGGGCGGAAACGCATGCGCCGCGTCGCCGACCAACGCGAGCCGTTCGGACACGATGTTGGGCACGACCTGACGCACCATCGGGAAGAGGCCTCGCGGCCCGACGAGACGCACGGCGCCGAGCGTCGATCGCGACTGCCGCTCGATCTCGCGCTCGAGCGAAGCCTCATCCAGGTCCGAGCGGCGGCGGGCCTCGTGGTCCTCCATCACCCAAACGAGGCTCGAGCGGTGCGGCTCATCCTCATTTGCCGGCAAAGGCACCAGGGTGAAAGGCCCGCCGCGGGTATGGAATTCGGTCGAGGCGTAGCGATGCGGCAGCCGGTGCGCCAGAACCGCGGTCAGCGCGCTTTGCGGGTAGCGGTGCGAGCGAACCTGAAGTCCCGCCGCACGCCTTGCCGGCGAATTGCGGCCGTCCGCGCCGACGATCACCGAACCGGCGACCAGACGGCCGTCGGCGAGCCGGGCAACCGCTTTTTCGCCTGAGAACTCGTATCCGGTCGCCTGGGCTCGCATCCGCTCGAGGCCCTGGGTTTGGGCCGCATGAGCGGCGAGCGCGTCGGCGACCCGGTCGTTCTCGATGTTCCAGCCGAAGGCGTCGAGGCCGATCTCCGCGCATTGGAACTCGACCGGGCGGGCGGGGAACAGAGCCCCCGTATCGTCGATGATCCGCAGCGTACGCAGGGGCGCCGCGTCCGGCTCGATCGACGCCCAGAGTCCTAGCGATTTGAGATAGGCTGCCGAGCGATCGAGCAACGCGACAGTTCGGCCGCCGGCGGTTCGCTCGTCGACGCCGCAGCAAACGACGTCGAATCCGGCCCGGGCGAAGGCGATCGCGGCCGCAAGGCCGGCAAGACCGGCGCCTGCGATCAGGACGTCGCAGGCCCGGTCGGGAGACTGGTCGGATTTCTTCATGGCCGCATCCGGGGAAGGGAGCGCACGCGCCGCTGGCGGCGAGACTGCGCCGCGCGAGTTTGATAAGGCGAAGACCGCAAGGTCAAGGTCGTCCAGCGGTCTTGGGTCAGGGAAAGGCGGTTAAGGCGCGGATGCCGATCGAGAAGCGACCCGTTCGCACGGCCCGGGCGGCGGGGTTCTCCGTTCACCTTTTCACCGCCTCCGGCGGCGCCGTCGCCGTTCTGGCGCTCTACGCCGCAATCGAGCGGAATTTCCCGGTCTGTTTTGCCTGGCTCGGTCTGGCTCTGTTCATTGACGGCATTGACGGAACCCTGGCCCGGGCGGCGCGCGTCCATGTGACCGCAGCGACGATCGACGGCGAGGTCCTCGACCTGGTGGTCGATTTCCTGACATACGTTCTGGTCCCGGTCGTGGCGCTGTGGCGGTCCGATTTGATGCCGACGCAAGCCTCGTTCTGGATCGGCCTCGTGGTCACGATCGCCTCGGCGCTCTACTTCGCCGACACCCGAATGAAGACCGAGGACCTGTGGTTTCGAGGCTTTCCGGCGACCTGGAACGTCCTTGTCCTCTATCTCTTTGTTCTTCGACCGCCCTGGATCCTGAGCGCCCTGGTTCTGCTCGCGGCGGCGGGGCTGATGTTCGCGCCCGTCGTCTTCATCCATCCCCTGCGGGTCACCCGGCTGCGAACGCTGACGATCGCTATGACGATCGCCTGGTTCGGCTTTGCGGCGGCCGCGATCTTCGAGAAGCTCTCGCCGCCGGGCTGGGTGACTGGCGGACTTGTCGCGACGGCGGTCTATTTCCTTGCCCTGCCGCTTCTGAGACATTCGCCCTGGGCAGGGCCTGGATGAGGCGGAAGCGCCGAAACCGCCTTGCCGCCCAGCGCCGAACCTTGCTATAGGCCGCGTGTCGCGGCGCAACAAAGTTTCGTCGCCGGCCTCGTGGCGGAGTGGCTACGCAGAGGACTGCAAATCCTTGCACCCCGGTTCGATTCCGGGCGAGGCCTCCATATAATCAATGATTTTCGACCGCGCTGATCGAACCCGTGCAGTCTTAAGCGCGACGCCCTGTTTTCAAGGACTTGAGCGTACTTTTCCGCAACATGGCGACATTGTCATGTCCTATTAAACTAACAATTTTAGTTATATATGACGCGGGTCCGATTCGCCAATCCCGGCACGCCTTCATCGTTTTTTGTGGCCGGGCTGAAACCCGCCGGGGGGGCGCGCCGTAACCAATTCGTCCCGATCGAACCGCGGCTTTCGCGAGGATCGGTTTGGAACTTCAAACGGAGAAACGTTCATGCACGCCAGGATTCCGCTTTTCGCCGCGGCGCTCGCCGCTTGCGTCGCTGTCGCCGCGCCGACGTTCGTCGCGCCGGCCTTCGCCGAAATGACCAAGATGGTCGGCGGCGCGCCCATGTATCCGAGCCGGAACATCATTGAAAACGCCGTGAATTCGAAGGACCAAACGACGCTGGTCGCGGCGGTCAAGGCGGCCGGCCTCGTGCCGACGCTGGAAGGCGCCGGGCCGTTCACCGTCTTCGCGCCGACCAACGAGGCGTTCGCCCATCTGCCCGCCGGGACGGTCCAGACGCTCCTCGAGCCGCAGAACCACGATAAGCTGACCTCCATCCTCACCTATCACGTCGTGCCCGGCCGCCTGACCGAGGGCGAGATCGACGGCATGATCCGCCAGGGCGGCGGCAAAGCGATGCTGAAGACCGTCGAAGGCGAAGACCTCACCTTCGAGCGCAGCGGCGGCCACCTCTTCGTCATCGACGCCAAGGGCGACCGGGCGGAGGTGACGATCCCCAACGTGATGCAGTCGAACGGCGTCATCCAGGTGATCAACAAGGTGCTCTTGCCGGGCTGAGTCTCGCGCGCGATTTCTCGGTTAACGGGGACGGGCGGGCGCCTTCGGGCGCCCGCCCTTTTCGCTCCATCGAGGGGATCCTTCACAGCTGATCCATTATCAAGACCGGGGATCGAAGGGCGTTGGAGGGGCGCCGCTTGCGCGCGCCGCGGGGGGCAATTTAGGATCGCCGTATGGGGATCGGAGCGGACGCGCCGGACGGGGGCCTTGGGGCGGCGGCGGCCGAGCTCGCTGAGCTCATACGCCGGGTGGCGCTGCGCGACGAGGCGGCGTTCGCGGCGCTGTACACGCGGACGAGCGCGAAACTCTACGGGGTCGTCGCCCGTATTCTTTCGAGAGGGGATGCGGGCGCGGAGGCGCTTCAGGAGGCCTACGTGCGCATCTGGGAGAAGGCCGGCGATTTCGATCCCGCCAAGGGATCGCCGCTCGCCTGGATGGCGACCATCGCCAGAAACCGCGCGCTCGACGAAGTCCGCCGCGTTCGGCCCGCCTCGCTCGAGGACATGACGGACGGTTTCGAGCCCGCGGCCGACGAGGTCGATCCGATGGCGTCGCGCGAGCGAACGGAGGCGCTGTCGGCGTTGCTCGCTTGTCTCGAGAAGCTCGACGAGGAGAAGCGGGCGGTTCTGATGCTCGCCTATTATCGCGGCGCGAGCCGGGAGGCGCTGGCGAAGCGCTTCGACCGTCCGGTTCCCACGATCAAGACCTGGCTCCGCCGCAGCCTGGCACAACTTAGGGACTGTCTGGCGTCATGAGTTCTTGCGCCCGACGACGATTTCGCAGCCGCCGAATTCGCTCTCGGCACGCTGAGCCCGGGCGAGCGGGCGACGCTCGCCGCGCGGCGTCTGCGCGAGCCGGAGCTCGACGCGGCGATCCGCGCCTGGGAGGCGAGGCTCGCGCCGCTCGCCGAGGCGGCGGCGCCGATCGAGCCGCCGGCAGGCGCCTTCGCCGCGATCCAGGCGCGCATCGCGGCGACCTCGCCGATGGCCGCGCCCCCCGCGTCGCCTCCCGCCGCCGATGCGGCCGGCGCCGCCCTGCAGCGCAGCTTGGGCCGCTGGCGCGCCGCCGCGCTCGCCGCCTCGGTCGTCGCGGCGCTGCTGGCGATCGGCCTGATCGCCCGCGAGACCACGCGCGAGGCCGGCCCGCGCGAATATGTCGCGATCCTGCAGAAGGATGCGAACTCGCCGGCGTTCGAGGTGACGGTCGACCTCGACCGGCAGGAGCTGACGGTGCGTCCGGTTGCGGCCCAGGCGCCGCCGGGCAAGTCTTACGAACTCTGGATCATCGACCCCAAGCTCGGCGCACCGCGCTCGCTCGGCGTCGTCGGCGCGCGCGCGCGCGCCGCGAGCCTTTCCGCTTATGACCGCGCCATCGTTGAGAACGCCACCTATGCGGTGACGGTCGAGCCGCCGGGCGGCTCGCCGACCGGCAAGCCGTCAGGGCCGCCGGCGTTCGTCGGCAAGCTCCTTCCGGTCGGACCGTGACGCGCCTCTCTTGCCTTTAGCCAGCGGCCGACAGCGGCGTCGCCACCTGTTCGAGCGGCTTGCGTTCGGCGGCGACGGCGTAGCGCGCGGCGACGAAGGCGGCGGCGAACATGAGGAAAGCGGCGAAGGCATAGCCGGCGAAGACGCTCTCGCGCGAGCCGCTCTCGATCAGCCTGCCGAACACATAAGGCGCGGCGACGCCGCCGAGGCCGGTGCCGATGGCGTAGAAGACGGCGATGGTCAGGGCGCGGATTTCGATCGGAAAGGTCTCGCTGACGGTCAGATAGGCGGCGCTGGCGGCGGGCGAGGCGAAGAAAAAGACGATCATCCAGCCGATCGTCTGCGTGACCGCGGACAAAAGATCGCGCACGAAGAGCGCGCCGACGACGACGAGCAGGAGCCCCGAAATCGCGTAGGTGAGCGAGATCATCACCCGCCGGCCGCGCGTGTCGAACAGCGGCCCGAGCACGACCGGGCCGAGAAAGTTTCCTGCCGCGAAGGGGAGGATGTACCAGCCGACCGCGCCGGCGCTGACTCCGTAGAACTTCGTCAGAACAAGCGCATAGGTAAAGAAGATCGCGTTGTAGAAGAACGCCTGCGCCGCCATCAGGACGAGGCCGACGAAGGTGCGCAGGCGGCATTTGTTGAAGAGCGTGTCGAAGGCTTCGGCGAGCGGCGTATGCGTGCGCGAGCGCAGCCGGATCGCCGCCCTTTGCGGGACCGAAGCGAGCGCGACCCCCGCATCGACGAACCGCTGCTCGATCCCCGCGACGACCGCCTCGCCCTCGGCCTCGCGGCCGTGGATGGCGAGCCATCGCGGGCTTTCCGGGATCCACATGCGCATGGTGAACACGACGACGCCGAGGACGGCGCCGGTGAGGAAGGCGAGACGCCAGCCGAGTTCCGGATTGACGAGCGACGAATTGAGCAGGATCACCGCGATCAGCGCGCCAAGCGCCGCGCCGACCCAGAAGCTGCCGTTGACCATGAGATCGAGCCGGCCCCGGAAGCGGGCAGGGATCAGTTCCTGGATCGTCGAATTGATGGCCGCGTATTCGCCTCCGATGCCCGCCCCCGTCAAGAAGCGGAACAGGAAGAACGTCGCGGGGTTCCAGGCGAGCCCGGTCATCGCCGTCGCGGTGAGATAGACCGAGATGGTGATGAAGAAGAGTTTTTTTCGCCCGAGCCGGTCGGTCAGCCAGCCGAAGAAGAGCGCGCCGACGACGGCGCCGATGAGATAGGCGCTGCCGGCGAAGCCGACCTCGGGGTCGGAGAAGCGCAGGGCGGGGCTCGCCTTCAGCGCGCCGGCGACCGATCCGGCAAGCGTCACTTCCAGCCCGTCGAGTATCCAGGTGATCCCGAGCGCCGCGACGACGAGAACGTGGAACCGGCCCCAGGGCAGACGCTCGAGCCGGGCGGGGATCAGCGTCGTCACGACGGCGCCGCGATCGTCGCCCGAGGGCAGGGCTGCGACATCGAGGGGCGACGGCGCGACCATTCCGTCAAGCCGCGAGCGTCATGGAAGGCGCGACTGCGAAGGCGGGGACAGCGCCTGACGGCCTCATTTCGTTCTCCCTGAGCCTCCGGTCCGTAACGCACCGAATAGCCGTCGGTTCCGCGGACGGCGGTCTTGCATTCCGGAATTTAACGGGGTGCCGGATCCTTGGATTATCGCGTTAAATAGGATGTTCCCGAATAACTTACTTATCACAACATGTATTCACATACCTGTGATTATTATAGATCGCCCGGGCACGGCGCTATTCATGTAACTTCATTGTGAGAAGCCGCCCAGCTGTTGCCTTTAAAATGCGGATCTGTCGCCAGAATACTATGCGATAAGGCGTTATTGCATAGCCGCGAAGCCGCCACTCCGACGGCGGACGACGCGGGCGCGAGTTCAATCCAACCCAGCCACTGTTGTGGGCGCCCATGCGGACGACTTTCGGGTCGCCATTCGGAGCGCATTAAAGCAAGCGGAGACCTGACATGAGACACAGTTTGACACTGATACTATCAACGGCAGCCGCCTGCGCGTTGCTCGCAGGCCCCGCTTTGGCGGCGACCGGAGACACGGGCAACGGCGGCGATCTCAACGCCCGGCAGGAGCAGGCCCAGCTCCATCCATGGCAGGCGAATCTCGCGCCGCTTTACGTTCCGGGCGGTGTTCCGGAAGGCGAGGTCTACGATAGCGCCGGTCCCTACTCTTATTACAGCCCCAATGGCGTGAGGCCGGATTCCCCCTATGTCGTGCCCTACGCTCAAGCGCCCTACTATGTCGCGCCCAACGGGGGCCCCGTGACGGCTCCCCTGGCCGCCGTCGGACAGACGGCAGGCGCGCTCGTCGCGGCGCCCTTCAATGCCGCCGCCGGCATCGTCGGCGGCCTGACCGGCGCGACCTACGCAGCTTCGCCCGCGTATGGCGCGCCGGAAACCATGGGCGCGCCGCCCTATGCGCCAGGCGCTCCTTATGCGACTGCGTATATCGCGCCGACGCGCACCGGGTGCGAAGTGTATAGGGACTTCAATGGCCGTTACACGTCGCTTTGTCCTTGAGCGTGCAACGGGTTCCTGTCCTGCAAACGCCGCCTCCGGGCGGCGTTTGTTTTGCAGCGTCCCGCTGAAGCGCGGGCGCATCGCCGGCCGGATCGGCGTGGCGCAACTGAAGACATCGCTACTCGCATCCTCGTGATCGACCCGGTTTAACGTGACCGGAACGAAAGTCCCGGAAGCCACGTTGCTTTGCCGACCGAAAACTGCGCGCCGGCATTTAGCCGGGAAAAGCGCGGGCGTTATCGTGGCGTTGGGGTTGTCGCTCTCGGTCGCTGTATGCGCCATGCCGAAATTGGAGCCGCTCGGGTCCAAGCGGGATTAACGTCTGCGTCCGGCGCCGCCCGGAAGGAGGGCGTCATGAGAGCTGCATGGTTTGGTGCGGCCTTGTCGGCCGTGTTGTTGACGGGATTTGGCGCGCAGGCGCAGGATGCCGGCGTTTTCGACAAATGGCTCAATCAGGATGCGCCGCAGTGCGTGCCTGTTTCCGCGTTCAAGACGGTGTCCACGGTGACCGATCTAACGCCCGATCAGTTCCAGTTCGTGCGGGCGCTCTATGTCGCTCTGCCGCCGGTGTCGCGCACGCTGCCCCCCGGCGACCATGCGGTCATGGCGACCGCCGACGGCGTCGTCATGCTGGCGCTGGTCGCCGACGAACAGGCCTGCGCGCGCTTTCTCGCGCCCGACTTCATCCAGGCGATGCTGATCCAGGTCGGCGAGGGCCAGGTGGTCCATATTGGGACCCCGGTGAATTGGCGGCGATCGTCGCTCCGGACGATGGTCGTTCGCTGAAGGAGAATGACCGGCGCGGCTCGTCTCGCCGCCGTCGCGGCAGTTCTTCTGGCGTGCGGCGCGACCGCGGATTGGGGTCAGACCCAGATCGGTCCGACGGAACGCGCGGAGCAGACGCTTTCGCGTATGTCACAGCGCGAGAAGCTCACGCTCACGCACGGCGTCCTCGGAGCGCCGTGGGGCGGAATGCCGAAGCCGGCCGGATCCATCGGATCGGCCGGCTACGTGCCGGGCGTTCCGCGGCTCGGGATTCCCGCATTGCAGGAGACGGACGCCGAGCTCGGCGTCGCCAATCCCGGAAGCATAAGGCCCGGAGACACCGCGACCGCGATGCCGTCGGACCTGGCGCTGGCTTCCACTTTCGACCTCGCAATCGCCCGCCGGCAAGGCGAAGCGGTCGGGGCCGAAGCGCGGGCGCGCGGTTTCAACGTCCTGCTCGGCGGGGCGGCCAATCTGATTCGCGATCCCCGGGGCGGCCGCGACTTCGAATATTTCTCCGAGGATCCGCTGCTGACCGGCCTGATGGCCGGGGCCGCGATCGACGGCGCGCAGAGCCGCCACATCATCTCGACGATCAAACATTTCGCCCTGAACGACCAGGAGACGGACCGGGTCGTGCTCGACGCGCGCATCGATCGGGCGGCGGCGCGGGAATCCGACCTGCTCGCTTTCGAAATCGGCATCGAACAGGGTCGACCAGGAAGCGTGATGTGCGCCTATAATCAGGTCAACGGCGTCTATTCCTGCGAGAACGACTGGCTTCTGAACCAGGTGCTGAAACGCGACTGGCGTTATCCGGGCTTCGTCATGTCGGACTGGGGCGCGGTGCATTCGACCGTCCGATCGGCGCTCGCCGGGCTCGATCAGGAGTTCAGGCGATCAGCTCGATACGGAGAACTTTTTTGACCGCCTCGGTCAGGCGGTCGCGGATGGCCAGGTCCCCCAGGCGAGACTCGACGACATGGCGCGACGCGTGCTGACGTCGATATTCGCCAAAGGCCTCGCAGACGAAACGATCGCGCCCGATCCGGTCGATCTGTCGGCGAGCGACGAGACCGCGCTCGCCATCGAGCGCAACGGCGCCGTCCTTTTGAAGAACGACGGCCTGCTCCCGCTGTCGCCGGATCGTCATCGAATTCTGGTCGTCGGCGCGCATGCCGACCGCGGCGTTGCCTCCGGCGGCGGGTCTTCCCAGGTCATGCCCCGCGGCGGCATCGCCTTGTCCGAACCGACCGGCCCGAACCGGGCGATGATCTTCGACCCGTCTTCGCCGCTCGATGCGCTCCGGCGCCGCTTTCCTCGCGCCCGGATCGATTTCGACGACGGCGGCGATCCGGCGAGGGCCGCCAGAGCCGCGGCAAAGGCCGACGCCGCGATCGTCTTCGCCGACCAGTGGCGGACGGAGACCGCGGATGTCGCAAGCCTCAGTCTGCCGCACGGACAGGACGGGCTGATCGACCGCATCGCGCGCGCAAACCCGCGCACGGTCGTGGTGCTCGAGACGGGCGGCCCGGTTCTGACGCCATGGCTCGACCGCGCCGCCGCCGTGCTCGAGGCCTGGTATCCCGGCCAGCGCGGCGGCGAGGCGATCGCCGAGATTCTCTCAGGGTCGGTCGATCCGTCGGGCCGGCTGCCGGTGACGTTCCCGGCGAGCGAAGCCCAATTGCCGCATCCGACGATCCCGGGCGACCCAACCGAAGCGCCGCTCGGGCCGGTCGGACGGGGCGGGCATTACGGCAGGATCTTCACCGCCGACTATAGCGAAGGCGCGGCGGTCGGCTACAAATGGTTCTTCGAACGGGGCGAACGGCCGCTGTTTCCGTTCGGCTACGGTCTGTCCTACACGAGCTTCGCTCTGAGCGGGCTCAAAGTCGCCGTCGACGGCGACAAAGCCAGCGCCAGCGTGAAGGTCGCCAATAGGGGCGCGAGAGCTGGGGCCGCGACCGCCGAGTTCTATGTTACCGGTCCGCCGGGATCGAAGATTGCGCTGCGGCTCGCGGGTTGGAGCAAGGTCGAGCTCAAGCCCGGCGAAGAGCGCCGGGTGAGCGTTTCCGTCGATCCGCGCCTGCTGGCGACATTCGACGAGGCGGCGGGCCGCTGGCGAATCCGCGGCGGCGACTATCGGATGACGGCTGGATTCAATGTCGACCAGCGCGACGAAAGCGCAGGCTTTTCCGTTCCTCCGGCTGAACTGCCGCCATGAACGGCTACCAGGCGCGGAAGGCGTCGGCCACGTGTTCGAGAAACGACGCGCGGGCGGGCGCAGTCGAGAAGTTCATGTCGTAGAGCGCAAGATAATCGATCCGCCCCTCGGGCGGCATCAGCACGCCTATGTTTTCGCCTATGAAGCGGCGCGGCGGGTCTCCCTTCCTGGCGACGTCCTCACGATTTTCGCCATAGGCGCAGACGGCGGCTATGCGCTTGAGGTTCGACAGATTGGGGTGAAAAAGCCCGCTGCCGTCGATCACCGTCGCGACGCCAGGCAGGAAGACCCGCTGGAAATAACCCTGCAGGATCGCCGGCAGGCCGTCGAACCATACCGGAAAGACGAGAACGAGCGCTTCGGCGGCGCGAAGCCGCTCGACGTAGGCCTCGACCTCGCGGGCGTTGTTATCGACGTCGACGTAAGTCAGCATCTGTTCGCGTGAGAGAACCGGGTCGAACCGCTCGGCGTAGAGATCGAGATCGTCGACCTCGTGCCCGCTTTCCCTCAGCGTCTCGACGACGAGCCCATGAACGGCCGCGATGAAGCTCGTCTCCAAGGGATGCGCGTAGACGACCAGAACGCGCAAGCTCAGGCCCCGACCGCCGCCTCGCGCGGCGCGCGGCCGCGCGGCCGCCGCTCCGCCGCGACCAGGAATTCGATCCGCGGCGGCTGGATCAGCATTTCGCTGATTTCGTCTTCAAGCACCCGGTCTTCGTTGGTGACGCGCTCGCGAAGATGCTTCAGTTCAAGCCAGGATTCGATCAGGTACCCCTCCTCGAATCGGCCGAACTCGCTCATGTCCTCGAAAACGCCCCAGGCGAACGCGCCGTCGCGCCGGCGCTCCTCGCCGAGCTCGTCCAGCGCGCGCAGAAACCTCGTCCGGTCCTGGGGATCGATAAGGTACTCGATCTTGACGAGAACCGGACCGCGATCATCGGCAATATCTTCGGCTGATGTCGGCGGGTTCCAATGCAGCGACGGCGAAAGATCGACCGCCCCGCTCCGCTGCAGTTTCCATGGCCATGAGAGCGGGATCGCGACCAGGATGCCGACCGCCGAGAGAAAGAGCGCCTCCGACAGTCCGTATCTGGCTGCGACTTGTCCCCAGGCCGCGCTGCTGACCGTCGTCGTTCCGAAAATGACGGTCAAAAAGATCGCCAGTCCGCGTCCGCGAACCCAGTCGGGCAGCACGTTCTGAGCCGAGACATAGAGGCTCGTGAGGATGATGACCCAGGCCGTTCCGGCGCAGAAGCAGGCGGCCAGCACGACCCCGAAGTTTTGCGACCAGGAAAAGACGGCAAGCGCGGCCGCGGTGCCTATCGTCCCGAGGACGACCATCCAGTCGAGGTCGATGCGGTCGCGCAAGACCCTCTGGGCGATCGAGCCGAAAATCGCGCCGGCGCTGATCATGCTGAGCAGGAGGCCGTAGTGCTCGGCTCCCTGACCGGTTCGCCGCGCGATCAGCGGCAGGAGACCCCAATAGGCCGCGGCAAAAGGATAAACCGCCAGCGTTCGAACCAGCGTCGCGCGCAACAAGCGATTGTTTATCGCGTGCCGAAGACCGGTGCGCACGGCGCTGCTGAGCCGTTCGGCTGGTAAAGACCCCGTTTCCTTGCAGGGCCCGCGCCACCACAGGAGGGCGGCGATCACGACGAGGTTGGCCGCGACGAACGCCCAGAACGGCATGGAAACGCCGAAGTTGGCGATGACGAACCCGGAGAGAGCGGGCCCGATCGTCCGGCTCAAGTTATAGCCTACGCCGTTGGCCGCCATGGCTCCCGGCAGATCCGATTTCGACACGAGGTTCGGCAGGATCGAGAGCCACGCCGGCGAGTTCAGGGCCCAGGCCGCGCTGAGGAGGAACGTCGTCAGCAACAGCAACGCCGGCGACGCGAGCTTGAACGAGACGAGCCCCGCGAACAACGCGATGAGCGCCGCCGCGGCGCAGGACACGGCGATGATCAGCCGCCGCGGATTGACGATGTCGGCAATGGCGCCCGCGGGAAGCGTGAACAGGAACATCGGCAGGTTGGCCGCCGCGTGCACCAGCGATACGTCGAGCGGATTGAGGTCGAGCATGGTCATCAGCCAGCCCGACGCCGTGTCGTACATGGCGATGCCGATCATGGCGATCGTGCTGGCCACCCAGATGACCGCGAAAGCCGGCTCAGCGAAGGCGCCGAGCCAGGACTTCGAATTCGGCGCGGTCTCGTGCGCGGAAGGCGGCGTCATATGCGAAGCGTCCTTCGACGGATCAGTGAGATGCGAGCACGCAGCGGTCGGCGAGCAGCAGGAAGTCCCGGGTCACGCCGCCGAAGGCCCACTGCCGCAGCCGGCTATGGCCGAAGGCTCCCGCGACGATCAGATCGGCGCCGATGTCCTGCGCCATGGCCGCAAGCTGCCCGGCCTCCGCGCCGGCTGCGAGCGCCGTCGTGCCGTTCGCCTCGACGCCGTGCCGCGCCAGCCAGGCGACAACGTCGGCGACGCGCCTCCGCGCGGCTTCCATCGCTCTCGCCTCGACGATCTCGACGACGTCGACGCGCCCGCTCGCCTGCAGCATGGGCAGGGCGTCGGCGACAGCCCGGCGCGCCTCGCGCAATTCCTTCCAGCAGACCAGGGAGACATTCAACTTAAGCCCGGACGCGCCCTTCGGAACGGCGAGAAGAGGACGGCCAAGATACATCAGAAGGTCGCCGACTTCAGGCTGTCCGGACGGGTACAAGAACCGATCATCATTGTGATCGAGCGGAGCGACGACCAGGTCGGCGCCGCGCGCCTCGTTCGCCACATGCTCGTAAGCCGGACCCAAAGTCAGCTCCGCTCGCCAATCGAGGTTCTCGAGCGGCGACAGCGCCTGGCGAAACTCCTGCTCGGCCGCCGCGGCGCGCTCCATGAACCGGTGCAGATCGTGTCCATGCGGCTCAAGCGGACCGGCGCCCAGGGGATACGCGTGCGCCTCGGCCTGTTTGGCGACGAGCCCGATCACAGCTGCGCGATGGCGCTCGGCGGCGTCCTTGACGACGGCGAGAAGCTCGGTGTTGGGCTTGTCGATGCGCAGGCAGGCGAGCAGGGTAGAGAACGCCAAGGCATCCCTCCGGCGGATATGGAAAGAAAAGACTGCGCCGGTTATCGCGTCCCCGGCTCGGTCTGCAAGGCTCGAAACGCGTCGAAGATACGCTCCCGCTCCGCCGGGTCGTTCACATAGATGTCCGTCCAGGCGCTCGTCGAGGGCTTGCCGTCCCAGACAGCGTCGATGCATGCGGCGACGGCGCATCTGAACAGGACGCCCTGGGCTTTTTCACCGGCCGCTGTTGTGTCCTGCGCCGACGTTTCCAGGGAAATCGCGACATCGTCGATGGCGAAGGTCGCCTGGTGGCCTCCCTTTGAACTTTGCGCGCCGTTGCGATAATCCTCGACCTCCTCGTCGGTCGAAACGATCACGCCGCCGCTCGCGCTCCGCTTGAACGAGATCGTCCTGGTGAGCCAACGTGTCTCGACGTCGCTGTTTGGCGAGCGGTATCGCGGGTTGGCCGCGGTCGCGGCGGGAACCGCGTCCGAGAGAAACGCTTCGGCTTCCGCCGCCGAGCCGAACGCGCGCGAAGTAGCGTTGGCCATTTTGACCTCGGACGGCGATGCGGACGCGACAGTCGTGGTCCCCAAAGGAGTGATCAGCGCCACGGCCAAGGCCGCAATGGACACATTCATCAGGCGCCCCAAGTCGTCGAGAAGAGTCGCGAGGCCTATACACCGTCCCTGGGCGGGGCCGCCAGCGGTGACGACGCTTGAGACGCCACAGGACGAATCGCCTTGAAACGGGAGAACCGGCCGCCATCTTAAGGGCCGCGGCTGATCCGCCTCCTGGCGTCTCCAGCCCTTACGTGGAGGGCCGGGTTCCGTTTGTCCAGCAATTCGAGCGTAAGATCGGATGCGTCCGCCGGGGCGGCGCCGTCGCGCTGGGGCGTGTTCGCCAATCTGGCGTTCACCGTCATTTTGATAGCCAGCTCCCTGTCGAATATCGGCATCGGCATGTTCGACGCCTCGATGAGCTGGCTCATGACCAGCCTCGACCCCAATCCGATGATGGTGTCGGCGGTGCAGGTGGCGACCACATTGCCGATGTTCCTGCTCACCCTTCCTGCCGGCGCGCTGTCGGACATCGTAGACGCGCGGCGGCTTCTGATCGGCGCGCAGGCCTTCGTCACCCTCGTCTCGGCGGCCTTCGCGGTTCTGGTTTCCCTGCATCTGGCGACGCCGTCGGCGCTTCTCGGGACGAGCTTCCTTCTCGGCGCCGGCGGGGCGCTCGCCGCTCCCGCCTGGCTCCTGATCACGCCGATGCTGGTGTCGAAGGAGGAGCTCGACAGCGCGATTGCGATCAACAACACGAGCTACAACGTGAGCCGGGCGATCGGCCCGGCGCTCGGCGGCTTCACCATCGCGGCATGGAGCATCGGCGTGCCGTTCTGGTGCTATTGCGTCGGCAATCTGGCGGTTCTTGCGGCTCTCTTATGGTGGCGTGCTCCCCGGCGGGTGAAGGAGACGCTTCCTGCCGAACGCCTGACGAGCGCGCTCAAGACCGGCCTGCGCTACGCCCGCAACAATCGCGACATCGACGCGACCCTGATCCGCGCCGTCGCGTTTTTCCTTTTCGCCAGCGCCTACTGGGCGCTTCTGCCGCTCGTCGCCCGGACGCAGATGCACAACGGACCGGCGATCTATGGCGTCCTTCTGGGAATGATCGGAGTTGGATCGATCGCCGGATCGTTCGGGCTCGGCAGGCTGAAGGAGCGGCTTGGCCCGGACCGGCTGGCGGCGCTCGGAACATTGGGCACGATCGCGGCGCTCGCCATGTACGGCGCGGCGCGCGAGCCGGTCCTCGCCATGGCCGCCAGCCTCATCGCCGGAGCGTCGTGGATCATCGTGACGACGACGCTGTTCGTGTCGGCGCAGGTGGCGCTTCCCGACTGGGTGAGGGGACGCGGGCTGGCGATCTTTCTCACCGTCTTTTTCGGCGCGATGACCCTCGGCAGCGCGATTTGGGGAAAGGTCGCGAGCATGGAGGGCCTGCCGACGACGCTCTATCTCGCCGCGGCCGGGGGCTTCCTCGGCCTCGTTGTGACCTGGGGCTGGAAACTGCAGACCGCCGCCGGCCTCGATCTGTCGCCGGCGATGCACTGGCGCAGCCCCGTCTTCGTTCAGCGGGTCGGGGACGATCAGGGCCCGATCCTGGTCACGGTCGAATACAGGATCGATCCGGCCGACAGGGCGCCGTTCATTGAGGCGGTGCGGGAGATCGGGCTCGAGCGCAAGCGGGACGGCGCCTACGCCTGGAACGTCTTCGAGGACGCCGGCGAGGTCGGACGGGTCGTCGAGATCTTCCTCGTCCAGTCGCTGCTCGAGCTGAAGTATCTGCGCCAGCGGGTGACGCAGGCGGACCGGATCACGGAGCAGCGGGCGCACCAGTATCTGCAGTCGCCGCCAAAGGTGACCTTTCTCGCCGCGCCGCGGCGCAACCGCGAGAAGCGGCGAAAGCCTTCGCTCGTGGCGTCGGTCGCGCCGGCGGAATGAGCCGGTAGGGAAGGTCGGCCGCCCCGGGGCTGAGAGGAGGACAAATGCCGGATCCGGCGCCGCCGATCGCAGGGCTCCTGGAGACATCGCTCTACGCGACCGACGCCGGGAAAACCGCCGCCTTCTACCGTGAGCTGTTCGGTTTCAAGACGCTGGTCGAGAGCGCGCGGCTCGTCGCCTTCGAAGTCGCCCGGCGGCATGTGCTGTTGGTGTTTCAGGCCGGCGCGACAGAAGACGACGTGACCGACGGACGCGGAACGATCCCCGGCCATGACGGTCGCGGTCGCCTGCACCTCGCCTTCTCGATCGCCGCCGCCGATCTCGACGCCTGGCGGCTGCGGCTCGCCGAACTGAACCTCCCCATCGAGGGCGAGTACAAGTGGCCGCGCGGCGGGACGAGCCTCTATTTTCGCGATCCCGACGGGGCCCTGGTGGAACTGGCGACGCCCGGACTCTGGTGGTGACGACGTTCAACCGGCCTCGCCGAGGGAAAATGCGGCTCTTTCGGTCTAAAGCACGAGAAGTTGAATTCTCAGGCGAAGTTTCCCTTTAGTCGCCGCGGTTTCGACGCCAATAAGGGCGATCCCCCGCGGTAATATGAGCGTACTTGGGTTCGGTTCGGCGCGACTGGTTCGCGCCTCCCCGAACGAACGAAGCGGAGGTCATCATGCACAAGTTAGTGAAAGGCGTCATTGCAGCGTCGGCCGCCGCGTTGCTTTTCGGCGCCACGGCGACAACTTCCGAGGCTGCCTTCTGGCATGGCGGCGGCGGCTGGCACGGCGGCGGCTGGCACGGCGGCGGCTGGCATGGCGGCGGCTGGCATGGCGGCGGCTGGCATGGCGGCGGCTGGGGCTGGGGCCCGGGCGCGGGCCTCGGGATCATCGGCGGGCTCGCCACGGGCGCGATCATCGGCTCCGCGCTGGCCTCGCCCTACTATGGCTACGGCTATGGTTACGGCAATGGCGGCTGCTATCAGTACCAGCCGGTCTACAACGCCGCGGGCGCCTACATTGGCAACCGTCTGGTCAACGTCTGCTATTGACCAAGCGACTGGCCCCTTTCCTCTAACCGGGGGGAGGGGCCGGGCGCCTCTTGTTGCTCGCGCTTGAAGTCCGAGAGCACGTCTTCGAGAGGGCCGGGGTGGATGTAGACGGGCCCGGTGAACGGGTGGTCCAGCGAGACGATAACGACCAGCCCGAGGGTGACCAGAATCGACAGCACCCCGGTCATGGCGATCTGCGCGCGTCGGTTGCGGCTGCCGAAAAACAAAGGGAAGCCTATCGTCAGCAGCGCGCCGGTGAATAATGCGATCCAGACGACATAGGGGACGAGCCCGGTTGCGAGGTGGAGCCGGACGCGCCGATCGGCGGTGAGATTGTCGAGCTGGGCGAAGACTTCCGACATGTCCGCCGTGTTCCTTGCCCCCGTCCGGCTGAGAGCCATCGCCTGGTTGTAAAGGCGGTCGAGCGCGCGCGTCGTGTCACGGCTTTCGGACTCAGTCGCCATCGCCGGCCAATCTTTTTCGATGGCGAGCTTCAGGTAAGTCTCGATGCCGTTGCGGAAGGCGACCGCCTCCGGCGCATTCCCTTCAGCGAAGCGAAGGAGGGCCGAGGCCGCAGCGGCCTCTTTGGCGACCGCGTTCTCCCCATCGTTGAACTTTTCCCACATCACGATGACGGCGAAGGCGAGCAGAACGGCGTAGATCACGCCGACGGTGGCGAACTTGAAGCCGGCGATCTCGTTGTTCTCGACCAGCTGTTCGGGGCCGACCCAATGCTGGATCAGCGCCTGCAGCCCCATCGCCAGCAGCGTCGGAAAGGCGACCAGCAGCAAGGTCAGTTCCCAAAGGGGAAGGCTCGACAGGAAATACGACATCGGTGTCCGCGAAGAGAATCCGGCGCCTGTCGAAGGGGCGACGCCGGGAGATGGGAATCGGTCTTCGACGCGACAGTTTCATCATCCGCGCCGGGCGGACGCAACCGGCGGAAGGTTGACGCCGGAAGCGATTGGCCAAACGGCGACATCAAGGAACCGGCGGCGCTTTTGCGCCGCCGGTTCGCGGGGGTCGGACCCAAGGGTCACTGGCAGACGTTGACGGCCTGCTGACCGAGATAATTGCCGTACTGGTCGAAGATCGGGCGATAGCTGGCGCAGGCGACGTCGGCGGCGACCGCGGCGCCGACCAGACCGACCGCGAGGCCCGGTCCCCATCCCCACCCGTGATGGAAATGATGGAAGGGATGCGGGAAGATCGGCTTGATGATCGGCTTGGCCTCGACTGGCGCCGACACGGCCAGTCCCCGCGTCAGCGCAGCGAGCGAAACGCGATCGAAGTCTTGAGCGAACTGAACATCTGAAGTCTCCTTAGCTTGTCGCCGTGCCGACGGCGCTGCCCGCCGGAGGCGCATGAGACGCGCATTCCACCGGGCTCCGCGCCCCTGATTTTAGCGTCACGGGCGCCAGTCGCCGCATCCCGCTTTCATGCACGGGCTTGACCCCGTGCATCCAAGGTCGAAGCTACGAATGCATTGCGCGGCGTCAAGATTAGCCGGGTCGATTGGGTGTATGCTATTTTGTATTACACATGAGGGCGGCTATGGCGGGAGCCCGAAAAGTTGCAGCGATCCTGGTCGGCGATGTTGTCGGCTACAGTCGGCTGACGGGTGCGGATGAAGAGCGCACGCTCGCCCGGCTGAGGACATTGCGGAGCGATATCATCGACCCGGCCATGGCCGTCCACAACGGTCGACTTATCAAGCGCACCGGCGACGGGGCAGTCGTCGAATTCCGCAGTGTCGTGGAGGCCGTGCGAGCCGCCATCGATGTGCAGAGTGGGATCGCCGAGCGAAACGCCGGCCTGCCGGCCGACAAGCGCCTCGAGGTCCGCGTCGGCATCCATTTGGGCGACGTCGTCGAGGAGGCTGACGGCGACCTGATGGGCGACGGAGTCAACATCGCCGCGCGGCTTCAGGGGATCGCGGAGCCCGGCGGCGTCTATCTCTCCAGCGCGGCCTACGAGCAAGTGCGCGACAGGCTGAAATGCGAATTCGTCGATCTTGGCGAAAAGAACCTGAAGAACATCGCCCGGCCTGTACGCGTCTATCGCCTGCAGATTGCGCCCGACGCGCTGACGTTGCGGTCCTCCGCGCGCGAAAGCCCCGAGACGCCGCTTGCGCTGCCGGACAAGCCTTCGATAGCCGTCTTGGCGTTCGAAAACATGACCGGCGATCCCGAGCAGGAATACTTCGCCGACGGAATGGCGGACGATATCATCATGGGTCTTTCCCGGATCAAATGGCTGTTCGTGATCGCGCGCAATTCCAGCTTCAATTACAAGGGAAAGGCGGTCGATGTCCGTCAAGTGGGGCGCGAGCTCGGGGTGCGCTACGTCCTCGAGGGCGGCGTGCAAAAGGCAGGCACGCGCCTGCGGATCACGGCGCAGCTCGTCGAAGCTGAAACAGGCGCGCACCTTTGGGCCGACAAGTTCGACGGCGGGCTGAATGACGTTTTCGAGTTCCAGGACCAGATCACCGATAGGGTGGTTGGCATCGTCGAGCCGAGCATTCTCAAGTCGGAAATCGAGCGATCCCGTCGAAAGCGCCCGGAAAGCCTGGACGCTTACGACCTATACTTGCGGGCCCTCCCTTACGTGACGTCGATTTCACCCGCTGACGCCCGGATTGCAGCGGGCTTTCTCCAACAGGCGCTCAAACTAGAACCGGCCTACGCCCCCGCCCATGCTTATCTTGCATGGTGTCACCAGATTTGCTTCACGTACGGAGGTTTCGACGAGGCCCATAAAATCACGGCGCTCCAGCACGCGCGCGCGGCTGTCGCGAGCAATGTGGACGACGCGACGGCGCTCAGCGTCGGCGCGATGGTGATCGGCCTTTTGGGCAAGGACTTCAAGGGCGCGCTCAACGCCATTGAGCGCGCATTGTCTTTCAACGCTTCGTCCGCCGCTGCGCATTTCTTTGGCGGGCAACTCTACGCCTTCAGCGGCGATCCCGTCACCGCCACCGCATATGCCCAACGCGCGCTCCGCCTGAGCCCGTTCGATCCGCTTGCCTATGCGGCCCATATCGCGCTCGCCGTCGCTGCGTGCCAGGAGGAGCGATACGATGAGGCCGCGGCCTATTTTGCGAAATGCGCGCAAGCCATTCCCAACTTCGGTTCGTTCGTTAAGGCCCAAGCAGAGATGCTGGCGCTCGCCGGACGGATGGATGAGGCAAAGCTGACCCTCGCGCGAGCGTTGGAACTCGATCCGGAATTCACGCTACGCACCATTCACGAATTGGGATATGCCCCCGCGATCCGAGACAAGATGCTGCACGCGGCCCGTTTGTTGGGATCGCGCGAGTGACCAGCCTAATACAGCGCAAGCCGACGGCCGGCGCATAAAACCGGCAAATACAGGGTGAAGTCGGATGGCCGAACCGGATTTCGAGGAGACGACGCGCAGGGCGGCTGAGGCCGGCGACGCCAAAGCGATGACGACATTCGGCGGTCTCCTCTTCCAGAAGGGCGAGCGTGACGAGGCCGAGCGATGGTGGCGACGGGCAGGCGAACTCGGAAACACGATGGCGATGGGCAACCTCGCCGCGGTGCTGTTAGAGCGCGATCCGGGCGGAGCCGAAGCGTGGCTACGGCGCGCCGCCGCCAAGCGTGAAGCTTTCGTGCTCCACAACCTCGGCTTCATCGTCTCCAAACGCGATCCCGAGGAGGCGGCCAAATGGTACCTGATGGCCGCGCAGCGTGGATATGCCAATTCAATGTACAATTATGCAACGTATATTCAAGAGTCCAACCCAAACGAGGCTTTGCGATGGCTCACGCGTGCGGCGAAGACGGGTGATGCCGGGTCGATGCGAAAGCTAGCGTCGCAGCTGCGCGCGATCGATCCCCAGCAAGCGGCCGCATGGGCGCAACGGGCTGAAGCAGCAGAACAGCGGGGACGCTCATGAGCAGCGGCATGGGGGCCGGAGGTGCGGCAGGCGGCCCGGCAACGACCGATGTGTTCATCTCCTACTCCCGCAGAGACAAAGCGTTCGTCACGCGTCTGTACGATGCCCTCGTCGCGGTCGGTCGCACGGCGTGGGTCGACTGGGAGGGAATCCCCTCCGAGCGCGCAGTGGAGGACAGAGATCGAGTCCGCGATCGTCAACGGCGACGCGTTCGTCTTCGTGGTCAGTGCATCCTCAGCCGCCTCCGAAGTCTGCGCGCAGGAGGCAGGAATTGCGGCTGACCACCACAAGAAGATCATCCCGCTCGTGTGGGAGGACGTCGAGCCGTCGAAGCTGACCGAACCCATCGCCAGCCGGCAGTGGATTGTCTCGCGCCCTTCCGACGCCTTCGAGAGCGCCGTCGACCGGCTCCTCGACGCCATGGACACGGACCTCGACTGGGTGCGCGCGCACACGCGGCTGCTCGATCGTGCTTTGCGCTGGCGCGCCGACATGCAGCGCGTGTCGCTGCTGGAGGGCGACGAACTGCAGGACGCCGAGACATGGCTGGCGGCGGCCGAGACGCACGAGCAGAAGCCGACGGCGGAGCAGTCATCGTTCATCGCGGCGAGCCATTGGCGCGCGCAACTCGAGTTGTCGGACGCAGCCTGTCAGCAGGCCCGGCGCTTCTCGGAGCAGGGTCGGCTGCAAGCGGCGGCCGCCCACCTTTTGCGCGCGGTGGAGCTCGCGCCTCGCGGCGGCGGACCGCCGGGGTACCCGGCGACGCGAGAGCGTCCCGATTGGGCCGATGAAGCCTGGACGATGTTCCAGTACATGGATGCAAGACGCGGTCGCCTGCGCGGACGCCTGTCGGGGCATCGGGGGCCGATCTCGTGCCTCGCCGTCAGCTCCGACCGCCGCTTCGCGCTCAGCGGCTCGTTCGACGGAACTGCCAGACTGTGGGACCTCGGGACCGGCACGACGTCGCGCGTGTTCACGCAGCACAACGGAGCAATCGGCGCGGTCGCCTTCTCGCCCCGCGGCGAGGCGGTCACCGGAGGCGAGGACGGCCAGTTGTTCGCGTATGATAGCGAGAGCGGCAAACCGAAGGCGCTCCTCGCGACGCTTGCGGAGGCCATTACCGCGATCGCCTTCGATGCGCAGGGAAGACCGGCGGTTGGAACGCGGTCAGGCTATGTGATCATAGCCAGCGATGGCGCGCCCCTGTTCAACGAGCGGCTTCACGTCGGAAGCGTTACGTCGATTGTCTTCCACGACGGCGGGCGTAGCATGTTGACCGCGTCCGGGCGTTCATCGATCGGCGGGTGGCTTGCTGAAGGAGGGGCCAAGATCCTGGACCTCGAGACGAAGAAGGAACGACCCGCGCTTTTCGGCACGCTGGAGGGTCGTGTCGTCGCCATCGCCATTGCGCCTGACCGAACCAAGGCGTTGCGTAGTCTCGAAGGCGGCGCGATCGAAGTGTGGGACCTCGCCGAGCTCAAGCAAATCCGCCGGATCGATCAGCCCCAGACGGCTCGCTGCCTGGCCTTCAGCCAGGACGGCTCGCTCGCCGCCAGCGGCGCGGATGATTCCACCATCCGATTGTGGAGCACGAAGGACTGGAGAGAGCGTCGTGTACTCGATGGCCACTTGGCGGCAGTCACCGTGCTGCTGTTCACTGCAGACGAGCGGCGGCTTCTGAGCGGCTCGATCGACGCCACGATCGCTGCCTGGGATCTCGAGGAGGCGCCGGAGACCTCGGCGATCGACGACGTCTCCAATGGGTGCAGCGCCATCGCGGTCGCCCCGGGCGCCGGCCTGGCTGCAGCGGGGCACGACGACGGCAGCCTCCGTCTCCTGAATTCGGGCGCCGGTGAGCGCGTCACGCTGGGCGACCAGTCAGGCGGCGTCGTGAGCGTCGCGCTTCGGCCCGACGGGAAGACCGCCCTCAGCGGTGACGACCAGGGACGCGTCTCGCTTTGGAATGTCGAGCGGGGCGTCAGGATGCGTACGCTCGATGGACATACAGGTAGGGTCACAAGCGTGTCGTTCAGCCCGGATGGCGCCCTCGGCGTCAGCGCGTCGGCTGATCGAACAGCCCGACTCTGGGACCTTGCGAGCGGCGAGGCGCGTCACACGCTCGTCGGACACACGGCCGACGCCATAGGGGCGCGATTCCTACCGGATGGCGCGACCGTCGTCACCTCGTCGGCAGACGGTTCGGTGCGCCTCTGGAGCGTCGCTGACGGTCGGCAACTCCGCGCTCTGGAAGACGGCGGCGCACCATGCGGCAGGCTCGACGTCTCGGACGACGGAACGCGTCTCCTGGTCGGCTCGAACGATGGTTCGATTTGTCTGTGGGATCTGACGCGGGGCGCCCTCGTCCGGCGAATCAAGGCTCACGAGGATGCGGTGCCGTCCGTCGCGCTGAGCGCGGACGGGACGCGAGCGCTGAGCGGGTCAAGGGACCACACGGCGCGGTGCTGGGATTTGCGGACGGGAGCCCGCATCGGTGAGTATTCTGGCCACAGCGGAACGGTTTTCGATGTGGCCTTCGCGCCTGACGGTTCCGCAGTCACCGCGTCCATGGACGGCGTCGTCGCCTTCTGGAATGTCGAGACGGCCGAACGGCAGGGTGCGCTGTTCGGGCACGGAGCTGGTTTCACGAGCGTCGCGCTCAGCGTCGATGGGTCGGTGGTCGTGACTGGCTCGACGGACCGCTGTGCGCGCGTCTGGGACCGCGCGAGAGGCTCGGAGCGGTGCGTGCTGCAGGTCGGGCATCTGGGCCGCGTCGACGCGCTGGCGTTCACCGCCGACGGCGCGCTGCTCGCGAGCGGTTCGGCCGATCGTACGCTTCGCTTCTGGAAAGCGCCTACCGGAGATCAGGCGCTGCGACGGCCGGTCGCGTCGCCCGTCGCGTCGCTCGCCTGGCGCACAGACGCCATGGCGCTCCTCTACGGAACCGGGGATCGACAGAAGCTCGTCTCCGACTCGATCGGCTTTGGCGCAGTCGGCGGCAGGATCGCCAGCGAAAAGGCGGGCCTGTTGGGCAGCGGCGGCGCGGTCGTCTGGGACTTCCATACCTCGCCACCGTATTTCCTTGAGCGGCACGACGGATCGGTCGCCGCTGTGGCGCTGACGCCCGACGGCCGCAGGGTAGTCAGCGCCTCTGACGATGCGACGGTGCGTGTTTGGGACGCCGCAAACGGCCGTCAGCTGCGACTGCTGAGAGGGCATCGCGACCGCGTATGGGGCCTCGCCCTCAGCCGCGATGGCGGCACGATCGCGACCGGGTCGCTCGACAGGGACGTCAGGCTCTGGAACATCGAGACCGGCGCAACGACCCGAATCATCCAAGGCCACGACGGCGGCGTGGGATGCGTCGCGTTCAGCTCGGACAGCAAGCTGTTATTCACCGCGTCGGCCGACAAGACGGCGCGCTGCTGGGACGTTGCGTCGGGGACGCAGCGCCGCATCTTTCAGGCGCACGAGGCGCCGGTAACCAGCCTCGCAGTGAGCACGGATGGTCGCCGCCTGCTCACGGCATCGAGCGATGGCGCTCTGCTCCTCTGGGACCTCACCGAGAACGGTGCGCCACGACCGCTCCTCGGGCATTCCGCATTCATACCCGGGGTGACGATTGCGCCTGACGGCCGCACGGCGGTGAGCTGCTCGGCCGACGGCACGGCACGCATCTGGAACCTCGACACCGGAGCGGCTGTCGGCGTGTTGAACGTGCGCGACCTTGAGCCGACGGCCTTGGCCATGAGCCCGGACGGCGCCACGATCGCGTGCGGCTACGAAGACTACGCCGTGCGTCTGTGGGACCTTGCGGCCGGGGAGGTCCGCCAGATTCTGTCGGGGCACCGTGCAGAGGTCTCCTGTGTTGCCTACGCACGCTCGGGCGCGCGCCTCGCGAGCGGCTCGAAGGACGGCCGCATTCTCCTCTGGGATCCGCAATTGGACGAGCCGCTGCGTTTCATCGCCGGTCGGCGAGGGGACATCCTCGGTGTCGCGCTCGCCGCGGATGGCGCGCGGGCGCTCGTCGGAGGCGAGAATGGCGCGCGTATCTGGAACCCCGACCTCGGGGAAGAGATCGCGGATCTCCCCGGGCATTCGGCTCCCGTCACCGGCGTCGCCTTGACGCCCGACGGTCTGACCGCGGCAACCGCCTCGATGGACGGTACGATTCGTCTGTGGGACGTCGCCCGTGCCCAGGCCCTTCACACGCTTTCGGGGCACAAGGGCCCAGTCGTGGCGATCGCGTTCACGGGAGACGGCCGCGCGCTCATCAGCGGATCCGAGGACGGGACGATGGCCGCGTGGAGCGTTCGGACGGGAACGCGCCTCAACACTTACGGCGAGGATGTCCAACGGGCTCAAGGCTTGACGCTCATCAGCGAAGGCGGCGCCACGATGCAGATCGCCGGCGGCCGCGCAACCATGACATCCGCCGACGGCAAGATGGTAGCGCGGAGCGATTTAGGGTTCAAAAAGGTCCAACAGGATCAGGAGGACTTGAAGGCGCTCTCTGACGCTCTCGAGCTCACGATCAAGGGCGGCAACAGCCCGCGCGCGCTCGCAGCGAGCGCGGATGGTCGGCACATGGTCGTTGGTTCGTCGCAGGGGGTGTCGCTGCTCTCGCTGTTCCATTCGACCACGCCGCTCGAACCGCCCGCCGTTTATGCTGACGGAGAGCCGTACCGTGAGTTCGACCCGCTTTACGCGTCGGTGGGACTACGTGTGACCCGCGACGGCCCGAATGCCGGAAAGCTCGAGCTCTGTGGGTGAGCGCGGATTCGACCTGGCCGATTGCGGTCCGCGAGATCCGGCGCGAAGCCTGCGCCTTCGCCCTCAGTCGGCGGGCCTGAGCGCTTCGCTCAGGCCGAGCGCCGACTTCACCAGCCGGTCGCGCAGGCGGATCGGAAGGCGGGAGAGGAGCACAAAGGCGCCGGCGCCCTTGCCAACGACCGCTCTGGGTTTGGCGCTGCGGCCTGAGAGAAGCGCCATGACCGCTTTGACGACGACCTCGGGATCGTCGGCGCCCGATTTCTCGAAGGCGCGCTCCATCGCCGCAAAGGCGGGGCGATAGCGCCGTTCGAGGTCCGGCCGTTCGGCGAGCCAGGCGTCCCGCGCCGTTTTGGCCGTGGCGAAGATGCCCGTCCTCACCGCGCCCGGCTCGATCAGGAACACCCTGATGCCGAATTGCGCGAATTCCAGCCGCATCGCGTCATTGAGCGAGGCGAGCGCCGCCTTCGACGCGGCGATCGGCCCGTAGAAGGGCGGCGTCAGATGCGCCGAAACCGCGCCGATGTTGACGATCGCGCCGCGCGCTTTGACGAGCAAGGGAAGCACCGCCTGGGTCAGCGCGACCGGGCCGACGACATTCACCTCGAACTGTCGGCGGAGCGCCTGCGCCGGGATTGCTTCGAGCGGTCCCTCAACGATGATCCCCGCCATGTTGACGAGGCCGGCAAGGCCGGCCGCCCCCGCAATGCGGGCGCTCTCGCGAGCTGCGGCCTCGATTGTCGAGGGCTCGTCGAAATCGAGCCGCACAACTTCCACCCGGCCGGGTCCGTTCGGGCAGCTGACCCGCGTCGGATCCCGAGCCGCCGCGATGACGTTATGCCCCTCCGCCGCCAAACGCGCGACGAGCGCCTTGCCGATCCCGGCTGTCGCGCCGGTGACCAGAACCCATGGCCTCTCGGAATTGGCTTGCATGGCGAAACCTCGCTTCGCTGGCGCCCGGCTTGTCGCCTTGCCGCTTGACGATAATATGAGCGTTCCTTCAGGTTCCGGGAATTCGCTTTCGTGACCGCAAACCCGTTTGGTCCGCTGAACCCAAGAAAACTGCCGGTTCAGGCCCGGTCCGAGGCGACCGTGCTCGCCATCTTCGAGGCCAGCATTCAGGTTTTGCTGTCGGTCGGCTACCGCAAGCTGACAACGAGCCGCGTCGCCGAACGGGCGGGCGTGTCGATCGGCACGCTCTATCAGTATTTCCCCAATCGCCAGTCGCTCATCCGGGCGGCGCTCGAACGCTATCTGGCGGAGATGTCCGCTTCGATCGAAGCGGACTGCCGGGCGCTCTACGGGCGCCCGCTCGACGAGACCGCGGCGGGGCTGGTCGACGCCTTTATTGCGGCGAAATGGAACCGGCTCGAGGTCTCCCGGGCGATGCACGAGCCGCTGGTCGAGGTCGGCGGCACCGAGCTCGTGCGCGCCTCGGTCGCCAAGGGGGCCGCGCTCGTTGCCGGCCTGTTGAGAAGCTGCCCCGAGATCGGCCGTGACGACGTCGAACCCCTCGCCGTCTTCCTGGTGATGGCCTGCACCTCGATGCTGCAGGCGGCGTTCATGGCCTCCGTCGTCGACAGGGAAACAATCCGCGTCCATATGCACGCGATGGCGCGCGGCTATCTGCGCGAGATGCGCGCGCCCGGCTTGTCATATTAATTGCTTGATCGCTGCGGCTGACGGGCCTCGGAATTACGACCAACGGCGGCCTGTCATGCGAGCCGAAGGCGTTTCCCTGTTCCTTGGCCGAACAGGGAAAATCATTTCCCTGTTCCGTGTTTACCTTCTGCACGAGCACATCCGCTGAACAAAATGAAATCCCATGCATTTCTGCATCGATTGAGCAGCGGCGGGAGCGCTTTTTTCGATTTGCAGGGATTATCAGGGATTATCAGGGAAAACAGCCGGAATGGCACGAACGCGTCGCGTGGGTGATTTTCCAATCGAACCCGCGCCTTCCTTGGACCTGGCGTGTCAGAAACCCTGAGCGGCCGAATGGGACGGCGCCGACGGTTCGCCCCTCGCCGCGGCAGCCTGGACCGCGAGGCGCGCGTCGACGAGGCCGGCGCCGACGCGGTCCTTGCCCGCCGCAGCGATCGGCCGGGCCGTCCTTTCGAGAACGGCCCTCAGAGCGGAGGGCGAAGCCCCGGGCTGGCGCTCGAGCACCAGCGCGGCGACGCCTGACACCAGCGCAGCGGAGACCGAGGTGCCCGTCTGCATCGCATAGCCGCCGTGCGACGCCGGCAGCAGCACGTCGACGCCGGGCGCGGCGACGGCGATTGAGGGGCCCGCATTGGCCATCGGATAGACCGCGTCGCTTTCGTCGGTGGCCGAGACCGAAATGACGCTGGCGTCGGCGGCGGGATAGAGCGGCGGCGATTTCGGCCCGGCATTGCCCGCCGCGGCGACCAGCGTCGGCCCCCTGGCCGCCGCCGCGGCGAGGATCGTATGCAAGGCGGGATCCGGCGGGCCGGCGAAGCTCATGTTGATGACTTTGGCGCGCGAGCGGGCCGCCCAGTCGATCGCCTTGACGATGGCGAAGGTCGAGCCGAGATCGGCGCCCGTCGCGTCGCTGTCGAAGGCGCGGGCCGAGAGGATGCGGACCGTCGGCGCGACGCCTTTCACCCGGCCGCGGCCGGCGATGGCGCCGGCAATCGACGTTCCGTGGCCAAGCGCGTGCGGCGGCTCGCCGCCGCCGATCGCATCGAACCGCGCCTCGACCGCGCCTTGAAGGTCGGGATGCGCCTCGTCGATCGCGGTGTCGATCACCGCCACGCGAATCGGATCGCCGCGCCCGAGATCGAGCGAAGGATCGGCATCGAGCTTGGCCAGCCAATATTCCTCGACCGCCGGCGGGGCAGGGGACGTCGCATCGTCCTCGAGCGCATAGAGATAATTGGGCTGGATCTCCGCCAGCAGCGATTCGCGCTGAAGCTCGGCGACGACGGCGGCGACGGCGCGCCGATCGGGAATGCGCCAGAGCCGCAGCGTCGCGCCGGTCAGCGACAGCGGCGTCGTCTCGAGTTCGGTCAGGCGATGTCGCCTGAGAATCTGCGAAACGGCGGCGGGCGCGAGCGCGGGCGCGGTCGAGACGAGGATCTCGTCGCGGCGAAAGCGGGCCTCGCCCGGAGGAGGCGGAAACGCGTGGGCGAGAAGCGCCGGGGTCGGCGGCCTTGGCGCGCGCCTTTGCGCCGCTGTCTGATGCGCCGCGGCTGGGGGCAGGGGCGCCCCGGGCGCGCCCCATCTCGGCGGCGGCCGTTCCACGATCACCCCGTGCGGCGGCCTGGGCTTCGGCCGCCGGTGACGCCACGGCTGAGAACTTTCCGCCCCGCCGCCCTCTGCGCTCGGCGGCGGCAGCGTCACGAGCACGCCGCCGATGGCTGGGGCGAACATGCGCGTACCAACCTGGCCAATACCGGGGCCGCCGCGCCAGCCGCCCCCAGGTCCGCCGTAAACCGGCAGCCCGCGGTCGGGAGTGAACGACCCCTGTTGCGCGAGCGACAGCCGGGGCGCGAGGCCGAATGCCAGCGCGGCCACAAGCAATTGCGCCAAAAGCTTCCTGCAACTCATAGGTAACAGTCTAGTGCCGATCGCCCGGCGCGCAGTGCGCCGGCTCACAGAAGTCGCATCAGCCCGGCAAAAGGTTCAGTGGCGCGCCGCCATGCGCGCGCCGGCGAACGCCGCCATCATTCGGCCGGACCGTCACGTTCGAGGACGTGCAATTTCCGAACCGTGAGTTCGTCGATCTCCAAATCGCGAAACCGCGCCTTCCCGATGGCGAGGCGACCGATCGCCGCGGCCCCGATGGCGAGGGCGCCCATGGCGACCGCGCCCGCCGCCGCCGCCCCGACCGCAAGCGCCAGCAGAATCGTTATGGGCCGGGGCCTGGATCGGCCTGAGGTTTTGCTCGACATTGGCGAATTCCGAGCGAGAAACCCGATGGCGACGGCCCCAAGGGCAAGGGCGCCCAGCAACGCCGCACCGAGCGCAGGCGCCCACTGCTTGGCGACCGGAGAGGGTCCGGGCTGGTCGTTCGACATTTCGCCGCCTCCATCCTGCCGGCAACCCGACAAGGACTTCGAGAACATTACGCCGCTTGACACTTCCGGCACAGGCCCTGCGCCTCGACCATCACCCGCCGCAAGGCGAAACCCCTGCCGGCGGCCGACTTCGAGACGGCGCTCATGACCTCCGGGTCTTCGACCTCTTCGCTGCGGCCGCAGGCCTCGCAGATCAGCAGCATGCCGTGATGCGCGTGGCCGAGATGCTCGCAGGGCGCGTAGGCGTTGAGGGTCTCGATCTTGTGGACGAAGCCGTGGCTGAGAAAGAAATCGAGCGTCCGGTACACGGTCGGCGGCGCCGCCTGTTTGCCTTCGCGGCGCGAAAGCTCTTCGAGGATCGCATAGGCGCCGAGCGGCGCGACGCTGTCGCTGAAGATATCGAGCACCCGCCGGCGCAACGGCGTCAGTTGGACGCCCTGACTGAGGCAGGAAAGCTCGACCCGGGCCGCCCAGCTCGCCGGGTCATATTGGCAGCCGCACGCGTTCGCCATCGTCATCCTCGTCCCTCGACGTCTAAAGGGTTCGACTGAAAAACACCCCAGGTGACGTGTTCGAGCCGTTCCGGCTGTTTTTCCCTCACATGGGGTATTTCCGGTCAAGTTCATTCGTTTGGGCCGGCCGCTGGCGCGTCACCCGCGAAGCGGGGCGAAGCGCAGCGGAGCAGGGAGCGAAGCGCCCTTGACGCGCCGGCGGCCGGATACCCTGTCGAGAACGAGCGCGCCCTTGCGCGCTCTTGGCTGCCTCTGTGGCCTTTGCCGCACTCAATTCATTTTGCCATTGCGTCTCCTTTGGCGTTTGGATCCGAAGCGTGAGCCCGTTATTCGCCATGCAGCCTTGACGGCCGCATCACCTCACATCCGGTCGAGCTTTTGTCGGCTCGGACCACAATCCCTCATGCTCGAGGGCGTCGGGCTCGGGTTGGCGGGACCATCCTGATAAGCGGCGTGTTTCAGCCAGGGAAAAGTTCGCGGTCACCGCCCGCCCGGATCCGGCGAAGCCGTCGCGTTCAGCTTCGCTGGAATGGGATCAAGTCGTTAAGTCGTTAAGCCGTTGGAGTGTTGGAGGGATTGAGCCATCGGGTCAGGCCGCCTTGAACACCGCGCCTTCGGGAACGACGCCCTGGGTGACATAGCGCCACAAGGCGACGAGCAGTTTGCGGGCCAGCGCGACGATGGCGATCCGGCGGACCCGCCCCTTCGCGGCGCCGACCCGGGCGTGAAACCAGCGGCTCAACGCCGAGTTCCGGCTGATGACGCAGCCACGACCAGGCGAGCTCGATCATGGTCTTGCGCAGCCGACGGTTGCCCGACTTCGAGATGCCCTGATCCCGTTCGATGCCGCCGCTCTGCCAGGGGCTGGGCGTCAATCCGCCGTACGCCGCCACCTGGCGCCGGTTGCCGAAGCCGCGGAACAACGATTCCAGCCAGAGCAGCGAGGCGAACTCAGGACCGATGCCCCTGAGCTTGAAGAGCAGGGCGGCGGGGGTGTTCGGCTCCGGGGTGTTCGGCTCCTCGGTTTCCGTGCGGATGAGCGCGTCGCGGGCGCGTTCGACCGCAGCCAGTTGCGTCGTCACAACCGCGATCCGATCGAGCTCCCGGCGGATTTCCGCCTTCAGCATCGGCGGCAGCTCACGACCGTCGCCGGTTCGCAACGCCTCGAGCCGTTCGAAACGATCGCGCCGAAGCGGGTTGTAACCCCGGATGCCTTGGCCCATGAGCAGGCCCTTGACCCGATTGGTGTGCTGAATGCGTTCCTTGAGCAGCGTGCCGCGCTCGCGCGTCAGCCGCCGGCGATCCTCGTCCTCCGGGCTCGGCGCCCGAACCATCGAACAGACCCGCCGCTCGCCGCGAGCCCAGGCCATCAGCGTCCGCAGCAGCGTCTCGCCGTCGATCGAATCGGTCTTGGCCCGCCGATGCCGTCGGGCGACCGCGATCGAAGCCGCATCGACGACCTGGCTCTCGATCCCGTTGGCGATGAGCAGGCGATGAATCCAAAACCCATCCAATCCCGCCTCCTGAATGACCATCGTCGTGACCCGAACGCCGTAGCGATGCTCGGCCTTCGCCCGCGACCGCGAAAGAAGCTCGATGAGGCCGGCGCCGTCTCCGCCCTCAACCCTATGCTGGGAAAACTTCTCGCTGCCCGGACTGTTGATCGTCACGACCCATTTCGATTTGCTCAATTCGAGCGAGGCGAACAACGTGATATCATTCGCCCGGGCGGCGGTCGCGACAACGGTCGCAGAGGTGACAGACTCCATCGGTTGCCTCCATGCTGGTGTGGAAGATCAGCCTACCAAGTCCGGCCGCCGCCCACCCGCATAGGATCTGATAATCGAAAAAAGCGCTCCCGCCGCTCCTCGGGCGATGCACAAATTCATGGTATTTCATATCGTTCAGCGGATGTGCTCGTGCGGAAGGTAAAGACAGAACAGGGAAATTGCTTTCCCTGTTCCGCCATTTAACAGGGAATTCGAGCGCGAAGCGGAAAACCCGCTTCGAAACCAAGCCGCCGGGAGCCGGCTCTGCTGCGAGATTGCATGATCATAATACCATATCTAACTGATTTCTCTTTTTTTGGCACGCTGGCAGAGGCCGATCAAAAAGGGCCGAAAACCAACGGGGTTGCGCGCTGAACTGTTATAACATAACACTCCGCGTGCAGGCTGGCGATCCCCCGCTCGCCCAAGGAGACGAACCCTATGACAAACGCGCTTCCTCTCGTCGCCGCAGTCGCCTTTTGCGCCCTGGCTGCGCCGGCGCTGGCCGACCCGGTGAAGGTCGTGGCGGCCGAAAACTTCTATGGCGACCTCGCCAGGCAGATCGGCGGCGACAACGTCGCGGTCACCAGCATTCTGTCGAACCCGGACGACGACCCGCATCTCTTCGAGGCGAGCCCAGCCACGGCGAAAGCCCTGAGCGACGCCAAGGTCGTCATCGTCAACGGCGTCGACTACGATCCCTGGATGGAGAAACTGCTCAGCGCCCATAACGCGCCCGGCCGCAGGGAAATCATCGTCGCCAAACTGGTCGGCCACAAGCCGGGCGACAATCCGCATCTGTGGTATGATCCGGCCTACATGAAGGCTGCGGGGAAGGCGCTCGCCGCCGATCTGACCGCCGTCGATCCGGCGCACAAGGCCGATTACGATCAAGGGTACGCAAAGTTTCTCAATTCGCTGAAGCCCCTGGACAACAAGATCGCCGCCATGCGCAAGTCCTTTGCCGACCAGCCGGTCACCGCCTCCGAGCCGGTGTTCGGTTACCAGGCCGGCCTGATCGGCCTCAAGGTGCACAACGAGAAATACGCCTTGGCGATCATGAACAACGCCGAGCCGACCCCCTCGGAAGTGGCCGGCTTCGAGAACGATCTCAAGGGCCACAAGGTGAAGGCGATGCTCTATAATGCGCAGGCGAGCGAACCGGCGGTGGGGAAGCTGGTGGATCTGGCCAAGGCCAACGGCATCCCGGTCGTCGGCGTCTCCGAGACCGAGCCGCCGAACTCGACCTACCAGGATTGGATGATGGGGCAATTGAACGCCCTCGACAAGGCGCTCGGCCCGACGCAGTGAGCGCGCTCCGCTTCGACGAAGTGACGATCAGGCTCGGCCGCCGGGACATCCTCTCGGCGGCGAGCTTCGCCATTCGCGACGGCGAGTTCGTCGGCATGCTCGGGGCCAACGGCGCCGGCAAGACGACGCTCATGCGCGCCGCGCTCGGCCTCGTTCCCGTCGCCTCAGGCCAGGTCAGCGTGCTCGGCGAGCCGCCGAAGCGTGGCAATCCGGCGATCGGCTACATGCCGCAGAACCGCGGCGCGATCGCGGGCCTGCGGCTCACCGGCTGGGATCTCGTCGCCAGCGCCGCGATGGGCACGCGCTTCGGCTTCGCCCGGCTCGACAAGGCGACGCGACGCGAGATCGACTGGGCGCTGGCTCTGGTCGGGGCGCGCGATCTCGCTCGCCGTTCGATCGGGGAGCTCTCGGGCGGCGAGCGCCAGCGGGTGTTCTTGAGCCAGGCGCTGCTCGGCCGGCCGCGGCTATTGCTGCTCGACGAGCCGCTGATCTCGCTCGATCCGGCCCATCAGAAGAGCGTCGTCGAGATCGCGCGGCGCATTTGCAATGAGCTCAAGGTTGCAATCCTGTTCAGCGCCCACGAGCTCAACCCGCTGGTCAACGCCATCGACCGCGTTCTCTATCTGGGCGGGGGAGGGGCGGTGATCGGCGCCGTCGACGAGGTCGTCACCGGGCCGGTGCTGTCGCGTCTTTACGGAACGCAGATCGAGGTCGTGCGCATCAGGGACCGCTATTTCGTCATGGCGGGCGACGTCGACGTTGAGCGCGAGGCGCATCGCCACGACGACGCGGCGCACGGCCATTCGCACGATCACGACGGCGCCCATGTTTGAATATGACTTCATGCGGACCGCCTTCGCCGCCTCCGGGATCGCCGCGGTCCTGGCCGGGACGGTCGGCTACTTCCTCGTGCTGCGCGGGCAGACGTTCGCCGGTCACGCGCTCTCCCATGCCGGCTTCGCCGGCGCGACCGGGGCGGTGCTGATCGGCCTGTCGCCGTTCGCCGGGCTCGTCGGCTTCACCGCGCTGACCGGCGTCGCTATGGGGCTTTTCGGCGAGAAGCTGGCCGAGCGCGACGTCGCCATCGGCATGATGCTGTCGCTGGCGCTCGGCCTCGGCCTCTTGTTCCTGCATTTCTACACGGCCGCGGCGACGCAAGCGGCGGCGTTGCTGTTCGGCAACGTGCTCGGCGTCGATTCGTCCGCGCTCCTCGATCTCCTGCTGCTGGCGCTCGTCAGCCTCACCGCGCTGGCGCTGATCGGGCGGCCGCTCGTTTTCGCCTCGCTGCAGCCCGAACTCGCCGAGGCGCGCGGCGTGCCGCTGCGCTTCGTCTCCGTGGCCTTTCTGGCGATCGTGGCGGTCGCGGTCGCCGAATGCGCACAGATCGTCGGCGTACTTCTGGTTTTCACCCTGATGGTCGGCCCGGCGGCGGCGGCGATCAACCTCACGCGGCGCCTTCCCGTCGCCGTTGCGCTCTCGGCGGGCCTCGCCCTCGCAGAAGCCTGGGGAGGACTGACGCTCGCCTTCTACACCGACTGGCCAACCAGCTTCTGGATCACCGCGCTGTCTGGCATGGTGTTCTTCGGCGGCGTCGCGGCGAGGCGATTCGCGGGCTGAAGATCAGGATCGCATGAGCAGAGCCGGGTGGACGGTTCCCCTCTCCCCTTGCGGGAGAGGGGTCAGGGGTGAGGGGTCGGGCGCGCCAGCGCCACTGCGTCATGCGCCTCGCGGCGCGGACCCCTCATCCGGCCCTGCGGGCCACCTTCTCCCGCAAGGGGAGAAGGGCGCACGAGGGTGACAGCCTCCGGCTATTTCCTCGAAGTGGAAGCTTCCGCGCTGGGGCGGCCGTGGCGGCCGCGGCTCGATGCGGCCGGGGAATTGCGGGCGCTCGCCATCGCCCAGGTCGGCGGCCAGGACGAGCTCGTCGCCCGGGTGCTGGCGGGGCGCGGCGTCGCGCCGGAGGCGGCCGAGCGCTATCTCGATCCGACGCTGCGCGAGCTCATGCCCGACCCCTTCGTCCTGCGCGACATGCAGGCGGCGACCGAGCGGCTGAAGAGCGCCGTCGAGCGAGGGGAGCGGGTCGCCATCTTCGGCGACTACGACGTCGACGGCGCCTGCAGCGCCGCTCTCCTCAGCGGGTATCTCGGCGCCTGCGGCTGCGAGACGATCGTCCACATCCCCGACCGCGTGACCGAAGGCTACGGCCCCAATGTCGAAGCTATCTCGGGCTTCGCCGCCGCCGGCGCGAAGCTCCTCGTCACGGTCGACTGCGGCGCGGTCAGCCATGAGCCGTTCGCCCACGCCGCCCGCCTCGGCCTCGACGCGATCGCCTTCGACCATCATCAGGCGCCGGAGACGCTGCCGCGGGCGCTCGCCATCGTCGATCCCAACCGGCAGGACGATCTCTCGGGCCTCGGCCATCTCTCGGCCGCCGGGGTCGTCTTCATGGCGCTCGTCGCGCTGAACCGCGCCCTGCGCGACGCCGGCTTCTGGAAGGGCCGCGAGGCGCCCGACCTTCGCGCGGCGCTCGATCTCGTGGCGCTCGCCACCGTCGCGGACGTCGTACCGCTGACCGGTCTCAACCGCGCCTTCGTCGTCAAGGGGCTTCAGGTCATGCGCCAGCGCCGCCGGCCGGGGTTGGCGGCGCTCTTCGACGTCGCCGGCGCCGACGGGCCTCCCACTCCCCATCAACTCGGCTTCATCATCGGGCCCAGAATCAATGCGGGCGGGCGCATCGGCGACGCGGCGCTCGGGGCTCGGCTGATGACCACCGGCGACGAGATCGAGGCCCGCGCTATCGCCGCCGAGCTCGACCGGCTGAACCGCGCCCGCCGCGAGATCGAGACCGCTAGCGCTCGCCGAAGCCGAAGCCGAGGCGTTGCTCGCCCTCGGTCTCGAGGAGAAGGGCGCAACCCTGGTGGTGGCGAACGCGCGCTGGCCGCAGGGCGTCGTCGGCCTCCTGGCGGCGCGGCTCAAGGAGCGGTTCGACCGCCCGGCTTTCGTCCTGACCGTCGCCGGCGGCCAGGCGACGGGGTCGGGCCGGTCGATCGCCGGCGTCGATCTCGGCCGGACGGTGCGGGCGGCGGTCGAGGCGGGTCTGCTCGTCAAGGGCGGCGGGCATGCGATGGCGGCGGGCGTCACGCTCATGACCGAACGGCTCGGCGACTGGCGCGCCTTTCTCGAGGAGCGGTTGGCCGAGCCGGTCGCGCGCGCCCGCGCTTCGGCCAGTCTGGCGATCGACGCGGCGATGACCGCCGGCGCCGCGACGCCCGAACTCGGCCGTCGGCTCGACGCGGCCGGTCCCTACGGCTCGGGCAATCCGGAGCCGGTCTTCGTCCTGCCCCGCCATCTCATCAAGGACGTGACGGCCGTCGGCGCCGGTCACCTCAAGGTCCGCGCGCTCGCCGCCGATGGATCGTCGGTCGAGGCGATGGCCTTCCGCGCCGCCGGCGGCAAGCTCGGCGAAGCGCTGACCCGGCTCCGCGGCGGCAGCGCCCATCTCGCCGGGACCCTGGCGATCAACCGCTACGGCGGGCGCGAACGGGCGCAGCTGAAGCTCATCGACGTCGCCGAGGCCGTCGGGCGATAGAAGCCGATGAAGGCGAGTTCGGCCGAGTTCGGCGGATGTCTTCAGCCGCCCCAACGAAGGGTCTAAGGAAGGCACAGTTCGAGTGACCGAGCGCTGGTCAAACCCGCTTTTTCACAAATTCCAGAAGCTTCATCTGGATCGGGGTGATGTCATTCCGATCCTTGAGCGAGAGGTAGATGCCGCCCCCGATGTCCGCGGGCATCTTGGCGCCCTCTTCGCGAATGACGAGAACCCGCTCGCGCCCCTTGCCTTCCATGAAGAAACCCATCTCGAAAATGACATTGTCCCGGGGGGCGGCGAAATTCTCTTCGCCGAGGAGATTGTCGTCCTTGGTGAGCAGCATGACAGCGCCCAGGCAAGTCTTCGACGCCTCGACAAGCTCGTCCATGATGGCCGGGCCGGGCGCGAACTGGATTTCCCAGTCATGGACTGAAACTCCATTTTCGCTCAGTAATTTATGGATGTCGTTCGCCGTCGAGCGCGCCTTGCTGCTGTAGCCGAGGAACAGGTCCTTCTTGCCCTTGACCGCGTCGATCCAGGCGTCAATCTGGGTTTTTGGCTCGTCGAGCTTGAGCCACGTCGGGTCCGCCCCGGGCGGCGCGAACAGGATGATCTGGCCGCCGCCCGGCCAGGTAATGCCGTCTTGAGCGACGTGTTTCTCCGTAATCACCAGAATCTCTTTCTTGAGCGCTAGGGCGAAAGCGCCCTCGAAATGATTCCAGACGGTCGGCAACGCGAGATTTTGCCCGCCAGCGGGGTCACGCCAGCGAGCAAAGGCCAGGATGAGCGCGCCATGGCATCGGGCCATGATGTCCCTTGCGGCGTCGAAGGTGTAGGGCGAGCGCACGGGCAGCCCCGAAACCTGAAACTCCTGAGGTTCAATGCCTTTTTCTCGGAGCAGGCTGAGAATCGCGTGCTTGAGCGCCCGTTGGGCGTCGTCGAGGTGGCCGTCCCTCGGGACGCTGACAAAGACCCGTTTTGGTCGCTGTTCCACCCGCCGTCTCCGTGGCTATGCCGCCCGCGAACTTAGCGGGTATTCGGTCGCACGTGAATGACGATGTGCGACAGCGCGAGAAACCAGCGAGCAACCGACTTGCTCACTGGAATTGCCTCCGGCGGGTCGCGCGCCAGGGCCTCGATCAGCGCTTCTGGTTAGGCTGAACAACTCGTCGTGAAGGTCAAACAAGCACCCGCGGCAGGAGCCTCTGCCTCCTTGCGCGCAAGTTCCGACATCCAAGCCGCTTCGAAGCGCTACTGAGAAGTCCGCGGCGAGGGCCGGCCGGTCCGGCTCACGCGGCGTCGCGCTCGAACTCCCGGCGGGCGCGCAGCCAGTGCTCGAGGTCGCGGCCTTCGGGCTGGCCTTCCTCGATCCAGATGGCGTAAGCGCGCGCCTGGATCATTTGCTCGTCGAACGATCCCGTGTTGCCGGCTTTGCCGACAAAGGGACGAAGTTGCGCCGAAGTTTTCGTCTCGATCTTGGCGCGGCGCCCCCTTGCGCGGCGCGGCGCCCGCTCCTTTGCGGCCATCCGGCCCCTGTCGTTTCTCCGTCGTCGCCACGAATCAGCTCCCTCGGCTGGCTGTCACTGTGTTGGGTTCATGCCAACGGCTTCGATTCCTGTAAAGCCGCATATTTGCCGGTCGACGACAACCGACAAGCCTTGCGCGACGCTGGCCTTCAGCCCTCGTCGCCGCCCGCGCCCTGGGGTCCATGCGGCTGGCGGCCCTCGCCGGTCGAAAAGGCGCAGATGCGCGAAATATGCGTGTAGGGCAGCCCGGTTTCTTGCGCCCAGGCGTTGAACTGCGCCTGCACCTTGGCGAGGTCGCGCTTCGATTTGACGTCCTCCGCCACGTCGAGACCCGCCTCGCGGAGGCAGGCGACGACGTCCTTCGAGGTCACGAACCCGTCCCAGCCCAGAAACCTGAGCAGCATCTGACCGGTATTGCCGCCGAGCCGGCTGCCGCGCGCCGCCAGGACGTCCAGCAACCCGACTTCGTCGGAGGATGGCCAAGCCGCGAGGAACTTGCCGAAACCGCCATGCTCTTTCGCCACGTCGACAATGAAGCGCGCGTTCACACGCACGGACCCGATCTTCGCGCCGTTGCGCACGATTTTCGCGTTCTTGGTCAGACCGTCCCAGAAGTCGTCAGGCTCGAAGAAGAGCCTGGCCGGGTCAAAGCCGAGGAAAGCCTCCTCGAAGCCGGGCCACTTCGATTCGATCACGCTCCAGGCGAAACCGGCCGAAAACACCCGCTTGGTCATCTCGGCGAGAACGCGGTCGTCCCGCAGTTCGATAAGGGCCTCCGGCTCCGGCTTTGGCGGCAGCAGACGCGTCAGCGCTTCGGCGCCGCCTTTGCGTTTCTCGGCCCGAGCCTCAATGATCTTGAACGAGATCACCGCCTCGCGCGCCCCAAATCTTCCGGCGATCTCCGGCAGTTGACGGCCGGACCGGTCGATTTGAGACTAGGCGCGCCCAAGTCCGAGCGCAATGGCAAGCGGGAGCGTGGGGGCCAACTCGACAGCGGCATTCGAATAGGGCATTTTCGCGGTGTCGATGGAGACCGTATTTGAGCCAGGAGCCGGAAAGCCTAGTTCTCGAACTCCTGCGCAACATTCGCGCCGACGTCGCGCGGGTCGACGACAAGATCGAGACGATGAGAGGCGACATGCACTCCCTGCGCGCCGACGTCGCGGCGGATTTCATCGCCGTCAACGCCAGGATCGACGCCATGCGCAAGGAAACGAGCGACCAGATCGTCGGGCTTCGGCGAGCGGTGATCGAATATCATTCCGCCGTCCTCGGCCATGGAATGCTGATCAGCGAACTCGAGGCGCGCATGCGCCGCGTCGAGCAGCATTTGAACCTGCCGGGCATCGACGCTTACTGAACGCCAATCTCGCGCCGGTCGTCGCGACCCTGGCGCGCTCCTTGCTTCGCGACGCCAGGGCTATTGGGACGGTTGCGGCCGGAAAAGCGAGGAAACGGCGATGAAACGGCAAGAGCTGGTCGAAAAGATTCTCGATATCAAGCGCGAGAAGGCATGGACGTGGAAATACATCGTCGATGCGATCGGCGGCATGTCGCCGATCCTCGTGGTCGGGGCGCTGCTGGGCCAGATGAAGCTGCCGAAGCCTCTGGCGGAGAAGGCGGCGAGCCTGTTCGAGCTCTCCGACGTCGAAATGCGGATGCTCAATGAAGTTCCGACGCGCGGCATGGCCATGCCTCCGACCGACCCGCTTCTCTACCGGTTTTTTGAGCTCGTGATGGTGAACGGGCCCGCCCTCAAGGCGCTGATCGAAGAGGAATTCGGCGACGGCATCATGTCGGCGATCGACGTCGACCTCGCGCTCGACCGACTCCCGCATGCGAAAGGAGACCGCGTGCGGCTCGTAATGAGCGGCAAATTCCTGCCTTACAAGTACTACGAGAACGAGCAGGGCATCCCCGAGTATGGGTTCAAGGAGGGTGATCGGCGGTCGTGAGGCGCTGCCGGAGGGATTCCCCGCAAGCGCTTCGCTTCGCTCACAATAAGCGATATTAGGGAGCCGGAAAAACGCGGCGGCTTGCTTCAGGACGACGACCCGAACAGGCGTTCCTCGCCCTCGAAGACGATCTGATCCGCCCACTTGGCGGCAGCCTCGCGCTGGGCGGAGGCGCGCACCGTCCAGGCCATGACCGGCAGACCGTGCAGCTCCTTCTCGAAGAAGGGCGTCCGGTGCGGCAGGTCGTCGACGTTCCACGACAGGAAGTCGGGTTCGCTGCGGGCGCGGTGCTCGAAGCTCTCGCAGTCGCGCTTCTGTTCGGCGGTGAGAAACGCCCACGCAGGACCGTCGTAGGACGCCTCGGCGACGATTCCGACGGGGCAGGGGCGGGCCGGCGGCCCGGGGCGCGGCCAGCGCAGGCGGAGGTAGGCGACAAGGTCCGGGTCGAAGCTCTTGAGCGCCAGCGCGCCCTCATAGCCGGCGGCGAGCGCGGCGATGCGGTCGGCCACGCGCCAGTCGCCGTCGAACCGGCTCTTGAGCTCGCAGATGACCGGCGTGCGGCCGGCGACCAGCGCGAGAAGCTCGGCAAAGGTCGGGATCCTGGAGGGCGCAGCGATGTCCGATTTCCGTCCCCCTTGTGGGGGCGGGCCAGGGACTCCGGTCTCGCGCGACCCCCCACCCCGGCCCGCCCCCACAAGGGGGACGGGGGCGCTCCCGCCCAGCAGGCGCGCCGTTCGGATTGCTTGGGCGGGCAGCTCGATCAGCGGGCCCTGCGCGTCCGTCAGCCGGTCGAGCGTCTCGTCGTGGAAGACGAAGGCCTCGCCGTCGGCGCTGAGCTGCACGTCGCATTCGACGGCGAAACCGCCGGCGATCGCGGCTTCGGCGGCGGCCAGCGTGTTCTCCACAATGCCTCTCTCCGGATCGTGCAGACCGCGATGGGCGATCGGTCGGGCGGTCAGCCAGGCGGGCGCGTTGAGTCGCCTCAATCCTTGATCTCGAACACGGCGTCGACTTCGACGAGCGCGTTCATCGGCAAATGCGCCACGCCGATTGTCGTGCGCGCGTGCTTGCCGAGCTCGGGAAACGCCTCGGCCATGAGATCGGAGGCGCCGTTCATCGCCTGCGCCAGCGGGTCGAAGCGCCCGGCGACGTTGAAGAAGCCGCCGAGCCGGACGACGCGGACGATCCGGTCGAGGTCGCCGACTGCCGCCCGCGCCTGCGCCAGCACGTTGATCGCCGCGAGCCGCGCCGCCTCTCTCGCCGCCTCCACCGGCGAGTCGGGGCCGAGCTTGCCCGTGTGGCGCTCGGCGAGCTTTCCGTCCGGCCCGAGCGGCAGCTGGCCGGAGACCCAGAGAAGCGCGTGCGCCCCGGTCCCCGAGCCGCCCGTCTTGACGAAGGGGGCGTAATTGGCGACGGGCGATGCCGGCTTCGGCAGGACGATGCCGAGGTCTTCGAGGCGCTTTTCGGTCTGGCTCATGGGGGACCCTCGTTTCTTCGCGCATCTTGGCCGAGCGCCCGCTGCACTTCAAGACTTGGCCGTTCGGCGCGGCGGAGATCGCGATAGCGCGGGAACGTCCCAGCCTCGCAGGCGTTTTTGCGGATGTCGGAATAAATCTTGATTGGAACGCGACTTCGCGCCTCGGCCCGCTTGTTTTTGCCGCCCCCGGCGCTTAGGTTCGCCGCCAACGAAGATTGCGCCGTGGGCTCGAAAAACGGCCCGGCGGCGCCGTGAGTGTCGGGAAGACGGCCATGGGTAGCTTCAGCATTTGGCATTGGATGTTGTTCGGCGCGGTGGCGCTGCTCTTGTTCGGCGGCAAGGGCAAGATCTCCGACATCATGGGCGACGTCGCCAAGGGCGTGAAATCGTTCAAGAAGGGCCTTGCCGACGACGACGAGAAGCCCGCTGAGACGGCGGCCTCCTCCGCTTCTCCCGTTGCGCCGGCGCGCTCGCTCGAGAACCGGATCGGCGTCGACGCCAACGACGTCCACAAGGTCGGCTGAGCGTTACCTCCGGCGCCCGTTGACCATGGCGCGGGAGCGACCCCCCGTGACGCCGGTTTGGCCGGACCCGTAGTTCGATGTTCGATTTCGACATCGGCAAACTGATGGTTGTCGCGATCGTCGCGCTCGCGGTGATTCCGCCGAAGGATCTGCCGCGCGTCATGCGAACGGTCGGACAAGTCATGGGGAAGATGCGGCGCATGGCGGCCGAGTTTCAGGGCCAGTTCATGGACGCCATGCGCGAAGCCGATCTGGAGAGCGTGCGCAAGGAGCTCGAGACGCTGAACGAGAAGGCGAAGATCGAGTCCGACCTCGATGCCGTGCGCCGCGAGCTCGATGCGCTGAATGAAAAGGCGAAGCTGAAGTCCGCCTTTGACCCGGTCGCGACCAGGAGCGACGCGCCCGCCAAGATTGCCGGGGCGGATGACGCCGCGATACCCCAGATCGCGTTGGAGGCGCCGGTGGCGGCCGCGCCGGAGGAGCCGGCGCCGGCTGCGGGGCCTGAACTCCCGGCCGAGGCGCCCCCGGCCAAGCCGAGCGCGGCGGCATGACCCAGGAGGACATCGACGCCACCAAGGCGCCGTTGATGGACCATCTGATCGAGCTCCGGGCCCGCCTCATCCGGGCCCTGTACGCTTTTTTCGGGGCCTTTCTCGTCTGCTTCTATTTCTCCCGGTCGATATACAACATCCTGACCGAGCCGTATGTCCGGGTGGTGGGGGCGGAGAAGGCGACGCTCATCGCCACCCATTTCCTCGAGCAGTTCTACACCAACATCCGCCTCAGCATGTTCGGGGCCGCCGTCATCGCCTTTCCGGTGATCGCCATTCAGCTCTACAAGTTCATCGCGCCCGGCCTCTACAAGCACGAGCGGCAGGCGTTCCTGCCCTATCTGATCGCCACGCCGATCTTCTTTATGTTCGGCGCGCTGCTTGTCTATTTCGTGGTCATGCCGCTCCTCATCCGCTTCTCGGTGTCGCTGCAGCAGGTCAACCAGCCAGGCGAGGCGACGATCGAGCTTTTGCCCAAGGTCAGCGAGTACCTGTCGTTGATCATGACGCTGATCTTCGCCTTCGGCATCGCTTTCCAGCTGCCGGTGGTCCTGACGCTGCTCGGCCATGTCGGCATTGTCGATTCAGCCTATCTCGTGCGGATGCGGCGCTACGCCATCGTCGCCGTGGTTGGCATCGCCGCCATTCTGACCCCGCCCGATCTCATCAGCATGAGCTCGCTCGCCCTGCCGATGCTCGCCCTCTACGAGGGCTCGGTGATCGCGGTCAGGATGGTTGAAAGACGGCGCGCCGCCGCGGCGGCCGCGCAGGGCGCGACCGGGACCTGAATTCTATCCCGCGGACATCGACGGGAGGTTGAGATGCTGCTCGACTCGGCGAACCCGAGCCTCAAGGTCGCTGATGAGCACGCCGTGGCCGACGACCGAAGTGTGATAGTCGACCACAGCGCGCCGCAGGCCGACGATCTGATCCGTCAGTTCCTTGCGCATCGTCAAGAGGTCGGAGGCGACGTCGGCGCGCAGCGATCGAATGTCTGACTTGAGCTCGGAGCGTAGCGAGCCCAGTTCGGACTTGCTCGCCAGTTCCGCGCGCAGATCCGCACGCAGCGCCTCGAGGTCGGCCTTGGTCACGGCTTCGGCCCGTATCTGGCGCAGAATCTGGAGAATGAGGCTGTCAGGCTCGCGGCTCATTCTTCAGACCTAACAGGTTTGCGGATCGCCGTCAGCGGCCAGGCGGTATCTCAGCTGAATTTCGGCCTCGACCCATGTTCCCGGTGGGCGCTGTTGGCGATCGTTCGGGAGCGGACGCCCAGTGAATCGTCAGTCCTCCCGAAACACCGCTTCGATGTTGTTGCCGTCCGGATCGAGAACGAACGCCGCGTAATAGCCGGGCGGATAGCCACCGGCCCGCAGTCCCGGCCCTCCATTGTCCTGGCCGCCGGCAGTCAAAGCCGCGCTGTGGAATGATCGGACCTCCTCCCGACTGCGCGCTCGGAAAGCGGTGTGCTGTTTCATTCCGTGGGCGTGAAATATATCTATCCAGAATACCGGATAGGTCGCTCCGTACCCTACGCCGCCAAGTTCGCTATTGTCGCTGCCGCCCGCGATCTCGAATGTCTTGGTAATACGTGCAAGGGCGCGAAGCCCTAGGGCGCCCAGCGCCGCATCGTAGAACTTCGCTGATCGATCAATATCGGACACTCCGATCCCGGTATGATCAATGCGCCAGTCGTCCGCATCCGACATTGCTTCACCAATTCATATGGACGGCCGGGAATACTTCAGCAGCCCTTTCAGATGGGGCGCTTCGCACAGCAGGCTGACAGCAAGCCGACCTTACCAGAAATTCAAGCTCAGACACTGCCCGCGGCCATCCCGGCTTGAGCCGCGTTTTCTCGTGGCGCTGCGGGGGCGGGGCGTCGATAAGGCGAGCCATGCAAAAAGCCGCACCGCATTCGAAGCTCATCCGTTCGGCCGCCCGTCCTCTCCAGGACGCGCCATGACCCCGCGCGACATCCTGGCCGCGGTCAGCGTCGCCGTCGTCTGGGGCCTCACCTTCATCGCCATCAAGGTCGGCGTCGGCGAAACTTCGCCGCTGATGCTGTCGGCGCTGCGGTTCGTCTTCGCCGCCTTCCCCTTCGTCCTCTTCGTCAAACCGCCGAAGGCGCCGGTCTGGAAGGTGGCGCTCTACGGCCTCCTGCTCGGCGGCGGCCAGTTTGGACTTCTATTCCTGGCGATCCGCCAGGGTTTTCCCATTGGCCTGACCTCGCTCGTCGTCCAGGCGCAGGCGTTCTTCACCGTCGCGCTCGCCTGGCTCTTGCTCGGCGAATATCCGCGCCGGACCCAGATTTTGGCCGGCCTCGTGGCGTTCGCCGGACTCGCGGTCATCGGCTCCGCCCGCCTCGCCGGCGCAGCCTTTGGGCCTTTCCTGCTCGTCGTGCTGGCGTCGTTCTTCTGGGGCTCGGCCAACGTGCTGGCCAAGACGGCCGGCAAGGTCGACATGCTCGCCTTCACCGTCTGGTCGAGCCTCGCCGCGCCGCTGCCGCTGCTTCTCCTCTCGCTCGCGGTCGACGGTTCCGGACCGTTGCTCGCGCTCGCGCATCCTGGTTGGAGGCTGGCGGCGAGCGTGCTCGTCGTGGCCTATGCCGGGACGGTGTTCGGCTTCGGCCTCTGGGCGCGGCTGCTGTCGCGTTACTCCGCCGCGACTGTCGCCCCGTTCGCGCTGCTCGTACCGGTCGTGGGCATGATCGCCGGCGCAATCGTCTACGGCGAGCCCATGCGGCCGGTTGAGCTTGCCGGCGGCGTTCTGGTAATGGCGGGCTTGGCGCTCAACGTCTTCGGCGACTGGATGCTGCGCCGGCGTGCGGCTTTCCTCAGGTGATCAATGCACGATATCAAAGCGATCCGCGACGACCCTAAAGCGTTTGACGAAGGCCTCGCCCGGCGCGGCCTGCCGCCGCGGGCCCAATCGCTGATCGCGCTCGATGAAAAGCGCCGCGCCTCGATTCTCGAACTGCAGCGCGCGCAGGAGCGCCGCAACGCCGCCTCGAAGCAGGTGGGCCTTGCGATGGCGCGCAGGGATGCGGTCGCGGCCGAGGACTTCAAGGCCGAGGTTGCGGGCCTGAAGGCGACAATGCCGGAGCTCGAGGCGGCAGAACGCGAGGCGGAGAGGGCGCTGAACGACGCCCTGGCCGAGATCCCCAACCTGCCGCTTCCCGACGTCCCCGACGGCAAGGACGAGAACGACAATGTCGAGGTGCGTCGGTCCGGCGAGCCGCCGGTCTTCCCCAACAGCTTCACGCCGAGGGAGCATTTCGAGATCGGCGAGCGGCTCGGCCTCATGGACTTCGACGTCGCCGCCAAGCTGTCGGGCGCGCGCTTCGTCGTGCTCAGGGGGGCGCTGGCGCGGCTCGAGCGGGCGCTCGAGCAGTTCATGCTCGATCTGCACACAAGCGAGCACGGCTATCAGGAGATCGCCCCGCCGGTGCTGGTGCGCGACGCGGCGATGTTCGGCACGGCGCAGTTGCCGAAATTTCGGGAGGATCAGTTCGCAGCGTTGCGTTACGCGGACCAAGAAGATCAGCTCAATAGCGCTTTCGAATTTTGGGCGCGTCGAGAACACCTGAGAGCCCCCCTTACTGACGGCGAAAAGGGCGTTTTGCAATCGAGTCTCGAAGTGCCTTACTGGCTCATCCCGACCGCCGAAGTGCCGATGACCAACCTCGTGCGCGAGAGCATCGTCGACGAGAAGACGCTGCCGCTGCGCTTCACCGCCGGCACGCTCTGCTTCCGCGCCGAAGCGGGCGCCGCCGGCAAGGACACGCGCGGCATGATCCGCCAGCACCAGTTCAAGAAGGTCGAGCTCGTCTCGATCACGACGCCGGAACAGTCGCTCGCCGAGCACGAGCGGATGACAGCCTCGGCTGAGGAAGTGCTGAAGCGCCTCGGCTTGCATTTCCGCACCGTCGCCCTGTGCACGGGCGACCTCGGCTTCGCCTCGCGCAAGACCTACGACATCGAAGTGTGGCTGCCGGGGCAGGGGCGCTTCCGGGAAATCTCCTCCTGCTCGGTCTGCGGCGATTTCCAGGCGCGGCGGATGAACGCCCGGTTCAAGTCGGCCGACGCCAAGGCGACCCGCTTCGTCCATACGCTGAACGGCTCCGGCGTCGCGGTCGGCCGCGCGCTGGTCGCGGTCTTGGAGAACTACCAGCAGCCGGACGGATCGATCGCGGTCCCGGAGGCCCTGCGGCCCTACATCGGCGGCCTCGAGCGGATCGAGGCGAAAGGCCAAAGATGATGTCAGCCCTCGTCCGCCTGGCCGCCGTGATCCTCATCGCCATGGCCGCGCCCCTCCACGCCGCCGACCTCCCGCCGCAGCCGCAGATGAGGGGCGACACCCGCATCCATGACCCGTCGGTCATCGAGGTCGACGGCCGCTTCGCCGCGTTCGGAACCGGCGAGCAGGGCCGTTATCACGGCGCGATCCGGGTCAAGACCTCGCCCGACGGCGTCCGCTGGACGGACGCGGGCGCCATCGGAACGGGCGTGCCAAAATGGGCCATCGATGCGCTCGGCTTCCAGCCGCTCAATGTCTGGGCCCCCTCGATCAGCCGGCGGGGCGGCAGGTTCTTTCTCTATTATTGCCTCTCGAGCTTCGGCCACAACACGAGCGCCATCGGGCTCATGACCAGCGCCTCCTTCGATCCGGCGAAGCCGGCAGACGGCTGGCAGGATCAAGGACTGGTGTTGAAGTCAGACGTCGGCGACGGCTTCAACGCCATCGACCCGTTCCGGATCGACCTCTCGGACGGACGCGCCTTTCTCTCCTACGGGTCCTACTGGTCCGGGATCAAGCTCAAGGAACTCGATCCGGAGACCGGCAAGCTCAAGGGCGACGCGCCGGCGGTGGCGCTGGCCAGCCGCCACGGCGGCGCGATCGAGGCCTCCTCGATCCTCGAGCACGAGGGGAAATTCTACCTCTTCGTCAGCTTCGACCAGTGCTGCCGCGGCGTCGCCTCGACCTACAACATTCGCGTCGGCCGCGCCGACCGGATCGAGGGTCCCTATGTCGACCGGGCTGGCAAGAGCATGCTCGAGGGCGGCGGCTCGCTCATGCTCGGCACGACCGGCCGCTTCATCGGCCCCGGCGGTCAGGAGGCGGTGAAGACCTCGCGCGGCGACATGCTGGTCTATCACTACTACGACGGCGACGCGGCCGGCGTCTCCAAGCTCCAGCTCTCCCCGCTGGGGTGGACCGCGGACGGCTGGCCCGAACTCGGCCCGCTGCCGCAATAGCGCGCCAGCCGACCGCGGCATAGGTTTGCGAAGCCGAGCGCGACGGCCGCGGCTCGGCGGAGTAGGGCGGCCGGCGGTCCCCGTCGTCGCGGGCGGAGCGAGCAAACCAGGCCAAGAGCGCCCTACGGATGCCGGGATCGCCGCGCCGCCTTGGCCCCAATCCAAAACGCGGGACGAAATCCGCTCGCCGTCGCCAGGCAAATCCACGAAAAGGCTGGAGTAACACATTCTAAATATAACTCTCTTCGGCAAGCCATATTGTCAAATTAAGTCGATATTATCAAGCGGCAGTTTCTGATTCAAACGCCAAAATGGCAGCCTAGAGACTAGCTATGAAGGTCGTTACCGCCGCCTGGCGCCCGCGCCGACACGGATGTTTGCACGATATCCACGAACAAGTGATCGTAAAGTTGTATTCGACTTTGTTGTATTGCAAGGGAGCTTTCGTTGACGGGATCTGTTGCTCTCACTGACCGCCGGCTTCGCCAGGATGGCGAACTGTCGGTAACGCAGGTTGTCGCGAACGAAGGTGTGAAAGCGGCCTTCTGGAGGCCGCTCTATCTGCCGCGCTCGGCCTGGCTCGAACATATACCATTCGCATTTTGGCTCATGTCCCAGCAAAGGCCTGGCCTTCTGGTCGAGTTGGGTACGCATTATGGCGCCTCTTATTTCGCGTTCTGTCAGGCGGTTGAAGTCCTGTCGCTCGACGCGCGTTGCTACTCCGTTGATACCTGGACTGGAGATGAACACGCCGGCTTCTACGGCGAAGACGTTTATGCCTCCGTCAGCGCCCGCAATAATGCCCTATATTCGCGCTTTTCGAGCCTGATACGTGCAAGTTTCTCCGACACTGCGCGATACTTTGAAGATACCTCGATCGATCTGCTGCATCTGGATGGCCTGCACACGGAAGAGGCGGTGCGGAAAGACATCGAAACATGGCTGCCGAAATTGTCCGATCGGGCAGTGCTGCTCCTTCACGACACAAATGTGCGGGAGCGCAATTTCGGAGTTGCCAAGGTATTGCTTCAGCTTCGCAAAGACTATCCTGTCTTTGAATTCGCCCATGGCCATGGCCTCGGGGTTGTCGGAATTGGTAAGGCCCTGAGTCCAGGAGTGAAAGCTCTCCTGGATGCGGACGCGCAGAGTTCGTCACGCCGGGATATTTCGAACTTCTTCGCAAGGCTGGGGCGCGCATGTTCTGACGCCTATTATGTCGATGGGGCGAAGCAAAAGCAAATTGAAACGTTGTCTATCCGAGGCAGCGAGACAGACAACTCATGCAAGTCGGACCAGCTCACGCCGGGAAGTGGGAAATGACGCAGACTGAATTGTCCTATGAGAAGGCGGTTCTATCTCCCGAGTTCTCGATCGACTATTATCTGGGTCAATTTCCCTCAAAAGAGGAAATTGCGGATCCGATAACGCATTACCTCGAGCGTGGCTGGCGCGATTCTCGTGACCCGTCGCCGAGCTTCTCGACATCTTTCTACCTCGCGGAGTATGCCGACGTTCGCGCGAAGGGCATCAATCCATTTTTTCACTACATTGTCCGGGGGCGGGGAGACGGTCGCTTCGCGCATCCCAAGGATCCGCTCAAAATTGCCGCGGACCTCAAATTCGAGATCTCTATCGTCAAGGACAGTTTCGACGAGAGGTTCTACCTCCAGCAGGCGCCAGAGCTGAGAGGGGCGGGGAGTGAAGCCATTGTGGAGCACTTCGTCAAGCAGGGTTGGCGCAGCTTGCTCGACCCGTCGCCGGACTTTTCGACGGCTCTCTACCTCGAGAGATACGCGGACGTGCGCGAACAGGGGATCAATCCCTTTTTCCATTATCTTATCGCCGGGCGGGCAGAGAATTGGGAGAGCTTTCCGGCGCGAAATCCCGCTGCGCCGACAGCGCCGAAGACCATCGCGGCGAGAGCCTTGCCTGGGTCCAAACTCGCGACTGCGGGCTTGCCGCTCGAAATCATCGCGGCTCTTCGAGATCCGAAATTTTTCGATGTCGACTACTATCGCGGGGTGTATGGGCTTGACGGCGCCCCAGTTGACATGATCGCTGATTTTCTTGCGCATCCGACGAGAGCGGCGAGCCCATACTTTGATCCAGAATTTTATGCGCGGCAATGCGAAGATATTGGCGGTGGACACTTCGCTGCGCTGCGGCATTACTTGACGGTTGGCCGTGATCGAAACCTCCGCCCATCGCCTATTTTCGACGGCGTGGCTTTTTCGATGGGCGTCGACGAGATGGAGAAGATCCTCACGGAGTCAGGCCTTTTCGATCCTGCATGGTATGCCTATCGCAACGCCGACGTGGTCAAAGCCGGCGCCAATCCGCTCAAACACTACGCGCGCGTCGGGCATCTGGAATACAAGCGCACGCCTAATGCCTTGTTCGATAACACCTTCTATCTGCAACAGGCATTGGATGTGCGCGAGTGCAAATGGAATCCGCTTGTCCACTACATCCTGCTCGGTTCGAAGAAGAACCTGAGCCCCCATGTGATGTTCGACGCCAGATGGGTCAACACCGTTCGTCCTTCCGCGGAAGCCGGGCGTACGCCGCTCGCCTGGCTGTTTGAAAAGGCCATGACGCAGGGCATCGGTCCGAATGAATTCTTCGATCCGTCATTCTACGCGCGCAATTGTCCCGAAGCGCTCAAATTTCCCGGAGGGCCGACCGCGCATTACATGGAGATGGGCTGGAAGGCCGGGCTCGATCCGTCGGATCGCTTCAGCACGAAAATGTATCAGGAGGCCAATCCCGACGTCCGCGAGAGCAAGACCAATCCGCTGTATCATTTCGTGGTGACCGGTCGCATTGAGGGGCGAGATCCCAAGCCGAAGCCCGCGAGCGTGCCGGCGGCGTTGGAGCGCTTCGGCGATCCTGAATATGGCGCCTCGGGTCCCGTTCTTCGCTACGATCTCGATATCAAGCTTCCGTCCCGATTCTCGCTGTCGATTGCGGTGCATCTGCACCTCTATTACGCCGAGTTGGTAGATGAATTCTGCCGCTATCTCTCTCATATACCGGCGAAATTCCATCTGTTCGTCTCGGTGCCGCCGGGGCGCGGCGATCCCGAGAAAGTCCGCGCGGCGTTCGTCTCGGGTGTCGAGAACTGCATAGGCGTCACTGTGGCGACGCCCGTGAATCGCGGACGCGATATGGCGCCCTTCCTGGTTGAATTCGGGCCCGCGCAGCTCGCTTATGACTTAGTGCTGCATCTCCATTCCAAGCGGTCGCCGCACAGCCCGAAACATGCAAACTGGCGCCGCTATCTTCTGCATTACAGCCTCGGCAACAGGTCTATTGTTACGCAGATCCTGACAGCCTTCCAAGCCGATCCGCACCTTGGCGTGTTCCAGCCGCCCTATCATCCTGAAATCCGCGCCCAGCCGAAATGGGGCGGCAATCGCGAAATCGTGACCAGGCTGCTGAAATCTTCTGGGAATGTCTTATGCCGGTGACACCTGCCCGCATTTTCCGGCCGGCTCCTTCTTCTGGGCGCGGACAGATGCGCTCCGCCCCCTACTCGAAGGCCGGGTGAAACTGGAGGATTTTGAGGAAGAGGCCGGACAGATCGACGGCACGCTGGCCCATGGGACCGAACGCCTGTGTGGCCTCGTCCCGGCGCTGCGTGGCTATTCGGTCGTCTCCCGGTTCATCGACGTAGGTTACAACCTCATCAATTATTACGGCAAGTCGCGCGTCTTCCCGGATTTCGAGCGCGACCGGACGCAAGAAATCCTCGCCTACCAGCAGGCGGTGCGCGCGCGCGGCGGCAAGCGCGGTCGCGTCGCCGTCGTCACGGCGATCACCGGCCCCTTCGACGCGCTCTTGCTGCCGGGCCATTTCGAGCCCGAACTTGATTATTACTGCGTGACCAATTCGGTGACCGACGGCTATGGCGTGTTTCGCCTGCTGCCCTGTCCCTATCTCGACGCCGATCCGCGCCGCACGGCTCGCTATGTCAAAACGAACCTGCTGCGGCTGTTTCCGGGCTATGATTTCGTGGTCTGGGTGGACGCCAATGTTCTGGTCCGTTCGCCAATCTCGAATTTCGTCGCGGCGACGGAAGCCTCTGGCCGCCCGATCGGCGCGATCCCGCATTCGATTCGCTGGAATTATCTGGAAGAAGCGGCCGAGGCTCGCACGCTGAAGCTCGACGACAGCGTCGTTATCGAAGCTCAATTGAAGGCGTATGATGGCGCCGAAGGATTAGAAACGGCCACTCTCATTGAGACCAATTTCATGGTCTTCGACGCGCGCAATCCGAAAACCCTTGCCTTCCAACAGCTCTGGTGGAACCAGATCAACAAATATAGTCGCCGCGACCAGCTTAGCATCAATTATTGCCTGATCCAGACTGGAATCGACTGGCTGCCGCTGCTGCCGGAATATAAGTCGACGCGCGACAGCGACGATTTCTCGCTCTTCCGCCACGGTCTCAACGAATGGGGCCCGAAACCGCATATCTATGGCTCATGGCACGTGCCCAACCGGCTCGACGGCCATCTTTTGCCGCTGCCCGAACTGCATCGCTGGAGCAAAACCGCCGGCGCGCTCGATATTGACGTGGTCGTCTGCGTCCATAACGCGCTGGACGACGTCAAGCTCTGCCTTGCTTCGGCAGATGCGGCGCTCAGTGGTCGCGGCAAGATCATTATCGTCGATGATTGCTCCGACGCCGAGACTGCGGATTTCCTCAAGGACTTCGCCGCGAAGAACCGCGCGACCCTCGTCCGGCACGAAGAGCGCACCGGCTACACCGTCGCAGCCAATGACGGCGTGAGGGCCGGCTCGGCGCGCAACGTCCTGCTGCTGAACAGCGACACGATTGTTCCCGCGGGCGCTCTCGACAAATTGTCGGACGCGCTCGACCGCGATCCTCTGCTCGGCATTGTCGGCCCGCTGTCGAACGCTGCGAGCGCACAGTCCGTGCCATCGACGGTCGGCTCGGGCTCGCAGACCGCGATCAATCCGATCCCGCCGGGCATGACCGTCGCCGGCATGGATCTGTTCTTCGAGCGCCTCTGGGATGGCGAGCTTATCCGTACACCGCTCGTCCATGGCTTCTGCTTCTGCGTGAAGCGCGCGGTCTTCGACAAGATCGGCCTGTTCGACGAGGAGAACTTCCCGCGCGGCTACGGCGAGGAGAATGATTTCTGCTTCCGCGCGGTGGACGCGGGCTTTGATCTCGCGGTGATCGCCGGCGTCTATATTTTCCACGCCAAATCCAAGAGCTACGCCGATGGCGAGCGGACTGCGCTGATGGATGAGGGCATGCATGCCCTCATCCGCAAACACGGCAAGCCGCGCATCACACGCTCCATTGCGAGCATGAATGCCCAGCCGGGGCTCGAACGGGTGCGGGCCGCCGTCGCGCCGCTCTTCGAAGACAACGCGCGGGCGACGGCGCGCCAACGTGGCCGATTGCTGCTGATGCCCGCTCTGCGTTCCGACGGTCTGCCGGCCGGCTCTGGCTTCGTACGCATGATGCTGCCCTATCGCACCGCCGAGATCTGCCGCGACTGGGATGTTTCGCAACTTCGTAGCGCCAGCCTGCCCGCGCTCGGCTCCAAAGACGCCGTGCTGGTGCAACGCGACGCCGGCCTGGTCGAAACCACGGCGGTTGAAGGCTGGATCTCGGAGGTCAAGCGCAGCGGAGCGCGCCTGATCTACGAGATCGACGACGATCTGCTCGATGGCCATGCCCTGAAGATCCGAGGCTTTCACGGCGACGTGGAGGATCTTGGTCATCGCGTGACCGCCTTCGCCCGCGCCGCCGACGCCGTGACCGTGTCCTCCGAGGCGTTGCTGAGGAAATTCTCGGCGCTGAATCCGAACACGACCTTCATTCCCAACGCGCTGGATGCGGATCTGTGGCGCCTGGGAGAGAGGGAGCCGGCAGGGCTGCGCAATATCGAAAGCCGGACGAGCAGCGACAGAGTCACCATTGGGTACGTCGGTACGCCCACCCATGACGACGACCTCGCTCTCGTCCGCGAAGCCATCGAGGAAATACAGTCCCGCTTCCCCGGTCGGATCGATTTCCAGGTCATTGGCGGTTTCAGCAACGCCAGGAAGGCCTTCGGCAGCGTGATCTCGCTGCCGCTGGCCAATGATTATCCGAGTTTCGCGCGCTGGCTGCAAAAGACCGTCTGTTGGGACATAGGCCTCGCGCCGCTCGCCGCCAACACCTTCAACGGCAACAAGTCTTATCTCAAATTCCTGGAATGCGGCGCGCTGGGCATGGCCATGGTCTGTTCGAACGGTCCCGAATATGGGCGCGTGGTTCAGAATGGCGAAACGGGCCTGTTGGTCGAGAACACCAAGGCGGCTTGGCTCTCGGCCCTATCAGATCTGGTGCGCCGGCCGGAAGAGCGGAGCCGCCTCGCTCGCAACGCCTATGACTTAGTGCGACGCGATCATACGCTCAACGTCGTGGCCGAGCACATACTGACGGTTCTTGCCCCTCAGCCAGGATCTGCCAGAAAGGAAAAGGCGCGCGCGGATCGTCCGGCGCTCCGGGAAAGCTGCGAGGCGTGAGCCTGATGCCGCCCCGCCTGCGCTCGGGATCTTCTGGCGCCGGTGCAATTGATCGGCGGATTTTTCCAACGTCAATTTCGCGGCCTACTCCCGACGCGCATTCTAAAGAGCGATGCGCGCCGCAAGGCGTCGTCTGCGCCAGAAACTCCAGCATGGTCAGCGCCAAAGGCTTCAGGAAGCCGCTTTGGAGTTTGGCCGCGCGCCTGTGCCTTGTCGCGGCGCCTGATTTCGCGTGCGCCGCCGACGCCCCTGGCGTCGTCTGGCCGAATGCCGCGAAAATAGCGACCATCGGCGATTCGACTCTGTCCGTCCGCGTCACAAGCCGCGACGCCGGCGCCATTGACGGACTCGTCTGGCGCGGCAAGCAATTCGTCAGCAGCTCCGACCACGGACGCGAAATCCAGATGGCGGCGGCCTTCTCCAACAGGCATCGTGAATGTTTCAACCCGACTGAGGCAGGTTCGGTCTATGACGGGTTGGGGGCGACGAGCACGAGCAGACTGCTTTCTCTAAAGGTCGAGCCGCGCCGGGTGACGACGGAAACCCGGGCGGCCTACTGGCTCGATCCAACCGATTTCGCCAAATGTCCCGCGACTGACGGACCGAAAGATGGCCCGCTCTCCAGCGACATCATGCGCAAGGTGGTGACGATCGGCGTCGTGGGCCTGCCGAATGTGATCGAGTTTCAATCGACGTTCGTCGTTCCGGACTCGCGAACGCTCGGCGGCTTTGAAGCCCCAACCGGCTATATGCCGGCCGAATTTTCGGATTTTTGGATCTATGATCCGGCAAAAGATCAGCTCAAGCGGGTCGTGGGAGAGCTTGGCTACCAGAACGATCCGATCATCTTCGCCACTGATGACAGTCGATTCGCGATGGGAATTTACGCGCCGCCGCAAAGCGTTCCGGCGACCTATTCCGGACAGCCATTCACCGATGCGAAAATGGCTTTCCCGAGCGTGAAATGGAATGTCTTCTTCAGAATTAACCGAGTTGAGCCAGGCGAGCACACCTTCATCGCCTTCCTGACGATCGGCTCTCTCGAAGAGGCGCGCAAGACCATCCGTCAGCTCTGGGTCGATTTCGATAAAATGGGAGTTCGACAAAATACAAAATAAAGAGTGGTGGCAGGTCAAAACTCATCGCTGGATATGCGGGCGCCTTGCCGGGCGCGTAATTTGCCCTAAGGGCCAAATTTAACGTTCTCCGTACCATAAGGCCGCGATGAGGTGGAAATGCAGATCAACGGCAAGAACAACACGGTGGCCACCGGCGCTAATTTGACCTTGTCGCTCAACGTGTCCGGCGACAATAACGTGATTGAAATTGGCGACGCCCGCGTCCCAAGCACGCTGAGTCTTTATATCAACGGCGACGATAATTGCGTGGTTATGGACGATTTCTATCAGATCAAGGGGCTGAACATATCTTGCGGCAACCATGTCAAGGCGCACCGTACCGCTCTGCGAATTGGTCGACAATTCTCCATCGAGCCCGGCTGCTCCTTCCTGCTCTATAATTCAGGAAACAGCCTCACGATCGGGGACGATTGCCTGTTTTCGAATGGAATTACGATCCGCTGCGGCGAATCTCCGCATCTTGTCTTCGATTCGCAGACCGGGGATTATCTCGACGTCTCGACAGGCGTCGTTATCGGCGCTCACGTTTGGATTGGCGAGCGGGTCTACATCAACAAGCGCGCCGCCATTCCGGCAGAATGCATCGTCGCCGCCTGCGGCGTCGTCACAAAGAAATTCGACGAAGAAAATTGCATAATCGGAGGAAATCCAGCCCGGGTCGTCAAGAAGAACGTCCACTGGATTAGAAATAGTGACTTCTTGCCGGAAGGATCAGTTTATCGACGCAAATACGATGAACACAAAATATCACAAGACACAAAGGTCTGCTAATGTCTATTTGGCGTCAAAAATCCTTCGACGGAAACGACTAGTCGCAGGTTGTCCGGCTGCCGACGAAGGCGCGTCCGCTCGCGTTCCGTAACGGCGCTTCGCCATCTTTGAGCGTCGGCGCGCCCCTGGCAAAGGGTCCCGGGGCGAGGCGGCGCGGAGCCAAATTGCCGGGTCCGACCTGACGAGCGGTTGGCGTCCATGTCACAGAAATGTCCCGTTCCGTCCCCGGTCGGGAGGCGACCCTAGGGCGCCCTTGTCTTCGATCGGCGTTCCTGGCCCACAATCTCGCCGTCGTCCGAATCGCCTATCCTGGCTGGAACCGCGCGCCCCCTCGTCGTATAGCCCACCCGAAAGGCAGGCCCGATGCGAATCTTGCTCACCAACGACGACGGCATCCATGCGCACGGCCTGACCGTCCTCGAGGCGATCGCCCGCGAGCTCTCCGACGACGTGGTCGTGGTCGCGCCCGAGAGCGACCAGTCCGGGGTCGCCCATTCGCTCTCGCTCAGTGACCCTTTAAGGCTCCGCGAGGTCAGCCCCCGGCATTTCGCTGTCAGGGGCACGCCGACCGACTGCGTCATTATGGGCGTGCGCAAGATCATGGCCGACCGGCCGCCGGACCTGGTGCTGTCAGGGGTGAACCGGGGCCAGAACGTCGCCGAGGACGTGACCTATTCCGGCACGATCGCCGGCGCGATGGAAGGGGCGATGCTCGGCATTCCCTCGATCGCGTTATCGCAGGCCTATGGCGGCGCGCAGGGCAGGGCGACGATCGAATGGGACGCGGCGGAGGCGCACGCCGCGCCATTGATTCGCAAGATCGTCGCCGCCGGCATCCCGCGCGGCGGCCTCGTCAACGTCAATTTTCCCCCCTGCAAAGCGGACGCGGTCAAGGGAATCGCCTTCACCCGCCAGGGCCAGCGCAACGCCGAGCTGATGCGGGTCGAAGAACGGCGCGACGGACGCGGCTTTCCCTATTTCTGGCTGATGTTCCAGCGCGGCGAAATCCAGTTCGAGGACGATACGGATCTCGCGGCCCTGGCCGCGAATCGGATTTCGGTGACGCCGCTGCGCCTCGATCTGACCGACGATGGCCAGCGTCTCTTCTATGAGAAGGCGTTCGCGACGCGGTGAGCCGGGCGAGCGCCGAAGGGGAAAACGTGAGCGAGTCGGAGGCGGAGGAACGGGCCCAGTTCACCCTCGCCATGCGCACGAGGGGAATCGACGATATCGACCTTTTGCGCGCGCTCGAACGCGCTCCGCGGGCGCTCTTCATGCCGCAGCGCTTCGCCGACATCTCCGGTCGCGACATGGCGCTGCCGATTGGTTGCGGGCAGACGTCGCCGCCCCCGTCCGTGCTCGCCGCCATGGTCGCCGCGCTGGAGCTGACGCCGGCCGACCGGGTCTGCGAAATTGGAACCGGAACCGGCTATTGCACGGCTTTGCTCGCGCAACTTGCGAAGGAGGTGGTGTCGCTCGAACGCTTCCAGACGCTGGCGCTCGAGGCCTCCGCCCGGATCTCGGCGTTCGGGCTCATGAACGTGACGGTGCTGTGGCGGAACGGGTTCGATTTGCACGAGTCCGGCGATTGCTTCGACAAGGTCGTCGTGCACGGGCTGATCGAGGCGCCGCCGCCGGAATTCCTCAAGCTCATCCGCGGGGAGGGCGTTCTCGTTTCGGCCTTCGCCGGTCCGGGACAAAACCAGCAGCGCATCGTCCGCCTCACCGTTCCGGCGCAAGGACCGGTCGGGCTTGTCGAAATCGGGCCCGCGCGGGCGCTCAGACCGCTCGAGCGCGGCCTCTCGCGCGCGCTTTGAGGCTGGACGCACGCGGCGAATTGCAGCGATCGGCCGCAGAAAAAATTCATCTTAAACCTTCCCTTAACCCGATCGGCGCACATTCGCCATGTTTCCGGTCGCGTTAAGTCGTGGGTTCAAACAAATGAGTGATCGCCTTGCGTTTCTCGGCGGACGCGCTGTTCCGCGTCTTGCGCTGACTGGGCTTGCTCTCGTCTGGCTTTCCGGCTGCTCGGCCGACGTCAGCCGCTTTTCCGACGGCGGCTTCTCTAATCCCTTCGCCTCGCAAACCTCGGCCGCCCAGCCCGCAGCGGGCGCGCCCGCCAGTAAGGTGGCCGCAGCGCCGCTCGCGCCGCCGCGGACTGTCGCCAGCGCTCCGCTGCCGGCGGCGTCGGCGAAGCCGCAGGCGGTCGGCGGCTCGGCCGTGGGCTGGAGTCCCGTCGGCGGCTCGCCGGTCATCGTCGCGCAGGGCGAAACCCTCGATTCGCTCTCGGGCCGGTACGGCGTCCCGGCCGCGGCGCTCCTCAGCGCCAACGGGCTGACGAGCGCTTCCGAGGTCAAGGGCGGCATGCGAATGATCGTGCCGGTCTACAATGCCGGCGCCGGCCGGGCTGTCGCCAAGGCCGACGAGCGCGACCATGGCGCCTCGAACAAGGAAATCGCCGACAGCTCGACCAAGCGCGGCAAGAAGAAGGCCGAGGAGCTCGCGTCCAGTTCCGAACCGGACTCGGCCAAGGCGAAAAGGACGAAGGCCGAGGAAAAGGCCGCCGAGAAGAAGGCGAAGGACGACGCGACGAAGACCGTCGTCGCCAAGACCGAGCCGGCCAAGCCTGCCGGCAAGAAACCGACGATCGAGGAGACCCCGGCGGCCAACGTCGATTCGAAGGCGGCCACGCCGAAGACCGCCGAAGCCGACGCGTCCGCGGCCTCGCCCGAGTTCCGCTGGCCGGCGCGCGGGCGAATCATCGAAGGCTTCAAGGCCGGCGGCAACGACGGCATCAACATTTCGGTGCCTGCCGGCACCTCGGTGCGCGCGGCCGAGAACGGGGTGGTCGTCTATGCCGGCGACGGGCTCAAGGGCTACGGCAATCTGGTGCTGATCAAGCACCCGAACGGCTTCGTCACCGCCTACGCCGACAATGGCGAACTCGACGTCAAGCGCGGCGAGACCGTCAAGCGCGGCCAGATCATCGCCAAGTCCGGCGACACCGGCAACGTCAACTCGCCGCAGCTCCACTTCGAGCTGCGCAAGGGCTCGACGCCGGTCGATCCGACCCAGTATCTCGCCGGCCTCTGAACACCCGGCGATATGGCGAGATCCAGCCTCTCCCCTCTGGACATCGCCAGGGTCGCTCGGGGTTTTCGCGACAGAAGATAAAGTCCCCGAAGCGGCCGATCAGGGCGGCGGGTCCCAAGAAGGGCCCGCCGCCCTACTTGTCCGGGCGGCCCGTCGGCGATCGCGCTCGGCGCTAAAGGATCAGCAGCTTTTTCACCAGCGAGAACACTTCCTTATAGGGAAGCATGGTCGCGCCGGCGATGGCGAAGGGCACGAGCGCCGCGGCGGCCAAGGGGGCGATGGCCGCGCGGCTCATGACGAAGACCGAGAGCTTTTGCGACACGGCGTACTGCGCCGACGGGTCGGCGACGGCATGGTCCGGATCGGCTTCCGAGGCGTCGTCGGCCACGACGTTGCGGCCAATGATTGCACGCTCCGCCGCCCGGTGAAAACGCGTCGCTCGGGCGCCCAGAATCTGCAGCGAGCGCTGCTTGAGCTCGGCAAGCGGCCAGGAGAACGCCAGCAGCGGGAAGGCGAACAACGCGAACACGATCGCGAGCCAGCCGGCGATGATGTAGCCGAAGGTGACCGAGGAGATGTTGGCTTCGAAGACGTGCCGCACGACGGTGATCGCCATGGACGAACTCAATCCGAAGACGAACATCGAATAGGCGTTCGGGTAGTCGGCGATGAAGCCGAGCCCCGCCTTGCCGTCAGGATGGGTGGCGACGAGCCGCAGCTTGAGCGAGGCGATGCGCCAGACGAGCATCGCCCAGACGAAATAGCGCCACAGTCCACGCATGAGCAGGAAATAGAAGAGTGGCGCGCTGCAGATGACAGACCACCATCCGGCCAGCGTGACATGCGCGCCGTCGGCGGCGACCTGAACCGCCCAGCTCGAGCTGTCGGCGCCGAGCAGATGCTCGAGCCACGCCAGCGCGCCGCCGATCGCCAGGGCGAGACAGACGAGTTCGGCCACGCCCGAGTCTCTCAGCTTCAGCGCCTTCACCACCCCGGCGGCGGCTGCTTTGAACGATTCGGGCGCAAGCACCGGCGCGCGGACGAACTGGCCGAGCTTGCCGCGCAATCCATATTCGACCTGCTGCTCGGCCAGGAGAAAGAGGCCGGTGGCGATGAAAAATCGGGCCCAGGCGCCGAAGTCGAGCAGATAGGGGTGAAGGTCCGCCGGCCCGAAAGCGCGGCCCTGCAGAAGGCTGAGAAGCAGGGGGACGCCCCAGGAGAGCCCGACGAACATCGCGGCCCTCCGGCCGGCGTGCAGGGCGTCTTCCTCGAGCGCGCCGACCCGGCGCTGCAGTTCAAAGAACGGCCCGCCGTGCGAGGCGAGGAACTCTCCGATGCCGCCCGTTTCGCCGCTCGCGACCCCGGCGGCCGTGGCGAAATCCATCTCCCTGGCGATATCCGTCATCCCCCCGCTCCTTCGCGTTGCGTTCGAAATTTCTGGCCCGAGTTCTTCGTTGCAGGAATTGTGCGTTGTCAAGGCCCGGCGTCGGCCAAAAGGGAGGCCGGGACCGCCCCTGCGGAGGCAAAGGACGTCCTCGAGCCAGTCCGCCTGTTTTTCCGTGATATTCCCTGATATTCCCTGCGAAACAAAAAAAGCGCCCCCGCCGCTCCTCGAGCGTTACCGCAAATCCATGGGATTTCATGCCGTTCAGCGGATGGGCTCGTGCGCAAGGTAAAGAAGGAACAGGGAAATGACTTTCCCTGTTCAGCCAAGGAACAGGGAATCGAGCGCGGAAGCGGCCCGTCAGAGCCGGCTCTGCTGCGCCAACGCGCGAGGATAGCGCCATATCCGATTGATTTTGCGTACATAACGTCGGTTGACGGTAGGGGTCCGAATCCCGCCAGCCGCGCTCGGGCGCCATCAACCATCTTTTGCCCTTGCGCAGTCCGCCTTGCGCAGGCGAACGCGACGATCCTCCAGGCGGACAAACACAGTCCACCGGCGCTTTGAATGTTTGGCTTGATCTGAGACCCTGCGAGAGTCCATGCCGCTTCGATGCGCGAGAAGAAGACCCGCCCCCTCGACCGCTTCGCCGCCGCGCTCACCCTCGCGCTCTGCGCCATTTGGGGCTTCAATCAGGTCGTCGTAAAGATCGCTCTCCCCGAGGTCGGGCCGATCGCGCAGACGGGGATTCGCTCGGCGATCGGCGCCATCGGGGTCATCGCCGTCGCGGCGGCGACCGGGCGGCGGCTGTTTCGGATCGACGGGACGGAAGCGGCGGGCGCGCTTGCGGGCGTGCTCTTCACCGCCGAGTTCATCGCCCTCTACGAGTCGCTGCGCTGGACCACCGTGGCGCGCGCGACCGTTTTCATCTACGCCGCGCCGTTCTTCGTTGCGCTGGGGGCCGTCGTCTTTCTGAAGGACGAACGGCTGAGGCCGATCCAATGGCTCGGCCTGGCGTTCGCCTTTCTGGGCGTCGGCGTCGGCTTGGCGGGACACACGTCCGGCGGAGGGCGGCGCGGCGATGCGCTGGCGCTGCTCGCCGCGGCGCTCTGGGCGGCGACCACTCTCGTCATCACGGCGACGCCGCTGCGCCGGGCCGATCCGATGAAAGTGCTGCTCTATCAGATCGTCGCCGCGGCGCTGATCGCGCCTTTTGCCGCGGCGGCGTTCGGAGAAGCGGCGCCCACGCATCTTTCCGCCGCGACGCTTGCCGCGCTTCTCTGGCAGGGAATCGTCGTGGTCGGCTTGAGCTATGCGGCCTGGTTCTGGCTGCTGGGGCGCCATCCGGCCCCGCAGCTTTCGGCCTTCACCTTCGTCACGCCGCTCGTCGGCGTGTTCGCCGGCTGGCTCGTCTTCGCCGAAGCCGTGACGCCGGGCTTCGCCCTCGCCATCGCGCTCGTCGTCATGGGCGTCGGGCTGGTCAACTGGCCGCGGCGGTGAGCAGCGGTCAGCGCGACCGGAAGAGCCGTGACGCCTGGAGTTCACGCGCGGAACCGGCGCTGAGCCACTGCGCCGAGTTGGCGGCGCGATCGGTCGCCGGCAAGTCGGCGGCGACGATTTCGTATTCCTTGACGCTCCGCTCGAAGGGTTCCGACTTGCTCTTGATTCGATAGGTCTGAGAATTGGCGTCTTCCGCCGGCAGCACGCGCACCACCTCGAAAGGACCATTGGGTCTCGGCATCGGCGCGACTCTCGTATCGAAGTCCACGATTTGCCCGATCGCAAATTTGCGATGCACCATCAAATTCCGCCTCTTAAAGTAAGAAAACACACGAAGGAGGCCCTGGTCGTCGGGCGAGCCGCCGAAATGCAACGATGGCGGAACATTCCGCGATTCGCCCGTCGACAGGAGGCCTCGTTCAGACGGCCTGGAGCCGGTCGGCGGACATCTTGCCGGTGCGCGTGTCCTTGACCAGTTCAAAGCTGACTTTCTGACCTTCGCGCAAGTCGCTCATGCCGGCGCGCTCGACCGCGCTGACATGAACGAAAGCATCCTTGCCGCCGTCATCCGGTTGAATAAAACCGAAGCCTTTTTCGGGATTGTACCACTTTACCGTGCCTATAGCCATGACGTCCCTCTTGGATGTCAGTAATGAGAACGAGACCTCGCGGGGCGAAATCATCGTCAGGTTTCGATTTTGGGGGGAGGAGCGTCACTCTGGGCCGTTGAAATGGCCCAAGGCAAGGATGGTCCGGCCGAATTTCGAAGTCTTCCTTTAGGCATGGAATTGCGCTTTTTCAAAGGCCGCGGCCGCCCGCCCGAGCCGACCTGCCATCAAACGCGCGGCGTCGTCGGGCAGGGGAGCGGCAGCGCGGCGCGCTAGTCCCGCTTCAACACCAGCCGATCGACGCTCAAAGGACCGCCGCCCGCGAAGACCAGATAGAGGAACACGAAGCAATAAAGCACGGCCAGACTGCCGCCGTTCGCCGCCGGATAGACGGATTTCGGCGCATGCCCGAGGAAATAGGCGAACGCCATTTCGCCCGAGAGGATGAAGGCAGTCCACCGGGTGAACAATCCGATGAGCAGAAGCAGGGCTCCGACCGTCTCGATGATGGCCGCGAGGACGATCAGCCCCCTGAGCGGCGGCCCGGCCACCGGGAACCCGAAGAATTTCTCGAGCCCTGATTGAAGAAACAACAGCGCGGCGACGATGCGAAGGAGGCTGAGAACGGTAGGCTGCAGCCTTTCCAGAGACTTGGCAAGGGACATTGTCGGCTCGCTTCCAGATCGTCAAAATACGACTCGAACGCCCCCGCTGATGGGTCCCATGCAGTCGCGGCGGGTTTGTGTCCGCGCCGATGAAGCGACCTCGCAAAAGCTGCGGTCGCAGCAATGTGATCGGCGAAGCGCCGCCGACGGCGCCTGCACGCTCTCATCAGGCGGCGCGCGGGGCGATCAGTTCGAGATCGGCGCCGAGCTCGCGGCGGCGCTGCATGAGGTCGTGATCGGCCTGCAAGCCAAGGAAGAAGCCGGGCGTGAGACCGAAATAGCGCGTCAAACGCAGATCGGTGTCGGCGGTGACCGCCCGCTTGCCGAGCACGATCTCGTTGATCCGGCGGGGCGGCACGCGCAACGCGCGGGCAAGCGCGGTCTGGCTGAGAGCGAGCGGCCGCAGGAACTCCTCGAGCAGGATTTCGCCCGGCGTCGGATTTGAAAGCCAGTCTGGGTCAGTGATAATCGACGATTTCGACATCGGCCGGGCCTCCATCCCGCCAGTTGAAGCAGATGCGCCATTGGTCGTTGACGCGGATCGAATATTGCCCCGCCCGTGCACCCTTTAGCGCCTCCAGTCGATTGCCCGGCGGCGCGCGAAGATCGCTGAAGTCTTTAGCCTGATTGAGGAGGCGCACCTTCCTCAACGCCACTGACTGGATGTCGGCGGGGAGCCGTCGGCTTCGCCGGCCCGACCAAATACGAGCCGTTTCCGGGTCGGCGAAGCTTCCTATCATTGAAGAATATAACGCATAACGTTACGAGGCGCAACCCCGAAAGCTATCGACACCCCGAAAGCTCGGCGCCCGAATGCCCGTCACCCGTCCGCAGCGAGCGGCTTGCCCAGCCGTCCCGCCAGATCCTGGATGAACTGCCAGGCCGTGCGGCCCGAGCGCGAGCCGCGGGTCGTCGCCCATTCGAGCGCCTCGGCCTCGATCGCATCCGGCAGCGCGTCGAGCCCGTAATGCTTCGCGTAGCCCGCGACCATCGCCAGATAGTCGTCCTGGCTGCAGTGGTGGAAGCCGAGCCAGAGGCCGAAGCGGTCGGAGAGCGACACCTTCTCCTCGACCGCCTCGCCCGGATTGATGGCGCTCGAGCGCTCGTTCTCCATCATCTCGCGCGGCATCATGTGGCGCCGGTTGGAGGTCGCGTAGAAGAGCACGTTCGCCGGGCGGCCCTCGACGCCGCCCTCGAGCGCCGCCTTCAGCGACTTGTAGGAGGCGTCGCCGGCGTCGAACGACAGGTCGTCGCAGAAGACGATGAACCTGAAGGGCGCCTCGCGGAGCGCGCTCATCAGCGCCGGCAGGCCCTCGATGTCCTCGCGGTGGATCTCGACCAGCTTCAGGCGTCCCTCGACCCCCTGGTGCCGGTTGATCGCGGCATGCGCGGCCTTGACCAGCGACGACTTGCCCATGCCGCGCGCGCCCCAGAGCAGTGCGTTGTTGGCCGGCAGTCCGCGGGCGAAGCGCTCGGTGTTCTCGACCAGAAGGTCGCGCACCCGGTCGACGCCGCGCAGAAGCGAAAGATCGATCCGGTTGACCCGCCCGACGGGCGCCAATGTGCCGCGCTCGGCCCGCCAGACGAAGGCCTCCGCCGCGTCGAAATCCGGCTTCGCCCGGGAGGCGGGCGCCATCCGCTCGAGGGCGTCGGCGATGCGGCCGAGAAGGTCGGCCTGGCTTTGGAGGGGGGGCGACGACATTGAACTTCTGCTGGATTCGGGCAAGCCGGGCTTTGCCACAGTTGCGGCTTAAGCGCCAGACGCCGGGGCAGCAGATGACGTAAGTCCGCTACGGGGTTGACCTAGCTGACAATTGCTCCTCTGAGACGAGGCTTCACGCTCCGGGGCTGAATGACGCAGCAAGCGGATTTGGGTTCTGCCTCAGGTCTTCGTATAATCAAAGCAACACGGTGAGCCACAGCGTGGAGTTTTTTTCGCGTCCGGGCGTGCCGGCGAAGAAAAACTCGGTTGACAAGGCGAACTTCTTGAATGAAGATGCAACCAGTGCAGTTGCAACGGGGATCGCTGGCCGCGGCGGCTAGGCTTGAGATGGGTGCTGCGAACGCATGTTTCGGGGAGTCTCTGCCATGACAAATTGGAAATTGATGCTAAGCGCAGTCGTCATCGGCGTCGGCGCGATGACCGGGGCCGCCAGTGGTCAGCAGATCAGCAGAACGACGGACGGCACACTAAGCTGGTCCAATCTCAGCTTTTCGAACGCCAGCATGCTGTACGCGCCGTCCCAGGCCTATGGCTCAATGGCGTTCAGCGACTTGTCCTTTTCAATTACGTTGTTCAACAACGCGCAAAACCTGAGCCTTACCGCAAATGGCGGGATGAGCGTGTCGCCATCCGGGCCCCAGACCGGGCCCTACACAAATCCGTTCCCGGCCACGCTATCGAACAGCGGGGCGGACGGGTCTTGGGGCTGGACCGACACAACCGCCGCTGACAGCACTGGAACGGAGCCCCTGACGCTCGGGACTCTGGGCGGTCTGCATACGCTGAATTTCAACGACGGCGGGTTTGACACTCCCGAGTTTGCGACTTCCATTGACTATTACGTGAACATCTTTCTGCCCGGAGACTGGACTACCCAGGGGACGGCGAAGGGAGACTATCTGTTCAACAGCGTTGCCGCTGGGTTTTCGGCGCCGACTTTCACGTATGATGGCACCAACACGACCGTCTCCACAGAAAATTTTGACTACACGGGAGGGTCGGTCGCACTGAACTTTACCCTTTTCGGCAGTTCCGTGGTGCCGGAAACCTCCACATGGGCGATGATGCTTTTGGGGTTTGTCGGCCTGGGCCTCGCCGGTTACCGTCACGCTGCAAGGTCTCGCGCGCTGGCGTAAGAGCTGCGCGGCCATTTGAAGCCGAGGCCGCCCCCGCGGGGGCGGCCTTTTTCTATAGCGCCCGGTCTCGATGAGCCGGGCGGGGCGATCTTGTCTCACCCAAGAAAGGGTTAGGACCAGCTGTAAACGAAGGCGCCGACCGCGACTAGAATGATGACGGCCGCGAGAACGTAATGCTTTGCCTCCCAGCTGTGCAGGGTCGGGACGGACGGGCGGGTCCGGGAGCGGCGCGGGGGAGACATGAGTTCGCCTAGCACGAACCCGCGGGACGGCAAACTGGAACGTTCGATCGTGCGCCCTGTAAAAGCGGCGCTTTCGATGCTATATCTTCCGTAGACGGCGCCGGGCCTTGCCCCCGGATGGCGGAGAATTCGAAATGGCGTCCCGACTCCTGCGGCGACAGGTGATGACTTTGACCGATGCGGCGGCGGCGCGCGTGCGCGAGCTGACCGAAGCCGCGGGCCGGCCGGTCGCCGGCGTGAGGGTGGGCGTCAAGAATGGCGGCTGCGCCGGCATGTCCTATACGATGGAGCTCGCCGAAGCCGTGTCCCCGCTCGACGAAGTCGTCGAGGACAAGGGCGTCAAGCTGCTCGTCGACCCGAAGGCGGTGCTGTTCCTCCTCGGGGCGCAGATGGACTTCAAGGTCGACCGGCTGTCGGCGACCTTCTCCTTCTCCAATCCCAACGAGACCTCGGCCTGCGGCTGCGGCGAAAGCGTCGCCATCACCCCGGCGAGTCCCGAGGCGCTCAACGCGCCGGCCTGAAGGCGCGCTCCGTCGGACCAACAAGGACGGCGACGTTTCCGATCCTTGGCGATCTCGGCTTCTGCGTCTCCGGATCCTCGAACGGCGTCCGCCTGGGGAAAGGGATTGCCGGTGAGCAGCCAGTTTTCATCAGGATCCGTAGAGTGGCGCGGCGCGCGATCGCCTTGCTCTCGAGCCGCTCCGATGATATTCTAGTCAGTATGACTAGAACCACGATGCCGTTCCCGCCCAAACCCGCCAAGGCAAGCCGACGCGGGCTCGCCTTGCCGCGCGGCCATTGGCCGCTTCAGGACGCCAAGGCGAAATTCAGCGAACTGGTGCGGCGGGCCCGCAGCGAGGGGCCGCAGCATGTGACCGTTCATGGCCGCGATGAAGTCGTCGTCGTCGCCGCTGAAGAGTTCCGTCGCCTCAAGGGGGAGCGAAGCGGCGAAGCGCTTATCGCTGCGATGCAGGCCTCGCCTTACCGCGACATCGACATCGAACCGGGGCGCGACCCGATGCCGGTTCGCCAGGTCGATCTGTGACGGGTTGGCTGCTCGACACGAATATTCTTTCCGAGCTGCGCCGCCCGAGGCCGGAGCCTAAAACGCTCGCCTTCATCTCCGCCCATCCGCTCGACCATCTTTATGTCAGTGCCGTGACCTTGGCGGAGATCCGCTTTGGTATCGAGCTCGTAACCGATGCCAGCCGTCGCTCCGAACTCAACGACTGGCTGACGCACAAAGTGCGGCCGATGTTCGAGGACCGCGTCCTGCCCGTAAGCGAGGATGTGATGTTCAAATGGCGTCTCCTGGTCGAGGACGGCCGCAAGGCCGGGCACACGTTCTCGCAACCCGATCTCATCATCGCGGCGACGGCGCTCTGCCACGGGCTCACGATCGTCTCCCGTGACACGAGCGACTTTGAGCGCGCCCGCGCGCCGGTCGTCAATCCGTGGCGGTAAGGATCGGCGCCTGACTTTGGCGACAAAAAAGCTGAGTAGGGTCCCTGCTTTGCTCGCCGCAGGCGACGATGCGGCTCACGCCGGCTATGGCCGCTAGGCTGTCCAAACCGTTCATAACTCGGAGAGAGATTATCTAGATGATGGACGCCGAAGCGCCGAAGCCACGACCGCGCGCCGTAAAAAGGGACGATCCCATGGACTACTATGAGAGCGTCATGATCCATTACTTGAGATCAGACCGGGCGATCTTCGTCAATTCGGAATGCTGCATACAGCTCAATCAAAGCGGCAATCCGGATACCAGCGGGCCTCATTGGTACTGTGACGCGGTTGGGACAGATTTGAGGAATAAAACAATTTTCCTCTGCGAAATTTCGTATAGCAAAGATCTCCCAAGCTTAACAAAAAAACTTAGGGAATGGCATCGCGATTGGGAAAAGGTCTGCAATGCCCTGATTCGCGACAGTTTCCTGGACAGAACTTGGCCCATACGACCCTGGCTTTTCGTGCCAGAACATCTTGTGCCCCTGCTGTTACAACGTTTCGAGGAATTGAGCGGCGGCGGGGCACTGAAATTTCGGCCCCTCATAACTACGCTTGAAATGATCCAACCCTGGCGTTTTCAATCATGGAATCGGATTGGCGAGAAAGCTAAGCCCAGCATCATTCCCGAATTAATGCAAACCTGAATTCTCAAACGGAGACACTACCGCCCTCGCGGTCACGAGGCAGCGAAGGAGGCGGTGCACCAGATCGCGCCGACGTTCGCCGTGAACAATGCGCCCGCCCTCACCAACGTGATTCGCAAACTGCCCCGGAAGCCTCAGTGAATCTCGTTCGCGCGCGTCAAAGCCTCGCGCATCTTGGCGCTGTTGAAGCCCGGCGATCGCGCCATTTCGAGGATGACTTTTTCCCGCCGCAGGACGAGGTCGATCGCTTCCGGCAGTTGTTTCACCGCGGCGGCGGGAATGACCACGGCCCCGTGGAAGTCGGCGTGAATGACGTCGTCGTGCGTCGCCAGCATGCCGAAAATGTTCGCCTCGCAGCGCATTTGCACGAGATGCACATGCGCATGGCTCGGACCAATGCGGCCGCCGATGATCTGGAAGCCCGGCGCAATCATGTCGAGGTCGCGGAAGGAGCCATTGGTGACGCAACCCGACACCCCGAGCGCCAGATGCACCGTGGTCTGAACTTCGCCCCAGAACGCGCCATGGCCCGGGCGATCGTCGATGTCCTGGAGCGCCGCGATCGTGGGGAGGCCATCGGCGGCGACGTAGTCGTACCAGTCCTCGCGCGATGGGATCGGGCCGCGCGGCGGTTCCTTCGCCCGGATCAGCCCGGTGCGCGCCAGACCGACGATCGGCGGCGCCTTGCGATCCGCAGCGGCCATGTGTTCCACGGTAAAGCCGATCGAGCGACGCTCCGGCGCGATCAACTCGAGGCCATTGCAGATTGTCGGCGTGTCCCACTGCCGCAATACGTCCAGATCGGCGGCAGTGAACGAGCGCTTTTCCATTCCGTTGTTCCCTGTTTCGAAGCAGGCCACTCGCTGATGGCGCCGCGCTCGCATTCTTGACCATGACAGGGGATTGGAGGAAAGAAACCCCCATGATCGCCCCATCGCCCACCCGCTTGCGACGCCGAAGCTGAAAAAGCGAAAGTTCGCGCCGCGAGACTGCGGCTTCGGATGATCTCGGGACCTTAGAGGCGATGATGGCGACAATCTTCATTGACGGCGAAGCGGGCACCACCGGCCTGCAGATCCGCGAGAGGCTCGCGGACCTGCCGGGCGTCGCGCTCGCCAGCCTGCCGGCCGAGGCGCGCAAGGACCCTGAGGCCAAGCGGAAGCTCTATGCAGACGTCGACGTCGTCATCCTCTGCCTGCCGGACGAGGCGGCGAAGGAGGCGGCGCATCTGATCGAGGCGATGGGCGATCAGGCGCCGCGCGTTATCGACGCCTCCTCGGCGCACCGGGTCGCGCCCGGCTGGACCTACGGCTTTCCCGAGCTTGTCGCAGGGCAGGGCGAGGCGATCGCCAAAGCCCGCAAGGTCTCCAATCCCGGCTGTCATGCAACGGGAGCGATCGTGCTCCTGCGCCCGCTGGTCGACGCCGGCCTGCTGCCGCGGGACGCGGGCGTCTCGATCGGCTCGGTCAGCGGCTATTCGGGCGGCGGCAAGTCGATGATCGAGGCCTACGAGACGGGGCGCGCGCCGGCGTTCGAACTTTATGGGCTCGGGCTCGAGCACAAGCACATGCCCGAGATCGAGCTTTACTCGGGCGTGGCGCGGCGGCCGATCTTCGTGCCCTCGGTCGGCAATTTCCGCCAGGGGATGCTGGTCAGCGTGCCGCTGCATCTCGAGACGCTGCCGGCGAAGCCAAGCGTCGCCGACCTGCGCGCGGCTTACGCGAAGCGCTATCGCGGCGAAAAGCATGTGCGCGTGGCCCCGGCCGGCGACACCGGGCGGCTCGAGCCCGAGTCGCTGAACGGCACGAACGACCTCGAAGTCCACGTCTTCGTCAACGAGACCCGCCGCCATGCCGTGCTCGTCGCCAAATTCGACAACCTCGGCAAGGGCGCGTCGGGCGCGGCGGTGCAGAACCTGATGCTGATGCTGGGGACGTAGGCGCGCTCGGCGAAGCGCGGTCGGCGGCCGCGCCTGCAACGCGCCTTCGACTACCTCCGCCCGCCGAGTTCGTCGATGTGCAGGAGCAGGTCGGCCGGGTCCTCGTAGACGCGGAACGCCGTCGCCTTCTGCAATTCCTCCGCGCCGTAACCGCCGCAGAGGAGGCCGACGCCGAGCGCCCGGCAGCGGGCTGCCGCCAGCATGTCCCAGATGCTGTCGCCGACGACGATCGCGGTCTCGATCGGCGCGCCCAGCCGCTCGGCGGCGGCGAGAAAGAGGTCCGGGTCAGGCTTGGCGTATTTGACCAGGTCGCGCGTCACCACCGGCGTCTTCTCCGGGTCGACGCCGAGCGCCTTCAGGTTCACCGCCGCCGTCTCCATCCGGCCGCTGGTTGCGATCGCCCACCGGATGCCGACGCTCGTCAGCCATTGCAGAAGTTCGCGCGCGCCGGGCAGGGGCCGGATGTGGCCGCCCATGCGGCGATAGGCGCGAGCGTGGCCCTGGCGCAGCCGCTCGCCGCGCTCCTCGTCGATCGGCTCGCCGGTCTCGCGAATGAGCTGGTTGGTGAACAGGCCGCCGCTCATGCCGATCTTGCGATGGATGCGCCAGACGGAAAGCTCGATGCCCTCGTTGTCGAGCGCCTCCTTCCACGCCAGCACGTGCTGATAGACGCTGTCGACCAGCGTGCCGTCGAGATCGAAGAGGAACACAGGCTCGATGCGCATGGGCCATCCTCGCTTCCTGCAGTCGCGCCCACTAGTGCGGCCAAGCGACGCGAACGACGCCGCGCACGGCCGTCTCGACGATCAGTCCGGCGACATAGGCGAGCGTGCAGCAAAAGAGCGCCGCCAGGAGAACGCGCGCCGTCATGTCGCCGGCGAAATCAAAGGAGCCGCCGTTCAACGCGCGCATGACCAGCGTGAAGGGCAGGGCGGCGAGAACGAGCGGCAGGTCGGCGAACCAGGTCCCGGCCCGCCTCAGGTAGGTCAGATAAAGCGCGATGAACAGAGCCGCATAGAGCGCGGCGAAGACGATGCCCGTCCAGGAGCGCAGGCTGTTGGCGCGGCCGTTCAATGCGGCTCTTTCCACGCCACGACCCGCTGCGCCTGGAGGCCGAGCCGCTCGATGCCGAGCGACACGGTATCGCCGGCTTTGAGGTAACGCGGGGGTTTCTTGCCCATGCCGACGCCGGGCGGGGTGCCGGTGGTGATGACGTCGCCGGGCTCGAGGACCATGAATTGCGAAATATACGACACCAGCGTTTTTACGCCGAAGATCATGGTCGAGGTCGAGCCGGTCTGCATGCGCTCGCCGTTGACGTCGAGCCACATGTCGAGCTTCTGCACGTCCCCGATTTCGTCCGGCGTGACCAGCCACGGCCCGATGGGGCCGAAGGTGGGGCAACCCTTGCCCTTGGTCCATTGCCCTGAGCGCTCGAGCTGGAACTCGCGTTCGGAAACGTCGTTGCAGACGCAGTACCCCGCGACGTGGGCCAAGGCCTCGCTTTCGCTGACGTAGCTCGCCCGGCTGCCGATCACGACCGCCAGCTCCACCTCCCAGTCGGTCTTCTTCGAGCCCTTGGGGATGACGACATCGTCGTTCGGGCCGATCACGCAGGACGGCGCCTTGTTGAAGAGGATCGGCTCCTTCGGGACCTGCGCCCCCGACTTCGGCGGCGTGGTCCGCGTAGTTGAGTCCGATGGCGATGAAGTTGCCGACTCCGGCGACGCACGGCCCGAGGCGCGGTGCGCCGCGCACGGCGGGGAGCGAAGCGGGCTTGATCTTGGCGAGGCGGGCGAGCGAGCGCGGCCCGAGCGTGGCGGCGTCGATGTCCTCGATCGTCTCGCTGAGGTCGCGCAGCTTCCCTGCTTCGTCGACCAATGCAGGCTTTTCCTTGCCAGGTTTGCCGTAGCGAACGAGTTTCATGGGCCCTCCAGCAGCCGTCGTGGGAAGCCAAGAAACGCCAAGGGCGAGGAAACGTCAATCTTTGACGGACTTGCTCCGCGCTGGCCCCGGGTCCACGCAAAATTGATGTTCAAAGGTTATTGGATTTTGCCGGACCGAGCCCTATCTTGAGCGCTTGGGAGCGTCTGGTAAAGAGCAGCGCGAGCCGGTTTTTAAGCAATTTCCTTGTGCGCGCCTGCACTTAATTTCGATTCGGGCTTGAACCCGGGTAGCTAATGTTGTCTGTTGCGACATTACAACCCGCTCAACCTCCCTTCGATGTACCGGCTAGACCCGTAACTTCGCGGATAACGAAAAGCAAAGCCAAATGTCAACCCTGGAAAGAATCGCGCTCTTCATCGACGGCGCGAACCTCTATGCGAGCGCAAAGGCGCTCGGCTTCGATATCGACTACAAGCGTCTCTTAAAAGAATTCCAGGCCAAGGGCCGGTTGATTCGCGCCTTTTACTACACTGCTCTGGTGGACGATCAGGAATATTCGTCCATCCGGCCGCTCGTAGATTGGCTCGACTACAACGGCTACGCCGTCGTGACGAAGCCGACGAAGGAATTCGTCGATTCGACCGGACGGCGCAAGGTCAAGGGCAACATGGACATTGAACTCGCGGTCAATGCGATGGAGATGGCCGAGCGAATCGACCTCATGGTGCTCTTTTCCGGCGACGGCGACTTCCGCTCGCTCGTCGAAGCGATCCAGCGCAAGGGCGTTCGGGTCGCCGTCGTGTCGACGATTTCGACGCAACCGCCGATGGTTGCAGACGAACTGCGGCGGCAGGCGGACGAGTTCATCGATCTTGCGCAGCTGGTGCAGAGGATCGGCCGCGATCCGGGCGATCGGCCGGTGCGGGCCGACAACCATCGCCGCAATCATTTCGGCGCGGTCCAGCAGCCGGCCGAGGAGACCGCCCGCGAGTGAGCGCCTGAAGGCCTGGGGGAACGATGGCCTTCGACGTCAGCCCTTCGCCCGACTGCGCCGACTGTCCGCGTCTCGCCCGCTTTAGAGCCGACAATCGAGCCGCCTTCCCGGACTGGTCGAACGCGCCCGTGAGCTCGTTCGGCGCAGCGGATGCGCGCCTGCTGATCGTCGGTCTCGCGCCCGGCCTGCGCGGGGCGAACCGCACCGGCAGGCCATTCACCGGCGATCATGCGGGCGAACTCCTGTACGGGACGCTGATCCAGTTCGGGTTCGCCTCAGGCGTCTACGACCGCCGGCCCGACGACGGACTGACGCTTGTCGATTGCGCTATCGTCAACGCGGTGCGTTGCGTGCCGCCGCAGAACAGGCCGACGCCCGAGGAAATCGCCGCCTGCCGGGTGTATCTGAGCCAGTCGCTCGGCGCGCTCCCGCGCTTGCGAGCGATTCTCGCGCTCGGCCGAATTGCGCACGAAAGCGTGCTCCGCACGCTCAGTGTCCGCCTCGCCGCATTCCCTTTCGCCCATGGGGCGCGCCATGCCGTCGAGCCGGATCGCCCCGTCCTCTTCGACAGCTATCATTGCTCGCGCTACAACACCAACACGGGCGTGTTGACCGAAGCGATGTTTCGTCGCGTTTTCGCAAGCATCCGCGCTGAACTTGAAGGCTCGGGAGACGGCTGAGACCGCTGACGGCGTCAGGCCGAGAAGGAGGGGGACGTGGAGGCGCAAACTTTTGGACATCTCGGCGGCGCGCCGGTTTTCGAGGTCGAGATCGCATCGAGCGCGGGCGCGACCGCCAAGATCCTCACCTGGGGCGCGGTGCTGCGCGACCTCGTCGTGCCGACTGCGAGCGGGCCGCAACGCGTGGTCCTCGGCCTCAATACGCTCGAGGATTATGTCGCCCATTCGCCGCACTTCGGCGCTGTTCCCGGACGCTTCGCCAACCGCATCGCCAATGGCCGTTTCGTCCTCGACGGCGTCGAATACCGGCTCGACCGCAAACCCGGCGAAAAGCACACCCTGCATGGCGGTCCGCACGGCTTCGGCCACAGGCTGTGGACGCTCGATGCGCACGACGCGCGATCGGTCTCGCTGAGCCTTCAGTCCGCGGACGGCGACGCGGGGTTTCCCGGCGCCCTGACGGCGACTTGCGTCTATCGGATGCTGGAGCCGGCGACCCTCAGAGTCGAGCTGTCCGCCGTATCGGACAAGCCGAGCATCGTAAACTTGACCCAGCACAGCTATTTCAATCTCGATGGCTCCCCGGCCGTTCTCGATCACGAGCTCACGCTCTTCGCCGATTTCTATACGCCGGCGGACGACGAGCTAATACCGACCGGCGAGATCCGCGGCGTGAGCGGCACGCCATACGACTTCCGGTCCGCGCGATCGGTTCGCGACCCGGGCGGGCTGCGATACGACACCAATTTTGTCGCGGCGCGGCCGCTCGGCGCCGACGGCCTCGCGCCGCTTGCCCGGGTGCGCTCGCCGCGCAACGGAATGACATTGTCGCTCTTCAGCACCGAGCCCGGCGTCCAGTTCTACGACGCGGCCAAGCTCGATTGCCCGGCGACGGGGCTCGGCGGCGCCCATTATGGGGCGCACGCGGGCCTCTGTCTCGAGCCTCAGGCTTTCCCCGACTCGCCAAACCACCGCCACTTCACCGACCGCGTGCTGCGGCCGGGAGGGCAGTACCGGCATATCAGCGAATTCAGGTTCGCCTGATCCAGGCGACGGCGAGCAGGGACGCCGACAGATCTCCGCTCGCCGTGGTTGCTCCTACTCGCGCCCGAGACTCTCGCCCGGGCCCGCTTCTGCGAGGGCCTTGCCGACCTCGAGACCGAGATCGTCCATCGAAGTCTGCTCGCGCACGGTGAGGTCTTCGCCCTTTTTCTGGCGCTCGGCCTGTTCGGGCGAGCGGGCGACGTTGACGGTCACATTGGCCTCGATTTCCGGATGCAGCTGGATCGGGACGGCGTGCAGGCCCAGCGTCTTGATCGGATGCTGGATGGCGACATGGGCTCGCTGGACCTGATAGCCGGCGGCCGTCAGCGCCTCGGCGATGTCGCGGGCAGAGACCGAACCGTACAGCTGGCCGGTCTCTCCTGCCTGGCGAATGATGACGATCGTCGCCCCGGCGACCTTGGCCGACAGGTCGTTCGCGCCGCGCTTCAGCTCATGGTTGCGGGCCTCGAGCTCGGCCCGCTGGCCTTCGAACTTCTTCTTGTTCGCCTCGGTCGCGCGCAAGGCTTTTCCGCGCGGCAAGAGGAAGTTGCGGGCATACCCGTCTTTCACCCGCACCGTATCGCCCATATGGCCGAGCTTGCCGACGCGCTCGAGCAGAATAACGTCCATGATCTCATGTCTCCTATTTGTGTGTCGTTGGATGGGGGGCAGGGAGAAAGGCGGCGCGAGCGCGCAATCTGCCGAACGAGTCGATGATGCCGAGCGCGGCGACGACGGGGAGCATGTATTTCGCCCGCAAGACGCAGCAGGCATAAAGCGCCGTCAACATCACGATCCTGAGCTTCAGTCCGCGCGACAAAGCGTGGGCGACCGCGAGGCCCTGCAGGACGAAGGCGCCGCCGAGCCCGCCGACGCCGATAGAGAAATATTGCGACGCCGGAGCGGGCAGGGCGTAGGCGCAGGCGGCGCAAACGATCGTGAGTATGCCCAGCGGCCACGGCAGATGAAGCGACGTCGGCAAGTCCACCCAAAGTCGCGTAAGCCGGTGCGAAAGCTGAGCGGAGCGGGCGGCCGCATAGAGATTGACGCACAACATCAAGAGCGTCGAAGCAGCGATCGCCGCCGGGCCAAAGCGGACCAGCGTATCCGCGAACTCACGCGCTGCGGCGCCGTCCGGCCCGGTTTCCAGCGCTTCGCCGGCGAGCGTCGCCAAGGCGGTCGCGACTTGTTTCGCGCCTTCGCTATAGCCTCGGTAGACGATGATGACGGCGGTGAGCACCACCGCCGCGCCGATCATGCCGATCGCTGCGGCGAGCATCACAATCGCGCCGATGGAGGCTTGCGCGTTGCCCGCGGGTTGGCGCGGGACCAGATATCGCCCGACCGGCGCGACGGCGAACCCGGCCATGAGCCAGGCCGGGGCGGCCACGGAAGCGGCGAACAGAAGTCCAGACATCGGCTCGGTCAGCGCGCCCAGGGCGACGACCGAGATCGCGCCGGCGATCGCGCCAGCGTCGAGACCCCAGCCCAATGTGGCGATCATGATCGGGAGCGGCGCAAGGTAGGCGAGCGCCATCGCCAGCGGGCTCGTCTGCGCGCTGACTGCAAACAGCAGGGCCGCAGCGCATCCGGAGCCTAGAGCGACGACATATCGATGAAGCATTGCGCTGTCCCGCCTGGCCTTGCGGTTAGGAGGTCGAAACAAAAGCTCGCCTCCAACTGCCGACGCGAGCGGCACGGGCCGACGCGGCGTTCGAGATCTTGACGGACGCGAGCGTCCGGTACCTCAGCGGATGACGTAGGGGAGCAAGCCGAGGAAGCGAGCCCGCTTGATCGCCTGCGCAAGCTCACGCTGCTTGGAGGCGCTGACCGCGGTGATGCGCGAGGGCACGATCTTGCCGCGCTCGGAAATATAGCGCGAGAGAAGCCTTGTGTCCTTGTAGTCGATCTTCGGCGCGTTGGCGCCGGAAAACGGACAGGACTTGCGCCGGCGGAAGAAGGGGCGTCGGGGAGCGGAGGCCATCAGACCGCTCCAACGTTGGCGTCATCGCGGGGACGTCGCGGCGGACGATCCGGGCGGTCGCCGCGGTCCGCGCGGTCGCCGCGAGGCCCGCGGGGCCCGCGGTCGTCGCGATCGGCGTCGTCGCGCTTGCGCAGCATCGCCGAGGGACCGGCCTCGTGTTCGTCGACCCGGATGGTGAGGTAGCGCAAGACGTCCTCGTTGATGCTCAAAGTGCGCTCGAGTTCGGCGACCGCTTCGGCCGGCGCGACGATGTTGAGCAGGGTGAAATGCGCCTTGCGGTTCTTCTTCACGCGGAAGGCCAGCGACTTCAGTCCCCAAGGCTCGACCTTGGTGACCGCGCCGCCGAGCGAAGCGATCTTCGTCTTGACCTGTTCGGTCAGCGCTTCGACCTGTTGGGCGGTGACGTCCTGGCGCGCCAGGAAAATATGCTCGTAAAGAGCCACTGCATTGTGCCTTTCTGTTTTGCGGTTTGCGTCCCACGCGGAGCCCCTCGAGCCCGGGAAAGGCTCGAACCGGTCGTTCGAAGGCGGGAACACCGGAAGCCGGAACCCCGATGAGATTCCTGCCGCCGTTCCTGTCGGACGACGGCCTTCCGTTCAGCCCCCGGCGGGACGAAAACGAGGCGCTCTCTTACAGAAACGCGAGGCGGCCTGCAAGCGAATTTGCGAGGCCCTGCGCGACGACGCGATCCCGTGCGGCAAGCGGAACAAGGCGAGCGGGCCGGCGTTGCCCAACAGGGGCGCCACACCAATCCCACCGGGAGATTCATGCATGGGCCTTTTCTCAAAGGACATCAAAACGATGGACGATCTTTTCGTCTATCAGCTTCAAGATATCTACTATGCGGAAAAGCGCATCGTCGGCGCGCTGCCCGAGATGATTCAGAAGGCGACGTCGCCGCAGCTGCGGTCGGCCTTCGAAACCCACCTTGAGGAGACGCGCAATCACGTCCGCCGGCTTGAACAGGTGTTTCAGATGCACGGATCGAAGCCGGAATCGACCACCTGCCCGGCGATCGACGGGATCATCAAGGAGGCGCAGGAAGTCGCCGGCGAGGTCGCCGACAAGACGGTTCTCGACGCGGCGCTCATTGCCGCCGCTCAGGCCGTCGAGCACTACGAGATGACCCGCTACGGCAGCCTGATCGCCTGGGCCAGGACGCTTGGACGCAGCGATTGCGCGCAGGTCCTGCAAGAGACGCTGGCCGAAGAAAAGGCGGCCGACGAGAAGCTGACGTCGATCGCCGAAAGCGGGGTCAACCGCAAAGCCGCGTGACGTCGCGTTCAGCGCATCAAAAAGAAAGGGCGGCCCCTGGGCCGCCCTTTCCGTTTTCGTGAGCCGAATTCAGCCCGCCGTCAGCGGCGGTGCTCCCAGCCCCTGCGGGAAGCTTCGGAGTGCCCTTCGGGATCGCCGGACCACCCGCCATGACCGCGGCTGCTGCTGCGTTCGCGCGAGCCGCGCTCGTCGTCATCTTCATAACGGCGGCGGCTCTCATAGCCGCGTCGGTCGTCGTCCTCATAGCGGCCGCCGCGCCGGCTCTCGTAGCCGCTACGTCGGTCATCGTCCTCGTGGCGGGAGCGGCTCCGATAGCCCTCGTCGTCGTCGCGGCGCTGCGAGCGATGTCCGCCCTCATCCCAGCCGCGGCGCGCCGCCTCGGAATGGCCTTCCGGGTCGCCGAACCAGCCGCTCTCGCCATGATGACCGCTGCGCCAGCCGCGGCGCGCCGCCTCGGAATGGCCTTCCGGGTCGCCGAACCAGCCGCTCTCGCCGTGATCGGACCGTTGCCAGCCTCGGCGGGAAGCCTCGGAATGGCCTTCCCGATCGCCGTACCAGCCGCTGTCGCCGTGATCCGACCTATCCCAGCCGCGACGCGACGCCTCGGAGTGACCCTCGGAATCGCCGAACCAGCCGCCATGCCCGCGGTCATCGCCGCGACCGCTATAGCGCTCGTCGTCGTCGCGACCGCGGCTCATCGACCGCCGACCGCGATATCCGTTGCCTTCATCTTCTTCGTACCGGCCGCGCGATGAGCGGCTGCTGCTGCGCCCGCGATCGTCTTCGGGCAGGAACCGTCCCTGCTCGTCGCGGTCTGGCATGCTGGAGTACCTTGCCATATCTTTCTCCCTTCGCCGGCGCCCTGAGGAGACAGAGAGGCTACGCGGCGCCAGCAAATCCATCGCCTCTCCGATGCTTTCATCGATGTTCTGGAACGATCTTTTCGCCCGCTCGTAGCGGGTCGCCATTTGTGGGCCGAGAGCCGCCAAGCCCTCGGACTCGATGTCAAGGAAGCTTTCGCGCTCCCGGCTCGACGCCAGGGCGAGGGCGGCGAAAGCGTCAGCCAGCGCCTCCAGCTTCGCCTCGGCAAATTCAGCGGCCTCGGTCTCGATGAGATCCGCCAGCAGCAGGTTGACGATGTCCGCGCGAATCCTGGCCGCCGCCATCTTGTCTTCGTCGGCCCCGGCGTCCTGCAGGGCGGGGACGAGGATCTCGACCTCGACCCTGTGGTTCGGCAGCCACAGCGCCGCGAACTCTTGCACAATCGCGCGCGCGTCGGCGCCGCCCTCGGAGCGCCTGGCGAGGACGCCTTCGAGCTCCCGGTGCCGCAGGCTTTGGAACTCGGCGATGCGCGACCCGCCGCCCTTGCCCTCGGCGCGGGCCGTTGACCCCGATCCGCCTTCCTCTCCCTCGCGCTTGTCGGAGCCGGCGCTCGCCGCGCCTTTCGACCCCGTCGAATTCGTGTCCTCGGTCTTTTGTTTGCCTGATTCTCGTCCGGATTTTTCGGCCTCGCGTGCCATGGAGCGCTCCCTGGTGGATTCCGCTAAGGCAACGTCCCGCCTTGCGACGGGTTCCGGCTTCGAGCGATTTGTGAAGAGATGCGCGGGCGCAGCCGCGACGCCAGGACGATGGGGTCAAGGACTCCGGTCGGCGCAGGGCCAAGCGTTCTCAGACACAACCAGCCGGCGGCGCGCTTGTTCCGCGGACTTGTTGTGATCGCTAGAGGGGTGCGCGGAAGGACAGAATCCTGTCCGAGGGAAAGTCGTACAATTTGCCGGTTTCCGCCCATTGCGGTCCGCAGATGTCGACGATTTTCGGCGCCAGTTCCTCCGGCGTGCGCAGCGTCATCGGGTCCTCGGCCGGCATCGCCTTGGCGCGCATCTGGGTGCGCAGCGGGCCCGGGTTGACCAGCATGACGCGGACGTTCGAAGTGTTCAGCGTTTCGGCTGCATAGGTCCGCGCAAGCGCGTCGAGCGCCGCCTTGGAGGTCGCGTAGAGGCCCCAATAGGCGCGCAGTTCCGCCCGGCTCGCCGCTCCTGAAGTGACGAAGACGACGCGGCCCGCCGCCGACCGGCGCAAGAGAGGGTCGAGAGACCGGATCAGCCGCCAGTTCGCCGTGACGTTGACAGCCATCGCGCTGTCCCATTCCTTCGGATCGATGTGCGCCAGGGGAGACAGGATCCCGAGAACGCCGGCGTTGCCGACGAAGGCGTCGAGCCTGCCCCATCGCCGGTAGAGCGCTTCGCCGAGCCTGTCGATTGCGGCAAAATCGCGCAGGTCCATCGGCGCGAGGGTCGCCGGACTGTCCTCGCCGGGTCGAGCGGCGCGGATTTCGTCGTCGAGTTCCTCGAGACCGCCCTGGGTGCGGGCGAGCGCCACGACATGGGCGCCGGAGCGGGCAAGCGCCAGCGCAACGGCGCGTCCAATGCCGCGGGAGGCTCCGGTCACCAGGACGACGCGGCGCGACCCATCGCTTTCCGACGCACTCAATCGACACTCCCTCGGGGGTTTGCTACAGTTGTTGACAAGGCGACTGCGGCCGCTCGGCCGCTCTTGTGCATGCGCCTGAGACGGAGGAATTGCGCCGCTTGCTTCCCTTGAAGAGAAGCGCAGTTGACGTGACGCTTTATGGACTTGCCGGACTTGAAAATAAAGTCCAAAACGACTGCGAAAAAGGCGTTCGGCCATTGTCGCCGGACGCCGGGTGAGGGGCTGGCGCCAGGGGGCGCGCCATGGTGTTGAGGCTCGACATGCCAAACGAAAAGCGCGGCCGGGACCCGAGCAAGACAGTCACGCGCGCCGACCTTTCCGAAATCGTCTACCAAAGGGTCGGGCTGTCGCGGACGGAATCGGCCGAGCTCGTCCAGTCGGTCCTCGACGAAATCTGCGACGCCGCGGCGCGTGGGGAGACGGTGAAGCTTTCCGGCTTTGGCTCCTTCGTCGTGCGCTCGAAGGGCGAGCGCATCGGGCGCAATCCGAAGACCGGCGTCGAGGTGCCGATCCTGCCGCGGCGCGTCATGGTGTTCAAGCCGTCGAACGTGCTGAAGGCCAAGATCAACGGCCGCGACCCCGCGACGGTGAAGGACTAGCGGGCCGCCGCGCGCCAACCCCGGCGTTCGAGCGCCGGGCTCTGGCGTTCCCGCGCCTTTCGACCGATACTTCGACAATGCGCTGCCGATTCCCTCCGCGTCAGGCGAAGAGAGAGCGCGTCAGGCGATAGAGAGCGATGGAGAAGAGCCCCGAAGCCTTTCGCACCATCCGCGAAGTCGCGGATGCGATGGCGTTGCCGCAACACGTGCTCCGTTTCTGGGAAACCCGGTTTCCGCAGATCCGGCCTTTGAAGCGGGCAGGCGGCCGGCGCTACTACCGGCCCGAGGACATCGAGCGTCTGCGCCTCATCAGGCGCCTGCTTTACGACGAGGGCTACACGATCAAGGGGGTGCAGAAGCTGTTCAAGGAGCAGGGCGCGCTGGCGCTGACGAGCGGCGCGTTTGAAGCGCCCGCGCCGGCCGATGCTGTCCTGGCCCGCGATGCGCCGAGCCCCCGCGCCGTTCCCCGGTATCCGCCGCTCGACGGCGCTCCGGCTCCGGGCGAGCGCGGAGCGGCCGGTGAGGACGCAACCGGCGGTCCTGCTCCGCGTCCGCGGCTCGCCGAGGCCGAAGCCGCGGCGCTACGCGAGATCCTCGCCGACATCCGGCGCGCCGCGCAGATCCTGACCCGCGCGCGGTCGCCGCAGGGCTGAGCGGAAAACCCGACGCTTCCGCCGCCGCAGACTGGAACAGCGCCAATCGGCCAGATTGCCAGCGGCTGCGCCGCTGCCTATAAGGAGCGCCGTCGGAGTGTAGCGCAGCCCGGTTAGCGCACTAGTCTGGGGGACTAGGGGTCGTGGGTTCGAATCCCGCCACTCCGACCATTCTAACTAATTGACGAATAACATGTTTATGGCCTCGCGCGGACAGCCTCGCGAGAGAACGAAAAAGGGCCAAAGTCCCGGATTCCGGGACGAAAACGCCAAATTGGCGTGCAGAGTCCCGGAATGAGTCCCTGGTTGCGAGCCGTTTACCATGCGGGCCGCGCGTGGCCGCGAGCTTGTGCAGGCGAACGGGAGCCGGCTCACGACTTTCGTTTACTGACCGGGCGATATTGACCAATCCTCTTTTTGGCCGCCAGAGCCGTATGGGCCTTGGCGTAGGTTGGAGCGACCATTGGATAATCGGACGGAAGACCCCACTTCGCCCGATATTCTTCGGGCGAAAGGTTGTACTCGGTCCGCAGATGCCGCTTCAGCGATTTGAATTTGCGCCCGTCTTCCAGACAGATGATGTAATCGCCAGTGATCGACTCCTTCGGCGGGACGGCGGGTTTGGCCGTGACGCCCTCGACGCCGGCCGCCGCCAATTTCATCGCCGCGTGGACAAGGAAGCCTGACCGCGAGTAGCCGTGTTCGGCAGCGTATCGATCGATCGCTTCCAGCTCGTCTTTCGCCACTGTGACATTAATCCGGACCGCCTTCGCCGCCTTGGCGGGGGCCTTGACGAGGATGGCGACGCCGTCGCGGTTCTCCCGGTCCTGCATGATTGCTTCAAGCGACGAGGGTTCCGGAATCGAATCGTGATCGGCCTCCATGCCTTCCAGATGCAGGGCGAGGGCCTCCTCGGCCATGCCGCGGGCGTCATCGAGGTCAACGCCCGCCGTGACAACCCCCGGAAGGTCGGGGAAAGATACGCCGTAGTCGCTGTCGGCGTCCTTGTGAATCAGGGCGATGAAGTTACGCGGCAACGGTCACCTCAGTTTGATCCCGGCCTGTTTCTCGACGCTCTTCAGCGTTCCGATGGGCAGGTCGCGTTTTGGATGCGGGACGGTGACGCGCCCCGGCTTGGACGGGTGCTTGAGCTGGACGTGACTGCCCTTTTGGGCGACCTCCTCCCAGCCGTCCGATTTCAGAGCCCTGAGAACGTCCCGGCTGTGCACGTGCTAATAAGATACACACTAATGCGCATCATTCAAGACCGTCGAAAACGCGGCCAAACTCGACACCTGTGAGGCCGAGCGCGGCGCGGGCTTGTCTGAACTCTTCCGGGGTCATTGGGCGAGCCTTTCCAATCGGCGCAACTGCGCCGCCAGCGAGCTATGTCCCGCAGAGTGATAGAGGCAAAAACGGCTGATCGGGTAACGGCGATAATTGCAGCCGGGGTGCTCGCAATGCGCGGCCATGATCCCGCGCCAACCGCGCCAGCGATCGGCGCGGGGGCCGTCCCATAGCCTTTCCACTGCGACTTGCTCTTGATCCAACGCCACCCGGAAGTGGCCTATGCGTCCATCGGTTACGTCGTGTACGACGCGAGGAAGTCCGCCGCCCGACGCACGCGATAGCCGACGAAGCCAAGGCCGAAGAAGCCGAGCGCCATCATCGCCCACGTTGCGGGCTCGGGAACGCCGTTCAACGCCACGGCGCCGGACAGACCGGTCGCTGCCACTCCATCCACTGAGTAATAGTAGGGCACGATGGTTTCGCCAGCGACGCAGGGGCCGGTCGTCGCCTGGAAGCACAAATACTCAAAGCCGGAATAGAAGCCGTAGGTCGTTCCCTGTATGGCGAATACAGCTCCTGAGTCGCTGAAGTCAAAGGATAGACCCGTGGCGCTCGCACTCAGACCGCCGCCGATATCTTCCACGATGCCGGAATTTGCCGGCGTCAAATCGACGTCGTCGGCGGGTCGAAGATTGTCGTTCAGTTGGAGGTTGTAACTCACAATGTCGCTCGACTGGAGGACGCCGAGCGTCCCGTCCGTCGTGATCGTCCCGCTGACAGTGTCGGACAGCGGCGAGAAGAGTTCACCCCCAACTTCTGGGGTCGTGCTCGTTTGGTCGATTGAATACACAATGTCGTTGGCTTGCGCAGACGACGCCGTCAAAGCCCCCCAAAGCGTGGCAGCCCCCAGCCAGAATTTCGTGCCCATGAGCATCGTCACCTAATGCACAGCACTGCATCCTTACGTAGGGTTGCACGAATGTTCACAGTTGTCAAAAGATTTTGTATGACCGACCGAGTACAGATTGGATGCGGCGCTCGCCAACCATCGGCCGATCGCCGCTCGAAAAACAAATCCGAATTCGGAAACATTGTGCCGGCTCCGCGTTAACCGGCGTCGAGGCCTTTAAGCGGCGAATGGCGCCGTGGGCAAGGAAAGGCGAGGCGGGATGAGTTGAATGATTGCATGCCGGGTATGCGGCCGAATGATGGCCGACAACGCCACCACTTGCCGGAGCTGCAGAGCTAATTTCAAAAGCAGCGGTTCGGCCGTGGCCGTCGGGCTCCTCATAATGCTTGTGATTTCCATCTTGTACGTTCTCTCACAACGCTTTTTGATAAATCCCGCCTGAGGCGGATGGCGCCTCGGCGCGCGCTCGCGCCAAACGCCGCCGCGCGGTGGCCATATGGCGACTGTGGCGCCCTCGGGTAATCCAAACCGGCAAGGCCTTGCCTCCGATGGCGTCCTGCATCATGTGCAAGACTGTGCAGGCCTGACGCAAGCTCATTGGCCCGCGCCAGGAGGACACTCATGAGGAGATGGATCTTGGCCGTGGCGCTCGCGGAGGCGCTGTGCGGTCTTATCGCGGCGCCGGCGCTCGCGCAGAACGCGAAGCCGGCGTCGGCCGCAGCCGCGCCCGCCAAGCCCAAGCCGAAGACGCCGGTGGACGCGCCCACGGTGACGGTGACGGTGACGAACTCGCGCAAGGCCGATCTCGTCCAGTTGCAGGCGGCCGAGAGCGGCTCGCCGAACTGGAAGAAAGTGCTTGGCGCGTTGAAAGCCGGCAAGCAGGCGCTGGCTAAAGTGCCGCAGGGCTACAATTGTCGCGTGGACCTGCACGGGACCTTCGCCGACGGTCAATCTATGGATGCGTCCGACTTCGACGTGTGCGCGCAAAAAACGCTCAACCTGACCGATTGAACGCGCTGGAAGCTTCCAGGAGGGCCGCGAGAACGGCGCCCCGGCAAGCCTGATTCGCATAATGTATATTATGGAACCTGAAGACCATCCGTTCCACGGTCCGGCTCTCGACGCGGCCGGGCGCGTCCCATAGACCGGTCCGATGATTTTCGTCTATATCGATCGGCTGTCGCGGCGCTCGCGAGGAGATGGTCATGAAAGTCGCGCTCGTCGGCGCCTCCGGCCAGGCCGGATCGCGTCTTTTGGCCGAGCTTGTCCGTCGCGGACATCAGGTGACCGCGATCGGGCGGCATCCGGAAAAGATCGCCTCCGGGCCGAATGTCGTCGCGCGGCGCGGCGATGTCTTCGACAGGACCGGGCTCGCCGAATTGCTCAAGGGTCACGACGCGGTGATCAGTTCCGTGCGGTTCACTGCGAGCGACCCTGGGCTCCTTATCGAAGCGGTCCGAGATTCCGGGGTGAAGCGCTACTTCGTCGTCGGCGGCGCCGGCAGCCTCGAGGTCGCGCCCGGCGTCAAGCTGATCGACACGCCTCAGATTGCGGCTGCCTACAAGCCCGAAGCCGCCAAAGGCGGCGAGTTCCTCGAACGCCTGCGCCAGGAAAAGGATCTCGACTGGACCTTCCTGTCGCCCTCCGCCATGTTCGTGCCGGGCGAACGGACCGGCAAATTCCGCCTCGGCAAAGATCAGCTTCTGACCAGCGCGAGCGGCAGCAGCGTATCCTACGAGGACTATGCGGTCGCCGCCGTCGACGAACTGGAAAAGCCGCGCCACATCCGGGAACGATTCACGGTCGGCTATTGAGGGAAGGCGGCGCCCGATTCTTGCCGTGCTCGAGCTTGCCGCGGGCGATCCAGCCGGGGCTGTCAGGAAGAGGCCGGCGCGCGCGCCGGCGGCTCGCCGGGGCCGGCCATGCCGCGGAAAAGCGCGGCCGGCCACGCGAGCGCGACGGGCAATTCCTGACTGAGGCTGGCGGCGAGATCCGATGCCGGGGCGGTGTTCCACTTGGCTTGGACGGTGGGCGCCAGCACGACCCCCACGCCGACGAGATAGACGATCGCGATGACGGCGACGACGTTGCGCACTGTGGCAGGTCCCCTCGATTACCAGCTTAAGCCAACGCGTGACAACGGTCTCGGGTTCCAGAGACAGCGATCGATGCGTCCTTGAGGCGCCGTTTGGCGCCGGCGGCGTCAGTCAAAGGCGTTGGCGAAGATCCTGATGGCGGCCTCCCGCGCCTGATCCTCCCTGATCGCTGAGGCGGTGCGGTCGTGCAGGCGCGTCTTGGCGAGCCAGGCGATCGCTTCCATGGCGCCGCGCGTGAGCGCCTCGACATCGGCTTGCCTCTCGCTTGGCGTCGACCTGCGACCCTTCGCCCAGGCGACGAGATCGGTCATGAGGCGATGACGGATCTTTCGATCGAAAAGTTCAGCCAGCTCGGGTATGTCCCCGGCGCAGCGATCGAGCAGCGAGATCAAGCGCGCCCTTGCCGAAATCGCGTCGTACAATTCGGCCGCCACTTCGCGAGCTTCCGCTTTCGCGTCGCCCGAAGCGCCGCTCCGTATGGCGGCTTTCAAAACCGGCCAGAGTCGCTCTCGGGAGATCAAATTCCCAATCGCGGCGACCGTGTCCTGCGGACCGGCAACCTTCACCGGGATCGGCAGCGCGTCAGGCAGCCGGTCAATTGCTTCCAACGCCGCGATGTGGAAGAGCGCCTCCTTGCTCTCGACAAAGCGATAGATGGAGCCGACCGAGACGCCCATCCGTTCACTGACATGGGCGATTTGCGTGAGGCGAAAACCGCCTTCGGTGAAACACGCAAGCGCCGCACGCGCGACGTCGCGCGTGCCGCCTACGGTCTTGCGCCGGCGGATGGTCGCGACCGCCGCGGGCGTCATTGCAAAATGCGCCCAAGGATCGGAACCCGCCGAACCGCCGGCGCGGCGAGGCCGAAGCAAGCCACGGCGCTGAGCGCCCAAAGCAGAGCGAATTTGGGCACGGGCGGAATCGCGACGCCGGCCAATAGAAGCGCCAATCCAACGAGGATCGGAGGGTGGATCACGTACACGGCGAACGCGTTGTCGGACATGAACTTCGAAATTCCGCCCTGCCCCGAGAGCCAGGCGCGGAAGCCCGCCAGCACGCCAAAACTCATTCCGACGCAGATCAGCGCCTCCCACAGGCTCACCCCTGCGCTCTGCCAGTGAAGGCCGCCGGCGAAGGCCGCGGATTTTCCCTCGAGCGCCCCGCCGAGAATGAGAAACGGCAGCCACATCAGCATTGCCGCGCCGACGCAGAGACCTGCAGCGGTCCACGCGAAGCGGTCGCCGACCTTTTCGATCCAAGCCGCCCTTCCGGCCACAACGCCAAGGCCAAACATGATCACATAGGACGGAAACTCGCCGAGCTGCATGTTGAACACCGATCGGCTCACCGGCTCGACGATCCGGACCAGAAAGGTTGAGAGGGCCATGACCGCAATCGTCAGCATGACGCCCGACGGCGCCACTTGGGGCCTGCAAGACCGTCGCAGGGCAGCGGAAAGGCCACTCGCTTCGTAGAGCGCGTAGACCCCCGAAAACAAAAGGAGCGCCGCGCAGAACCACATCGGCCCGGTTCCTGAAAGGAAGCGGCCGCGAAGGAAGTAGAGGGCCATCTCGTGGGCAAACGATTGCTTCGTGTGCCAGGAGTGCGCCACGTAGTATTCGTTGATGGGACCCAGCGCCACGACAAACAACAGTGTCGGCGCGCCGAGCCTCAAGAGTCGGCCCGCCATGAAAGTGCGAGCCCCTTTCGTTTCATACGACCTGGCGGCGAAGCATCCGGCGATGAAGAAAAGCAGCGCCATGAAGAAACCTTGCAGCACGCCCTGGTACGTAACGAAGAAGAGCGTGCCGATCGGTCCAAGGGGGGGATGTTCCCGGTAGTACCAATTGCCGAGGGGGCTGTAGGTATCTGCGGCGTGCATGCTCAGCACCAGCAGGATGATCACCCACCGCACATTGTCGATGAACAGCAAGCGCGGCTTGGTTCGCCGCTCGCGCGGCCCTGTTGCGACGCGACGGGTCTCATCCAAGGAACCCTTCCCGGTCGCCTGGTCGGCCCTCGTCGGAGCGTTCTGCGTGATTTCCACTACTGTGCGCCGCTCATTTGTGAATGAGCCATTCATTCACTCTACGAGCTCCCGCTCAGGGTCGTCAAACCGGTCGTCCGGACCGGGGTACCGCAAGCGCCCTACCGCAGCAGCCAATATGCGCCGCCAATCACAATCCCAGCGGCGGCGGCGATGCCGGCCAGGATGACATAAGCGCCCTTCGCCATGCCCGCGATGTTTGCCTTGAACTCGGCTCGATCATTGACGTTCGGGAATTTTGTGTCCGGCTTGTCGACGCCGAGGAAAGCGCAGAGCGGCCCCCAGCCCTCGCTCACCTTGAAGACGAGCAGCCGGTCGGCCGGAACCGCTGCCCTCACCTCTTCGGTCCAGGCGTTGTAGACTGCGATCGCCTTCGCCTTGTCAGGCATCGTCCCCTTCAGGGTCCGCTGCCAGGCCAGTTTATCGATCATATCGCCGAATTTTCGCCCGAAGGGCGTCAGGAGCTCGAGCACCTTGAACTGCCACATGCTCTCGGAAAAGTAGATCGTCCCGATCACGCTTTCGAACCAGGCGTCCGGACCCTTCGGGTGCAGCGTCAGCAGCACTTTCGCCTCCGGATAGGCGGCCATCAGTTCGCGCCAGACGCTGCAGCCGGGAAAGTCGACGGTCGCTGTGTATTTCGCGAACACCTGATTCCAATCCTGCTCAGCGCCCGGGGGCGAATTGGCGACGTTGCGCCAGAAATCGAGATGCGCCTTGTTGTCCTTGTTCCGGATCACCTCCACCATGTGATAGCAGGGGAAGCCGAGCTGATTGAGCGCGAGCTGGGTCGAATGCGTTCCCGTCCGGCCCAGTCCGGCGCCGATCACCCTCAACGTCATGGCAAGCATCCCAGCGAAAGCGGCTCCGGCGTCTCTGTTGAGAGCACCCTCATTGAGAGCATCTTCGACCTGGGCGCACAAGCCGAGGAGGCTACGGAGGGGCCTTCTCCGAGCTTACCGACCAATGACCGTACTCCGTCCCGCACTCAACATGCGGGACGCGAAGGCGCAAATGGTGCAATGACGCCGAACTCAAACTGGCCCCCCAACAGCCGGTCAGGGCGCTGCACGGAGAGAAGTTGTAAGTCCGATTGGCACTCCCTTGCGGCGAGTGCCAATCGGAGCTATCTGAGCGGCGCGAAGACCTTCGCCGCGCCATGATGAGCCGGCGCTGCGCCCTGAGAGGAGACCCCCATGAAATTTCGTCCGCTGCACGACCGTGTCGTCATCCGCCGTATCGAGGGCGAGGAAAAGACGAAGGGCGGCATCATCATTCCAGACACCGCAAAGGAGAAGCCGCAGGAGGGCGAAGTTATCGCCGTCGGACCCGGCGCCCGCGACGAAAAAGGCAAGCTCGTGCCGTCGGAACTGAAGGCCGGCGACCGCGTGCTCTTCGGCAAGTGGTCGGGCAACGAAGTCAAGATCGACGGCGAGGACCTCTTGATCATGAAGGAATCCGACGTCATGGGCGTCCTCGAGGGCGCCGGTGCGGCGAAGAAGGAAGGCGCCGGCGCGGCGAAGAAGAAAGCAGCCTGACGCGCTCATCGCGTTGACTATTGGCCCCCTCCCCCGCGCTGTCGCGCGGTGGTGGAGGGGCGAGGCCGTCGGCCGACAGACAGCGCTTCAGGCCGTCCGCCTGACGTCCAATCCACCCCAACGAAGGAATTGAAATCATGTCTGCAAAAGATGTCCGGTTCTCCACCGATGCCCGTGAAAGAATGCTGCGCGGCGTCGATATTCTCAACAACGCGGTCAAGGTGACCCTCGGTCCGAAGGGCCGCAACGTCATTCTCGACAAATCGTATGGCGCCCCGCGCATCACCAAGGATGGCGTCGCGGTCGCCAAGGAGATCGAACTCGAAGACAAGTTCGAGAACATGGGCGCGCAAATGGTGCGCGAGGTCGCCTCGAAGACCAACGATCTTGCCGGCGACGGCACGACGACGGCGACGGTGCTTGCCGCCTCGATCATTCGGGAAGGGCTAAAGCTGGTCGCCGCCGGCATGAACCCGATGGACCTGAAGCGCGGCATCGACGTGGCGGTCGAGGCGGTGGTGAAGGACATCGAACGGCGCGCCAAAAAGGTGCAGTCGTCCGAGGAGATCGCCCAGATCGGCACGATCGCGGCGAATGGCGACAAGGCGATCGGCAAGATGATCGCCGATGCGATGAAGAAGGTCGGCAACGAGGGCGTGATCACCGTCGAAGAGGCGAAGACCGCCGAGACGGAGCTCGACGTCGTCGAGGGCATGCAGTTCGACCGTGGCTATGTGTCGCCCTACTTCGTCACCAACGCCGAGAAGATGGTGGCCGAGCTCGAGGACGCATATCTGCTCATTCACGAGAAGAAGCTCTCCTCGCTGCAGCCGCTGCTGCCGCTCCTCGAGGCGGTCGTCCAGGCGGGCAAGCCGCTCGTCATCATCGCCGAGGACATCGAGGGCGAGGCGCTGGCGACGCTGGTCGTCAACAAGCTGCGCGGCGGCCTCAAGGTCGCGGCGGTCAAGGCGCCGGGCTTCGGCGATCGCCGCAAGGCCATGCTCGAGGACATCGCCATCCTCACCGGCGGCCAGATGATCGCCGAGGATCTCGGCATCAAGCTCGAGAACGTCACCCTGCAGATGCTGGGCAAGGCGAAGCGGGTCAGGATCGAGAAGGAAAACACCACCATCATCGACGGCGCCGGCAAGAAATCCGACATCGAAGGCCGGATCGCCCAGATCAAGGCGCAGATCGAGGACACGACCTCGGACTACGACAAGGAGAAGCTGCAGGAGCGGCTGGCGAAGCTCTCAGGCGGCGTGGCGGTCATCCGCGTCGGCGGCTCGACCGAAGTCGAGGTCAAGGAGAAGAAGGACCGCGTCGACGACGCGATGCACGCGACCAAGGCGGCGGTCGAAGAAGGCATCGTGGCGGGCGGCGGCGTCGCGCTTTTGCGCGCCAAGGCGGCGATCGGCAAGATCCACGACGAGAACGCCGATATCCAGGCCGGGATCAATCTCGTGCTGAAAGCGCTCGAATTGCCGATCCGCCAGATCGTCGAGAACGCCGGCAGCGAAGGCTCGATCGTCGTCGGCAAGATCCTGGAAAACAAGTCGCAGACCTACGGCTTCGACGCCCAGACCGAGCAATACGTCGACATGCTGAACGCCGGCATCGTCGACCCGGCGAAGGTCGTGCGCGTCGCCCTCCAGGACGCGTCGTCGGTCGCCGGCCTCCTGATCATGACCGAGGCGATGGTCACCGACCGGCCGAAGAAGGAGACGCCCGCCATGCCGGGCGGCGGCGGCATGGGCGGCATGGGCGGCATGGACTATTAAGGGCTAAGCAGGTCAGGACGGGGCAGGGAGGCAGGTCAATCTGTCCCCCCTGCCCGGGCTTCAATCCGGTCCGGCGTCGTCGTTGACGTCGGTTCCAGCGAAATCTTCGCCGACATTGAGGAGGCGGGCGCGGCTTCGCCTCGCCTCCCCGTAGGGTGCATCGCGCCCAATTCCATGGGCGTCGGAAGGCATGAGCTCGCGCTCGCGTACGACTTTAAGAATCTCTTTGAAGATATTGAAATAAATTGCAAAAGCGTTCGCCATTGCGCCGCGGGGCGGCGCGGATGCGCACATGAACGTCCCAGCCGCCCGGCGACCGGCCGCGGGCGTTCGCCGCGCTCCAGGGCCTCCTGGCAGGTTCTCCAGGCGAGAGGGGCGACGAGGGAATGGAAAGCCGAAAAAGTGACAACTTTTCGGGCTCAAGATCTTGGAAGCGTTGAGTCGGCGCCAGGGTCACGGCGCGCGGGCCTGAGCCGGCCGGCCGGCCGAACGTGGGTCCCTTGCTCTTCACGTCCCCAGCAGCTCCGCCAGCGTCAGCGCGATGACTTCCGTCGCCTTGTAAAGGTCGGCGAGCGGCAGGCGCTCGTCGGCGCGGTGGGCGTTGGCTTCCTCGATCGTGCGCGGGCCGGCGCCGTAGAGCACGATTGGCACGCCGGCCTTGGCGTAATGGCGCGCGTCGGTATAGAGCGGCACCCCGGCGGCGGCGACCTTTTCCCCCATGACGCGGCTGGCGTTGCGACAAAGCGCCTGGGTCAGCTTGGCCCCGGCTGGCATTGGGGTCAGCGGCTCAGCGAGAAGGATGCGCCTGACCACGACTTTGGCCTGCGGATGCAGAGCCGCCCCGCCGGCGATGACCGCGCTGAGCTCAGCCTCGACCTCGGCCGGGTTTTCCTCCGGGACCATGCGCCGGTCGAGCCGGAACGCGACGCGGTCGGGGACGACATTGGTGTTGATCCCGCCCGAGATGAGGCCGACCGTCATCTGCGGCGAACCGATGCCGGGAACGGCGGAAGTTCGCGCCGCGAGGCCGCCGCGCCAGCCATAAAGGGCGGTCAGGATCGCATTGGCCGCCTCCAGCGCATCGACGCCGGTGAACGGACGGGCGGCGTGGGCGGAGCGGCCGAGAACCTCGACCTCGAGATGCAGGCAGCCGTTGTGGGCGGTGACGACGGCGTAGGAGAAGCCGGCGCCGATGGCGAGATCGGGCCGCGACAGGCCCTGCTCGAGGATCAGGCGCGGGCCGATTTCGCCGCCCGCCTCCTCGTCGTAGGTGACGTGCAATTCGACCGCGCCGTTGAGCTTCGCGCCGGACCTCTCCAAGGCCAGGATGGCGAAGGCGTAGGTGGCGATGTCCGATTTCGACACGGCGACGCCGCGCCCATACATCCAGCCGTCGACGATCTCGGCGCCGTAAGGGTCGTGCGTCCAGCCGGCCCCAGGCGGCACGACATCGCCATGAGCGTTGAGGGCGATCGTCGGGCCGCCCTGCCCGAACCGCCGCCGGACGATCAGATTGGTCGCCGAAGCCATGCCGTTCGCCTTGACCAGCGCCTCCGGGACCTTGTGCCGCTCGACCGTGAACCCCAGACCTTCGAGGAGCCTGGCGACCGTCTCGGCTGCCCCGGCGCAATCGCCGGGCGGGTTGTCGGAGGGGACCCTGACGATTTCCGCCAGGAACCGCGCCTCGGCCTCCGCATGCTGGCTGAGAAAGGCATGAATGGCGTCTTCGGCCGACATGGCGGCGCTTCCCTTTCAGTCAAATCCCTCGACGGACATGCCGTCGTAGGCGGGCACGATATGCGCCGGCAGGCGCTTGATGAGAGTTTCGTAATCGAGATCGACGTGCAGGTTGGTGAGGATGGCGCGGCGCGGCCTAAAGAGCTCGATTTCCGCCAGCGCTTCGTCGAGGCTGAAATGCGACGGATGCGGCCGGTAGCGCAGCGCATCGATGATCCAGACCTCGAGGCCCTCGAGATGGCCGCGGCTGGCCTCCGGAATGCGCTTGACGTCGGGCGTATAGGCGAGGCCGCCGAAGCGGAACCCGAGCGCGCAGATGTCGCCGTGGTCGAGATCGAACGGCATCGCCTCGATCGCGCCGCCGGGGCCATCGATCCGGCAGACCCTGCCCGCAGCGAGCCGCAGGCTGTTCGCCATTGGAGGATACGAACTGCCTTCGGGGACCTCGAAAATATACGAAAAGTTTCTTTCCACGATGAGCGAGGTCGGCTCGTTCATGTGGATATCGATGCGGCGCCTGGACATGAGAAAGAGCGGCCTCAGATCGTCGATGCCGTGGGTGTGATCGGCGTGCGGATGGGTGATCAGCACGCCGTCGAGCCGTTTGACGCCGGCCTCGATCAATTGCTCGCGCAGATCCGGCGAAGTGTCGATGAGGACGGTCGTCGCCCCGCCGGGACTTATGCGCTCGATCAGCGCCGAGCAGCGCCGCCGGCGGTTCCGCGGATTGGCCGGGTCGCAGGCGCCCCAGCCCTGCCCGACGCGCGGCACGCCGGCCGACGATCCGCAACCGAGAATGGTCAGGCTCAGGCTCAAGGCGGAGGTCCTGCCGGACCGAGCCTGGCGAAGACGCGGCGCGTGTTGGCGCGCGTCGCCTCCGCCAGCGCCTCGGGGGAAATGCCCTTCGCTTCGGCAAGGACTTGTGCGGTCGCGGCGACGAACGCCGGCTCGTTGCGCCTGCCGCGGTGCGGAACGGGCGCGAGATACGGCGCGTCGGTCTCGACCAGGAGACGGTCGAGCGGGACATCGCGGGCGATGGCGCGCAAGTCGCCGGAGTTTCTGAAGGTGACGACGCCGGAGAACGAGATCGACAGCCCGAGCTCGAGCCCGGTCTCGGCGAGCGCGCGCGATGAGGTGAAGCAATGGAGGAGCGCGCTGAACCGCCCCTGCTCCATCTCCTCGCGGAGGATCGCGGCCGTATCGTCCTCGGCGTCGCGCGTATGGATGACGAGCGGCAGACCGAGCTCGCGCGCCAGCGCGATCTGGCCGCGGAAGACGCGCTTGGCCTGGTCTGCCGGCGCGTAATTGTAGTGATAGTCGAGGCCCGCTTCGCCGACGCCGACGCATTTCGGATGCGAGGCGTACCGGCGCATCGCGTCAAAGTCCGCCGCCCTCTCGCCCGCCGCCTCGTGCGGATGCGTGCCGACGGTGAAATAGACGCTGTCGTAGCGCTCGGCGATGGCGACCAGGCGGTCGGCCGTCTCGACCTTGGTGCCGATGGTGATCATCCGCTCGACGCCGGCGGCCTCGGCGCGCTCGACCACGGCGTCGAGCTCGTCGGCGAAGTCGGGAAAGTCGAGGTGGCAGTGGCTGTCGATGAGACGGAGGCTCACGTCGCCGCCTCGGGCTCGACGTAGCGGGGGAAGACGGGCGTGGGTGTCGGAAGCGGCCTGCCAGGCTCGAGGCGGCCGGGCGCGTCGAGGCGTCCCGCCGCCGGCCCCGCATCAGCCGCCGCGAAGGCGCGGGCGTCCGCCGGCGCGGCGAGCAGGTCGAGAAGCCTGGCCATGCTGGCCGGCAGGACCGGCTGCAAGAGGATCGCGCAAATCCTCAGCGTCTCGATCGTCACGTAAAGCACGAGCCGCATCCGCGCCGGATCGCTCTTGGCCAGCCGCCAGGGCTCGGCCTTGGCGAAATAGCGGTTGGCCTCGGCTACGACATCGAAGACCGCGGCCACATAGAGGTGGATGAGGTAAGTCTGCATGTGCCGGCGCGCCTCGCCGACGAGCGCATCGGCGCGGGCGAGCATGGCGAGGTCGTCGGGCGAAGGTTCCGCGCCGCTCGGGTCGGGAATGGCGCCGCCGCAATTCCTGGCGATCATCGTCAGCGAGCGCTGCGCCAGATTGCCGAGATCGTTGGCGAGGTCGGCGTTCAGCCGCGCCACGATCGCCTCGTGCGAGTAACTGCCGTCCTGTCCGAACGGCACTTCGCGCAGGAAGAAATAGCGCACCGGGTCGAGGCCGTAGGCCGCGACGAGGCTCGCCGGGCTCACCACGTTGCCGACCGACTTCGACATCTTTTCGCCGCGGTTGAACAGGAAGCCGTGCACGACGACCTGGCGCGGCGGAGGGAGCCCGGCGGACATGAGCAGGGCGGGCCAGTAGATGCAGTGGAAACGGGTGATGTCCTTGCCGATCACATGCGCGTCGGCCGGCCAGAACCTGGCGCGCGGAGCGGCGGGGTCGGGGAAGCCGGTTGCGGTGATGTAATTGGTCAGCGCGTCGACCCAGACGTACATCACGTGCTTCGGATCCCCCGGCACGGGCACGCCCCAGTCGAGCGCCGTGCGGCTGATCGAAAGGTCGGCGAGGCCCCGCTTCACGAAGGCGACGATCTCGCGCAGATACGTCTCCGGCGTGACGAAGTCGGGATGGGCCTCGTAATGCGCGAGCAGCTTATCCGCATAGTCCGAGAGGCGGAAGAAGTAGCTTTCCTCCTCGACCCATTGGGCCGGCGCGCCGCTCGGGGCGAGCTTCGTCCCGTCGGGTCCATCGGAGAGCTCGCTCTCGTCGAAATAGGCCTCGTCGCGCACCGAGTACCAGCCGGTATATTTCGACAGGTAGATGTCGCCGTTGCCGGCGATACGCTCCCACATCGCTTGCACGGCGCGGGCGTGGCGCGGTTCCGTCGTGCGGACGATGTCGTCGGCGCGCGCGTTCAGGAGGTCGCCCATCGCCTCGAACTCGGCGGCGACGCGATCGACGAAGGCTTGCGGCGTCACGCCTTCGCGCGCCGCCGTCTGCCGAACCTTGAGGCCGTATTCGTCCACGCCGGTGACGAACAGCGTCTCCCGGCCGTCGAGTCGCATGAACCTCTGAATGGCGTCGGTGGCGATGCGCTCATAGGCATGGCCGATATGCGGCACGCCGTTCGCGTAAGGGATCGCGGTGGTGATGTAGAAACGGCTCATGGCGGGCCGTCCTAGAGCATTTTCCAGAGGATGGAAACTTTCCGGGAGCCGCGCTAAGGGGCCCTTCGGGCGAGCGCGGCGATCTCGGCGAAAATCGCCAGGACATGCAGCTTTCGATCGAGATTGAGCGTCTCCGTCTCGCGCTCCGCCTTGCGGATGCGGTCCCACAGGGCTCCGAGTTCGTCGGCGCGCGCCGCCGAGGATACGCTGCTCCGGGCATAGTCCGTCAGCCAGTCATAGAGGTCGCGGTGGAATGCCTGAAAGGCCTCCCTCGAGGCCTTTCCGGCGAGGGCCTCCGCGAGCCTGGCCGTCGTGCGGGGATCGGGTCGCGGCAGATCGGCGATGGTGGCGTCGATCAGGCGGCTGATTCCTTCCATGTCCGGCGACAGCCGGCTCAGCGCCTCGCGGACCGACCCGTTCGCCCGCCTGGCGGCATTCGTCGCCGCGGCCGGATCGACATCGCTCCACGGCGCCCCCAACGTTCCGATCGTCTCGACGACTTCGCTTTCCGACAGGGGGTCGAGTCTCAACCTCCGGCATCGCGAGCGGATCGTCGGCAGCACCTGTCCCGGCCGGTGCGACACGACAAGGATGAGCGAGCGGCCGGGAGGCTCCTCGACGATCTTCAACAGCGCGTTGGCGCTGCTGCGATTCAAATCCTCGGCGCAATCGACGATGGCGATCCGCCAGCCGCCGAGGGCGGCCGAGAGCTGAAAGACCTGCATCGCCTGGCGCACGGCGTCGACGCCGATCTCGCTCATGAAGCCCTTCGGCGACGTCCGCCATTCGCGCCGGATCAGAGCAAAATCCGGATGCGCGAGCGCGGCCATCTGACGGGCGGCCGGATGATCCGCGTCGACCGCGAGGTCGCGCGTCTCGCGCACGGATCGGGCGGCCGGATCGGGATTGGCGAAGAGGAAGCGGGCGAAGCGCCAGGCGAGCGTCGCCTTGCCGACGCCCTCCGGTCCGCCGATCAGCCAGGCGTGCGCGAGGCGCCCGTCGCGATACGCCGCAAGCATTTCGGCCTCGGCGGCCCGGTGGCCGACGAGGCGCGTCGCGTGGCGCGGATGCGGCGCGCCGGCAAAGGCGTCGCTCTCCGGCGCCTCCTCGACTTCGGCCCGCTTCATGTCTCGGCCGGTTTCAAGGCGCTCGCGGGATCGAGGCGGGCCTCGACCACGGACCAGATGTCGGCCGCCACCTCCTCTTCCGACTTCAGCGCGTCGATGACCGCGCAACGCTTGGGCTCGGCCGCAGCAATGGCGAGAAATGAACGACGGAGAGTCTCGTGAAACGCGGGCCCCTGGGTCTCGAAGCGATCAGCGCCCCCCTGCCCCCGCCGTGTCGCCGCGCGCGCCAGGCCCGCCTCCGGCGGAATGTCCAGGATCAAGGTGAGGTCGGGCTTGTTCGGTCCAACGGCGATCCGTTCAAGCCAAGCGATCAGGGCTTCCGGCACGTTGCCTGCGGCGCCCTGATAGGCGCGGGTCGAGTTGGCGAAGCGATCGCAGACGACCCAGGCGCCGCGGGTGAGCGCCGGCACGATCGTTTCGTCGAGATGATCGATGCGAGCTGCGGCGAACAGCAGCGCCTCCCCTTCAGCGCCGAACTGGGCGGCGAACCCGGACAAGATCGCCTCGCGCAGGACTTCCGCGTCCGGCGAGCCCCCCGGTTCCCGAGTTTGCACAACCTCGAGCCCCAGCGTCCTCAACTTCGTCTCGAGCCGCTTGGCTTGCACCGATTTGCCGGCGCCCTCGCCGCCTTCGAGGGTGATGAAGCGGCCTCGCGCCGCCCCCGTCATTGATGCGTCAGCGCCCGGCGGACCGCGTCGCCCGCAAGCTCGATCCCCGCATCGAAGGCGCGCTGGGTCAGGCCGCCGAGCGGCACGGCGGCGCCGGTCTTCAGCGGGACATCGACGACCAGCATCTCTCCCCGCCAGATCTTCAGCCGCGCCGCTTCCTTGCCCGCCTCGACCGGGGCCGCGAGAGGGCCGGTATAGACGATCTTGGCGATGAGCTTGTCGCTGTCCTCGCGTGGAACGAAAAGCACGATCGGCCCGTCGCTGACGAGCGGCACTTCACCGGATCTGCCGCCATAGACGGAGGCGGTCCCGACCTTGTCGCCAGGCCCGAAAAGAACGCGTCGGTCAAAAGAATGGAAGCCGTAGTCGAACAGCTTCCGCGCTTCTTCGGCGCGCTCCGTCGCCGACTTCAGGCCGTTCATCACGACGATCAGCCGCTGGCCCTCCTGCACCGCCGTGCCGACGAGCGCAAAGCCGCCGTCCCCGACGTCGCCGGCCTTCAGCCCGTCCGCGCCCAGGTCCATGGTCAGGAGCGGATTGCGATTGAGCTGCCGGATTTTGTTCCAGGTGAACTCTTTCTCGCCGAAATAATGATAATAGTCGGGATAATTCCTGATCACGTAAGCAGCGAGCCGCGCCATGTCGCGCGCGGTGACGTGCTGGCTCGGATCGAACTTGCCGCGCGCATTGGCGAAATGCGAGTTCTCCATCCCGAGTTCGGCAGCGCGCTTGTTCATCATTTCGGCGAAGTTCGCTTCGGTCCCGGCGATCCCTTCCGCAAGCGTCATGGCGGCATCGTTCCCAGACTGGATGATGAGCCCGCGCAAAAGGTCCTCGATCCGGACATGGCTGTGGACAGCCAGGAACATCGCCGCGCCGTGCGCGTGCGCGCCGCCCTCGCGCCACGCCTTCTCGGACACGTCGAAGATGTCGTCGAGGTGGAGCCGCCCTTCCTTCAGTTCGCGAAAGACGATTTCGGCGGTGAGAAGCTTGGCGGTCGAAGCGGGCGGCATCGGAGCGTCGGCGTTCTTTTCAAATAGCACAGCGCCGCTGTCATAATCCTCGACGAGGGCGAAGCCTGCGTTCGTGGTGAAGCCCTCGTCGCGCGCCTGCGCCCCTGCCGACCAGACGGCGAGCGCCAACACAGCCAGAGCGAACCGGACGAACGTCACAGGAGGTTCCCTTCGAGCGGCGCCTTCAGGCGCGCGCAGCGCTTTCTACATTGCCGGAAAGCCCTGGCAATATCTCTCACGACTGGGGCGATTTGGCGCCGCCGGAATGCCCTACTCTTCGGTCGCGAGGCCTTTTGCCGGCTTTGCCCGGTCGAACGCGCGCGAGTCGGGACGCCGTTCCAGGGCATTGTCCGAGAAATAAAGCGCCTTTTCCGCGCTTGCCTGCAGGATCGGCCGCCGCGGCGGCAGCGCGAACGCGGGCTGGGCAAGGGGTCGTTGTCGGGGGGCGGCGGCAACGGCGATCGAGGCGCGGATCGATCCGAGGTCGAACGGACGCGGCGGCGGCAAGGGGACGGCGCCATGCGGCTGGTGGAACGCAACCGCCAGCCGCGAAACCGTCGCCGGTTCCGGCTCGGGCCGCGGTTCTGGCGCAGGCGGGGGCTCCGCCGCCGCGACCCGGACCGGCTCCGGCGGCGGGGCGGGCGACGGTTCCTGGGCAGGTTGCGGCGCCGAGCGACCGCCGCCGAAGAGAACTGCGAAGACCGATGGACCTGGCTCGGAGCCACTCGCCACCATGACCGGCGCGGGATAGCCGTTGAGCGTCGCCGGGGCGCCGTCGGTGCGCAGGCTCGCCATCAGCGTTGCGTCGTCGGAGCCTTCGAGCGGAGCGTGGCCGACATACTCGACCTTGATCCTCGCGGTGCCCGCGCCTTTGAAGCCGAGGACGTCCGCCGTGCGAGAAGACACGTCCATCACCCGTCCGCCGTGATAGGGTCCCCGATCGTTGACCCGGACGATGACGGAGTAGCCGTTGCCGAGATTCGTCACGCGCGCGTAGCACGGGAGCGGCAGCGTCGGATGGGCGGCGGTAAGCGAGGCCATGTCGTAAACTTCGCCATTCGCGGTTCGCCGGCCGTGGAAGGCCGCGCCGTACCACGACGCCATGCCGACTGCCGAATAAGCCGTGGTTTCGGACGGATAGTAAGTGTGCCCGGCGATTGTGTAGGGATGACCGACAAGATATTGGCCGCCGCCCTTGGGCACCGGCTCTCCGTCGGCGATGACTTTGGGACTGGCGTGGCCGTACTTGGCTTGCGAGAAATATTCGTGGCCGTGCGCGTAATGCTGAACGGTGGGGCTGGCGCAACCGGACAGCGCGGCGGCGACCGCGGCCCCGGCTGCGAGCCACCCGCGCCTGGCCGCGAGGGCGCCGACCTTAAGCCGCGAAACGCTCATAAACGCTCACTCGCACGCCGGGCGCAGGCCCGTTTGGCGCCGCAATCCCGCCTCTCGCCCGATTACGCCGGAGCTTCGCCGTAGGCTTAACCCAGCCTGGCACATTTGCACCTGCTTTGTTTCAAATTCGCTAACGACCCCCGTCTGTTCGGAGATTCCACCAGGGTCGCCGGCGACATGCGCCGCAACCGACGTCGATGCGGTCCTTCGTCCAGATCGTCGACATATCGCCGCCGCTGTTCCTACCAAGTCAAGCCATTGTTCCTTGCCGCGCCGGTCCGGCATTTCTGCCGTCAGATCGCGGCGAGAAAGTGACCGATCGACGACGAACTCGGCCGTGCAACCGGCGCCAGGCCGGAAAGGCGCTCTCAGGAAGCTTCAAACAAAAAGCGGCCAAACGCATTGCTGCCTTCAGCCGCCGAGTTGTCGGAAAGGAAGATCGGGCCAGGTAAGCGCAATACGCCCCCCGGTGGCGCCGCCGTTCATTCCCTCCCAATGGCCGCGACGCTCAAGGGCCGTAGGGGGTTCACGACCCTTTGGGTCCCGGACGCCTAAGCCCGGCGCAGCCTTGTTTGTTAACCGTAGTGCGGACTCCCGTCGCGGGCAACCGAAAATCAACATTTTGTCACAAAATATTCACAGGTTCTTCTGCGGGCGTAGACGCCCCCGTGAACCCGGGAGCGCTGAAAGTTGGCGCGCGGCGCGCTCCGGCGCCGCTGCAAAAAGGCAAGAGAGCGAGCCGTCCGCCCCGAGGGCGCCCCACGCAAGAAATATTTCGATCAAGGAACCTTGGTTCGTCGCTGCCGTTTTGACCGCGTGCGAGCGCCGGCTTTTTCTTCGGCGCATTGAACCTGGAGACTTTCCTGTGAGCCGTGGACTGATCTGGAGCGGAGCCTGCGCCGCGGGCCTGCTGACGCTGGGATTCGAGATGGTCCTCCCGCTCGGCGGCGCCCTCAACAGCCTATGTGATTTGGCCGGCATCGCCGCCGCAATTCTCTTCTTCGGCCTGGCTGACGGTGTCTAGGATTTGCCACTGATGGCCGCTGGTCGCCATGGCCGAGCGAACCCATATAACTCGTTGGTTCTCCTCCGGTCCTCAACCTGAGCTGCTAGGCATCGCCTGTCGGCGTGGCAGCGAGCTATGAGCGAACAAAAACTAGCAAAATTTAGCCTGACTGCGCCGAGCCGCGCGATTAATCGTATTTTAGCACCAGCGGTGTACAACAAAATCTCGGATTCTATTCATTGAGCATGACGATGGGTAAATCTGGGTTACCTTCGCCTATGTTTGACCATGATCTGGTCGATTTTTGCATTCGCGCGACGCTTGGATTGGTCTTTGCATTTGAGGCGGGGATCTGTTGCAAGAAGGCGCTCATCCAGCTTGAGGGGATCAATTTCAGGCAGATTGACGCACATCTGATAAGTGGCGCATTGGCAATGTTGGCGATTGGTCTTTTTTATTCCTTGGTCGCATTCCTTTACGCCGTGCGTCTGCGGCCTATCCGAAGATCTTTGGGCGCATGGCCCCGCGCTGCCGCCATCCTTGGCGGATTCCTTCTCTCCGGTCTTCTCCTGCTTAACCAGCGAACCGACTTGCCGGTCGCCGCGCAAGTGGCCGCTTCCCTGTTGGTTTTGGCCGGCAATGGCTTCGCGGTCTACGTCCTCGCCAATCTCGGGCGGTCCTTTTCCATCTTGCCCGAGAGCCGCAAGCTGGTTATCACCGGTCCATACCGGGTCGTACGCCATCCGCTGTATCTCGCGGAAGCCGTGGCGACGCTGGGAATGTTAATCCAGTTCATTTCACCACTGGCGGCGCTGCTGGTTGCTGTTCAGATGATCTTTCAGCTCGTCCGGATACATTATGAGGAAGATATTCTTCGCCAGACTTTTCCCGAGTACAAGCTTTATTCCCAGCACACGCGCCAACTGATACCAATGATTTTTTGACCGATCGTCGTCCATCCCGGCTCGCTTCGGTTAGACAATCGGGCGACAATTCTACTTGCAGAAAATCAGAATGCCGTCTGCCATTCCCTCATGATCGAGACGTTTCCGTCGCCGCCGTCGTCGCGTTCGGCGCCGCCCCGGAATTCCACTTACCGATTTGCCCCATCGGCGGAGGCGCCTATAAAGATCCTTCCATCCTTCCGTTCAACTCCTCGCAACCCATTGGAATTCCACGTTTCGGACGAAGGAATCCAAGCGAATCCAAATAAGCTTGGAGGGGTGCAAATTGAGCAGAATCCTGCGAATCCAAGGAGCTCCAAGCCGGGGGTCAAGCGCCGGAAGTCTTGTCCTGCGACTAGCCCGGCTCCGCGGCGGACAGCTCAGCCTCGCTGACAAGAAACTCGCGCAACGCCTTGATTCGCGGGGTTACCCCCTCCTCCGGGCGGCACAAGAAATAATAGCCGAAAGGCGTTTTCACGCTGGTCGAAAACGGAGCCACGAGCCGGCCCGCGGCGAGTTCGTCGGCAGCGATGGCGAAGGAAGTCAGGGCCACCCCTTGCCCCTGCGCGGCGGCGCGCATCGCCATCGCCATGTTGTTGAACCAGACGCCATGCCGCGATCCGACGTCCTTCGCCCCGGCCGCCCTCAGCCAGTCGGACCAGGTCGGCCAGGACGCGTAGGAGGGGCTCGATTCGAGATGCAAGAGCGTATGCCGGTTCAAGTCGTCGGGAGTCCGCAAGGGATTCTCTCCTGCGGCCAGTTTCGGAGAGCAGACCGGGAAGACGTTCTCCTTGAACAGCAGCGTCGTCTGAAGGCCAGGGAAGTCGCCGGCCCCCCAGCGGATCAGAGCATCGGTGGCGCCCGGGTCGAGCGAATCGTCGCTCGGATTGGCGTCGAGCAGAACGTCGATGTCGGGATGGCGCGCCTTGAACTTGCCGACCCGGGCGACGAGCCAGGTCGCGGCGAAGGACGGGCTCGAATTGATGACGAGAAAACGCCGACCCTTGGCCTCGCGCATCGCCCGCGCCGCCCGAGCCAAAGCGGCGAAGCCCTCGGCCAGTCCGGGCGCTCCCGCCGCCCCCGCTTCGGTCAGCGCGAGCCCGCGGCCGGAGCGCGCGACCAGGGCCGCGCCGATCTCCTGCTCGAGCGCCCGCACCTGCTGCGCAACCGCGGCCTTGGTCACATGCAATTCCTCCGCCGCGCGGGCGAAGGACAGTTTTCGAGCCACCGCCTCGAAGGCGCGGAGCGCGCTCAGCGGCGGCAATCTGTCGGTCGGTTTCATCGTATAGCTGCGCTACTCCAAACCAGCATAAACATTGACTTGCAATCGCCGCAAAAGGTCATATACCGCCCGGCAAAACAAGGTCGTTATCAGACTGGAACGATAAAAATGTCAACGTATTCGGCACGTTCAAACAGTTCACACATGTTGTTTGGCTTTTCCGGGGCCGTGCGGGTGGGTAAACAAATACTTAACGCAGTGGGCGATCGCGCCGCCGACCTGGCCGAGCGCAGCCGTTTCGCCATACTGTCTGCGCGCTATCTCGACGATGCGGGTATGACCGCCGGAGAGCGCGCCGAGGCGCTCGGCTACGACGAGCCGATGATCGACGGCTGGCGCATCGTCGCCTCGGATCTCTGATCGTGGCGACGCAACGCCGGCGCCGCTCCTCGTGGAGCCTGGCGCGCGCATAGAGCGCGTCGATCAACTATTTTTCGGTGGCCGCGTTCAAGCCCGCCACGCCGAATCCCGCAGCTTTTCGCCCTCTCGTACGAGCCGCCTATCGATCGCGGCGCGATAATCGCGTCCGGATGGAACCGAAGGCGGATGGCTCGGCTTGACGGGCGCGGCGCGCCGTCGGAAAAGACGGCGCGCCTGGGCGGGAGAGAGAATGCAACGCGTCGCGCTGATCGACAACTATGACAGCTTCACGTTCAATCTTGTCCATTACCTCGGCGAGCTTGGCGCAGACGTTGCGGTGTGGCGAAACGATGAGATCACCGTCGCGGAAACGCTCGCGGGAGCCCCCGACGCCATCGTCCTCTCCCCCGGCCCGTGCACTCCGAACGAAGCCGGCATCTGCGTTGATCTGGTGCGTGCGGCGAGCGAGACGACTCCGATCCTGGGCGTCTGCCTGGGCCATCAGGCGATCGGACAGGCCTTCGGCGCGGAGGTGGTGCGGGCGCCGACGCCGATGCACGGCAAGGTCTCGCGGATCTCGCACGATGCGGGGGGGCTGTTCCGCGGCCTCAACGGCCCCTTCCACGCCGCCCGTTATCACTCCCTCGTCATCGACCGTGCGACGGCCCCAGACGATCTCGTGGTGAACGCCGAAACCGACGACGGTCTCGTCATGGCGGTGGCTCACCGCGAGCGCCCCGTGTATGGTGTGCAGTTCCATCCGGAGAGCATCGCGAGCGAGCACGGACGCCAAATCCTGTGCAATTTTCTCGACCTCGCCAGCGCCTTTCAAGCGCGCGGCCAGTCGCGCTGAGGCGACCGGAATGGAATCTTTCAAACCGCTGATCGCCAAGGTCGCAGCCGGGGCGACGCTAAGCCGTGTCGAAGCGGCTGACGCCTTTGACGCGATGCTGTCGGGCGAAGTGACGCCCTCGCAAATGGGCGGGTTTCTGATGGCCCTCCGCGTCCGCGGAGAGAGCGTCGAGGAGATCACCGGCGCGGTCGCCGCCATGCGAGCCAAGATGCTCCCTGTCAACGCGCCGGCCGACGCCGTCGACATCGTCGGCACGGGCGGCGACGGTTCCGGCTCCTATAACGTCTCGACGCTGGCCTCGATTATCACAGCCGCCTGCGGCGTCCCCGTCGCCAAACATGGCAACCGCGCGGCTTCCTCCCTCTCGGGCGCGGCGGACATCTTGGCGGTCCTGGGGGTCAAGATCGGGCTTGCCCCGGAGGCAATCGCCCGCTGCTTTCGCGAGGCCGGAATCGGTTTCATGATGGCGCCGACGCACCACGCCGCCATGCGGCATGTGGGTCCCACACGCGTCGAACTCGGGACGCGCACCATCTTCAACCTGCTCGGACCGCTCTCCAACCCGGCCGGCGTCAAGCGGCAGGTTATCGGAGTCTTCTCCGCCGCCTGGCTCGAGCCGATGGCGGAAGTGTTGCGCAATCTGGGTTCAGAGCGGGTCTGGATCGCGCATGGCCTCGACGGGCTCGACGAAATCACAACGACGGGCCCCAGCCGGGTTGTCGAATTGAAGAGCGGCGCCATTCACGCCTTCGACGTCACGCCGGAAGAAGCGGGCGTCGCGCGGGCCGATCCGGCGGCTCTGAAAGGCGGCGAGCCGGCTCACAACGCCGCGGCCTTGATCAGGGTCCTCGAGGGCGCGTCCAGCGCCTATCGCGACATTGCGTTGATGAATGCGGCGGCGGCGTTGGTCGTGGCCGGCAAGGCGACCTCGTTGAAGGACGGCGTCGTTCAGGGCGAGGCAGCGATCCGTTCCGGTGCGGCGCGACGGACGCTTGACCGGCTGATCGCAGTGTCCAACGCTTGAGTGTCGAGGACGCCGATGACCGACTTTCTAAAAAAGATCGAAAGTTACAAGCGGCGCGAGATCGCCGAGGCGAAGGTCCGCGTGCCTCGCGCCACGCTCGAGCGCGAGATCGGCGATCAGTCCCCGCCGCGCGGCTTCATCAAAGCGCTGGAACGGGCGAGGGAAGAGGGCCGGTTCGGTTTGATCGCCGAGATCAAGAAAGCGAGCCCTTCAAAAGGGCTCATCCGCGACGATTTCGATCCGGGCGCGCTTGCCAAGGCCTTTCAGTCTGGCGGCGCGGCGTGCCTTTCGGTGCTGACCGACGCCCCGTCCTTCCAGGGCGCCCCCGAGCATCTGATGAAGGCGCGCAAAACGACGTTCCTGCCGATCCTGCGCAAAGACTTCATGTTCGATCCGTATCAGGTGATGGAAGCGCGCGCCTGGGGAGCGGACTGCATTCTGATTATCATGGCGGCTGTCGACGATGAGACGGCAAAAGCGCTGAACAAGGCTGCGCACGACCTCGGACTTGACGTGCTCATCGAGACCCATGACGAGGCGGAGCTCAAGCGGGCGCTCGCGCTCGAGGGACGGCTGATCGGCCTGAACAATCGGGACCTGCATACGTTCGCAACGTCGCTCGATGTGTGTGAGCGGTTGATGCGCCACGTCCCCGCGGACAGGATCGTGGTCGCCGAAAGCGGCGTCGCCAGCCATGCCGACTGCAAGCGCCTTGCCAAATGTGGGATCGAGACGTTCCTGGTTGGCGAGTCGCTGATGCGCCAAAAAGACGTCGCCGCCGCCACCCGCGCGCTGCTCACCGGGCTTTAGGCGCAGGGATGAGCAAGCGCCGCGCCTGTCGGATCCCTCGACCGCTGGCTCCGATGTTCTTTTTTCGTTCTAGCGATGGTCGTGCTATCCTGCCGACGGAACGATTCGCGGCCACGTAATCTCGAGATGAATGACCTTTTCAGCGCCTCGCCCGCCCAGCGCGGCAAGCCAATCGCGGTGAAAGCCAAACCCGCGCCCCGCCGGAGCCCGCCCGGCGAAGCCGATTACACGGCCGCCTCTATCGAGGTGCTCGAGGGTCTCGAGCCCGTGCGACGGCGGCCGGGCATGTTTATCGGCGGCACCGACGCCAACGCCTTGCATCATCTCTTCGCCGAGGTGATCGACAATTCGATGGACGAGGCGGTTGCGGGTCACGCGACCTTCATTGAGGTTTCTCTTGAGGAGAGCGGTTACCTCAGCGTGCTCGATAACGGTCGCGGCATGCCGGTCGATCCGCACCCGAAGTTCCCGAAGAAGTCCGCGCTCGAAGTCATCATGACGATGCTCCACGCCGGCGGCAAGTTTGACAGCGGCGCCTATGAAATGTCGGGCGGACTGCATGGCGTGGGCGTCTCGGTGGTCAACGCCCTGTCGGAAAAGCTCGAGGTCGAGGTTGCGCGGGGGCAGACACTCTACCGCCAGACGTTCGAACGCGGCCGCCCGACATCGGCCTTGACCGTCGTCGGCAACGCCCCGAATTGGAGAGGGACAAGAGTCCGCTTCTTGCCGGATCCGCAGATCTTTCGCGAGGAGGCGCGGTTCGATCCGGCGCGGGTGTTCAAGATGGCCCGCTCGAAAGCCTATCTGTTCGGCGGGGTGGAAATTCGGTGGCGTTGCGCTGCGTCGCTCATCAAAGACAACTCCAGAATCCCGGCGGAGGCGGTTTTCCGTTTCCCCGGCGGTCTCAAGGACTACCTCGTAGCCGACATCGAAGGCCAGGACCTTGTCGTCGATCAGGTTTTCGCCGGCCGGGTCGAAAAATCAAGCAGGCAGGGCGCCGTCGAGTGGGCGATCGCGTGGCTCGCCGGTGGCGACGGATTTGTTCATTCTTATTGCAACACCATCCCGACGCCCGACGGGGGAACCCATGAGGCCGGCCTGCGCGCTGCGCTCTTGCGGGGCCTGAAAGATCATGCCGAGCGGGTCGGGCAAGGCAAGCGCGCGGGCGCGCTGACAACCGACGACGTGATGGTCAGCTGCGCCGCGCTCATTTCGGTCTTTATCCGCGAGCCGGAGTTCCAGGGCCAGAACAAAAGCCGGCTGCAGACCACGGACGCGGCCCGGCTCGTCGATGGCGCAGTGCGCGACGCCTTCGACCACTGGCTCGCGGCCGCTCCGAGCCAAGCGGCAAAGCTGCTCGACTGGTCGATCGAGCGCGCCGAGGAGCGGATTCGCCGCCGTCTCGAGAAGGATGTCGCGCGCAAGACCGCCATTCGCAAGTTGCGTCTACCGGGGAAGCTCGCCGACTGCACGAACACGTCCGCACAAGGCTCTGAACTTTTTATTGTTGAGGGCGATTCGGCAGGGGGTTCGGCCAAGCAGGCGCGCGACCGCGCATCACAGGCCGTATTGCCCTTGCGCGGCAAGATCCTCAACGTCGCCTCGGCGACGCGGGACAAGCTGGCGCAAAACCAGCAGCTCAGCGATCTCCTGCAAGCGCTCGGGGCGAGCGCCGGGGCAGGCTACCGCTCGGAAGACCTGCGTTACGACAAGGTCATCATCATGACCGATGCCGACGTTGACGGCGCGCACATTGCCTCGCTCTTGATCACCTTCTTCTATCGGCAGACGCCGAGGTTGATCGCCGAGGGACACCTCTATCTTGCGGTCCCGCCGCTCTATCGGCTGACCCAGGGGGCGAAATCGGTCTATGCCCGCGATGACGCACACAAGGAAGATTTGTTGAAGTCGGGCTTCCCCGGGCGCGGCGCGATCGAGGTGAGCCGGTTCAAGGGGCTCGGCGAAATGCCGATGCGCGACCTGCGCGACACCACCATGGATCCCGCCAAACGCATCTTGCTGCGGGTTGCCGTGGTTGCCGAGGACAACGCCGCCACCGCCGACACGGTCGAGCGCCTTATGGGTTCGAAACCTGAAGCGCGGTTCGCCTTCATCCAGGAACGTGCTCCGAAAGCTGTCGATCTTCTGGATGTCTAGGGGCTTTTCAGGCAGTCGCGCGGAGGCGGGCTTGACTGCAAGGCGTTAGCCTGCGGATAGGCTTTCGGACGAGAAATACTTTGATTTTGCGCCAACGGACGTCTGGAAATGGCGAAGGAAATGAGGTATTGCTTGACCGTTGGGGTCCGTTCGTGGTTTTGAGCGGAACGGGCGAGCTAATCGATGACTAGATCGGTTCATTTGAATTTGTCGCGACGGGGCGAGATTTTCGAGCCGGCTCGCGAGCAAAGTGCGGACGCGCGACGCCAGGCCCTTCCTGCCGTGGAGAGATGCCGCCTTTGACGAATTTAACAGATAAGAGGCTTTCACGTCCAACCGGTAGCGTCCGGTGGTGCTGACGAGCCGCTGGGGTTTCGCCGCAAGCGCGGCGATCGCGAGGGGCCGCGTCTGGCCTCGTCCTATGGATTAGGTTTGGAGACTTTGGACTAACATGAGCAAGGGTAAGGATTTTCGTGCGCCTCGCAAGCGCGGCTTCGATGATGATGGTCCAATGCCTTACGAATTGAGGTCCCGCCAGCCGCGCGGCCATGGCGGCGCTCCGGAAGGCGGCTTCGGCGCTCCACAAATGGGCGGCCCTTCGACGCCGGTGAACCCCAGCGCTCCTGCAGTTGACGCGGTGGTGAAGTGGTTCAAGGCCGACAAAGGCTATGGCTTTGTCGAGTTGGCTGACGGCCAGGGCGACGCCTTCCTCCACGCCAACGCTCTCCACGGAGCCGGTCACGAGACGGTTCCCGCGGGCGCCAAGCTGCGGGTTCAGGTCGGTGCCGGAGCCAAGGGCGCGCAAGTCACGCGCGTTCTCGAGGTCGATGCGACTGGGGTTGTCGAGCGCCCTCAACGCGCCTACGGCGATGCCCCCCGCCCTCGCCGCGTCGCTCCCGATGCGTCGACTGCCGTTTCGGTCACCGGTAAGGTCAAGTGGTTCGACGACGCCAAGGGTTTCGGCTTCGTAGCGAGCGAGGACGGCGGGAAGGATGTCTTCGTCCATATCTCCATCCTCGGCCCAGCCGGCATCTCCCATCTCGCCGAGGGCCAGCAGGTCAACATGCGCGTGGTGGACACGCCCAAGGGCCGGGAAGCCATTTCGCTCTCGATCTGATCCGGGGCTGAAGGGCTGCGTTCAAGCGCGAATTCGGTTTGGCAGCGCGGCTCAAAGCCGCGCTTTTTGCGCTTTTGCTCCGAGCTTCGCAGAGCCGACAGAGGGCCAGTGATGCAACCGTCGAGAGACATCCGCAGGCTCGTTGAGATCATGGCGCGGCTTCGTGACCCGGTTCAGGGTTGCCCTTGGGACCGCGAGCAGACCTTCCTCTCGATTGCGCCTTACACAGTCGAGGAGGCCTATGAGGTCGCGGACGCCATCGAACGCGGCGACATGGCGGACTTGCGCGACGAGTTGGGAGACCTCCTGCTGCAGGTCGCCTTTCACGCTCGCATGGCGGAGGAGGCAGGCCTTTTCGATTTCGGCGGCGTGGTCGAGGCGATCACAGAAAAGCTCATCCGGCGCCATCCGCACGTTTTTGCGGACCTCCGCGAATTGGACCCGGACGGGGTGAAAGCGCTATGGGGCCGGATCAAGGCGGAGGAGAAGCGCCTCCGCGCCGAGGCGCGGGCGGTCGCCGGCCACTCGCGGGAGGCGCCCTCCGGCGCGCTGGGCGGCGTTCCGACGACTTTGCCGGCGCTGTCTCGCGCCCTCAAGATGCAGGAAAAGGCCGCCAAGGTCGGCTTTGACTGGAATGACGCCAGCGCGGTGATCGCCAAAGTTCGCGAGGAGATCGAGGAGGTGGAAGCCGAGATCGGCGCCTCCTCGCGGGAGGCGTTGTCGGCTGAAGTCGGCGACCTTCTGTTTGCGGCGGTGAACCTGGCGCGCCACCTCAGGGTCGATCCGGAGGCGGCGCTGCGCGCTGCCAACGCCAAATTCGAGCGGCGCTTCGCTCACATGGAACGTCGCCTCGCCGAGGACGGACGCAAGCCTGAGACCGCAGGTCTCGATGAGATGGAGACTTTATGGGCGGAAGCTAAGTCTTTCGAGGCCGGAAATCGCTAGCGACATCAGCTTGGCTGACCGACCCGTGCAGATTTCATTTATGCAAAGATCGTCGCATAATTTTCGAGTCCAACCGGCGTCGGCTTTCCTAGTCTAGTGTCCGTCCATAAACGCATGATTTTTCGGCTGGAATCAATCGCGTTGGCGATGAACTGGGCCGTTTGGGAGCCATTTCGTTTGCTGTGGCTGCTGCGTGGGCTGATCCGGCCGCCAAGTTCAGGAATTCAGAATGAGAGGCCGACTCGGGCTCAACCAGGCTTGCGCGCCTTCGGCCGAAGACGAGAAATCAGGTCGGCTTGAGCCGGGCAAAGAGGGCGAGGTTGTAGGCGACGACCGAGGACCAGACGTAGGCCTTGAAGTGGTCGAGCCCGCGCCAGACGCAGCGCGCCAGACCATAGGCGCGCTTCAAACACGAGATGTCGGATTCGATGCCGGCTCGGAAGTTGCGCAGCTTGCGGTAGACCCAGTTGCTCTTGACCATGTCCTTGATGCGCAGGCCGGCCTTCTTGTGGAAGGCCATGTCGTGGACGCCAAGGGCCTTCGCCTGGGCGAGATTGTCACGGCTGGCGAAACCGCCGTCGGCGGCGGCCTGTCGGGGCGACTTGCCGTAGCAGGCGATATGGCGCTTCAGCATGGGCAACAACCGTTCGCTGTCCGCCGGATTGCCGGTCTCGATCACCAGGTCGAGGATCAAGCCGCTCCGGCCGGTGGTCAGGTTGAGCTTGTGGCCGTACTGAACCTTGCGGCCGCCTTTGACGATGATGTCGGCGTGCGGCTCGAACAGGCTGACGATCTTCTCGTTGGCGGGAACCGCCTCGCCATTAAGAACGCGACGCTCGGCCTGGGCGATGATCCGCTCGATCAGCAGACGATAGTGACGGAGCTCGGCCTGCCACAGCGTGACGGCGATCGGGTCCGGCGCCTGCCATACCTGCGTTGCGGCCTGATCAACATAGGCCAGGGTCGCCCGGGTCAGCTTGATCAGCTCACGATAATGCTGGACCCGTTTCAGTCGGTCGCGGCCATATTCGATCGCGCGCGCTCGCTTCTTCGCCGCGCGCCGATGATTGCGCCACTCGAGACCGCCGACCAAGGCCTCGGCCGCCTTCAACAGCCGCACCATCACGCGGGCCGCATCCCAGAGAAGACTGCTGTCGCTCGGCTCATGCATGAGCGCGGCGGCGACCGTGCTGTCCAGCCGCACGACCTTGCCGGTCTCGACTTTCTCCTGACGCGCGCTGGCCAGCAGGACGCGATTGATCGCCTCCCATGTCTGGGCCCGGATGGCGCTGATGGTCCTGTGCAGCACCGACTTCTTCGGCGTCCACGACAGCGGCAGCCGCGCGAAGGCGCGAAACGAGGCCGAGTCTTCAAGATGAAACGCCAGCTCCTCATAGCTCAGCTGGCGATGCTGCTTGAGAAGCGCGCAGCGCAAGACCGACTCGGCCGGAAGGCCTTCTCGCCCGGTCTCCTTAACGCCGTGTCGGCGCAGATCCTCCGCCGCCAGCCCGATGAGCTCGCGATGCTCGTCCAGCCACTGCGACATCGCCTTCAGTTCCTGGCCGATCTCGTGGTCGGCGAAGAGATCGAATATGCTGGCCTGGACGGTGCGTTCCTGACGCATTGTCGGGCTCCGGCGGTGGCGGTTTCGCCTTCCGAATCAGTGGCTTGATCCGAAAGCTTAGCCGAAACCGCCGGGCCTTGCATTCGTAAGGACAGCGATTCAACAAATAATTTCAAAAACTTAGCGTTTATGGACGGACACTAGACTAGCGCCGCCTGCGCGCTCAACTTGCGTCGGCGCTGCGGAATTGACGCACGGCGCATGCGCTCTTCGAGCGGCTCGAAGTTGGGTCGTGTCCGCGGGCCTGTCGCCCGGGAAAAGCCTTCAGTCGCGCGGCTAGAGACTAGTGGCCGAGCTCATCGCCGGCGCCGTTCTGCTCCGCGTTCGGGAAGCGTCTCTTCACCCGCTCGACCTGATCGGGCGCAACGCGAACGGTAAGATGGAGACCCGCGCCCTCATCGCAGCGGCTCATCACCTCAGCGTGCTCGTAGAGCCAGTGCAGTCCCTGTCCGTCAGCCGCGTCGAGGGTAAGCTCGACGAGCGACCGCCCCTGCCCCAACCGATCTTCGATTGCGACAAGGAGGCGGTCGATCCCCTCCCCGGTCATTGCGGACACCGCCAGTGGACTGGAGCTACGCAGTTCCTGTTCCTTTGCCAGCATGGACCTCTCGTCGGGGTCGAGCCGGTCGAGCTTGTTCCAGACTTCGATCACCCGGTCGACCCGGTCTCCGACGCCAAGCTCGCCGAGGATCGCCTCGACATCCTGGTTCTGAGGTTCGCTGTCGGCGTGGGAAATGTCGCGAACATGGACGATCGCGTCGGCGGCTCGAACCTCTTCCAGCGTCGCCCGAAAAGCGGAGATCAGCATCGTAGGCAAATCGGAGATAAAGCCGACGGTGTCGGACAGAATCGCCGACCCGCCGTGCGGCAGCTTGATCAGCCTCATCGTCGGATCAAGGGTAGCGAACAGCATATCGGCGGCGGCGACTTGCGCGTGGGTCAGCCGATTGAACAGCGTCGATTTGCCTGCGTTGGTGTAGCCTACCAGCGCCACCGTCGGATAGGGAACCTCGCTACGGCTCGCGCGATGCAGGGCGCGCATCCGTTTCACGCCCTCCAATTGACGTTCAATGCGAGCCATACGTTCCTGAATAAGCCGCCGATCCGTTTCAATCTGGGTTTCGCCGGGCCCGCCGAGAAACCCGAATCCACCACGCTGCCGCTCGAGGTGAGTCCACGATCTGACCAGACGTGAGCGCTGATACGTCAGGTGAGCCAACTCGACCTGGAGCGCACCCTCCGCTGTCCGGGCTCTTCGCCCAAAAATCTCGAGGATCAGTCCGATCCGGTCGATGACCTTGCAGCCGAAGGCCTTTTCGAGATTGCGCTGCTGGACCGGCGACAAGGCGCAATCGAATACGACAAGTTCGACCGCCTTGGACTTTGCCTCGTCGGCGAGGGTCTCGACTTTGCCCTTGCCCAAAAAGGTGGCGGGCCGTATGGCGGCGACCGGGACGGTCTCGGCGCCCACGATGTTCAGATCGATCGCCCGCGCGAGCCCGACCGCCTCCTCTTGGCGCGCCTCGGGACTTCGCAACGCGCCATTTTCCCCGAGGCGCCCCCGCGTGAGATGCGGGCAGACCACCAGCGTTCGCGTCCGCGAGGCGGCGGCGCGTTCGCGGCCATCGATTGGACGGCGGCGGGCTTTTACGGCTTCAGTGGGCGTCGGCGCCTTCCTCAACGGCTTCGAACATTGTGATCGGGCTCGCTGGCATGATGGTGGAGATCGCGTGTTTGTAGACCAGCTGAGAATGTCCATCCCGCCGCAACAAGACGCAGAAGTTGTCGAACCACGTAACGAAGCCCTGCAGCTTGACCCCATTGACCAGAAAAATCGTGACCGAGGTTTTGGATTTTCTCACATGATTTAAGAACGTGTCCTGGAGGTTTTGCGCCTTCTCCGTTGCCATGAGTTTTTCCGTTTGTTGGGCCCGCTGCTACGGTGCCGTTGTTATTCGATCCTCATGCGCGCCTGGTGCGACACGCGGCACGATCCCTATACCACATATAAGCGCACGAGCGAAAAGATAAAACGAAATAACGATGTTAAAACGGTTTTCACGGCGCTCTCCGCCCTGGCGAAGTATGTCCCGAGGCTCGCTCCGTTGCTGCAAGTGTCATTCCACGCCGAGAGTTTTGAGTTTGCGATGCAACGCGGAACGCTCCATTCCAATGAACTCGGCGGTTCTCGAGATGTTTCCGCCAAACCGGCTGATCTGCGCGATCAGGTAATCACGTTCAAAAGCTTCACGAGCTTCGCGCAACGGAAGGCTCAGAAGCTTTTCGCCTCCGATCCCGCTTGCCACCACGGGCACCAGCGCGCCGACCTCGGCGGGCAGCATCGAGGCGGAGATTTCCGCATTCGGATCACCGACCGCCAGAATCATCAGTCTTTCTACGTTATTACGCAGTTGGCGAACGTTTCCCGGCCAATCGTGCGACTGCAGGACCGCCATCGCGTCGGCGGCGATCCGTCGTGGCGCGACACCCATATTGGCGGCCGAAAATTCCAGGAAATATTGCACAAGCTCGGGGATATCCTCGCGACGTTCGGCGAGCGACGGAACTCTGATCGGCACGACGGAAAGACGATGAAAGAGGTCTTCGCGGAACCTTCCTTCGGTTATTGCTTCGGCAAGGTCGCGGCTGGTCGAGGAGATGATGCGCACATCGACGTGCACCCGAGATGAACCGCCGACGCGCTGAAAGTTCTGGTCGACAAGGACGCGCAGGATTTTGGCCTGCGTCTCGCGCGGCATGTCGGCGACCTCGTCGAGATAGAGCGTTCCCCCATGAGCTTCCTCGAGAGCGCCGATACGACGCGGAATTTCCGGCCGGGCCTCGACTCCAAAGAGCTCCGCCTCCATGCCTTCCGGTGACATCGCAGGGGCGTTGAGGACGACGAATGGACCGTCGGCACGCACGGATCGTTCGTGAATGAGCCGCGCGGCAAGTTCTTTCCCGGAGCCCGCGGCGCCCGAAATCAACACTCGGGAATTTGCCGGTCCCAGCTTCTCGATGATGCGTCTCAGGTTGGCGACGGCTGGCGACGACCCGACCATGCGGTCGGCTCCGCCCCCGCGGGCCCGCAGGTCGCTGACCTCGCGTTTGAGCCGTGAAATCTCGAGCGCGCGTTCCGCGATCAGGATGAGACGATCGGCCTTGAATGGCTTCTCAATAAAGTCGTACGCTCCCAGCTTGATCGCCGTCACTGCGGTCTCGATGTTGCCGTGACCCGAAATCATCACCACCGGAACTGTCGGGTTCTGGCGCTTGACCGCCTCGAGAAGTTGCAGGCCGTCCAGCTTCGATCCCTGCAGCCAGATGTCGAGCAGGACCAATTGCGGCCGGCGCGCTTCGAGGGCTGCAATCGCCTCGTCCGAATTCCGCGCAAGACGCGCGCCGTGACCCTCGTCCTCGAGGATCCCGGCGACGAGTTCGCGGATGTCGTCTTCGTCATCGACGATCAGAATATCAGCCATCAGGGGACCCGACTTTCTCCTTGTCTTGCTCCTTGTCTTGCGAGCCCCGGATTGCCTCGGGAGCAAGCGCCGGCAACCGCATCAGCACCGTTGCGCCGCGACCGCCGTCCGCGCGGACAAGGCCGTCGAGAAGATCGACGCCCCCGCCGTGATCCTCGAAAATCTTGACGACGATCGGCAGGCCTAGCCCGGTGCCCTCTGCCCGGGTCGTCACGTAAGGCTCTATCAGGCGATGGCGATCTTCGCCGGGGAAGCCCTTGCCGTTGTCGCTGACAATGATTTCGATGAAGTCCCGGTTCTTAGCGTCCAACGTCACCGAAACCATTCCCTTATCCTCGCTGGTTCCAAGTGCATCAATGCCTTCCGCGGCGTTTTTCAAAACATTGGTGAGAGCCTGGGAAATGAGCCGACGATCGAACTCGGCGAGCACCGGCTCAGCCGGCAATTGTTCTTCGAAGACTATGTCCGCCCGTCCGACGCGCATCAGGAAGATGGCCTGCCGAACGCAGTCCGTCAGATCATCGCGCACCGGCCGAGCCTTCGGCATCCGCGCGAAGGAAGAGAACTCGTCCACCATGCGCTTGATATCGTCGACCTGCCGGATGATCGTTTCGGTGCACTGATCGAAGACGTCCTTGCCTTCGACGATGTGTCGGCCGTAGCGACGTTTGAGACGTTCCGCCGACAGCTGGATAGGCGTCAAGGGATTCTTGATCTCGTGAGCGATGCGCCGCGCAACGTCCGCCCATGCGGCGGTCCGCTGCGCCGTGACGAGATCGCTGATGTCATCGAGGGTGATGACGCTCGCACGGTCGTCGCGGCCAGGATTGCCGGTGACCCTGACGTTGAGGATGCGTTCCCGGCCCTCTCGCATGATGGTCGCTTGTCCCTGGTGGAGGCGCAAATGCCGCGACCGCGCCTGTTCCCAAATTACCGCGATGTTCTGCTGGATGGCCTTGAGCGGTCGGCCGATCAGGCCCTTTTCGCCGCCGAGCAGCCGTTCGGCGGCGGCATTGGAAACGGTGATCACGCCCTCATTGTCGACGCCGAGCACCCCTGCCGGCACGCCGGACAAAACGGCCTCGATAAAGGCGCGCCGTTCGTCATTCAACGAGTTGGCCTCAATCAGCCGGGTCTGCTGACGCAACAATTCGGACGTCATCTTGTTGAAAGTTTCCCCAAGGTGACCGAGGTCTCCGTCCGAGGCGCGCGTCGGCACCTGAACCTGCAAATTGCCCGAGGCCACATCGTCGGTCGCACGGATGAGCCTGCGGATCGGCCCCACAAGCCGGCTGGCCCACGCGAGTCCAAGCCAGATCGCCGAGAACAGCATCGTCAGGGCCAACAGAACGAATACGATTGCAAAGCCGAGCTCGAGACTGTGACGATGGGCCTCGAAACGCCCGAACAAGTTGGAGACACTGGCGGCGTCGTCGGCCACTTTTGCTGCCAGTGGATCGATCTCCCGAGCAGCATAAAGGAACTGGCCGTCGGCCCCGGGAATGGGCCGAATGCCAACAAATACGTTGCCCACCCCGAGGAACCCGCAAAGCGCCTCGCCATTCATTGCGTCGCGGAAGTCGGAAGGATCGGGCCTTGCGATCAGTTTCTCGTCCGATCCCTCTGCGATCTGGACGGGCGTTCCGTCGCTCTTCATCAGCGCCGCGGCATTGAATCCAAGGGTCCTGGAGCGCGAACTGAAGTAGTTCCTGAACTGAAGCGGATCGGAGCGCAGAAGCAGTGCGCTACGCGAGATATCGCCTGCCGTGAGCTCCACATCGCGGAGCAGACCCCGGCACTGCGATTCCCGGTAGAGTTGCGTCGCCTGATTCAACTCATTGATGAACGCCGCGACGTCGCTCATGAATCGCGGGTTGATCGCCCACTCGACGGAGACGGTGGCGACGACCGCAGTCACAATGGCCGGGATCGCGGCCACCAGCGAAAACAGCGCGACAAAGCGGCTGTGCAGCCGCGCGCCCGCGCGCGCCGCCCTTCGAGCAGCCCGAAGCCTGGCGAGCTCGATTCCGATCAGGACGATGAGAATGATGACGACGAGGCCGTCGCCGAGCAAAAGCACTTCAACGACATTGGCGGTTGGAAGAACGGGCGTGAACCCTGCGAAGATGAGAAACGTCGCGAGCGCCAACACAAAGGCGGCGCCCACCACAACGAGCCCCAGTCGGCCGGTAAGACCGCCGTCATCGAAGGGCGCCGGTTGGCGCGCGCCAGTGGCCGTCTTGGTCCCCGTCAAACCCCGAACCGCACATCAGCAACGCCACGACGAATCGCGAAGGCGCCACGCTAGTTGCAATCTTGCAACGATGTTGCCAAATTACGACATTTTGGCGGCGCCGTCAGCGAAAGCTCGGCATCCCGCGCAGATTCAGGTCGCGGATCTTCTTGCGTAGCGTGTTTCGGTTAAGCCCGAGGATTTCCGCGGCCTTGATCTGGTTTCCTCGGGTGATGGCGAGCGTGGCGGCGATCAGGGGCGCTTCGAGATCGTGTAGCACCCGATGATAGAGGCCGACTGGAGGAGGACCGCCGCCGAAGGAACGGAAGAGATCGGCGATCGCGCGCTCCACCGCGGACTCGAAGCCGTCTCCGCCGATTGGAGCGGCGGTTGCCGCCCCTCGGCGTTTGCCCTCGTCGCTTGCTATGGGCGCAAGCGGCGTCTCGATTCCCACGTTCAGTTCGGCTTCGATCAGGGAATCGGAGATGACCTCCTGCGGATAAAGCGCGGCCAACCGTCGCGTCAGGTTTTCCAGTTCGCGGACATTGCCGGGCCACGAATAGCGCCGCATCCGCTCCATCGCCGCGGGTTCGATCGCTTTTGGCGACAATCCCTCTGCGACGCCGCGCTGAAAGAAAGACCGCACGAGATCGGGGATGTCCTCGGAGCGTTCCCGCAAAGGCGGGATACGGATCGGCACGACATTGAGGCGAAAGAAAAGATCCTCGCGAAAAGCCCCCTGCTGGATAGCGAAGCGCAAGTCCTTGTTCGTTGCCGCCACAATCCGCACGTTGGTCTTGATCGGCGTCCGTCCGCCGACCGTCGTGTATTCGCCCTGCTGCAGGACGCGCAGGAGGCGCGTTTGCGCCTCCATCGGCATGTCGCCGATCTCGTCGAGAAAAAGCGTGCCTCCTTCCGCCTGCTCGAAACGTCCGACCGAGCGGGCGGCAGCGCCGGTGAAGGCTCCTTTCTCGTGCCCGAACAGTTCGCTCTCGATGAGGTCGCGTGGGATCGCGGCCATGTTGATGGCGACAAAAGGGCCCGACTTCCGCTTGCCATAGTCGTGCAACGCGCGGGCCACGAGCTCCTTGCCCGTCCCCGACTCCCCGGAGATCATGACGGTGAGATCCGTCTGCATCAGCCGCGCGAGGACGCGAAAAATATCCTGCATGGCCGCCGAGCGGCCAACAATGGGCATCGCCTCGATCGGCTGGCGCGTGTCCGGCTCCTCCGGGCGCCGCCGAGGCTCAGCCAGCGCCCGTCCGACGATGGCCACCAGCTCCCGCAGGTCGAACGGTTTGGGCAAGTACTCGTATGCGCCCCTTTCGGAAGCCTTGATGGCGGTCATGAAGGTGTTCTGCGCGCTCATGACGATGATCGGCAGATCCGGGCGCATCCGCTTGATGCGAGGCAGGAGGTCGAAGGCATTGTCGTCGGGCATGACAACGTCGGTGATGACCAGATCCCCGTCGCCGGCGGCGACCCATCGCCAAAGCCCGGCGACCGTTCCGGTGGCGCGCACTTCATAACCCGCCCGAGTCAGCGCCTGATTCAGCACGGTCCGAATCCCAGCGTCGTCGTCGGCAACCAGAATTTGCCCTGACGGCATTCGTCATGCTCCTCCGCCCTGACGGGCCGCATCCCTCATCTCAGGAGGGCGGCGCGCGGCGACCGCAGCGGCATCAGGACGCGAAACGTCGTCCGGCGCGGATAGGACTCGCACTCGATCGTGCCGCCGTGGTCGCCGACCAGTTTTGCAACCAGTGCAAGACCCAGACCAGAGCCCTGCGGTTTGGTGGTGACGAACGGATCGAACAGGTTCCCGAGGATCTCAGGCGCGATTCCCGGACCGTTGTCCCGCACACAGATTTCGAGCGGCAGAGCTACTGGGTCGGCACTTGGCGCGTTGCGCAAGCGTACGCCCGGCCGATAAGCCGTGGTCAAGGTGATCTCGCTGTCAATGCTGTTGTCCCCAATGGCTTCTGCGGCGTTCTTGACTAAATTCAGGAACACTTGGATCAACTGGTCTCTTGAGCCGTAAACGTGCGGCAGCGACGGATCGTAGACCTCGGTAAAGCGGACATGGCGTGCAAAGCCGGCCTGGGCCAGTCGTTTCACATGATCAAGCACAGCATGAATGTTGAGGCTTTCCCATTGCGACGGCTTCGAGTTCGGAGAATGACTGCATCCGATCCACGAGCTTCACGATCCGGTCCGTCTCGTCGCAGATCAGCCGAGTCAGCGCGCGGTCCTCATCGCTCACGCTGCCCTCGAGCAATTGCGCCGCTCCGCGGATTCCCGAGAGTGGGTTCTTGATCTCATGAGCCAGCATGAGCCCCAGCGCGGTAATTGAGCGGGCAGCGTTGCGATGGGTCAGTTGCCTGTCTATTTTCTCAGCAATTGCCCGTTCTTGCAGCATAATTGCGACAGCATCGCTTGGCTGAGGCAAAGGAGCGATGAAAACGTCGACAGGGCCGCGATTTCCCGTTTTCGGCGTCGAAATGTCGATCTTATAGCCGGTGACGGTCGCCTGATTGGCGATGGCCTCCGCGACCAAGCTGAGAACTGGAGACCCGAAAGGCAAGAGATCGGTCAGGCGGGAACGGAGCAGCGCCGACCTGCCGGCGTCAAAAAAGGTCTCGGCGGCGATGTTCGCGTCGATCACGTTCCCTTGTCCGTCGACCGTCACGAGGGGCTGAGCGAGCGCGTTCAGTACTTTGGCCGGGTCCGACGTTCTGTGGAAGGGGGCCGTCATGCCGCCGCCCTCGCGGGCTCCGAATCGAAGGCGCGTCCGAGCAGGTCGAGCGCGCGAGCCGGATCGCTGGTCGTCACCAGGTCGTGTCTGAGCTGCGCCGGCGCTTCAGCTGCCTCGGCATAAGCCGCAAGATGCTTCCGAGCGTGACGAAGGCCAGACGAGGGGCCGAGCTTGCCGAGGAGCCAATCAAGGTGTTCGAGCGCTGCGTCCCGCCGCGCCGAAACCGGCGGCAAGCGGAGCGGACCCCCATCGGCCAGCGCCGTCGCGATCGCGCCGACGAGCCAAGGCGCTCCGAGCGCCGCTCTCCCCATCATCACCACTCGCGCCCCCGACTGAAGCAGCATGGCTCTCGCGACCTCGAGGCTGACGCAATCACCGTTCACCACCACTGGAATGGCGACCGCGTCCACAACCGCGCGGATCGCCTTCCAGTCGGCTCGACCCTCGTAAAATTGCATGCGGGTGCGCCCATGAACGGTCGCCATCCGGGCTCCTGCCCGCTCCGCCCGGCTCGCAAGCTCGGGCGCGGTCAACGACGTCTCGTCCCAGCCGAGACGCATCTTGATCGTCACCGGCGCCGAGACGGCCGCGACGACCGCGGCGACGATTCTCTCGGCGTGGTCCAGGTCGCGCATCAGCGCCGCTCCGGCGAGAGCGCCCGAGACTCGGCGCGCAGGGCAGCCGAAATTGAGGTCGATGATCGCCGCTCCTGCCGATTCGACCCGACGCGCGGCTTCGGCCAGCGCCCGCGGTTCACGGCCGAGAAGCTGCACCGCATGCGGGAAGACCCCATCGCCCTCCGATCGCATCAGCGCCTCGGCGTCGCCTGCGAGGAAGGTCTCCGCGGCGACCATCTCGGAGAAGACGAGAGTCGCGCCAAACCGGCGCGCGATCCGCCGCATCGCGAGATCGCTGACGCCGGACATTGGGGCGAGCAGGGCTTGGCCCTCGAGCCGAACCGCGCCCACCGCAAGCGGCTGACTGCCTAACGTTTGGGCAAATTGCATGGCGCCTACAGTCTAGTCATCCCGTTGCCGGGCGCAACCCTGTTGCCCCGAGCGAAATTGTCGTAAGTTCACGGTGGCGGCTCGGACCAATCGTCCCGTCGGCTGACGCCTCTTCCTCAAACCCATCGCGAGCCAACCCGATGCGTCCTTTCCTTCCAGCGGCGATCCTGCCGGCGGCGCTCATGTTTTTTGGCTGCTGCTCTCCGTCAGAGGCAGTGATCACCGTCAGCCGGCCGGGCCAATGTTCTGATAGGAACGCCTTGCAGAGCATCGCGATCGACGCGCGCCTCATCGCCATCAAGTTGTACTACGAGGGCCTCGTGCAGAGCATGACGGACAAGACCCGGCAGATCTGCTACGAAGCCCACGTGCTGATGGATGATCATTTTGCTGTGATCAACAAGACCCGTGTTCTGGTCGAAACCGACTGCTTGGCGATAGACATCGCAGCCAGGAAGGCGACCGAAGGCTTGTGCCCCTGACGTCGACGGCGAAAGCCCGTTCCCAAGAGCCGTCTTCCGTTAGCGTGCTGACGCCCTCCGCGAGCCCGTCATCGCCGGGCCCCGGGAAGAGATGGCGGGTTCTGCCGCTCGCCCAATAAGCGGCGAGGCCGATCCATTCGCGTGTGGCGATCTCGAAGATCCTGAGATTGCGCGCCGGATCGAAGTCCCATTGCCAGCCTTTTCCGGGGCCGAGCGTCCGGAAGGCGACCGGGTACGCGGTGACGTTGAATCCCGCCTTCCTGAAGACGCCCATCGCACGGGGCATATGAAAGGCGGATGTGACCAGCAGCCATCGTTGCGACAGTTCGGAGCGGAGCATGGCAGCGGTGAAACGGGCGTTTTGGTCAGTGTTGAGGGACTTCTCCTCCAAAGTGATGCGGGCTGGGTCGACCCCGAGTTCGGCGAGAAGCCTCCGCGCCTCCGGCGCCTCTGTTGATTCCGATTCCGTCAGAAGCCCGTTCCCGCCGGTGAAGACAATCCGCGCCTGCGGGTAGCGCCTGGCGAGGATGGCGGCCTGGACGACGCGCTCGCCTTCGTCCAGCACGACCTGATCGCGCGCCTTGCTGACTGGACCATTGACCGCGCCGCCCAGGATGATGATCCCGAAAGGCGCCGGCATGTCGGCCGGGGGCTGCGGAAACCTGTTCTCCAGGGGAGTAATCAGGACGAGCCCGAACGGCGTCAGGCCGGCGGCGATCAGGAAGAGGATCGCCCCGATCGCTGTCGCGCGGCCCGTCTGCGAGCGGCCGAGGAGCGCGCCGAACAAAGCCGCGGCAAGCAGAAAGGCGATTGGGGACAGGAACACCCAGAAGATTTTCGAAGCGATGTAGAACACTCTGGCCCCTCTTCGGTCTTTCGCCTTATGGCGAGACGCGACCTTGCCGCAAGACGCGGCTTTGCCTAACTTCGGAACGTATTTCCGAGGAGCCCGATGAAGTTCTATCGCGATGTCGTTGGCGCGATCGGCCGTACGCCGCTCATCCGGCTGCGGGCGGCGTCCGAGGCGACCGGGTGCACGATCTTGGGCAAGGCCGAATTCATGAACCCAGGCGGATCGGTCAAGGACCGCGCGGCGCTGGCGATCATCGGCGACGCGGTCGCGCGCCGCGCGCTCAGGCCCGGCGGCGCGGTCGTCGAGGGGACTGCGGGCAACACCGGGATCGGCATCGCAATGGTCGCCAGCGCGCTCGGGTATCGCGCCGTCATCGTCATCCCCGACACCCAGTCCCAGGAAAAGAAGGACATGCTGCGTCTTGCGGGAGCCGAACTCATTGAGGTCCCCGCCGTTCCCTATTCGAACCCCAACAATTACGTGCGCTATTCCGGGCGCCTCGCCGAGGCGATGGCGAACACAGAACCGAACGGCGCGATCTGGGCCAATCAGTTCGACAATGTCGCCAACCGCCGCGGCCACTACCAGACGACCGGGCCGGAGATTTTCGACGATCTCGACGGCGCGGTCGACGGCTTCGTCAGCGCGGTCGGTTCGGGCGGCACCATCGCCGGGGTCGGCATGGCGCTGAAGGAGCGCGATCCCCGCATCAAGATCGCCCTCGCCGACCCGATGGGCGCGGCCCTCTACTCCTTCTACACGACCGGCGAACTCAAGAGTTCCGGCTCCTCAATCACCGAAGGCATCGGACAGGGGCGGGTCACCGCGAACCTCGAGGACGCGCCGATCGACATGGCCTATCAGATCCCCGACGAAGAGGCGCTGCCGATCGTCTTCGACCTCGTGATTCACGAGGGGCTGCTGCTCGGGGGCTCCTCGGGCATCAACATCGCCGGGGCCATTCGCCTCGCCCGTGAGCTCGGCCCCGGAAACACGATCGTGACGCTCCTGTGCGACTCGGGCACACGCTACGCCTCCAAGCTCTTCAACCCAGCGTTCCTGCGCTCGAAAGGCCTCGCCGTTCCGGCGTGGCTCGAGGCGGAGGCGCGCGCGCCCCGGGTATTCGTCTGATGACCGAGCCTCTCTTCCGCGCCGACGCGTACCTCAAGGAGACGACCGCCCTGGTCCTTTCCGTTGACGTGCGCGGCATTGTGCTGGATCGCACCGTGTTCTACCCGCAAGGCGGCGGACAGGCCGGCGACCAGGGCGCCCTTGTGCTTGGAGACGGCCAGTCGGTCCCGATCGTCAATGCCGTCTATGATGCAGACCGCAAGACGATCCTGCATGTGCCGGAGGGTGGCGTCGCGGCGCTGCGACCCGGCGCGGAAATCGTCGCGCGCATCGACTGGGAGCGGCGCTTCAAGCGCATGCGCGCCCATACCGCGCTGCACCTGCTTTCCGTGGTGCTGCCTTTCCCGGTGACCGGCGGCTCGGTCGGCGACGCCGAGGGCCGGCTCGACTTCGACTCGGGCGAAACAGCGCTGGACAAGGCCGAGGTCAAGCGCCGGCTCAACGAACTCATTGCCCTCGACGCGAGGGTCAGCCAGCGCTGGATCAGCGACGCGGAGCTGGCGGCCAATCCGGCCCTGGTCAAGACCATGTCGGTGAAGCCTCCGACCGGAACCGGCCGCGTCCGGCTGGCGGCGATCGAGAACCTGGACCTCCAGCCCTGCGGCGGCACGCATGTCGCCCGGACGGGCGAGATCGGCCGCGCTGCGGTCACCCAGATCGAGAAGAAGGGCAGGATCAACCGCCGTGTGCGCATCATGCTCGCTTCGACCTGACGGAGCCTCGAAATGTCGACGCGGAACTTCTGCACAACGGCCGAGCTCGCGGCCGAGCTCGGCGAGCCGGATCTCGGCGTGATCGACGCGTCGTGGCACCTGCCGCCCTCAGGCCGGATCGGCCTCGCGGAGTTCCATGACGGGCATATTCCCGGCGCGGTCTTCTTCGACATCGACACCATCGCGGATCGCGAAACCGGATTGCCGCACATGCTGCCGAAGCCGGGAGCGCTGGCCGGGGAGCTGGGCGCGCTCGGGCTCGGCGACGGCATGCATTTCGTCGTCTACGATGCGCTCGGCCTCTTTGCCGCGGCGCGGGTCTGGTGGACGCTGCGCGCCTACGGCGTCGAGGCGGTGCGAATTCTCGAGGGCGGCCTGCCGCAGTGGATCCGGGAAGGCCGGCCGCTGGAGCGCGGCGAGGCGAACCCGAAGCCCCGGACGTTCACCCCTCGTCTCGACCGTCATTTCGTCGCCTCGCTCGAGGATGTGCGGGAAGCGCTGAAAGACCGGGCGACGCAGGTCGTCGACGCCCGCCCGGCCGACCGCTTTCGCGGCGATGCGCCGGAACCGCGCCCCGGCGTGAAAAGCGGCCATATGCCCGGCAGCGTCAATCTGCCGTTCGTCGACATCGTCGAGCACGGTCGGCTGAAATCCGCCGACGCGCTCAGAGCCGTCTTCGCCGAGCACAGGATCGATCTCGGCAAGCCGATCATCACCAGTTGTGGTTCCGGCGTCACCGCGGCGATCCTGGCGCTCGCCGTCGACGAGGCTGGCGGCAAGGTCGCGGGCCTCTACGACGGCTCCTGGGCCGAGTGGGGCAGCCGGGCCGACTGCCCTGTGGCGACCGGACCGGACTGAGGCAAGGAGACAAGGGACTGACGAGGACAGGTCGGGAGCCGGCTGGAGGTCTTGGCGCCGACCCAACGTTTTCAAGCGCTTGAGCCCGAAGAGCTGTCACTTTTTCATGCCCGGCGCGGCGCCATTGGTAATCGACGTGGTTTTGCGGAAGACGTAATTGCAGCCGCCGCGTCGACCGGCTTCGTCAGGAGCTCACGTGTGGAATCGCTTCCGGTTCGTTGTCCAAGAAAAGATAGAATACAGAGAAGCAATATTCTTCCGATGTACTTCATGATCGGATATGTTTACTGACATAAAAAGCAGATTGTATTTCTTATCTGCATCTAATCTATGGAATTCTCCTTGGGGTCAGAACCGGAGATCCGCCGTCTCGGTTCTTGCGCAGAGAAAAGCCGCCCTGGGAGGGCGGCTTTGGCGGTTAACCGGCACGATCGCCTTATTCGCTGGCTTTCTTCGCCGCGTCCTTGGCGTCGCCAGCCGCCTTGTGGACTGCGCCCTTGGCCTTGTCGAACTTGCCTTCCGCTTCCAGGTTCTTGTCGCCCGTCACCTTCCCTGCGGCCTCCTTCGTAGCGCCTTTCGCTTTGTCCGCCGCCCCCTTCAGGTGTTCCTTATCCATGCTCGCCTCCTGTGAAGCGAGTAGAACGCGGGCGGCGGGCGACGGTTCCAGGCGCGGACGCGGTCAACATCGCATTTGACGCTGATTGCTGCCGCATATGAGAGTGCTCGCGAGCCCACGGGTCCCGCGGGTCATTGGCGAGAGGGTTCAGGCGGTGGACTATCGAAAAAAATTCGTCGTCGAGCCTGGCGCGAAACCGCGCCTTGGCAAGCGCGATCCCGCTTATGCCGGCGACCACACGTCGCAAGACGACGCGAAGGCGGAAACCCAGGTCTTTCTGCAGAAGCTCTTCCATCAGCAAGTGCTTCTCTACGCTGAGCACAAGCACTCGATCCTCGTCGTCCTGCAGGCGCTCGACACCGGCGGAAAGGACGGCACGATCAAGCACGTCTTCACCGCGCTCAATCCGCAAGGCACGCGCGTCGTCAGCTTCAAGCAACCCACCCCTGCTGAGCTGGCTCACGATTTTCTCTGGCGCGTCCATCCGCATGCGCCGGGCCGGGGCGAGATTTCGATCTTCAACCGCTCGCACTACGAGGACGTGCTCGTGACCCGGGTCCACAAGCTCATTGACAAGGCGACCTGGACCGAGCGCACCGAACGCATTCGCGAATTCGAGGCCCTTCTGGCGGAGAACGGCACGACGATCATCAAGTTCTTCCTGCACATCAGCAAGGACGAACAGCTCAAGCGCTTCGAGCAACGCCTCAACGATCCGGAGCGCCAATGGAAGATCAGCGAGGCGGACTATGCCGAGCGGCCGTTCTGGGACGACTACATGGAGGCTTTGGACGACGCGATCCGCGCCACCAGCACGAAGGAAGCGCCCTGGTACGTGATCCCCTCAAACCACAAGTGGTTTCGCAATCTTGCCGTATCGCAAATCATGGCCGAGACGATGGCAGGGCTCAAGCTCGCCTTCCCGCCGCCTTCCGTTAACCTCGCCGAGATCCGGCGCAAGTATCATGCGGCGCTGCTTGAGAAAGAGCCCGCGAAGATGAAGACGAAGCAGACGAAGAAGACGAAGAAGACGCAGACGAAGCACGGCCGCCACGCTGCATTTCCAAAAGTGGCCGCCCGATGATAAGGAGGCGCGCAAATGAGGCGCGCCGCCGCCGGTTCATGGAATCGCGGGTCGACGACAGGGGCCAAAGGACGGGATCATTGTCACTCTGGGGGACGCTGCGCGACCGCATAGGCTCGGCTCTCAATAGGCCCGCCAACGCCAACTTGCGCCGCCTGTTCATCGATCAGGGAGCCAAGCACTGGAAGGGCTACGCCTTCGCCATCGCGATGATGACGCTGATCGCCGCGACCACGGCGCTCTCCGCCTGGATCATCGGCCGGATCGTCGACAAGATCTTCGTCGGCCGGGACCTCAAGGCGGTCTGGGAAATCACCGCGGCGATCGTCGCCATCTACACCATCAAGGGGCTTTCGACCTACGGACAGCAGGTGGCGCTCTCGCGGGTCGGCAACGGCATCGTCGCCGACATCCAGAAGCGCATCTTCGATCAGATGCTGCGGATGAAGGTCGAGTATTACGGCCGCTCGCATTCCTCCGAGTTCATCGCCCGGCAGGCCTTCATCGGCCAGTCGGCCAGCAGCGTCCTCAACGTCATCGTCACCACGCTGTCGCGCGACGCGTTGACCATCGTCGGCCTTGTCATTGTGATGGTCTCGCAGGATCCCCTGCTGTCGCTGCTGGCGCTGATGTTTGTGCCTTTGGCCGCCGTCGGGGTGCGCAAGATCGGAATCCGCGTGCGCCGGATCATGGCGAGCGAGTTCCAGGGCGCGATGCAGATGATGGAATTGCTGCAGGAGACGGCGCAAGGCATTCGCATCGTCAAGGCATTCACGCTCGAGGGCTTCATGCGCGACCGGCAGGCCGGCGCGATCGAGGGCTTTGAGAAGGCGGCGAACAAGCTGGCGCGGGTGAGTTCGCGCACCAGTCCGATCATGGAGAGCCTTGGCGGTTTCGCCATCGCTGCGGTTGTGCTCTACAGCGGCTTCACCGTGATCATCCGCGGCAATTCGCCGGGAAGCCTCTTCTCCTTCATCACCTCGGTCATCATGCTGTACGAGCCGATGAAGCGAGTCGCGAGGCTCCATGTCGACCTGTCGGCCTCCCTCTACGGCGTCGGCATGCTCTACGATTTCCTCGACCAGCGCGACTTCGAGCAGGACCCGCCGGGTTCGAAGGAACTCGAGGTCACGCACGGCGAAATCGAATTTTCAGACGTCGTCTTCGGTTACAGGCCGGAGGAACGCGTCCTCCATTCGGTCAGTTTCGTCGCCGAGCCGGGGAAGACGACGGCGCTGGTCGGCCGCTCCGGCGGCGGAAAATCGACCGTGATGAACCTCATCCTGCGCCTCTACGAAGTCGAATCTGGCAAGATCCTGGTGGACGGGGTCGACATCGCCACCGTGACCCGGAAATCCCTGCGCCGGCAGATCGGCTATGTCTCGCAGGAGAACTTCCTGTTCAAGGGCTCGGTGCGCGACAACATCGCCCTGGGCCGACCGGGGGCGAGCGAGAAGGAAATCGTCGCGGCGGCCAAGGCGGCCTTCGCGCATGACTTCATCATGGGCTTCGAGCAAGGCTACAATACCCAGTGCGGCGAGCACGGCATGCAGCTGTCTGGCGGACAGCGGCAGCGCATCGCCATCGCGCGAGCCTTCCTCAAGGACGCCCCGATCATCCTGCTCGACGAGGCGACCTCGGCGCTCGATTCCGAATCCGAACAGGCGATCCAGATGGCGCTGCGGACTCTCTGCGAAGGCCGAACCACGCTGGTCATCGCCCACCGCCTCTCGACGGTGGCGCAGGCGGATGAAATCTGCGTCATCGACCGCGGCCGGATCGTCGAGCGCGGCCGGCACGGCGAACTCCTGGCGCAAGGGCGCACCTACAGCCACATCGCCCAGACCCAGTTTCCGCGCGACGCCGCCTGAGCGAACGCCGGTCTCTGACGGAAGCAGCTTCGGGGCCCCTCCAGCGTGCTGTCCGCCGGTGCGTCGCACGTGACACGCCGGCCCTCCCGCCGCTAACCTCGCCCCAGGCCCGGCGGACGAGTTTCCCCTATGCTTTACCCTTGGTCGATAGCGCTTTTGCTGCTCCTGCTGTTCGTCGCGGCGGGGGTCGGCAACTTCGTCAAGTCCCGTCTGCCGGAAGAGCACCGTTCGCCCGAGTTGATCGCGCTCTTGCAACTCTCCGTCAACCTGCTCGTGACCTTCACCGCCATCGTGCTCGGGCTTCTGACCACGACGGTCAAGGCGGGTTTCGACACCGCCTACAATCAGCGCGCGACCTATGCCTCCCAACTCGCCCAGATGGATCAGTGTCTCAGGGACTACGGTCCGGAGACGGCGGCAATGCGGGGACAATTGCAGAGCTACGCCGCCGCCGTTATCGCCAGCACCTGGCCGCGGGAGCCGCCGCCGGCCGGCGTCAAATATCCCGACACCGCCGGGATGCCGCTCGTCGGCGAAAGCCCGACCTTGGGCGTGATCCTGAACGAGGTCGGCCGCGAGGTGCGGGCCTTGCAGCCCAAGAATGACGTCGAGAAAACGACGCTTGGCGACTGCAACCAGCAATATTCCGATCTTATCAAGAGCCGCTGGGCGGTGATCGAGGGCGCGCGTGGGTCGATCTCGACGCCATTCTATTGGGTGTTGGTGCTGTGGCTGGTGATCCTGTTCGCCAGCCTTGGTCTTTCCGCCCCCTTCGACGGTCTCGCCCTCATCGTGCTCTGTCTCTGCGCGGTCTCCATTACGGTGGCGATGTATGTGATCGTTGACCTCGATCTGCCCTATGGCGGCCTGTTCGGCATCCCGAGCGCCTCGATGCGCCATGCCCTGGCCGACATGATGCGATAGATCGGGGCGCAAAAGGTCAGAGGGGCCGCCTCCCGGTCACGATTTCAAGGAACATCGCCCAGTCCCCGACCAGGCTGTAGAGCGGATGGCTGAAGGTCGCGGGCCGGTTCTTTTCGAAGGCGAAATGCCCGATCCAGGCGAAGCCGTAGCCAACGACCGGCATCAGCAGAAGAAGCCAGGCGTCGCGCGTGACGATCGCCGCCACAAGCGCGAGGAGGACCAGCGCGCTGCCAGCGACATGCATGCGCCGGCAGGCGGCGTTGCGATGCTCGTCCAGATAGAATGGGTAGAACTCGGCAAAGCTGGCGAACTTCCCTTGCTCGGCGGGCGTCATCGCGGCGGCTCCCTGGCCGTTCCTCAGAGAATATGGCTCTTGTGGCCCTTCCAGTAGCGCTCGCGCAACGGGCCTTTGTAGAGCTTGCCGGTCGGCAGGCGCGGCAGCTCGGCCTCGAAGTCGATCGAACGCGGGCATTTGTGATGCGCGAGATGGTCGCGGCAGAAGGCGATCAGCTCCGCCTCCAGTTCGGCGTCGGGCTCGGCGCCGGGCATTGGCTGCACGACCGCTTTCACTTCCTCGCCCATCTCTTCGTTCGGCACGCCGAACACCGCCGCGTCGGCGACCTTGGGATGGGTGATCAGCAGGTTCTCGCATTCCTGCGGATAGATGTTGACGCCGCCGGAGATGATCATGAAGGCGGCGCGGTCGGTGAGATAGACGTAGCCCACCTCGTCGACGCGGCCGATGTCGCCGACCGTGCTCATCGTCCGGTCGGGCGAGTTCGCCTCCGCCGTCTTGACCGGATCGTTGAAATATTCGAACGGCGCGGCGGTCTTGAACCAGAGCTTGCCGGTCTCCCCGATTGGCACTTCCCGCATCGCGTCGTCGAGAACGTGGACCTCGCCGAGGACGACGCGTCCAACCGTGCCCGGATGGGCGAGCCATTCGGCGCTGTCGGACATCGCAAGACCCATCCCCTCGGTCGCGCCATAGTACTCGTGGATGACCGGTCCCCACCAGTCGATCATCGCCCGCTTGACCGGGACCGGACAGGGCGCCGCGCCGTGGACCACCGCCTCGAGCGAGGAAAGATCGTATTGGCGGCGCACGCTCTCCGGCAATTTCAGCATGCGCGAGAACATCGTCGGCACGAACTGCGAATGGGTGATGCGATGCTCTTCGATGAGGCGAAGGCACTCTTCCTCGTCAAAGCGCTCCATCATCACGAGCGTGCCGCCGAGCCGGATCGTTCCGGCGGCGCCCACCAGCGGCGCCGAATGATAGAGCGGCGCCGGCATCAGATAGGTCATGCCCTCGCGAAAGCGCCAGTGCTTGACGTAGCCGGGGAACACCGGATGCGGCTGCGTCGGGGGAAGGTCGTAGAGCGGCCGCCGCACGCCCTTGGGGTTGCCGGTCGTTCCGGACGAATAGAGCATCGCGGAGCCGAGCCGCTCGTCCGGAATCGGCGTTTCTGGATAGGGCGCGGTCGCCTCGTCGAGGCTCCTGATCCGCTCGCCCTCGCCCGGACCGTCGACGATCAGGCAAACGCGGACGTCGGGGCAATCGCGGAGGGCCGCAAGCGCCGTCGCCCGCCTCGATTCGGAGGTGATCAGCGCCTTCGACCGGCTGTTGTTGACGATATAGGCGAGTTCGCCGGCCGTCAGGTACGAATTGACGTTGGTGTAATAGAGGCCGCTCCGCTCGCCAGCCGCGTCGCACTCGATGTAGCGCGGATGGTTCTCCATGAACACGGCATAGTGATCGCCCCGAGCGAGGCCGAGCGCGCGCAGGAGATGCGCCAGCCGGTTGCTGCGTTTGTCAAGCTCACGATATGTGACGGTCTCGCCCGACCGCGCCATAACGATCGCCGGCTGATCGGGACGCAGGGCGGCGTTGAGGCCCGGATACATGCGCTTCCTCCGATGAGATTTTACCCGAGACGGGCCGAGCCGTGTTCAGAGTGCGTCAGGATAAGCACGCTGTCGAGGGGACGCGCTCGCTCGGCGCTCCACCGCCGTGCCCCTCGCCGGCGGTCAGGTATCGCGCCGGCAGGCAGGCACGTCGGGCGAGATTTGGGGCGCGCTCGCCGCATTTGAGGGGAAGCGGCGCGGCGGACGGCGCCGTGAGGGAGGACCACGACACATCGGCCGAATCACCGCTCGCGGGAGCGCGCAACGCCGATATTAGCAAATTACGGGCCAACGCCACGCCTCATCCCGCCCTTCCCGTGGACGGCGAGCCAGACCGTCGGCCGGTCCAAAGCCGTCCACTCGAGACGATGGCGGATTCTTGCCGGAATCTCGACGAAATCGCCCCGGTCCAGGCGTCTCGGCGCCCCCTCCCCCTCGATCAAAAGGCAGGCGGCCCCCTCGAGCACGATGACCCATTCCGTCCAGTCCTGGTCGTACCAGAAGCCGGGCGGGCTCGCCTGCCCCGTCGACACGATCCGCTCGACGCTCGCGCCCGGCCAATCGGCGATCAGCGTCGACTCTTCCTCGGGCAAGCGTCCGGGCAGATTGGCGAAAATGTTGCCGCTTCGGATCATTGACGCGCCCCAGGTCTGGCTTCACATTAGCGCCAGCGGGAACCCAGATCGATGCGTCGAACTCGTTCTCATAGGCCTTCAGGCTAGGCCTTCAGGCGCCAGCCGGGAGTGTCCTGCGCCGGCGACGAAGTCGAGTGGATAACGCTGGTCGCCAGATTTGGTCGCAGACAATGCCGATACGCTTGCGCCCGGCGACAAGGGCCGATCTCCCCCGCGTCCGGGAGGTGCGGCATGGAACGGCGGAAAACCGCCTGACCGACCCGTCGCTCGTCACCGACGCGGAGGTCGCCTGGTATCTCGCCGAAGCGATCTTCCTCGTCTCCGAGGACGAGACGGGAGTGCAGGGATTTGCCTGCGCCAACCCTCAGACGGGCTACGTTTGGGCTCTCTTCGTCATCGATGGAGCTCAGGGGCAGGGTCACGGAACCGCGCTTATCGAAGAGGTCGTCCGGCGGCTCCGTCGGACCGGCCACCGCCAGGCGTTTCTGACGACCGGCCCGGAAACGAAGGCCGCGGCGTTCTACCGCTCCAAAGGATGGCGGCAGACCGGCGTGGACCTGAGGGGAGAGGCGGTGTTTCGGCTCTGGCTCTGAGGCGCGTCCGGCAGAGGCGCCGGACGCTATTGCGTCGTGGAGGAGGCGGTCGGCGGGTCCAGCCTGCCCGAAATCAGACGAGCGTCGCGCCAAAGATCATCGCCGCGGCGGTCGACAGCACGACCGGGCAAAGCTTGATCGGCAAGAGGGGCGTGTGACGGCCGATGACAAACGTCCAGAAGCCAAAAACCACCAGCCCCGCCGCGTTGACGCGGTAGACGAGGATGGCCACCGGGTCGGCGAGGCCCGCGGCGACCGTGACGATGAAAGTCAGGACGCCGACGAAAACCAGCGCCAGCCCTTCGGCCACCCATTCCATTTCGAGGATTCGCCGGTTGTCCGCGGCGACCTCGCCGAAGCTTCTCACCACCTCTTTCGTCGGGATGATATGCGCGACGCCCCATCCAATGACGATCGCGGATGCGAGGTAATTGAGCAGAGGTCCGAGCATGCGATCCCTTCGGCGCCGGCGGATGCGGCGCTCCTCATCCCGACGCGCCTGAACCCTTCTCGATGCGACTGACCCCGCCAGCTCGATTGAGACCGGGAACTTATACCTTCGAACAATGCGGAGCGCCCTGCGCCGAATAGCCGCGGACGAAAATGGTTGATTCAATCGGCGTTTCGAGTCATGAGCCCCGCTTGATTAAATGAGGGACGCATGACCGAAATCTGCTGGAAAGCCGGCCTCAGCCGCCGCACGGTTCTCATCGGCGCCGCCGCGGCGATGCCGGCGCTCGCCCTGTCGGTCGGCCCGGCCGAGGCGAAGATCGCGCAGGCGGCGGTGCACTATCAGGCCACTCCGAAGGACGGCAAGCAGTGCGACGGCTGCAATTTCTTTGTCGCCCCGAACGCGTGCAAGACGGTCGACGGCGAAATCGCGCCGACCGGCTGGTGCCAGCTCTGGGTGAAGAAGCCGAGCTGATCAAACGGCGGCGGCCAAGCGCGCGTCCGCTCCTTCGCGAGCGTCACGCGGTATCGTCTTCCCGCTCCGACTCCCCCTCGACCCGCATGATCTTCTCGCCCATCTCGACCTGATCGCCGACCGCGGCGGCGACATCGAAGATGCGGCCGGCGAAGGGCGCGGTCAGTGCGTGCTCCATCTTCATCGCTTCGACCACAGCGAGGCGCTGGCCCGGCTGGACCCGGTCGCCGTCGGCGACGTGCAGCGCCGCGACGCGCCCGTTCATCGGCGCCCGGACGGCGCCGTCGCCCTCCCCGGCGCCGCCCGCCGGCCCCTCGAGCGGATCGATCAGCGTAACGAACGCCTGCCGGCCGCCGGCGAAGGCGTAAACCCCGTCCGCACTCTCGAACAGGGTGATTTCGGCCCGGTCCCTCGGCGACGGCGAGCCGCCGTCCGCTTCGAACGCGCGGTCGGTCGAGCCGACGAGCTGCAGGCGCTCCGGCTTGCCGTCGATCATGACGTCGAGACCGAGGCGACGGGGCCCCATCAGTTCGAACGCATCCGCGACGCTCCAGGGATCGGCAGGCGCGAGGCGAGGTCGCCGCAGGCGATCTTGCCGCGTGAGAAGGAGACGGGCCGCCGCCGCCGCGGCGCGCGAATCCGGGGGCTTGGGAACCGCGCCGAGCCGCGCGAGATTGGCGTCGATGAAGCCCGTGTCAACCGCGCCGGCCACGACCTCCGGGCTTCGCATGAGCGCGTGCAGGAAGGCGAGATTGGTCTTCGGCCCGATGACCACGGCGTCGCCGAGCTCCTTCATCAGCATGGCCAGCGCTTCCCTCCGCGTCTCCCCATGGACGATCAGCTTGGCGATCATCGGATCGTAGAACGGCGTCACGCTGTCGCCGGCGGCGACGCCGGTATCGACCCGCACCCCCGCCAGTCCCTCCTCGCCGCTGAGGTTCATGACGTGGATACGCCCGGTCGAAGGCAGGAAATTGTGCTCAGGATCCTCGGCATAGAGGCGAACCTCGATCGCCGCGCCGTCGCGGGCGATTTCATCCTGGATGAGCGGCAGAAGCTCGCCCGCGGCGACGCGGAACTGCCACTCGACGAGGTCCAGCCCGGTGACGGCCTCGGTGACCGTATGCTCGACCTGCAGCCGCGTGTTCATCTCGAGGAAGTAGAAGTCGCTCGGGCCGAGCCCGCGCGAGGCGTCGGCGAGGAACTCGACCGTTCCCGCCCCGACATAGCCCGCCGTCAGCGCCGCCTCGGTCGCCGCCTTGGCCATCGCGGCGCGCGTCGCCTCGGGCAGTCCCGGCGCCGGACATTCCTCGACCACCTTCTGGCGCCGGCGCTGAAGCGAGCAGTCGCGCTCGAACAGATGGACGCAGTGGCCATGCGAGTCGGCGAAGATCTGCACTTCGATGTGGCGAGGCGAGGCGACATATTTCTCGATCAGCACCCGGCCGTCGCCGAAAGCGGCCTCAGCCTCGCGGCTCGCGCTCTCGAGCGCGGCTTCGAATTCCATGTGCGCATCGACCCGGCGCATGCCCCGCCCGCCGCCGCCCGCGATCGCCTTGATCAGGACCGGGTAGCCGATCTCGTAGGCCTTTTCCTTCAGGAACTTCGGATTCTGGTTGTCGCCGTGATAGCCCGGCGCGACCGGCACGCCCGCCCTTTGCATCAGCGCCTTGGCTGAATTCTTGAGGCCCATGGCCCGCATGGCCTCGGGCGGCGGCCCGATGAAGACGATTCCAGCGCTCGCGCACCGTTCGGCAAAGTCGGCGTTCTCGGAGAGAAAGCCATAACCGGGATGCAGGCACTCGGCGCCGACTCTCTGCGCGAGCGCAATAATCGCCTCGCCATCGAGGTAGCCGTTCGGTCCTTCGCCGATCTCATGCGCCTCGTCGGCGAGCCGGGTGAAGAGCGCCCCGCGGTCGGCCGGGGTATGCATCGCAATCGTCCTGATCCGCAAGCGTCCCGCCGTGCGGATGATCCGGCAAGCGATCTCCCCTCGATTGGCGATGAGGACGTTGGCGAACATGGCGGACTCCGGATCGGTTCTCTCTAGCGAACGCGACGCGCGATGGCGAGGTCTGGACCCTTGCCCCGGCGCCGCGGAGTGACGACATAGGATTGCCCGCTCGATGGCCTCCAGGTTGTCACGGAGGCCGGTCAGACTCGGCCGGGCGGGAAAATCCAGCAAAAGCGGGTGACCATGACTTTCATCGAGAAAGCGCGCGCCTTCCTCGGGCTCGCGCAAGAAGCGCCGATATGGCCGCCGACCAGGCTTTCGCTCGCACTTCAGGGCGGCGGATCGTTCGGCGCCTTCACCTGGGGCGTGCTCGACCGGCTGCTCGAAGAGCAGGGCGCCGACTTCGATGCGATCAGCGGCGCGAGCGCCGGCGCGATCAATGCAGTGCTGCTGGCCTCCGGCATGATCGAGCGTGGACACGAGGGCGCGCGGGAGCGCCTCTCGCAATTCTGGAAGCGGATCAGCCGCTCGGGCCCGGTCGCGCCGGTCGGCGCCGGACTGGAGCTCGTCATCCGGACCTTGTCTCCGTATCAGTTCAATCCGTTCAATCTCAATCCGCTGCGCGAGGCGCTGGTCGCCGAGGTGGACTTCGAACGCTTGCGGAAGCAATCGACGATCAAGCTCCTGCTCGGAGCCACACGGGTGCGCGACGGAAGCCTCCGCATCCTGACCAACGCAGAGCTGACCGTCGAGGCGGTGCTGGCCTCGGCCTGCCTGCCGCTTCTGCGTCACGCCATCGAGCTCGACGGCGAACCCTATTGGGACGGCGGATACGCCGCCAATCCGCCGCTCTTGCCTCTCGTCCGTGTCACGGAGGCGGCGCATGTCCTCATCGTCCAGATCACGCCGACGACGTCGGAACGGCTGCCGCGGTCCCCGCGCGAAATCGCCGCCCGGCTCGAACAGATCCAGTTCAACGCCACGCTGAACAGCGAACTCGAGGCGCTCAAATACGGAAAGATGATCGGCGCGACGGAGAAGCTCCGGCGTTTGAGAATCGGCCGCATCTCGGCGCAGGACGAGTTTGCGGACCTCGCCGACGAGAGCGCCGGAAATCTCGGCTGGGAATTTCTCGAACGCCTTCGCGAAGGCGGCCGCGCCGCCGCAGAGCTCTGGCTCAGGCGCGGCTTGCCGGTCGCCTCGAGCGCTCCGAGGTAGCAAAGCCGATTGCCGGCGCCGGACTTTCTCCCGGGAACGGCATTGCGGCGGGCGACCGATTGGCTAGTGTCGTTTGCGACGCGCGAGGCGTCGACAGCCTGGGGGTTTTCCTGATGATGGTCCGCAGTTTCGCTTCTCTGACGGCCGCGCTTTCGATGAGCGCGCTCGCCGCCTCGCCAGCGTCGGCGCAATCGGCGACTCAAGTCGGCAGGCTGTCATGCGACGTCTCCGCCGGCGTCGGCATGATACTCACTCAGAAGCAAACCCTGCACTGCCTGTTCATCCCGGCTGATGGCGCTCCGCCCGAGCCCTATTACGGACGCATCGACCAATTCGGCGTGGCGCTCGGCGCCGTCCAGCAGGGCCGCCTCGACTGGGCGGTGATCGCGCCTGCCTCCGGCATTCCCCATGGCGCTCTTTCGGGCACATATTCGGGGGTCGGCGCCCAGGCGACCGCCGGCGTGGGCCTCGGCGCAAACGTGCTCGTCGGCGGGACAGGCCGCGCCTTTTCCTTGCAGCCTCTCTCCGTCCAGGGCCAGACCGGGCTCAATGTCGCGGGCGGGATCACGACGGTCACGTTGATGCCGCCTCAAGCCCAATGACACTGCGACGGCTTCGGCGCTTGTCCAGAACGCGGAAGTAGGCCATTCTCCGGACGTCGCGATTGGTTGGCGCAAAACGTCGCCAAACGCTGAGGGGGCGTGAATGACGGGCCAAAACGAAGATTCGGAGGCGAAGTCCGGACCGCTCTCCGCGGCTGCCAAGTCGGCTCAGTACGCGGTCAACAGCGCAAAGGAGTTCGTCGCCGGGACCGACTTCGAGCAACTGCGCACCAAGGCCGCCGATACAGCCTCTACGCTTTACGCTCAAGGCCGCGACATGTTGTCCAACAGCGACGAATTGGCGAAGGCCAGGGAGCAGCTCACGGACTCCATCCGCAAGAACCCGCTTGCGGCAGTCGGAATCGCGTTCACGGCCGGCCTCGTTCTTGCGCTGCTGACCCGCGGGTAGGCCGCGATGACAAACGAGATCGTCGCCTTCGTTCGGGCCAAGGCAAGAACGGCGGTGCGCCGCGCCGCCGTACCGGCCGCTTTTGCGCTGGTCGGGGGACTGTTCGTCATCTTCGCCGTCGCTGGATTGTTCGCGGCGCTGTTTTTTTGGCTCGAGCCCGACCGCGGGCCCCTCGCCGCGTCGCTGATCGTCACCGCGGTTGCGATCGCGCTGGGAATTTTGGCCTTTCTTCCGCTCATGTTCAGGCGAAGCGCTCCCCCGTCGCCGCCCGACGCGACCCTGCCGGCCTTCGTCTCGCTCCTCGCCCGTAGCGCCCCGAACCTCGGCCCGAGACAGCTCATGATGACAGCCGCCTTGGTTGGCGCCGCGCTCATCTTTTCGTCCCGCCCGTCGAAGAAATAGAGCCGGGGTACGCGGACCGCAACGGGATCATCTCATGTCCACTTACTGGCCGCGCCCTCTCCCGACGGGGCGGTGGAACCCGCTGACGGCGGCGTTCGTCTCTTGCGCGCTGATGCTTTGCTGTCTGGCGGCGTCGATCGGACCCGCCGACGCGGAAGACGCCGCTGCGCCCCAGGAGATCGTGGTTGCAACGAAGGAAGCGCCGCCCTTCGCCATGAAGGCCGAGGACGGTCAATGGACGGGCATCGCTATCGAACTGTGGAACCGAATCGGCGCGAAGCTCGGCATGCATACGAGCTTCAAGGAGTACAAGACAGTTCCGGAGATGCTGGCAGCCGTCACGGACGGGAGCGCCAACGCGGCGATTGCGGCCATCACCGTGACCTCGGATCGCGAGAAGGCCGTCGATTTCACCCAGCCCTATTTTGAGTCCGGTCTCGGGGTCGCCGTGCCGGCAAACAAGGAGATCGAGTGGTTTTCGATTCTGCGCGGGATCTTCAGGCCGCGCTTTTTCGAGGCGGTCGGCGTGCTGATCGGGATTGCCGCGCTGGTCGGCGCGGTGATCTGGCTGCTCGAGCGTCACCATACCGAGCACTTTTCCAAGGACGCCAAGGGGCTCGGCACCGGCCTCTGGTGGTCGGCCTCGGCGATGACCCAGGCGGCGGCGGCCGACAAGGCGCCGCACACGCTCTTTGGACGATTGCTCGGCATGCTGTGGATGATCGCTTCAATCATCATCATCGCCAGCTTCACCGCGGGAATCACGTCGCAACTGGCGGCCCAGCGACTCCAAGCGGCCGTGCGGACGTCCGCCGATCTCTCCGTGGCGCGCACGGGAAGCGTTCCGTCGACGAGCGCCTTCCAGTATCTCAAGGGTCAGCACGTTGACGCCCGCGCCTATCCCGATGTGACCGCGGGCCTGGAGGCTCTCAACGCGGGCAAGCTCGATGCGTTCGTCTACGACCGGCCCATTCTGGTGTGGAACGTGCACAAGGGCTTCGCCGACGGCGTCACTGTGCTCGACAAGGCCTTCGCGGGGGAATTCTACGCCATCGCGCTTGCCGAAGGTTCGCCTCTGCGGACCAAGATCGACGTCGCCATGGTCGACGAGCTGCGCAGCTCGTGGTGGCGGGACCTTGTTCAGCGCTATCTCGGCGCCGAGTGACGGCCGCCAAAAGAGGCTGCCGCGGCCTCGAGGCCGCCGTCCCCGCATGTGGTCCCCGTGCCTTCGGGGAAATCTTGGCCGACGCTGAGGCCCGGCCCTCGAAGCGTTAGTCCAGAAGGCGCTTCAGCGGACGATGCCGACTACTCGACAAAGTAGTCCTCATCGATCTTCTTGACTTCGTAGACCTCCTTGACCCGCACGCCGACCCTGTGGCGAATCATCAACGCGGCGAGCTCCCGCCCGTCGATCAGCACAACCCGCTTCGACACCCGGGTGATGAAGTCGTACGCGGATGACGGGAAGTAAGACGTGGTGACGAACACGCCCTTGGACGCGCGGTGGCCTTCGAGACCGCCGACGAAATCGCGCACCTCGCGGAGGGGCACGCCGTTGTCCGGGTCGAGCCGCTTGGCCTGCACGTACACGACGTCGAGCCCGAGCTCGTCCTCCTTGATCACCCCGTCGACGCCGCCGTCGCCGACACGGCCGAGCGCCCGGCCCATCTCCAGCCGGCCGCCGCCGTAGCCCATGCGAACGAGCAGATCGACGATCAGGCGCTCGAAGAAGGCCGGGCTGAAAGAATGCACGCGCTCGACAATCTCGCGCGCCAGCCCGGCAGTCAGCATTTCGAAACTCGAGGCGATCAGCTCCTCCGGACTTTCGATCGGCGGCGCCTGCCCCGTCGCCGTCGCCGGCGCTCGCTCCGGATGGAGCCATGCGGTGAATTCCGGATAGCGTTCGAGCAGTCCCACGTCGATCACCCTGACGCCTTCGGCGAGCAATTCGCGGCCGCGCTCAGTCGCGCGGCAATAGCCGCGTCGCGGCAATTCGATGAGGCCGGCTTTCGAAAGATAGGAGCGCGCCCAGTTCAGGCGGTTGGCGAAGATCGTCTGGTTGCCGCTCGGCAGCATCCGGGCGCGTTCCTCCGACGAAATGTTCAGAACCCTGACCAGTTCGTCCTCCAGCTCGGCGACGCTGATTTCTTCGCCAAGACGTGCGAGTGTTTGCAAAGCCGGCAGCATCAGCTCCTGGAAGCTCGGCAGGCTGATCGGCCCGTTCCGCTTCAGCTCCGCCGCTACATTCGAAAGACGCCGAAGCGGGTCGGCTCCGTCCTCGCATTCGCTGTGGAGGAGAAGGCCAGGGAGAGAACGCGGCGGGTCTCCCCCGGCGTAATGACGCCGTCGTCCCAAAGACGGGCGGTCGCATAATAGGGCGACCCCTCCGTCTCGTATTTGGCGCGTATCGGCGCCTTGAAAGCTTCCTCCTCGTCCCTCGACCATTCCCGCCCCTCCGCTTCAAAAGAATCGCGCCGCAAGGTGGCGAGAACGCTCGCCGCCTGCTCCCCGCCCATAACGCTGATGCGCGCACTCGGCCACGTGAACAGAAACCGCGGGCCATAAGCCCGTCCGCCCATGCCGTAGTTTCCCGCTCCGAACGAGCCGCCGACGATCAGCGTGATCTTCGGCACGTTGGCGCAGGCGACCGCGGTCACGAGCTTGGCGCCGTCCTTGGCGATCCCGCCAGCCTCGTACCGCTGCCCGACCATGAAGCCTGAAATGTTTTGCAGGAAGAGCAGCGGCACGCCGCGCTGCGCGCAGAGTTCGATGAAATGCGTCCCCTTGAGCGCGCTGTCGGAAAAGAGCACGCCATTGTTGGCCAGAATCCCGACCAGCATCCCCGAAAGCCGGGCGAATCCGGTGACGAGCGTTGTCCCGTAGCGTGGCTTGAAGGCGTCGAACTCGGACCCGTCGACGAGCCGGGCGATGATCTCGTGCGCGTCGACCTGCTGACGCAGATCGAGCGGAGCGATCCGCAGCAGATCGTCCGCCGGATAGAGCGGTTCGGCCGGGTCCGCCCAGTCGATGACGCTTTTGGGAGCCCGGTTCAGATTGCCGACCGCGCGCCGCGCGAGAGCCAGCGCGTGCGCGTCGTCGCGCGCCAACGTATCGGCCACTCCCGACACGCGGGTGTGCAGATCGCCGCCGCCAAGATCCTCGGCGCTGACCGTCTCCCCGGTCGCGGCTTTCACCAGCGGCGGCCCGGCGAGGAAGATCGTGCCCTGCTTCTCGACAATGATGGTCTCGTCCGACATCGCCGGCACATAGGCGCCGCCCGCGGTGCAGGAGCCCATGACGACGGCGATTTGCGCGATTCCCGCCGCGGACATGCGCGCCTGGTTGTAGAAAATGCGGCCGAAATGCTCGCGGTCCGGGAACACCTCGGCCTGATGCGGGAGATTGGCGCCGCCGGAATCGACCAGATAAACGCAAGGGAGACGGTTCTCCGCCGCGATCTCCTGGGCTCGGAGATGCTTCTTCACCGTCATCGGATAATAGGCGCCGCCCTTGATCGTCGGATCGTTGGCGATGATCATGACTTCGCGGCCGTGGATGAGGCCGATGCCCGTCACCAGCCCCGCGCCATGCACGTCTCCCTCGTACATGGCGAAAGCGGCGAGCGCGCCGATTTCAAGGAAGGGCGAGTCGACGTCGAGAAGGCGCGCCACACGTTCGCGCGCCAGCAGTTTGCCGCGGGCGACATGGCGCTCGCGCGACCGCAAGGCCCCGCCCTCGGCCGCGGCGCGGCGCCGGCTCTCCAGCTCTTCGAGCAGGTCCCGCCAGCCCGCGACGTTCGCCTCGTCCTGCGCGGTCCGGACGCCGAGAGCGCTCTTCAACTTCGTCATCTTGATCGCCCTCCCCGCCCCGACATCGGCGACTTACGCAGAGGCGCGGCCGACATCCCGGAAGTCACAGTATGTTCACATTGGCACCTAACCTCTTGCCAATTGCATAACTTTACCCAGAGGAAACGTCCTTTTCGACATTATTTGCAACCGGCCGCGTGGCGTTGATTTTGGCGTAATTGATGTGGCGCATGTCGTTTTCGTCAACCCCGATGATGTCCTCGTACTCATGGCCGAAGCGCACGTCCTGCGCGGCGAAGACGCCGCGCGCGTGAACGGTCTGGCCCGAGGTCTCGTCGAAGCCGACGATGCTGACGACGAAGTTGATCTCGCTCGCGGCAAGCGTTTCCTGCTTCATGCCGAAGAGCGGGCTGTCAGCCTCGATGGGATGAAAGAGCACCCAGCTCAAGGCGAGCGTGGGGTTCTCCGACTTGACAAGCCGCAGCGGCTCGAAGCCGACGAGCCTCCTGCCCTCCTGCGATACGCTCGGAGCGATCATCCAGGCCTTGGCCGTCGCTTCGCTGATGAAGTTGCTGCGCGCATTGGCGAGCCTGAAGGTGAGCGTCGGCACGCCGTTGTGCGACGTGACGACAGGGAATCTCGAGAAGAGGATCCTCGCGCGTGGCCGGGAGATGCGCGCGAAGACAAGGCCGCCCATCATCGCCAGCAGCACCAGGCCGACAAAATTCTCGACCGTTGCGACGATGTGTCCGTAATCGGTCTGCGGATGCATGTCGCCGTAGCCGACCGTCGACGTCGTCTCGACGCTGAAGAAGAAAAGATCGGCCAGCCCCTGGCGCGCGTTGGCGACCGGCGCGTCGCCGAGGTCGTAGACGAGCGCGAAGAAAATATTCACCACCACGAACGCGGCCGCGAGGGCGGCGATAAACGCCGGCCAGGAGGCGGTCATCGCGTTGAAATAAATGTCCTTCCAGAGGTCGCCCTCGAGGCCTTCGGCCATGATCCGCCGGTTGCCGATCCTGCGCAGCCGCGGACGCCCCGTCCACCATCCCCCGCCCGCGCCGCCGTTGCCTTCGTTTGCGCTCAAGCCGGGTCGCCTTCAGATGGCTTCATATCGCTCGATGCGCCAGGGCTCGGCCTCGGCGCCGGCGATCCACGCCTTCCACGCCGGCAGGGCCATCATCGCCGCCATATAGGCCCGGGTCGTCTTCGCTGCCGGAATGTCGTAGGCGTGGAAGCGGTTGACGACCGGGGCGAACATCGCGTCGGCGGCGGAGAAGCGCCCGAACAGGAACGGTCCCGCGCCGCCGTAAGTCTCGCGGGCGTGGGCCCAGGCCGCCTCGATCCGCGCGATATCGGCGCGCGCCTCGTCGCTCAGCGCGATCGCCTTCGGTTCGCGGCGAAAATTCGTCGGGCAGGCTTGCCGCAACGCTGCGAAGCCGGCGTGCATTTCGCTCGCGAGCGAACGCGCATGCGCCCGCGCCGCTTTGCCCCTCGGCCAGATCGCCCGATCGGGAAAGGCCTCGGCGACATATTCGATGATCGCCAGCGATTCCCAGACGGCGACCTTGCCGTCGTGAAGCGACGGGCACTTCGCGTTCGGGGCGTAGTTGAGGATGTTCGCGCGCGTTTCCGGCAGATCCAGCGGAATCACCACTTCCTCGAACGGGATCCGGAAATGGGCGAGCAGAATCCAGGGCCTCAACGACCATGACGAATAGGCTTTGTTGGCGAGAACCAGCTTGAGCGGCATGACGGTTTCCGGAGGCCGACGGAGCGCGATTGATCGACGCGCCCCGGAAGCAAGTCAAGTCGCGCCGGCGGGGCGGCCGGGCGGATTGACGCGGCGGTTCTTGCGCCTAGAAAGGCTTGCGCCCTGCCCCGGAGCCTGATGATCCTGTCCACGAACCGCGTCGCGCTCGTTGTCGTCGCCGCCGGCCGGGGGGCCCGCGTCGGCGCGGATACGCCGAAGCAATATCTGCCCTGCGCGGGAAAGCCGCTCATCGCCCATACGCTTGCGGCGCTGACGGCCGCGTGGCCCTTTTCGACTATCGTGGTCGTGACCCGCGCCGAGGACGGCGGCCTCTATCGCGAGGCGCTGACGGCTCTCGGCCCGGAAGGCGCCGCCGCGATCGGGCCGCCCGCGATCGGCGGCGCGACGCGCCAGCAGAGCGTGCTGGCCGGCCTCGAGGCGCTCGCCGGGAGAGCGCCCGACATCGTGCTGATCCACGACGCGGCGCGGCCCTTCCCTTCGAGCGAGCTCGTCGCCCGGGCCGTCGAAGCGGCCGAGGCGCATGGCGCGGCGGCGCCCGGGACGCGGCTCAGCGATACGGTGAAAGAGGTCGACGACGAGGGCCGCGTGCTGGCGACGCCGCCGCGCGGGGCTTTGCGCGCAGTGCAGACGCCGCAGGCGTTTCGCTTTCCGCTGATCCTCGAGGCGCACCGAAGCGCCGCCGCCGAAGGCGTCGACGACCTGACCGACGACGTCGCCGTGGCGGAATGGGCCGGCGCGCCGGCTCATGTGTTCGAGGGCGATCCGGCGAACGGCAAGGTGACGACGATGCAGGACCTCCAGGCCGCGGAAGCGCGGCTGACGGCCTCGGCCGGCGAGACCCGGGTCGGCCAGGGTTTCGACGTGCACGCCTTCGGGGCCGGCGACCACGTCTGGCTCTGCGGCGTCCGGATCTCCCACTCGCAGGGGCTGAGCGGCCACTCGGACGCCGACGTCGCGCTGCACGCGCTCGCCGACGCCCTCTACGGCGCCCTCGCCGAAGGCGACATCGGCGCGCATTTCCCGCCCTCCGACCCGCAGTGGAAGGGGGCCGCGTCGCATCTCTTTCTCGCCCACGCGGCGGCCCGGGTGCGGGCGCGCGGCGGCTTCATCGTCCATCTGGACGCGACGCTGATCTGCGAAGCGCCCAAAGTCGGCCCAAACCGTGACGCGATGCGCGCCCGCGTCGCGGAAATCTGCCGCCTCGACATCGGCCGGGTCGCGGTCAAGGCGACGACGACCGAGCGGCTCGGCTTCGCCGGGCGCGGCGAGGGGATCGCCTGCCTGGCTACGGCGACGGTGCGGCTGCCTTAGCCGAAGAACGCGGTTGCGTTGGCAAGCTCAGAGCGGAAAGAGCGGAACCCGGTCAGTCGAATGAGCCTGCGCGCCGGGCCTCAAGACGGCTTGCTCAATCGCTCCAGGCGTTCGGCAAGCTGCGCGTCGGTGGGGGGCGCGCCGGGCTCGTTGAACACGTCGAACATGCGCGCCGACGCGGCGGGCGCGTCGGCCGCCGCAATCAGAGCGCGCGCCAAATCGGCCCGGGCGACGCGGCGGAACAACGACAGGCGGTTGATGGGCGGGGTGATGAGAATGTCGGCGCGCCCGCCGGGCTCATCGGTCAGGACTCCGCCTCGACCGATACTCCAGTCGAGCCCGCTGTTCCGCAGATACGCGTCGCGATCGCGCTGGTTGCGCTGGAGATCGCCCTTGATGGCGTTGAGCAGCCGGCCGGTGAAGGAGGGGAGCTCGGACCCCATCCCGGACACGAGAACGAATCGGCCGGTGAACGCCGCCGCCTTGGCGGCGTCGACGACGTTCACGAGGCCCTGATAGGTCACCGCGCGGATCTCGCTCGCCGGCTTGAAGAAGCCGCGACCGGCAACTCCGCCGGTGATGTCCACGGCGAAGAAGATCGCGTGACACGCCCCAAGCTCTGCCGCCCGGAGGGAGTTCGGGTTAGTGACGTCGCCCGCGCGGATCTCGACCGCGGCCGGAAGCAGTTTGCGCGCCTTCGCCGGATCGCGGGCGACGCCCACGACAGGCGCGCCTCGCTCCGCCAGCTGGCGGGCAATCTGCAACCCGGTTCCACGCGTGCAGCCGATAACGCAGTAAGGAGCTCTCATGCCCATTTTGCCGATACCTTGGCCAAATGGCCCCAGTGGTCAGTTGCTAGAGTAATAGTGTGACGTCGCCTCATCAGCTTCTCCGGAATAGCCACGTAAGCAATGCCCGATAGATTTCCTTGTGCGGCGAGCAACGTCTTCTTGTTCGAGCCGAGATTCGCTTTCCGGCCGCTTAAGCCGGCACACTCGCTGGCTCATTTACCCGCGTTAGGCCATCCTCGCGCGCGCGAAGCTTGCGGCCAAGGATTTGCCCGAGGGCTTCGCCCAACATCGCTTCGGCGTTCTCGACCGCTCCGGCGCACCGCCAGGCGACAACCCGATCGGGCCGGACCAGGACGGCGCCTTTCTCCGTAATGCCGCGGAATTGCGCCCACGCGAGCCGCGGGTCGAACAGGTCGCCGTCGATATGGCCGATCCGGACAGCATCGACAGGCAGATCGTTGGCGGCGGCGACCGCGGCGGCGGCTGCGCACCAGTCCTGCCCGTCTTCGCCGGCGATGAGCAGGAAACGGCCGGGCGCGACGAGATCCTTCAGCGGCCGGCGCTTGCCCGAACTCGTCGTCGATCCAGGCGTGCGGCAATGGGCTACCCGGACGCGTGCTCGGCTCGTAGAGGCGGACATCCTCGATTGGCCGGGGCTCGGGCGACCCGTCGGGAACGACGGCCGTCGAAGAATAGCGATAGCCGTATTCCACGTTCAGCTCGTTCGCTTCCATGCTGATTCGCCGGATCGCGCGCAACGCTCCGCCACGATGCTCGGCGTCCTCGGGCCTGCCGCTCCAGATCCGCTTCAATTGCGCCCAATTGGCGTCCGGCTTGGCGGCGGGGTTCAATCCGAACGCACGTCCCGCTTCGAGATGCGCCATCGAATTCTCCATCGAGCGCTGGATGTTGCGCGCGTCCACGGGGCGACGCTCCGCCTCGTAGCTGTCGAGCAGCGTCTCGCTCGCCTGCCCCTTGAGAACGGCCGCGATCTTCCAGCAGATATTTTGTGAGTCCTGTATTCCGCTCGTCAGGCCCAGGCCCCCCGTGGGCGGATGGCGATGCGCCGCGTCGCCGACCAGGAAGACCCGTCCCTCGCGGAACTTCTTCGCCAGCACCCCCTCCACCGCCCAGCGCGTGATCTTGTGGACCTTCATCGGCATGTCGCCGATGCCGAGCGCAGCGCGCATGTTCTCTTCGATCTGCTTGTCCGTCAGAAGTCTTCGGGCCCTCGCCCTGATAGCTGACGTGGAAGACCCACTCCTCGCTGTCTGGACCCCAATGGTCCGGCCCCATGGGCACGAGCACAGCCAACTCGCTGATGGCGGGACACCAGATCCAGCGAATCAGCACGTCCGGATCCGGCGCAAGCTTCGACAGGTCGGCCGAGACATGCGCAGTGGCAGTCTGGAAGAGGACGCCAAGGCCTTCGATATCGATGCCGACCATCTTGGGGATGGTGCGACCGCCGTCACAACCGAGGACGTACCGGCTCCTCACCGTGTACTCTTCGCCGGTGTCATTGTTCTTGATCTGCGCCGTCGCGCCATCGTCGTCCTGCTCCAGCCCGATGAGCTCATGATGAAACCGAACCTTGCCCGGATTGAGCTTCTCGGCGCGCGCCTTCATAAGCGGTTCGAGACGAATCTGCGGGAGATTGGCGCTGCGGCAGGAGCTGGCCTGCAGCCAGTTGAGATTTTCATATCCACAGCCCCAGGACTCGACCTTGCTGATCAGCCGGCCGAAATCCGGGTCCTCGCCGGTGAAGCCCGCATACCAGCCCATGTAGCGCATATTCTCAGCCGGAGTGCTCTTCGCATAGATTTGCTCGGCGACGCCGACGTCGCCGAGGATCTCCATCGTGCGTTGATTGAGCACGTGCGCCTTGGGCAGGATCGAGGTGCCCGGCAACGACGACACGAGAATGTGCTCGACGCCGAGCGTCGACAGCAGCATCGAACAGGTCAGGCCGGCGCCTCCGCCGCCCACGATCAAAACTGGCGTTTTATTTGTCATGGACGATCGCTCTCACTTTCAAAGAACCTCGCGCGACAGCGCGTCGAAATACTTCAGCCTGTAGCCAGGTTGAACCCGTACTCGGCTCCCCAGGCGTTCAGCTCCGTGAATCCCCAGCTTCTCGGTTTCATCGGGACATGTTCGTGCCAAGGCCGGGGCTCGCACATTCCGAGTTCCGGGATGAACTGGTCCATCTCGGTGTAGAGCTCGACCATCACCTTGTTGGGATCGTAGTGGTAGGCTGCCACATTATGTCCCGCCGTATGGCGCGAGGGGCCCCAGAGCAGGTTGACGCCGGCGGCGCGCAACGTGTCGGCCGCGACGCCGTGCTGGGAACTCTCCCTGAGCTCATAGGCGATGTGGTGGACCCGGGAATCCGGGGCCTTCACGATATTGACGACGTGGTGATCGCGATTGCAGGTGAGGAAATTTGCGATCCCCGCGATGTCATCGGTCAGGAAGAAGCCGAGAAAGTCGCGGAAGAACGCGATCAGCCTGTCGCCTTCGGGAGAGATGATCGCCACGTGGCCGAGTCGCAGCGGCGATGCGCCGGTCTGCCTGAAGCCGGGAGCGGGAGCTGCGATGGCGCTGTAGAACTGGATGGCGACGTCGCCCGGCGCCTCGACCTCGACCAGCTCGGCTATGCCGGGTTGACTATCGGTCTTGATTGTAGCGGCGAGGCCATGCTCGCGCGCCTCGCGTGCGAAGTCGGCAATCGAGATGTGGGGCTTCAGGTGGAATCCGACGTGGAGCAGCGCCTTTTCTTTGGTCGGGCGCAGAACCAGATCATGATGGTTGTAGCCGATCGACAGATAGGCAGATCCGTCGTCCCCGCGCGCCACCTCCGTCATCCCCATGACCTGAAGATAATGGTCCTTCGTCCGCGCGATGTCGGGCGTTCCCAGGGCGACATATCCGAGCTGAAAGACCTTTGGATCGAATTTCTTTTGCATGGGCTCCTCCTTTTCGACGGCGTTCATGCTGCTCAAACGACCCGCTGCCGTTGCGAGCCGAGAATTCCGCCTTCGAGTTCAACGATGTCGCCGCGCTTGAGAAACTGCGGCGGCTTCATGCCCGCACCCACGCCCTCGGGCGTTCCCGTGACGATCACGTCGCCCGGCAGCAACGTCATGAACTGGCTCAAATGCGAGAGGATCTCGGCGACCGAGAAGATCATGTCGCTCGTATTGCTCTTCTGCTTGACGGCGCCGTTGACGGCGAGGGTGAGGGGAACCGCCTGCGGGTCGGGAATCTCGTCGGCCGTTACCAGCCACGGCCCGAGCGGGCCGAACGTATCGAAGCTCTTTCCCTTGACCCACTGGCCGCTGCGGTTGGCCTGCCAATCGCGCTCCGACACGTCGTTGGCCAGACAATAGCCGGCGACATGGGACAGCGCGTCTGCGCGACTGACCCGCTGCGCTTTGACTCCCACGACGAAGGCCAGCTCCACCTCCCAGTCCATCGTCTTGGCGCCCTCAGGGTGCACGAGATCGTCGTTGGAACCCTGGATGCAGGTGATCGCCTTGTTGAACACGACCGGGTCCTTGGGGATCGCCATGCCCGATTCGGCGGCGTGCTTCCGGTAGTTGAGCCCGATCGCGACGAACTGGCGCACGCCGGAAACGGGCGCGCCAAAACGCGCTCCTTCCGGAACGACAGGCATCTTCTCGAGGTCGATGGCTGCAATCGCCTGCAGCTTTTCCGGCGAGAGCCACTCAGGCGTGATGTCAGGAACGAGCAGCGACAGGTCGCGCTTGACGCCGTTCGCATCGAGAGCGCCGGCCCGTTCCGAGCCCACAGCGCCATGCCGGAAAAGCTTCACCCACGCCCCCTACGAGCTATAATCGATTAATTTCATTGAAATCGATTTATTATTGACAAAGTTGGTTGTCAACAATAAAAGCGATTTAATTAGCCGCCAGACTTTTTCTGCGGCCTCGTGTGCGGTTTTGCCCCTTTCGCCCTATAAGCGGCGTGCGCGGCCGGTTTGTCGGATCGGGAAAAATGGCGGTCAGGCTCGGAAGGAAAGCGGCGAGAGCAGATGAGCGCAAAAACCCAGTCCGAGCGGATGTTCGAGAGGCTTCGCGGCGACATCCTTGCGTGCCGGCTCATGCCCGGCAGCAAGCTTCGCATCAATGACATCGCCGGATCGTCCGAGGTCAGTCTCGGTGTCGTACGCGAGGCGCTTTCGCAACTCGGCGCGGAAGGCCTCGTCATCGCGGAATCTCAGAAAGGCTATCGAGTAGCTCCCCTTTCGACCGAAGACCTACTCGACCTGACCGAGGCCCGAGTTCGAGCTTGAGCAGCTCGCCCTCCGCCGGTCGATCGCCCGAGGCGAACTCGAGTGGGAGACGAATCTGGTCGCCGCATGGCACCGGCTCTCCAAGATCTCGGAACGGCTGCCGGGCGACGCAAGCGTCCTGGATCATTGGGCCGCCGCGCATGCGGGATTCCATGCCGCGTTGGTCGACGCCTGCGGTTCGAACACGCTCCTTCAGATCCGCTCGCAGCTCTACCAGAAGAGCGAACGCTACCGCCGCTATTCCGGCGTCGTGGACAGCGAGCGCGATATTCTCGCCGAGCATCGCCGGATCTTTGAGACGACGATTGCCCGCGACAGCGAAGCCGCCGAAGCGGCGATGGCCGAACATCTTCACCGTACGGCGGAGATCATCGTCACCTCATTCAGGCTCGAGGAGCCGAATGACGAGGCCAGACGCGAGAAGATCGGATAAGTATCCCCGGCAAAGCGCGGGCTTTTAGGATGTGAACCGCTCGGAGCGGTAGGAGGGGTCGCAGACGCGGCCCCTTGAAGCGCTATCGCCAGTGTCGATGCCTTCGGATCGTCTTGAGAATGACGCCCTCCGGCGTGGTGAAGGTCGCAGCTGCGAGGCAGCAGACAGTATTGTCGTACTGAATCTCGAAATGGTGGATCCCTGCCGTCAACGCAACGGTTGGGGTTACGGTGTAAAGGGCGTGAGCCCCTGGCGTCGACGCCTGCAGAACGCCATCGATGAACAGATAGCCGGCGTCATCAGTCCCGAAAGTGAGTTCGTAGGAGCCGGATCTTGCGACTTCAAGTAGTCCTTTGAAATCCGCGCCCCACACGTTGGAGGACGGGACATACGCCGGCAGCGGCGGGGGGGCCGGCGGAGGGCCGGTCCAATCAAAGGTAAAGCCGTGCGGGCCCAGCGACAGGATCTCGCTTACGCTTGGCGGACCCGAGAACGTGATGCCGCTCCCATAATTCTCGGTAAACGAGCCGTTGTTATAGACATTCAACAATACAGATGAGGAATTGGCGGGACCCGCAAGAGCCAGCAGGCCAAGAGCGCAGAGCGCGGACTTGAACATAGTATCCCTCCCTTTTCGTTAGATGACAGGACATCATCTATGTATTCAAAATTTTACGGTATGTCAACGCCGTTCATTTTTCGCGGTTTCCGTGATCGACGCCGTGCCCCAATATGATGAAGGTCGGCTCCCAAAGAACCGGCGGGCCGTTGGCGCGCCGCCCGCCGCTCCTCATCAACGGAAAGCCCTCCGATGCTGGCGAAACAGCGCCTCCCCTCCCGAGTTGATCCCCGCTTCGCTCTATCGAACGAGATTTGTCCGGGCGAGGTCGATCACCTCGCTGGCGCGGGCCGTCGAGCACGGCCTTCAGCATCCAAAGGCTGAAGCCTTTGGCCTCCGGAAGCGTCTCAGGCGGCATCGCCAGTTCCCGCCGCGCCGTGACGACGTCGAGAAGCGCCGGCCCCGGATGCGCGAACGCCTGTTTCATCGCGTCCTCGAGGTTGGCCGGGTCTTCGACCCGGATGGCGAAGACGCCTGCGGCGTTCGCCGTCGCGGCGAAATCAGGATTGGTCGAGGCGACGTCGGTGTCGAGGAAGCCGGCCGCCTTCATCTCAACTCGACGAAGCCGAGCGTGCCGTTGTTGAAGACGACGAGCTTGGCCGGCAGCTTGTGCTGCAAAAGGGTGAGGAAGTCGCCCATCAGCATGGCGAAGCCCCGAAGAAATGCGCGTGGGCGGATATGCCGCGGCCGGTTCGTCGTCCTCAGCCGATCGCCGCCGCGCCAGCAGGCGAAAGCCCGGTTCTCGATCCTATTCAGCGCGCTCGCGCCCGGCAATCGGCTGGCTCTGTCTCTGCCGCACCTCGCCTAAATCCCGTTCGAGGAAATAATTGAGAAAGGTTCGGATCGCTGCGATCGCCGCCAGACGTCCGACTTCCTCCCAACTCGTGGTGACCGCCGTCGCGAGAATGTCGGCGGCAAGCTGGAACGTGAGGCCGGCGACGAGCCAACGGCCGAGGCGAAGCCAGACGTCGGCGCTGGCATGGCCGGCCGGGGACGAAAGCATGGTCCACACGCCGCGAAGGAAGCTTTCGACGGTCCCCACCACGAGACGATCAGCGCCAACCATTCGATGACGTTGACCGAGATATTCGTGGCGACGATCAGCCATTCGTGCATGCCTCCGCCCCCGCGTCGCGCCGGCCCGTGGTCTCTCGACATCGGACGCCGGGCGGCGGCCGAAGCCTCGCGCCCGCCGCCCGGGCTTCGACGCTCAGCGCTGCGCTGATCCTGCCGCGGACAGCATCTTCAGCGCTTCGTCGATGGTGAAGCTGTTGGGATGCTGCACCGGCGGGAAGTCTTTGAAGGTCGCCGCCCACTGGTCCATGATGTGCCACGCGGCATACAGCAAGTAAGGGTGATGGAGGAACCAATCGTAGTAAGTGTTGGACGTTTGATCGGCTCTTTCATAGGGATCGGTGCGCAGATTGAAGAGCTTCGGCAGCCTGAGCCTGGTGAACGGCTCCGCCCAGACCTGCAGAGTGCCGTGGCAGCGCTGCTCCATGAACACGATCTTCCAATTGTCGTAACGCAGCCCGAGCACGTCGCCGTCATCGCTCAGATAGACGAACAGCTTGCGCGGGCTCTCCTTCGTCTCACCGGTGAGGTAAGGCACAAGGTTGTAGCCGTCGATATGGTTCTTGTAGGTGCGGCCGATCGCCTGATAGCCGGTCTTCAGCTTCTCGACGACCTCCGGATCGCCGGCCATGGCGAGGAAGGTCGGGAACCAATCGTGGTGCTGGACGATCTCGTTTGAGACCTGGCCCGGCTTGATCTTGCCCGGCCAGCGCACCAGCATCGGCACGCGGAACGCCCCTTCCCAATTGGTGTTCTTCTCGCTGCGGAACGGCGTCATCGCACCGTCCGGCCACGAGTTCATGTGGGGACCGTTGTCGGTCGAGTACATCACGAGCGTGTTGTCGGCGAGGCCGAGTTCATCGAGATGGTCGAGCACCTGACCGACGACCTTGTCATGGTCGACCATGGTGTCGTGGTAGGGCGACTGCCATCGTCCCGCCTGGCCTTTGCTCTCGGGCTTGGGATGCGTGAAGAGATGCATATGCGTGGTGTTGAGCCAGACGAAGAACGGCTTGCCCGCGTCGTTCTGGCGCTTGATGAAATCCTTGGCCGCCGCGGCAAACTCGTCGTCGCAAGTCTCCATCCGCTTTTTCGTCAGCGGGCCGGTGTCTTCGATTTTCTGCTTGCCGACTTTGCCCCAGCGCGGGTCTACAGTCGCGTCGTCCGCGTCCGTCGCCCACGAATGGATGACGCCACGCGGGCCGAAAGTCTTGCGAAAATTCGGGAAGTCTTTTTCCGTGGGGTAGTCGGCCATCTCCGGCTCTTCTTCGGCGTCGAGGTGGTAGAGATTGCCGAAAAACTCGTCGAAGCCGTGATTGGTCGGCAGCATGTGATTGAGATCGCCGAGATGGTTCTTGCCGAACTGCCCGGTGGCGTAGCCCTGGTTCTTGAGGCAGGCGGCGATGGTGACGAGCTTCTCCGACATCCCGATCGGCGCGCCCGGATAGCCGACCTTGGAGAGGCCTGAACGATAGACGCTTTGTCCGGTGATGAATGAGGAGCGGCCCGCGGTGCAGGATTGTTCGCCGTAGGAATCGGTGAACATCATGCCTTCCTTGGCCAGACGGTCGATATTCGGCGTCCGATAGCCCATGACGCCGTGCGAATAGCAGCTCAGGTTCGAGATGCCGATGTCGTCGCCCCAAATGACGAGGATGTTCGGCTTGTCTGTTTTGGGCATACGCTTCTCCTGTCTTTCCTGTCTTTCAACCCAAGCCCGCGACGATCCGAGGGCGCGGGCGACGAATCGATCATTCTCCGTGTCGTATGGCGCGCGAAGCGTCAAAGACGATCTGGTCGTATTGCCAAAGGCGCTCGAAGAAGCGGAGGGCTCGAACTCTCGCCGTCGCCCTCCGGCGCGGCAAATTGCAGTATCTCGGCGAGGGTTCGGTTGCCGTCGATGGCGCCGAGCACCCGGTCCTCAAAAGAGTCGACGGTGAGAATGAGATCGGTAAATGTGTGCGACTGATTGATCAGCACCGCGACGCTGCCGGGGGGCAGACGTTCCCGAACGCATAAGGTCCAGGGCAGGCGAATGGGGACATATCCGCGCCAACGATCACCCGAAAATGTGATCGGCTGGCTCTCGTCGGCGCTGTCATCGCGGTACGCGATGAAACTGTGCGACACCATCGTTCCGCGGAAAAGTTCGACGGCGGCATGCTGCACCCGCGGGGGCAGCGCAGCCAAACGCAATGCGTGCGGACTACCGGCCGAAATCCCGCATTGCGCGAGGTAGGGGGCCTGGTCGATCCATCGACCGAAGGACATGCCGCCCCGCTCGAGCCAAGCATAGACCTCCGGAACGGTATAGGCGTTATCCTGAGGATGGAGGAGCGCGTCCGCCATCGCCTCGGGTCGCCAGAAATCCTTTGACCGGCGCAGCAGGCCCGAGATCGGGTGGTCCGCCGGCAACGCTTCGAGCGCGGCGCGAAGGGTTCGCAGATCCGTCAGCGACGCCTCAATATCGAGCAGGCGGCAGTATTCCTGCATCATATAAATTCCGGCCCGGCCGTAGCGTGCGTAGACCATGAGGCGCATCGCCCCCGTCGGTCGCAGAACCTCGCGAAGGGCGCGAAGACCGTAATCCGGATCGGGCAAGTGGTGCAGCACTCCGGTGCAAACCACCAGGTCGAAGGAGCGGCCGAGGTCCCGGACCCGCTCGATCGGGAGTTGATGCAATTCGAGATTTTCGAGTTTGTACTTGCGCTGAAGATCGCGCGTGTGGCGAAGGCTCGTGTCGCTTATGTCGATCGCCGTGATACGGGCGTCGGGCTCGCGCAGCGCATACCTGGCGGCCTGCGAGGTGCCGCAGCCGGCGACCAGGATGTCTTGGCCTCCCCCCGGTCGCTTGGCGGGCCACATCAGATGAAACTCGGCTCGGCGGCGGTCTCGGTCTTTGTAGAGGTCGCGATGGGCGTCCAAACTCGTTAGAGGGGCCGGATAGGGCATCCTTTCGTAGAAGTCGCGGACTGCCTCGCTGCGGTTCACTCCGCCCTCCTCGGACGTCGGGGTGTTGGCGCCGCCGGTAATTTTGCCCAACGCGCAACTGGCGCATCTTGCCGACCCTCGGCGGAGGCGTTCTCCGCCGAGGACGTTCTCTCAATCAACCAGTCATGCCGAAGAGAGGGGCGCCGATCGCAACTCGCTGCTCTCCTCGCGGGACATCCTGAAATCAGGCGTTGCCGCCATGAGTCGACACCTGCGCCAGCACCGCGTCGAGGTTGAACGATGCCGGTTTTTGCCGTGGCGGGAACTTGATGAAGTTCTCGATCTGCGCCGCGACTACAGCCTGCATGAGATACATCTGCGGGACGTGATCAACCATCCAATCGAAATAAGTGTTCGAGTTGACATCGGCGCGTTCGAATGGATCGCGTCGCAGGTTGTAAATCAGCGGGACTCTCAGCTTCACCAACGGCTCAGCCCAGGCCTGCATCTTGTCCGCGCGTTGCACCGCCAGGTTGAACTTATAGTCGCCGACCCTGACCGCCATGACATCGCCATCGTCACTGAAATACATGATGGCTTTTCTCGGGCTCTCCTTCGACTCGCCGGTCAAGTACGGAATCATGTTGTAGCCGTCGAGGTGGACTTTGTAGCCCTTGCCGCCGACCGTGCAGCCGTTGAGGAGTTTCTTGGTCACGTCCGGATCGCCAGCGGCGGCGAGCAAGGTCGGGAACATGTCGATGTGCGAGCCGATGCCGTTGAAAACCGAACCGGCTTTGATCTTGCCCGGCCAACGCAAAAAGGTCGGGACGCGCCACGCGCCTTCCCAGTTCGTGTTTTTCATGGAACGGAACGGCGTGTTGGCGCCGTCCGGCCAGGTGTCGTTCTCGGGGCCGTTGTCGGTCGAGTACATGACGATGGTGTTGTCGGCGATCCCAAGCTCATCGAGCTTTTTGAGCAACTCGCCGACCTGCTCGTCGTGGGTGACCATCCGATCGCTGTAGTCGTCCTGCCCGCTCTTGCCGCGGTTCTTGGCGGCGAGGTGGGTCCTGAAATGCATCGCGGTCGAATTGTACCAGAGGAAGAACGGCTGCTCGGCCTTCGCCTGCTTCTCCATCCAGACGAGGGCGCGCGCCGTGACCTCCTCGTCGATGGTTTCCATGCGTTTCTTGGTCAAGGGGCCGGTGTCCTCGACCTTCTGCCCGCCCTTGCCGTCGGCGAGGCAGTGGAGCACGCCGCGAGGGCCAAACTTCTTCTTGAACTCCGGGTCCTTGGGATAGTCCGGCAGTTCCGGTTCTTCCTCGGCGTTGAGGTGGTAGAGATTGCCGAAAAATTCATCGAACCCGTGCACGGTCGGCAGATATTCGTCGCGGTCGCCGAGATGATTCTTGCCGAACTGACCCGTCGCGTAGCCGAGCGGCTTCAGCATTTCGGCGATGGTCGGATCTTCCGCATGCAATCCGACCGTCGCGCCGGGCATGCCGACTTTGGTCAGGCCGGTGCGGATCGGGTTCTGACCGGTGATGAAGCAGGCGCGGCCGGCGGTGCAGCTCTGCTGGCCGTACCAATCGGTGAAGGTCGCCCCTTCTTGTGCGATGCGGTCGATGTTCGGGGTTTGGTAGCCCATCATGCCTTTGCTGTAATGGCTGATGTTCCAATAGCCGATGTCGTCGCCCCAAATGATGAGGATATTCGGCTTGTCTGTCTTAGGCATTTCCTTCTCCTGTCCTTGATACAATCCATTCTTCGAACAACAATGAACCCCGGGCGAAGCGATCCCCCGCGGGTGGCAAACCCATCAACACCCAATCATGACGCCCCCCTGGTTAGCCGAACGGTCCGATCTGGAACTCCATGCTGACGATCGCGGCGACCCCGATCAAGAGCAGGAGAAGCGCCGTAAGCAAGGTCAGCGACACCGGAAAGACAGTTTCGCCATGAACGAGGCCTTCCTGCCGCATCGACTCCCGCAAGCGGCGGAGGCCGAGCATGAACTGCACGTGATAGCCGAGGCCGAGCACCAGCATGATGATCCCGAGCCCAACCAGAGCGACGCCGAAGTGACGCGGCGCCGAAGCCTTGGTGATGACGTCCTGCTCACGCAGTCGCTGGAAGAACTGGAAGATGGTGAAGCCGAAGCCGATCAGCGAGAGCGCGGTGCGGATGACCGCCATCAGCGTGCGATCCTCGGCGAGGCGCGTGCGCTGGAAGGCCATGCCGGTGCGGCGCGCGGCAAGCTCGGTGTTGACGTCGAACTTGAGATCGGGGGCCGCCATCGTTCCTTTTCCGACCGGACAGACTAACTGGACGCAGGCCGGGCGACCCAATGACGCGCGATCCGCTCAAACGGCCCGCGCAAGAGAGCATAAGGAACGAACGCCAGCAAGACCGCTATGATCGCCGACTCGGCCGGATAGAACGCGTCAAGAAAGATCAGCTGGTAGACGACATCCATGACGACGCCGAGGATGAGGATGCGCGCCGTCGAGACGATCCCCTCCCACAACCGCGCGCTACGGCCCTCGACGCCGCTCACGATCGCCGCGAGATAGGGTGTGCGCCCGAGCCGGGCGTCGCCGACGCCGTCGCGCAGCGCCGCAATGGCCGCCATGGTCGGCTGCAGAACGAAGCGGAAGGTCATCGGGCCTCCCGGTCGGGCGAGGATGCTCCGCCAGACGCGTTGGAGCTCTTCGGTGGAAACGCCGTACCAGACGACGCCAAGCGCGGCCAGCCCGACGATCAGCGCGATCGCGACCCGCGCCAGAAGGATCTCATTCTTCGATGGCGGATCGGTCATGGCGCTGTCGCTCCGGCCAAGGGGCCTCGGGGTCTGCGGCCCCGGGCGGTCGAGTGAGCCGATCGGTTATCCGAAATCCGCCGGCCTCGCCACCGGCTCTGCGGCTCAATGCCTCTCTCGCGCTCAAGGTCGGCGCATTCAGAAGCGAATCCCGTCCAACGTCGATCCTGGCATGGTCATTGCCGCTGCACGCGTGGGCTGCCGGCCGCGCAGCCGGTGAAGTAGCGGGTGACCGGCTCGGCGTCAGCCGCGGGCTTTTTCGCGCAGAACGCAGCGAAAGCCGACGTGGCTCGTGGACGTGTCGACCGGCTCGGCGTGCCGGGCCGCCGGGCGATAGCGGCGGCAATAGTTCGGCGCGCAGAGATGCGAGCCGCCTTTGAGCACCTTGCGCGGGATGCGGATTTGCGGCTGGCAGGCGTCGTAGCTTTCCGCCTCCGGGCCGCCGCGCGGATTGACGGGCACGCAGCAGGCCTTGGGCGCGTCTCCGGGATGGCGAGTTCGACCAGAAGTCGGTCGTCCATTCCCAGACGTTGCCGATCATGTCGTACAGGCCGTAGCCGTTCGGCGGATAGGTCTTCACCGGCGAGGTGCGCGCGAAGCCGTCGGCCTTGGTGTTCTCGCGCGGAAAATCGCCCTGCCAGGTGTTGGCCATATGCTTGCCGCCAGGCGTCAGCTCGTCGCCCCAGGCGAACTCGGCCCCATCGAGGCCGCCGCGCGCGGCGAACTCGAACTCGGCCTCGGTCGGCAGCGCCTTGCCCGCCCAATGCGCGTAGGCCTCGGCGTCGCAGAAGGCGACGTGGACGACAGGATGATCGTCGAGCCCCTTGATCGACGACCCCTCCCCGTAGGGCTTCTTCCAATTGGCGCCGAACTTGAAGGTCCACCATTGCGACCAGTCGCGGAGATCGACCGGGCCCGCCGGCGGATTGAACATCAGCGAGCCGGCGCGCAGCATGTGCGGCAGCGCGCCCGGATAGTCCTTCGGGTCCGGCGGAATCTCGGCGAACGTCACGTGACCCGTCGCCTCGACGAAGGCGCGGAACTGCCGGTTGGTGACCGGAGTTTCGTCGATGAAGAAACCGTCCACGGCGACGCTGTGGACCGGGGCCTCTTCCGGATAGTGCCGGTCTGATCCCATGCGGAAGACGCCGCCGGGTAAGTAGACCATGCCGGCCGTGCTCGCCGACAAGGGTGTGTCCTTCACGATTACGTCCGACACGAAACGCGCCTCCCGGCGGTCGCGGCGGCGACAAGACTCAAGCAACCAAACGCCAGGACACCGCCTCTCTCGGTTAGGCTAGCGCAGCGCTGAGGGGCTTTCAATGGCGGGAGGCCAGCGCCGCCATCAGCGCGAGGCTTCCGAGGAAATAGACTGGCGGCAACTGCCGCTTACCGGTGGGCGTGTTCATCCCGTCCTGCGCTCGCAGGCGCGGCGCAGCAGCCGCTTGACCAGTCGCGCCTCCTCGAAGCGCAACGTCACCGGCAGGGTCATGATCGCGCGCGCCTGCCGGGCCGACAGCCGGGCGCGGTCCTTTTCCGTCGTCGCCAGCAGCGCCCCGCGCCGCGCCGCCTCCTCCATCAGCGCCTCGATCTCACGCGGGCGGAAAAGATGGTGATCGGGAAAGTCGCGCGTCGCGACGACCTGCGCGCCGACGCGGCGCAGGGTCGCATAGAATTTATCCGGCCGCGCGATGCCGGCAAAGGCGACGATCTCCCGGCCGATCAGCGGCGCGGCAGCGACCGCGTCCGGCTCGAGGGTCGCGCGCAGGATCGGCTTGCCGCGCGCCTGCGCCTCGATCTCGCGCGACGCCGCGGCGTCGCCGCCGATCAGGATGTACGCCCGCACATGTCTCGCCTGCGTCGCGACCGGCGCGCGCAAAGGACCGGCCGGCACGCAGAGGCCGTTGCCGAAGCGCGTCTCGCCGTCGACCACGGCGAACGGCAGGTCTTTGATGAGGGACGGATCCTGCAGCCCGTCGTCGAGAACGAGCGCATCGGCGCCGGCTTCGACCGCCAGCCGCGCGCTGCGCACGCGGTCGCCGCCGACCCAGCACGGCGCGATTTGGGCGAGCAGCAGCGGCTCGTCGCCGACCGAGGCCGCACTGTCGACGTTCGGGTCGACCTGGATCGGCTCGACCCGCTTGGCTCCGCCGTAACCGCGCGACAGGAAGGCGACCCGGCGTCCGTCCGCAATCAGCATCTGCGCCAGGGCGATCGCGGCCGGCGTCTTGCCGGCCCCGCCGGCGACGAAATTGCCGACGCAGATGACGGGCGCTCCAACCCGGGCGCCGGCTTCGGCCATGCGGCGCGCGGCGATCCAGCCGTAGAGCGCGCCGGCCGGCTGAAGAGCGCGCGCAAGCACGGTCGGCTTCCGGGCGCCCCAGAAGCCGGGCGCCTTCATGAGCCCGCCTCAAGCAGCGGCGCCAGCGCCCGCATTGACCGCTCGACCGCTCCCGCCCGGCGCTCGACCGCATCGCCGGCGGCGCGCGCCATCGCCCGCAAGCGCGCGGCGTGGGCGAAAAGCCCGATCAGCGCATCGCCCAACGCCTCGGGCCGGGCGATCTCGAGGGCGCCGCCGGCCTGATCGAGCGCGGCATAGGTCTCGGAAAAATTGCCGACCTGCGGCCCGTGCAGAATCGCCGAGGCGAGCCTCGCCGGCTCGATCGGATTCTGTCCGCCGCCGCAGCCGAAAGACTTGCCGACGAAGACGACGCCCGCGAGCCGGTAGAAGAGGCCGAGCTCGCCGATCGTGTCGCAGACGTAAACGGCGGTCCCCGGCGCCGGCCGATCGCCACGCGAGCGCAAGGCGCAGACGAGTCCGAGGGCCTCGAGCTGGCGCAGGATCAATTCGCCCCGTTCGGGATGGCGGGGCGCGATCAGGGTTAGCGCGTCCGGGAACACCTCGGTCAGGCGCTGGTGCGCCGCCGCGGCAATCACTTCCTCGCCCTCGTGCGTCGAGGCCGCGATCCAGATCTGGCGCCCCGAGGTCAGGCCGGCGAGCTCGGCGAGCTCGTGGCGGTCGGCCGGCAAAGCCGGCGCGTCGAACTTGATGTCGCCGGCGACCAGAACGCGCGGCGCGCCGAGCGCAGTCAGGCGCTCGCCGTCGCCTTCGCTGCGCGCGAGGCAAACGTCGAATTGCGACAGAAGCGCGCCGATGAACCGGCGGGCTTTCAGCCAGCGGTTGAACGACCGTTCGCTGATGCGGCCATTGATCATGGCGAGCGGCAGGCCGGCGCGCTTCAGTTCGACGATCATGTTCGGCCAGAGTTCGGATTCGGCGATCAGCGCCGCATCCGGGCGCCAGTGGGTGAGAAACCGGCGGAGAAAGAAGGGACTGTCGAGCGGCGCGAATTGATGCAGGGCGCCCGCTGGCAGGCGCTTGGCGAGCAGCGCCGCAGACGTCACCGTCCCGGTCGTCACCAGCGCGCTCGCTCCCGAACGCTGGATGCGCTCGATGAACGGCAGAAGCGACATGGCCTCGCCGACGCTCGCTCCGTGCAGCCAGACGAGGCGCCCGGCAGGGCGCGACAGACTTGGACGCCCGCGCCGCTCGCCGACGCGGCGCGGATCTTCCTTGCCGCGCTTGAGCCGGCCCTTGAGAAACGGCCCGGCCAGCGGCGTCGCAAGGGCGGTGACAAGCCGGTAGGCGTGCAGCGACAGAGGCGCACTCATGCCAGTCTCAGGTTCGCGCCCGGATCGGTCGCGCCGACCATGGCGTAGCCGACGCGATGGGCCTCGTCGAGGCCATGCTCCACGGCGAGCCGAGCCCGCTCCATCGACGCTTCGTCCGCGTCGGGAGCGACCCGGATGAAATTGCCGGCCACGACCACCGCGCGGCTGAACGGCAATCCGATCGTGGCCCGGTCCCAGGTGTTGAACTGGACGCGGCGACTGGCGACGACGGCGGTCGGCACGATCGGGCGGCCGGAAAGCTTGGCCAGCGCCACGACGCCGAGGCCGGCGACGCGGGCGCGCTTCGGCACGTCCGCCGTCAGCGCGACCGAAGCGCCCGACTCGAGCTGGCGCAGGAGTTCGCGCATCGCGGTCGCGCCGCCCTTGTAATATTGCCGGTCGATGGGGCCGCCCGAGCCACGCACCGGCGTGATCCCCAGCCGCTCGGCGGCGAGCGCCTGGGCGCCGGCGTCCTCATGCCGGGAAATCAAGACCGCCAGGCGATCCATCGTGACCGGGCGGGCCAACGGCATCATCAGATGCTGGCCGTGCCACATCGCCGCGATCAGCGGCGTCCTGCCCTTGATGAAGGCGTCGAGGTCGTCGGGAATCGTCGTCAGGCGGCTCGAGCGCCGGACGAGGCGCAAATAGCTCGCCAGCCCGAAGCCGATCGCCTCTTGCGCGAATTCAGACCTTCCCAGTCGCCTCGCCATGGATCGTTCAGGCCGTCCTCGTCGGCGGGACAAGGTCCGGCTCGATCAGACGGTGCAGATGGACAATGAAATAGCGGGTCAGGGCGCTGTCGACCGTGCGGTGGGCCCTGGCCCGCCAGGCGCTCTCGGCGCTGGCGTAATCCGGATAAAGGCCGACGATGTCGAGCTTGGACGGGTCCCGGAACTCGTGCGAGTCCAGCGCCTTGAGTTCGCCGCCGAACACCAGGTGCAGGCGCTGAGGCTTCTCCGCCTCATGAGCCTTTGGATTTGAGGACGTCATGGCCATTTTCCCCCAAAAGAGTCGAACCTGCGGCGCCCGGGCGGCTTTGCCTCCGCCGCAGCGAAAAGGCAAGTCGCCGGACCCGCGCGCCCATCATTCCGCCGGTTCACGGGATCATTCTGGCGCGCCGATTGCGGCGCGGAAGCCCGGAAGCAAGCTCTGCGCCAGCGGTTCGGGCGCCGCAAAAAGCGGACCGCGGCGGGTCTGCTTTCGGTTGTACATGAGCCGTGCGCCCGACGCGTCGGTCAGCCGTCCGCCCGCCTCCTCGAGCAGAAGGTCGGCGGCGGCGACGTCCCAGTCGTGCGAATTCTCCGCCGCCGCGGCGATATCGATCGCCCCGCGGGCGGCGAGGCACAGGCGATAGGCGAGCGACGGCACCCGGGGGACGATCTCGATCGACGCGCCGACCGCCGCCCCCATCGCCTGGAGGATGTGCTTCGGACCGGCGGCGCTGAAACGCCCCGGGCGCGAAGGCCGCGCGGTCGCGATTCGCGCCCCGTTGAGGGTGGCGCCCGCGCCGCGCGCCGCGGCATAGGTCTCCTCGAGCGCCGGCGCGTGGACCACCGCCGCGACGGGGCGGCCGTCGACAACGAGCGCGATGGAGACCGCCCAGCGCGCGTCGCCGGCGACGAAGGCGCGGGTGCCGTCGATCGGATCGACGATGATGAGCGCCCGGCGCGTCAGGCGCGCGGCGTCGTCGGCTGTTTCCTCGGAGAGCCAGCCCGCTTCGGGAAAGGCCTCGCCGAGGCGGCGCTTGAGGAGCGCGTCCGCCGCCAGATCGGCCTCCGTCACCGGCGATCCGCCAACCTTCGCCTTGACTTCGGCCGAGGTCGCGGCGCCCAGGCGGAAGAAGCCAAGCGAAAGCGATCCGGCCTCGCGCGCGGCGGCCGCCAGACAGTCGCGCGCGGCGATCGCGCTCCGATCCGCTTCGACGTTCAAAGGATGTCCGAGGGACGAAACTTGTTCGCTTCGGGCTTTAGCCGTAGAGGCGCGCGGGCGCAATGCACGAACGCGTCAGCGCTGAGTTTGGGCCTCGGCTCGAATGTCGTAGTCCCGCAAGGGGAGAAGGGCGGCCTTGCCCCAGCCTTACCCCGGACGCTGTTGACGGATCGTATACTGCACTATACGTATCCCGATAATCGAGGTTCAACAAACCGACGCATTCGCAAATTGGCTCAGCGCGTTGCGGGAATCGCGAGGCACGGGTCAAGATTCTGGGCGCATTGCGTGTCTGGCGCATGGCAACCCGGTCGACGTGCAGTCGGTTGCAGACGGCGTCAGCGAGTTGCGCATTCATTTCGGGCCCGGCCACCGCGTTTATTTTGTGCGACGCGGACCCAATATCGCCATTCTGCTCGGCGGGGGATCGAAGAAGACGCAACAAAGGGATATTCAAGCGGCGAAGGCGCTCGCCGCGCGTTTGGAGGAATAGCGATGGCGATCCATCTTGCCCGTTTCGATGCGGCCGGCTATCTCCTGACCGAAGACGACATGGCGGCGTATCTTGCCGAATGCGTTGAGGGCGGCGATCCACGCCTCATTGTCGACGCCCTTGGCGCGATCGCCCGGGCGCGTAATTTGAGCCAGTTGGCGCGGGACACGGGCATGACGCGCGCCGGACTTTCACGCGCGCTCGCCTACGACGGCAACCCCAGTTTCGCCACCATCTCAAAGGTCGCCAAGGCGCTGGGGCTTAAGATATCCGTCACCCCAGCAAAGGCCTCCACTCGCCCTGGCGCCAATCGTTCCCGCGACAAGCAGCCGGTCGCCGCTCTCAAGGGGGCGAAGTCACGCAAGGTCGCGGGTTAATCCCACAAGGAACCCTCCATGAACAAGCCGTCCCGAATCGCCGAAGTCCATCGGCTCGACCTCGCCCACCGCCCGCGCCGCAACCGCAAGGCGGAATGGGCGCGGCGGCTCGTTTCGGAGCATGTGCTGACGACGAACGACCTCATCTGGCCGCTCTTCCTGATCGAGGGCAAAGGAAAGCGCGTCCCCGTCGCGGCGATGCCGGGCGTCGACCGGCTCAGCGTCGACGAGGCGGTTCGCGAGGCGGAGCGGGCGGCGAAGCTCGACATACCGGCGATCGCCTTTTTCCCCTACACCGAGGCGCATCTCAAGGACGAGCATGGCGCCGAGGCGTTCAACGAGATGAACCTCGTCTGCAAGGCCTGCCGCGCGATCAAGAAGGCCTTCCCTCAGCTCGGCCTCGTCACCGACGTCGCGCTCGATCCCTATACCAGTCATGGCCACGACGGGCTTATCCACGAGCATGAGAGCGGCGACATCCGCATTCTCAACGACGAAAGCGTTGCGGCGCTCGTCCGCCAGTCCCTCAACCAGGCGCGCGCCGGGGCCGACGTGATCGCGCCCTCCGACATGATGGACGGACGGGTCGGGGCGATCCGAGAGGCGCTCGACGCCGAAGGTTTCCTCGATGTGCAGATCCTGGCCTATGCGGCGAAATACGCCTCCGCCTTCTACGGGCCGTTCCGCGACGCGCTGGGCTCGGCCGGCGCCCTCAAGGGCGACAAGCGCACCTACCAGATGGACCCGGCCAACAGCGATGAGGCGCTGCGCGAGGTCGAACTCGACCTCGACGAGGGGGCCGACATGGTGATGATCAAGCCCGGCATGCCCTATCTCGACGTCATCCGCCGGGTGAAAGACGAATTCGGCGCTCCGACCTTCGCCTATCAGGTCAGCGGCGAATATTCGATGATCATGGCCGCCGCCGAGCGCGGCTGGATCGACGGCGACAAGGCGATGATGGAAAGCCTGATCGCCTTCAAGCGCGCCGGCGCCGACGGCGTGCTCACCTACTTCGCGCCGCGGGCGGCGGAAAACCTGAAAGCGCTTTGAGCGGCATCGTGTACGCTGGGATGGGAAGCTGCCTGAAGAGGCTGCGGGGCGCTCTTCAATGAAGCAACATCCAATCGGCTTCGATTCCTTGGACAGCTTGGAGGGCATCGCGGCGATCGAGCCGACGCCGCCGCCAAGCCGCTTCGAGTCGTGGCCGCAGGCGAAATTCATCCACGCCGTCTATCCGGGGCTCTTGGTCGCCGGCACGATTGCGCTGGCCTCGACCTGGCTCGCGCAACACTACACCGCCCCGGTCATGCTGTTCGCCCTCCTCTTCGGCATGGCCTTCCATTTCCTGCACGAGAGCGGCCGCTGCGTCGCCGGCATCGAGTTCGCCTCGCGCTCGGTGCTGCGCCTGGGCGTCGCCCTGCTCGGCGTGCGCATCACCTTCGGCCAGATCGCCTCGCTCGGCCTCGCGCCCGTGGCGACGGTGGTCGTCGGCGTGGCGACGACGATCCTGTTCGGGCTGTTCTTCGCGCGCCGGCTCGGCTTAAGCGGCAGGTTCGGCGTCCTCTCGGGCGGCGCGGTGGCGATCTGCGGCGCTTCGGCGGCGCTCGCCATCGCCTCCGTTCTGCCGCGCGACAAGAACGCCGAGCGCGACACCATCCTGACCGTCGTCCTGGTCACGGCGCTCTCGACGCTGGCGATGATCCTCTACCCGGTCTTCGCCACCTCGATCGGCCTCGATCACCGGCACGCCGGGGTGTTCATCGGCGGCACCATCCACGACGTCGCCCAGGTCGTCGGCGCCGGCTATATGATCTCGCCCGAGACCGGCGACATCGCCACCTACGTCAAGCTGCTCCGCGTCGCGATGCTGCTGCCCGTCGTGCTCGCGATCTCCTTCGTCGTCGCGCGCGGACGCGGCGAGGAGCGAGCGCGCGTCACCCTGCCGCTCTTTCTCGTCGGCTTCGCGGCGCTGGTCGTCGTCAATTCGCTCGGCCTCCTGCCCCGTCTCGCGATCGGCGCGATCAATGACGTCTCGCGCTGGTGCCTGGTCGCGGCGATCGCCGCGCTCGGCATGAAGACGTCGTTCAAGGACCTGTTCGCCGCCGGCTTCCGCCCGGTGGAACTCATGGTCGCGGAGACGGCCTGGATCGGTCTCCTGGTGCTGGCGTCGGTCGAGATCATCATGTGAAACAACAGGCGGCGCCATCCGCGCCTTCAGGCCCGCTTCTCGACCGCCATCGCCTCGATCGGCTCCTCGCGGCCCCGGACGGCGATCGTCTTCACCTCGCCGAGGGCGAACGCCTCCGGCAGGGCGACGAGGCGTTTCAGATCGCCCGAGATGACGAGTTGCGCGTTGATCGCCTTGCAATATTCGCAGAGCCTCGCCGCGACGTTCATCGTGTCGCCGAAAAAGGCGAGCTGGCGCTTGGCGTCGCCGCATTCGCTGACGATGACAGGCCCGGCGTGCAGGCCGGCGCGGAAGGCCGGGACGACACCGAACTCGGCTTCGTAGTCGGGTCGGAGCTTCGCCATCTTGCGTTCGATGGCGAAGAAGCAGGCGATCGCGCGGGCGTTCAGTCCCGGGTCGGCCGCGACCGGCCAGCTGACGATGACCTCATCGCCGACATAGGCGTGCACCGCGCCGCCGCAATCGCCGATCGCCTCGTCGATGTCGAAGAAGAACCGGGTGATGAGATCGTGCACCCTGAGCTCGCCCATGGCTTCGGCGAGGCGGGTCGAATTGGCCAGATCGAGAAACATCACTATCAGCCGGCGGCGGGCGGGGCGGTGGTAGGTCCCTAGCAGCACGCTCGTCAGTAGGGCTCCGCCGATTAGCCTGCGGGTTTCGGCCACCATTCCGACGACCAGGGAAGCCGCAAAGGCGATCAGCACGATCCTGGGCAGCTCGACCGTCAGCCAGTCCCGGGTGAGCCAATCGAGATGATAGCGGTCGGTATAGAGCAGCACTTGCAACGACAGGCCGACGACCACCAGCGCGATTGTCATCGTAAGCGCGCGGACGACGACTTCGGCGGCAAGCGGCAGCCGTCTGAGGGCCTCGCCGATCCGGGATCGCGCGCCCGAGGCAAATCCGGTGTGCACCGCCCAGACCGTCAGGGCGAAGCCGACGCCGTGAATGCCGCTGCGCATATAGTTCCCGAGGTCGCCCTCAGCGGGCCGGTCGAAGATAGCCCGATAGGCGACGCCGATGGCAAAGCCGCCGAGCGCCGCGGCGACCAGATACCCTGGTTCACGCACAACCGCGCGCAGGAAAATCGAACGCCCGTCGCGGCGCGCATCGGCGCTCGCACGCGCCGCCCTGTCCGACGCTACCCTATCCTCAAGAGGCGATGTCACGCCTGTCCCATAACATCGCGCCTCGCGCGACGTCTTGATCAAATCGGGCGTCGCCGCCTAAGCTCGGCGCGGGGCTCTTTTCGATCGAAAGGACGCAGAGATGGCCAAGATGCGGGCGATGGTCGTTCCTAAGCCCGGCGGACCGCTCGAGGCGGAGGAGCGCGAGATTCCCATTCCCGGGCCCGAGGAAATGCGCATCCGCGTCCAGGCCTGCGGCGTCTGCCGCAGCGACGCGCTGACCGTTCAGGGCCTGATCCCGGGGATCCGCTATCCACGCATTCCCGGCCACGAGGTCATCGGCGTCGTCGACGCGATCGGCGAAGGCGTCCACGGCTGGAGCGTCGGCACCCGCGCCGGCGTCGGCTGGTTCGGCGGCTCTTGCGGCTACTGCAGCCGCTGCCGGCGCGACGCCGCCTTCGCCTGCGAGAACGTGCATGAAGTGTCCGGCGTGACCCGTGACGGCGGCTACGCCACGCATATGATCGCCCATGTCTCGGCGGTGGCGCATGTGCCCGACGAGCTCGACGCCGTCGAGTTGGCCCCCCTGCTCTGCGCCGGCGTCACCACCTTCAACGCGCTTCGCCATACCGGCGCCGGCCCCGGCGACATCGTCGCCGTCCACGGCGTCGGCGGCCTTGGCCATCTCGGCATCCAGTTCTCGGCGCGGCAAGGCTTTCGCACCGTCGCGGTCAACCGCGGCCGCGACAAGGAGGAGCTCGCGCGGAAGCTTGGCGCGAGCGACTATATCGACAGCGCCGGCGAGGATCCGGCCGAGGCGCTGACCGCCATGGGCGGCGCGAGAGCGATCCTCGCCACAGTCACCGACGGCAAGGCGATGCAGGCGATCGCCGGCGGCCTCGGTCCGAACGGCGTCTTGATGGTCATCGGCGCCGTCGGCCCGCTGACCGTCAATTCGCTCGATCTTCTGGGGAAACGCGCCTCGGTCAAGGGCTGGTATTCGGGCATCGCCAGGGACTCGGAAGACACGCTGAACTTCAGCCTGCTGAACAAGGTCGCCTCGATGAATGAGGTCTACCCGCTCGAAAAGGCTGAGGACGCCTATCAGCGGATGATGAGCGGCAAGGCGCGCTTCCGCGTCGTCCTCAGGATGGACGGCTGAGTCGGCGCCGCGCGATAAGAGAGGCGACCGCGTTCGGCACGGTTTTGCTGTCGCGCCTTCCCGCCGTCCTCACCGTCCGGCAGGCTCCCGACGCCACAACCTCGGATAAATCTCGATGAATCCGCACTGGGAGACCTCAAGACTGTCTTCGTAGTCAACGCTCGGCGCGGTATATCGGTATGTCGTCTCGCCGAGGCGCTCGTACGTCTGCGGCAATTCCGTCAGCGTCTCGAGATTGAACCAGGCGGCCGGAAGGCTGATCCGCTGGCCCAATCTGGGAGCGGCGCGTTTGAGTTGCAGGACGTTCGTTGCCGGCGTGAAGCTGAGATCGAGGTCGATCAGGCGCCCCAGACCCTCGACCGCAACGCCGTCCAAGCTCCAGGCGCCCTCGTCGCGGCGAATGTCGTGGTCGACCGCCCGGTCTCCGACAAAGCCGCGAATGGTCCCCCGTTTCGTCGCCCAACCGCCGTCGACTTCGACGCAATAGGCGAGGCAGGCGGGACCCTCTTCATGCAGAAACACGGCGGCGCCGCTAAGCCTCCAGCCGTCGCCGGACGGACGGAGGCTGGCGGCGTCGTGTCCGGGCCGGTCCAGTCGCCGCCAGAACGCGTTCATCGCGAGCCGCCGTCGACCGGATAGGGCTGCCCTTCGAGGCGTTCGGCGTGATAGCCTTTCTCGCCGATCGCCCGGGCGAGCGGGCCGCGGATGTCGCCGGTCTCGCTGAGCCGCGCGATCACCGCCTGAAAGTCCCATCGCGGCCTCCAGCCGAGTTCGCGCCGGGCGAGCGCGTTGTCGTAGACGCGGTCGATGCCCGGAAGCATGCGCCAGCCGCGCCGCCGATATTCGTCCTCCCATCCCGGCGCGCGCTCGCGGACAACCGCCGGCGCGTCGGCGCGCAGGCGCCGAAGGTCCTCGTGCCGGAAGGGCGTCGTGGCGCTGATAATATACTTGCCGAAGCCGATCGCCGGCGCGCGTTCGATCGCCGCGAGATGGGCGTCGACCACGTCCTCGATCGCGACGCGGCGGAAGAGGAACTCGTTGGTTTTCGCATTGTCGTCGGCGAAGGCCGCGCGGCTCTCCGGGTCGTCGTCGGCCTCGGGAAAGAAGCGCGACGTCCTGAGCACGATGCAGGCAAGGCCGTCGTTGCGCCAGAACAGCCGGCAGAGGTCTTCCGCGGCGGCCTTGGTGACGCCGTAGATGTTCTTGGGAACCGGAACGACGCTCTCGTCGATCCACGCCGCCGGGTCGCCCGGCGGCGGCGCCAGGGCGTCGCCGAAGGCGCTCGTGGTGCTGGTCATGACGAAGCTGCGCACGCGAGCCCGCGCGGCCTCCTCGAGCAGGATCAGCGTGCCGAGAACGTTCGTCTGGAGGAAGGCTTCGCGGGCGTGCGTGCCGACATGGGGCTTGTGCAGCGTCGCGGCATGCAGGACCGCGTCGACGCCGCTCAGGCAGCGCGCGACGCATTCCCGCTCGACGATCGACCCTGCCACATCGGTGAACGGCCCCGGCGCGATGTCGAGCCCGAGCGCGGGGCGGCCGGCCTCGCGCAGCGTGCGCATCAGCGCCTCGCCGAGATGGCCGGAGCTTCCGGTCACGAGAATCGTCATGGGGGCGCTCTCTGAGGGTTCCGGCGCGGCGGCGTCCGGCGCTTCCTACCACGTCCGATGATGACGGTGGGACTGCCGCCGCCGGGCCGAAAGCAAAGGGTCAGGCTGTTCCCTGTTAATCGCTGTTAATCGCTGATAACCGGAGAATTGCTCTCCCGCTCCTCAAGCGAATTGCAGGAATCCATGGCACTTCACGTTATTAGGCGGACCTGTTCGTGCGGAAGGTGAGGGCGGAACAGGGAAATCATTTTCCCTGTTCCACCACCTAACAGGGAACGGGACGCGAGCGCGAAGCGGAAAACCGACTTCGCTGCCGCCGGAAACCTGCGCAGATGATCTTTTGCGTGAAGGTAGCCAATGTATATCTTGATTTTATTCCAAAACGCTCGGCGATCCCCCCCCCCGAGCCCTCATCCGTCGCGCCTTCGGCGCGCCACCTTTCCCCGGAGGGGAAGGGAAGGTTCGCAGCGATCCCTTTTCCGTCCGGGCGAAGGTGGCGCGAAGCGCCGGATGAGGGCAAGGAGCGGGCCTGACAGGGCGTTGCCGTCGCGGCTGTCTCACAGCTGCTCGAAGCCGATCTTGCCGTCCGGTTCCTTCTTCCAGACGTACCAGACGTAGTCGACCGTCGTCCGGTCGCCCTTCTTGTCGTAGGCGATGTCGCCGATGACGGTGTGGAACGGCATGCCCGAGTGCATCGCTGCCGCCATCTTCTTCGGATCGAGCGAATTCGCCTTTTCCGCCGCCTGCTTCAGGATCTGGACGGCGGCATAGGAATAGAGCGTATAGCCCTGCGGCTCGAAGCCCTTGGCCTTGAACGCCGCCACCGCCTCCTTGGCGTTCGGATTATTGCGCGGTTCGGGGCCAAACGACATCAGCGTGCCCTCGACGCCGGGGCCGCCGATGGCGGCGAACTCGGTGTCGGTGATGCCGTCGCCGGAGATCATGACCGTGCCCATGCCCTGGTCGCGCATCTGCCGCACGATGAGGCCGCCCTCGGTGTGCAGCCCGCCCCACATCAGGTAGTCGGCGCCGGATTGCTTGATCTTGGAGACGATCGCCGAATAGTCCTTTTCGCCCGTGTTCACGCCCTCATACAGGACTTCCTTGATGCCGAACTTGTGCATATTGTCGAGCGCCGCGTCGGCGAGACCCTTGCCGTAAGTGGTCTTGTCGTGGACGACGGCGATCTTCTTGCCCTTGAGCTTGTCGCGCGCCAGTTCGGCCCACAGCATGCCCTGCTGGTCGTCGCGGCCGCAGGTGCGGAAGGCGTCCCACAATTTGCGGTCGGTGACCTTCGGGTTGGTCGCCGAAGGGGTAATGAACAGGATACCGTTCTCGGAATAGACGTCGGAGGCCGGGATCGTGACGCCGGAATTGAAATGGCCGACGACGAACTTGACCCCGTCGCCGACGAACTTGTTGGCGACCGAGACGCCCTGCTTGGGGTCCGACACGTCGTCGCCGACCTCGACTTCGAGTTTCTGACCGAGGATGCCGCCGGATTTGTTGATATCCTCGACCGCCTGCTGGACACCCTCGGTCAGCTGCGCGCCGAAGGCGGCGTTTGCGCCGGTGACCGGCCCGGCGACGCCGATCTTGACCTGGGCGTGACCGGCGGTCGCGAACAGAAGCACTCCGAGGGAAAGGGATTTCAGGATGAGCGCCCGCATCTTAACCTCCAAAACTTTGTTAGGCAGTTAACTTGCCGAGGCTAGCCGCGAAGCTATAACTTGTAAAGATGATTATGACGGTTATGCATCCTGATCCTCCCGCATCGCGAGCCGGTTCGCTGCCGCTGGTCGGCGGCAATCTCGCTCTCGATTTCGCCAACACGGAATCGGGCCGCGGCTACGAGTTGCATCGGAACCATTTGCGCGACGCGACCAACGTTCTCGATTGGCTGAGCCACGCGGAGACGCTGCCGCCTGAAGCGGCCCAATCGCTGCTGGGGGAATTCTCGGCGCGCCCTGCCCTTGCCGACGCGTTGATTGAGCGCGCCGTCGCATTGCGCGCCGCCATTCACGGCGTCGGCGCCGCGATTGCGCGGGGCGGCCCCCCTCCGCACGCCTCGCTCGCCCGCCTGTCGGCGCTTCACGCCTGCTCGATCGGGCGCGCCGCGCTGGCCTTCGAGGGCGATGGCTGCCGATGGCGCTGGAACCCGCGGGAGGCGCCGGTCGATGCGGCCCTGGGGCCGATCGCCCTGGCGGCGGTCAAGCTGTTTACCGAGGGCGATTTCGGCCGCATCAAGGAATGCGGCGGCCACGCCTGCGGCTGGCTCTTTTACGACACCAGCAAGAACAACCGCCGCCGGTGGTGCGAGATGGAGGTTTGCGGCAATCGGGCCAAGCAGAAGCGGTTCGCGGCCCGGAAGCGAAGCGAATGATGCTGCGCCTCGCCCTGCTGGTCGCCCTGTTCCTGCTTGCCGGATGCTCGCCTTCGCTCGAAACCGACCAGGCCCGGCTCTGCCGCATGGCGCTGCCGGCGCTGATGCCGGACGGTTCGCGAATTGCGATCGTCGCGCAAACGCCGGACGCCGACGGGCGCGGGCTCATCGTCGATTTCACCTCGGCGCCGCCGGGCGGCCCGTCCGCGGCGCATCGGGCCGCCTGCCGGTTCCGCGAGCCGGGACGGCCGCGCCAGTCGCGCGATCTCGTCTCGCTCGTTCTCGATGGCGAACCCCTGCCCAAGGGAAGGCTCTTCTTTCTCATCCGCTACTGGCTCGCGACGCCCGAGGGGCGCGCGGCCGATCCGGCGCCGCTCGGCGACTTGAGCCGCGCGCCCGAGCTTTCGCCGCGCCTCGCCTACATCCTGCAGATGGCGCTCGACGGGCTGCCGCTGTCGTCGATCTACGCGCTTCTCGCGGCCGCCTATTCGCTGATCTACGGCTTGATCGGGCGGATCAATTTCGCCTTCGGCGAGCTTGCCGCGGCCGGCGGCTATGCGGCGGCGATGGCGGCCCTCGCCTTGACCGGGCTGCCGCCGGCCCCACTGCTCGCGGCCGGCTTTGCGCTCGCCGCGGCCGTCGCCTGCGGCTGGGGCTTCGCCTCGGCGCGCGTCGTCTTCATCCCGCTGCGCAGGGCGAAGGGCCAGCAGGCCCTGGTGGCGACGGTCGGCCTCGCCCTTTTCCTGCAGGAGCTCCTGCGCCTCGCCCAGGGCGACCGGACGAGCTGGATGAGCCCCGCCCTCAACCAGCCCTTTGCACTCGCCCGCGCCGGCGCCTTCGTCGCGGTCGCCACGCCGATGACCTTCGTCGCCAGCGCCGTCACGCTCAGCGTCGGCCTTGGCCTCGTCATCGTCTTCCGCCACACCCGGATGGGCCGCGAATGGCGCGCCTACGCCGACGATCCGCTCGCCGCCGAGATGCTCGGCGTCAGCCCGCTCGCCGCAACCGCCCGGGCTTTCGCGCTCTCCGGCGCGCTGGCCGGAATTGCCGGAGCGACGATGACGGCCGCCTACGGCGCCGTCGGCTACGGCCTCTCGGCGACGCTGACTTTGAAGGCGCTCGCCGCCGCGATCGTCGGCGGCATCGGCTCGCTGCCCGGCGCCTTCCTCGGCGGCTTCGTCATCGGCGCGATGGAAGCGGGCTGGTCGGCGTTTTTCCCCATCGACGACCGGGATCTGGCTGTCTACGCGCTGCTCGTCGTGTTCATCGCCCTGCGCCCGTCGGGACTGCTCGGAACCCGCGACGCCATTACGCACAGCCGGTTCCCAACCCGGTCTTGACTTGCAGCCTCGCCATCCCACATCCTCGCGGCGCACTCGGGGGAGGTTTGCGCCCGGAGGTTCTCATGTCCAATTTCGCTGCGGCGACGTCCACCCAGTCCCTGCGCGCCGACGCGCTCGCCGGCGTGCGCATCCGCCGCATCGTTGCGGTGTGCTTCGATCTCGTGATCGTCAGCCTGCTGGTGGCGCTCTTGTGGATCGTCTCGATCATCCTGACCCTGGGTCTCGCGCTTTTCTTCCTACCGCCGCTCTTTCCCTTCGTCGCCTTCTTCTACAACGGCCTCTCCGTCTCGGGGCCGAAGATGGCGACGCCGGGCATGCGCGCCATGGATCTCGAGATGCGCATGCACGACACGGGCGCACGCGTCCCCTTCGTCAACGCCGCCGTTCAGGCGCTCCTCTTCTACGTCAGCTGGTGTTTTCCGCCGATCTTCCTCGTTTCGCTGGTCGAGCCCGAGAAGCGCTGCCTGCACGACATCCTCGCCGACGTTGTCATCGTGCGTCGGCTATGAAACCATCGTGGCGCCCGGGCGTTGTCTCTGAACGAGGCTCGGGCAGAATCCAGGGGGAGTGGGGGAAGGCGTGACGAGGGAAGTCCGCGACGCTCCGCAGTTCTATCTGACCGCGCCGTCGCCGTGCCCCTACCTCCTGGGCCAGCAGGAGCGGAAGATCTTCACCCATCTGGTCGGGAAACGCGCGGCTTCGCTTAATGACCTCCTGACGCAGACCGGTTTTCGACGCTCGCAGACCATCGCCTACCGTCCCGCCTGCGAGAGTTGCCGGGCGTGCGTCTCGGTGCGCGTGCTGGCCAGCGATTTCAGGCCGAGCGACAGTCAGCGGCGGGCGCTGCGCGCCAATGCCGATCTGGTCGGCACGCTCGTTTCGCCGAAGCCGACGAACGAGCATTTCAGCCTCTTCCGCGCCTATCTCGACGCCCGGCACCCCGAAGGCGGCATGGCCGACATGTCCTCGCTCGATTTCGCCATGATGGTCGAAGACACCCATATCGACACGCAACTGGTGGAGTACCGCGTCCGCACGCCCGAAGACGGAGCCGCGGCCGGTCAGCTCTATGCGGTCTGCCTCACCGACCGGCTCGCCGACGGTCTCTCGCTGGTCTATTCGTTCTACGCCCCCGATCAGCCTCGCCGCTCGCTCGGCTCCTACGTCATTCTCGACCACATCGAAAAGGCCCGCCAGCTCGGCCTGCCGCATGTCTACCTCGGCTACTGGGTCGAGGGCTCGAAGAAGATGGGCTACAAGGCGAGCTACCTGCCGCAGGAGCGCCTCGGCCTGCACGGCTGGAGCCGGGTGGAGAGGTAGGGGACGGACCCGACCGGCGTGCTCGCGCTGACGGCGGCTTTCCGGTCGTTGCGCGCCGATTGGGATCGACGCTTCGCGCAAAGGCAAGGGAATCGTAACGCCCAAGCTGCCAGGAGTCCGGAACATCCAACGATGTCACCCCCGCGAACGCGGGGGTCCACAAGTTGCCGGGGACATTCGCGTAATACGCGCGTACCGCGCCCCAGTCGGAGGCGCCGGCGGCCGCCATCTGGACCCCCGCGTTCGCGGGGGTGACACGGAGAAGCGCGGCAGCTTGGGAGTTGCAGGGAATCATTCATTCAATCTGCTTCGGCGTAGAAGCTCCCCGCATTTGGGCAGACTCCGGCTGGCATTTGTGTCGTCAGATACAGCCGGTTGGCGGGCGCCAACGAGGAGCGAAAGCTTGCGCGTCTGCGGGGTCTGCGCAGCAACGATTACCGTTTGGCAGCGGCCCTCCAGTATCGGGCGGGAGTGCTGGCTGTTCGTTTCTTCGGCAGCCATGCAGAGTACGACAAGATCGATCCGGAGACCGTGTGATGGATGCAACGCTGATCGTGACCGATAGCGATGTGTGGAACTCGCCCGCGCGCGCCCTCGTTGATCGGCTATGGAACTCGGAGAACCACGCCGATATCGTTCGGCTGCAAGCGCAAGCGCGTCTGATTACTGCCTATGAGGAAACCAAGTGGCCCCGCCGGCCGCCGGGCGCCCCGGAACTCATCCGACACCTCATGGACCAGCACGGACTGACGCGAGCGGACATGGTTCCAATCCATGGGACCGCGAGCCGAGTGACGGAGGTCCTTGCGGGGAAGAGAGAGCTGAGCATGGCGATGGTGCAGCGGTTGCGCGCGCGCTTCCGCGTACCGGCCGATGTCCTCATTCCGCCGCCCAAGCCGGCAAAGCGCATGACGAAGCGCGCCGCGGCCTGACGGAATTTCAACTGGATCGGTCCCTCAGCCTGCGCGAGCGGGGCGCCTTCGGCCTCGCTCGACGTTTCGTGGTGATCCTGGGGATTTGGGTGCCTGTGTCGCCCAAGGCGACATCGCCGAGGCGATGAAGGCGCAAGGGCGCGTGTGACGGCAATCGTACGACCAATTCAAGCTGTCCGCCGACGGCCTCAATGTAGCTTCTGAGCGTGGAAAGATACATGTCGGTCTGCTTCTCAATTTTTGAAACCGAGGGCTGCTTAATCTTGAGGGCTGAAGCAATATCGACCTGGGCCTTGCCTGCAACTCGACGCAATTCGCCGAGGCTCTCGACTTCGTCCATCAACTCTTGCGCACGCGCCTCGACACGCTGGCGGCGCTTCTCGGGAAGCGATGCCAGAACCTCATCCAGGGACCGGCCCATCACCCCTTCTCCTTCTTCACGGCTCCAAGTCGATCGAGATGGGCCTGGTAGCGCTTGTCCGCCTTGGCGATGAGCGACTTGTAGAAACGCTTTTCGCTTCCACCCGACTTGTCGCCTGCGGCCAGCAAGAGCGCCTGCCGCTCGGGATCGAAAGCGAAGGCCACGCGCCAAACGCCGCCATCAGCGTCGAACCGCAACTCCTTCATGTTCGCAAACGACGAGTCATTGAGCGTATCTGCGTGCGGCCTGCCCAACTGCGGACCAAACGCAGCCAAGAGTTTGGCGGACGCCAGCAATTCATCTTGCACCGCTTCTGGCAGCGCCTCGAACTCCGGGTCGAACTCATCAACGAGGGAGACCTTCCACGTTTTATCCATATAGCTCCCAAGCTATGTTTGTCAAGCGTCACGCCGACAGACCGACGGACGAATGAGCTGTCCGGAATTTAGCCCCCGGCGTTCCACACCCCGAATCTCTGGTGAGCGGATCCGCGTGGATGGCCGGGTTCGAGCGATCATGCCCGGCCATGACGACGGCGCCGTTATGACCAGGACCCGCATCCCGACCTTCCACGGTGAGCGCCGATCCGGTCGAACGACCTTTTTGCGTTCAGCACTCGACGAAATTCACCGCCAGCCCTCCCAGGCTCGTCTCCTTGTATTTCGACTGCATGTCGGCGCCCGTCTGGCGCATCGTGGCGACGACGCTGTCGAGCGAGACGAGGTGGCGTCCGTCGCCGTGCAGGGCGAGCGAGGCGGCGGCGATGGCCTTGACGGCGCCGAAGGCGTTGCGCTCGATGCAGGGGATCTGGACGAGGCCGCCGACCGGATCGCAGGTCATGCCGAGATGGTGCTCCATGGCGATCTCGGCCGCGTTCTCGATCTGCGCGTTCGAGCCGCCGAGCGCGGCGCACAAGCCGGCGGCGGCCATCGAGGAAGCGACGCCGACCTCGCCCTGGCAGCCGACCTCCGCGCCCGAGATCGAGGCGTTGAGCTTGAAAAGGGCGCCGATCGCCGTCGCCGTCATGAGGAAGTCGGCAAGCCCGGCCCGCGTCGCCCCTTCGCAATGGTCGCGATAGTAGCGCAGGATCGCCGGGATGACGCCGGCCGCGCCATTCGTCGGCGCCGTCACAACCCGCCCGCCGGCGGCGTTCTCCTCGTTGACCGCCATGGCGTAGACGCTGACGTAATCCATGATCTCGTGCGCGGGGCGCGCATTGCGGCGCTGGCCCTCGGTCAGCCGGTCGTAGATCGCCCCGGCGCGGCGGGTGACCTTGAGGCCGCCGGGCAGCGGACCGGAGCGCTGAAGGCCGCGCTCGACGCAGGCGAACATCGCCTCGAGGATGCGCTCGACGTGGGCCTCGACCGCGTCCGCAGGCCGCGCGGCCCTTTCATTGGCGCGCATCATGTCGGCGATCGAGAGCCCGCTTTCGCGGCCCCGCGCGAGCAATTCGGCGCCGGAGCGGAAGGGATAGGGAACCGGCGCGCCCTGCCCCGAGCCGCCCTCGTCGGCGCCCTCGCGCGCGACGAAGCCGCCGCCGACCGAGAGCCAGGTCTCGTCGGCGAGCGTTGCGCCGACGGCGTCCTTGGCCACGAGGCGGAGCGTATTGGGGTGGCGCGGCGTCGGCGTCAGGATATCGAAGACGATCCCGGTTTCCGGGTCGAAGGCGATGCGCCGCTTGCCGGCGAGCGGCAGGCGCCGGGTCTGGCGCACTTCGGCCACGAGCGCGTCGGCAGCGTCGGGGTCGACCGCCTCCGGCTCGAAGCCGCTGAGGCCGAGGATGACCGCCTTGTCGGTCGCATGGCCCTTGCCGGTATAGGCGAGCGAGCCGAGCAGCGTGACGGCGACGGACTCGACTTTATCGATCGCGTTTTGCTTCGCGAGCCCGGCGGCGAAGGCCGCGGCGGCCTTCATCGGACCGACGGTATGGGAGGACGACGGCCCGACGCCGATCTTGAAGAGCTCGAAGACGCTGATCATCGCTTCGTTCCGGCGCGCCCTCGCGCGGATCGCATCGTAGGACCGGGCGCGACCCGGCGACACCTGCTTTTCGCCCCGGAACTCCCGCCAAAATAAGATGGGAGGGCCGGTTTTGCATCGCGAGAGGGCGGCCAGCGAAGCCCGCCGCGTGCCAGGCCGCCGCAAAGCATGCTAGGCCGAAGTTTTCAGCGAACTCGCGACGGAGGATGCAAGCGAAGCGATGACGAAAATGTCCGACCAGACACGGGCTTCCCTGCGCAGCCGCTCGCGGCTCGTCCATCTTGGCCGCGACACCGAGCAGTCGCAAGGGTTCATCAACCTGCCGCCCTTTCGCGGCTCGACCGTGCTCTATCCGGACGTCGCGGCCCTCGAGGCCCGCACCCAGCGCTACACCTACGGCACGCATGGCACGCCAACGACCGAGGCGCTCCGCTCCGCCTGGAGCGACATTTCCGGTGCCGCGGGAACCGTGCTCGTCCCCTCGGGCATGGCGGCGATCGCGGTTGCGCTGATGACGGCGCTCGCCGCCGGCGACCACCTCTTGATGACGGATTCGGCCTATCAGCCCGCGCGGCGTTTCGCCGACAACGCGCTCACGCGCATGGGGATCGAGACCACCTATTACGACCCCGAGATCGGCGCCGGCATCGAGGCGCTGATGCGCCCGAACACCAAGGCGGTGCTCACCGAATTGCCGGGCTCGCAGACTTTGGAGGTCCAGGACGTGCCGGCGATCGCCACGGCCGCGCATGCGCGCGGGGCCTGCGTGCTGATGGACAACACCTGGGCGACGCCGCTCTTTTTCGCCCCCCACGCCCACGGCGTCGACCTCGCGATCGAGGCGGGCACCAAATATCTCTCCGGCCACGCCGATCTCCTGCTCGGCCTCGTCTCGGCCAACGAGGCCTGGTTCCCGCGCCTGCACCGGTCGGTCGACCTGATGGCGATCCCGCCGAGCCCGGAGGATGTGTTTCTCGCGCTCCGCGGCCTGCGCACGATGGAACTCCGGCTCAGGGAGGCCGAGCGCCAGGCGCTCCTGCTGGCGCGCTGGCTCGAAGGCCGGCCCGAGGTCCTCCGCGTCATCCACCCCGCCCTGCCCGACCATCCGGGCCATGCGCTCTGGCGGCGGGACTTTGCCGGGTCGTCCGGCCTCTTCAGCATCGTCCTGAAGCCGGTCCCGAAGGCGGCGGTCGCGGCGTTTCTCGACGGCCTCGAGCTTTTCGGCCTCGGCTATTCGTGGGGCGGCTATGAGAGCCTCGCCGTCCCGTTCGACTGCTCGTCCTATCGCACCGCGACCCGCTGGACGCCCGGCGGGCCGGCAATCCGCTTCAGCGTCGGCCTCGAGGACATCGAGGATCTCAAGGCCGACCTCGAGCGCGGCTTCGACCGGCTCCGGGCGACTGCCTAGACTGGAATTTGCGAGTGGCCAATCGAATCTCGGCGGCTCTGCGCGGGAAACCGTGGTAATTTGCCGGCAGACGGAGCCGCGAAATGAGTGAGGCCCGAAGGCTCGCCGCAATCCTCGCCGCTGACGTCGTCGGCTATTCGCGCCTCATGGGCGAGGATGAGGCGGGAACGGCGAGGCTCGTGCGTGAGCGCCGCGAGGCGGCGACGCCTATCGTCCGCGGGTTCGGCGGGCGCCTCGTCAAGACGACTGGCGACGGCGTGCTGTTGGAGTTTCCATCCGTGGTCGCCGCGGTCGAATGCGCGATTGCGATCCAGGCCATGATGGCGGAGCGCAACGCCGAGCTTCCCGAGACAAAGCGCATTCTCTATCGCGTCGGCGTCAATCTCGGCGACATTCTGATTGACGGCGAGGACATCCTCGGCGACGGCGTCAACATTGCGGCACGCTTGGAGGGGATCGCGGAGCCAGGCGGAATCTGCCTCTCCGAAGACGCCTGGCGGCAGGTGCGCGACAAGGTGAAGGAAGCGTTTGCCGATCTCGGCGAGAAGGCGCTCAAAAACATCGCGCGGCCTCTCAGGGTCTATGCGCTGACCTCGGACTCTTCCACGCCCGCAGTCGCCACGGCCGCGGAAAAGTCCGCCCGGCCGCGGCTCTCAATCGTCGTATTGCCGTTCGCCAATATCGGTGGCGATCCGGAGCACGACTATTTCGTCGATGGCGTCACCGAGAGCCTGACCACTGACCTCTCGCGCATCTCGGGCGCGCTTGTCATCGGCCGCTCTACCGCTTTCACCTACAAGGGCAAGGCGGTCGATTTGAAACAGATCGGCCGAGAACTCAACGTCCGTTACGCGCTCGAAGGCAGCATGCAGCGCGGCGGAGACCGTCTACGCGTCAACGTGCAGTTCATCGAGGTCGAGACGGGAGCGCATTTGTGGGCCGAGCGCTTCGACAAGCCGATCGCCGATCTCTTTGAAATGCAGGACGAGATCGTGTCGAGGCTCGCCAATCGGCTGGGGCATGAACTGATGTCCGCTGAGGCAAGGCGCGCCGAGCGGTCGGCCCATCCCGATTCAATGGATCACTATTTCCTCGGGCTCTCCTTCGCAAACAAGGGAATTACCGGCGAAATCTCTGGTAAGGCGCGATCCCACTACGACCGCGCAATCGACCTCGACGAAAACAACGTCGACGCGCTGGTCGGTCGCGCAACTCTCGACTTGGTCTTTGCCGCCAACTATTTGTCCGACGACCACGCCGAGCGGCGCCGCTCCGCCGAAGCCGATTTGGCCAAAGCCCTCAAATTGAGTCCGGACAACGCAAAAGCACATTGCGGATTGGGGGTCCTGCGCATGTATGGCAATCGCGCCATCCAAGCCATCGCAGCGTGCGAGCGCGCTTTGGCTATCGACCGCAATCTCGCCGCAGCCCACGGTTGGATCGGTCTGGCGAAGTTCTTTGCGGGCCGCAACGAAGAGACCGAGGCGCATGTTCGCGAAGCGCTACGCATTAGTCCGCACGACCGTCTCGCATCAAGCTGGATGAACCACGTCGGAGCCGCCAAACTGGGCGCCGGTCGCGATGAGGAAGCGGCCGAGTGGCTCACGCGGTCGGTCGAGCTGGGTCCCAATTGGCCGGTGCCCCAGTTTTGGCTCGCTGCCGCCCTCGCCCGTCTCGGGCGCCTCGAAGAAGCGCGCGAAGCCGCGCGGGCCGGATTGGAACTTAACCCTGCTTTCACCATCGCGCGGCTGCGATCCTCCGCGTTCAGCGACCATCCGCTCTATCTTGCGGGCCGCGAGCGGGTTTACGAAGGCATGCACCTGGCGGGCGTTCCGGAGGGATGAGCCGCTTTCACCCGTGCATTCCGTCGCGGCGGAGGAGCGCCAAAGCAGCGACGGTGCAACCAATTCCAACAACCTATCAGAAATAATGCGCAACTTCCTCATCGACACCGACACCGCCTCCGACGACGCCGTCGCCATCCTGATGGCGCTTGCCGCGCCGGACGTGCGCGTCCTGGCGCTGACGACGGTCGCCGGCAATGTCGGGATCGAGCAGGCGACGCAGAACGCGCTCCTGACGGCGGAGATCGCCGGCTCGGAGGTGCCGGTCTTCGTCGGCGCCGCCGCGCCGCTCATCCGGGCGCACGAGCACGCCCATTGGTTCCATGGGCGGGACGGCCTCGGCGATCACGGCTATCCGGCGCCGAGCCGGACCGCCGAGCCCGAGCACGCGGTCGATGCGATCCTCCGCCTCGCCGACGACGAGCCGGGTCTCACGCTGGTGACGCTCGGCCCCCTGACCAACATCGCCATCGCGCTGGCGCGCGATCCCTCCATCGCCGGCAAGATCGGCCGCTGCGTCGTCATGGGCGGCGCGCCCTGCTGCGAAGGCAACGTCACGCCGGCGGCGGAATACAACATCTGGGTCGATCCGGAGGCGGCGCGCGCCGTCTTCCGCTCCCGCCTCAAGAGCGAGATGATCGGCTGGCACGTCTCGCGCGGCGACTCGGTCTTGAGCGAAGCCGAGGTCGCCGCCATCGAGGGGCTCGGAACGAAGAAGGCGCGCTTCGCCATGGAATCGAACAGTCGCGCCCGCGAGGCCTACCATATCCAGACCGGCGAGGTCGGCCTGTCGCTCGCCGACCCGACCGCCATGGCGATCGCGCTCGACCGCTCGGTCGGCCTGACATGGTCGCGGCATCGGGTGGCGATCGAATGCGCCAGCGAACTCACCCGCGGCATGACGGTCGTCGACCGGCTCGGGGTCAATTCCGACGCGATCAACGGGCCTGTCTGGGGTCCCGCCGCCGGCGAGAGCGACGGCGCGGACATCGTCTGGACCTTCGACTCGGCCAAATTCAAGGCCATGCTGAAGGCGGCGCTGGCGGTTTGACGAGAGAAAGCTTGACGACGAGGCCCAGGGCTATTCGGTTCGGGCCGCGTGGAACGCGTCCAGAACCGCCGAGGCCGTCAGGAGAGGCACGTCCCTCTGTCGTCCGACTGAGGCGGCCGGATGTCGCCGCAGGACCGATGCGCTCTTGTGAGAGAAGTTCTTTGAAAGCAAGGCGATGAGTACATTCGCTCGGGCGGCGGGTGCTCGCGCGACCGCCCGGACGCACCGCACGCAGCCTGCCATAGGCAATGTTGCATGTGAGCCCGACCTCACCGCTCTCGACGGTCGGGTCGGGGTCGGGTCCGGCTGGCGCGCCGACTCGTTTGCGAGAGTCCGTACGGCGTTGGAATTGCCTTTGCCGAAGGTTGTTTGGAGAAGCAAGGGGTCTATGACAGGTGGGATGCTATAATTGTCGCTTGTAACTGTCGGTAAGATATTTGCGTAATTCTCGTTCGCGGGTTCATTTGCAGGCTGGGAAGAGCGCGTATTCGGGCCGGCGGCGCCACTGACTTTCTCGATTTCCTTGGAATTGGCGACCGCGACCGAACTCGCCGCGGCGAAAGGGTCCGCGCCGCCGTAGTCGGAGGTCTCCTTGATCCCGTAGATTCCCCGCGCCAGTTCTACCGGGGAGATCGGGAACCCCGTCAATAGACCAGCGACCGCGACGGCCGCGCCGAAATGCTTGACTGACATCTCAAGACCCCCCTTCGCGCGCCGCGTGGTCCCGACCGAACCTGTGCTCCCGGAACACCATAGCACACGCCGATCGCACAACCCCCGCCGGGGCGATTGTCCTACACGATCGCGGTTGATTTTGTCCACTTGTGCGGGCCGCGCGATCTGAGCAACCGATTGCCGACGCGTTCCATCGCACTGACCCTTGGCCTGCAAAACGCCAGCGCTCCCATAGTGTTCATCCCGCCTTCGCCGCGCGATCAAGCATGAATTGATGTAACAATCGGCGAGAGCGCGGGGGCGACATCGGCTGGACCTTCGACTCGGCCAAATTCAAAGCTATGCTTAAGGCGGCGCTCGCCTGATCGCGGCTGACGCGGTCAGCGACCGCGTCTACAAAGCGCCGGCACGATTGAGGAGACTCGGGATGGAGACCGGCCGCAACCTCCTCGCCGGCGAGACCTCGCCCTATCTCTTGCAGCACGCCGAAAACCCGGTGCATTGGCGCCCGTGGGGGCCGGAAGCGCTCGCCGAGGCCAAGCGGCGCGACTGCCCGATCCTCCTCTCCATCGGCTACGCCGCCTGCCACTGGTGCCACGTGATGGCGCACGAGTTGTTCGAGGACGCTGAAACGGCGAGCCGTATGAACGACTTGTTCGTCAATGTGAAAGTGGATCGGGAAGAGCGCCCCGACATCGACCACATCTATATGACGGCGCTGCACGCCATGGGCCAGCAGGGCGGCTGGCCGCTGACGATGTTTGTCGATCCGGACGGCAGGCCGATGTTCGGCGGCACCTATTGGCCGCCCGAGCCGCGCTGGGGCCGTCCCTCGTTCCGCCAGGTGATCGAGTTGGTCCACGCGGCGTGGCGCTCCCGCCGGCCGGAGATGGAGAGCCGCGGCGCTGAGCTCTTGAACCATTTGGCGGAGCTTTCGGCCCCGAGCCCGTCGCGGCCCTTGGCGCCGGGCGATCTCACCCGGGTCGGCGATGCGCTCATCGCCGCGGTCGATCCGGTGCACGGCGGCATCGGCGGCGCGCCGAAATTCCCCAATGCGCCGGTCTTCCGCTTCTTCTGGAACGAGATGTTCCGCCGCCGCGACCCACGCTTCGGCGAGGCGGTGCGGGCGCTCCTCGAGGCGATGAGCGCGGGGGGCATCTACGACCATCTCGGCGGCGGCTACGCCCGCTATTCGACCGACGCCGAATGGCTCGTGCCGCATTTCGAGAAGATGCTCTACGACAACGCGCAGATCCTCGAACTGCTGGCGCTGGTCCAAAGCCTCTGGCCCGAGCCGGTGTTCGCCGAGCGCGCGCGCGAGACGGTCGGCTGGCTCCTGCGCGAGATGCGGGTCGGCGAGGCCTTCGCCGCCTCGCTCGACGCCGACCAGGCAGGAGAGGAAGGCCTCTTCTACGTCTGGAGCGAGGATGAGATCGACGCCGCGCTCGGCGAGGCTTCGGCGCGCTTCAGGGCGGCCTATGACGTGACGCCCGGCGGCAATTGGGAAGGCAAGACCGTGCTCAGGCGGGTGACCGCCCGCGGCTCGGAGGCGGAGGAAGCCGATCTCGCGGCGCTCCGCCAGCATTTGTTCGCGCTTCGCGAGGGTCGGGCGAAGCCCGGCCGCGACGACAAGCTCCTCGCCGACTGGAACGGCCTCACGATCGCGGCGCTTGCCCGCGCCAGCGCCGTTTTCGGCGCGCCGGACTGGCTCGCGACGGCGCGCTCGGCGTTCGACTTCATCCTCCGCGAACTCAGCGGTTCCGACGGCCGCCTGCTGCACGCCTGGCGGGACGGGCGCCGGGGAGCGCGCGGCATGCTGGACGACTACGCCGCCATGGCGCGCGCCGCACTCGCCCTCTTCGAGGCGAGCGGCAGGCCGGACGACCTCGAGACCGGGCAACGGCTCGCGGTCGAGGCGCTCGAGCGCTTCGGCGACGGCGAGGGCGGCGTTTATCTCACCGCCGCCGACGCCGCCGATGTGCCCGGCGCGCGTCCCCGCCACGCCCATGACGGCGCGACGCCGTCCGGCGTTGGCCTGCTTCTTGAGGTTTTCGCCAAGCTTTGGCATCTGACAGGCGAAGACCGCTGGCGGGCGGCGGCCGACGGCCTCATCGGCGCCTTCGCCGGCGCGCCCGAGGGGATCGGCGGCAGCCCGCTCCTCTTGATGGGCGCCGACATGCTGGAGCGCGGCGGCGCGATCGTCATCGACGGGCCGCACGACCATCCGCAGGCCGAAGCGCTGGCCGCGGCGGCGCTCCGCGCTTCCGACCCGTCGCTTGCGGTCCTGCGCCTCGACCGGCGTCTCTGGCCCACGGGCTCGCCGCGCCCCGGCCTGCCGCCGGCGGGCGGTTCCGCCGCGATGCTCTGCCGGGGCCAGACCTGCAGCCTGCCGGTCGCGACGCCGGAGGCGCTGGCGGGGCTGCTCGAGGATCATCTTGACCTTGGCGCTCCCGCTTGGCATCCGAGAGAGGACGCCAAGCCGGCTGGCGGGAGCATAAGCGAGCGATGACAGACCTGGTTTCCACCCAGGCCTCGGCGCCGGGAGAGGCGCTGGCGCGCCGCATCCAACAGAGCTTGCAAGTGATCCTTGCCGGCTTGGTCGAGCGCGAGGCCCTCTCCGCGGCGGATACGGAGGAGCTGCGACGCGACCTCCGCCTGCTGCTCAAGCGCGAACGGATCGAGATTGCAACCGCGGAGATCGACAGAGCCGAGCAGGTGCTGGAGTACATGCTGCGGCCGAAAATCGAAGATTGCCTGAACCTGTGGTTTGGCAAGTCCGAGCAGACCGACCAGGAGATTTGGAACCGGTTCGGCGCAGACGTGGCCCTCGGATCCAGGGGCCACTACGACCATTGGGCGCTGGATGTCGAGCATCCGCGGCTACTGGTGGCGCTGGTGATCATGCTCGACCAGTTTCCTCGCAACATGTACCGCGACACGCCGCAGATGTATGACTGTGACGCGCACTGCCGGGCTTTGGTGAAGCGCGGCTTGCGCGCCGGCCAAAGCGCGAGCCTACGCCCGGTTGAGCGCGTCTTTCTTTGCCTGGTGCTGACCCACTCCGAGGCGCTGGACGATCAGCTTCTGTGCATGGAGGAATGGGAGCGGGCAATGGCCGAACTCGAGCCCGACGACCCGCTGAACGCCTTTCACGAGATCTTCCACCGGCACGTCGCGGTGATCAAGCGCTTCGGCCGGTTTCCCCACCGCAACAAGCTCTTGCAACGCGCCACCACGCGCGCGGAGGAAGAGTTCCTCGGCAACAACTCCTTCCGCTTCGACTTGCCTTTGATGCGGCAACCAGACGGGGCTCTCGTTTTCGCCGGCGCCGTGAAGATGCGCAAGGTGAAGCTGCTCGACCACGAATATCAGACGCTGCTGCCGGACGCCGACGAGGCGCCGCACGGAGCGTTCGAGTTCAAATATGCAGGACCGGAGAACGTATTCTCCAAAACCCACGAGCAGCTGGAAAAGCAGGGCTATATCCGCATAGGCGACAGCGTCCCCGATTTCAACGCCGAAACCAGCGCGGGGGTGATCAGCTTCCACGCGTACGTCGGCGATTCCTGGTGCGTGCTCTTCTCCCACCCGGCGGACTTCACGCCGGTGTGCACGACCGAGTTAGGGGCCACGGCCAAGCTTCGGGACGAATGGGAGAAACGCGACGTCAAGGTCATCGGCCTGAGTGTCGACAGCGCCACGGACCACGAGCGCTGGATCGCGGACATCAATGAGATCCAGGGCGCGAAGGTCGACTTCCCGATAATCGCGGACAAGGATCGACAGGTGTCGATGCTGTTCGGCATGCTCGACGCGACCCACTTCCGCCACGGGACGCGTCTCGGCGAGACCATGACGGTTCGCAGCGTGTTCATCATCTCGCCGTCGAAGCGGGTCGAGTTGATCTTATCGTACCCGGCATTCATTGGCCGCAGCTTCGACGAGATCCTGCGCGTTCTCGACGCCCTGCAGCTCTCGGCGAAATATCGCGTGGCCACGCCGGCGAACTGGCGGCCCGGAGAAGACACCGTGGTCCTGCCCTTCATCTCGGACGAGGAGGCGGAGCGTATGTTCGGCGAGCAAAGCGGGTTCCGCAAGGTTCGCTCTTACCTGCGCTTCGTGCGCGATCCCTCGCTGCGTCACCTATGAGCCTGCCGAAATGATCTTCACAGGAGACGGCGCCACGGCCCGGGCGCATCCATTCCGGCGTCCCTCCGGGCGACTTCAACCTCACGATGCGCACGCACGGGCCGGAGGCGGTGACGACCTTGAAGACTGCAATTGATTTTTGCGGTTCAGAGCGAGGCAGGCGGTGACGCGGGGCGGGAACGATTTTGGCCGCGCGGTCATTTATGTTCTTGTTTTGTTCAAGCCGTCAGCCTACCCTCGAACGCGTGGCCGACACCGTTCCCAAGCTCACGCCTGCCGATCCGCGCGAACTCGCCGACGCGCTCGCTTTCGCGCTCCGCTTTCAGGGGCGCAAGCGCGTGCACAACGCCGACGAGATCATGGCGGAGATCGTTGCGAGAAGACTGGTGGAGCATCTGGAACGGGCCGGCTTCGTCGTCATGAAGCGGCCGCCGATCGGCGGCGGCAGCACCCTCGCCCGCGGATTCGGACACTCGTGATGGTGCTTTCCCCCTCGCCCTGCTCGCGAGCGGGGGAAGGGATGCAAATCACACCGCCGCCGCATCCCGCTTCACCGACCATCGCGCCTCGGCAATCTCATGGATCTTGAGACGCACGTCGCGGTTGTCGCGCATGAAGCGGTCGAAGTCGGCCTTGCGCAGCACCAGGAGCCGGCAATAGGTGAGCGCCCTGACGTCGGCCTGCCGCGGCTCGCCGGTGAGCAGGGAAAGCTCGCCGAAGACGTCGCCGCTGCCGAGCGGAATGCGCCGATCGGGAAAAATGACCTCGGCCGCGCCCGAGGCGATGAAGTAGAGCGCGTCTCCCGGGTCGCCCTGGCGCACGATCAGCTCGCCCGGCACGGTGAAGCGGGCCCTGAGCAGCTTCTTGACGCCTTCGAGATGCCGGGCGTCGAGGCCGGCGAACAGGTCGACGCGACGGACGAGGTCGTCGGTATCGAGGCCGATGTCGAAGCGCGGCGGCGCATTGGCTCCCTGGGCTGCGGCGACGCTGCTCGCCAGCTCGCGGTAGACCTCCGCCGGGATCAGGCCGTCGTCGAACAGCGCCTGGTAGCGCGCCATCTCGCGGCGCAAAGCCGACTGCCGGAGGAATCTCGCTTCGAGCTCGTCGGCATAATTGACATATTGGCGACGGAGCGCATCGAGCGTGGATTTGGTCTTGTCAAGGCGCGCCTGGAGAATGCCGTCGATCAGCGCCGTGAGGCGGCCGCCGAAAATCGAGCGCGCCCGTCTGGGCGGACCAACGAGGAGGTCCTGGACAAGCAGGCGCGTCACCAGCAGCGTTTCGAAATGGTCGCCGAGGCGATAGGCAAGGAAGCGGCGGATGCCGAAACGGCGATAGAAGAAATAGGCGGCGCGGAACGAGAGTGGGAAGGCGAGCGCCGCCTCGGCCGCGCGCTTGTAGCCTAGGCGCCCGCCGCTGCGCGCGCCCTCGACCAGCGCCTCGGCGTTGTGCATCAGCGCCTGCAGGGCGCTGGGCGAAGCCGCCCGCCGCGCCAGCGTCTCGAGGACGAGCGTCCGCTCCTGGTTTCCCAGCGCCACCAGCGCGACCGTCAGCCGCTCGCGCTCGGTCAGTTCGTTCTCCTCGGCCGCATCGCGCGCGCCGGCCGCTTTGGTCTGCGCCCGGTAGGGAGCAAGCGCGCGCTCGACCGTGGCCGGCTGCAGATCGTGGTCCTGCGCGGCCTTGGCGATCATCTCGCTCGTGTCGGCGTAGGAGAGTTCGAGCACCCGATCGCGCAACAGCCGATCGACCGGCGACAGGCGATCGAGCCCCAGAACATGGATGACCGCCCGCAAGGTCGTGCCGTTGACGAGGAGCGTGAAGAGCACGAGGCCGGTCGCCAGCACCGCGACGAAGCGGCGCACCTCGAGCGGCAACGCCGGATTTTCTGTAACCGCCAGCGCCAGCACCAAAGTCAAGGCGCCCCTCAGCCCGCCCCAGGCGGTGGCGAGCTTATAGACGGTGCTGATCGGCTGGGTGAGCCGGGCAAGGCTCAGCAACGGCAGCAGCAGGAAGAGGACGGCGAGCCGCGCGCCGAACGCCGCGGCTATCAGGACGACCAACAGGGTCAGGTCGTGGAGATGCACGTCGAACAGCAGCTTCGGCACGACGATCGACGCCAGTAGGAAGACGAGCGAGTGCGCCCAGAAGGCGAGCTGCTCCCAGAGATCCTTGAGGAACGTCCAATTGTCCGGCGCGATGCGGGTCCGGCCGAAGGCGCTGACCGTCATGCCGGCCGCAAGCACCGCGACGACGCCGGAGACGTCGAAGAGACGCTGGGCGGCGATGAAAGCGAGATAGGCGAGCGCGACAGTGAGCGTCCCCTCGGCGAGCCGGTCGCCGCGCGTCCAGGGAATGATGGCGAGAAACGCCCGGCCGGCGATAAATCCGAGGACGGCGCCGCCAAGGAAGGCGCGGACGAATTCCAGGGCGGCCGCGCCGAGGACCGGCGGCCGTCCCGAGACGATGATGCCGAGCAGGACCGTATAGAGCACGATTGCGGCCGCGTCGTTGAGGAGCGCCTCGCCCTCGACGAGCCGGCTCAGGCGGGCGGGCGCGCCGACGTCGCGGAAGACCGCGATGACCGCGGCGGGATCGGTGGTCGAGACCACCGCGCCGAGGAGAGCGCAGACCGCCAGCGAAAGCCCGGCGAACGGCCAGAGCGCCAAGCCGACGATGGCGGCGGTGATGATTGTCGCGACGACCGCGAGCATCAGGATCGGCGCCGCGTCCTCGAGGATGCGGCGCACCTCGCTGGTAAACCCAGCTTCAAAGATCAAGAGCGGCAGGAAGACGTAAATGAACGTCTCCGACCCCAGCGGCAGATTGGCGAACGTACCGGCGACTTCGCCGAACCGGGCAGAGTACGGGCTATGGATAAGAACGGCCGAAGCCGCGCCGATCGCGACGCCGATCACGGCGAGGAGAACGACCGGCGCCAATTTCAACCGGGCGGCGAGCGGCTGGCTCAGCGCGACGACGACGAGCAAGCCCGCGAACACGGCCAGGACGAGAACAATATCGAGCATGGCTTTCCGGGTCCGCCGCGGCGCCGCGCTCGCCGAGCGGCGCAAAGACAGCATTGTCGGTTGCGTGAATTTTGCTTGTCAATCGGCGCCGCCGCGGCCGTCCGGCTCCTCCCCCCGCTCGCGACAGAAAGCGAGATAATCCTCGACGGAGTCCGCCAGGGCGGTCTTGAGTTCCTCGACCGACCGGCCCTGAAATGTGATCACGTCGCGGGTGTTGACGACCTCGCCGTGAAACAGTTCGGCGTCCTCGTCATATTCCGCAAAGGACTCGTAGCCCTTATAGGTCATCGTACTCATGCCCTACCCCATCTCCATCACCTGCCCGTCGCGGATCGTCACGCGGCGGTCCATGCGGGCGGCGAGGTCGTGATTGTGAGTGGCGACGAGGGCGGCGAGCCCGGTGGCGCGAACGAGCGTGGCCAGCGTAGCGAACACGTGCTCGGCCGTCTTCGGGTCCAGATTGCCGGTCGGCTCGTCAGCGAGCAGCACCCTCGGGCCGTTGGCGACCGCCCGGGCGATGGCGACGCGCTGCTGCTCGCCGCCCGAAAGCTCGGCCGGCCGATGGGTCTCGCGCGCCGCGAGGCCGAGATAGCCGAGCAGCTCCCGTCCGCGGCTCGCCGCTTCCCGCCGCGGCAACCCGGCGATCATCTGCGGCAGGATCAGATTTTCCAGCGCCGAGAATTCGGGCAGGAGATGATGGAACTGGTAGACGAAGCCGATCTGGTTTCGTCGGATAGCGGTGCGCTCGTCGTCCGACATGGCCGAAGTCGGCTTGCCGGCGACCGTCACCTCGCCGCCGCTCGGCCGTTCGAGCAGCCCGGCGAGATGCAGCAGCGTCGATTTGCCGGCCCCCGAGGGCGCGGTCAGCGCCACCGACTGGCCGGAGAAGAGCGCCAGGCTCGCGCCGCTCAGAACTTCGACGGTCGTTTCGCCGCGTCCATAGCGGCGCTCGACGTTGTCGAGCGCGAGCGCCGGAAACCGCCCGGCCTCATTCATAGCGAAGCGCCTCCACCGGATCGAGCTTCGCCGCCCGCCACGACGGATAGATGGTGGCGGCGATCGAGAGGAAGAGCGCGAGCCCGACCACCGCGAGCACGTCCCTGGGCTCGACCCGCGACGGCAGTTGCGACAGGAAATAGAAATCCGACGGAAAGAGGTTCTCGCCGGTGAGCCAGGCGAGGAAGCCCCGGATCGGCTCGACATTGTGCGCCACGATGAGGCCGAGCGCGAGTCCGACGCCTGTCCCGACGAAGCCGATCGTCGCGCCGGTGATGAGGAAAATGCGCATGATCGCGCCGCGCGTCGCGCCCATCGTGCGCAGGACGGCGATGGCGCGGGCCTTGTCCTGCACCAGCATGATGAGGCCCGAGATGATGTTGAGCGCGGCGACCAGCATGATGAGCGTCAGAATGGCGAACATCACATTGCTTTCGACCGCGAGCACGTCGAAAAAGCTGCGGTTGAGCTGGCGCCAGTCGGTGTCGATCATCGGCCGCCCTTGCGCCGACTCGATCGCCCGCCGCGTCGCATCCATGTTGTCGGGATCGGCGACGTAGACCTCGATCACGTTGGCCTGGCCGTCGGAGTTGAAGAAGGTTTGGGCCTCGGCGAGCGGCATGAAGATGAAGGTGTTGTCGAACGTCGCCATGCCGATCTGGAAGATCGCCGCGACGGTATAGGCCTTCATCTGCGGCGTGACGCCGAACGGCGTTTCGGCGCCGTGCGGAGCGATGATCGTCACCCTGTCGCCGACGCGCAGGCTCAGGTGTTCGGCGAGCTTCGCCCCGACGGCGACGCCCTGCCCCGCATCGAACCCTTCGAGCGAGCCCTGCGTGATGTGGCCGGCGACGCCCGGCAGGCGGTCGAGATCCTTGCCGCCGATGCCGCGCACCAGCACGCCCGCCGAGCCGTAGGGCGAGGTGGCGAAGGCCTGCCCCTCGACCAGCGGCAGCGCCAGCTTGACGCCCGGAACCTTGCTGACCCTTTCCGTCACCGCCTCGTAGTCGGTCAGCGGCGTCTCGACCGGTTGCAGGAACATGTGGCCGTTGAGGCCGATCATCTTCTCCATCAGATCGTGCCGGAAGCCGTTCATCACCGACATGACGACGATCAGCGCCGCGACGCCGAGCACGATGCCGAGGAAGGAAAAGCCGGCGATGACCGAGATCGACTTCTGCGCGTTGCGGGCGCGCAAGTAGCGGAACGCCACCATCCACTCGAACGGCGCAAACGGCCGCGTGCCGCCGCGAGACGCGACCACGGAGGCGTCGAGGGTCGAGGCGGTCATTCCCGGACCCCCACGCCCGTCATTGCGAGAAGCGCGGCGACGAAGCAATCGCGCCGCGTAGCCCGGCGGTTCTCGATTGCTTCGCTGCGTTCGCAATGACGGCGCATCATCCCGTTCCGCCGAGCCTGGCGATCGCCGCTTCGACGCCGACAAGCTCGCGCTCGCCGCTGCGCCGGGCCTTCAGCTCGACCTTGCCCTCGGCGAGGCCCTTGGGACCGACGATCACCTGATGCGGAATCCCAATGAGATCCATGGTGGCGAACTTGGCCCCGGGGCGGTCGTCGCGATCGTCGTAGAGGACGTCGACGCCGCCGCGCTCGAGCGCGGCGTAGAGGCGGGCACAGGCGCCGTCGCAGGCGGCGTCGCCGACCTTGAGGTTGATGAGGCCGACCCGGAACGGCGCCGCGGCCTCGGGCCAGATGACCCCCGCCTCGTCGTGGTTCGCCTCGATCAGCGCGGCGGCGAGCCGGCTCGGCCCGATGCCGTAGGAGCCCATATGCACAGCGTGCTCGCGGCCGTCCGGCCCGTTGACCACCGCTTTCATCGGCTCCGAGTATTTGGTCCCGAAGTAGAAAATATGGCCGACTTCGATGCCGCGCGCCGAAATACGTTCGGCCTCCGGCAGTTTTTCGAACGCCGCCGGGTCGTGCTTCTCCGACGTCGCGGCGTAGAGCGAAGTCCATTTGTCGAACACGCCCTGCATCGTCGCCGGGTCGTCGAAGTCGATGTCGGCCGGCGGCGTCTCGAACGTCAGATAGTCCCGGTGGCAGAAGACTTCGCTCTCGCCGGTCGAGGCAAGGATGATGAACTCGTGGCTCAAGTCGCCGCCGATCGGCCCGGATTCGGCGCTCATCGGGATGGCCGTCAGCCCGAAGCGCTTGAAGGTGCGCAGATAGGCGGTGAACATCTTGTTGTAGGAGCAGCGGGCGCCCGCCTGATCGAGATCGAACGAATAGGCGTCCTTCATCAGGAACTCGCGCGAGCGCATGACGCCGAAACGGGGCCTGACTTCGTCGCGGAACTTCCACTGGATGTGGTAGAGATTGAGCGGCAGGTCCTTGTACGACCTGACCGACGCGCGGAAGATCTCGGTGATCATCTCCTCGTTGGTCGGCCCATACAGCATGTCGCGCTCATGCCGGTCGCGGACGCGCAGCATCTCCTTGCCGTAATCGTCGTAGCGGCCGGACTCGCGCCAGAGGTCGGCCGACTGGATCGTCGGCATCAGCGCTTCGAGCGCGCCGGCGCGATTCTGTTCCTCGCGCACGATGGCGCAGATTTTCTGCAAGGTCCGCAAGCCGAGCGGCAGCCAGGCATAGACCCCCGCCGCCTCCTGCCGGATCATGCCGGCGCGCAGCATCAGTCGATGCGAGACGATCTCCGCCTCCTTGGGAGTGTCCTTGAGGATCGGCAGGAAATAGCGGGAAAGGCGCACGGGGCTTGCTCGTCAGGGGGCGGATCGGCGCGTGACGCGCGCCCCGCGGGAAGCGGCCTTATGGCCTCAACGGCCGGCAAAGGGCAAGCGCGGCGCTGCCCAAGTCGTCCCGGTGGCGAAACAGCGGATTTGGGCGGACCTCAGCGGAGCGCGGCGGCAAAAAACAGGACGACAACGTTGACGCTTCCCCGCCGCCTCAGGTGAATGCGCCGACCTTGCCGAGCGAGGCCTCGTAGGCCACCCAGACCCGCCGGCCCGCCGCGATCGCCTGGCTCCGCACGCCGCGCTTCGAGAGATAAAGCTCGAGCTGCTTCCAGGTCAGGGCGTCGGGAAGCTCGCGATCGTCACGCGCCTCGCGAACGAAATCGCCGGCCGGGTTGTCACCGGCCTCGCAGCTCTTGATGTAGGCGACAAACGACATG
>CAVYXQ010000023.1:0-155789 GCA_963772555.1 uncultured Alphaproteobacteria bacterium | reverse complement strand
GACTAGCATTTATATGAGACGGGCGCCGGTTGCGGTGGAAGCGCGGCAAACGCCTCTCGGTCTTCCTTTGAAAGACTTTTTGGTCTCCTCTTGCTCATAGAGAATTGCCGCCCGGTCTCGCCAAAGAAATGACTTGGCCGCCGCGCCGCATTTGCTCGCATCGGTCTGCCCACCAAGCCATCATCTTCACCCGCTCATTCCAAAACTCGGCGCGAGCATAGGCGCGGCGTACGGTATCGCTATCGACGTGCGCCAATTGCCGTTCAACGGCATCCGCATTCCATAGCCCGCTTTCGTTGAGCATCGATGATGCGGAAGCGCGGAAGCCGTGGCTCGTCATATCCTCGTTCCTGAAGCCCATGCGCCGCAAGGCCGCGTTCAACGTGTTCTCAGACATGCAGCGCGCCGTGGAACGCACCGATGGAAACAAAAACCTACCTTGTCCCGTCAACTTTCGAAGCTCCTTGAGAATGGCCAGCACGCGCGGGGCGAGCGGGACCCGATGGGGCTTGCGCATCTTCATTCGGCCGCGGGGGATTTCCCAAACCGCGGCATCGACGTCTAATTCGGCCCATTCGGCGGCGCGCAGTTCGCCCGGACGTACAAACGTTAGGGCGAGCAATTCGAGAGCGGCGCTTGTTTCGGGCGCGCCTCGATAGTCCTCGATGGCGCGCAGCAATCCCCCAAAGGCGTTCGGCGCAACGATTGCCGCCCGGGGCCTCACCGTCGGGGTAACGAGTGCGCCGCGCAACGCGGTCGTCGGATCGTTCTCGGCGCGGGCGGTGGCAATGGCGTAGCGGAAAACGTCGCCTGTCGCGGTCCGAAGCTTGCGGGCTGTTTCGTGAATGCCACGCGACTCGACCTCCTTGAGGACGAGCAAGACCTCACGAGCCGTAATGTCGCCTATCGGTCGCGATCCGAGGGCCGGAAGCGCGAAGCTCATGAACCATTCGAATTTTCGCAACGTTGCCGCTGCCTTGCCGTCGCGACGCTTCTTGTCGGCCAACTCGTCCGCGATGGCTCCGAACGTATTCGCCCCTGTTTCGGTGCGCGCCATCTTCGCGGCCTTTTTGACCTGCGAAGGGTCTTGGCCTTGCGCCAAGGTCCGCCTCGCACCATCCCGACCGTTCCGAGCGTCTTTCAATCCGACCTCGGGATACACCCCTATGGCTAGCGCCTTCTGAGCACCCCCGAATCGGTAAGCGAGCCGCCAACGCCTCGCGCCGTCAGGCGTAATCCACAACTGGAGGCCGCCGCCATCCGAAAGCTTGATGATCTTCGGGCCGGGAAGCGAGTGCTTTATCGCGAGATCGGTAAGGGCCATGTTGGTACCATCGGAGGGCGGATTGACCGCATACCAACGAATGTACCAACGATTTTGTTGGACGCAAGCGAACGCCCCCGCACGCCGCTGGACATCCGTAAGGCGTTAAGCGGTTGAATTTTTTGGATTTTTGGACTGGTCGAGACGTTTTCGGCCGTCGAGATGGTGCCCAGGAAAGGACTCGAACCTTCACGGCTTGCACCGCTGGTACCTGAAACCAGTGCGTCTACCAATTCCGCCACCTGGGCATGGCGGGTTTCTAGGAGGGGGCGCGGGCGAATGTCAATGGCGGGCCGCCGCACGCCCGCGAGGTCGTTGGCCGTCAGACTTCCTGCACGCCAGCCGGGTCGGCGAGCCGGTGCAGCCGGTCGGCGGCGGCCTGGGCGAAGCGCAAGAGGACCGCCCGGCGACTCGCCGAGGCCATCCGTTGGAAATCGGCTTCGCGCAGGATTTCCGCGCCGTAAGGATCGGCCAGGATCAGGCCTGCCTCAGGCGGCATGATCTCGGGCGGCGTCGCCGCGGAGATGGCGAAATAGAGGCGGTCGCAGCAGGCGGCATAGTCCCGCCATTTGCGGTCGGCGCGGAGATCGGCCGGGGAGGACTTGATCTCGACGATCATGACCTCGCCCTCGCCATTGACGGCGACGATGTCGGCGCGGCGCCCGTCGACGAGCGCCAGTTCGGTGACGCTGGAAAAACCGCGCGCCCTCAGGAGCCGGCGCACCCCGCGGGCGATCATCAGCGCCGTCTCCGACTGGCGGCCGTCGGCCGGGAGAACCAGCCGCTCCCCGTCCATGGTCACCCCCCGCTCATTTGTCGACCGCCCAGCAGGCGACCTTGCGGCCCTGCTTCGGCTCAATCGGCGGATTCTCGACCCGGCAGCGGTCGAAGGCGAGCCGGCAACGGGGATGGAAAGGGCAGCCGGGCGGCGGCGCGAATGGCGAGGGCGGCTCGCCTGTGAGGAGGATTCGCTCGCGCCTCGCCGCCGGATCGGCGACCGGCGTCGCCGAGAGCAGCGCCTGCGTGTAAGGATGCTTCGGGGTCTCAAAGATCGCTTGGCGGGAGCCCATCTCGACCGCGTGGCCGAGATAGATGACCAGAACGTCGTCGGCGATGTGCCGTACGACCGAGAGATCGTGCGAGACGAACACGTAGGCGAGCCTGAATTCCTCCTGCAGGCTCGCCAGCAGGTTGAGAACCTGCGCGCGGATCGAAACGTCGAGCGCGGAAACCGGTTCGTCGAGCACCAGGATTTTCGGCCTCAGCACGAGCGCGCGGGCGATGGCGATGCGCTGGCGCTGGCCGCCCGAGAACATGTGCGGATAACGATGATGATATTCGGGCCGAAGGCCGACCTTCTCCATGATCGCGAGCGCCGCCGTCTTCCGCTCGGCGGCGCTCATCCGCGTATTGACCAAGAGCGGCTCCTCGATCGCCTTGCCGATCGTCTGGCGCGGATTGAGCGATCCGTACGGGTTCTGGAAGACGATCTGGATCTCTCGCCTCAGGCGCTTTCGCGTGGCTGGGCTCGCGTCCGCGACATCCTCTCCGTCGACCCTCAGCGTGCCGGCGGTCGGCGTCTCGATCAGAGTCAGGAGCCGCGCCAGCGTCGATTTTCCCGAACCCGATTCGCCGACGACCGCGAGCGTCCGTCCCGCCGCGAGGACGAACGAAACGTCGGTGAGCGCTTTCACGGTGGCGGGCGGACTGAAGAGGCCACGCGGGACGCGATAGTCGCGCGCCAGCGCGTTGGCTTCGATGACCGGCGTCACAAGCCCGCCTCCGCCAGGCCGTAGGTCCGCGGGACGCCTCGCACGAGCGGCGTGTGGCAGAGCGCCGATCCAAGTTCCGGCGGCGCGCGCCTCGGCGCAATCTCGTCGCAAGCCTCGAACGCAAAGGCGCAGCGCGGCGAGAACGGACATCCGCGCGGCCGCTCGAACTGCCCCGGCACGACGCCTGGAATGGCGGGGAGGCGGCGCCCGGCCGCGCGCTCGGGCAGGGCCGCCAGCAGCGCGGCGGTGTAGGGATGATGGGGATCGGCGAAGAGGTCGCGCGTGGCGTTCGCCTCGACCCGCTGCCCGGCGTACTGGACGATGACGCGGTCGGCGGTTTCGGCGACGACGCCCATGTCATGGGTGATGAGCACGAGCCCCATGCCGTTCTCCCGCCTGAGCTTCATCAGAAGATCGAGGATCTGCGCCTGGATGGTCACGTCGAGCGCCGTCGTCGGCTCGTCGGCGATGAGCAGCCTCGGACGGCAGGCGAGCGCCATCGCGATCATGACCCTCTGGCTCATGCCGCCGGAGAGCTGGTGCGGATAGGCGTGCGCCCGCCGCTCGGGATCGGGTATGCCGACCTCGGCCAGAAGCTCGACGACACGCCTGTCGCGCGCCTTGCGGTCAAGTCCGAGATGGGACTTCAAGGTCTCGGCGATCTGGAATCCGGCGGTGAAGCAGGGGTTCAGCGAGGACATCGGCTCCTGGAAGATCATCGCCATGTCCTTGCCGGCGATGCGGCGACGGTCCCGCGGAGTCATGGCGAGGAGGTCCGCCCCGTCGAACGCCATGACGTCGGCCTCGACCCTGGCGGTGAACGGCAGCAGTCCCATCACCGCCAGCATCGCCACCGACTTGCCCGACCCGGATTCGCCGACGATCGCGAGCACTTCGTCGCGATCGACCCGCATGTCGACGCCGTCGACCGCCTTGAACGCGCCGCTGCGGGTGGCGAAGGTGACCGTGAGATTGCGGATTTCGAGCAAAGGCATGGAAATCTAACGAGGGGCTACGTGCACGATCATTCGGGCAATCCAGCCAATTGCAGTCCTTCAACGTAGAGTTTGGACATGCGAGCATTTCGGAAGCCGCTGCTTCGGGCGCTTCGGAGGTTTGAGTTCGGCTGCGCCTTCAAGAGGTCGGCGATCACGCTCCGGGCTTCCTCAATGCGGCCCAGATGTCCCAACGCGGCGGCTTGGTAGCGTCGCGCGACATTGTGGGTGGGAACTTCCGCGAGGATGCGACCAGTGAGACTTACGGTCTCTTCGAAATGCCCGGCGAAAAAGTGGGCGCCCGCGAGGCCAAGCATCGGGAAGTAGCTCTTCGGATCGACTGGGCTCAGACGCCGCGCCTCTTCGAACTGCTCGATGGCGAGCTTGTTTTCGCCGAAATAATTGAAAACCCATCCGCAGAACGAACGGACGTGAACGGAATTTGGATGCAGGGCCAGCGCCCTTTTCGCCAGCTCAAGCGACTGCTCGAAGCGGACGCCGAGAGTGGAGTAAGCCCAGGCCGCAACAGCAAGGACAGCCGCGTTTTCCGGATCGGCCCCGACTGCTCGCCCGGCGAGATCGCAAGCTTCATCCGTGCTCGCCTGTTTGTCCGAGACCCATCCATTCAGCGTCATCCGGACGAGACATTCCGCCAGGGCAGCGAGAGCGTCCGCGTAGCCGCCATCGAGCGCGATCGCCCGTCGCAGCAAACCCTCGGCTTCAGTAAAACCTTCTCTCGAATAGTCGTTGAGGCGGGGCAGCGCGCGAAGGTAAAGATCGTAAGCGTCGAGATTGTCCGTTGGCTTCTTCTGCGCGCGCTCGATCTCGGCCAGCCGAAGGCTCGGCTCGACCGCGACGACAACGCCTAAAGTTATGCGGTCCTGAAGTTCGAATATCTCCGTAAGATCGCCTTCGAAACGATCGGCCCAAATGTGCCGGCCTGTAGCTGCCTCGATGAGCTGCGCCGAAATCCGCACCCGCTTTCCCGCCTTGCGGATTGAGCCATCGAGAAGGTATCGGACGCCGAGTTCGCGGCCGATCTGAAGGGCGTCGATCGACCTTGTCTTGTAGATAAAGGATGAGTTCCGAGCGATAACGAAGAGCCACCGGACACGGCGGAGCGCTGTGATGACATCCTCGATCACCCCGTCGGCGAAGTAGTCCGTCTCGGGGTCGCCGCCGAGGTTCTGGAACGGAAGCACCGCGAGCGAGGCGCGATCCTTCTGTGGCCGCCCCGACGCAACCCGACGTGGCGCGGTCGCCCCCAATGCGACTGCCGCCGGGCTCGCCTCGATCTGGTAGGCCCGGATGGGGCGCCTGATGTTCTTAAGTTCCTTTTCTCCCAGATCGATGACTCGGCAATCGAGCTTGTCGAGCATCTGGTCGTAGGCCGCACCAGAGAGACAGACGCAGTTCGGTTCGCATATGCCTTCGAGGCGAGCGGCGATATTGACTCCATCGCCCATGAGGTCGCCGTCGGCCTCCTCGACGATGTCACCGAGGTGAACCCCGATACGAAACTCGATGCGGCGGTCGGGAGGTAGACCAGCATTGCGTTCCGCCATCTTTGCCTGAAGGTCTACCCCGCACCGCGCCGCCTCTGTGACGCTGCGAAATTCGACGAGAAAGCCATCGCCGGTACGCTTGAATACACGCCCATTGTGAGCTGCGACCGTCGGGTCGGTATGTTCGGTGCGCAGAACCCTCAGCGCTGCAAGCGTGCCGTCTTCGTCGGCCCCTGTGAGCCGGCTGAACCCGACGACGTCAGCGGCCAAAATCGCCGCAATCTTTCGGGTTTCAGTCACGGTCACCTCCGCATCTCGAGGAAAACTAGCATAGTGGTCGGCTGCATGACGCATTCCTTTGGCTAGCTCCCCTTCGGCTCAGCTTCTCCGCATCTTCGGATCGAGCGCGTCGCGCAGGCCGTCACCGGTCAGATTGATGGCGATGACGGTGATGAGGATGGCGAGACCGGGCAACGTCACGATCCAGGGGTCGGAGCGAATGAACTCGCGCGAAGTCGGCGAGCATCGAACCCCATTCGGGGGTCGGCGGCTGCGCCCCGAGGCCGAGAAAGCCGAGGCCCGCCGCCTCGAGAATGGCGTTCGAGACGCCGAGCGCCGCCATCACGATGAGGGGGGCGAGGCAATTCGGCAGCACGGTCGACCAGGCGAGCCGCAGCGGCCCGACGCCGACGACGCGCGCGGCCGTTACATAGTCCTTGTTGAGCTCGCCCATGGCGGAAGCGCGGACGAGGCGCACGTAGCCCGGCAAATAGACGATGGTCACCGCGACGATGGTGTTCGCAAGGCTCGGACCGAGCACCGCGACCACCAGGATGGCGAGCACGAGGCTCGGCACCGCCATGATCAGGTCCATGAGACGGGTGATGGCGACATCGACGATCGGGCCGGTCATGGCGGCGATAAGTCCGAGGACGGCGCCGATGACGAAGGACACGCTCATCACCGAAAAGCCGATGAACAGCGACACCCGCGCGCCGAAGATCAGGCGCGACAGCATGTCGTGGCCGTCGCCGTCGGTGCCTAAGATGAAGCGCCAGGAGCCGCCCGCTTCCCAGACCGGCGGGGCGCGCACGGCGTCGCGGAACTGTTCGATCGGCGAATGGGGCGCGACGAGGTCGGCCGCCAGCGCCAGCAAGACGACGAGACCGAAGACGGCGAGGCCGAAGACGGCGCCCTTGTTTTCCCGGAACGCGGCCCAGAAGGCGGCGGGCGGCCATGGCTGGGAGAGCGCCAGCGAATCGCTGTCTTCGGCCGGAGCGGCGCGTTCGCCGGCAACGATGTCAGCGCCCATGGCGGATCCTCGGATCGATCGCGCCATAGATGAGGTCGACGAGCAGATTGACGAGTATGACGACGGCGGAGATGAGCATGACGCCGCCCTGCAACGCCGGATAGTCGCGCCGGCCGATCAATTCGATCAGCCATTTGCCGACGCCGGGCCAGGAGAAGATCGTCTCCGTCAGCACAGCGCCGGCCAAAAGACCCGAGACGGAAAGGCCGATCACGGTGACAACCGGCAGGAGGGCGTTGCGAAGCGCGTGCACGCCGACGACCCGGCGCGGCGGCAGACCCTTGGCGCGGGCGGTGCGCACGTAGTCCTCGCTCAGGACTTCGAGCATTGATGAGCGGGTCATGCGCGCGATGACGCCGAGCGGCACCGTGCCGAGAACGATCGCCGGCAGGACGAGATGCCGCAAAGCATCGAGGAACGCGCCGGGCTGACCCGACAGCAGCGCGTCGATCGTCATGAAGCCGGTCGGCTGGGGGAAATCATAGGCGATCAGATCGATGCGGCCCGAGACGGGCAGAAGCCCGAGCTTGACGGAAACGAACATGATGAGGAGCAGGCCCCACCAGAAAATCGGCATCGAATAGCCGAACAGCGAAATCGTCATCAGCGCCTGATCGAAGAAGCCGCCCCGCTTGACGGCGGCGATCGCGCCGGCCGGGACGCCGACAGCGACGGCGAACATCATCGCAAAGAAAGAGAGCTCGAGCGTTGCGGGGAACAGCGTCAGGAACTCGGTCAGCACCTTCTGCTGGGTCGCCAGCGACACGCCGAAATCGCCGTGCAGGAGCCTCCAGGCGTAGTCGAGAAACTGCTTCCACACCGGCTGGTCGAGACCGAGCTCGTGGCGGAACAGGGCGAGCCGCGCCGGCGAAATTCCATGTTCGCCGACCCTGACCTCGACCGGATCGCCGGGGACGAGGCGGATGGCGATGAAGGTCAGGAACATCAGCGCCAGAAACGTCGGCACCGTCAATGCCGCGCGGCGAAGAAAATAGGCGAGCATGACCGATCCCGATGGCGATCGGCCCGGCCCTCATCGGGCCAGGCCGATGGCCGGCCTATTGGAGATCGACGCCCTCGAAGGCATGCGTTCCAAGCGGACTTTGCTTATATCCGGTCACGTTGGCGCGCATCGCTTCATAGACGATGGAATGGGCGAGGAGCAGGGAGGGCGCCTCGTCGTGTTCGATCTCTTGCATGCGCTGGTAGAGCTTGGCGCGTTCGGCCGGATCCGAAATTGCGCGCGCCTTGACGAGCAGATCGTCGAACTCCTGATTGCACCATTTCGAGATATTGTTGCCCGCCGGCTTGCCTTCCGGGCAGCTCAACAGGAAGAAGAAGTTGTCGGGGTCGCCGTTATCGCCGGTCCAGCCCATCTGGCCCGTCATGTCCTCGCCGTCCTCAATGCGCTTTCGGTATTCGCCCCACTCGTAGGTGACGAGCTTGGCGTTGACGCCGATCTTGGCGAGATCGGCCTGCATCATCTCGCCGATGCGCTTGCCATTCGGATTGTAAGGGCGCGACACCGGCTGATACCAGAGATCGATGTCGACCGGCGTGTGAACGCCCGCCGCAGCCAGCATGGCCTTCGCCTTCTCGGGGTCGTAAGGGACGTTCGGGATCTTGTCGTCGTAGGACCACATGGTCGGCGGAATCAGGGTCGCAGCCTTCTCTCCGGCCCCGAGGTAGACGTCTTTGATGATGGCGTCGCGGTCGATCGCCATCGACAGCGCCTCACGGACCTCCTTCTTGTCGAACGGGGGCTTTGCGTTGTTGAAGGCCCAGTAGGCGACGTTGAGGCCCGGGGCGTGGATCACTTTGAGGGAGGGATCCTTCTCCATCTCGGCGAGGTCGGCCGGGCGCGGATAGGCGTTGACGTGGCACTCGCCGGCCTTGAGCTTGGCGTAACGGGCCGTCGCGTCGGGCGTGATTGCGAAGACGAGGTCGTCGACCAGCGGCTTCTCGCCGTAATAGTCCTTGTTCGCCTTGTAGCGGATGACTGAATCTTTTTGATAGGCGACGAACGAGAACGGACCGGTGCCGACCGGCGCCTGGTCGAACTGCTCTGGCGTGCCTTTCTTCAAAAGGAAGTCGGCGTATTCCTTCGAGCCGATCGCCATGAAGTCCATCGCCAGATTGGCGAGAATCGCGACGTTCGGCGTCTTGAGCTTCATGACAATGGTGTAGTCGTCGGTCTTCGACACCGTGTCGAGCAGCGCCGGCATGTCCATGTCGTTGAAGTAATCGTACTTTCCGCCCGACACCTTGTAATAGGGATGGTCCGGCTTCCATTGCCGGTCGATCGACCACAGGACGTCGTCGGCGTTGAAGTCGCGTGTCGGCTTGAAATCCTTCAGGGAATGGAACTTGACGCCTTTGCGCAGGTGGAAGGTGATCGTCTTGCCGCCGTCGGCTATGTCCCAGCTTTCGGCGAGACCCGGGCCGACTTCCGTCGTGCCGCGCTTGAATTCCGTCAGGCGATTGTAGACGGGGCGCGCCGCGTCGAAGCTGGTGCCGGTCGTGTTGATTGCCGGGGTGAAATTCTCCGGGCTGCCTTCGGAGCAGTAGACGAGCGTCTTGGCCGAGACAGCCCCCGCGCTGACGAGGGAGGCGACCAGGGCGAGGCCCGCGAGCGTACTGGTTTTCATCTGTCTCCTCCTGTCGGCGAGCCGGCCCGCGGCGACGAGCCGTCGCGGCGTCGCGGGACAATCCTTGCGATCCATCGAAGCTCTTTTTGCCGTCGAGCGCAATGGCTCGCCACAGCGCGCAGAACTTGAACTCGAGTCGGCTGAAAGTCGAAAGTCGCTGACTCCGCCAATCGGAGGGTTGAGGCTGCGAAAAGGACTTGACGGCATCAGCCTCCTAAGATCCTTCGCCTCGCGAGGCCCGAACGAGTGCGTTCAACCCAGGCTGCTCATGTCCTTGCCCTGAAGGCGGCCGTTTCCGGCGTCTCCCGCTCATTTGACAACCCCCGGCGAAGCTGAAACAAAAACCGCGCACGGTCCCTCGCTTCCTCTGAGGGTGAAAAGGGAACGCGGTAGGCCCTTCGCCGATCCGCGGCCGCCCCCGCGACTGTGAGCGGCGTGCTGACGCTTTGCTCGCCACTGGGCATTTTGAAAGTGCCCGGGAAGGCGGCGTCGGCGATACGCTGTGAGCCAGGAGACCTGCCGTGCGCCGATAGATCCGCCTAAGGCCGCCGGAGGGGCGGCCAGGGAGTTCGAGATGTTCTATTCCGTATGTCGCTTTTTGGCGCCCAGGCTGCTGATTCCGCACGACATGATTGAATTTCGCCTGCGCCGCGCCTGAAGGTCGCCGCCTGTGGCCGCTGACAGCGCGCCTCCCTCCGCTGCGACCCTCCTCGTCTGCGTGACCTGCAAGTCCGAAGAGGGCGAGGTCGGCGCGGCGCTGTACGCGGCGCTCGGATCCCGTCTCGCCGGCGGCGACGTCGAACTGCGCGCCGTCGCCTGCCTTTCCGTGTGCAAGCGGCCGTGCACGGTCGCGCTCGCCGCGCCGGGAAAATGGACCTATGTCGTCGGCGACCTCGGCCCAGGAGCCCATCTTGAGGACATCCTTACCGCGGCGCGCCGCTACGCGGCCGCACCGGAGGGCCTCGTTCCCTGGCGCGAGCGGCCGCTCCCCTTCCGCAAGGGCGTCATCTCCCGCACCCCGCCGCTCGTCCCCGCTCTTTCTTGAGATAGGTAGCCGATGCTCGCCAAGACCCCCGTCACCATCGTCACCGGCTTTCTCGGCGCCGGCAAGACGACGCTGATCCGCCACCTCCTCGCCCACGCCGGCGGCCGGCGCCTCGCGCTCATCATCAACGAATTCGGCGACGTCGGCGTCGACGGCGAACTCCTGCAGGGTTGCGCCGACGCGGCCTGCCCGCGCGAGGCGATCATCGAACTCGCCAACGGCTGCATCTGCTGCACGGTCGCCGAGGATTTCGCCCCGGCGGTGACGGCGTTGCTCGCGCGCGAGCCCAAGCCCGATCACATCGTGATCGAGACCTCGGGCCTCGCCTTGCCGAAGCCGCTGGTCAAGGCCTTCGACTGGCCCGAGCTCAGGACGAGGCTGACGGTCGACGGGGTGGTCGCGGTCGTCGACGCCGCCGCCGTCGCCGAGGGCCGCTTCGCCGACGATCCGGCCCGGATCGAGGCGCAGCGCGCGGCCGACCCATCGCTCGACCACGACAATCCGCTCGAGGAAGTCTACGAGGACCAGCTCCTCTGCGCCGACCTCGTCGTCCTCAACAAGGCCGATCTCGTCGCCCCGGACGCGCTCGAGGCCCTGCGCGCCCGAAATCGCCGCGACCCTGCCGCGCGCGGTCAAGATTGCCGCGACCCGGGAGGGCGCCATCGACGCCGACGTGCTGCTAGGCGTCAACGCCGCGGCGGAGGACGATCTCGATCACCGGCCTTCGCATCACGACGCGGACGGCGAGCACGATCACGACGATTTCGACACCTTCGTCGTCGCGCTGCCGCCGGCGAGCGACCCCGAAGCGCTGATCGACCGGCTGAGCGAAGCGACGGAAGCGCACGACATCCTGCGCATCAAGGGCTTCGTCGAAGTCGCCGGCAAGCCCATGCGCATGCTGGTGCAAGGCGTCGGTCGGCGTTTCCGTCGCGACTTCGACCGGCCCTGGCAGACGGACGAACCCCGCTCGAGCCGTCTCGTGGTCATTGCCCAGAAGGGCATCGACCGCGCGGCGGTGGCGGCGGCGCTCGCGGGCTGATCCTTGATGCACGTTCCCCGCATCGAGGTCCGCTCGCTCGACGAAACGGTCGAGGCGGTCGACCTCGGTCAGACGCCGGCGGACGCAGTGTTTCTCTCGTTCTCCGACAGCGACCTGAACGCACTCGCTTTTGCCTACGAGACCGAGCCTGAGCCGAAGCCGACGTTAAAACTCGCCAGTCTCGCCGCGCTCCGCCATCCCTACGCGGTCGATCTCTATCTGGAGACGGTGTGCTCAAAAGCGAAACTCATCGTCGCCCGCATCCTCGGCGGCGCCGAGTATTGGCGTTACGGGCTCGATGAACTGGCGACGCTGGCACGGCGGGGCGGGATTAAGCTCGCGGTTCTGCCGGGTGACCGGCGCCACGACGCGCGCCTCGCCGCGGCTTCGACTCTCCCGCCCCAGTCGGTCACGGAACTTTGGCGCTACTTCGACGAGGGCGGCCCTGACAATATGGCCGGCGCCCTCGCCTTCCTGGCGGCCGAACTCGGCTTCGCCAAGTGCGTGCCTGCGCCGCGACCCGTTGAGGCTTTCGGCCATTATGAGCGCGCGTCTTTCTACGCTCCGAGGGGGCCGCGGGCGCTCATCGTCTTCTATCGCTCGGTCTATCTGGCCAACGACGTCGCGCCCATCGGCGCGCTGGCTGAGGCGCTGGACAAGAGGGGATTGGCGACCACGAGCGTCTATGTCACCAGCCTCAAAGACGAGGCGGCGCTTGCGCCGCTGCGCGCATTAATTGCGCGCCGGTCGTTCGACGTCGTCATCAATGCGACCGCCTTTTCGGCGCGCCTCGACGAGGGCGGGGGAACGGTTCTCGATTCGATCGACGCGCCGGTGCTTCAGGTCGTGCTCGCCGGCGTCGGCGTCGAGACATGGCGCGCGTCGCCGCGCGGGCTCTCTCCTGCCGATCTCGCCATGCATGTCGCCCTGCCGGAGATCGACGGGCGCATCCTCAGCCGCGCCATCTCCTTCAAGGCCGCGACGAAGCGGCAGGCCGCGACCGAGTTCGGCGCGGTCGTCCACGGGCCGCTCGCCGATCGCGTCGCCTTCGTCGCCGATCTCGCCGCGTCGTGGGCGCGGCTGAGGCGGAAACCAGCGGCGGAAAAGCGCCTCGCCTGCGTCCTGCCCGATTATCCGGCGCGCGGCGGACGGACGGGCTATGCCGTCGGTCTCGACACCCCCGCAAGCGCCATCGCCATCGCCGACATGCTCAGCGCCGCCGGCTACGGCGCGACCGCGGGTCAGGACGCGCCTGCGCTGATCTCGGCGCTGTCGGAAGGGCCGCTCGAGCCGGCGATGAGCCTCGCGGAATATAAGGCCGAACTGGAGAGGGCGCCGGAAAGCTTCCGCCGTTCGCTCGAAGCCGCCTGGGGCGAACCCGGCGACGATCCGAGCGCGGTCGACGGCGCGTTCTGCTTCCGCTTCGTGCGCCTCGGCCGGCTCATCGTCGCCGTGCAGCCCGACCGCGGCGATCCCGCGCGGCGCAAGGGCGACTATCACGACCTCGCCCTGCCGCCGCGGCACGCGTATGTCGCCTTCCATTTCTGGCTCATCCGGAAGGAGCGCATCGACGCGCTCATCCAGCTCGGCGCGCATGGCACGCTCGAATGGCTGCCGGGGAAAGCTGTCGCGTTGTCGGAGGCCTGCGCGCCCGAGGTTCTGCTTGGGTCGACGCCGGTGATCTACCCGTTCATTGTCAACAATCCCGGCGAAGCGGCGCAGGCCAAACGCCGCATCGCCGCGGCGACCATCGGCCATCTGACGCCGCCGCTGATCGCCGCTGGCTCGCACGGGGCAACGCTCGAGCTCGAAGGCCTCTACGACGAATTCGCCGAAGCGCAGGCGCTCGATCCGCCGCGTGCGCGCGCCATCGCGGAGCTGATTCTCGAGCGGGGGCAGGCGACGGGGCTCCTTAAAGAATGCGCTGCCGAGGGCAGGCCGCCCGATCAGGCGCTCGTCGCGCTCGACGCCTGGCTCTGCGACCTCAAGGACATGCGGATTGGCGACGGGCTGCATGTGTTCGGCCGCTCACCCGAAAGCGCTGAGGGCTTCGCCGCCGGGCTCGCGCTCGACGCCGAGGCGACAGAGACGCTTGCCGCGCGCATCGCCGCCTGCGGCGCGGCCGAGTCGCTCGGCCTCATCGGCGCGCTCGCCGGCCGGTTCGTGCCGCCCGGTCCGGCCGGCGCGCCGGCGCGCGGTCGCCTCGACGTGCTGCCGACAGGGCGCAATCTCTTCGCCGTCGACCCCCGCTCGGTTCCAACCCGAAACGCCTGGGAAATCGGCCGCCGCGCCGCCGCCGCGATCGTCGCGCGCTACGCCCAGGATCATGGACAATGGCCGCAGCGCATTGTGCTCGACCTCTGGGGCTCCGCGACGATGCGCACCGGCGGCGACGACCTCGCGCAGGCCTTCGCCCTTCTCGGCTGCCGGCCGACCTGGGATATGTCGTCGAACCGGGTGAGCGGCTTCGAGATCCTGCCGCTGGCGATGTTGGGGCGGCCGCGGATCGACGTCGCCTTGCGCATCTCGGGCCTCTTTCGCGACGTGTTTCCGGCCCAGATCGCGCTTTTCGTCGCCGCCGTCCGGGCCGTCGTCGGCCTCGACGAAAGCGCCACGGACAATCCGCTTGCCGGCTCGGGCGACGCCGCGCCGGCGAGGGTGTTCGGCGCGCCGCCCGGCGCCTATGGCGTCGGCCTCGGGCGCCGCATCGCCGAGGGCGGCTGGAGCGATCGGGCCGAGCTTGCGGAGGCCTATTTCGCCGCGACCAGCCACGCCTATGACGGCGAGGGCGGGGGACGCGAGAGTGGCGCGGCATTTCGCGCCGTCGTCGGCCGCTCGGACGCCTTCGTGCATTCTCAAGACCTGCCGGGGCAGGACGCGCTCGACGCCGACGCTTTCGCCGAGCACGAGGGCGGTTTCGCAGCGGCGGCAGAAAGCCTCGGCGCTACGCCGGCGCTCTACCATCTCGAATTCGACCTCCCCGGGCGCGACGAAGGTGCGTCCCCTGGCGCAGGAGATCGCGCGCGCGCTCCGCGGCCGCGCCGTCAATCCGCGCTGGCTCGAGGGCCAGATGCGCCATGGCCATCGGGGCGCGGCGGAGATCGCGCAATCGCTCGACAACCTCTTCACCTTCGCCGCGCTGACCGACGCGGTCGCGAGCGAGCAATTCGATCTGATGTTCGACGCGACGCTCGGCGACGACGCGGTGCGCGCGTTTCTGGTCGACGCCAATCTGGCGGCCGCGCGCCATATGGCGGGGGTGTTCGAGGCGGCGGCGCGCCGCGGCTTCTGGCGCTCCCGGCGCAACTCGTCGACGAGCCTGCTGGCGTCGCTGCGAAGCGAGGCGGCATGAACGCGATCCCTCCGCGGCGCAAAGGCTGGTGCCCTGGCGCCCTGCAGCCGATGGAGACCGGCGACGGGCTCCTCGCGCGCGTCCGTGCGTCCGGCGGACGCCTGTCGCTCGACCAGGCGGCGGCGATCGCGGAGAGCGCCCTCGCGTGTGGCAACGGCTCCATCGGGCTTTCGGCGCGCGCCAACCTTCAAATCCGCGGAGTCAGCGAGCGGACCCTGCCCGACTTGCGAGCGCGCCTCAGCGCCGCTGGGCTGCTCGACGCGGACCCCGAGATCGAGCGCCTGCGCAACATCGTCGCGAGCCCCCTGAGCGACATCGACCCCGAGGCGGCGTTCGACCTCGCGCCGGCCGTGGCTTCGCTCGAAGGGCAACTCGCGGAGGACTCGTCGCTCGGCCCGCTGCCGGGGAAATTCAGCTCCGTCCTCGACGCGCTCGGCCGGCTGCCGGTCACCGAGGTCGACGCGGATGTCCGCTTCGAGGCCACGCCGGAGGACGGCGAGCCATCGTTCGCCGTCTTTCTCGGCGGCGACGAGGGCCTCGCGGCGCGCGCCGCCTCGGCCGAAACGGGCGCCGTCGCAGCGCGGCTCGCCCGCGCTTTTCTTGCGCTTAGAGAGACCCGCGGTCAGGCTGAGCGCCGCATGCGCGCAATTGTCGCCCGCGCGGGCGCGAAAGCCGTGTTCGCCGCCGCGGGCCTCGAGGCCGGGCTTCGACCTCGGTCAAAACGCGTGGCGTCGTTGCGCCGGGCTCTCGGCGAGCATGCCTATGGCCGGATCTCTGTCGTTGGCGCGGCGGCGCCGTTCGGCGAGATCGACGCGGGCCGTTTCTCAACGCTGATCGACCGGGCGCGGGCGGCAGGCGCGGGCGGCCTGAGGCTCACGCCCTGGCGCATCGTCCTGATCGTTGGGCTAGAGGCCCGCCACGCGGCGTCGATTGCAGCGGCGGCAGCCGAGCTCGGCTTCGTCACGAATGCGGAAGAGCCCCGCCTGCGCGTCGCCGCCTGCCCCGGCGCGCCTGCCTGCCGGCACGCATGGCGGCCGGTGCGCGTGGACGCGGCGCGCTGGGCTCCGCTCCTGCCGGAGGGCGACGGGATCGTCCTGCACGTCAGCGGCTGCGCCAAGGGCTGCGCGCGCCAGAGCCCGACCGCACTGACCTTGACCGCGACCGAAGGCGGCTACGACTTCGTCCTCGCAGGAAAAGCGGGCGACAAGCCCGTCCGGACCGGTCTGTCGACGGAGGCGGTCGGCGCGCTCATCGCTGAAAGGAGCGCCGTTCTGTTCGCAGCGGAAAGGCCCAAAGGGTGAAGGCGTTCTACGAGTACGAAAAGGACGGCGCGGCGATCTACCGCCGATCCTTCGCCATTATCCGGCGGGAGGCGGAACTCAGCCGCTTCTCGACGCTCGAAGAGAGGGTCGCGGTCCGGGTGATCCACGCCTCAGGCCTCGTCGAGGCGGCGGGCGATCTCGTCTTCACGCCCGGCGCGGCCGACGCGGCGGAGCGCGCGCTGCGAGCGGGTGCGCCGATCTTCTGCGAACTCGCGCATGGTCGCCGAGGGCGTGATCCGCGCCCGACTGCCGGCGGCGAACGACGTGATCTGCACGCTCGCCGATCCTTCGACGCCGGCGCTGGCGGAAAGGCTCGGCACGACCCGCACCGCGGCGGCGGTCGACCTCTGGCTGCCGCGATTGGCCGGCGCCCTTATCGCCATCGGCAACGCGCCGACCGCGCTCTTTCGCCTGCTCGAACTGATCGCCGCGGGGCGCCGGCGCCGGCCGCGATCATCGGCATGCCGGTCGGCTTCGTCGGCGCGGCGGAATCGAAGGAGGCGCTGATCGAGAGCGGGCTCGTGGCGATCGTCGTGCGCGGGCGCAAGGGCGGCAGCGCCATGGCCGCGGCGGCCGTCAACGCCCTCGCGAGCGAGGCCGAATGAGCGAGGGCCGGCTCTATGGCGTCGGGATCGGCCCCGGCGATCCCGAACTCCTGACCGTCAAGGCGACGCGCGTCATTGCTGCGGCCCCGGTCGTCGCCTTTTTCGCCAAGGCCGGCCGGCGCGGCAACGCCCGCGGCATCGTCGATCCGTGGCTCACGCCTGCGCACGTGGAACTGCCGCTCTACTATCCGATGACGACGGAATCGCATTTCGACGACACGCCCTATCGCGAGGCGCTCACGGATTTCTACAAAAAGAGCGCAGGCGCAATCGCTTGGCATCTCGAGGCGGGGCGGGATGTCGCGCTTCTGGCCGAGGGCGATCCGCTGTTCTACGGCTCGTTCATGCATCTCTTCGTCCGCCTGCGCGAGCGCTTCGCCGTCACCGTCGTGCCGGGCGTCTCGAGCCTTTGCGGCGCCTGGGGCGCGGCTGAGACGCCGATGACCTGGGGCGACGATTCGCTCGTCATCTTGCCGGCGACGCTGCCGCTGGAGGAGATCACCCGGCGCCTCGCGTTGGCGGACGCCGCTGTCATCATCAAGATCGGTCGCAACTTTTCCCGCGCGAAGCAGGCTTTGGCCGAGGCCGGCATGGCCGAGCGGGCGATGTATGTAGAGCGGGCGACAATGGCCGGCGAGGCGGTCATGCCGCTCATGGAAAAAGAGAACGGTCCAGCGCCTTACTTTTCGCTGATCCTGGTTCCCGGCCGGGGCCGCCGGCCTTGACCGGGCGGCTCACAGTCGTCGGGCTCGGCCCAGGGCCGGCCGCCTGGATGACGCCCGAGGCGAACGCCGCCATCGAAGCGGCGAGCGATATTGTCGGCTACACGCCCTACCTCGAACGGCTGGCGCTGCGGCTGGACCAGCGCGCGCATCGAAGCGACAATCGCCTGGAACTCGCTCGCGCCCGGCTCGCGCTTTCGCTCGCCGAAGAAGGCAGCGCCGTTGCCGTCGTCTCCGGCGGCGATCCGGGCGTCTTCGCCATGGCGGCGGCGGTGTTCGAGGCGATCGAAGAGAGGCCCGAGTGGCGGGCGCTCGACGTCAGGGTGGCGCCCGGCGTCTCGGCGATGCAGGCCGCCGCGGCCCGGCTAGGCGCGCCGCTCGGTCACGACTTCTGCGCACTCTCGCTGTCCGACAATCTCAAGCCGTGGGCGATCGTCGAGCGGCGCCTCAAGGCGGCTGCTGAGGGCGATTTCGTCATCGCCCTTTTCAATCCCGCTTCGCTGGCGCGGCCATCGCGAATTGTCGAAGCGTTCGATCTCCTGCGCGCCCTCAAACGGGCGGCGACGCCGGTCGCCTTCGCTCGCGCGGTCGGCCGCGCCGACGAGAAATTGACGCTGACGACGCTCGGCGAGGCAGACCTGAGCCAGGTCGACATGGCGACCCTGATCATTGTCGGGTCGAGCGAGACGCGTTTCATCGCCCGCGACGGGGGCCCGGCCTGGATGCTGACGCCGCGCTCTTACGGAGCCTGCCGATGAGCGGCGATCCAGGCAAGAGCCGCGTCGAGACCGAAGACGGTCTCGGCGGCCGGGGCCTTCGGCCGCCGCACCATGACGACGCGGACGCCGAGCCGGCGCGCCGCCTCGATCTTGGCGTAGGTCGCTTCGCCGCCGCTGTTCTTGCTGACGAGGGTCTCGATCCGCTCGTCCTGCATCAGCTCAAGTTCGCCGGCGAGCGAGAATGGTCCGCGGTCGAGAATCAGCTTCACTTGGGGAAGAGCGTCGACGCCCTCCGGCCGGTCGATGGCGCGCACGACATAGCGGTGCTGGGACGCGCGCGCGAACGCGGCGAGCTGCAGCCGCCCTTGGGTGAGAAAAACCGTTCGCGGCCTCGGCCCGAGCGTGTCGGCCGCTTCCTCCATCGAGTTCGACTTCGCTCCAAAGATCGCCGTCCTGCTTCGTCCAGGGCGGTCGGGTGAAGACGACGAGCGGCACGTAGGCGGCGCGGCAGGCGGCGATCGCGTTGGCGGAGATGCGCGCCGCGAACGGATGGGTCGCGTCGACGACCGCATCGACGCCTTCGGCCTCGAGATAGGCTGCAAGCCCCTCCGCGCCGCCGAAGCCGCCGACCCGCTGCGGGATCGGCGCGGGCGCCGGATTCGCGGTCGCCCCCGCAAGCGACAGGACCGGCGCGACAGCGGGCTCGTTGGCCAGGCGACGGGCAAGCGCGCTCGCCTCCGACGTTCCGCCGAGAATGAGCAGGCGAAGGGCCTTCAGAGGCGGGCTCCATGACGGGGGGACGCTGGCTCTCGCTGGTCGGCGTCGGCGAGGATGGATACGACGGCCTTTCTCCTGCCGCGCGCGGCCAGGTCGCGCAAGCCGCTTTCGTCGTCGGCGGCGAGCGGCATCTCGCGCTCGTTGCTCCGCTCGCCGCCGAGACCTTGACCTGGCCGTCGCCGATCGAGGACGCGCTCGACGTCATCGCCGAAAGACGCGGCCGTCCGGTTTGCGTGCTGGCGAGCGGCGATCCATTCTTCTTCGGCGTCGGCACGATGCTGGCGCGCCAATTCGCTGCAGCCGAAATGACCTGCATCCCGGCGCCTTCGGCCTTCGCCCTCACCGCCGCCCGGCTGGGCTGGAGCCAGCAGGACTGCGCGCTCCTGTCGCTGCACGGCCGGCCGCTCGAAGCGATCGTTCCGCATCTGCAAGCCGGCGCCCGCATCCTCGCGCTCTCCTGGGACGGAACGACGCCCGGCAAGCTCGCAGCGCTGCTCGCTTCGCTCGGCATGGGAGGATCGGAGCTCGCCGTCTGCGAGGCGATGGGCGGCCCGCGCGAGCGCGTTCGGGCAAGTCTCGCCGCGACCTTCGCGCTCGACGATGTGGCCGCGCTCAACACCATCGCTCTCACGGTTGTTGCGGACCGGGACGCGCGCGTGCTGCCGCGTTCCGCCGGCCTGCCCGACGATTGGTTCGAGCACGACGGGCAGATCACCAAACGCGACATCCGCGCCATCACCCTCTCGGCGCTCGCGCCGCGGCGCGGCGAACAGCTTTGGGACGTCGGCGCCGGCTCGGGTTCCGTTGCGATCGAATGGATGCTCGCCGACCCGGGCAATCGGGCCGTCGCCATCGACGCGCGCGCCGACCGGGCGGCCCGCATCAGCCGCAACGCGCTGGCTTTGGGCGCGCCTGCCCTTACCGTCGTCATCGGCAAAGCGCCCCACGCGCTCGAGGGTCTGTCCGCGCCTGACGCTGTGTTTGTCGGCGGCGGCGCGACGGAGCCAGGGCTGATCGACCGGTGCGTCGACACGCTGAAGACTGGCGGACGGCTCGTTGTCAACGCGGTGACGCTCGAAACGCAGGCGGCCGCGGTCGAGTGGCGCGCGTGCTGGGGCGGCGATCTCCTGCAGATCGCCGTGGCGCGCGCCGAGCCGGTCGGCCGCTTCTCCGGCTGGCGGGCGGCGATGCCGGTCGTGCAGTGGCGTTGGGTGAAGCCGTGAGCGGCTTCGTCGCCATCGGCATCGGCTGCCGGGCGGGCGTTTCCGGCGAGGCGATCGCGGCGCTGGCCCGCCGCGCGCTCGCCGAGTTCGGTTCGCCGCAAGGCGAGCGCAAGATGTTCACGCTCGCGGACAAGGCGCGGGAGGCGGGGCTCGCCGAAGCCTCGCGGCTCATTGGCGCGCCGCTGACGGCGCTGCCGCTCGAGGCGCTGCAGGCGGAGGCGGCGCGAATCCTGACGCCGTCTCCGGCCGCCGAGCGGCTTTTCGGCGCGCCCAATGTCGCCGAAGCGGCCGCGCTCGCGGGGGTCGGGCGGGGCGGCCGGCTGCTCGGCCCACGCATCGCGGCCGACGGCGCAACCTGCGCCATCGCCATCTCCGCCGAGCCGCCATGACCGTGCATTTCATCGGCGCCGGACCCGGCGCGCCCGACCTCATCACGGTCCGTGGCCGCGAACTCATCGCGCGGAGCCCCGTTTGTCTCTACGCGGGCTCGCTCATCCCGAAGGCTTTGCTCGACCATTGCCCGCCGGGCGCGACAATCATCGACACGGCGCCGCTCGACCTCGACGCGATCGTCGCCCTCTGCGTCGCCGCGACCGCAGAAGGCAAGGACGTCGCGCGTCTTCACTCCGGCGATCTGTCGATCTTCAGCGCGATGGGCGAGCAATTGCGCCGCCTCGACCAGACGGGCGTGCCGTATACGGTGACGCCCGGCGTACCGGCCTTCGCCGCGGCCGCCGCCTCGCTGAGACGCGAGCTGACGCTGCCCGGCCTCGCCCAGTCGCTGGTGCTGACGCGAACGTCCGGGCGCGCTTCGCCAATGCCGGAACGCGAGACGCTCGCCGCCTTCGCCGCCACTGGGGCGACTTTGGCGATCCACCTCTCGATCCACGCCCTCGAGCGGGTCGTCGCCGAGCTGCTGCCCTTTTACCATCCGTGCTGCCCCGTCGCGATCGTTGCTCGCGCCTCCTGGCCGGATGAGCGCATCGTCCGCACGACGCTCGGCGGGGCCGTCGCCGCGATGCGCGAGACTCCGGTCGAACGAACCGGGCTGATCCTGGTCGGCCCGGCCCTCGGCGCGGACGACTTCCAAGAGAGCGAACTCTACAACGCCGCCTACGCCCGCCGCTTCCGGTCTGGCGCAGCGCCGCGAGAAGGGGAGTAGGTTTACGCGACAGTGCGCCACGACGTCCCCGTCCAACCCCGTGTATTCAGAGTTGGGCAGGGCCTGATGGGGATCGCGTGGGACGCGGCCCATACTGCGGACGCCAGATTCCGAGGCCACCACTGATATATCAGAACCCCGGCGGTATCGGGCGCGGCGTTGGACAACGAGGGGAACGGGGGGCGGCCCGGCGTGGCGGCCAGGCCAGAGCGCCATACGGCGCGCCGTCGAGCGAGAGCAAGGGGCTGTAGCAGGGGTCGTTCAGGAGCGCCTCGCCCCAGATCGCGCGTAGGCGGCGCAACTCTCCGGAATAGCGATCGACATCGTCCTTCGCACGCAGGACGCCACGGCTCGCTGACGCGCGATGCATGAGAGGGGCGTGCGGCGTCATGACGACCCGATAGCCTAGCGCCCGCAACCGGAGGCAATAATCGACGTCGTTGTAATTGATCTGGAAACGTGTCGCGTCGAGCCCGCCAGAATCGAGAAACAGACGCCGCGGCGTCATCAGACAGGCGCCCGTCACCGCGCCGCACTCATGCGCGACAGCGAGAAGGTCGCCGTAGCCGGGGTCGCCGACCGCCCGGTCGTCGAAGGCGTGCGCCGGGGCAAAGCCGACCCCGAGCACAATTCCGCCGTGCTGATAAACGCCGCTCGGCCACAGGAGCGCGGCGCCGACGGCGCCAACGCCGGGCTCGGCCGCACGGCTTGTCATCTCCTCCAGCCATCCTTCGTTCAGCGCCTCGACGTCGTTGTTCAGCAGCAGCAGGAAATCGCCGGAGGCGAGCGACGCGCCGGCGTTGATCAGGCGCGGGAAGTTGAAAGGACCGTCGAGGCGCAAGACGCGAATGCCGTTCGCAGCGAGCGCATCGAAGTAGTCGAAGGATGCGGGGTCGGCCGACCCGTTGTCGATCACGATCAGCTCATGCGCGTCGAGATCGACCGTCCGCCTCAGCGAGTCCAGACACGGCTGCAAGAGGTCGAGGCGGTCGCGAGTGGGCACAAGCATTGAAACCCTGCCCGGCGGAACGGCCCGTCTTACGCGGGCTGCCGGCAAGAGCGCGCCCGGACCGGCTTCGACCTCTGCGACGACGCCGCGCGCCTGGAGATGGGCGGCGGTCGCCAAGGCCAGTCGATGCGCCCCGTCAACCCGGTCGAGCGTCGGCAGGCGCGCGAGAAAGCCCGGCCAATGAACCGCGCCGTCGAAGGCGGTCGCCTCGACTTCAGGCTCCGGCTCCCGGGCGATCGCGTCCCAGGACGCGTTGAAGAGCCGGTAGAGGCTGTCGGCGCCGACCTCGAGAGCTTTGCGCGCCCCTTCAACCGGCATCGCGAAGACGTAGGCGCCATACCCTTGCTCGAGCATGCGTTCGTAGTCGAACGCCGGGAAGGCGAGCGGCCAATCGTTTTCGTCGGCGGTCGACACCGTCACGTCGCTGTACACGAGAGCCGCTTTGGGAAACGCGCTCAGGCCGGACGCGAGCCGCGCCAGCGCATTCGGCTCGAAGCGCGTGCCGGCGAGCGCAAAGGCGACGAGTTGCGGCGGTCCGCGAGCCTCGTCAAGAAAGCGCCGGAGTTCCGCAGGCACGAATGTCGTTTGTCCCTCGCCCTGCGCCAGGACCCCGACGATGCAGTCCGCATCCTCCTGTGCTTCCAGGCTCTGGAGAGTCGTTTCGACGCCGCTCTCACCGACGATCGCGACGGCGATACTCACTTTCGGCGCAGGCGCTTCATCCTCGGGCGCAAAGGTCTGCCGCCATTCCGGGAAGGCCTCGAACGGAGCGCTGCGGGGGAAGACTTCGTCAAACAGTCGCCCGCGAATCCATTCCGATTCAAGGTCGGCATGGTTCTCAAGCAGCTGCGCGAGTCCGTCACGAAACGCAAAGAACGGGCAGGGACTGCCCACCAGCGCCCGGCCGCGCGCATCAACGAAGTTGGCCTGACGCATGCGTCCGTCCGCGAATTCGACTGGCAGTGTGATTGCGAAGGCGCGCTTGGCGATTCCTTCGTGTCCCCGGCCAACATGCGTCCAGCGGTCGACGCGCGCGCGGGCGACGCATTCGCCGCCAACGAAGGCGCGCACTTGCTCGCCCGCCTCATCGTCGAGCCATCCGAAGAATCGCAGGCCGCCGCGCCACTCGATCTCGCCAACGCCCAAAGGCCAGACCGACGGTGGCCCGGACGGGAGGGGCGCCGGCGCGCCGAGCGAGCGCCCGATATTGGCGAGTCGGACTTCGATCGGCACGCCCTTCAGTCGTTCTGGCTCAACATGGAAAGAGAAGCGGTAGCAGCCGTCTGCGAGGCCGCGGTGCAACAGGCTGGCGTCAAAGATGTTCGCCCGCGCGACGGCGCAGGGCTGTCCGTCCAGATAGAGTTCGACGACGAAGCGCATGGCGAGATCGCGTGCGTCGTAGACGAATCCGTCAATGCGGTCGGGCGCTGCGTGTCGCACTTCTGCGATGAGGTCGCGCTCCACGATGTCGGCGCGATAGGGAACTGGAAAATTCACTCCACCGCCTCCATCGGCGCATCGTCCAGCAGCCAGCCTGCGAGGGCGCGCGCGGCGCTCTCGTTGCAGACGCGGGGGTCGAGCGCGAGGTCGTTCGTCTCGCGCCCGAGCGCGCCGAACGACCAGTCGAAATAGGCCTTCGGCGCGCCAGTCAGGCGTGCGAGCGCCTCGAGCCGGCCGAACCCTTGCGTACGGTAGGGCGAAAACAGCTTGCCGACGCCGTAGAGCGAAAGAACCGAGGCCGATTCCGCCTCGTCAATAGCGCCCGCAACGTAAACGTTGCCGACCGCCATCGTTGCCAGGTCGTCGAGGCATCGGCCCAATACGACGAGCGATCCGGCGCTTTCGCGGCGCAGGCGGCGCGCCAGAGCAGCGATCAGACGGTCGGCTTCGCCGGTTGGATGCGGCAGCAGCACGCCGAGAACGGACGTTCGACCGGGCGCGGTCGCGGGGCCTAGAGGGGACGGCGGCCGGGCGGCGCACGAAACAATCGGCAAACCGGCAAGATGCCTCATCGCAAAAGCCGAAGCCATCGCGTCGAGGGCCGCGATTTGATCGCACGCGCGTACGAACTCGATCAGGCGCTGCGCCCGCTCCACTGCGCCGCCGCCCGGATCGCGCGGCGGAGCCTTGCATGCGCAGCAGCCGCCTGGATCGTCGTGGCTGGAACAGCTCTTCTCCAAGGCGAGCGATTCCGCGGATAGCCAACGCAAGTCGCCGAGGATCAGGCGGCGAGGAGCGGGAAGATCGCTAATGGACTCCAGCAAACCCTCAGGCAATTGCAAAGGGGCGAAAAGTTCGATCCCCTGCGGTCGAAGGCGCTGCAGATAATCCTGTAGCGCTGTCCGTCCTCGCAGCTCGGCAAGCGAAAAGGTAAGCGAGCGCGGCGGCGCATGGCCAAGTCCGGTCAATTGGACCCGGTCGCCCTCGCGGGTCGTGGCGCAGATGAGAACCGCGCCCGCGTCGGCCCGTGCCATCTCGCGTCCGCGCTCTTGCGCGAAGTCGGAGCGCCTCTCCTTCGGGCGCGATCATCAGAATAGCGTGCTCCGGCAGCGGCAATCGCTCTTCGATTGCCGCGCGCGCCGGGCCGAGCGGGTCGGCGGCGAGATAGGCGGCGCATTCCGGCGTGTACTCGGGAAAACGGCCCTCCACGATCGCAAGATTGCGGAGCACAAGCGCCCGTTTATCGCCGCGAAAAGACTGGGCGCCGGCGTGAGCGACATAGACGCCGGTCGCGCAGACGCTGCGCAAGCCCGCCTCCCGCGCCCGAAGGCAGAATTCGACATCCTCGTAATAGCCGCGCGCGTAGAGTTCAGGCAGCGCCCCCACACGGTCGAGGCAAGCGCGCGTGACATAGAGGCAGAAGCCGACGCCGTTGGGCATGTCGACGGCTTCGGTCCCGTTCGCCGCGAAAGCGGCTTCGGCTATGTCCCGCTGCGTCCGCGGGTCCGGCAGAGCGTTGACGACGTTCGGTTCGGGAACGCTTGTGAATTCCCCGTTGTTGGAGAACGGCGTGACGGTGCCGATGTCTTCCGCCGAGCGCGCGACCGCGGCGAGGCGACCGATCGCGCCCGGGGTGAGGAACGCATCGGCGTTGAGAAGAAGCGCGTCGCCCCGATCGCAGAGAGCCAGGGCGCGGTTGACGGACGCCGCAAAACCGAGATTCGCCTCGTTGCGGATGGTTTGTAGCCGTCCGCTGGCGGCTTGAGTCGAGAGCCAGCCGCGGATCGCTTCATTAGGCGAGGCGTCGTCGACCGCGATAACGCGCTTCGACCCTGCCGAGCCCTCGGCGAACAGCGCTTCGAAACAGGCGACCGTCGCTTCGAAATTTTCGTACACCGAGACGATGACGTTGAGCGACGCACTATCAAAATCCGCCCCGTGCGGGCTCGCCGCGGCCAATATCACTGGGCGGCGGTGAACCTGCCCTTCGATCCGGCGAACGACCTCCCCGTCGAGTCGCAAGGCGATCGCCGCGTCGCCTGTCTCGATCGCTACGTCCGCCGCGCGCCAGCCTCGCCCTGCGAGGGGATGTTCGCTGTCGAACTCAACGACCTGAAACGGCTCGCCCGGCATATCGATCTCGAGCTGGCATTTCGCGTCCCATGCGACCCAACCTGACCAGCGGCCGCGTCGTTCGCGAAGGCGCGCCGCAAAGCGTCCGCCCCCCGCTTGCAACGCGGCGAGCGCCGCGCGAAGGCCAACCTCGTTTTCCCGATCGCTCTCGATGAGCGTCGCCGCCGCAGCCGCCCTGAGTCTTTCGCGGCCCCACGAGAGGGCACAGGCGGAGACCATCTCGTCGGCAGGATCGATTTCGAAGGCTCGGTCGAGATCGGCGCGCGCTTCGTCGTCCCGTCTCGCCATGCGAGCGGCGAGGGCGCGCAGAAGATAGTCGCGACCTGTCGGAGCGGACAGACGGCAACGGCGGTCGGCGAAGGCGAAGGCGAGGTCGGCGCGCTTCGCAATGAGCGAAGCGCCAGCGAGCGAGGTCAACGACTGCCGATGTCTTTTCGGATCGAAGAAGAGTGGCTCAAAGCGATCAAAGGCAGGGCAAAGATTGAGCATGTCCATTCGACGTTGGCCGGCAAGTCATACGAAGTCCGATCTGGCCGCATACCCAGAGCAGATCGCTCTTATGGAGTAATGACCATTCTGAAAAAATTCCTATTTTTGTGCCAAAAATACACGGCCTTTTGTCGAGACCAGCCGGTCTCTAGAAGTTTTTAACCGCCATAACCGAGCAAATTTTCCTCAAATATATATCTAGAATCGATCGCCAGAGGAAAATATACGTTCGTCTTATTATCAGTTGACGTTTGCAGCCCACTGCTACTTCGTCTACCGAATTGTCTATCGCATCCCGGCAGATGGAGGGGCGGGACGAATGCGCCAGGCAGAAGAATTCGATCGCAACTCTACGCTTTTCGTTGCGCGCGGCCTTTATATTCTGCGCTATGAGAGCGGCCGCGACGGTCACGAGCCGCCGACCGCCTTTGTCGCGCCTGCAAGCGGCTTCGAAAACCTGGTCGAGATCATCGGGGCCCCGGGGGTTCCAGACGGCCGTCTCGAGGGGCCGGGCGCGGTCCTTTTCGTGCGCGCTTCCGACAACGCCAGCCTTCGGGTCGGCGTAAAGCGCAAGTCGGCGGGAGGGCCGCTCGAGGCGGCCCTCAAACTGGAGTCTGTCGGCGGGCTGCCGCCGTCGTTGGGGGCGAGCCGCAAAGCCGGCGCGAAGGCAGCGTCGGTCCAGAGGGGCTCCGACACCCTGTTTGTCGCCCACGTTGCGCGTCGCGGCGACGTCGAGGTCAGGCCAGGCGAATGGGCAGGCGGTCCCGACGCTCCGGCCAAGATCGAAGGTCTGGAAATGTGCGACGCCGGATTCGACGACGTCGGCCTCGAGGTGCAGGCGCTGAGCGCGAGTTCTTCCGGCTCCTGGTCCAGCTGGGCGAAGCCCGGCGCTTTCGCCGGCACCCGCGGCCGCAATGTTCCTCTGGTCGGCCTGCGGCTGCGTCTCACGGGACCCGCGGCTCGCCGGCACGCGATCAACGCGGACGTTCTTTTTCTCGGCTCATCCATCGCCAATCAAAGAGGCCAGGAGGTGGAGTTCCTCGGGGCGGTGGGTCGCGATCCGCTGGTGGGGTTGCGTCTCGACATTCGTCCAGAGCGGCGCCTGAGCGTCTGGCAGGCGGCGCAGCCGGCAGGAATTCGTCCCGAACGCCGCGTTCGGGTCTTCAAAGCAGCGGCTGGCGACCCGGTTTTTCGGACCGCCTAGGAAAGGATGGACCGCATGGCCACGTATAACCTGAACTACAGCCGCCTGGACGCCTTGTTGGATCGAAATTACTCCCGCGGAACAGAGAATGCGATCATACAAGCAATCCAGGACGCGGGACTGTTGTCCCGCCCGGATGACAAGGTGAAGGTCGAGGTTCAAAGCGCCAGCGGCGGCTACACGATCAAGCCGAACACGCAGATTTTCCTCGACACCGGATCTAACAACACCATCACCCTTTCCGACACCGGCCACAAGATCATAGGCGTCGGCGACGGCGACAACAGGGTTCTCGACACGGGCCCGGGTGGAGACACCCTGGTGGGCGGGGCGGGTCAAGACTGGCTTCAGGTCACCCACGGCCAGAACCTTCTGATCGCCGGCAGTGGCCAGAACACGCTTATCGGCGGCGCCGGCCAGGACACGCTTGTCGGCGGCGGCTCAAGTTATCTGCAGGCTGGAACAGGCGGATCGACGTTGGTCGGCGGGCTGTCAAGCGGGGCCGATGACCACGGCGAAGGGCGTTCGAATCACGATCGACCCTTTGGCCACGGCGGCCACGAGGACCACGCGCGAAGCGGACCAGTTCCCTCCGACACGCTCGCCGGCGGAAGCGGCGCCGACCTCCTGCAGGTCTACCACGGCGACAACCTGCTGATCGCCGGCAGCGGACACGACACAATCGACGGCGGCGACGGCCGGGATACGATCTTCGGGGGCCACGGCGCCGACACGATCAATATCAACTACGGAAACGAGTTCGTGCAAGCCGGGTCTGGCCACGATCTCGTTAAGGTCGGCTTGCACGGCAACGACGTCATCTACGGCGGCGCGGCCACGACGGTCCAGACGCAGCAGAGCTCCAGCGCGATCGCAAAGGAGGTTCACGTCAACGGCGTCACCACGATCACCTTCACCGATCATCAGGTGCTGACGCTGAACAAGGTGACGATCGACTTCGCCGACGGTGTGCACAAGACCGTTTGATCTTCAGATCCCTTCCGCGACGGGCTTTCGGGCGCAGGTCGCGGAAAGGGGTCGCAAGACCGCTCCAACATCACGGCGTGCGCGCCACTACCCCGGCGGCGCCCCTTCATGCGTCTCAATCTGGATGCGGCATGAACTTCCTCTTCGTACACAACAACTTTCCGGCGCAGTTCCGGTCGCTGGCGGATGAGGTTGCACGGTCGCCAAGCAACCGGGTTATGGCGATCGGCGCGTCCGGCGCTCAAGACCTCCCGAACGTGCGCCTGCATCGTTACGAGATGCCGGGCGTGGACCTCGCCGCCACGCATCCCTTTGCGCGCCGATTCGAACTGGAATGCCGACGCGCTGAGCAGGTTCTCTTCGCGGCGAGTGAACTCGCCGCCTCAGGCTTCGCGCCCGACTTCGTGCTGGCCCATTGCGGCTGGGGCGAAGCGCTGCCGCTGCGCGCCATGTTTCCGACGGCGCGGCATGTGGTCTACTGCGAGTTCTTCTACCGGTCCGACGGCCAGGACGTGCATTTCGATCCGGAAAGCCCGCGTCTCGGCGTCGACGAAGTCGCAGCGCTTCATTGCAAGAACGCCAGCACGCTGCTCGCACTTGCGGAAGCCGACGTCGGGCTCTCGCCGACCCGGTGGCAGCGTTCGACTTTTCCTGTCGAATTTCAGGACAAGATCCGCGTCGAGCATGAGGGTGTGGACTTGGATCGCCTGCGTCCCGAACCGGCGGCCAGGTTCACTTTGCCCGGCGGCCAGGAGCTGACCGGATGCGACGAAGTGGTGACCTACGTCTCGCGCAATCTCGAGCCGCTTCGTGGTTATCACATGTTCCTGCGAGCCCTGCCCGACGTGTTTGCGGCGCGTCCACGCGCGCGTGCGGTGATCGTGGGAGGCGACGGTCATTCCTACAGCCACCCCCCGCCCAGCGATACGACATGGAAGGCGCATTATCTTGACGAAGTGGCGCCTCGCCTCGATCTGTCGCGCGTCCATTTCGTCGATCCGCTGCCCTACGACTCCTTTGTGCGCTTGCTTCAGGTCTCCTCGACGCATGTCTACCTGACATATCCGTTCGTCCTCTCCTGGTCGCTGATCGAGGCTATGGCGGCGGGCTGCGCGATTGTCGCCTCTGACACCGCCCCGGTGCGCGAAGCGATCGCCGACGGCGAAACCGGCATCCTCGTCCCGTTTTTGGACAGCACGGCGATCGCCGCGGGGATCGTCCGGAACCTGACCGATCCAAAGGGCCGGGCGAGGCGAGGGCAGGCGGCGCGCGAAACCGCCCGGGCCCGGTACGACCGGACCGTCTGCGTGAGGCGGACACTCGCGGCCATCGGCGCCGCGGCAGAGCCCGCGCGGCCATCGGCGCCTCTGAGGCTCCTCGCATCATGACGGCTCTCGCAGCCAAGAGCCCGCCGGCGCCGCGCGACGCCGACGCGGCCTCTTCCTCTTCCCAAAATATGAGCTGCGAACCGGGTCGCCTCTCGACCGCCCTCGAATGCCTGGTCCTCGTGGGCGTCCGTCACGGCGTCCCAGTCCCGGCCTCGGACCTCGCGCGCGACATGCGATTGGCTGACGAGGAGCCTTCCGTCCAGGCGCTGGCGGGCTGCGCGACACGCGCCGGGATGAGAGCGAGCGCGATCCGAGTTCGACTGGCGCTCGCTGAGCAATGCTCGCCGCGCGCTTCCAGCGATCGTGCGCCTCAAGAGCGGCGCATATATGGTCCTGACCTCGATTGGGGTCCAGGCCGAACAGCCGACGGCGACGCTCCTGGATCCGTGCGCCGGCGAAGGCGCCGAACTTCTCCTCGACCGCGCGCGTTTCGAACAGGCCTGGACCGGAGAGGTTCTGCTGCTGCGGCCGCGCCACGATTTCACCGACGAGGAGCAGCCGTTCAGCTTGCGCTTGATCCTCGCCTTGATCTTTCGCGAGAGGCGGGCGGTGCGCGACCTTGCGATCTCGGCTCTGGTGCTGAGCGCTTTCGCGCTCGCGCCGATCATGTTCTGGCGGCTGCTCTCGGACAAGGTGATCTATTACGGCAGCATGAACACCTTTGTTGTGCTTTGCGCCGGAATGGCGGTCATAACGGTGTTCGAAACGATCTTCGCTTATCTCCGCTCGTTTCTCGTGCTGTTTATCACCGCGCGCGTCGACGCCAAGCTGTCGGAATACGTGTTCGACCGGGTACTCAAGCTGCCGATCGATTACTTCGAGCGCACCCAGGTCGGCTTGATCGGCCGCGACATGAACGAGATCTGGAAGGTGCGCACCTTCCTGACAGGGCAACTGTTCGGCACGGTGCTGGATTCGCTGACGCTCTGCGTCTTCCTGCCCGTCATGTTTTTCTTCAGCCCGATGTTGACCGCGCTGGTTGTGGCGGTGTGCGCTCTGATCGTGCTCTGGCTCATCGCGATGCTGCCGGTCTACCGCAGAAAGTCCGGCGCCGTGAAGCGGGTCGAGGGCGAGCGAGGCGCCTTTCTGTTCCAGACCCTGCAAGGCATGCGCACGGTGAAGTCGTTGGCTCTGGAGAGCCGACAGCGCCATCAGTGGGACATTATCGTTGCCCGGCTCGCCAAGCTGAAGCTGGAAGAAGGCTTCATTGCCGCGCTCGTTCAGGCGGGCGTGCGCCCGCTCGAGCGTCTGGCGGTGAACGGAAGCTATGCGATCGGCGTCTATTTCGCCATCACCACCAAGGATCCCGTTTACGTCGGGGCTCTGTTTGCGTTTCTCATGCTTACGCAGCGGGTGTCCGGCCCGCTGATGCAAATGGCGCAGCTCATCAACCAGTATGACGAGGCTCGCGCCGCCGTGGCGATCGTGTCGCGTCTCGTCAACCAGCCCAAAGAGGACGCCGGCTCGGCGCGCGGCGTGCGGGCGCAGCTGATAGGCCACGTCGAATTCATTAACGTCCGCTTCACCTACAAGGGCGCAATGAGCCCGGCCCTGGATCGAATTTCTTTCGAGATTCCGGTCGGCAAGACTTTCGGCGTCGTCGGCCGCAGCGGTTCGGGCAAGACGACGGTCACGCGCCTGCTGCAGCGTCTGCATTCCGACTACGAAGGGCTCATCAAGATCGACGGAGTCGACGTACGCGCCTATGACGTCGGTCATCTTCGTCGCAGCCTCGGCGTCGTGCTGCAGGAGAATTTCCTGTTCAGCGGCACAATTCGCGACAACATCACCGCCGCCAGGCCGCACGCCTCCTTCGACGAGGTGACGCGCGCAGCGCGCCTCGCCGGCGCGGAGGAATTCATCGAGCGGCTGCCGGGGGGCTACGAGACCTACATCTACGAGGGATCGCCTAATCTCTCGGGCGGCCAACGGCAAAGGATCGCAATTGCCCGCGCACTCATTCTCGACCCCAGGCTTTTGATCCTGGACGAGGCCACCAGCGCGCTGGACCCCGAAAGCGAGGCCGTCGTCAACGACAACATCAAGCGCATCGCTGTCGGACGCACGGTCATCATCATCTCACACCGCCTGTCGTCGCTTGTGAACGCCGACTCGATACTGGTGCTCGAACGCGGGCGCCTCGACGCGGTGGGCGCCCACGCCGAGCTCCTGAAGACCTGTGACATCTACAACGGGCTTTGGCGTCAACAGAACCGGCATGTCGTGGCCGCCTCCGCCGCGCCTGCGCCGATCCGCGGAGGATCCGTTGTCTCCTGATGCGGACGCCGCCCGCACGCTCCGCCGCTTCGAATCGGAGATCGGCGACATCCGCGACTCTGGCGAACCGCTGGCGACGCGCGCCACGGTGCTTACGCTCGCCGCATTCCTCCTGGTGGCGGCGCTGGGGCTCGGCGTGGCGCGTGTCGATCGCGTGGTCTCCAGCTCCGCCGGGAAGATCGTCTCCGTCGAATCTCCAACCGTGTTTCAGGCGCTCGACCCCTCGATCGTCAAGACCATCGACGTGCGCGAGGGCCAGGTTGTGGAGGCGGGGCAACTGCTGGCGACGCTCGACCCGACGTTCGCCGCCGCCGACGTCAGTCAGTTGGGCGAGCAGATCAAGAGTCTCGATGCGCAGATCGCTCGTGCCGAAGCTGAACTCAGGCACACCGAGCCTCACTTTGACAAGTCCGCGGACGAGGAGGCGCGCGACTACCAGACGCTTCAGCTTGGCATGTTCCGCCAGCGCGCGGCGCAATACCAGGCGCAAATGGCGAGCTACGACGAGAAGATCGCGCAGACGCAGGCGACCATCGACAAGTTCCAGAACGACGAGCAGCGCTACCGCGAGCGTCTGCGGATCGCCGATCAGGTGCAGACGATGCACGACACGCTGCTGCAGCGCGGAGCGGGGTCGCTGCTCAACGTGCTCCTTTCGACCGACGCCAAGCTTGAATCGTTGCGCACGATGGAGTTCGGGCACAACAGCCTGATCGAGGCCGAACATCTGATGGCGTCGCTGAAGGCCGACCGCATGGCTTTCGAGGAGCAGTGGCGCTCCGCCGTGAGCCTGGAACTCGTAACGGCCCGCAACGCGCGCGACAACGCCACGAGCCTGCTGGAAAAGGCGGAGAAGCACAAGGATCTGGTGCGCCTGACGGCGCCACAACGCTCGATGGTCCTCACATTGTCGAAACTGTCTGTCGGGTCGGTTCTCAAGGAGGGCGACACGCTGATGGTGCTGGCGCCGATGAGCGCGCCCCTCGAGGCGGAAGTCGAGATCGCCAGCCGCGACATAGGCTTCGTGCGCCCCGGCGATCCTGCGACGCTGAAGGTCGACGCATTCAATTTCACCGAACATGGAGTCGCCGAAGGACGGGTGCGGTGGATCAGCGAGGACGCCTTCACCACCGACGAAAATGGCGCGCCGACGCCAGCCTACTATCGCGCCCGTATCGCGATCACGGCGATCAGGTTCGTCGACGTTCCCAGCGCTTTCCGCCTGATTCCAGGCATGCGGCTGTCGGCGGACATCAAGGTGGGCGCCCGTTCGCTCGCCTTCTATCTCCTCGGCGGTCTCGTCAGCGGCGTCGGCGAAGCGATGCGCGAGCCATGACCCGTTCGATCGCCGCCCGTTTGCGTCGGACTTTCGACGCTCTGCGACCCGGAACGGGGGCGAGCCGCAGCCAGCGCCGAGCCGCAGCCGCCTACGAGGCGCGACGCTACTACCGCGCGTTCCGACACTGGCGCGCAGCCAGCGAGGGCGAACTCGGAGAGGCGGCTTTCCGCATCGGTCAGCTCTACGTCATGGGCCAGGGCGTGCAGCGCAACCTGCCGGAAGCCGTGCGCTGGCTGCGTCTGGCGGCGGAGCGCCGTCACCCTGAGGCCCAATATCGCCTCGCCCAGATCCTCATCAACGGCGCGAGAGGCGGGTCGGTCGCGCGCTGGCGCGAGGCGGCGGAGGCGCGCGATGCGCGCACGGCATCCGAGAACGCCAAAGCCCTGTTTCCGGACGGGTTTGAAGTCGAACCCGATTTAGGCGAGGCGATCGCCTGGCTGCAGGCGGCGGCGGAACAAGGCTCGATGGAGGCCGAGGCCGCGCTGGGCTCGCTGCGTCTGGACGGCCGAGGCAGCGAGCGCGACACCGAGGAGGCGCGCCGGCGACTGACGCGGGCCGCACAGGCGGGGGTGGCGCAGGCCCAGTTCCGGCTCGGAGACATCGCCTTCCAGGGTCTCGCCGGCCCAATAGACGCCGCCGCTGCGGCCGACTGGTATGAACTCGCCGCCGCCCAGAACCATCCGCGCGCGCTGCTCGCGATGGCGACATTATTGGCGTCCGGCCAGGGACGTCCAAAGGACCTCGACGCCGCCGGCGCGCTCTACGACCGAGCGGCTGAGGCGGGCGACGCCCACGCCCTCTACCGCGCAGCGCTTATGCGGCTCTCCGGGGAGGGCCGGCCACGCAATCTCGTTCGCGCGGAAAGCCAATTGCGCGCGGCGGCGAGGCTCAGTCATCTGCCCGCCATCGTCGCGCTCGCCGAGTTCTACAGTCGCGGCGCTTATGCCGAACCCGATCTGCGCGAGGCCTCCGTCTGGTATCGCCGCGCCGCCGAAATGGGCGACCGCCATTCTCAGTTCATTGCCGGCCGGCTCAGCGCGACCGGCGCAGGCGTTGCGGTCAATTTGCAGGAAGCCGCGTTCTGGTTCCTGAAGGCTGCGGAGAAGGGCGAGCCGCTGGCGGCGCACAACATAGCTTGCCTGTACGCCAAGGGGGAAGGCGTCGCAAAAGACGACGGCAAGGCGGTCCACTGGTTCACTGCTGCGGCGGGTCGCGGCGTAGCGGCGAGCCATGTGGCGCTGGCGCGCCTCCTGTCGAGCAGCGAGTTGGTCCGCGATGAGGCTGGCGCGTTGCGCTGGTTGCGGCTGGCGGTCGATCTGGGGGATCTCGAAGCCAAGACCCTGCTCGCCTGCCGCTACTGCAGCGGCGACGGCCTTCCCCCGGATCCGGGCGAGGGCGAGCGCCTGCTGCGGGAGGCTGCCGAGGCCGGCTATGCGGCCGCCGCGACGCGGCTCGGCTGCCTGAAGCTTGGACGCCCGGGGGTCGCCGCGGATCACGAGCAAGCCGCGCGCTGGTTCCAGGAGGCGGCGAGCCTTGGCGATCTGGATGCTCAATACTGGCTCGCCGAGTTGCATCGCTACGGTTGGGGCGTCGCCAAGTCGGCGAACTTCGCCGTCGGCTGGCTGCAGCGCGCGGCGGCGGGGGGCCACGTCGAGGCGACTTTCAAGCTCGGCGTTGCCTATTGCCAGGGTTACGGCGTCGAGCGCGACCTCGAAGAGGGCGCGAAGCACTATGCCGCCGCCGCAGAGAGCAGCCATCCCGAAGCGATGTTCAACTGGGGAGTGATGCTGCGAGACGGCGCCGGGGTCGTGGCCGATCCGCAGGGTGGCGCAGCCTGGATGGAAAGAGCCCGAAAATCGGGAGCAGCGGGCGCCGCGGAAGTCCGGGAGCTCGTGCGCATGAGCCCGCCGTCTGCTTCGCCGCTCGGCCCGGCGCCCTCGCCTTGTCGCCAAACCGTTGGTTCAGAGGATCCATGACAGCTGACGCAGAAATCGCACGGCGATTCGCCGCCGAAACCCCGCTCCTATCCGGCGGCGATCTGGCCTCGCTGGCGTCGACTCCCGCCGACGAGGCCCGCTTTCTCGAAGCGCGCGGCTACTTCGACAAGCTATATTATCTCGATGACAATCCCGTCGTTGCGGCTTCCGACGTCGATCCGTTCGAGCACTTCTTCCTCCACGGGTACAAAGAAGGCCGAAAGCCAAACGTCGCCTTCGACACGCGGTGGTATCTCGAGACCTATAGCGACGTTCGCGAGGCGGGGGTGAACTCCCTCCTGCATTATGCGCTCCTGGGCGAAAGGGAAGGGCGGCGACCCAATGCGCTATTCGAAATCGAGTGGTATCGCCAGCGCCACCGGATCGACGAAAGCGACAGCGCCGTGCTGCACTACCTCCACGCTCGCAGGACAGGCGCATCGCCGACGCCGCTTTTCGATGCAGCCTACTATTTGTCAACCTATCCCGACATCGCGTCCGCGGGCATTGATCCCCTAGAGCACTTTATGAGCTACGGCTTCAGCGAGGGCCGTAACCCCTCGCCCGACTTCGATGCGAACTTCTACGTTCGACGCTATCTCGGCGGAGACTACTCCCGCAATCCATTGCTCCACTATGTCTCCCTCGCCGACCGGAGCGGGGTGCTGACGAAGCCATCGGATTCGCATCAGACGATTCCCAATCTGGTCAAAAGGTTCTCAAGGCCCGGCGACGACTACGAGGAATTGCGTCCCTTGCCCCCGGCTGCCGCGCGCAAGGCCAAGATCCTTGCCTATTACCTCCCGCAGTTCCACCCGATCGCCGAAAACGACAGGTGGTGGGGCGAAGGCTTCACCGAGTGGACCAACATCGCGCGCGGCCTGCCGAGATTCGAGAACCATTTCCAGCCGCGCATTCCGCGCGACCTGGGCTTCTACAATCTGCTCGATCTCAACGTCATGCGCAGGCAGGTGGGGATGGCAAAGGCCTCCGGCCTCCATGGTTTCGTCTACTACTACTACAATTTTAACAATCATCGCTTGCTGGAGAAGCCACTGGAAGCGTTTCTCGCCGCACCGGACATCGACATGCCCTTTGCTTTGATGTGGGCGAACGAGAACTGGACGCGCCGCTGGGACGGCATGGAGAGCGAGGTTCTCATCAAGCAGGATTATCGCGCCGAGGATGATCGCCCGCTCTGCGCCGACTTCCTGCGCCATTTCCGCGACCCGCGCTACATCCGCGCGTCGGGACGGCCTCTGTTGATGATCTATCGCCCCGCGGCGATCCTCAAGGCGAAAGAGCGCCTCGCCGCCTGGCGGCGTATCTTCGCGGAAAATGGCGAGGAGCCAATCCTCATCATGAGCCAGGCCTTCAATGACACCGATCCCACTGTCTATGGCATGGACGGCGCCATCGAATTCCCTCCGCACAAGCTGACCAGCGACATGGAGCGAATGAACGGAGGGCTTCAATTCTTCGACGAGGCCTTCAGCGGCAATGTTTTCGCCTACGACGACGTCGTCGAGCGCTCTCTCAATGAGCCGGCCGCGAGATTTCCGCTGATCAAGACTGCGACCCCGAACTGGGACAACGACGCGCGAAGGGAGGGCGGCGGGCTCTGCCTCCACGGTTCGACGCCGCGAAAATACGAGCGATGGCTTTCGGAACTTGTCGACCGCGCGGCGAAGCGTCCGTTCTTCGGCGAGCCTTTCGTTTGCATCAATGCTTGGAACGAATGGTGCGAAGGGGCCTATTTGGAGCCGGATGTCCACCATGGCGCCGCCTACCTCAACGCTACGGGGCGCGCCGCCACGGGCGCTGTCGCACGGTCGTTTCGGCTGCTTCTCGTCGGTCACGACGCCTTTCCCGGCGGGGCGCAGCAATTGCTGCTCAACATCGGCAAGACGCTGAAAAGCGCGCTGGGCGTCGACATACACTTCGTGCTCCTTGACGGCGGCGAACTCGAAGAGAGCTATCGGGCCATCGCGCCGGCGACGGTGCTGAGGACGGTTTCCAATCCGAAGGCACTGCTCGCGGGTCTTGTCACGGGCGGCTTTACCGCGGCCCTGGTCAACACATGCGCCGCGGCGCCGCTCGCGCTGACGCTGCGCGCGCTCGGCGCCCGCAGTGTCCTGCTCGTTCATGAATTGCCGCGCCTCTTGCGCGAAAAGGCGCTCGAAGGCGCGGCGCGGGAGGGCCTGATGCACGCCGATACGGTCGTATTTCCCTCCCGTTTCGTCAAAGATCGGGTGATCGAGGCCCTCGGTTCGCCGCCGGTGCGGGACGCGATCATTTTGCCGCAGGGGCTGTACAAAATGTTGCAGCCCAGTGCGCGCGCCGCGGCCCGAGTGCGCAAGGAGCTCGGCATCGCCCAGGATGAGCCGCTCGTTCTCGGGGTCGGCTATGCCGACATACGCAAGGGATTCGATCTGTTCCTGCAGATCTGGAGACTGTGCCAGCAAAACGAGGCCAAGGTCCATTTCTGCTGGATCGGCGCCATGGACCCCGAGCTGAAGCGTTGGCTCGCCGTGGAACTGGAAGGGGCGGCGCAGACAGGAACCTTTCATTTGCCCGGTTACACAGCCGACGTGGAAGGCTATTACGCGGCGGCGAGCGCTTTCGCCCTGACCTCGCGCGAGGACCCCTTTCCGTCGGTGGCTCTGGAGGCGCTGAGCCTGGGCGTTCCCGTCGTCGCGTTCGAGGGTTCGGGTGGAATCCCGGATCTGTTGGAGGACGAGGACCTCGGCGTGGTCGTCAAGTACGGCGACGCGCTTCTTTTCTCGCGGTCGCTCATGCGGCTCGTTCGCCGCGAGCACGACGCCGTGGCCGTGAGGCGCATGCGTCGCTTCATCGAGGACCGCTTCTGCTTCGCCGACTATGTTCGCGACCTCGTCGTTCGCGCCATGCCCGAACTGCCCTCCGTGACGGTGGCGGTGCCGAATTACAATTACGCCGCCTATCTGCGGGAGCGGCTGAACTCGGTGTTCGATCAAACGCATCCGATCGAGGAAGTGATTGTGCTCGACGATGCGTCGACAGACGAAAGCGTGGAGGTGATCGAGGAGATAGCGCAGGAGCGCAGTCGCGATCTCACGCTCATCATCAACGAGACCAGGTCCGGCTCCGTTTTCAAGCAATGGTCGCGCGCGGTGGAAGCCGCGCGCGGCGAATTCATCTGGCTTGCCGAGGCCGACGACGGCGCGGATCCGCAATTCCTGACGCAGATTCTCGCCCTGATGAAGCAGGATCCGGCAATCCGGTTTGGTTTCTGCGACTCGCAATCGGTCGACGGAGAGGGCAAGCCTGTCTACGACAGCTACAAGCCTTACTTCGCCACGCTCGAGCCCGACGCGCTGCGGCGCAACGAGATCTTCGACGGCCTGAGCTTCCTGTGGCGATTCCTGTCGGTGAAGAACGTCATCCTGAATGTCAGTTCGGTCGTCTGGCGGCGCGACGCGCTCTCGCGGGCGCTGGAGGTCTGCGAAGGCGATCTGCAGCGCTTCCGCATGGCCGGCGACTGGCGCCTCTATCTCGAGGCCCTGGCCGCTCCTGGCGCCCGGGTCGCCTACGTCGCGGCCCCCCTCAACATCCACCGGCGCCACGCTGGGTCCGTGACCCATTCGCTGAGGGCGCAGAGCCACGTCGATGAGGTGGCGGCCATCCACCGTTGGCTGGAGGACCACGCTGCGGCGCCGCCCGGCGTCGCGGCCGCGCAGCGCGCCTACGTCGTCGAACTGAAGCAGCAATTCGGTCTTTCTGCCGCGGCCGCAGCATGAGCTGTCGCCGCGGTAGGAGGCGTCTCATCGGCGGCTCGCCGCCAAGGAGCGTTGCGGCGGCAATAACGCCCGTAATAACGCAAGCGTATCCATGATCTCGGATAATACTTTTCCATCGGCATGTTGCCGTGGGGTCGACACGAAGAGGCATGTGGCTGACCGAACGCGATCGTAGATCTTCACGACATTTATTCACCCAGCGACATGCGCAACCGAGGGTTTCGCTATTGGAGCGTCGGGCGCCAGGGAACCGGCTCTAGGCCCGGATCGAGCCGTCGAGGCGTATGCGCGCGGCGGGGATCTTGGCCATTGCATTAACCGCTTGGCCTTCGCGCTTGCCGTGATCGTTTGCCGCGCGCTTGGCGCCGGCGAGGGCGCTCGCCGGTTCAACGGGCCCGGACCTATGGGGCGCCGACAGGATTGACCCGTCGACGCACATGCGACCGGGGTCGCTCGGGCGCGGGCTCTTCGAGAGTGGCCGCGAGCTCCTCGCGGAAGAGACCGGCAACGACAGTCGCGGCAAAGCGTCGCGCCAGCTCCGAGCAGTCGGCGCGCGGCATCAGCAGCGCGGCCCAGAGATCGAAGTCGTCGCCTTCGAGGACGCGCGTCTCGAAAAAGCCGGCCTGCGCCGCCAGTCGCCCCAGGCGGGCGGAAGTGAAACCGGTCCGGTGCGCCATGTGGAGGCGTCCCGCCTCGATCGAGGGCGCGTGCCCGTAGAGGATGTCGAGGATGCGGATCGGGCCGGCGGCGGAATGATAGACGACCTCTTCGATGTCTTGCGTTTCCAGCAGCCGGGCTGCGGCGGCGACATTCGGGCAGGTGATGATCGCGAACCCGTCCGCTCGCAACACTCGTCGAAATTCGGCAAGCGCGACCGGCGCTTCATGCGCGTGCAGATGTTCGAGACTGTGCGACGACCATATGGCGTCGAAGCTGGCGTCGGCGATCTGGCCGCGCATGCCGGCGAAGGAGCCGACGAGATCGGGCTTGACCGATGCGTCAATGTCGAGCCGCACCTCGTCATAATCGGAGGCGGAAAAGAACTCGCGGAGCCGAGCCGCGGCCGCAGCCCCGGAACCCGCATTCAGGACGCGCTTCTTCCTCGTTATGTCCATTGACCCGTCCCTCCTCTTGCGCGATGGCCAGATGATCGCCTTCGTCGCGCCGGAAGCCCAGAGTCATCGGCGTTCAGGCTTAAGGAAGATCGACAACAAAGCGCCGACTTGCCAGCAAGTGCGAGGAAGGTCGGCAAGGTCTGGAGAAATGACGCTGCCGTCTTGGCGGCATCGTGCTTTCGGCGCCGGGCGGCTTGCGATGGCTTCGATGGCTTCGATGGCGCCAACATTCTCTTTGCCAAAATCAGAAATCGTGCTTGAATATCTTGTGCAAGCCCGCCGCCCGCTCGTAGGCCTCCACAAGCCTGTGAATAAGTTGCGCAACCCGCTAAACGACCGCCGCAAATTTTGCTCAACCGGGATCCCGTGAGAGCGGGCGGCGTCGAATGTTTATTGCGCGCCGTATGGCCATAACATATTGGAAAGTCACGATTCTGACGAGAAAATCCAAGGAAATCCAAGGAAATCCAAACGGCAAACAAAGAGCATTGCGAAGGGAAATTCGTCGCCGGCGAAGAGATTCCAAGAGAAGCCAAAAGTTAGACGGTTTGAAACGTTCCTGTAATACGCAGACTGTCAGACAAATGATCCGGAGCCGCGTCGGGCCGACTCGCGGGCGCGGGCCCCATCCTGTTCGGCAAAAGCGGACAGAGCCGCCTTCGCGCTCGCTGGCGCTCTATTTGGCGAATTGATTGACCACAAGGGACACGAAGGAGCACGAAGACACAGGCGCGCGTGACCCAAGGCTGTCAGGAATTTTTCGCATGCGAATTCAGGTCGTCAACCCGAACACCACCGCCTCGATGACCGCCAAGATCGGCGCCGCCGCCAAAGCCGTCGCCTCGCCCGGCGTCGAAATCCGGGCCGTCAATCCCGGGTTCGGCCCGCCGAGCATCGAGGGCTATTTCGACGAGGCCTTTTCCGTGCCGGGACTTCTGACCGAAATCGCCAAGGCCGTTGATGCCGACGCGTTCGTCATCGCCTGTTTCGACGACACCGGCCTCGAGGCCGCGCGCTGTGCAGCGGCCGCGCCGGTCGTCGGCATCGGCGAAGCGGCCTTCCACATGGCGAGCCTGATCGCCGAGAAGTTCAGCGTCGTCACCACCCTTTCCCGCTCGATCGCGCCGATCGAGCGCAATCTCGCCAAATACGGCCTCAGCGTCCGCTGCGCGCGTGTCCGCGCGGCCGACGTTCCGGTGCTGGCGCTCGAGGAGCCGGGCTCCGAGGCGCGCTCAAGAATTGAGGCCGAGATTGCGCGCGCGCTCGCCGAGGACGGAGCGGAGGCGATCGTGCTCGGCTGCGCCGGGATGACAGACCTTGCGCGCGAACTCGGGCGAAGGGCCGGGGTCCCGGTGCTGGACGGCGTCGCCTGCGCCGTGAGCCTCGCCGAGAGCCTGGTCAGGATCGGGCTGAAAACCTCGAAGCGCAACACCTATGCGCCGCCGCTCGCCAAGGCGTTCGCGGGCGAGTTCGCGCGCTTCTCGCCGCGGTGAACGAACCTGATTCTTAGGACGCCTCGATGCCGAGCCGCTGCCGCACGCTCGCCCTCTCAGCAGTGACGCCGACTCGGGCGCCGGCTTTCGCCAGACCGATCAGCGGCGCTCGATGATTGGAGCCGGCAAGACCGGCCTCCCTCGGCTGAGCGAGCTTAACGCATATGCTCATGGCCTGGCGCGCCGCCAAGTACGGGAGGTTGCGGCGCGGGTGGCCAAGCAGGCCGCCGCCTGCTAACACGCGCCCCCGAAGTTCTTCGAGAGGCGCTGGGACCCGCCATGCGCAAGGGCGCAATCGCACGCAAGACGAAGGAGACGAGCATCGACGTCGGCGTCGACCTCGACGGCTCGGGGGCGTCCGACATCGCCACCGGCGTCGGGTTTTTCGATCACATGCTCGAGCAGCTGGCGCGCCACTCGTCGATCGACATGACCATCCGGGCCGAAGGCGACCGCCATATCGACGATCACCACACTGTCGAGGATGTGGGGATCGCGCTCGGCCAGGCGCTCCTGAAGGCGCTCGGCGACAAGCGCGGTCTTGCCCGCTTCGCCGACTGCCTCCTGCCGATGGACGAGACGCTGACGCGGGTCGCGCTCGACATCTCAGGCCGGCCGTTCCTCGTCTTCCGCACGGAATTTCCGACCGAACGGATCGGGGCGTTCGACGCAGAGCTGGTGCGCGAGTTCTTTCAGGCGCTCGCCGGCAACGCCGGGCTGACGCTGCATATCGAGACCCTTTACGGCGCCAACAGCCACCACATCGCCGAATCGTGCTTCAAGGGCGTCGCGCGGGCGCTGAAAGCGGCGGTCGCCATCGATCCCCGCCAGGCCGGCGCCGTGCCGTCGACCAAAGGCGCGCTGTAAGCGATGGGCGCGCCATGACGGTCGCCATCGTCGACTACGGCTCCGGCAACCTGCACTCGGCCCAGAAAGCGTTCGAGCGCGCCGCCCGCGAGGCCGGGCTTGCCCGCGAGATCAGGGTCACGCCGCGGCCCGAGGAGGTGCTCGCCGCCGAACACATCGTGCTGCCAGGCGTCGGCGCCTTCGCCGATTGCCGGCGCGGGCTCGATCGTCTGGCCGGCATGGTCGAGGCATTGGAAGAGGCTGTCCGCCAGCGCGGCAAGCCGTTCCTCGGCATATGCGTCGGCGCCCAGCTCATGGCGACGCGCGGGCTCGAGCACGAGACGGTCGCCGGGCTGAACTGGATCGAGGGCGACGTCGCGCCGATCAAGCCAACAGATCCTGGACTTAAAATTCCTCACATGGGCTGGAACACGCTCGACGTGCGGCGCGATCATCCCGTGCTCGACGGGATCCATACCGGACCGCACGGCCTGCATGCCTATTTCGTCCATTCCTACCAAGTCTATCCGGCGAACCCGGTCGACGTCGTGGCGACCGCCGACTATGGCGGTCCGGTGACCGCGATCCTTGCACGGGACAACATTCTCGGCACGCAGTTCCACCCCGAGAAAAGCCAGACGCTCGGGCTCAGGCTGATCGCGAACTTCCTCAAGTGGCGCCCGTGATCCTTTACCCCGCCATCGACCTGAAGAACGGCGAATGCGTCCGCCTCCTGCGCGGCGATATGGCGCAAGCGACGGTGTTCAACACGGACCCGGCCGCGCAGGCGAGGATCTTCGCCCACCAGGGCTTCGACCATCTGCATATCGTCGATCTCGACGGCGCTTTCGCCGGCGCCCCGGTCAACGTCGAGGCGGTGAAGCGCGTCCTCGCCGCCGTCGCCCTGAGGGCGCAGCTCGGCGGCGGCATCCGCGACATGAAGACGGTCATCGGCTGGCTGGAGGCGGGCGTCAGCCGCGTCATCATCGGCACCGCCGCCGTGCGCGATCCCGACTTCGTGCGCGAGGCGGCGCGATTGTTCCCGAACCGGATCGCGGTCGGCGTCGACGCGCGCGACGGCCGCGTCGCGGTCGAGGGCTGGGCCAAGACCTCGAACGTCTCTGCGCTCGAGCTTGGTCGCCGTTTCGAGGATGCGGGCGTCGCCGCGATCATCTATACCGACATCGCCCGCGACGGCGCGCTCTCGGGCCTCGATATCGCAGGCACGGTCGCCCTCGCGGAGGCGCTCACGATTCCGGTCATCGCCTCCGGCGGGCTCGCTTCGATCGAGGACGTGCGCCGCCTTGCGGGGCCAGACTGCGCCCGCCTCGCCGGCGCGATCGCCGGCCGCGCCCTCTACGATGGGCGGCTCGACCCGCGCGAGGCGCTGGCTCTCCTGCGCGCCGCCGACGCCCGACTGTCGGAAAGCGCCGACCCATGAGCTTGAAAGCCCGCCTCATCCCCTGCCTCGACGTCAAGGACGGCCGCGTCGTCAAGGGCGTGAAATTCGTCGACCTGCGCGACGCCGGCGATCCGGTCGAGAGCGCAATGGCCTACGACCGGGCGGGCGCGGACGAGCTCTGCTTTCTCGATATCGCCGCCAGCAACGAAGACCGCGGCATCCTGCTCGATGTCGTGCGTCGCACCGCCGAGGTCTGCTTTATGCCGCTGACGGTCGGCGGCGGCGTGCGCACGATCGACGACATCCGCAAGCTCCTGCTCGCCGGCGCCGACAAGGCCTCGATCAATTCGGCGGCGGTCGCCGACCGGCGATTCGTCCGTCAGGCGGCGGAGAAGTTCGGCAGTCAGTGCGTCGTCGTCGCCATCGACGCGAAGCGCGTGGCAGCGCGGGGCGAGGCGCCCCGCTGGGAGATCTTCACCCACGGCGGCCGTCGGCCGACCGGCATCGACGCGGTCGCCTATGCCCGGGAGGTCGCCGCGCTCGGCGCGGGGGAAATCCTGCTGACGTCGATGGATCGCGACGGCTCCAAACAGGGCTTCGACCTCGAGCTGACGCGCGCCGTCGCGGACGCGGTGTCGATCCCGGTGATCGCCTCCGGCGGCGTCGGCGATCTCGATCATCTGGTGGCCGGGGTAAAGCAAGGCCACGCCAGTGCGGTGCTGGCCGCCACGATCTTTCATTTCGGCGAGTTCACCATCCGGGAGGCGAAGGCGCGCATGGCCGAGGCCGGCATTCCCGTGCGGATGGACTGATGGCGACCGATGTACGCCGGCTGCCGGGCGCGATAAGTTCCCGCGGCCTGGGGGGAGATTCCATGCCTGCGTCCGAGCAAACGCATTTCGGCCGGCGGGCCGTTCGCCTGGAGGAAAAGCAGGATCTGGTGGACGACGTGTTCCACAAGGTCGCCGGACGGTACGACCTGATGAACGATCTGATGTCCTTCGGACTGCATCGGTGGTGGAAGGACATTCTCGTCGCCAAGGTTCGACCGCCGCGATCGCGAGCCTTCGCCCATCTGGACGTGGCCGGCGGCACGGGCGATGTCGCTTTCCGCGTCGTTCGCGCCGGCGGTCTGCTGACATCGGCGACGGTCGCGGACATAAACCCCGACATGCTGCGGGTGGGGCATGAGCGCGCGCGGAAGCGCGGCCTCGACGATCGGGTCGCTTTCGTCGAAGCGAACGCGGAGGCGCTTCCCTTTGCCGACGCGCGCTTCGACGCCTACACGATCGCCTTCGGCATTCGCAATGTGCCGCGCATCGAAAAGGCGCTGGCCGAGGCGTATCGCACCTTGAGGCGCGGGGGGCATTTTCTCTGCCTCGAATTCTCCCGCGTCGACCTGCCCCTGCTCGACGGTGTGTACGACGCCTACTCCTTCGCCGCCATTCCGGCGCTCGGCAAGATCGTGGCGGGCGATGGCGCCCCCTACCGCTATCTTGTCGAATCGATCCGCAAGTTCCCCCCGCCCGACCTCTTCACCGACACGATCGCCGCCGCCGGGTTCGCTCGCGTGGGGATCACCCGCCTGAGCGGCGGGGTCGTGGCCATCCATTCGGGCTGGAAGCTCTGATTGATGGGCATCGTCGGCGCGCTCGGCCATAGTCTGCGGCTCGCGCGCGCGGGCTTCGTCTTTGCCCGGGAGGGAGCTTTCGTCGGCGTCGACCCGATGCTTCTGCCCCCGGTCGCTCGCCTGCCGCTCGCTCTTTCCAATCTGATCGCCAAACGCAATGTCCAGGGGCTCGCGGGTCTCTCGCGCGCCATCGACAGGCTCGGCCCGTCCTACATCAAGATGGGCCAGTTCCTGTCGACCAGGCCCGACATTGTCGGCGCCAAAGTCGCCCTCGAGCTCGAGAGCCTGCAGGATCGCGTCACGCCCATGAGCCGGCAGGAGGCCATAGCCATCATCGAGGCGGCGTTCGGCGCCAGGATCGAATCCCTGTACAAGCGCTTCGGCGAGCCGGTCGCCGCCGCCTCGATCGCCCAGGTCCATCGCGCGGAGGTGACGGATAGGGAGGGCGACAGGGCGGTCGCCGTGAAGGTGCTGCGCGCGGGCGTCGAACGGCGGTTTGCCCGCGATCTGGCGGACATGTTCTTCGCGGCGCGACTGGCGCAGCGACTGGCGCCCGACCTGCGCCGCTTGCGCCCTGTCGAGGTGGTGGACACGCTGGCGCGCTCGGTGCGCATGGAAATGGACTTTCGTCTCGAGGCCGCGGCGGCGTCGGAATTTGCCGAGAACTCGCGTGACGATCCGCAGATCCGCGCGCCGGCGGTGGACTGGGACCGCACGACGCGCGAGGTGATGACAATGGAATGGATCGACGGGGCCTCACTCGCCGATCCGGACCGTCTCGCGGCGCTGGGCTTCGATCCGCGGGCGCTGGCGAGGGCGCTGATCCAGACCTTCCTGCGCAACGCCCTGCGCGACGGCTTCTTCCACGCCGACATGCATCAGGGCAATCTTTTCGTCGACGAGTCCGGCCGCATCGTCGCGGTCGATTTCGGCATCATGGGACGGCTCGGGCGAAAGGAGCGAAAGTTCCTCGCCGAGATCCTGTACGGCTTTATCCGCCGCGATTATCATCGCGTCGCGGAAGTTCATTTCGAGGCGGGCTACGTGCCTCACACCCACCGGGTCGAGGATTTCGCCCAGGCGCTCCGCGCCATCGGCGAACCGATCCATTCGCGCACCGCCGATCAGATCTCGATGGCGAGGCTTCTGACGCTCCTCTTCGACATCACCGCGCTTTTTGACATGACGACCAGGGTCGAACTCGTGCTCCTGCAGAAGACCATGGTCGTCGTCGAGGGCGTGGCGCGCAAGCTCGACCCGCAATTGAACATGTGGTCGACGTCGGAACCGGTGGTCGGCGCCTGGATCGCGGAGAATCTCGGACCCCGCGGGCGGATCGAAAACGCTGTGGAAAGCGTATCGGCGTTCGTCGCCCTTTTGGCCGATGCGCCCAAACGGCTGGAAGACGCCGTCGTCCGACTGGAAACCGCCGCTGCCGGCAAGGTCGCCAAAGAGCTCGAACACGACATCCCGCATGGGGCTTTAATCTATAGCGGCCTCGGGTTCATCCTCGCCCTCATGGTCTTTGGCGCCCTTCGATGGCTATTCTAGCGGGGGCGCCGGAACGGGCCAGGAGCCGCCTGCTGGTGGCGGAATCCTCCGCCAAATCAGGCTCAGGGGGCCGCAAGTGACCCAGATTCGATTGTCCGAGGCGCGGATTCTGCTGGTGATAGGGGGCGGCATCGCCGCGTACAAATCGCTCGAGCTGATCCGGCGGCTGCGGGATCGGCAGGCGACGGTTCAGGTCGTCATGACGGCCGCGGCCCAAGAGTTCGTCACACCCTTGTCGGCCGCGACGCTCAGCGGGCAGCCGACGCGCCACGAATTGTTCAGCCTGACGGACGAGGCGCTGATCGGCCACATCGAACTTTCTCGAGCCGCCGATCTCGTTGTCGTCGTGCCCGCGACGGCGAACATGATCGCCCGCATGGCGAGCGGTCTCGCCGACGACCTAGCGACGACGCTATTGCTCGCGACCGATAAACGCGCGCTCCTCGCCCCGGCGATGAACGTCCGCATGTGGCTTCATCCCGCCACGCGGCGCAACGTCGAGCGTCTCAAGGCCGACGGCGTCCTGTTCGTCGGCCCCGATTCAGGACCCATGGCCTGCGGCGAATTCGGTCCGGGCCGCATGGCGGAGCCCGCGGCGATCCTGGACGCGATCGAGCAGGCTCTCGCCGCGGGGACGGCGCTGGAGGGACCTGGCGGCATTGTTGGCGGTCCCCTCGCGGGCCACCACGTCATTGTCACCTCCGGACCCACTTACGAGCCGATCGATCCGGTCAGATTCATCGGCAACCGGTCCTCGGGGCGCCAGGGCCATGCGATTGCGCAAGCAGCCGTTGGCGCCGGCGCAAGAGTGACGTTGGTGACCGGCCCGGTCGCATTGCCCGATCCTTACGGCGCGACGGTCATTCATGTCGAAACGGCGCTCGAAATGCAGGCCGCGGTCGAAGCGGCGCTGCCCGCCGACGCCTTCATCGGCGCCGCGGCCGTCGCCGACTGGCGGATGGATTCCGTCGCCGCCGAGAAGATCAAGAAAGGGCCTCAGGGGTCGCCAACGCTTCGGCTCGTAGAAAACCCGGACATACTGGCGAAAATCAGCAATAGCGCCCGACTGCGGCCCAAGGTCGTAATTGGATTTGCAGCCGAAACGGAGAACCTCACGGCCAACGCAAAAAGCAAGCTTGAACGCAAGGGCTGCGATCTGATCGTCGCCAACAGCGTGGCCGAAGGCTCCTCTATCTTCGGCGGCGGAGCGAATCAGGTCGAGCTCGTCGATGCGCACGGGATCGAGTCTTGGCCAGCCATGAGCAAGGGGGAGGTCGCGGAAAAAATCGTGCGCAGGCTGGCCCTCGAACTAGCGAAGCGCCAATGATTTCGATCGTTTACAGGCGATTACCACACGCCCGGGGCTTGCAATTGCCGTCGTATGCGAGTGAAGATGCGTCCGGGATGGACCTCGTGGCCGCATTGCCGGCCGGGCAGGAGGTTCTCCTCGGACCGGGCGAGAGGGCATTGATACCGACCGGGCTGGCGATTGAGTTGCCCAAGGGTTTTGAAGCGCAGGTCCGTCCCCGGTCGGGACTGGCCCTGCACGAGGGAGTGACCGTGCTCAATACACCGGGGACGGTTGACGCGGATTACCGTGGAGAGATCGGCGTCATACTCATCAATTTTGGAACCAAACCCTTTGCAGTACGGCGCGGCGCGCGGATAGCGCAACTCGTCGTTTGTTCTGTGGAACGCGTCGCCCTGATTGCGGGCGACCGGCTCACGTCGAGCGCCCGAGGCTCAGATGGATTTGGCTCCACCGGGCGCTCATCGGAGGAGGAATGAGATGAACCTGTTATCGCGACGGAGCGTTCTCGCCATCGCCGCCGTTGTCGATGTCGCGTTGCATTCTCGGTCTGCGCCGGTGGCGGCGAAGGCCTTGGCCGCGCGCCATAAGCTGCCGCCCCGACATCTGGAGACGCTCCTGCAAGGACTCGTTCACGCCAAGATTCTCAAAGGCGTGCGCGGGCCACGCGGCGGTTATGAACTTGCCCGCGAGCGGCGCCGAATCTCGGTCGGCGAAATCGTCCGCACGGCAATGTCGCTCAGCACCGCCGATCCAGAGGATCTGGGCGCAAATTCCCCTCTGCTTGAACGCGTGATCGACCCGACGGTCCGCAAAGCAGGGGAATCCTTCCTCGCCAACCTCGATGCGATCACAGTCGAGAGCATGTGCGAGAAGGCTGAGCACGCTCACGTTCTCGACGACGAAAAGGCGACCGGAGATTTTGCGATCTAGCTTCGATACTCACGAAGTTGCATAGATCCGATCCGGAAAAAGTGGTAGCGTCGGGCCGGAGCCTCGTGAGGCTCCGGCCCGACGTTCTTTTGCGGAGAACCATTCGATGATGACGAGTGAGGGCGCGGCGCGCGCGCCCGGCAGAGGCAGAATTTACGCCTCGATCACCGACACGATCGGCGATACGCCGCTCGTCGCGATGGATCGCGTCGCCAAGGAGAAGGGCGTCGCCGCGCGGCTTGTCGGAAAGCTCGAGTTCTTCAATCCTGTCGGCAGCGTCAAGGACCGCATCGGCGTGGCCATGATCGACGCCCTCGAGGCGGCGGGCAAGATCTCGCCTCAGCGGAGCGTCCTGGTTGAGCCGACCTCCGGCAACACCGGCATCGCGCTTGCTTTCGTGGCCGCAGCGAGGGGCTACAAACTTATCCTAGTGATGCCCGAGTCGATGTCCATCGAGCGGCGCAAGATGCTGGCGCTGCTCGGCGCCGAACTCGTCCTGACGCCAGCGGCGCAGGGCATGAAGGGCGCAATCGCCAAGGCCAACGAGATTGTCGCTTCGACCCCGGGCGCAATCATCCCGCAGCAGTTCGAAAATCCAGCCAATCCGGACATTCACCGGCGCACCACGGCCGAGGAGATCTGGAACGACACCGCCGGCGCCGTCGACGTCGTCGTTTCTGGCGTCGGCACCGGCGGAACGATCACCGGCGTCGGCCAGGTGCTGAAGCAGCGGAAGCCCGAGGTGCGAATGATCGCGGTCGAGCCGGAGGATTCGCCGGTCCTCTCCGGCGGCGCTCCGGGGCCGCACAAGATTCAGGGCATCGGCGCGGGCTTCGTCCCGACGATTCTCGATCGCAGCGTGATCGACGAGATCGTCACCGTCGGCAACCAGACCGCGTTCGACACCGCTCGCCTGGTCGCGCGGCTCGAAGGCATCCCGGCCGGCATTTCCTCCGGCGCCGCCGTCGCCGCCGCCATTGACATCGGGCGGCGGCCGGAAAGCGAAGGCAAAACGATCGTCGTGATCATCCCCTCCTTCGCCGAGCGCTATCTCTCGACTGCGCTCTTCGAGGGCCTCTGATCGAAGCGGCGCCGGGCTGGCCGCTTCCTTTTTGCCTGCGATCACTCGGCCGGCGCAAAGACGCGCAGCCGTGTCCCGTCGGGGTCGAGGCCGACGAACGTATAGCCGAAGTCCATCTTCGTCGGGTCAAGCGCGATTTCGACGCCCCGCGCCTGCCATTCCGTGTAAATCCGGTCGACCTCGGCGTTGTCGGCGGCGGCCAAGGCGATCTCGAATCCGCCGGCCGGCGTGGCCGCCGGCTTCACGCCATTGCGTTTCCATAAGCCCAACATGAGGTTCGGCGCCGCCGGCAGCATGGCGAAGGTCGCCGAGGACTCGACGGCGCCGCGTCCAAGCGCCGCGGCATAGAACGCTTCGCTTCTGGCGACGTCATCGACGTAGACCAGGATAAAGCTGACATCAGACATGGGATTGCTCCGGGTTGAACGGGCAAATCCTACCGAGGACGAGTGTCAGTTTCTGTCAGCAGCGTGGGCCACGCGCATTCTGGTCGATCGCCGGACACCCTAGCGACAGTGCGAAACGATCAAGCAGACTTCGCATCATCGCCGGCGGGGGTGAGAAAGTAGGGCTCCACGGGCCCGCTCATCTTGATCAGGAGCGGCGCGCCCTTGCGGTCGCGGGTCTTACCGGCTGGGGCGCGAATCCAGTTCTCGCTGACGCAATATTCCTCGACGTCGCGGCGCTCGACGCCGCGAAAGCGGATGCCGACGCCACGCGCCAGCGCCGCCTCGTCGTAGAACGGGTTCTCCGGGTCAATGCTGAGCCGGTCGGGAGGGATATCTGTCATCGAAGTGGCCTCTGTCAGCAAGGCTGGCGGGCTTGGAAAGCCCGTTCGGCGGCTTCGTCAGGTCTCAGCGAGATCGATGGCGCGCTTTCCGGCATCGGCGTGCTGGGGGGGAGCGGCTCTCCGCCTCGCCTGCCTCCTAAAGCCCGGGGCTCCGGGCGTCGGGCCGTTCAGGCGCCGAGCGCCTGGACGCGCTTCGTCAGCCGGGAGATTTTGCGCGACGCAGCGTTCTTGTGGACGATGCCTTTCTGGGCGGCGCGGGCGAGCCGCGGCTCGGCGTCGCTCAGCGCGGCGGCGGCGGCCTTTGGGTCCTTGGCAGCGATCGCCTCCTCGACCTTGCGCACGTAAGTTCGCATCTCGCTGCGGCGCGACTTGTTGATCGCGGTGCGAGTGAGGGTCTGGCGGGCGGCTTTCTGGGCCGACTTCGTATTGGCCATATCGGTGAATTTCCTTGACAAGCGGAGGACGCGGCCGGCGTCTCAAAATCAAAGAGGCCGGGCGTCGGCCCAGCCTGGATCGGCGGCATATAGGCGCCTCCCCTCCCGCCCGTCAACCGCCGATCATCGCGAGCCAGAGCGATGCGAGCAATCCGCCCGGTCCGGTCATCAGTTTGAGGGCCATGACGCAGGAGACGGCGACAATCAGCGGCCGCACCAGCCTCGCGCCCGCTCTCAGCGCGGCGTGCGCGCCGAGCCGCGCGCCGACGAAGGCGCCGAGGCCCATCGCAAGGCCGGCGAGCGGGACAATATGCCCGGATAAGGCATAGACGGCGAGCGAGCCCGCGTTGCTGCCGAAATTGGCGAAGCGCGCTCCCGCAATGGCCCGGGTGAGCCCGAAGCCGGCGAGGACGACAAGACCGATCATGTAGAAGGAGCCGGCGCCGGGTCCGAAGACGCCGTCATAGAAGCCGATGGCCGGGGCCAGAGTCGAAGCAAAACGCGCCGGCGTTATCCGCGCGCGCCGTTCCGCCTCGGTCAAATTCGGCGCCAAGGCGAAATAAAGCGCCACGCCGACGAGGACGAGCGGCAGCGCCTGGCCTAGGAACGCCCTCGGCGCCCAGGGCAGGAGCAGGGCGCCGAATGCGGCGCCGATCGCGGCGGCGAGCGCCGAGGGCGCCATCGCCGGCTCGATCTTGCCCTTGCGCCAGAAGGCGAGCGTCGCCGAACCTGAGCCGAACGTGCTGGCGAGCTTGTTGGTCGCGACCGCGGCGACCGGGTCAAGGCCCGCCAGGGCAAGCGAAGGCAGCGTCAGCAACCCGCCACCCCCGGCGATGGCGTCGACAAAGCCCGACGCAAGGCCGACCAGCGCGAGCAGCGCCAGGACGGAAAGGGACATGGGCGACCTCGTCCTTGCGGCAGGGAATGCGCTTCAGGCCGGCGGCAGCGGCAAGGTCGCGCCGCGAAAGGCGAATCGCGGCGCCCGCCGCTCCGCGAAGGCGGCGCGGCCTTCGGCGAAATCCGGTCCGAGCGCGGCGGCCTCGGTGAGCGCCCGGTAAGCGGGCGTTTCGACGGCCATGCCGGCGGCGATCGCCTCGACCGCCCGCTTCGCGCCGCGGATCGAGGCCTGGCTCAGCGCCGCCAGCCCGCGCGCGTAGCCCATGACCGTGTCCTCGAGCGCCGCTTCGACCCGCCGGTCGATGAGGCCGATGGCGAGCGCCTCCTCGGTCTCGATCCGTCGCCCGGTGAACAACAGGTCCTTGGCCCGCGAGGGCCCGACAAGCTCGACGAGACGACGAGTCTCCGCGTGGCCGTAGACGAGGCCGAGCCGCGCCGGAGTCACCGCCAGATGGGCGTCGGCGTCGCAGAACCTCAGATCGCAGGCGAGCGCCAGCCCGAGCCCGCCGCCGACAACATTGCCGTGTAGGACGGCGATCGTCGGACGGTCGAGGTCGATCAGCGCCTTGAGCCCGTCCTGAACCGCATCGCCATAATCGCGCGCCGCGGCCGCGTCGCGATAGACCTGGTCGAACTCGGCAATGTCGGCCCCGACGCTGAAATGCGCGCCGGCCCCTTCGACGAGCGCGACCAGCACGTCGTCGCGAGCTTCGATCGCCGCGCGGATCGCAGGCAGGGCCCGCCACATGGCGCGGCTGATCGCATTGCGGCGTTCGGGCCGGTTCAGGAGAACCCGGGCGAAGGGCGGTTCGAAGTTGAGCGCGATGTCGGTCATGGGCGGTGGAGTGCGGGGGCCTGCGGCTCTCATTGGAGCATTTGCCGGGCTGGAGCAAACCGCGTTCCTGTCGTAGCTTGGAATTTTGGCGTCGGCGAGGATCGAAAGGGCATGGGGAGCAGCGAAAACTATCCACGCGACATGGTCGGCTACGGCCGGACGCCGCCGTTCGCCGACTGGCCGAACCGAGCCCGTATCGCCGTGCAGTTCGTCATCAATTACGAGGAGGGCGGCGAGAACAACATTCTGCACGGCGACGCCGCCTCGGAAGCCTTTCTGTCCGAGATCGTCGGCGCCGCGCCCTGGCCGGGCATGCGGCATATGAACATGGAATTGATCTACGAATACGGCTCGCGCGCCGGTTTCTGGCGCCTGCATCGGATGTTCACCGAGCGCTCGACGCCGGTCACCGTCTACGCCGTGGCGACCGCCATGGCGCGCAATCCCGAGGCGGTGGCGGCGATGAACGAGGCGGGCTGGGAGATCGCCACCCACGGCCTCAAATGGATCGACTACCGCGACACGCCGCCCGAGGTCGAGGCGAGCCATATCGCCGAGGCCGTCAGAATCCATACCGAGATCGCCGGGACGCGGCCGCTCGGCTTCTATCAAGGCCGTTCGTCGATCAACACCATAAGGCTCGGCATGGAGGAAGGCGGCTTCCTCTATTGCGCCGATTCCTATGCGGACGACCTGCCCTATTGGCTCCAGGGCCCGCGGGGGCCGCAGTTGATCACGCCCTACACGCTCGATGCCAACGACATGCGCTTCGCCACGCCGCAGGGCTTCAATTCCGGCGACCAGTTCTTCTCCTATCTCAGGGACTCTTTCGACACCCTCTACGCCGAAGGCGAGGTCGCGCCGAAAATGCTGTCGATCGGCCTGCACTGCCGCCTCGTCGGCCGGCCGGGGCGGGCGGCGTCGCTGGCGCGCTTCCTCGATTACGCGCTGAGCCGCGAACGGGTCTGGATTCCGACCCGGCTCGACATCGCCCGCCTCTGGCTCCGGAAGCATCCGCCCGAGGGCGGATGGAAACCGTCGCGGCTTACCCGCACGCTTTTCCTCGAACGGTTCGGCGGGGTTTACGAGCATTCGCCCTCGATCGCCGCCGCGGCCTATGATGCGGGCCTGACGAGCAGGGCTGACGACGCCGAGGGCCTCGCCGAAGCGCTTGCGGCCGCGGCGGCGAAAGCGACGGACGCGGAAAAGGAGAGGCTCATCCTCGCCCACCCCGACCTTGCCGGGAAGCTCGCCCTCGCCGGGACCTTGACAACCCACTCGACGGCGGAGCAGACGAGCGCCGGCCTCGACCGGCTGACCCCGGATGAACTGGCGAAGTTCAGCGCGCTCAACGAGGCCTATCGCGCCCGCTTCGGTATTCCGTTCATCATGGCGGTAAAAGGAAGGGACAAGGCGGAGATCCTGGCGGCGTTCGAGCGCCGCCTCGCCAGCGACCGGGACAGCGAGGTCCGGACGGCGCTGGCCGAGATCGACCGCATCGCCGCGCTCAGGATCCGGGACATCCTTACATGAGCGTCCCGGCGCGGGTGGTCCGCGGCCGCATCCTCTCGTTCGCCGACGATCCGGCCGCCTCGGCGGATGCGCGAACCTATATCGAGGACGGCGCCGTGCTCGTCGCCGGCGGGCTGATCGAGGCGGTCGGCGAAGCGCGGGAGGTGCTCCGGCGCGCCCCGCCCGAGGCGCCGGTCGACGATCATTCCGGCCGCCTGGTCATGCCGGGCTTCATCGACGCCCATATCCACTATCCGCAAACCCAGGTCATCGGCTCCTACGGCGCGCAACTGCTCGACTGGCTGCACAATTACACCTTCGTCGAGGAGCAGAAGTTCGCCGACCCGGACCACTGCGCCCGGATCGCCGACTTCTTTCTCGATGAGCTGTTCCGCTGCGGCACCACGACGGCGATGGTCTATTGCACCGTCCATCCGCAGTCGGTGGACGCCTTCTTCGCCGAGGCGGAGCGGCGGGGCGCCCGGATGATCGCCGGCAAGGCGATGATGGACCGCGACGCGCCCGAGGCGCTGCGTGACACGGCCGAGCGCGGCTACGATGAAAGCAAGGCCTTGATCGAGCGGTGGCGGGGGCGCGGCCGGCTCGATTATGCGGTGACGCCGCGCTTCGCCATCACCTCGACGCCGGCGCAGCTCGAGGCTGCCGGCGCGCTCGTCCGGGAGTTTCCGCAAGTCTACCTGCAGACGCATGTCGACGAGAACCCGGCCGAGATCGAACTGGCGCGGACGCTTTTTCCCGAGGCGCGCGATTATCTGGACGTCTACGCCCGGGCCGGGCTGCTGGGGCCACGTTCGGTTTTCGGCCATTGCATCCACCTGACCGACGGCGAGGTCGCGGCGCTGGCCGCGAGCCGGTCGGTCGCCGCCTTCTGCCCGACGTCGAATCTCTTCCTCGGCTCGGGCCTGTTCGACCTGGCGCGCCTGGAGAAGGCGGGCGTCCGGGTGGCGCTGGCGACCGACGTCGGCGGCGGCACGAGCTACTCAATGCTCCGGACCGCCGCCGAGGGCTACAAGGTCCTGCAGCTGAACCGCCAGTCCTGGCCGGCGCCGGCCGCCTTCTACCGGATGACGCTCGGCAACGCCCGGGCGCTCAGCCTCGACGACCGCATCGGCTCGATCGAGGCCGGCAAGGAAGCCGACCTCGTCGTGCTCGATTCCCGGGCGACGCCGGCCATGGCGCACCGGATGGAGACGGCGAACGACCTCGAGGCGGAACTCTTCGCCCTGATCACCATGGGCGACGACCGCGCCGTCAGCCAGACCTACATCGCCGGGATGCCGCGCAAGCTCTGACGGGCGGATGCCCGATGTCGCGAGGGGCTTGGCGGCGAACGGCCCTTTTCAAAGGCTTATGCGCAAGAATTTGTCACTTCTCGCGATTGTAATAACCAATAATTTATGGTATATGCGGTGCCAAGTTCCTGGTCCGCGATCCCAAACCGGCGCCGGTAGGTATCTGCGGCGCGCCCTCCGGAAGAGACAGGCAGTCGTCCGCCGAGAAGGCGAGTGCTCGCTTTTGAGAGCGGCGGTCCCACCTGCGGCGCCGTATGCCCCCTAAGCGCTGGCGATCGCTCGTTCGAGCGCCTCGCGCACCTGCGCAGCGACGCCCATGAGCTTGTCGTTGCCGACCGTCTCCATCGCGGTCGCCGGATCGATCGACGACACTTCGATCTCGCCGTTGTCGTAGCGCTGCACGATCACGTTGCACGGCAGCATGACGCCGATACGAGGCTCGACGCTCAGCGCCTGAAAGGCGAAATGCGGGTTGCAGGCGCCGAGGATGCGGTAAGGCCGGAAGTCCTTGCCGATTTTCGTCTTCAGGGTTTCGGCGACGTCGATCTCGGTCAGGACGCCGAACCCCTCGCGCTTCAGCGCCTCCTTGACGCGCGCGACCGCCGAAGCGAAGTCGCCGCGCGTCTTGCGCGTGATGTTGTAGCTCATTGCTTTTCCCCCGATAACGAGCGCTTTAGAGCGCCACGTCGCCGCCGCGCATGCGCCAGCCGGTCATCCCGCCGGCGTAGTGCTTGACGTCCTCGCGTCCGCTCGCCCGCGCCTGGTTGAGGGCGTTGCGGGAGCGGCCGCCGGCCTGGCAGATGAGAATGACCGGTCTGTCAGACGGCAACTCTCCGGGATCGAAGCGCGAGAGCGGCAAGTTCACCGACTCCGGAATGTGGCCCGCGGCGAATTCGTGCGGCTCGCGGACATCGACGACCGCGACCTCGCCGGCGTCGATCGCCTGAACGAAAACCTCGAATTCCACAGTGTCCGGATCGGATCCAGCCGATCGGGAAAAGAGGTTCTTGAACATGTCCAAACTCCTCGGGTCAGGCCGCGTTGGCCGAGGCCGCCTTGGCGTCGGCGAATTGCGTATACGCGCCGAGCGCGTGGCTGGCGTACATCGCCGACGGACCGGCGCCCATATAGATCGCCATGCCGAGCGTTTCGAGGACTTCCTCGCGCGAGGCGCCGCGGTCGACCGCCGCCTTGACATGGAAGGCGATGCAGTCGTCGCAGCGGATGGCGACCGAGATGCCGAGCGCGATCAGTTCCTTGCTCTTCGGATCGAGCGCCCCTTCAGCGAGCGCGGCCTGGGCGATCGACGAGAACGCCTTCATCACCTCCGGCGCGCCGCCGCGCAGGTTCCTCAATTCGGCGCTCAAGTTCCGGGTCAGCTCTGGCCAATTGGCGGTTTCCATGACGATCTCCCTTTTGACCCCCTACTGGGGCCGGCGCCGGTACTTCGACTGCTTGACTATATATGCAAACATACTAATTTAGCAATATGAAAAATCGCCGCAGGCTGCATCCGGTCCGGAGGCGCCCGGCGCGCCACAGAGGACGATAGAGGCTCATGAATCTCGACCGCGCCGTGCTGGCCTTCGCCGGCTTCATTATCCTGCTGAGCGTTGCGCTCGGGTCTCTCGTCAGCCCGTATTGGCTGCTCCTTTCCGCGTTCGCGGGCGTCAATCTGATCCAGTCCGCCTTCACCGGCTTCTGCCCCGCGGCGGTCGTGTTTCGCCGCCTCGGGCTCAAATGCGGCGTCGCGTTTAACTGACTGGCCGGACTGGCCATCGGCGGAATTCCCTAAGAAGCCGAGAGGGCTCGCGCGGGGGCGCGGACTTGCGCGTCGAGCGCTGCGCCCATACATGCGGCGTTCGCCCGTTCGAAGGACCTGCCGCAAAATGTCAGACGATCCCGCCCCCCGCGCGCCGGGATGGCATGCCACGACCATCATCATGGTGCGCAAGGGCGGCAAGGTGGTGATCGGCGGCGACGGGCAGGTCAGCATGGGCCAGACGGTGGTCAAGGCGAACGCCCGCAAGGTTCGCCGCCTCGCCAAGGGCGAGGTGATCGCCGGCTTCGCCGGGGCCACCGCCGACGCCTTCACCCTGTTCGAACGGCTGGAGAACAAGCTCGAGCAATATCCCGGCCAGCTCGCCCGCGCCTGCGTCGAGCTTGCCAAGGACTGGCGCACCGACCGCTATCTGCGCCGGCTCGAGGCGATGCTGCTGGTCGCCGACCGGGGCTCCGGCTTCACCCTCTCGGGCTCGGGCGACGTGCTCGAGCCGGAAGCCGACGAATGGGGTTCGGCGATGGCGATCGGCTCGGGCGGCAATTTCGCCCTCGCCGCCGCCCTCGCGCTGATGCCGATGGCGCTGGAGGCGGAAGAAATCGTGCGCCGCTCGATGCGCATCGCCGCCGACATCTGCGTTTACACCAACGACAACCTGATCGTCGAAAGCCTGTAAAGCCCATGTCGGACCTGAGCCCTCGCGAAATCGTCTCCGAACTCGACCGCTATATCGTCGGGCAGGGGGATGCGAAGCGCGCGGTCGCCATTGCGCTGCGCAACCGCTGGCGGCGGCTGAGGCTTTCTTCGCCGATGCGCGAAGAGGTGATGCCCAAGAACATCCTGATGATCGGCCCGACCGGCTGCGGCAAGACCGAAATCGCCCGGCGGCTCGCCAAACTCGCCGGCGCGCCGTTCCTCAAGGTCGAGGCGACGAAATTCACCGAGGTCGGCTATGTCGGCCGCGACGTCGAGCAGATCGTCCGCGATCTCATCGAAGTCGCCATTGGCCTGGTCAAGAGCCGCAAGCGCAAGGACATCGAGGCCAAGGCCGAGCTCGCGGCGGAAGAGCGGGTGCTCGACGCGCTGGTCGGGGTCAATTCGTCGCTGGCGACCCGCGAAGCCTTCCGTCGCAGGCTGCGCGCCGGCGAGCTCGACGGCAAGGAGATCGAGGTCGAATTGCCGCAGAGCAGCAGCGGCGTGCCGATGTTCGAACTGCCGAACATGCCCGGCGCCTCGATCGGCGCGATCAACATCGCCGACATTTTCGGCCGCGGCAGCCAGCGGACCAAGCCCAAGCGCCTGACCGTCGCCGAGGCGCACGAGCCGCTGGTCGCGGCGGAAGCGGAAAAAATGCTCGACCAGGACGCCATCGTGCAAGACGCGATCAGCGAGGTCGAGAGCAACGGCATTGTCTTCATCGACGAGATCGACAAGATCTGCGCCCGCGAGGGACGCGGCGGCGCCGACGTCTCGCGCGAAGGCGTGCAGCGCGATCTCCTGCCGCTGATCGAGGGAACGACCGTCGCCACCAAGCACGGCACGATCAAGACCGACCATATCCTCTTCGTCGCCTCCGGCGCCTTCCATATCTCCCGTCCGTCCGACCTCCTGCCGGAGCTGCAGGGCCGCCTGCCGATCCGGGTCGAACTCAGTTCCCTGACGGAAGACGACTTCCGGCGCATCCTGACCGACACCGAAGCGAGCCTCATCAAGCAATATGTGGCGCTGATGCGCACCGAGGGCATCGAGCTCGAATTCTCCGACGACGCGATCGCCGCCATCGCCCGCATCGCCGCCAAGGTCAACGGCTCGGTCGAGAACATCGGCGCAAGGCGGCTGCAGACGGTGATGGAGCGCGTGCTCGACGAGGTGAGCTTCACCGCGGCCGACCGCTCGGGCGAAAAGGTCAGCATCGACGCCGAATTCGTCGAGCGCCATGTCGGCGATCTGGCGGGCAACGCGGACCTGAGCCGGTTCATACTGTGAGGGACGTCGTCGCTCGCCGGAACTGCTCGGGCAAGCCGCGAGAATGGCCTGGCTTTCAGAACTTCAGGTAGAAACCGGCGCTGAACAGGTTCATGGCGACGCCGACTTTCCTTTGCCCGAGGGGCAGCGCATAAAAGTCCGCGTTCTCGACTTCGAGGCGCCGGTACTCGGCCCGTAAGATCGCGCTTTCGCTCCAAAGATATTGCACGCCGCCGCCGGCGGTCCAGCCGGGTTCCGTCTGGCTGTTCGAGGCAAAAGGACCGTCGAGCTCCGTCTCGGCGAAGGCGAGGCCGCCGGTTCCGTAGATCATGAACCGATCGAATGTGTAGCCCGCCCGCAGCCGCGCCGATCCGACCCAGCCGATGTCCGCCTTGTTGATATCGGCCAGCCAGGAGTTGGATGTCCCATGCATGAGGGAATAGGAGAGGTCGGCAGCCGGTCCGACCACGAAGCGTCCGAACTGAAAATTGTATCCAGCCTCCGCCCCGAAGGTGAAGCCCTGGGCGTTCTTGAGAAGCCGGCCGCCATTGCCGCTGAACTGAGCCGTCTGGTAATTGATCAGCGGGGTCGCGAAGAAGCCGTTCCACGAATAGGGCGCGACCATGTTCTTGTAATTGGGCAGAAGCCAGTTCAACGGCGTCGGCAGGCTGCCGAGGCCGCCCAGCGGCGCCGGCAGAGGCAGGTCGTCGGCGTGCGCGCCAAACATGAGGAGGCCGGAACCGAACGCTGCGGCAAAACTCCGGCCGAAGACGGCGCGAATCCAACTCAGACCCATGTCGCCCTCAAGCAATAGGGCTCGCCCGCGCGAATCCTGTCGGCAGTTATGGCAGGCGCACGTTCGAAGTCAATTTCTACGGCGCTACGCCGGGCTCGGGCCGCCGTTGCTTCCGGCGCCGACTCGACCGATGGCGGCCGCCGCCAGCCCGGTTTGCGGGGATATCGTATGGACCCAAGCACGACCCGCCGTTCTCTTCCGCGACCAAGTGTCCCTATCCGGACCCGTCCGGTAACAGCTAATTTGCCCAGGCGTCTTCCCGTCAGCCTTCCAGCATGGCCCTGAGCTTGTCGGGCGCCAGAATGGCGACGCGCCGGTAGGTCACCTTGACCGCGCCGGAGGCTTCGAGCGCGCGCAGGACCGCGCCTGCCGTGGTGCGCGCCGTATTGGTCATGGCGGCGAAATCTTCCTGGCTGACATCGACCTCGATCGGCGCGGCCGTCGGCGGCGTGCGATATCGGCAGCCGCCGAGGCGCAACAGCACGGCGACGCTGCGCTTGACGTGATCGCGGATCAAAAGATCGTCGGCCCCGCCAATGGCGACGTCGTTGTGGGCGATCGCCGCAAGGCCGAAAAATCGCCAGGCGCCGGGGTCCGCCGCGACAATCTCGCGGATTGCGGGCAGGGAGAGATGCAGGAGTTTCGAATCGCGCGTCACCGCGAGGCTAATCCGACGGGGCTGTTCGGTGAAGGCGGCGGCCTCGCCGAACCATGTGCCGGGCCTGGCGAAATGCGCGACATAGGGGCCGCGCTCCCCGGGCGCGATGGAGAGAGCAAAACTGCCGCGGACCAGTCCGTACATGCCGCCGGGCGGATCGCCGACCGAATAGATGGTCGCGCCCGCCTTGAGCGCCTGCAACGCGCAACGGTCGAGCACGGTCTGCCGAAACGGCGGCGGCGTGAAGCTGAGCCACCCCTCGCGCGAGGCGATCGCATGCGCTTGCGGCAGTGTGGGCATGGCGTGCCAGTTGAATCCTCTGCGGTCGAACTCTCACTCGTCGCGGCCTGCAGGCGCGAACTCGATGCCGCGCCAAGCCAGAAATTCGCGTGAATTTTTGCCGATTGATCGCCGACGGTCAATCCGGAACGGAAATCCGGTCTATCGGCGCTGCCGACTGATTGGCAAGGCAACGATAATGATCGCTCTCCGCAAACGACCCAGCCGGCTGGCGGCGACGATCACGGCTGCGGTGCTTTGGGCAGGCGCGGCAGCCGCGGAAGACTATCCCGACGCGTTGCTGACGACCCCGATCACGCCGGAAATCCTCGCGCAGGGCGCCGAGGCGGACGCTTACGCGCAGGGGATCCAGGCCTATCTCTGGGGCTATCCGCTGGTCCGGATGGAGCGCGTGGCGCGGCAATATACGGACGTGCCGGCGAACAACCCGCCGACCAGCTATCGCGCGCCCCTGAATGAGATCGGCTGGGCGCGCGCGCTTGCGACGGCGGCTTCGAAGGACATGCCTACGGCGAACAACGACACGTTCTATATGAGCGCGATTGTCGATCTGACCGAGCCGTTCATCCTCTCGGTTCCCGACACGCACGATCGCTATTACGTCGTCGACGTCTTCGATATGTGGCAGGAGCTCGAGCATTACATCGGCCGCCGCACGACCGGGACCAAGGCGGGTAATTTCGCGCTCGTTCCTCCGGGCTGGAAGGGCGAACTTCCGGCCGGCGTCGCGCGAACTCGATGTCAGTACGAATGACATCTGGCTGTGGGGACGGCTGAGGCTAAGTCAAGGCGAAGATCTAGCTCCGGTGCTCGCGCTGCAGAAGGAGTTTCGCCTGACGCCGCTGAGCCAATTCGGCAGGGCGGACGCGAAGCCGCAACCCGCATCGCTGAAGCCGCTGCCGGACGTCGCCAACGACGAGTTCGGCTTCTTCACGCAACTCGGCGCCGTGCTGAAAGACAACGCTGTCAAGCCGGCGGACGAAGCGCTCTTCGCGCAATTCGCCCGCATCGGCCTGACCAGGGACGGGTTCGATCCCGCGAAACTCGACCCGGCCCGGCGCAAGGGCCTCATGCATGCGCTGAAGCACGGACCGTCGGTCGCGATCTCCGCCTTCCAGAGTGCGGCGGTGCAACGCAACGGCTGGGCCTGGGCGACCGGGCTCGACGATTTCGGCTTCGATTATCCGCTGCGCGCCCTCGTCGCCGGGCCCTATCTCGGCGGCCAGGGCGAAAAAGAGGCGATGTATCCCCTGCGCTACACGGATTCGGCGGGCAAGGTTTTGAGCGGCGAGAACGCCTATACGATCCGGTTCGCCTCCCCGCCTCCCGTCGACGCCTTCTGGTCGCTCACGGTCTACAATGCCGGCGACAAGCTGCTCGTCGACAATACGATCGGCCGCTACAAGGTCGGCAGCGACACGCCGGGCCTCGTGACCGCGGCCGACGGCTCGATCACTATCGCGCTCGCCCACGCCGCTCCCGACGGCGACATCGCGAAGAACTGGCTGCCAACGCCGGCGGGGCCGTTCTACCTGGTGCTGCGACTCTATCAGCCGCGGCCCGACGTGCTGGCTGGAACGTATCAGCTGCCCGAGGTCGTGCAGGACAAATAGCCTGTGCGTTTCGCCAGCGCCGCGCGCGTCTGCGGCGGGTTCGTTCAATCGGGAGATCCATCATGAGCCTTTCGAATGCAAGCCGATTTGCACTGGCGGTCATTACCGCGCTAGGCGGCATGTTTGCGATCCATCCGACCCTTGCGGCCGCGCAGGGCGCCCCGGGCCGAGCAAGCAATGCCGAGCCGCGAGACGGCGCCGTTCTGCCCTACCCGCCGCCGCCGTTCAAAGGCGTCATCGGGCGCACGACGGCCGATTCGAAGTCCGACTTTCCGCAGCCGGTGGCGGCGCCGAAGGGCGCGCCGAACGTGCTCTTGATCCTGACCGACGACGTCGGCTTCGGCGCGTCGAACGCCTTCGGCGGCCCGGTCCCGACGCCGACCCTCGAAGCGCTCGCGGCGCGCGGCCTCAAGTACAACCGCTTCAACACCACCGCGCTCTGTTCGCCGACCCGCGCGGCGCTGATCACCGGACGCGAGCAGCACAACGCCCACACCGGCATCATCATGGAGCGCAGCCTCGGCTATCCCGGCTACGATTCGGTCATGCCGAAGAGCGCCGGCTCGATCGGCGAGATCCTGCGCCAGAACGGCTACAACACCGCCTGGTTCGGCAAGAACCACAATGTGCCCGGCTGGCAGTCGAGCGCCGCCGGCCCATTTGACCTGTGGCCGACCGGCCTCGGCTTCGAATATTTCTACGGCTTCATCGGCGGCGACACCGACCAGTGGGACCCGACCTTGTTCGAGAATACGAGCCCGGTCGAGCCGAAGGAGGCGCTGACCGGCGCCGCCAGGGCGAACTACAATCTCGACGCCGACCTCGCCGACAGGGCGGTCCACTATATCGAGGAGCAGCATTCGCTCGCGCCCGACAAGCCGTTCTTCGTCTATTACGCGCCGGGCGCGACCCATGCGCCCCATCACGTTCCCAAGGACTGGATCGCGAAGTTCGAGGGCCAGTTCGACCAGGGCTGGGACCGCTTGCGCGCGGAGACGTTCGAGCGCCAGAAGAGGCTCGGAATCATCCCTGAGAACACGATCCTGACCCCGCGTCCGGCCAACATGCCGGCGTGGGATTCGCTCGACGCCAGGCAGAAGGAGCTCTTCGCCCATATGGCGGAGATCTATGCCGCGTTTCTGGCCTATGACGATTCCAACATCGGCCGCGTCATCGACGCGGTGAAAGAAGCCGGCGAACTCGACAACACGCTCATCATCTTCATCGAGGGCGACAACGGCGGCAGCGCCGAGGGAACCCTGCAGGGCACGGCCAATGAGATCGCCGTCATCGGCAATGGCGCGAAGGAGAGCTTCGACTACCTCTATTCGATCAAGGATGAGCTCGGCGGCCCGCTTCACTACAATCACATGCCCGTGCCCTGGTCGTGGGCGTTCGACGCGCCCTTCCAGTGGACGAAGCGCTACGCTTCGCATTTCGGCGGCACGCGCAACGGCATGGTGATGAGCTGGCCCGCCCGCATCAAGGACGTCGGGGCTTTGCGCGATCAGTTCCACTACGTGACCGACATCATGCCGACGATTCTCGAGGCGGCCGGCGTGAAGGCCCCGGACATCATCAACGGCGTCAAGCAGCAGCCGCTCGACGGCGTGTCGATGGCCTACACATGGGACGACGCCAAGGCGAAGGACCGCCGCGCCAAGCAGATCTTCGAAATGTTCGGCAATCGCGCGATCTACGAGGACGGCTGGATGGCCTCGACGACGCCGCTCGTCTTCGCCTGGGAGCCGGAGCCGAAGGGCCTGACGCCCGAGAGCTTCAACTGGGAGCTTTACAATCTCAACGACGACTTCAGCCAGGGGCATGATCTGGCTAAGGCGAACCCGGAAAAGCTCGCGCAGCTGAAGGAGCTCTGGTGGGCGGAAGCGGGCCGCAACAACGTTCTTCCGCTCAACTTTTCTCCGCAGGCGACGGTCGAGGCGGTGTTCCAGAAGCCGAGCCTGACCCGCGGACGCTCGCACTTCGTTTACCGCCAGGGCACCGTCCGTATTCCCGAGGGAACCGCGCCGACGGTGAAGAACACGTCCTACACGATCACCGCCAGGCTCAACGTGCCGGACGAGGGCGCCGAGGGGGTGATCGTCACGCAGGGCGGCCGGTTCGCCGGCTGGGGTCTGGTGGCGCTGGATGGCAAGCCGGTCTGGGCCTACAAGAATACCCAGCAGCCCGGCGACGGCATCCGCATCAGCGGTCCGAGCCGGCTGACGCCCGGCGATCACGTGGTGACGGTCGACTTCAAGTATGACGGAAAGAAGGGGCAATTCGGCAAAGGCGGCGCCTATGTCATGCAGGTGGACGGCGTCGAGGTCGCGAAAACCACGATCGACCATACGGTTCCCTTCATCTATTCGGTCGATGAAACGCTCGACGTCGGCGAGGATCGCGGCACCCCCATCCTCGAGGATTACGCCGACCGCATGCCGTTCAAATACAACGGCCGCATCGCCGAGGTCGACATCGACCTCCCAGGCGGAAACGCTGCCGCCGACGTCCCCGACATCGACGGCAAATGAGGCGCAGCGGGTCGTCCGCGTGGAAGGACCAAGACCAAGACGCCGCGAAGGCGCCCGTTTTCAAGAAGCAGAATGAAAGCTAACCAGGAAGGGCAATCAGTGATGAAATCTTCGAAATTTTTGGCCGCAACGGCGATGGCCGTGGCCGGCCTGTTGGCGCTCACCGAGCCAGGGGCGGCGGCGCCGCGGCACGGCGGCGCTCATGTCAATCGCAACATGAACCACAACGTGAACCGGAACGTGAACCGCAATGGGAACGTCAACCGGAATATGAATGTCAACCGCAACGTGAACCGCAACGCCAACGTCAACGTCAATCGCAACGCCAACGTCAACCGCAACGTCGGCTATCACGGCGGCGTCTATCGCGGCGCCTGGGCCGGACGCAACTACCGCTGGGCGCCTGGCGGCGCGATTGCGGCCGGCGCGGCCATCGGCTTCATCGCCGCCGGCACGGCGGTCGCCTGGGCGCCCCCGCCGCCGCAGCCGGGCCTGTGCTGGTACTACAGCGACCCGTCGCAGCGCGCCGGCTTCTGGGACACTTGCCCGTAAGGACTTGCCCGTAAGGACTTGCGCGAGCGGCGATTCTTGTGGCCCACTGCGCCGCAGATCGGAGCCCATAGCGACGGTCCTCGCGGGGAACGCATGCCGTTTCGACTGTGGGACTGCCGCGAGCGGCGAAGGGCCGAACAGATGGAACTTGGAGGGAAGCGCGCCTGAGATGTGGCGCCCGTGACGAGCGACTGCTAACCACACCCATCACGGCCCGATGAATGGTTGCGCTGGCGCGCGCTTCTCGAGGAGGCTTTCATGGTCCCGCTCGTTCTGACGTTCGTCGGCGACGATCGGCCTGGGCTCGTCGGCGCGATCTCCGAGACCATCGCCGCCTGCGGCGGAACCTGGCTCGAAAGCCGGTCGGCCCAGCTGGCCGGCAAGTTCGCCGGCATTCTGCTGGTGAACGTTCCCGAGGCCGGACTGCTCGAGCTCGAAACGTCCTTGCGGCGCCTCGAGTCGGCCGGCTTGCGGGTGAGGATCGAGCGCGGAGCTCGGGAAGAACCCGAAAGGCGGGATCGCCTGATCAGGCTCGACATCTTGGGCAACGAGCGGCCCGGCATCGTGCGCGACGTGACGCAGGCGCTCAGCAACCTCGGCGTCAATATCGAGGAGTTCTCCAGCGGCCTCGAAAGCGCGCCGTTCTCCGGCCTCGAGATGTTCCGCGCGACCGCGCGTCTCCGGGTCCCCGACGGGCTCGCGCTCGGCGATTTGCGCAAGGCTCTCGAGCAGCTCGCGGCGGAGATCATGGTCGATCTCGCGGTCGGCGAGGACGAGGCGTGACCGGGTTCGGGACGATCGCCTCAGGATCGTCGGCAGAGGCGCCTCGGGTCGCGCGTGCTGACCCGAAGCCTCCGCCGCTGGCGGGAGCCGGCCCTTGCGCGGCCGACCCGGCGTTGCCATAAGGCGCCACCTCCAGTTTCCATCGGACAATCATGGCGACTTTCCCGGAACGCGTGTTCTCAGGCGTGCAGCCGACCGGCAATCTGCATCTGGGCAATTACCTCGGCGCCCTCAAACGCTTCGTGGCGATGCAGGCGACGCATCCGTGTCTCTATTGCGTGGTCGACCTGCATGCGATGACGCTGCCGCACGAGCCGAAGCAACTCGCCCGGACGACGCGCGAGGTGACCGCGGCGTTCCTCGCCTGCGGCATCGATCCGAAGGCCAACATCGTCTTCAACCAGAGCCGGGTCGCCGAGCACGCCGAACTCACCTGGATCTTCGATTGCGTCGCACGCCTCGGCTGGCTCAACCGCATGACCCAGTTCAAGGAGAAGGCCGGCAAGGATCGCGAGAACGCGTCGATCGGCCTCTATAACTATCCCGTGCTGATGGCCGCCGACATCCTCGTCTACCGGGCGACCCATGTGCCGGTCGGCGACGACCAGAAGCAGCATCTCGAGCTCACCCGCGACATTGCGCAAAAGTTCAACAACGACTTCGCCGAATCCATCGCCGCCCACGGTTATGGCGACGCCTTCTTCCCGCTGCCCGAGCCGCTGATCCAGGGTCCGGCGACACGGGTGATGAGTCTGCGCGACGGCACGAAGAAAATGTCGAAGTCCGATCCGTCCGAATTCGCCCATATCGCGCTGACGGACGACGCCGACGCGATCGCGCTCAAGATCCGCCGGGCGAAGACCGATCCGGGACCGCTGCCGAGCGAGGTCGAGGGCCTTGTGGGCCGGCCCGAGGCAGACAACCTCGTCGGCATTTTCGCCGCGCTCGCCGACGAGACCAAGACGGACGTCCTCAAGCGTTTCGCCGGCGGCCAGTTTTCCGCCTTCAAGACCGCACTCGCCGACCTCATGATCGAAAAGCTCGCGCCGATCCGGTCGGAAATGCTGCGGCTCTCGGCCGATGACGGCTTTGTCGATTCGGTGCTGGCGGACGGGGCCGAGAGGGCGCGCAGGCTGGCGCGGCCGACCATGGACGCCGTCAAGGACATCCTCGGCCTTATCCACTAGCTAGTGTCCGTCCATAAACGCATGATTTTTCGGCTGGAATCAATCGCGTTGGCGATGAACTGGGCCGTTTGGGAGCCATTTCGTTTGCTGTGGCTGCTGCGTGGGCTGATCCGGCCGCCAAGTTCAGGAATTCAGAATGAGAGGCCGACTCGGGCTCAACCAGGCTTGCGCGCCTTCGGCCGAAGACGAGAAATCAGGTCGGCTTGAGCCGGGCAAAGAGGGCGAGGTTGTAGGCGACGACCGAGGACCAGACGTAGGCCTTGAAGTGGTCGAGCCCGCGCCAGACGCAGCGCGCCAGACCATAGGCGCGCTTCAAACACGAGATGTCGGATTCGATGCCGGCTCGGAAGTTGCGCAGCTTGCGGTAGACCCAGTTGCTCTTGACCATGTCCTTGATGCGCAGGCCGGCCTTCTTGTGGAAGGCCATGTCGTGGACGCCAAGGGCCTTCGCCTGGGCGAGATTGTCACGGCTGGCGAAACCGCCGTCGGCGGCGGCCTGTCGGGGCGACTCGCCGTAGAAGGCGATATGGCGCTTCAGCATGGGCAACAACCGTTCGCTGTCCGCCGGATTGCCGGTCTCGATCACCAGGTCGAGGATCAAGCCGCTCCGGCCGGTGGTCAGGTTGAGCTTGTGGCCGTACTGAACCTTGCGGCCGCCTTTGACGATGATGTCGGCGTGCGGCTCGAACAGGCTGACGATCTTCTCGTTGGCGGGAACCGCCTCGCCATTAAGAACGCGACGCTCGGCCTGGGCGATGATCCGCTCGATCAGCAGACGATAGTGACGGAGCTCGGCCTGCCACAGCGTGACGGCGATCGGGTCCGGCGCCTGCCATACCTGCGTTGCGGCCTGATCAACATAGGCCAGGGTCGCCCGGGTCAGCTTGATCAGCTCACGATAATGCTGGACCCGTTTCAGTCGGTCGCGGCCATATTCGATCGCGCGCGCTCGCTTCTTCGCCGCGCGCCGATGATTGCGCCACTCGAGACCGCCGACCAAGGCCTCGGCCGCCTTCAACAGCCGCACCATCACGCGGGCCGCATCCCAGAGAAGACTGCTGTCGCTCGGCTCATGCATGAGCGCGGCGGCGACCGTGCTGTCCAGCCGCACGACCTTGCCGGTCTCGACTTTCTCCTGACGCGCGCTGGCCAGCAGGACGCGATTGATCGCCTCCCATGTCTGGGCCCGGATGGCGCTGATGGTCCTGTGCAGCACCGACTTCTTCGGCGTCCACGACAGCGGCAGCCGCGCGAAGGCGCGAAACGAGGCCGAGTCTTCAAGATGAAACGCCAGCTCCTCATAGCTCAGCTGGCGATGCTGCTTGAGAAGCGCGCAGCGCAAGACCGACTCGGCCGGAAGGCCTTCTCGCCCGGTCTCCTTAACGCCGTGTCGGCGCAGATCCTCCGCCGCCAGCCCGATGAGCTCGCGATGCTCGTCCAGCCACTGCGACATCGCCTTCAGTTCCTGGCCGATCTCGTGGTCGGCGAAGAGATCGAATATGCTGGCCTGGACGGTGCGTTCCTGACGCATTGTCGGGCTCCGGCGGTGGCGGTTTCGCCTTCCGAATCAGTGGCTTGATCCGAAAGCTTAGCCGAAACCGCCGGGCCTTGCATTCGTAAGGACAGCGATTCAACAAATAATTTCAAAAACTTAGCGTTTATGGACGGACACTAGCTAGTGTCCGTCCATAAACGCATGATTTTTCGGCTGGAATCAATCGCGTTGGCGATGAACTGGGCCGTTTGGGAGCCATTTCGTTTGCTGTGGCTGCTGCGTGGGCTGATCCGGCCGCCAAGTTCAGGAATTCAGAATGAGAGGCCGACTCGGGCTCAACCAGGCTTGCGCGCCTTCGGCCGAAGACGAGAAATCAGGTCGGCTTGAGCCGGGCAAAGAGGGCGAGGTTGTAGGCGACGACCGAGGACCAGACGTAGGCCTTGAAGTGGTCGAGCCCGCGCCAGACGCAGCGCGCCAGACCATAGGCGCGCTTCAAACACGAGATGTCGGATTCGATGCCGGCTCGGAAGTTGCGCAGCTTGCGGTAGACCCAGTTGCTCTTGACCATGTCCTTGATGCGCAGGCCGGCCTTCTTGTGGAAGGCCATGTCGTGGACGCCAAGGGCCTTCGCCTGGGCGAGATTGTCACGGCTGGCGAAACCGCCGTCGGCGGCGGCCTGTCGGGGCGACTCGCCGTAGAAGGCGATATGGCGCTTCAGCATGGGCAACAACCGTTCGCTGTCCGCCGGATTGCCGGTCTCGATCACCAGGTCGAGGATCAAGCCGCTCCGGCCGGTGGTCAGGTTGAGCTTGTGGCCGTACTGAACCTTGCGGCCGCCTTTGACGATGATGTCGGCGTGCGGCTCGAACAGGCTGACGATCTTCTCGTTGGCGGGAACCGCCTCGCCATTAAGAACGCGACGCTCGGCCTGGGCGATGATCCGCTCGATCAGCAGACGATAGTGACGGAGCTCGGCCTGCCACAGCGTGACGGCGATCGGGTCCGGCGCCTGCCATACCTGCGTTGCGGCCTGATCAACATAGGCCAGGGTCGCCCGGGTCAGCTTGATCAGCTCACGATAATGCTGGACCCGTTTCAGTCGGTCGCGGCCATATTCGATCGCGCGCGCTCGCTTCTTCGCCGCGCGCCGATGATTGCGCCACTCGAGACCGCCGACCAAGGCCTCGGCCGCCTTCAACAGCCGCACCATCACGCGGGCCGCATCCCAGAGAAGACTGCTGTCGCTCGGCTCATGCATGAGCGCGGCGGCGACCGTGCTGTCCAGCCGCACGACCTTGCCGGTCTCGACTTTCTCCTGACGCGCGCTGGCCAGCAGGACGCGATTGATCGCCTCCCATGTCTGGGCCCGGATGGCGCTGATGGTCCTGTGCAGCACCGACTTCTTCGGCGTCCACGACAGCGGCAGCCGCGCGAAGGCGCGAAACGAGGCCGAGTCTTCAAGATGAAACGCCAGCTCCTCATAGCTCAGCTGGCGATGCTGCTTGAGAAGCGCGCAGCGCAAGACCGACTCGGCCGGAAGGCCTTCTCGCCCGGTCTCCTTAACGCCGTGTCGGCGCAGATCCTCCGCCGCCAGCCCGATGAGCTCGCGATGCTCGTCCAGCCACTGCGACATCGCCTTCAGTTCCTGGCCGATCTCGTGGTCGGCGAAGAGATCGAATATGCTGGCCTGGACGGTGCGTTCCTGACGCATTGTCGGGCTCCGGCGGTGGCGGTTTCGCCTTCCGAATCAGTGGCTTGATCCGAAAGCTTAGCCGAAACCGCCGGGCCTTGCATTCGTAAGGACAGCGATTCAACAAATAATTTCAAAAACTTAGCGTTTATGGACGGACACTAGTCTAGATTCAGGCCGTCGCCGGAGCGACGCGGCGCAGGGTCAGGTTGAAGCGTCCGCCGCCGGGAAGCAGAGTTGACGAGCCGGGCGCAATGCGGTCGATCCCGTGGAAGACGAGCCGCGCCGGCCCGCCGAAGACGAGCGCGTCCCCGGACTGGAGGCTGAGGGAGCGGGTCGGGTCGCCTCGGTTCGGCCCCCCGAGGCGGAAGCGAGCGGCGTCGCCGAGCGAAAGCGAAACGACCGCAACCGACAGCGCCTTCTCGTCCCGGTCCTGGTGCAGGCCCATCTTGGCGCGGGCGTCGTAGAAGTTGATGAGGCAGGCCTCCGGCAGGGGGGCGCCGGGATTAAGCCGCGTCCAGATGTCGATGAGCATCGGCGGCATCGGCGGCCAAGGCCGGCCGGTCTCGGGATGGGTCGGCTGGTAGCGGTAGCCGCTCTCGTCGGACACCCACCCGAGCGGGCCGCAATTGCTCATCCGCACCGAAAAGGCGTTGCCGGTCCGCGGCATGCGGGGGCGGAAGAGCGGCGCCGCGGCAAGAATCGCGCCGATATCGTCGCGCAGCGCCTCCTGCTCCGCCCGGTCGAGAAAGCCGGGGTAATAGGCGACGCCGGGGGCGACGGCGACCGTCCCGGAAGCGGCGGCGGGGGCTGCGCGGGGGACCATTCGAACGTCTTCCCTATCAGCGGAGCCGAGCGTATAGGGGGCCGATTTCTCTTCCCCAACGCGCGAATCCCGTGCGCCCGCGAGGCGATGTATGGCCGGTCATAGCCAGTTCAAGAATATCATGCACAAGAAGGGCAAGCAGGACGCGATCCGCTCCAAGCTCTTCTCCAAACTGGCGCGCGAAATCACCGTCGCGGCGAAGCTTGGCCTTCCCGACCCGACGATGAACGCGCGCCTGCGCGCCGCGGTGCTGGCCGCCCGCGCCGAGAACATGCCCAAGGACAATATCGAGCGGGCGATCCGCAAGGCGGCCGGCGCGGAGAGCGAGAATTACGCCGAGGTTCGCTACGAGGGCTACGCGCCGGGGGGCGTCGCCGTCATTGTCGAGGCGCTGACCGACAACCGCAACCGGACAGCCGGCGAAGTCCGCTCCTATTTCGCCAAAGCCGGCGGATCGCTGGCTGAGACGGGCTCCGTCTCCTTCATGTTCGATCGTGTCGGCCTCATCGTGTACGACCGCAAGGTCGCCGACGACGAGGCGATGCTCGAGGCGGCGATCGAGGCCGGCGCCGACGATGTCGTCTCCGGCCCCGAGGAGCACGAAGTGATCACCTCGGTCGAGGCGCTGGCCGAGGCGCAGAAGGCGCTGGAGGCCCGGTTCGGCGAGCCGCGCAGGGCCTCGCTCGTCTGGCGACCGCAAAACGCCGTCGCCGTCGACGACGAGGCCGGCGAAAAGATCCTGCGCCTGATCGGATGGCTAGAAGACAACGACGACGTTCAGAACGTCACCGCCAACTTCGAAATCTCAGACGCGCTCATGGCGAAAATGGAGGGCTGAGGGCTGGACGGCGCCGGGTCCTTCCCGACGCCGCGCTTCCTTTAGACCGGCTCAATACCAGCGGCAGACGCGGCCGTGCCAGGTCCACCAGCAGCGCCGCCACGGATGCCAGTAGGGGCGGGCGTAATATGGCCGATACCAGGGATGCCAGCCCCAGGGCCGATGCCAGCCCCATCCCCGATGCCAGCCCCAACCCCGATGCCAGCCCCCATGCCAGCCCCATCCCGCATGCCAATAGGCATCCTGGATGTCGGCCGTAATCACCGGCTCGGACAACGATGGCGACGAAAGCGTGAAGGCGGACGACGGGCTTGACGAGGCAACCAGCATCATAGCGGCGCCGATGATGGCGGCGATGACGCCGCCCTTGAGACGCGCAAACATCTAACTTCCTCCGGCTTTTCTTAGACCGTCGACGACGGTACGCCCCGTCGGGTGAACCGGGTGTGAACCCCCGCAACATTCCAGAGGCGCGCCGTCGTGCGCTCAGTCCGATGTGACGGCGGCCGAACCCTGCTGTAAAGGTCGAGGGATCTAGGCGATCATCGGTCCGTCAATCAACCGGGCAGCGTCCTTGGCGCCCGTCCGTGTCCGAAGGAACTCCGCGCAGGGCGGAGAATGAGAGCCGGCGGTCGATCCGACGAGTGTCTAACAGGGCGGCGCAACGTGAACCCGATCGTCACCATCCTCAACGGTCCCAATCTCAATCTGCTCGGCAAGCGCCAGCCAGAAATCTACGGCCGCGAGACGCTCGCCGACGTAGAGGCCGAGTGCCGGCGCGTTGGCGGCGAGCTCGGCCTTGAAATCGAATTCCGTCAGAGCAATCGCGAATACGAGATCATCGACTGGATCCATGGCGCGCGCAATCGCGCCGCCGGCATCGTCATCAATCCCGCGGCCTTCACCCATACCTCGGTCGCCATCCTCGATGCGCTCGCGACTTTCGCGGGGCCGATCATCGAGGTCCATATCTCCAACGTGCACCGGCGCGAGCCCTTCCGCCATCATTCCTACGTGTCCGGCGTCGCCTCGGGCGTGATCGTCGGCTGCGGCGTTCAGGGCTATGCGCTGGCGCTGTTGCGGATCGCGAAATTGATTGCGCAAGGACGGACCTGAAGCTTTTCCGGCTCGAGATTTGCTGTTCATGTTTCTTTCATTGAAACGAATTGTCGATGCGGCGGCGCGCCGGCTCTGTGGCCAACGTCTCTCCGGCGAATCCGAAGCGGCTCGCCGATGTCTGCGGGAACAAATTTCGGCTGAGCTTCATTTCCAAAAACGGGCCAGGGCCATCTGGATGACTTGCTGGAGGGGTTGGGGACCGCCTGGAATGGTCGAGGGCAGCAAAATTTCGCCACCGTCTCGAACGAAAGGAAGCTTTGGCTTGGCGGCGCGGGGAGCGGCGGTGTGAGCTCTTCGATTTTGACTGCGCCGCAGGCGGACGTTCGGGCCGCGTCCTTTGGCCACGCGCCCATGTCGCTTTTCCTCGACGTCGACGGCACTCTGCTCGACCTTGCCGAACGGCCGGGCGATGTGGTGACGCCTGCCGGACTATCCGAGACTCTGGCGAAGACGAACCGCAAGCTCGAGGGGGCGCTCGCTCTCATCAGCGGCAGGCCCATCGAGCAGCTCGATCGCCTGTTCGAGCCCCTGCGCCTTCGCGCCAGCGGGGTCCACGGCGCGGAAATGCGCTTTCATCCGCTCGCCTCGCCGGTCTCCGCGGCGAAGGCGCTGCCCGATTCCCTATGGCTGGCGCTTTTGCAGGCGGTTTCAGGTTTTCCGGGCGTGTTCGCCGAAAACAAACGCTTCAGTTTCACCGTCCATTACCGGCTCGCAGCCGACGATGAAACGCCGCTGCGCGAGGCCGTCATGCGCCTGGTCCAGGCTGAGCCGCGGATCCCGCTCGAAGTCCTGGACGCCCATTGCGCCATCGAGGTGAAGGCGCCGGGCCCCGATAAGGGCCGCGCGATCGACGCGTTTCTCGCCGCGCCGCCGTTCCTAGGCCGCACGCCGATTTTCGTCGGCGACGACATCACGGACGAAGCGGGTTTTGCGGTGGTGTCGGCGCGCGGAGGCTTCGCTTATTCGGTCGGTGGGCGGCGCCCCGGCGCAATCGGCGCGTTCGTGGATCCCGAGGAGGTGCGCGACTGGCTCGCCGCCTTCGCAGAAGGGAACGCGACAGCATGAAGGCGGAATACCAGACTCGCAGGCAGAATCTCGACTTGGCGTTGATCGGCAACAGCTGCGCCGCAGCGCTCATCGATCGCGATGCGCGGATCGTGTGGTGGTGCTTTCCCTATTTTGATTCCGATCCGGTTTTTTCGCGGCTTCTGGCCGGGGATGAGGAAAAGGGCTTTTGCGACGTCGTTCTCGCCGGACAGAGCGAGAGCGAGTCGCGTTATCTCCGCAATACGGCGATCGTCGAGACTGTCCTGACCAACGCCGAGGGGGCCAAGGCCCGCGTGACCGATTTCGCCCCGCGATTCGAGCTGTTCGAGCGCAGCTATCGGCCGCCGCAGATCATGCGGCGGATCGAGCCGGTCGCCGGGTTGCCGCGGATCGCCATCCGCGTCCGGGCGACCCACAATTACGGGAGGCCGACGACGAACGTCGTCAGCGGCTCCAATCACATCCGCTACGTCGGCGGCGCGCAAGTGCTGCGGCTGACGACCGACGCCCCGCTCTCGTATATCGTCAGCGAGATCACCTTCCCCTTGACCCGTCCGGTCACCCTGATCTTTGGGCAGGACGAACCCTTCCTCAGCGCGATCGAAACCACGAGCCGCGAGTTTCTCGATCGGACGCGCGATTATTGGCTTGGATGGACACGCAACCTCGCGGCGCCGTTCGAATGGCAGTCCGCGGTGATCCGCTCGGCGATCACGCTCAAGCTGACCAGCTTCATGGAAACCGGCGCGATCGTCGCCGCCCACACGACCTCCATACCGGAAGCGCCGAGCTCGTCGCGAAACTGGGATTACCGCTACTGCTGGCTTCGGGACGCCTATTTCGTCGTCGATGCGCTGAACCGGCTCGGCGCGACGCAGACCATGGAGTCCTACATCCTCTACATCACCACCATCGCCACCGATCCGCAGAAGATCCAGCCGGTGCACGGCATTGTGCCGTTCTCCTCGCTCGACGAGACGATCGCGCCTGACCTCAAGGGTTTCCTCGGCCATGGGCCGGTTCGCGTCGGCAACCAGGCGGCGCAGCAGAGGCAGAACGACGTTTACGGAAGCGTCGTATTGGCCGCAACGCAGATGTTCGTCGATGAACGCTTGCCGAAGATGGGAGACGAATCGCTTTTCCGTCTGTTGGAGACGCTCGGCGAGCGGGCGCGGACGGTCGCGTTCGAACCCGACTCGGGACTTTGGGAGTATCGCGGCTTCGCCCGCGCCCATACCTATTCAGCGACGCTCTGCTGGGCCGCCTGCGATCGTCTCGGCCGGATTGCGCGTCGCTTCGGCATCGCCGACCGGGCGAAGTACTGGCGCACGCACGCTGATACGATCCGCGAGCGCATCTTGATCGAGGCCTGGGACGAGAAGCAGGGCGCGCTGACGGGCGCGTTTGGCGAGCCGGCGCTCGACGCCAGCGTGCTCCTCGTCTCCGAACTCGGCCTTTTGCCGTCGAGCGATCCGCGCTTCGTCGCGACATGCGAGGCGATCGGACGCAACCTGATGCGCAAGGGGCGGATCATGCGCTATGTTGCGCCCGACGATTTCGGCGAGCCCGAGACGGCGTTCCTCGCCTGCAACTTCTGGTACATGGACGCGCTGCATCAGATCGGCCGCACGGCCGAGGCGCGCGATATGTTCGAATCGATTCTGGCCAGCCGCAACGCCTACGGCTTGCTGTCGGAGGACATTCATCCGGAGACCGGGGAGCTGTGGGGCAATCTGCCGCAAACGTATTCCATGGCGGGCATCATCAACACGGCGGCGAGACTCTCGTCGAGTTGGGAGGACGCATGGGCGCGCGGCTCATCATAGTTTCCAACCGGGTCGCGGTGCCCGATTCGCCGCGTACGCCGCTCGCCGGCGGCATGGCGGTGGCGGTGAAGGCGGCGCTCAAGAATCGCGACGGGCTCTGGTTCGGCTGGAGCGGCAACGTGACCGACGAGCCGGCCGGCGAAGCGCGCACCGTCGAAGTCAACAAGGTCACCTACGTCCTGATCGATCTTTCGACGAATGACGTCCAGGAGTACTACAACGGCCTCGCCAACAGCGTGCTCTGGCCGATCCTCCACTATCGGGTCGACCTGCAGGAGTACACGCGGGCGGACGCCAGCGGCTACGTGCGGGTCAACAGCCTCTTCGCCGACCGGCTCAGCGCTCTCATCAACGAAGACGACGTCATCTGGATCCACGACTACCACTTGATGCTGCTGGCGAAAGAGCTGCGCTCGCGCGGCCATCGCAACCGGATCGGCTTCTTCCTCCACACGCCGTGCGCTCCCGCCGACATTCTGCAGACCTTGCCCCACCACCGGGAGATCCTCGGCGGGCTGACCTATTGCGATCTCGTCGGGTTTCAGACGGAAAACGATCGCGACAATTTCGCCCAGTACCTGACCCGCCAGGGCGCCGCGCAGACGCGTGGCGGCTACGAGATCGACGGGCGGTATGTCCGGCTCGGCGCCTTTCCGGTCAGCATCGAGACCAAGGCCTACATGCGGCTCGCGCGCAACGCGGGGCGCTCGGCGATGGTCGCCCTCGTCCGCGAAAGCCTCGGCGGCAGCCGCCTCGTGCTTGGGGTCGACAGGCTGGACTATTCGAAGGGCATTCCCGAAAGGATCAAAGGCTTCGAGCGGTTCCTGGAAACCAATCCCGATTGGCACGGCAGGGCGACGCTGCTGCAGCTGACGCCGAAAAGCCGTTCCGACATCCGGCAATACAACGACATCGAGGCCGAAGTCACCGGCCTCATCGGCAAGGTCAACGGCCGGTTCGGCGATGCCGCATGGACCCCGATCCGCTATGTCAACCGGTCCTACACCCGCACCGTCCTCGCCGGCATCTATCGCGCTGCCGACGTCGCGATGGTGACGCCGCTGCGCGACGGAATGAATCTGGTCGCCAAGGAATTCCTGGCGGCGCAGGATCCCGAAGATCCCGGGGTTCTCCTGCTGTCGCAATTCGCCGGCTCGGCGAAAGAGCTCGATCGCGCGCTGATCATCAACCCGCACGAGACCGACGCCATGGCCGCCGCGCTGAAGCGGGCGCTGGAGATGCCGCTGGAGGAACGGCGTGAGCGGCACGCGCCGATGCTGGCGCATCTCCTGAAGCACGACATCAAAAGGTGGGCGAAGTCCTATCTTACGACCCTCGTCGAGGGCTCGCCCGGCCGAAGTCTGCTCGACGGAATCCGCTCGCTGTTCCGGCCCTCGTCCGAGCAGACGCCCTTCGCCCAGCGGTAGGCGCCCTCGTTCCCGGCCGGCGGGCCGGCTCAATATTTGTGGATTCCGACCCACTGCTGGTCGGAATATCGCTCGCCGGCGGCGAAGCCGACCGGCAGAACGCGCTCGATTTCGGCGATCTGCGTCGCGCTGAGATCGAAATCCGCCGCCTTGGCGCATTCGGCGAGGTGATTTGCCGCGCGCGTGCCCGGGATAGGCACGACGTGAGGCACCCTGGCGAGCGTCCAGGCGATTGCGAGGGTCGCGGGCTTTGCTCCCCATCCTTCGGCGAGCGCCAGAAACGGCGGCAGGCGATCGCGGTTGCGGCGCCAGTCGAGCCCCTGAAAGCGCGGGTTGGCGCGGCGGAAATCCTTGTCGCCGAACGTCTCGACGTCTTGCAACGACCCGGTGAAATAGCCGCGGCCGAGCGGCGAAAAGGCGACGAGAAGCGCGCCCGTTTCGGCGCACGCCTGGATGAGCCCGAGCTCCGGGTTTCGTGTCCAGAGCGAATATTCCGACTGAACGGCGGCGATCGGATGCACCCCCCGAGCCCGCCTCAGCGTGTCGGGGGCGATCTCGGAAAGGCCGACCGCGCCGATGGTTCCGGCTTCGACATGGCGGGCGAGTTCGCCGACGGTATCCTCGATGGGGATGCTCCGATCGAGGCGATGGACGTAGTAGAGATCGATGTGATCGACGCCGAGCCGCTTGAGCGACCCTTCCAGGCTTTTCCCGCAAATGGCCGGGGCTGTTGTCGAAGACGCGCGTTCCGTCGGCGCGGCGACGAATCCCGAATTTGGTCGCCAGCGTGACGCGGGCCCGGCGGCTCCGGTCTTCGGCGAGGAACTTGCCGATCAGCGTCTCGCTTGCGCCCTCGCCATAGACATTGGCGGTGTCCCAGAAATCGACGCCGAGATCCAGCGCAGCGGAGAGCGCGCGCATCGTCTCGTCCTCGGTCGCGGGTCCGTAAAAGCCGCCGAAGCTCATGCAGCCGAAGCCGACCGCCGATACAGTCCTGTTCTGGCCAAAGCTTCGCCGCCGCATCGTCCCCTCGGCGGCTAAAGTCTCGTGCCGAGCGCGCCTTCGATCGCGGCGGCGAGCGCGTGGGCGACGCACCGATAGCCGCGGTCGTTCATGTGCAGGCCGTCGACGGAAAGGAGCGGAAGCACGCTTTTCAAGCCCCAGCGCTTCATCATGGCGAACCGCGACAATACCGGAACATGGTCGCGGGCGCCGATCCCGTCGACGATCGCGACGAAGCGCTCATAACGCGCCGGGTCAGGGCTTTTTGGCGTATACTGCGGGTCCACGAGCAGAAGAGGCACCCCCGCTTGGCGCGCCGCCGCCACGCCCTTCTCGACCGTGGCCCGGAACAGGGCTTCGTCGACGCCGACGATCGCGTCGTTGGTGCCCACCTGCCAGATGACGAGGCGCGGCCAACCGGACTGCAAGGCGCTGAGAAGGCGCTGCAGGGTCTTCGCCGCGAGCTCGCCGCCTACGCCGGCGTTCTTCACCTCCGCCGGAACGCCGTCCTCGCGCGTGAGCTCATCGGCGAGCTGGGCCGGATAGGCTCGCGAAGGGGCGCTCGCGCCAACGCCTTCCGTCGAGGAAGAGCCGATCGCCAGAATGTCCAGGGGCCGCCCGGCGCCGCGCTGGGGGATGGCGAGCGACGCTCCGTTGGCGTCGAGCGCGGAGCCCGGGCAGGGGCTGGCTGCCTCCTCGGCGCTGACCGGCGCGGCCGCAGCCAGCAACAATCCGAGGCCGGCGAACCGGATCAGGCCCGCTAGGCGGCCGCTCGGAGAACGGCGGGGTCGGGCAGGGAAGGCGGCTTTTTGCACTCGATCCAGCGGGCAAGGGCAAACAGAAGGGCGATACCCGCCAATGTGTACGCCAAACCGGCCAGATGCTCAAGTTCCGGCGAGAGCTGAGGCGACGCCGCCCCCAGCCCCGCCTGACCGATCGCGCTCAAAAGCGAACCGGCCGCGAAGACCGCCAAACTGTTGCGCCCGAGACTTTGAATGGCGCGCCCGGACACTCCATCGACAATTCGCGACAAGCCGGGCGCAATGGCGACGAGGTAGGCAAGGGCCAGGAAGTGGGCGAGTCGCGCGAGGCCGAGATCCTGCTTGGCGACGTCCAGATGCAAGGTTGCCGCATCGCGGAACCCGGGGGCGAATCCGGCGACGCTTGTCACGACGAGCGCCGCAACGGCGAGCGTCGCAAGGGCAAGCGAGACACGGCCGGGTGTCGCCCGCGGCGGACCGCTGCGCCAGAGGATCGCGCAGACGAGCCCCAGCGTGAAGATGAGTTGCCAAGCGAAGGGATTGAAGAACCAGCCGCCGGGCTCGGGCCAGCTCGGCAGGCGCCAGTCGAGCACCCGCGCTCCGCCATAGATCGACACCGATGTCGTGAGCGCAAGGAGCGGCCCCCGCAGCGTCATCGCCAGCGCCGCCGGCGCCCACAGCATCAACACTATGTACAACGGTAGAATGTTGAAGTAGCCGAGCTGGTGGCTGAGCGCCGCGATCCCGGCGAGCCCGCTGACCGGCGAATTGAGCAGAAGCGAGCGGCCATGCGCCGCGATCAGCTCGTCGACCCCGCTCATCCACCAGGCGGCGGCGAAAATGGCAACGGCGGCCAACGTCAGCGCGACATGCGTGCTGTAGAGCTTCAGCGCCCGCTGAAGGCATCCGCGCGCCACCGCCATGAGCCCCTGCTTGCGGGCTCGCGGCAGATAGATCAGGCCGACCGAAAGACCCGAGAGGAAGACGAAAGCCTCCGCGCTGTCGGACAGACCGAAGTTCCTCGGTGTCAGGGATTCGAGCAGGTTGCCCGGAATATGATCGACAAGGATGGCGATCAGGACGCTGCCGCGCCAAAAGTCGATGCTGCCGATCCGTTTTGCACTCGCCATTGCATAACCTAATCAAGGACGGCGCCACCTCCCGAAAGACGGAGAAACTGACGTTTGGTTTTCGAGAAGAGAACGGCCGCGAGTCTTCAGGTCTTCACCTGCACGGGCGCAAATCAACTTCATGTGCGCGAACGAATCGCCCTCATCGCGCTTGAAGCTTACCCCGCTTCGATCAGTTTGGCCGCTTCGTCGCGCTCGAACAAATAGATGAGAAGCCTGAGGCCGCGGTTCTCCTCGCCTTTGAGCCTGTCGCTGCGCGCGAGCGCCGCCGCTGCCTCCTCGCGCGCCTCGGCCAGGAGGCCGCCATGGGCCTCGAGCCGGGCGAAGCGGAAGCCGGGCGCGCCCGCCTGGCGCGCCCCGAGCACGTCGCCCTCGCCGCGCAGCCGCAAGTCTTCCTCAGCGATGCGGAAGCCGTCGTCGGTCGCCCTCAGAAGTCTCGAGGCGCGTGAGCGCCGCCTCGCCGAGCGGCCCCCGATAGAGAAGCAGGCAGCTCGAGCGCCCGGCGCCGCGGCCGACGCGGCCGCGCAGCTGATGCAACTGGGCGAGACCGAACCGCTCGGCGTGCTCGACGATCATGATGGTCGCCTCGGGCACGTCGACGCCGACCTCGACGACCGTCGTCGCCACCAGGATCTTCGTCTCGCCGCGCTGGAACCGCTCCATCGCGGCGTCCTTGTCGGGGCCGCTCAACCGTCCGTGCACCAGGCCGACGGCGTCGCCGAACATGGCGCGCAAAGACGCCGCCCGGTCCTCCGCGGCCGCGACGTCCAGCGTCTCGCTCTCCTCGACAAGCGGGCAGATCCAGTAGGCCCGCGCGCCCGAAGCGAGCGCCCGCGACAAGGCCGCGACGACCTCGTCGAGCCGTTCGACCGGCAGCGCGCGGGTGTCGATCGGCTGGCGGCCGGGGGGCTTCTCGCGCAGGGCGGAGACGTCCATGTCGCCGAAATAGGCGAGCACCAGCGAGCGGGGGATCGGCGTCGCCGTCATCACCAGGAGATCCACGCCCTCGCCCTTGCCGGCGAGCGCCAGCCGCTGGCGGACGCCGAAACGGTGCTGCTCGTCGACGACGGCGAGCCCGAGGTCGGCGAAGACGACGCTTTCCTGGAAGAGGGCGTGCGTGCCGACGGCGATGTCGATTTCCCGCTGAGCCAGCCCCGCCAGCGTCTCGCGCCGCTCGGCGGCCTTGTCGCGGCCGGTCATCAGCGCGATGCGCAAGCCCGCTTTTTCGGCCAGGGGCGCGATGCGCTCATAGTGCTGGCGCGCAAGCACTTCCGTCGGCGCCATCATCGCCGTCTGGCGGCCGGCCTCGACGACCTCGGCCATCGCCAGGAGCGCGACGACCGTCTTGCCCGAGCCGACGTCGCCCTGCAGGAGGCGGATCATCCGCTTCTCCGCCCGGAGATCGGCGCGGATGTCCTCGACCGCCTTCCGCTGCGCCTCGGTCAGCGAGAATGGCAGCGCCGCCTCGAGCCGCCGGCCGAGCGCGCCGCTCGCCCAATGCGCGCGGCCGGCGAGCGTCCGCATGCGCGAACGCATGAGAAGCAGCGCCAGCTGGTTGGCGAGCAGTTCGTCGTAGGCGAGCCGGGTCGCCGCCGGACCGGCCGGGTCGATGTCGGCCGGCGCGCCCGGCCGGTGCATCGCCGCGAGCGCAGCGGCGAAGCCCGGCAGCTTCAGCCGGTCGAGCGTCGCCTCGCCGAGCCATTCGGGCAGCCGAGGGAGCCGCTTCAGCGCGCCCTCCGCCGCCCTTGCGACCGTCCGCTGAAAGAGGCCCTCGGTCAGGCCGTAGACGGGCTCGACGGCGGGCAGGCGGGCGAACTCGTCCTTGTCCATCACCCGGTCGGGATGGACGATCTGGCGCCGCCCGTCCCAGAGCTCGAGCTTGCCGGAAATCCAGCGCGTCGCGCCGATCGGCAGGCGCGAACGCACCCAGGCGTGGTTGGCGAGAAAGAAGACGAGTTCGACGTCGCCGGTGTCGTCCTCGACCAGGACCTTGAATGGCGCGCGCGAGCGGGCGTTGGGCGGCTCGTGATGCTCGGTGACCTTGCCCTCGATGGTGACGATCGTGTCGGGAACGGCGTCGCGGATCTTGGGCCGCGCCCGCCGGTCGAGCGTCGCGTAGGGCAGGTGGAAGAGGACGTCCAGGACGCGCGCGCCGTCCGACTTGCCGAGCAGCCGGTCGAACAGCTTGGCGTTCTTCGGTCCGATCCCCGGCAGCGAGCCGGCCGGGGCGAACAGCGGGTCGAGAAGCGACGGGCGCATGGCGGCTTATAGCAAAGCCCAGGGGACGCATCGAAGGCGAGGAACGAGGCGCCGCGCCCGCCCCCTCAGGCCGGGTCGGTGAACTCCGCCGGACGGCGCTCGACGCCGGCGCGGATCGCCTCGATCTGGTTCGGCGAACCGATCAGCGCCACCTGTTCGCGCGATTCGGCGAGAAGGATCGCGGGCGCATCGGCATCAGCCGCCGCGTTCAGGAGCCGCTTCAGCGCCCTGACCGCGTCCGGACTGCGGGAGGCGATCTCGCGCCCGGTCGCGCGGGCGGCGGCGAGCGGATCGGCGTGGACCGCGGTGGCGAAGCCATAAGACACGGCCTCGGCGCCGGTGAACTCGCGGCCGGTGAAGGCGAGCTCGCGGACGATGTCGTCGCGCGCCAACGAGCGCATCAGCGCAATCCCGCCCATATCCGGCACCAGGCCCCATTTGATCTCGAGGATGGAGAGCCGCGCGTCGGCCGCGACATAGCGGATATCGGCGCCGAGCGCGATCTGGAAGGCCCCGCCGAACGCGACGCCGTGGATCGCGGCGATCACCGGAACCGGAAGGCCGCGCCAGACGAGCGCGGCCTGCTGCACCGCATTGGCGCTCCCGTGCGTGCGCCTGACGAGGTCGGCGGTGACGCTCTCGCGCTTGCCGGCAGCGGTCGCGGCGAACACCTTGGTGTCGAGCCCGGCCGAAAAGGCGCGTCCGGCGCCGTGCAGGACGACGGCGCGCACCGTGGGCGCGCGCCGAATCCGGTCGCCGGCCTCGATCAGCGCCTCGAACATGAGCGAATCGAGCGCGTTCAGCTTGTCCGGCCGGTCGAGCCGGACCTCGGCGATCCGGTCGACGACGGCGAGGCTGACCCGGTCGGAGAGAATGATCGTTTCCGCTTCGCTCATTGCGCGCATCCCGGATGAGAGGCCTGCCATTCTCGGCCGCATCGGCGGAAATTCCAAGTCGCGTCATTGTGGTAGTGTTGTCCATTCGGCGAGGGGCGCGAGGATCGAAGCCAGGAAGCTCGCGGTCGTCCCCGGCCGCCGATGTCGTCGGTTTCAGCCGGTTGACCCGAGCCGACGAAGGCAGCACGCTGGCGCGCCGTCATTGCGAGAAGATGAACGAATCCACGAGCCGGCGGGCGTCCGACGATGGAGTGTTTTCCCCGCTCAACTCGAGGGTCGTCGCAATGACGGCTTGCCGCGAGGGTCCCGCGCCCCATAACTAACGCCGACATTATTGCCGAGACGCATGGCGTCATCCGCCTCTCTTCAGCTTCCTGAGCCGAACGCATGACAGAGCCTGTTCCGGAAGCCGCGCAAAGCGAGAACCTGACGAGCGCGCTTCGCCGCTGCGGCGCGTTGACCAGCGCCCGCGTGAGCGAAGTCGCGGTGGAGAGCGCGCGCGCTACGGTGCTGTCGAAGATCGTTCGAACTCCGTCTGACCTGCGATCGCCCGGAGGCGGGCGCTCCGGCCTCGCTCATTTTCAAGACCGGGCTCCCGGAACGCCTGACCGGCGGTTGGAACGGCGGGCGGCAGGAAGTGGCGTTCTACACGCAGATCGCGAGGGCGACGCCGGCGGGGCTGGTTCCGCGATGCTTCGAGGCGGAGTGGAACGAGGACACCAAGCACTGGCGTCTCTTCCTCGAAGACCTGACCGACTCGCATCAGATCGCAACGACGTGGCCGCTGCCGCCGACGCGCGAGCAGTGCGAAAAAATCATTCGGACCTGGGCGCGCTTCCACGCGCATTGGTGGGACGATCCGCGGCTCGGCGCTTCCATCGGCCGCTGGGGCGACGGCGCCGCGGTCGAGGGGTTTCTCCGCCATTTCGCTGAAAGAATCGCGCAGTTTTCAGACCGCCTCGGCGACCGTCTGCCGAGGCAGCGACGCGAATTCTACGAATCGCTGCTCGACTACGCTCCTCGCCTGCTCGCGCTGACCCAGGGGCGTCGAAATTCGACGATCGTGCATGGCGATGCGCATGTCTGGAATTGCTTCCTGCCCCGCGACGGCGGCGACGACCTGCGCCTGTTCGACTGGGACTCGTGGCGCCTTGGCCTCGCGACGGAAGATCTCGCCTATATGATGGCCGTCCACTGGTATCCCGATCGGCGGCGCCTGATGGAGCAGCGGCTTCTGGACGGCTACTACGCCGAGCTCCTCGCGCATGGAGTCAGCGGCTACGACCGCCGCGCGCTCAACGACGATTATCACCTGTCTGCCCTGATGCAGACCGCAATCCCGGTCTTGCAGGCTGGCGCCAACATCCCGACGGTGATCTGGTGGAACAACTTTGAGCGGATCTTCATGGCCGTCGACGACTTGAGGTGCGGGGAGTTTCTCGGGTGATGGCGAAGGACGCGAGGGGATTCTCCGCCAGCCGCCACGCGGGGCGCCGTCCCAGGCTCATCGTCTTCTCCGGGCTTCCCGGAAGCGGGAAGTCATCCATCGCCAGCGGCGTTGCGCGGAGAATTGGCGCTGTCTGGTTGAGGATCAACTCCATTGAACAGGCGATCCGAGATTCAGGCGTCGCCGCCGGATCGCTCGACGATGCGGGCTATCGCGCGGCCTATTCAGTGGCGGAGGACAATCTGCGTCTGGGCAACGATGTGGTCGGCAACTCGGTAAATCCATGGCCGCTCACTCGAAACGCCTGGCGAGACGCGGGCCTGCGAGCAGGCGCTCAAGTCCTCGAAATCGAGACCCTATGCACCGACATCGACGAGCATCGGCGCCGCGTCGAAACCCGGGCAAGCGAAGTCCCCGGTCTTAATCTTCCCGATTGGCGGGCCGTGAGCGAGCGGGACTATCATCCATGGGATCGCGATCGCCTGACGATCGATACGGCCGGGCGCAGCGTCGCAGCTTGCATCGAACGCGTCCTTGCCGCGCTGTAAGGTTTGGTTGGCGATCTTGCCGACATCAGCTCGGCATCGCTCATTGCGTCGGGCCCCATATGGAGCTTGGACTTGGGGGAAGGATCGATAGCGCGTCGACGACTGCGGCGAGCCGCGCCGCCGGCCTCCTTTTACGTCATGACCTCTGCAAGCTGTGCTCCTGCCCCAAAGGACATGTTGACGAAATCAACTTGACGTTCCTTTGGTGAACCAAGACATTACACTCATGTCAAGGCAAAGTAGAGATGTCCCCTTCTGTGGCAAAGTAGAAATGTCCCCTTTCTGGGAGCGGAGAGTGGGTTGAGTGGGGGTGGATTACGGCTTGGCGAAGCGCGCTCCCCATAGCGCCGTAGCGAGCCAAGCCGTAATCCACGCCCTTGCGGGACCTTGCGGTCGAGTTCGGCGCGGTTCGCGCGATGACCGCGTCGAGGCGGGCGTCGAGGGTCTTGTCGTCTTCGAGCGGGGGCGGGACAGGCAGGGTCTTAAATGGCGTGAAGGCTAGCTCGCGGTCTTTGAAGCGCACGCGCAAGCTCCCGTCGAGCATGTGCAGAAGCGTGACCTTGGCTCCGCGCAGCGCCGTTCCTGGTCCTTGCGTCTTGATGGCGTAGCGGGTTGCGCCGGCGCTGAAGGTGAGCGCCTTGGAGAGCGTGCGTTCTTCCCGGCGCGCCAGTGCTTCCGCGAGATCGGCGTTGGAGCCAGACCAGGGCCGATGGGCGTCCTCGGCATGCCGCGGGGCGACCGCGAACCTTTTGTTCCAGCGCTCGACAAACCCCTCGGCGAACGCCTGCGCCTCGTCGATGGACGACACGCCGGCCAGGCGCATCTCCTTGATCAGCCGATCCTGCAAGGTCTGGTTGGCGCGCTCCACCCGGCCCTTGGCTTGCGGGGTCGTGGCATGCATGAGTTCGATGCGCAGCCGCTCGACCACGCGGCCGAACTCGGTGAAGCCGTCGCCGCCTTGCGCCTCCTTGGCGTTGACGCGGAAAATCCCGTGCCGGTCCGAATAGAAGGCCAGCGGCAGGCCGTGCGTCAGCGCATGCGCCTCCAGCGCCTGCAGATAGGCCTTGGTCGTCTCCGCCGGCGCAAATTGCAGACGCGTCAGCCGGCCGGTGGCGTCGTCGATGAACACGATCAGCGTGCAGCGCGGTCCGCGGCCCTCGAACCAATCATGCGGGCTCCCGTCGATCTGGATCAGTTCGCCAAACCGCGGCCGGCGTTCGCGAACCTGGAAGACCTTCTTGGCGCGCCGCCGCTTGGGTCGCCACAGTCCAAGCCGAATTTGAATTTGCCGGATCGTCTCTTTCGACACCCGAACGCCCTCGATCTCGCCAAGCTTCTCGCTGGCCAGCGTCGCGCCGAAGTCGGCGTAGCGTCCCATTAGCGCTGCTTCGATCGAGGCGACCTTCCCCGCATCGAGCCGGTTGTTCGAAGCCCGTCCACGCCGGCGCGAGACAACGATCGCATCGCCCTCGCAACGATAGCCGCGAACCAGCCGTTTCGTCTGCCGAACCCCGACGCCCAAAAGCTCCGCAGCGCGGGCTTGTCGCAGCTCTCCCCGCATCACACGCCGCAATACGTCAAGCCGCTCCCGCTCCGCTCCACTCATCGCAAAAACGTCCCCGTCCAAAACGACCCCCTCCAGCTTCCGCAAAAGGGGACATCTCAACGTTGCTCAAAGGGGACATTTCAACTTTGCTGTAACACAAGACATTACACTCATTGACAACGTCATCATTGAGCGGTATCACTTTCCATGAGGGGATTGCCGAGCAATGAATTGATTTCATTACTCCCAAAATCCGAACGATTTATGGATGGCTGCACTCCGTCAGCCTTTGGAGCAGGAACGCCAAGGTTAGGTTTCAAGGATTCTTGGTGTCCCAGTATTCGCGCGAGCTAAAATTTGCGCGAACGCGAGTAGTTTGAAAGGGAAACGGTGGCTCTAGCTAATAAAAGTGGTTCAGGCTGTCTAAGGTCTGGTTATTTGAAGCAAGGAGAACGGTCATGCCTATTCCGAGCGGCGCATGGGATATTACAACGGGTGGCACTGTCGGGTCGATGACCCTGACGCAGGCGTCGAATGGAACCGTCACCGGAACGCTTCTCTCCGATGCGGTTGTCGGCTTTTTTGACGAGACTTCGCAGGCGCTGACCTTGATGAGCGGTCCGACCCTCATTTCCAAGAGCGGCTTTAACAATGTGCTGTCTACGCCTTTCACGGTCTATCAGGGATCGTTCTTTCAATTTCCCTCAGGGGGGCAGACTTTTTCGGTGTTGAGCGGCGTTTCCTATGTCAATACCGGCGTCGGGGTCGTAGCATATAGCGTTTGGTATGCGCAGAACCCGGCCCCGACGAAATTTGCTAAGGAAGGAAAGGACGGGAAGGACAGGAAGGACGGCAAGGAAAAGGAAGGCGGGAAGGACGGCAAGGATAAGGAAGGGCTGCTGGAGAAGGTGGCGCAACTTGAAAAGGCGTTCGAATCGCAGACCCGCGCGTTGGACGCGCAGCCTCAGATCGACCTGACCGGACGGGAAGGGCTCGCCGCCTCGGCTGACGGCGTCGGCCAGTCGTTCATTTCCGCCGACAAGCGACCGTCCGTGGGCGAAAGCGCCCTCTACGACAACTGACCGCGACATCCGGGTTTGCTTGTCATTTTAGCGAGCCGTTTCGACGCGGAGGCGCAAAGGCTGGTTGAAGAGTGGGCGTCGAGCGACGCCCGCTTGCTGACGTGCAACGATCTCGCCAGCGCAGGATGGGCTTGTCATTTGGCCGATGTGTCGAGCTGGACCGCCGTGATCGACGGTCGTAGGGAGTTGGTTCGACGCATTCGCGGTGTGCTCACCAGACTGCCCTGGGTGCAGGATGCGGAGCTCCCTTCGATCGCGGCCTCGGACCGAGCCTACGTTGCCGCAGAAATGGCGGCGTTCCTTTCGTTCTGGCTGTCCGAGCTGAAATGCTGTGTTCTCAATCGTCCGGCCGCCGGCAGCCTCAACGGTCCAACCTGGCGTTCCGAACAGTGGAAGCTGGCCGCAAGCCGCGTGGGCATGCGCGTATCCTCGGAGACCCGCCAACTGCACGCCGGTCTCGCCCCTCCCGCGCCTGTGGCGGGCCCGGCAAAGGTGCTGCGGCTTGTCGTCGTCGACGACAGGTGCATCGGGGAGGCCGACGAAGCGCTCAAGGAACGGACGCGCCGGCTTGGGAAGGCCGCGAACGTGCGATTGCTCGGAGTCGACACGACCGGCCCGGAGGCCGATGCAACCTTTCTCGGGGTGACGCTCTACCCGAGTATGGAACGGGAAGACGTACGCTCGGCTGTTCTGGAATGCTTCTCATGACGGGCTCCGATGCGCGAAGGATCGCCCGGAGCTGAGCAATTGCGCGATCGCAAGATCGATCGGCTGGCGGGTGGCGTTCTGATAGAAGCTGAACGCCGGAGACGGGTTGACTTCGAAGCAGTGCCAATCGCCGTTCGCTCGTAGGCGCAAGTCGACCCCGGCGACTTCGAGACCCAGCGCATGGGCGAGGGAACGGCAACGATCCGCAACATCGATCGGGAGCACCCAGGATTGCACGTCGATGGTCGCGCCCAGACTGCGCGCGTACCGGTAGTCGGCGGCCGACGAGACGATTTGAGACGCAAACGTATCGTCGCCGACCACGTGAACGCGATAGTCATTTCCGGGGATGAATTGCTGAAATTGTGTCGGACACCATCTGACGAGCTTCAGGCGGCCTTCGTCCTGCGCGGACAACCTGGTGACGATGCTTCGCTGGCCGCTGACGGATTTGAAAATCACATCGCCGTGCCGCCGCCAGAACTCTCGCGCGAGGTCGGGGTCGGTCGTGACGATCGTGTCCGGAACATGAAATCCATGTCGCTCGATGAGCCGCAGCTGGAGCGGTTTCGAGCCGTTGGTCTCCATGGTCGAAGTGCGGTTGACGACCAAAGCAGGCGTAAGCTCGGTCCATTCCGACAGCGCCGCGAACAGGCCCTCCGCGTGAACGTAAGCGTCGTCTTTGGGATCGAGGCCGCGGATTTTCGGCAGTTGTCCCGCCGCGTAGATGCGCATGTAGATGGCCTTGATCTCGGCGAGGTCCAGGCTCGTGTCTTTGACGCGCAGACGCCCGTCGAGATCGGGGAAGAATCGCAGCTCGAGATCCGCGTCCAATACGTCCCGTTGGTCGAAGAAGACGACCTGCTCGCCCAATCGGACCAGAGCGCGGTGGACCATCGCCATGGGCTCATCGCCGGGAACGCCCCACAGGAGGATCATGAGCCCATCGGGAAGAAGCTTCGAAGTCCGAGTTTCCCGACTTTCGCCGACGAAAGCCGCGGAATACGATCACATCCCACCCAGCGAGGCTAGTCCGAAATGCTGACGCACGCCAATATACTGACGCGCGAAGAGTGCGAACGCGTCGCGATCGACGTAAACGAGCTCAGCTCCCACTGGCTGCCTCGGTCAGTCAAGCCGGCGACCTTCTTCACCCTCGGCGTCGCGAGCTACCAGGATCTGGCGGATTTCGAGGCGCTCGCCCCCAGGTACGACTATTACCAGGTGGCGCAGCTCTCGAACGCTCTTGTTCTGGACCGTTTCGGCTGGCTCCTCGCGCGCGTCAGGGACGCCTTGCAAGCCTATCTCGGCGCCATGGCGCATTTCGACCGCCGTCTCGCGACGCCCGGCTTTCACATTTTCACGCCCTGGGCGATCCCGAGAGGCGATGAAGCCTCCGTGCACTTCGACCTGCAATATCAGCTGATCGACTGGAAGGACGGGTTGGCCGCGCCCGATTTCTCGGCCCCCGTCTCGTTCACCTTGCCCATCCGTCTGCCGCAGGGCGGCGGAGGCCTCAACGGATGGGACATCTCCTACGAGGAAGCCGTTCGCGCGGGCACCGGCGCGCAAGCGCTCGCGGGACGAAAGCCCAAGGTGTTTTTCCCCTATTCGCTCGGCGTCATGGAAATCCACTCTGGCCACATGCTGCATCAAATCGCGGGGGTTCCGGACGTACTGCCGGACGATCAGAGAATCACGCTGCAGGGGCATGGGCTGAAAAGAGGAAACGCATGGACACTCTATTGGTGAAGGTTCTCTCTAAAAGCGGCAGACCTTGGCGTCTCGAGGCCGTGACGGCGATTCCTGCAGAGCCTGCGCGATCGAGCGCTCCAGGACCGAAAGGCCGTCCGGCGCGGCGCCATCCAGCCGCAGCGGCTGCCGGAGAGGAGCCTCCGTATTGCTGATGATGCGGGGCGGCCCGCAATGTTTCATCCCACGGGTATGAAACAGGAAAGGATGCGCCAGGACCACATCGCCCGCCGCGCCCGTCACCTCGTGAAAATTTCCCAAGGGCTCGGCTAGCGCCTCGGCGAAGAGCTCGAGATGCGTCAGACCCTGCGGATGACGCGAAAGGATGCGAGCGGTGGTTTTGTGCGATCCGCCGGCTAGGATTGTGCCTCCCCCGCGCGGGCCGACGTCGGTGAAGAGTCCGATCACGAGGAGCCCTTGCAGGGGGCAATCGAGGCGATGACGGAACCAGTTCCCGTCGATGTGCCATCCCCAGTCCGGAGTGTCATACGGCTGGCCGGCGCCGACCGAGAAGTTGACTGGCCAGAATCCCCACCGACGTTCCTCGACCCAGCGACCTTCACCGAGGAGATCGACCACGGCGCCGGCGAGCCGATCGGTGAAACACTCCAACACTTCCGGCTGGCCGAGATGCTCCTCTATGTCGTAGAACTCCGGCCAGGTGTTGGGATCGCGCCTAACGATGCCGCCCTTCTGTTCCATTCTCGCCCATACGCAAGCGCAGGCCCGGGCCGCCTGACCAGAGGTGAAGGCGCTGCGCAGCACGCACCAGCCGTTCTCCACGAACGCTTCGAGCTGATTGGTCGAGAGGGTCTTGTGCAGCATCGCTGGCCCGAAAGCGACGCCCATCCTAGTTCAGAACCTTCCTGTTCGAAACACCCGTCCGGCGCCGCTCGCTTGGCCGTCGACCAGATTGGCTCCCGAGTCGTCCGACCCGCCGGGCGAGATGCAGTTGCAGGTGACGCCGAAGGTCGCAAGCTCGAGCGCCACCGTCTTGGTGAGGCCGGCAAGGCCGTGCTTGGCCGAGACATAGGCCGATTTGAACGGCGAGGCGACGAGCGAATGGGCCGAGGCGGTGTCGACGATGCGGCCCCATTTTTGCGCCTTCATGCCGGGGACGGCGGCGCGGATCGTGTGGAAGGCCGAGCTGCGATTGATGGCGAGGATCGCGTCCCACTTCTCCGGCGGGAAGTCCTCGATGGGCGAGACGAACTGCATGCCGGCCACCGACGCGGGGGTTCGGACGTAGCCGATCGCGATCGCGAACGGCGCAAGTGAGCAGGTAAGCGGGCCCTGCCTCTACGCGCGGTCTCCGTCCTGAGCGGAAGTTCCTTCTCCATAGGATGGGCAGACGGGTCGAGGAGCCGCGATCGCGTGATTTTACATGCGTCGGTCGATTCACGGCCAAACGGGAGTGGGTTAGGGTTGCGGTTTCGCGGTTCTTTGGCGCGGTCGACGCCCGAGTTGCGGGGCGGCTATCCGCCAATCCACAGCTTGACCGGCGGACCAGCGAAGAAATACGTTTCGCGCATGAGGGAGGAGCGCGACTTGGCGCAAGCCGGTATCCTGCGTTTCGAGAATGTCGCCAAGACGTTCGGCGGAACGCAAGCGCTTAAGGGCGTGAGCTTCGACGTCAATCGCGGAGAGGTCGTCGCGCTTCTCGGCGAGAACGGCGCCGGCAAATCCACCCTGATCAAGGTTCTCGGCGGCATCGTCGCCGCTGACGGCGGCAGGGTGTCAATCGACGGCGAGTCCTATCGTCACCGCGCCGACCCGCGCCAGCGCGTTGCCTTTGTTCACCAGGACCTGGGCCTCATCGAGTGGATGACGGTCGCCGAAAATATGGCGCTCGCGCAGGGCTTCCCACGCCGCGGCTGGAGTCTGGGCCTTGCGCCGATCGATTGGTCGAGCGCCGAGCGCCGTGCCGCGCAGGCGCTCGCGTTGATCGGCGCTCGGATCGACCCGAGCCGAAGGGTGCGAAGCTTAAGCCGGACTGAGAAATCGCTTGTCGCGATCGCCCGCGCGCTGGTCGTCAATTGCGATTTCCTCGTGCTGGACGAGCCGACCGCGAGCCTACCGGCCGACGAGGTGGAGCGTTTGTTCGAGGCGGTGCGCGGCCTAAGGAGTCGGGGCGTCGGCATGATCTACGTCTCGCATCGCCTCGACGAGATCTTTCGCATCGCCGACCGGGTCGTGGTGATGCGCGACGGACGCCTCGTCGGCGAGAAGCCCGTGCGCGACACTAATCCCGACGAGCTCATTGGCCTTATCGTCGGCCGCTCGACCTTCGAGCTCTTCCACAAGAGCGAGAGTGCCCCAGGGGCGGCCCGGGTCGTCGTGCGCGGCCTCAAGACGCCGGGATCGGGCCCGGTCGACTTCGACATTCGCGAGGGCGAGCTCCTCGGCCTTGTCGGCCTAAGGGGCGCGGGCCAGGAAGAAATCGGACGCGCCCTCTTTGGTGCCATGCCCCATGACGGGTCGATTCTGATCGACGGCGAGCCGCCGGACTTGTCCTCGCCACGCGCTGCCGTGCGCGCGGGCGTCGGTCTGCTCGCTCGCGACCGAGCGGAAGAATCCATTGCGTCCGCGCTCGCCGTGCGCGAGAACGCCTACCTCAATCCCAGCGCCTCGGGGCGCGGGCTCCTGTCTTTTCTGGGGCGCGGCGCCGAGGCCCGAAAGGCGACGGCGCTTGGCGCTGCGGTCGGCCTTCGCCCGAATGCGCCGGAATTGCCGATCGAGGGTCTCTCAGGCGGCAATCAACAGAAGGTCGTCGTCGGCCGCTGGCTCGCCACGGGACGCCGGCTGCTCGTCGCCGAAGACCCGACAGCCGGAGTCGATGTCGGCGCGAAAGCGGAAATCTACCGGCTGATCGAGCGCGCGCTCGAAGCGAAACTCGCGGTGGCTGTGGTGTCGACCGACTTCGAGGAGGTTGGTCATGTCTGCCATCGGGCGCTCGTCTTCAACCGCGGCCGCATCATCGCCGAACTTACGGGTTCGGAACTCACCACCGAGTTGGTGATCGCCGCCGCCTCCGCGTCCGAAGCCGCTTAAGACACGAGAGCTGAGAGGAAGCGAATGGCGACGAATTCGATCCGCTCCGACGCTCTGGAGCCGACCGCTGGCGAATTGAAACGTGCCTCGTGGAGCACGCGGCTCACGCGGCTCCTGCCGGTCTACGGCCTGCCGATTCTCACCCTGCTTCTCATCGCGCTCTTTTCCGTCATCCTGCCGGACACGTTCCCAACCCTTCTCAACCTGCGCTCGATTATCGCCGACAAGGCGATCATCGCGCTTCTGTCGCTCGCTGCGATGATCCCGATGGCGTCGGGCAAGATTGACCTCACAGTCGGATACGGCATCGTGCTGTGGCACATTCTGGCGATCAGCCTGCAGACGATGTATGGCCTGCCTTGGCCGCTCGCGGTCGCCGTCGTCCTCATTCTCGGCGCCCTGGTTGGTTTGATCAATGGAATTCTGGTCGAGGTCGCCTTCATCGATTCCTTCATCGCGACGCTCGGCACCGGCACCGCGCTCTACGCGATCGCGCTCTGGCACACGGGTGGGCGCCAGGTGCTGGGCAACCTTCCGCAGGGGTTTCTGGCCATCAATGGCACAATGGTGTTCGGCCTGCCGATCACCGGCTTCTACGTCCTGGCCTTCGCGTTGTTCCTGTGGTTCGTCCTCGAGTATCTGCCGGTGGGGCGCTATTTATACGCCATTGGCGCGAATCCGAGGGCCGCGGCGCTGAACGGCATTCCCGTCCGCCGCTACACGATCGCAGCGTTCGTCGCGTCGGGACTGCTGACGGCGGTCGCCGGCGTCCTGCTCGCTTCGAAGCTGAGGATTGGCCAGGCGAGCGTCGGCCTGGAATATCTTCTGCCCGCGCTTGTCGGCGCCTTTTTGGGCTCGACGACGATCAAGCCCGGCCGCGTCAACGTCTGGGGCACGATGGTCGGCGTCGCGATCCTCGCGGTCGGCATCGCAGGCATTCAGCAGTTCGGCGGCTCATTCTGGGTTGAGCCGATGTTCAACAGCGTGACGCTCCTCGTCTCGATCGGCATCGCCGGCTACGCCCAGCGGCGCCGCGCCGCAGCCGAAGCTCAAATCAACAAAAGGGCGGCCGCATAAGGCGGGCGTCTCAACCCGGAGGACGATCCATGAGTGGCGGAGTGCTTTTGATAACGGCGGTCGGCGCCTTGGCCCTGGCCGCCGTCGCGACCTCGGCGAGGGCTGACGCGCTTGTCGACGAGGCGAAGGCCGTGGTCGAGAAGGCGACGGCGCGCGCGGACAAATGGGACGGACCCACGAGCGGTCCGAAGGCCGTCGCGAAGAAGACGGTCGTCTACGTCGCCGGCGACATGCGCAACGGCGGCATCCTGGGCGTCGCGCATGGCCTCAAGGAGGCCGCCGGCGTCATCGGATGGACCTATCGCGAGATCGACGGCCAGGGCACCGTCTCGGGGCAGGCCGCGGCCTTGAGCCAAGCGGTGGCGCTGAAGCCGGACGCTATTGTGGTCGGCGGCAGCGACGCCGTCCAACAGAAGGCGGGCCTCGAAGACGCGGCCAAGCAGGGAATCGTGATCGTCGGCTGGCACGCCGGCCCGAAGCCCGGCCCGATGGATGGCGCGCCGGTGTTCGCCAATGTCACGACCGACGCGATGGAGGTGGCGAAGGTCGCGGCGATGAAGGCGATCGCCGACTCGAACGGAAAGGCGGGCGTCGTGGTCTTCGCCGATTCGGCTTACGCCATCGCCATCGCCAAGGGTCGCGCCATGGAGTCGTGGATCAAGAAGTGCGAGGGCTGCAAGGTGCTGGCCTTCGAGGACACGCCGCTCGCCGACACGGCGAGCCGCGTGCCGCAGCTCACGACGACGCTTCTCCAGCAGTTTGGGCCCAAGTGGACCCATTCGCTGGCGATCAACGACCTTTACTACGATTCGATGGGACCCTCTCTCCAGGTCGCAGGATTGAAGGGCGACGGAGACCCGCAGAACATTTCGGCGGGCGACGGCTCGGAATCGGCCTATCAGCGTATCCGCAACAAGGACTACCAGGCCGCGACCGTGCCCGAGCCGCTCAACATGCAGGGCTGGCAGCTCGCCGACGAACTCAACCGAGCCTTCAGTCGCGAGAAATGGTCCGGCTTCGTGCCGGGCGTCCATCTCGTGACCGCGGCAAATATCGCTTATGACGGCGGCCCAAAGAACGTATTCGATCCGGATAATGGATACCGCGACGAATACAAGAAGATCTGGGGCGTCAAGTAGCGTCACACCGTCGGCGGGTCTTTTCTCCGCCGGCGGTTCTTTCGCAGAGAGATGGTCCGCCCGTGGTCACGGCTTGATCGTGGACTGCAAAACTTTGCAGTCTACCGGAGGGCAGTTCGCTCGCCGAAGGTTACGCGCCGGGGCAAATCGACAGCGCCGAAAGCTGCGATTGCTTCGATGTCAGCCTGGATCGCCGTGAGTTTCCGGCTCGCGCCCATCGCTTCCCTTCTTGCAGTCGCAAAATTTGAGCAACGACGGCGGCCTTTTCATGCGGCTGCCGATTGGCTAGGCGTCGTGCGAAGCCACGCCAAGGAGCCGCGCCCATGACTTACGCCAACATCATCGTCGAGACCCATGGCCGGGTCGGCCTCATCCGGCTGAACCGGCCGCAGGCGCTGAATGCGCTTTCGAGCCCGCTGATCGAGGACCTCAACAAGGCGCTCGAAGCGTTCGAGGCCGACCCGGACATCGGCGCGATCGTGCTGACCGGGTCGGAGAAGGCGTTCGCCGCCGGGGCCGACATCAAGGAGATGCAGGACAAGAGCTTCGCCGACGCGTTCCTCGGCGACTTCATTTCGCGCTGGGAGAACGTGGCGAAAGCGCGCAAGCCGATCATCGCCGCGGTCGCCGGCTTCGCCCTCGGCGGCGGCTGCGAACTGGCGATGATGTGCGATTTCATTCTCGCCGCCGACACGGCGAAATTCGGCCAGCCAGAGATCAAGCTCGGCGTCATGCCGGGCGCCGGCGGCACGCAGCGCCTCACCCGCGCGGTCGGCAAGTCGAAGGCGATGGAGATGATCCTCACAGGCCGGATGATGGACGCGGCCGAGGCCGAGCGCTCGGGCCTCGTCTCCCGCGTCGTGCCCGCCGCCTCGCTGATCGAGGAGGCGCTGAAGACCGCGGCGACGATCGCCTCGATGTCGGCCTTGGCCGTCTATGCGGCCAAGGAGAGCGTCAACCGCGCCTACGAGACGACGCTGGCCGAGGGCGTGCGCTTCGAGCGGCGCCTGTTCCATTCGCTCTTTGCCGCCGAGGACCAGAAGGAAGGCATGCGCGCCTTCGTCGAGAAGCGCGAGGCCAAGTTCAAGAACCGGTGACGCGGCGGCGCTTTTCGGCGCCGCTTTAACCAGAAATTATTTGTGGATAATACATCGCGCCACAACTGTATATTTGCGCTCGAATGTTGCGGTTTTGGACACTTAAGCTGTTGAACATGCGCGCGCGCTCGTGGAACTGCACGCTCGCGGGCCGCCGCCCGTCATCCTGTCGCGGGCGCGCCCTTGACCGGCTCCTTGGCCGGCTCGCGCTGGAGCGCCTCGTCGATGTCGAGCGTCCCTTCGACGCCGATTGCGTCGAAGTGCGCCTTGAGCCAGGTCTTCGCATCGGCGCGGCCGAGGTCGCGCAGCTCCTGCAAAAAGGGCCAGGAGACGTCGAACTTGGTCGAGGCGGGGAAGCTCTCGAGCCGGCCGGCGCCGCCGATCCGGTGCAGGCGTTCGAGCCGGTATCCGTCGCTTGCGAGAATGCCCGAGCGGATGAGGCGGGCGACGAAGTCGGCGGCGCGCAGTTCGGCTAGGAGAGTGGCGTTGAAGGTGATCTCGTTCAGGCGGTTGGCGATGTCTTCCGGCGTCCGCGGGATTGCGGCGCGCTCGATCGGGTTGATCTGGACGATGACGATGTCGCGGCACGCGGTTTCATAGAACAGCGGCCAGAGCGGCGGATTGCCGGCGTAGCCGCCGTCCCAATAGGCCTCGCGGCCGATCTCGACCGCCTGGAAGAGCTGCGGCAGGCAGCAGGAGGCCATGATGTGGTCGGCGGTCAGGACGTCGCGGCGGAAGATCTCGCCGCGGCCGGTTCTGACGTTGGTTGCGGCGACGAAGAGCTTGGGGCTTGCGCCGGCGCGCAGCCGCTCGAAATCCACCGCCGCGACGAGATGGGCGCGCAGCGGATTGATGTTGAACGGATTGAACGCGTAAGGGCTGACGAACTGCGACGCCGCGTCCGCCCAGCGCGCCAGCAACTCGCTGCCGGGGAGGCCGCGCCCCCATAGCTTCGCCCAGGCGTCGACGAACCTGCGTTGCGCCGGCCCGAGCGACCCCTCAGCCGAGACCGACAGCCAGAACTTTTCCAGCCTGGCGCGCGCGCCCGGACGGCCGTCCTCGGCGAGCCCCGCGGCATACACCGCCGCGTTGATCGCGCCCGCGCTCGCGCCGCTGATCGCGCCGATTTCGATTCGCTCGTCTTCGCTCAGCGCGTCGATGACGCCCCACACGTAAGCGCCGTGCGAGCCGCCGCCCTGAAGCGCGAGGTTGACGGTCTTGACGGCTCTCTCGGGCTCGGAAGCCTTGGCCCTGTCAAGGCTCACGCGGCGGTCCAGCCGCCGTCGATCGAAAGGTTGGCGCCGGTGATCTGCGCCGCAGCGTCGGAGCAGAGATAGACGGCGAGCGAAGCGACCTGGTCGACGGTGACGAACTGCTTCGTCGGCTGGGCGACGAGCATCACGTCGTTGATGACCTGCTCGCGGGTCAGGTGGCGCGCCTTCATCGTATCGGGGATCTGGTTCTCGACCAGGGGCGTCCAGACATAGCCGGGCGAGATGCAATTGCAGGTGACGCCGAAGGTCGCAAGCTCGAGCGCCACGGTCTTGGTGAGGCCGGCAAGGCCGTGCTTGGCCGAGACGTAGGCCGATTTGAACGGCGATGCGACGAGCGAATGGGCTGAGGCGGTGTTGACGATGCGGCCCCATTTCTGCGCCTTCATGCGCGGCACGGCGGCCCGGATCGTGTGGAAGGCCGAGCTGAGATTGATGGCGATGATCGCGTCCCATTTCTCCGGCGGGAAGTCCTCGATGGGCGAGACGAACTGGATGCCAGCGTTGTTGACGAGGATGTCGACGGTCCCCATCTTCTCGGCGGCCTCGGCGATCAACGCCTCGGTCTCCTTCCCCTTCGCCATGTCGGCGCCGTTGTAGAAGGCCCTGACGCCGAAGTCCTTTTCGATCCCGGAGCGGGTCGCTTCGATGGCCTTCGGGTCGCCGAAGCCGTTGATCATGAGGTCCGCGCCCTCGCTGGCGAGCGCGCGGGCGATGGCGAGGCCGATGCCGCTGGTGGAACCGGTGACGACGGCGTGACGTTTGGCGAGGGACATGGCAATGTCTCCGAGAGGAATGTTCCGCAGACCGCGCCTGCTTGAAAATGGTCATATTGCATTGCGATGAAGCTTTCGAGGCCCGCGGGCGCGAAGGGATGACAAAGCCAGAGCCGCGACCTAGATCTCCGTCTCTCCGAGCCCAGGCCCGCAACGACGCCGGCAAAGGAAGGTCCGCATGAGTCCCGCGCCAATCGAACCGTTCGGCTCCCGTCCGCGACGCCGGACCGTCGGCGTCCGCGTCGGCGAAGGAAACGAGGCCGTTATCGTTGGCAGCGGCGCTCCCGTCGTCGTCCAGTCCATGACCAACACCGACACCGCCGACATCGAGGCGACGGCCCGCCAGGTCGCGGCGCTTGCCCGGGCCGGCTCCGAGATGGTGCGCATCACCGTCGACCGGGACGAATCGGCCGCCGCGGTCCCCAAGATCCGCGACCGGCTCGCGGGCTGGGGCGCCGGCGTCCCGCTGATCGGCGATTTCCACTACATCGGGCACAAGCTGCTCGCCGACCACCCGGCCTGCGCCGAGGCGCTCGACAAGTACCGCATCAATCCCGGCAATGTCGGCTTTAAGAACAAGCGCGACCTTCAGTTCGGCCGCATCGTCGAAATAGCCATCAAGAACGGCAAGGCCGTCCGCATAGGCGCCAATTGGGGCTCGCTCGATCAGGAACTCCTGACCCATCTCATGGACGAGAATGCCAGCTCCGCCGCGCCGCTCGAGGCGCGTGCGGTGACGCGCGAAGCGATGGTCCGGTCCGCGCTCCTCTCGGCCCGGCGGGCGGAGGAGATCGGTCTCGATCGCTCGCGCATCATTCTCTCGGCGAAGGTCTCGGCCGTGCAGGACCTGATCGCCGTCTATCGCACCTTGGCCGAGCGCTCGGACTACGCGCTTCATCTCGGCCTCACCGAGGCGGGCATGGGCTCGAAGGGCATCGTCGCCTCAGCTGCGGCGCTCGGCGTCCTCTTGCAGGAGGGCGTCGGCGACACGATCCGCATTTCGCTGACCCCGGAACCGGGCGGCGACCGTACGCAGGAGGTGCGGGTCGCTCAGGAGCTCCTGCAGACCATGGGCTTCCGCGTCTTCGCGCCGCAGGTCGCCGCCTGCCCCGGCTGCGGCCGCACGACGTCGACCGTCTTCCAGGAACTGGCGCGCGACATCCAGAACCATCTGGCGGCGTCGATGCCGCAATGGCGCGCGCTCTATCCGGGCGTGGAAAACCTCAACGTTGCGGTGATGGGCTGCATCGTCAACGGGCCGGGCGAAAGCAAGCACGCCGACATCGGCGTCTCGCTACCGGGAACGGGCGAAGCGCCGGCGGCGCCAGTCTTCATCGACGGCGTCAAAACGGTGACGCTGCGAGGCCCCCGGATCGCCGACGACTTCAAGGCGCTGGTCGAGGATTATGTGGTCAGGCGCTACGGAGGCGCCGAGCAGGCGGCGGAGTAGGCGATAAGCAATGTATGAACCGCCGCTCCACCGCGAGGACGATCTCGTGCGGCAGCACGCGCTGATCCGCGCCCGGCCGCTTGGGCTCCTGATCAGCGCCGGTTCGCAGGGGCTTCTCGCCAACGCCATTCCGTTCCTGATCGATCCGGGCGCCTCCCCGCTCGGGACCCTGCAGGCCCATATGGCGCGCGCCAACCCGCAGTGGCGGGAGCTGGCCCAGGCGCCCCAGGCGCTCGTCGTCTTCCAGGGCGCCGAGCATTACATCAGCCCGTCCTGGTACGCGACCAAGCAGGAGACCGGCAGGGTCGTGCCGACCTGGAATTACGTCATGGTCCAGGCGCGCGGGCTCGCCAGGGTGATCGAGGACGACGCGTGGCTCGCCCGACAGATCGAGGCCCTGACCCGGTCGCGCGAGTTGGCGCGCGAGCGGCCTTGGGCGGTCGGCGACGCGCCGGCCGATTTCATCGCGCTGCAGCGCCGGGCGATCATCGGAGTCGAGATCGAGATTCTCGACATCCGCGGCAAATGGAAGGCGAGCCAGAACCGCAGCGCCGCCGACCGGAAAGGGGTCGTCGCCGGCCTCGAAGCGCTGGATGACGACGCCGAGGCGCAGGCGATGGCCGGGATCGTTCGCGATGCCGGGCGCGACTGATTCGCGTACGCTTGCCTTGCGCGATACGCCGTGATCCAATTTCGGGCTCAGCCGCAGAGCCCGCGCGGGCAAAGGAGGAATGGTCATGACGGATGCGATCAAGCCGCTTTACACAGCCCATGCGGCCGCGACCGGCGGCCGCAACGGCCATACACGGTCGGACGACGGGTTGGTGGACGTGAACCTGTCGGTGCCGAAGGAAATGGGCGGCCCGGGTAAGCCCGGGACGGCGACGCCCGAACATCTCTTCGCCGCCGGATACGCCGCCTGTTTCGGCGGCGCGCTCGACTTCATCGCCAAGCAGCACAAGAAGGACGCGTCGAAAGCCACAGTCAAATGCGCCGTCACCATCGGTCCGCGGGAGAAGGGCGGGTTCGGTCTTTCAGTGGCGCTCGACGTCACTGACGCGAGCCTGCCGACGGCCGAACTGCAATCCTTCGTTGAAGAGGCGCATGAGAAGATTTGCCCCTATAGCCACGCGACTCGCGGCAACGTCGACGTCAAGCTGACCGCGCACGGGGCGTAGGCTTCTCGACATCCCTCAACCCGCCGCAGCGGCTCGCAGCTGCGGCCAGTAGGCGACGCACTCGGCCTCTATCTCGCTGCCGAGCGCGAGCCCGCTTGCGCCGAGGGCGGAACGCGCGGGCATGCGCTCCGGATCGAAATAGGTGACGTAAACCGCGTTGAATTCCGCCCACCGGCGCATGTCGGCCAGCATGATGGTCCACTTGACCGTGTCGCTGAACCCGAGCCCGCACGCCCGCAGAACTTGTCCGACATTCTCCATGGTCTGGCGGGCCTGTCCGGCGAACCCGCCCTCGACCAATGTGAGCGTCCCCGGCCGGTTGCCGATAGCGCCGGAGAGGAAGAGGAAGTCGCCGGCGCGCACGGCTTGGCTAAAAGGCAGTCCGTGCGTGCGAAATGCCGGCAATGTGATATGTTCCATGGCGAGCTCCATGTTGACTGTCGTCAATTTGGTCTATCTTTTGTGTGGTGTTGCAAGATTACGACCGGACCAGCAGCGTCAATCGGATCTGAAGGAGCCGCCGGACCGAGCTGTGACGCTACGGCGCAATATTCTGATAATTTTTCTTTATCAAGCGACTTGCTTTCGACTGCGGATCGCCCAATAGTGGCCACGCTTGCGCGAGGCTGGGGGCCATATCGTGCGAGTGCACAATATGAATACGCAAAGCGTGCAGCCTGGCGGGTCGGCTGCGCGGGAAAGCAAAAGGGTAGATGACACGCCAAGCCCCCCCTGCTTGCGGCGCTGCGCCGCTTGATCCCGGCCTGCGCGCCCTGTGTGGAATTGCAGCCTACTATCGGATCGGCGCCGATCCAGTTCAGCTTCAGCGCGAGCTTGCGCTCGGCGGGCGACCGACCGACGAACCCGATCTCATTCGCGCGGCGCAGAAGATCGGGATGCGCGCGAGGTCCATCAGCGGCGCCGACGCCGACCGGCTGGGCCGCCTGCCGACCCCGGCAATCGTGCGGCTGCAAAACGGCGGCCTCGTCGTCTACGCCGGCCGCGCCGCCTCAGGTCTCTGCCGGCTCGTCGACCCGATCAGCCACGCCGCGACCGAGATGCCGGCCGACGAGCTCGCGCGCGAAACGGACGGACGGGCTCTCCTGATCGCGCGCAAGCTGGGGGGAGCGGGCGTCAACCCGAAGACATTCTCGGTGCGCTGGTTTCTGCCGACCCTGTGGCGCTACCGCCGCCCGCTCGGGCATGTGCTGGCGGCCTCCTTGTTCGTTCAGATCTTCGCCTTGACCGGGCCGCTGATCTTCCAGGTCGTCGTCGACAAGGTGCTGACCCACAAAGGCTACGAAACCCTGTTCGTGATGATTGCCGGTCTCGTGGCGATCGGCCTTTTCGACGTCGTCCTGCAGTACCTGCGCGCCTACGCTCTCTCCCACACCACCAATCGCATCGACGTCGAGCTCGGGCAGCGTTTGTTCGCCCACCTCCTGCGCCTGCCGATGAGCTATTTCGATTCGCGTTCGGCCGGTCAGACCGTCGCGCGGATGCGGGAGCTCGAAACGATCCGCAGCTTCCTCACCGGGCAGGGGCTGTTCTCGGCGATCGATCTTGTGTTCGCCTTCGTCTTCATCGCGGTGATGTTCGCTTATTCCTGGCGGCTGACGCTGATCGTGCTGGCTGGCCTGCCCGTCTATATCGCGGTCGGATTTGGCGTGCGGCCGGCGCTGCGCGATCTCGTCAACGAGAAGTTCAACAGGGGCGCGGCGAGCCAGCAGTTCCTGGTCGAGACGGTCGTGGGCGTCGCCACGGTCAAGGCGGCCGCAGTCGAATCGATCATGCGCGCCGAGTGGGAGGAGAGGCTCGCCGCCTATGTGAAGACGAGCTTCGCCGCGACCGTCCTTGGGACGGGCGGGCAGCTCGCGATTCAATATGTGAGCAAAGTCACGACCGCAGCGCTGCTCTTGTTCGGCGCCATGGCGGTCATCCACGGGGAGCTGACTGTCGGCGCTCTGGTCGCCTTCAACATGATCGCGGCGCAGGCGGTGCAGCCCATTCTCCGCCTGTCGCAGATCTGGCAGGATTTCCAGCAGGCCCAGATCTCGATCGAGCGTTTGGGCGACATTCTGAACACGGCTCCGGAGCCTGCGCCGCTCGCCCGTCTGGCTCCGCCGACGCCGCGCGGCGCGATTGAATTCCGCAACGTCAGCTTCCGCTACCGCCAGGGCGCGCCGGAGGTTCTCAAAAACGTCTCGCTCGTCGTGCGGCCCGGCGAAATGCTTGGCGTCGTTGGCCCGTCCGGCTCGGGCAAGTCGACGCTGACCAAGCTCGTTCAGCGGCTCTACCTGCCGGGCGAGGGGCAGGTTCTGATGGATGGGGCCGACTTGAGCCAGGTCGACCCCGCGTGGCTGCGCAGCCATATCGGCGTCGTGCTGCAGGAGAACCTGCTGTTCAACCGCACCATTCACGAGAATATCGCCTTCGCCAATCCGGCGATGCCGCGCGCGCAGGTGATGGAAATCGCCCGTCTCGCCGGCGCCGACGAATTCATCGACAAACTCGGCGAGGGCTACGACACGATGATCGAGGAGCGCGGCGCCAACCTGTCCGGCGGCCAGCGTCAGCGCATCGCGCTGGCGCGGGCGCTCGCGACCAATCCGCGCATTCTCATCCTCGACGAGGCGACTTCGGCGCTCGACTATGAGAGCGAACGGATCATCCAGCGCAACATGCGCCACATCGTCAAGGACCGTACGGTCATCGTCATCGCCCACCGTCTCGCGGCCGTTCGCGGCTGCGACCGGATCGTCGGGATGGTCGACGGGCGCATCGTCGAGGTCGGTTCGCACGACGAACTGATCCGTCGACCTGGCGGTCTTTACGCCTATCTCTGGGATTTGCAGACCCAGCGGATGGAGCTCGCGTCTTGACCGAGATTGTCCGCATCCCCGCCCCCGGCAGGCCCGCGTCCCCGCCCGCCGAAGCGCCGACCGCGCCCGCCCGGCGCGCGCTTGCTCTTTTGCGCGGGCGGTCGGAAGCGGTGTCCGACCGGGAGTTTCTCGCGCCCGCTCTCGAAATCCTGGAGACGCCGGCGTCGCCAGTCCACATTGCGTTCCTTTGGATCATCTGCGGCATGGTCGTGGTCGGGCTCGTCTGGGCCTGTTTCGGGCGGATCGACATCATCGCGACGGCCCAGGGCAAGTTCCAGCCGACGGGCCGCGTCAAGGTCATCGAGTTGGTGGAGACGGGCAAGGTCGCAGCCTTCCATGTCGCCAACGGCAACCGGGTGAAGGCCAGCGACATCCTCGTCGAACTCGACCGCTCGGCCGCCGAGGCCGACGTCGCCGCCGCCCGAGACGACTACGCCTCGGCCCGCACCGAGGCGCTGCGTCGCCGGGCCGCGCTCGCGGCTGCGCAGGCGCACGCATTTTCGCCGGTCTCCGCCATCGCCTGGCCAAACGACGTCCCGCCCGAGTTGCGGGAGCGTGAAACGCGCGTGCTGGCGGCCGACCTCGGCCAGCTCGGCGCCACTCTCGCTTCGTTCGAGGCGCAGCACGCCCAAAAGACCGCCGAGCGCGACATGCTGGAGCAGACGATCGCGACGCAGAAGAAGCTGGTGGCGACCCTGCAGGAGCGCGTCGACATGCGCGCCAAGCTCGTCTCGCTGCAGGCCGGCTCGAAGTCGGCGGTCATCGACGCGACCGAGACGCTGCAATATCAACTGACCCAGCTAGCGATGCAGGAGGGCCAGCTCGCGTCGGCGACGACCGGGCTCGACGTCATCGAGCGCGATGCGGAGAAGGCCGTGCAGTCGTTCCTGGCCGACGACGCGCAGAAGCTCAGCGACGCGGAGCGGCGCGGCGAGGACGCCAAGGAGCGTCTTGCAAAGGCGGAGGCGGCCGTCGATCATCTGACGCTGCGCGCCCCGATCGCGGGCCGCGTGCAGTCCTCGGTCATCGCCAACGTGGGCCAGGTGGTGACCAGCGGGCAAGAGATCATGCGCATCGTGCCCGAGAATTCGAAGCTTGAGATCGAGGCCTATGTGATGAACCGGGACATCGGCTTCCTCCGCGTCGGGCAGGAAGCGGTGGTCAAGGTCGAATTGTTTCCGTTCACCCGCTATGGCTCGATCAAGGCGCGGGTGACCCGGATCGCCAAGGACGCGATCCCCGCGCCCGACGCCAGCGCCATCGAAGGCGATCCCACGCGGCCGTCGAACAGCGAGGGTTTCGCCGGCGGCGAGAGGACGCAAAATCTCGTCTTCTCCGTCGTCCTCGAGCCGACCGCGTCGACCATTGCTGTCGACGGCGTCGATCAGCCGTTGACCTCGGGAATGGCGGTGACGGTCGAGCTCAAGACCGGCGCGCGCCGGCTGATCGAGTATATCTTCTCTCCTCTGGTCGAGGTCGCCTCGCGCGCCATGCGGGAACGGTGAGCGGAGCGCGAGGCCTGCGGCCGTGGCAGCGCGGAAGCAATTGCAACGCGTTAGGCCCAGAAATCTGTCACTGTGTAACTCCCAAGCGAGACTGTGCTCGTGGGCGAGAACATCGGGGGCGCGGGGCATTTGTAGGCGCGGTCGCTGTCCGCGCCGGCCGCGCTCGGCGAGGGCGGCGGCTACAACGCCGCCCTTCATGCATCGATGGGCGCGCTTGGGAGTTACGTCACTGTCACCGGGCGATGTCCGCTCCTTTGGCGAAGCCGCCATGGGCGACAGCCTCCAGGCCGCGTCTCGTTCGCCGCCGCATGGCTATAACATAAATATTATGTCATTTTGATTTAACGTCCGGGCCGCCGCCATGATAAGGCTCGCGGCGTTTGCTATCAGCCCGTCCCGCCGGAGGCCGTCTCATGCAACTTGCCGATCCCTCGCTGCTGAAAAGCCAGTGCCTCGTCGACGGCGCCTGGGTCGGCGAGGGCATCGACCCCGTCCGCAACCCGGCGAACGGCGCGACGATCGCCAAGGTTCCCCGCTTCGGCGAGGCGGAGGCGAACCGCGCGATCGAAGCGGCCGAGAGAGCCTTCGGGCAATGGGCCAGGGTCCTGCCGAAGCAGCGCGCGGCGACCTTGCGGCGATGGTTCGATCTGATCATCGCCAATCGCGACGACATCGCTCTCATCATGACGAGCGAGCAGGGCAAGCCCCTCGCCGAAGCGCGCGCCGAGGTCGACTATGCCGCGGGCTTCATCGAATTCTACGGCGAGGAGGCCAAGCGCATCTACGGCGAGATCAACCCGACCTTCCGCGCCGATTCGCGCATTCTCGTCCTCAAGCAGCCGATCGGCGTCGTCGCGGCGATCACGCCGTGGAACTTTCCCGCCGCGATGATCACCCGCAAGGTGGCGCCGGCGCTGGCCGTCGGCTGCACGGTGGTGGCGAAGCCCGCGCCCGAGACGCCGCTGACGGCGCTCGCGCTCGGCGAACTGGCGGAACGCGCCGGCTTTCCCCCTGGCGTCCTGAACCTCCTGACCGGCGACGCGCCGGCGATCGGCAAGGCGATGTGCGAGCATCCGGCGGTGCGCTTCGTCGGCTTCACCGGCTCGACCGAGATCGGCAAGCTCCTCATGCGCCAGGCGGCGGGCACGGTGAAGAAAGTCGCGCTCGAGCTCGGCGGCAACGCGCCCTTCATCGTCTTCGACGACGCTGATGTCGATGCCGCCGTCGAAGGCGCGATCGTCTCGAAATTCCGCAACATGGGCCAGACCTGCGTCTGCGCCAATCGCATCTACGCGCAGGAGGGGATCTACGACGCCTTCGTCGCCAAACTGACCGAGGCGGTCAGCCGGCTCACCGTCGGCGACGGCGCCAAGGCCGGCGTTCAGCAGGGGCCGCTGATCAACGAGGAGGCGGTCGAGAAGGTCGAGGCGCATGTCGCCGACGCGCTCGCCAAAGGCGCGAAGGCGACCATCGGCGGCAAGCGCCACGCGCTCGGGCGAACCTTCTTCGAGCCGACCGTGCTTTCCGACCTCGACGCCACGATGCGCATCGCCCGCGAGGAGACGTTCGGTCCGGTCGCTCCGGTCTTCCGCTTCAGGGACGAGGCGGAGGCGATCCGCCTCGCCAACGACACCGAATACGGCCTCGCCGCCTATTTCTACGCCCGCGATCTCGGCCGGGTGTGGCGGGTCGCCGAGGCGCTCGAATACGGCATGGTCGGCATCAACTCCGGCGCCATCTCGACCGAGCTCGCCCCGTTCGGCGGCGTGAAGGAGTTGGGGCTCGGTCGCGAAGGCTCGCGGCACGGCGCGGAGGAATTCGTCGAGATCAAGTACATGCTGATGAGCGGCCTCGACAGGTGAGGCTGTAGCCGCGCTCGCCGAGCGCGGCCGACGCGGTCGGCGACCGCGTCTACAAACGTCCGAGCTGCGCCTACTGAGCGGCCTCTTCGCCGATGACGTCGAGCCTGGCCAGCGCTTCCTCCGACAATTCGATCTCGACTGCTTCGAGGTTCTCGCGCAGGTGATCTAGCGAGGAGGTGCCCGGGATCAGGAGAATGTTGTCCGCGCGGCGGAGGAGCCAGGCGAGCGCCACCTGCATCGGCGTGGCGTCGAACTCGGACGCCACCTCGGAGAGGGCCGACGACTGCAGCGGCGTGAAGCCGCCGAGCGGGAAGAAGGGCACATAGGCGACGCCAATCTCCCTGAGCTCGTCGATCAGCGCGTCGTCGTCCCGATGGACGAGGTTGAAGTGGTTCTGCACGCAAGCCACCTCGGCGATGCCCCGCGCCTCCAGGACTTGGTCGGAGGTGACGTTGCTCAGCCCGAGCTGGCGGACCAACCCCTGTCGCTTGAGCTCCGCCAGCGCGGTGAACGGCTCCTCGATCGAGCCTTCGCTCGGCCCGTGAATCTTGCCCATCACTCGGAGGTTGACGACGTCGAGCGCCTCGACGCCGAGGTTCTTGAGGTTGTCGCGGACGGCGCGAACGAGGTCTGCCGGCGCGATCGCCGGGTTCCACGAGGCGTCCGGCCCGCGGACCGCGCCGACCTTGGTGACGATCGTGAGGTCATGCGGATAAGGGTGGAGCGCCTCGCGGATCAGCTGATTGGTGAGATGGGGGCCGTAGAAGTCGCTGGTGTCGATGTGATTGACCCCACTGGCCACCGCCTGCCGCAGCACGGCGAGCGCCGCCCCGCGATCCTTGGGCGGCCCGAAGACGCCGGGCCCGGCAAGCTGCATCGCGCCATAGCCCATGCGGTTGACGGTGCGGTCGCCGAGCGGGAAGGCGCCGGCGGCGGTGATGTCGATCATGGAATGTCTCCAAAGCTGAACAGGCCGGAATATGGGCTTTCTCTGTCCGCACGGTAATCCTCCCCAATCGGCACAGGTTGCGCGGAAGAATGGACAATGACGGCGGATCTCGACGATCTTTCCGCCTTCGCCACGGTCGCGCAAGCCGGTAGATTTCGTGACGCCGCACGCCGCGCTTTGGCCCCCGATCCCGCACGACCGCCCGCAACGGGCCGGCGTACGACACCCTTCGCCAAAGCGGCGGCTGGTTCTCAATTCACTCCGCCGACCGAAGGTGAACGCGCGCCTTCAGGCGAGGGGCAGTCGAATTCGCTGCCTCGCGATTTGCTGGCACAGTCGTAACGGGCATCCTCTATCGGCGAGGGTGGCGCCTCAGGGTCGGATTGCGACGCAATCTGTCAGCGAGCCAAGGAGCAGCGGCTTCGGCAGCCTCATATGCGGCGATCGATGAGGCATAGGTCGACCCCGAATAATAGCCGAGCGGTGTCCATTCGCCGGCGTCCTCAACATCTCGCCGAAATTCCTCAAATCCAAACCTGATTACGCGCTTGCGTCAGCTTCAGGTTTTGAGTAGAACAGAACATGAACATGCTGTTTTCGCAGGGGTTCTCCGATGGCGCGCAATCAGGTCCAGTTCCAGAAAGGCCTCAGCGAGGCTCGTTTCGCCGAGATTTACGGAACCGAAGAGCAATGTCATGCGGCGCTCGTCAAATGGCGCTGGCCGAACGGGTTCGAATGTCCTGGGTGCAATGGCGCCGATCACTGCGTCGTCACGCGCGGCGCGCGGCGTCTATTCCAGTGTAACGCGTGTCGCAAGCAGACCTCTGTCAAAGCGGGAACGATCTTCGCTTCGAGTAAGCTGCCGCTGCGCATCTGGTTCAAGACGATCTACCTGGTCACGCAATCGAAGAAGGGCATTTCCAGCATCGAACTCGGTCGACGCCTTGGCGTCACCCAGACGGCTGCCTGGATGATGAAGCACAAGCTCGCTCAAGTCATGCTGGAGCGTAACGCGAGCAAACGCTTGAAGGGCAACGTCCACATGGACGACGCTTATATCGGCGGCGCCCGGTCCGGCCGCCGCGGGCGCGGCGCAACAGGCAAGACCCCGTTCGTCGCCGCGATCGCGACAACGGACGATGGCAAGCCAGATCAAATCATCCTTCGGCCCGTCAAAGCCTTCAGCAGCTTTGCGACCCGAAAGCTCGCGAGCACCGCGCTCAACCCCGGCGCCAATATCGTCTCCGACGGTCTGGCATGCTTCGCCGCTGTCACCCAAGCCGGATGCCTCCACACTTCAATCAAGACCGGAAGCGGCAAGCAAGCGGCTCGCACCCCTGCTTTCAAATGGGTCAATACCGCGTTGGGCAATATCAAAGCCGCCCTCGTGGGGACCTACCCAGCCGTGCAAGAAAAACACGTTCCTCGATATCTCGCGGAGTTCGAATATCGATTCAATCGCCGATACGATCTCGAAACCATGATCCCCCGCCTCGCATTCGTTGCGCTGAGGACCGCCCCGATGCCTTACCCCTTGCTAAAGCTGGCTGACGTTGCCGCGTAATCAGGAATCCAAATGTGCCATCAAGCCGATAAAAAATATCGACGCACTTCGCGTGTTCGTCGTCCTCGACACTCGCGAACACCACCCACGAATTGTCGATTCTTTTGGACATTGCCTTCAACCTACCCTTAAGTGTGACCGGAAGCCAACGGCAACAGGTCCGCAATTTACGGCTAGTGTCGACGTGAAGCTGCCGCTCTGGATATCGACCGCGAACTTCGCAAGAGGGCAGGTAAGCGGGCCTTGCCTCTAGGCGCAGTGTCCGCCCGGAGCGCGCATTCAATCGCAGCCCGAGGAGAGCGTCGCGAGGAGCGGGAAGCGGTTATTCGCATACATCTCGTCGACCCGGCGCGGATCGTAGATCAGGGCGGGGAAGCTGTGAATCCACCTCAGCAGTTTATCGCTCTCAGCCCATAACAATTGCACCACCATCGAGTATTTTCCGACGAACGCGCGAGCAATAATGTCGAAGCTCGGGAGAACGATTGGGAGATTGTATCTCGGAGCGGAGCTGATGAAATGACGTCTGACAAGAGTGTTGCGGTCTTTTGCGTAGCGGCGGCGATAGCTGACGCGCCGTCAGCAACTCGAGCCAGTCCCTCATTTGATATAAGAGCGTCGTTAAATGTCTCGGCGGCGTGCAGCTCTCCGAATTGCACGCCATAAGGCTGAAATTCTTGGATCGTCCGAGCTATCTCGTTCGGCTCTTTCAACACGCCGCCGGTCACCACGAAGATCAACGTATCAAGTGCGGAAAGGAGAAACCAAAGCTCCTCGTCATCTTGGACCGGCCGAGTGTCGCCGTTCGATTTGCCAGGAATCTCTTGTCCGTGGGCTATGCGACCCGCAACACAAAATAATCCAGCGAGCAGAAGTTGCCGTCGATTCACTTGTTCACCCCCAAATGGTCTGGCGCAAGCGGAGCCCGCCTTGGCCGGAAACGTGAGCGGCCATCCGCCGGGCTAATGCCTGTCGTGGACGCATTGGCCGTGATCGGCGAGAACTTCGATCACGCGGCATGTGGCGACAGTACCAAAGCGGCATTCCATAATCATCGACTCCAACTCGGCTTTGAGAGCCGTGAGGCTGCGGATCCGCTGCTCAACTTCGGCAAGTCTCGCCCGGGCGATGCGGTCGGCTGTCGCGCATGGCTGGTTCGGATTGTCCTGTAACGCGAGCAGGGTGCGGATCGCGTCGATCTCGAAGCCGAGTTCGCGGGCGTGACGAATGAAAATAAGCCGTGAGACTCCGCGCTGGCTATAACGGCGCTGTTTTCCTTGGCTCCGGGGCGGCGCTGGCATTAGAGCGACCAACTCGTAATACCGAATGGTCGGCGCCTTCACGCCTGTCCGCCGCGACAGCTCGCCAATCGAGATTTCCATGCTATTACTCTTGAACCTCTAGCCGCTAGAGGTTGTATGCTCTGCGTCAAATTTTGAAAAGGAACGGCAATGGCCGACGAGCAAGCCGACTCGCCGCGCCATCCGCTTCCAATATGTTCGGCGAAACAAGGAATAAAGCCATGAGCCAAGCTCAAAGCGAAAAGGCGACGATCGTATGTGCGGACGAGTGCTGCGCGCCGCCCGCATTGGTTCTGTATCCCAAGTCCTCCGGCGACCGCGAGGCCCTTATCCGCGATGCGTTCAGGCTGGAATGGCTTACGATCGGATGGATGAGCGTCGAGGCGATCGTCGCTCTGGCGTCGGGCCTTGCGGCCGGCAGCCTCGTCTTGATGGCGTTTGGACTCGACAGCGTGATTGAGTTGGCTTCGGCTGGCGCCTTGGTCTGGCGGCTGACGGTTGAACTTCGTCGCGGACAGGCATTCTCCGAGAATGCCGAGTTTTTGGCGAGCCGGATCGCGGGCGGATTGCTATTCGCACTGGCTGCTTACGTCACGATCGCGGCCCTCTGGAGCCTATGGACGCGACATGGGGAAGCATTCTCCTGGCCGGGCTTCATCGTCGCTTTGGCTGCGATTCCGTCGATGCGTTATCTATCGCGTCGCAAGATCGCCATAGCGGATAAGATCGGCAGTCGCGCCCTCAGGGCGGATGCGATGGAAGCCGTAACATGCGGATGGCTCTCGTTCGTTGTGGTAGTCAGCCTTGCCGCTCAATGGGCTTTCGGCATGTGGTGGATCGATGGCGTTGGCGCGCTCGCGATCGTATGGCTTTTGGTCAAGGAAGGCCGTGAGGCTTGGGCCGGCGAAGAGTGTGGTTGTTCCTGACAAGAACCTGACAACGCCCCGCGACGGACTCAGTAATGGACTGCGCCCCGTTCATGACTCATAACCACGACCACCATGACCGATACGCGCACGAGCGCGCCAACGATCACGGCGGGCATGACCATTCCCATCACGGCGGCCATGACCATTCACAACACGGCGGCCACGGCCACGTCGACGCGCCCGCAAGTTTCGGCAAGGCGTTCGCCATCGGGATCGCCCTCAACGCCGGGTTCGTGGTTCTGGAAGTGGTCTACGGCCTGCTCGGCAATTCCGTCGCGCTGTTGGCCGACGCCGGCCACAACATGAGTGACGTGCTCGGCCTTGGCGTCGCCTGGTCGGCCGCCGTGCTCTCGAAGCGCGCGCCGACGCAACGCTTCACTTACGGTCTCGGCGGAACATCGATCCTGGCCGCCCTCTTCAATGCGGTCTTCCTGCTCGTGGTCATCGGGGGTCTGAGCTGGGAAGCCATCGGCCGATTCTGGAACCCCCAGCCTGCAGCCGGAAAGACGATGATGATCGTGGCCGCCGTGGGTATCCTGATCAACGGCGTTTGCGCGTGGCTGTTTGCCTCGGGCCGCAAGGGCGATCTCAACATCCGGGGCGCGTTCATGCACATGGCGGCCGACGCGCTTGTGTCCGTCGGCGTCGTCATCGCCGGTCTGGTGATCTTGCTTACCGGCTGGCTCTGGCTGGACCCGGCTGCGAGCCTGATCATCAACGCCATCATTATTTGGGGAACCTGGGGTCTCTTGCGCGACAGCGTCACGATGTCGCTAAATGCGGTTCCCTCCCGCCTCGAAGCGCGAGAGGTCGGTGAGTTTCTTTCGGCGGCGACCGGGGTGCAGGGAATTCATGACCTGCATATCTGGTCGATGAGCACCACGGAAACGGCGCTCACCGCGCATCTGGTGATGCCGGGCGGCCATCCGGGCGATTCCTGCCTGGTTGATCTCAGCGGAAAGCTGAAAGAGCGATTTGGGATCGGCCATGCTACGTTCCAGGTGGAAACCGATCCCCAAATGGCCTGCCCACTCGATTCCGATCAGGTCGTCTGAGTATCTCCGCGAACGTCGGCTTCGGGTCGAACTGACGCGTTCGCAGAATGGTCCGGGAACGGCCGCACCTGGCGCCTTCTTCGCGTAGCGGCGCCAACCAGCAAGGGCGGCTCTGAGTCGGATACGATGCGTCCGCCAAGCCTCCCAGCAGCGTTGTGTCCGAACCGGAGGCAATCCGCATTGGCGGTCGAAGCGACTAATCCCGTTCGGCTTCAGCCTCTTGCTCCAATCGCAAAATATGCGCTCGCAGCATTTCAAATCCCTCTTCGGCGACATCGCTGAACAGCGGATCCCTATGTCCGGTCAGGGCAGTAGCGATCTCCGTCCAATCTCGAGGCTCCAAAGCCCTGAGGGCGGCAGGAAGGAAATCACGATCTTCCATCATGATGTGATGCCGCTCGTGCTCGATGAAGTCGCGAACGATGGCATCAACATCTTGCCGAGGCATTTGATGATCCGCCAGCGCCTTGTCGACCGCCTCAGTGACGCGGTGCAAACGTTCAACCCCTGTTCGGTGCTCGCGAGCGAGATCACCCACCTTCGCAGCCGCAGCGGGATCGCGAATTCTCAGCTTGGCGAAAACCAGATCTTCCTGGGGATGGTGGTAGAACTGTGGGTAAACCTTGAAATAACTGATAATCGCACGAATAACGGCATAGTCGGGGCGAACCCCGCGGTCGAAAATCTCAAGCTCCCGTTCGAGGATCGCCAGCAGCTTCTCGATATTGCGATGCTCTCGGCTTAGACGCTCAATGATCATGGCGGCGATCGACGCAGTGAACCCTTCACCAATCTAACTCATGACCCGACCCGGTTTTTGCGCAAGATCAAACCCGGGCCGGAATAGAGTCCGGCGAGCCTGAATTTCCGAGCCTCCCAGCGCGGGTTCCGACAGGTTGACCCATCCGGATTCGTCATCGCCGGGCTTGACCCGGCGATCCATGGACCCGCGGGTCGAGCCCGCGGGTGACGGAAACGAGTCTGCCTGGTCGGAACCCGCGGCTTAAGGCGACGGCGAAGCCCGTAATCGTGGACAAGCGCAATCGTTCGAGAGCTGAGGACCGCGGAATCTAGCAAGCGTGGCGTGGGCATGAGACGTTCGATCGGCCCCGCCAGTTGCCCGATCAGGCCGGCGCCGGCGTCGCTTCCGTCGGCCGTTCGACCTCGCGCACGATGTCGCGCAAGGCGACGAGCCGCGTCTCCAGCGCCTCGAGGTCGGCCTCCGCCATGCGGCCGAGCGTCGAGGCGATCCACTTCATCTGGACGGCGATCGCCTTCTCCGCCATCGCCCGGCCGGCCTCGGTGAGATAGATCGAATATTGCCGCCGGTCCGCCGCCGCTTCGCGGCGCTCGACCAAACCGGCGCTCTCGAGCCGGTCGAGCAGGCCGGAAATGTTGCCCTTGGTGACATAGAGCCGCTTGGCGAGCTCCTGCTGGCTGACGCCCTCCTCTTCGGTGAGCGTCGTCAAGATGTCGCATTGCGGGATCGAGACGCCGATCCGGCGCAGGCGCTCGGCGACCGCCACCTGCATCCGCGCCTCGAGCCGGATCATGCGAAACCAGACCCGGACGGAGCGCTCGGGCGCCTTGCCGTCGGGCGTCTGGCCGCTTTCCCGTGAAGCATTCATGACAGAGCAGGTCCCTTCGGCGCCTTGGGAAAATTACATGTGGCGATTGCCAAGCGGCGTTGCCGGCGCCAAGGTTGGACATCAACCAAATCCGGGCGCCTGCGATCAGGCGCGAAGCGTACACCGTTTCGGGAGGTCGAGCCATGATGGGACGGATGCAGGACTGGCCCCTGCTCATGCACAAGATCATCGATTTCGCCGCGATCCAGTTTCCGGAGCGCGAGATCGCCTCGCGGAAGGTCGAGGGGCCGATGCACCGGACGAACTATCGCGAAATCCGCGAGCGCGCGCTCAAGATCGCCAAGCGCCTCGAGCGGGACGGCGTCCGGCTCGGCGACCGCGTCGCCACCCTCGCCTGGAACGGCTATCGCCATCTCGAAGCCTGGTACGGCATCACCGGGATCGGCGCGGTCTATCACACTGTCAACCCCCGCCTCTTTCCCGAGCAGATCGCCTGGATCGTCAACCATGCCGAAGACCGGGTGGTGATGACGGACCTGACCTTCGTGCCGCTGCTCGAGGCTTTGGCCGATCATCTGCCGACGGTTGAGCGCTATGTCGTCCTGACCGATGCGGCGCACATGCCCGCGACCAGGCTCAAGAACGCGGTCGCCTACGAGGACTGGATCGGCGAAGTCGACGCGGATTTTCAGTGGAAGGAATTCGACGAACGCACCGCCGCCGGCCTTTGCTACACCTCCGGCACGACCGGCAATCCCAAGGGCGTGCTCTATTCGCATCGCTCCAACATCCTGCATTCGATGATGGCGTCCGGCCCCGAATGCCTGTTGCTCGGCGCCGACAACTCGGTGCTGCCGGTGGTGCCGATGTTTCACGCCAATTCGTGGGGACTGGCGCTTTCCTGCCCGATGCACGGCGCGAGGATGGTCATGCCGGGGGCGCGGCTCGACGGCGCCTCGGTCTTCGACATTCTGGAGACGGAGAAGGTCACCATGACCGCCGCCGTGCCGACCGTCTGGCTCGGGCTCCTCCACTACATGCGCAAGGAGAGCAAGAGGCTCACGACGCTGAAGTTCATCGGCATCGGCGGCTCGGCCTGCCCGCCGGAAATGATCCGGGCGTTCGAGGAGGATTACGGCATTCGCGTGCGGCATGCCTGGGGCATGACCGAGATGAGCCCCGTCGGCTCGGCGGGCGCGTTCAAGCCGGGCCAGGAATTGCTGACCCGCGAGGAAAAGCTCGCCGTCCAGGCGAAGCAGGGCTGGGCGCCGTTCGGGGTCGAGATGAAGATCGTTGACGACGAGAACAGGGAGCTCCCGTGGGACGGCAAGCGGTTCGGCCGACTGAAGGTGCGCGGCCTGGCCGTGGTCGAGAGCTATTTCCGCGACGAGGGCGGCCAAATCCTCGACGAGGACAACTTTTTCGACACCGGCGACGTCGCGACCATCGATCCGAACGGCTTCATGCAGATCACCGACCGGGCGAAGGACGTGATCAAGTCGGGCGGCGAATGGATCTCGACCATCGACATCGAGAACCTCGCGGTCGCCCACCCGGACGTCCTCGAGGCGGCGGTCATCGGCGTCGCCCATCCCAAATGGGACGAGCGGCCGCTCTTGGTGGTCGTGCCGAAGGAAGGCCATCAGCCGAAGGCCGAGGAGGTGCTCGACTATCTCAAGCCGAAAATCGCCAAGTGGTGGCTGCCCGACGACATGCAGGTGGTGAAGGAAATCCCCCATACGGCGACGGGCAAGATCAACAAGCTGAAGCTCAGGGAGACTTTCAAGGGCTACAAGCTGCCGACCTCGTGATTCAACAGCTTAGCGACGCCGGATTGCCGCCGGAAGGGCCGGACCTGCCTGGGTTTGTCCTTCGGCGGCTCGGCTCAGTCGACGCGGACCCCTACAGGCGGTTGCGTATCGAGGCGCTTCGGACTTGCCCCGAGTTGTTTGGCGCCTCCTGGGAGGTCGAGGCGTCGCAGCGGCTTGAATGGTTCGCCGAAAGGCTCCAGAGCAACTTCGTGGTCGGCGGCTGGCGAGAGGCTTCGGAGGCGCTGGTCGGGATCGCCGGGCTGCATGTGCCCGAGGCACTGAAGTCGCGGCACAAAGGACAATTGTGGGGGATGTTTGTATCGCCGGAGGCGCGAGGACGGGGACTTGGATCCGCGCTGCTTTCCCGAGTCATCGGGCGGGCTGCAAGCGAAGTCGAGGCCATCACTGCGAGCGTTGTGGCCGGCAATGCCGCGGCGATCAGCCTTTACCTAAAGGCAGGGTTCGTCGAATTCGGTCTGGAACAGCGCGCGCTCAAGATCGAAAGCCGATACTATGACGAGCATTTGATGACGCTGTCCCTCCGCCGCCTCAAAGATTAACCCCGGCTGCCGCTGCTTGGCCCTGTTGGTGCGTTCAGGCATGAAACTGCCTCTTTGGAGGCGGCCCGAAAGGCGCAACTGGCCGACCATCGCATCGACGAGGGGCGGGAGCGACGGCTCCGGCGTTGCGGCCTGCGAGGCCGTCGTCCGGGCCCGGCCTCTGATTCCCTCGAACGCTGGCGGATCGACATTGCCGGCTTCCGCGATCGCGCGCACGAGGGAGCTGGCGGAATGGCCGTTCAATTCGATGCGGGGGCTGGGCTCGTTGAGGCGCGCGACTTCCGCCGCCGCGGCCCGCGCCATGGCTTCCTGCCTGGCGACGTCCGACGGGTGGGCCATGGGTTCGCGCAGAAGCGTCCAGAAACGCTTTTTTGCCAGCGACAGCGCGATCTCCCGCAGCGGCGCGGCGAAGGCCTCCACTTCGGCCTGACCTGACAATGTCGACGGCTCCTCGTGTAACGTCTTGCGGACTACGGAACGGCGCCCATTTCCGACGAAGCGTTCAAAAGCGGCGACATCGGGATCGCGCGAAGTCCTTGCGCGGACCGGCGTTCCGTACTATATGCCGCTCAACGACATCTCATAGCTCTTCGTCGGACGGATGAAGGGAGCGGTTGAGAGTGGGCCCGGCCGGGACCCGCTCTTTTTTATTGCCGAAAGGACCAATGGCCGAAGCGCGACATATTGACGCCGTGAAGTCCGTCGACGGACTGGACGAACCGCGTCTTATCGAGGACGCCGGCCTCGGCCTCCGGGTCGGTCGCATCGCAGCGCCTGTCCTGCGGGATCTCGGCCTGCGGCTCGTCCGGGCGAAGATTTCCGCCGCGGCGGGCGCAACCGTGCAAATCATGGCCGAACGCCCCGACGGCGCGATGTCGATCGACGACTGCGAGCGCGCCAGCGTGGCGCTCTCTCCGGTCTTCGACGTCGAGGACATCATGACGCATGCCTACCGCCTCGAGGTTTCCTCGCCGGGAATCGACCGGCCGCTGGTCCGCGAATCGGATTTTCAGCGGGCGGTCGGCCATGAGGCGCGCATCGAAATGGCTTCTACGATCAACGGCCGCAAGCGCTTCCGCGGACACATCGAAGCGGTCGCGCCCGGTCCGGACGGACCTGCGGCGCGCGTGCTCATCGTCGCCGACGACAAGAGCGAAAGCCATGTCGATCTGCCGATCCGGGCCATGTCGGAGGCGCGGCTCGTCCTGACCGACGACCTCGTTCGCGCCGCGCTGCGGCGGGAAAAGGCGGCGCAGAAGCAGGTCCGGCGTCCTGCCGGCAGCGCGGCCTCCGCGGCCCGGAGCCGCAACGCCAATTCGAACCGGAAAGCCGCGGCCCGCGGCGCGGCCCCCGAGCCGCACGGGCCGCAAGAAGGAGACCCCGATGGCCGTTAGCGCCAACAGACTTGAACTTTTGCAGATCGTCGACGCGGTCGCGCGCGAAAAATCGATCGACCGCGCGATCGTGCTCGCCTCGATGGAGGACGCGATGCAGAAGGCCGCGCGCTCGCGCTACGGCCAGGAGACCGAGGTCCGCGCGGAAATCAATCCGCGGACCGGTGAAATCCGCTTCTCTCGGCTGCTGCTGGTCGTCGACCAGGTCGAGAACGACGCGACCCAGATCACGCTGGTCGACGCGCAGAAGAAGAACCCTTCCGCGCAGATCGGCGACTGGATCGCCGAAGCGCTGCCGCCGTTCGATTATGGCCGCATCCCGGCCCAGGCCTCCAAGCAGGTGCTGGTGCAGAAGATCCGCGAGGCCGAGCGCGACAAGCAGTATGAAGTGTTCAAGGATCGGATCGGCGACATCATCAACGGCCAGGTGAAACGCGTGGAGTACGGCAACGTCGTCGTCGACCTCGGCGGGGCCGGAGGGGAAGCGGTGGTCCGCCGCGACGAACTGATCCCGCGCGAAATGTTCAGGCCCGGCGACCGCCTCCGCGCTTACGTCTATGACGTCAGGCGGGAGACCCGCGGGCCGCAAATCTTTCTGTCGCGCACGCACCCGCAGTTCACCGCCAAGCTCTTCACCCAGGAAGTGCCGGAAATCTACGACGGCATTGTCGAGGTGAAGGCCGTCGCCCGCGATCCCGGCTCGCGCGCCAAGATCGCGGTGACATCGAACGATTCCTCGATCGATCCGGTCGGCGCGTGCGTCGGCATGCGCGGCTCGCGCGTGCAGGCGGTGGTCAACGAGCTGCAGGGCGAAAAGATCGACATCATTCCGTGGTCGCCCGACGCCGCAACCTTCATCGTCAACGCTCTTCAACCCGCGGAAGTGATGAAGGTCGTGCTCGATGAGGATTCGACCCGTATCGAGGTCGTCGTGCCCGACGACCAGCTGTCGCTCGCCATCGGCCGCCGCGGTCAGAACGTCCGGCTCGCTTCGCAGCTCACGGGCTGGGACATCGACATCCTGACCGAGGCCGAGGAGTCGGAGCGGCGCCAGAAGGAGTTCTCCGAGCGCACGAGCGCGTTCATGGAGGCGCTCGACGTCGACGAGACAGTCGCCCAGCTTCTGGCTTCGGAGGGTTTTCGCACAGTCGAGGAGATCGCGTACGTCGACCTGCGCGAGCTCGGTTCGATCGAAGGCTTCGACGCTGAGACGGCGGCCGAGATCCAGGCGCGCGCGCAGGCGCATCTCGCGCGGGTCGACGCCGAGTTCGACGATCAGCGCAAGGCCCTTGGCGTTGCCGACGAATTGAAGGAGATCGAAGGCTTGACCACGCCGATGCTGGTCGGGCTCGGCGAGAACGGCGTCAAGACGATCGAGGACCTGGCCGATTGCGCCAGCGACGATCTTGTCGGCTGGGCTGACGGCGATTCGGCAAAGCCCGGCTTCCTCAGCGGCTTTGGCGTCTCGCGGTCGCAGGCCGACGCCATGATTCTGGACGCGCGCGTCCGCGCCGGCTGGATCGAGGCGCCCGTGCCCGCGTCCCAGGATGAGCTGCCTGAGGACGCCGGCGGCTGACCAGGGAAGAAAAGTCTTGCGGATTCGAAAGACCGATGAGAGCGGGTCGGAGCGGACCTGCATTGTAACCGGGGTCAAGAGCCCTCCGGACGCGATGCTGCGCTTTGCTCTGGCCGACGACGGCTCGGTCGTTCCCGACATCCGACGCAAGCTGCCGGGTCGCGGCGTCTGGACGCGGCTCAGCGCCGAGGCCGTGAGGCGCGCTGCGGCGAAGGGCGCCTTTTCGCGCGCTTTCCGCGCCGAAGCGAAAGCTCCCGCTGCGCTTGCCGAGATCGCGGACGCGCTTCTCGAGCGTGACGCGCTCCAGTCGCTGTCGATGGCCAACAAGGCTGGGCTCGTCGTCACGGGGGCGTTCAAGGTCGACGCGACGATCGAAAAGGGCGACATCGCCGCGTTGATTCAGGCGAGCGACGGCGCCCCGGATGGAGCTGCCAAACGGGACCAGGGCCTCAGGGTCAAACTCGGCGAGGCCGCGGGAACAATCGAACGAATAAATCTCTTCTCTTCGAGCCAATTGGATTTGGCATTGGGGAAGGCAAATGTGATACATGCTGCGCTCAAATCTGGAGCGGCGAGTTCTGCCTTCCTCGCGAGGGCGGAGCGTTTGCGTCTTTATCGCGCGAGCGAAATGGACGACGCGCTTGGTGACAAAGCTGCGGCGCGCCCGGCCAACGGCGCCGCGGCGTTTGGCAGGCCGGACGAATTGGCTGAAGGGCCAGGCGAATTGGGATAGGCATGAACGAAACGAACAATAGCGACAAAACAGTCGGCGCTACGCCGAAGGCCACCCTGCATCTGAAGCGCCCCGTGGAACAAGGCACGGTGCGGCAAAGCTTTTCGCACGGGCGCAGCAAGGCCGTTCTCGTCGAAAAGGTGAAACGCCGCGTCCTCGGCCCGGGCGAAACCGCTCCCGTCGCAGCCCCGCATGGCGCCGGCGCCCCGGCGAAGCCGACCCTCTCGGTCGCTTCGGCGAGGCCGGCTCCAGCGGCGCCGGCGAAGCCGACCGCACCGCCGCCGCCGAAGACCGGCGTTGTGCTGCCGACCCTCACCGCCGAACAGCGTGAAGCGCGCGCCAGGGCGCTTCTCGAGGCCCGGGCGCACGAGGACGAAGATCGCCGCCGACAGGAGGCCGAGGCCGAGGCGCGCCGCGAACGCGAAGCCCGCGAGCGCGCTGAGCGCGAGGCCGCCGAGGCGCGAAAACGCGACGAAGAACTCCGACGCGCGCAAGAGGCCACCTTCAAGCGCCAGTCGGAGGAAGAGGCTCGCCGGCGCCTGGCGGGCGGCGAGCCTGCGCCTGCGCCGTCGGCGCCGCGCAAGTTGCAGCCGGTGTCGAGCGCGCCTGCTGCGGCGATCAGGCCGGCCGGCGACGAGGAATCCCGCGTTGTTCGACGGCCGGGCCTCACTCCCATGGCGCCGCAGAAGGCGCTCGTTCCGACGCCGCGGCCACCCCGCGGCTCTGAACAGCGTAGTCGCGGCCGGCTCACCGTGGCCAATGCGACTTCCAACGAAGAGGAGCGCATGCGCTCCGTCGCGTCCTTTCGCCGGCGGACACAACGCCTGAAGGGCCACGGGGCGCAGGACCACAAGGATAAGATTGCGCGCGAAATCGTGCTGCCTGAGGCGATCACCATCCAGGAGCTGGCGAGCCGGATGTCCGAGCGGGCTGTCGACGTCATCAAGCTCTTGATGCGTCAGGGCCGGATGGTCACGCTGACCGATTTGCTCGACGCGGACACGGCCCAGCTCCTCGCCGAGGAAATGGGTCATTCGGTCAAGCGTGTCGCCGATTCCGACGTCGAGGAGGGTCTCTTCGACCGGCCGGACGAGGAGGGGGCGCCGGTTCCGCGCCCGCCGATCGTCACCATCATGGGCCACGTCGACCACGGCAAGACGTCGCTGCTTGACGCCATCCGCCACGCCAACGTGGTGGCGGGCGAGGCTGGCGGCATCACCCAGCACATCGGCGCCTATCAGGTCGCAGCGCCAGGGGGCGAGACGATCACCTTCATTGATACGCCGGGCCACGCCGCCTTCACCGCCATGCGCGCGCGGGGCGCAAAAGTGACCGATATCGTGGTTCTCGTGGTGGCGGCCGATGACGGCGTCATGCCGCAGACGATCGAGGCAATCCGCCACGCCAAGGCGGCCAGGGCCCCAATCATCGTCGCAATCAACAAGATCGACAAACCGGAAGCCAACCCTCAGCGGGTGATGCAGGAACTGCTGCAGCACGACGTTCAGGTCGAAGCGTTCGGCGGCGACACTCTGGCGGTCGAGGTCTCGGCGACCAAGCAAACCAACCTCGACAAACTGCTCGAGGCGATTGCGCTGCAGGCGGAGTTGCTCGATCTCGTCGCCGACCCCGAGCGCAGCGCCGAAGGTACGGTCATCGAGGCGCGGCTCGATCGCGGCCGCGGTCCCGTCGCGACCGTTCTCGTGCAGCGGGGAACGCTGCGCGTCGGTCAGCTCGTCGTCGCTGGATCCCATTGGGGCCGGGTTCGCGCCCTGATCAACGACAAGGGCGAGACGCTCGAGTTCGGCCGGACCGTCGACGCCGGTCGAGGCGCTCGGCTTCTCCGGCGCGCCGGAAGCAGGCGACCGCGTCGCGGTCGTCGAGACAGAAGCGCGCGCCAGGGAAATCACCGAATATCGTGAGCGCCAGAAGCGCGAGAAGGCGGCGGCGCGCGGCCCTGCCGTGCGTACCTCGCTTTCCGACATGATGAGCAATCTCAAGGCCGCGGGCCGAAAGGAGCTGCCGATCGTCCTCAAGGGCGACGTGCAGGGCTCAGTCGAGGCGATCACGGCTGCGGTCGAGAAACTCGGCAACGAGGAGGTCGTCGCGAGGGTCATTCACGGCGGCGTCGGCGGCGTGACCGAATCCGACGTGACGCTGGCTGAGGCTTCGAAGGCCGTCATCCTCGGCTTCAACGTGCGCGCCCACAAGGAAGCGCGCGACCTTGCCGAGCAGGCCGGGATCGAGATCCGCTATTACAACATCATCTACAACTTGGTGGATGACGTGAAGGCGGCGCTGTCCGGGATGCTGTCGCCCACCCTCCGCGAGACGATGCTCGGGAACGCGCAGATTCTGGAGATCTTCCACATCTCCAAAGTCGGCGCAGTGGCGGGGTGCAGGGTCACCGACGGCGTTGTGCAGCGCGGCGCGAATGTGCGGCTCATCCGCGACAACGTCGTCGTGCACGAGGGCAAGCTGTCGACGCTCAAGCGCTTCAAGGACGAGGTGAGCCAGGTGCAGGCCGGTCAGGAATGCGGCATGGCGTTCGAGAACTACCAGGACATGCGCGCCGGCGACGTGATCGAGTGCTACAACGTCGAGGAGATCCGCCGCACGCTCTGACGCGTACTCAGCTGACGACGACGGCGCTTCCCGGTTCATGGCGAGACCCGGGTCGAGTTGTCGCCCGCCAGAAGGTTTTTCGCGTGCTGCGCGCTCGGTGATTTCGATGCCCCGCTCCGTTTCAAAGCCCCAGACAACGCACCGCGCGGAGCGGGTCGGCGAACTCATCCGTCACGCCATCGCCGAGATTTTGGCGCGCGGCGAGATCATCGACGAGACATTCGAGCGACATCCGCTGACCATTCCAGCCATTCGGATGTCCTCCGATCTCAGGCTCGCGAGCGTTTCGGTGATGCCGCTGGGCGGCGAAGGCGGTATCGCGGTCGTCGACGCGCTGAACCGGCACAAGAAGGAACTTCGCGCCCTGGTCGCGCGCAAGGTCAACATCAAATTCGCGCCCGATCTCCGATTTGCGCTTGATTCCTCGTTCGACGCCCAGGCTCGAATTGATGCGCTGCTCAAGACGCCGCAAGTGGCGCGCGACCTTGTTCGCGGGGCCGATGACAAGGAAGAGCAATGAGCGGCGAAGAGCGCGCCCCGGCGCCAGGGGATGGAGCGCCGGGCGCCCTTGCGGACAGGCGCGCGCAGAAGCGTTCTAACCGGGTCGAAGTCAACGGCTGGATCAATCTGGATAAGCCGGTCGGAGTGACGTCGACCCAGGCGGTCGGCCGGCTCAAATTTTTGTTCAACGCGAAGAAGGCGGGCCATGCAGGGACGCTCGACCCGCTCGCCTCTGGGGTGCTGCCGGTGGCCCTGGGCGAAGCGACCAAGACGGTGCCGATCATCCAGGACGGCGCCAAGGCCTACCGCTTCCGCGTCCGCTGGGGCGAGGAAAGCGCGACCGACGACGCCGAAGGCGCGATACTGCACCGCTCGGACAGGCGTCCTGCGCCGAGCGAGATCGAAACCGCATTGCCGGGCTTCGTCGGCCTGGTGCAGCAAGTTCCGCCCACCTATTCGGCGATCAAGATCGAAGGCGCACGCGCCTATGACCTCGCCCGCGGAGGCGAAAGTTTCGCGATCGAAGCGCGACCGATCCGGGTCTATCGACTCGCCCTGGTCTCCGCCGACGCACATTCGGCGGTGCTCGAGGCCGAATGCGGCAAGGGGACTTATATCCGGGCCATCGCGCGCGATCTCGGTCGCGTCCTGGGCTGCTACGGGCACGTGGTTGAACTCAGGCGCACGCGGGTCGGCCCTTTCCTCGCCGACTTGGCCGTGCCGCTCGACCGCCTGCCGGACGACGCGGAGTTGATGGCTTGCGCCCTGTTGCCGTTGCACGCGGGGCTCGCGGAGCTCCCCGTGCTCCAAGTCGATCGCAACGAGGCGGCGCGGCTGCGGCGCGGGCAGCCGCTGCTGGTGCGCGACGGGGGCGCGGCGGCAGGGCCGGCCTGGGCCGCATGTTTTGGAACAGCGGTGGCGATCGGCGCGATCGAGGACGGCTACTTCGTGTCGACGCGCGTGTTCAACGAGAAGGCTCGGTAGCGCTCACTTCCAGGCCTCGAACGCCTTCTCGAGCATAGCCTCTCCGTCCGCAGACTTCTGAAACACGAGCTTGGCGATACGGCTATCGTTGAGCAGCAGCGGAAAGTCGAACCAGGCGCGCGTCTGCATCAGATCGAGGTTGCGTGCGACATCCTGTTCGCCCTTGGCGAGCGCGATGAGGAAGTAGTCATCGCTGATTTTGACCTTGACGCTGCTCAGCGCCTCCGACGCGGTCGAGTCGAGCTTGCGCATTTGCGGCAGGCCGACATCCTTGAACCCGGTAAGCGGCGCGCCGTCGGCAAAGGAAAACTTCAGATCGATCGTATGCGTCGCCTGCAGCGTCGGATCGGTATTCTTCCTCAGGATCATAGTCGCGTGCATCTTGAGGTCGGGAATGTCGGCATCCGCCTTCACCGCGACGGTAGCCGGCTGACCCGGAGTCGGCGGAATCATCGACCATACCGTCGATCCCAGGTTGACGATCGGCTTCTGCGGATCGTCGGCCGAGGCGATCAGCATCGCCGCACGCGCCGCGCTCGGCAGCTGACCGGCGCTCGGCGTCTCGGTCGTGGCATTGGCGGGCGGCTGCCCCGTCGGGCTTTGCGCAGCAGGCGGAGCGGCTGATTGTGCGCTCTGCGGCTCGCTCGCCGCCGGCGCGGATCCTTTGTCGTCGCTCGGGGAGGGTTGCGCCCGCTGGGCAATCTTGGCCGGCGGCGGGGGCGCGGCTTCCTCATGCGGCTCGGGCGGCGCGATGGCGAGGTCCTGCGGCTTCTGACGCATCACGATCGCCGCCGCGGCGACCGAGAGGACGACGCCGAGCACGACGGCGAGCGCAAGCCACGGCCAGGTTTTCCGCTTCTCTGCGACGGCGCTCGGCGCTTGGGGACGCAGTCCCTCCGAGTCGGCGCGTACAGAGCCCGGCCGGTCCACCTCGACCGGCACTTCGGGCGCCGTCGCGAGCGCCGACTCGTTCTCGCTCCGGCTCGCGACGACATTTGGAGCTCCGGAGCCTTCAGCGGGCGCCTGAGCGGACGGAATGACATTGGCGAGATTGGCCGGGGCGGCGGAAATCGCACTCTTGATTGCGATCGCCGGCGCGGCTCCCCCTCGGGATTCCGGCGCTTGCGGCGACCTGTCGGCTCGGAGTGGCGGCGCCATTTCAGTGGCTTTGGCCGCGGCTGCGACGGGTCTGCCAGGCGCTCTGAGCGGGAGCGGCGGCGCGCTCGCCTGCGGCGCGGGCCTGTCTGGCGATGGCCTGGGCGGAGCCGGAGCCGCTGTCGGCTTTGCCTCCTGGGCAACGTCCTTCAGCGGGGTTGGGGCCCAGGCGCGCGCCGCCAAGGCCGGCGCCCCGGGCGCTGGGGCCGGCGCAGGCCGCGGAGGCAAGCTCGACGACGCGGGCTTCGGCGTTCCGGCTGGCGCGCCGGCTGCACGGGGGGCGTGAGCCGAAGCCTGCGCGGCCGGCTGAGGCGCGCCTGACACCGCCTCTGCCGCCACCGCATCCTGCGAGCCGAATTTCGCTTCGACGGTTGCGATGGCGCGATCGAGCGCCTTCTCCTCACGCTCAATGTCGCTTTCCGGCAAAGGCGGACGCAGCGTCCTAAGCTGGGTCAGCAACGCCTTCCGCGCCCGGTCGTAGATGGCCTGCCGGGTCGCGGCCGTACTCGTGCTCGGCAGGTTCGCGACGGCGCGCGTGAGCAGCGATTGATAATCAGCCATTCAACAGTCGCCCGCTCTCCCGATAAGCGCGAAAAACCCCTTAGTCCTGAAAAGGATCGCGCACAAGAATCGTGTCGTTGCGCTCAGGGCTGGTGGACAGGAGCGCAACCGGAGCGCCGACCAGCTCCTCGATCCGGCGGACATATTTTATCGCCTGCGCCGGAAGATCGTTCCACGAACGCGCTTTGCTCGTGACCCCTCGCCAGCCCTCGATCGTTTCGTAAATAGGCTTGATCCGCGCCTGGGCCGATTGGGAGGCCGGCAGGTAGTGAATCTCCCGGCCGTCCAGCCGATAGCCTGTCGCGACGTTGATCTCTTCGAAGCCGTCCAGAATGTCAAGCTTCGTCAGCGCGAGCCCGTCGATGCCGCAGATCCGCACGGCCTGACGCGCGAGCACCGCGTCGAACCAGCCGCAACGACGTGGCCGGCCGGTGTTGGTGCCGAATTCCGCGCCCCGCTGTCCAATTCGTCGCCCGATTTCGTTGTCGAGTTCGGTCGGGAACGGACCGGCGCCGACCCGGGTCACGTAGGCTTTGGCGATGCCGAGCACGTAGCCGATGGCGCCGGGACCGAGACCGGAGCCGGTCGCGGCGTTGGCGGCGACCGTGTTCGATGACGTGACGAATGGATAGGTGCCGTGATCGATGTCGAGCATGGCGCCCTGGGCGCCCTCGAACAGGATGCGCTTTCCCGCGCGCCGCTCACGATCGAGAAGTTCGAATGTCGGCGCCATGAACGGCAGGACCTTCGGCGCGATGGCGAGAAGCTCGTTTCGGACGTCGCTCAACCTCGGCGCCGGCACGCCCATTCCACGGCAAAGCGGGTCGTGATGCGCGAGCAGGCGCTCGATCTTGTCGTCGAGCGACTCCGGTTCCGCCAGATCCATGAGCCTGATGGCCCGTCGGGCGACCTTGTCCTCGTATGCCGGGCCGATGCCGCGCTTGGTGGTGCCGAGCTTGACCACGCCGCCTCCGCCCGATTCGCGGCGCGCGTCGAGTTCGCGATGCAGCGACAGAATGAGTGGGACGTTCTCCGCGATCTTGAGATTGTCGGGCGTCACTTCGACCCCGAGGCCGCCGATATGCTCGATCTCTCCGGCCAGATGATAGGGATCGAGCACGACGCCGTTACCGATCACCGAAAGCTTGCCTGGACGCACAATGCCCGACGGAAGGAGGGCAAGCTTGAAGACCTTTCCATCGATCACCAAGGTGTGGCCGGCGTTGTGGCCGCCCTGGAACCGCACGACCACGTCGGCCCCGATCGACAGCCAGTCGACGATCTTGCCCTTCCCCTCGTCGCCCCACTGGGCGCCGACAACGACGACATTGGCCATCGAAGCTCCGCTCTCCTCGCTCCTCAAACGTGCGAAACCCCGGCCGACAGCGACAACAGGCTGCAGCCGGGGCTTGTTGCGAAAAACGCGTAAACGATCGGTTTGCCGGAGTAAAGGCGCGCTCCCTCAATAGGCATGGGAGGCGCCGATCCAGCCGAAAAAGCCGCAGAAACCGTCTTGGATTGGTCGCAACCAGGGGCCATATGCCCGGCGCGGCCTTCCAGGCCGATTGTGGAGAGCGACATGACCCCCGAAGAACGCCAGATGCTCGCCGATCTGTTCGAGCGCATCAAAGCGACCAGCGCCACGCCGCGCGACGCGCAGGCCGAGGCCTTCATCAACGACGCAACGCGCAGCGCGCCCTTCGCGCCCTATGTCCTCGCTCAAACCGTGCTCGTTCAGCAGCACGCCCTGGAGGCTGCGGCCCACCGGATCGCCGAACTCGAGGCGGCGACGCGTCCCAATGCCGATCAGCAGCAGGAACAGGGAAGCTTCCTCGGCAACCTGGGCCGAACGATCTTTGGCGGCGGCGCTCCCTCGGCGGCCCAGCCGCCCCGTCCAAATTATGACCCTGCCGCGTACCAGCGCGGGCCCGGCCCCGCGCCGGCGCCGGGGCCCGGCTACCCGCCCCCGCCGCAACCACAGTATGGGGCTCCGCAGCAGCCCGGGCCGTGGGGCGCGCCGGCGCCGAGCCGCGGCGGCGGGTTCCTGCAGAATGCCGCGTCGACCGCGGCCGGCGTCGCCGGCGGCGTCGCGCTTGGGAACCTGCTTGGCGGCCTGTTCGGCGGCCACTCGGGCGGTGGCCTCTTCGGCGGCAGCGGCTTCGGCGGGACAGGCTTCCCCGGCGGCGGCAACGAGACCGTCAACATCTTCGAGGACGGGACCGGCAACCAATCCGGCAATCCGATGGATGCCGCCCAATTCGATCCGGGCGTTCCCGACGACGCCGGCTACATCGACGATTCCTCGTTCGACGATTCGTCGGGCGGCGACGGCGGAGGCTTCGACGACGTTTGAGCCGCTGTCAGCGGGACAAGGCCAAGGCCGCTTTCCCGCTGAGCGGGTTCGTCTCGTCCCAGGCGTAGCTCAGGGTTTCGAACCGCATCGCGCGCGCGTCGATCATCAGGAGCCGGCCGACGAGGCCGGCGTCGCCGTCGCCAAATCCGCCGACGATCTCGCGGATCGCTTCGAGCGCCATCAGCGAGCCGAGCGCGCCGCCAAGCGCGCCGAGGACTCCCGCCTCCGCGCAGGTCGGGATCGTCCCGGGAGGCGGCGCGTCGGGGAAAAGGCAGCGGTAGGTCGGGTTCGGGCGGCCATCGGCGCCGGTCTCGTACGGCTTCAGCGTCGTCAGCGTGCCGTCGAATTCGCCGAGCGCGGCGGAAACGAGGGGACGGCGCTCATGATAGCAGGCGTCGGACAGCGCGTAGCGTGTGGAGAAGTTGTCGGAGCCATCGAGCACGACGTCGAATTGCGCCACGAGAGCGCGCGCGTTGGAGCCGTTCAGCCTCATCCGGATGGGTTCGACCGCGACGTGCGGATTGAGGCGCCCGATCGCCTCCGCCGCGCTTTCGGCCTTCGGTCGACCGACGCTCGCGGTCGCGTGGATGATCTGCCGGTGCAGGTTCGAGAGGGCGACGTCGTCGTCGTCGACGATCCCGAGCGTTCCCACCCCGGCCCCGGCGAGATACTGCAGCGCGGGCGAGCCCAGCCCTCCGGCGCCGACGACAAGGACGCGAGCGGCCTTGAGCTTGTTTTGCCCCGGGCCGCCGACGCCGCGCAGCACGATCTGGCGCGCGTAGCGCTCGATTTCTTCGCTCGAAAGGCTCATCGGCCGTCGAGTTTACACGCTCGCGGGCGACAAGCGATAGTCGCGCCGCATACCCAAACGGAGCAAGGGCCATGAACGCCGAAGACGCCATTGTCATCGTAGGCGCGGCGCGCACGCCGATGGGCGGCTTTCTCGGCGATTTGAAAGACGTCCCAGCCCCGGCGCTCGGGGCCCGCGCGATCTCCGCTGCCGTCGAGCGGGCGGGCCTTCCGGCGGAGAGCGTCGACGAAGTGCTGATGGGCTGCGTCTTGCCGGCGGGTCAGGGCCAGGCGCCCGCGCGGCAGGCGTCGCTCGGCGCGGGGCTTCCGCTCGCCGCCGGCTGCACCACGGTCAACAAGATGTGCGGCTCGGGCATGAAGGCCGCCATGGTGGCGACCGATCTCATCCGCGCCGGATCCTCCGACATCGTCGTCGCCGGCGGCATGGAGAGCATGAGCAACGCGCCCTATCTGCTCGATCGGGCGCGTTCCGGCTACCGCATGGGTCACGGCCGCGCGCTCGACCACATGTTTCTCGACGGGCTCGAGGACGCCTACGACAAGGGCCGTCTCATGGGGACGTTCGCCGAGGACTGCGCCGAAGCCTACCAGTTCACGCGGCAAGCGCAGGACGCGTACGCGCTCGCCTCTCTCGAGCGCGCCAACCGCGCGATCAACGACGGCGCGTTCGCCTGGGAGATCGCGGACGTCCCGGTCAAGGCCGGCAAGGCCCAGACGATAGTATCGACCGACGAGCAGCCGCCGAAGGCGCGTCCCGACAAGATCCCGACGTTGAAACCGGCGTTCCGCGACGGCGGCACGGTGACCGCCGCGAATTCGAGCTCCATTTCGGACGGCGCCGCGGCGCTCGTCATGATGCGGGCGAGCGAGGCCGAAAAGCGTGGCGCGGCGCCGCTGGCCAGGGTCGTCGCGCATACGACGCACGCCACCGCGCCAAAAGATTTTCCGGTCGCCCCGATCGGCGCGCTCAAGCGTCTCTTCGACAAGACCGGCTGGAGCAGGGAGTCCGTCGATCTCTTCGAAATCAACGAGGCCTTCGCCGTCGTCCCGATGGCGGCGATGCGCGATCTCGGTCTCAGCCATGAGAAGGTCAACGTCAATGGCGGCGCCTGCGCGCTCGGCCACCCCATCGGCGCCTCCGGCGCCCGCATCCTGGTCACGCTGATCGGAGCCTTGCGCGCGCGCGGGCTGAAGCGCGGCGTCGCCTCGCTGTGTATCGGCGGCGGCGAGGCGACCGCTATGGCGGTGGAGTTGGGGTAGGCGAGCGAGCGACGACCGCCTGAACTGTCGGGCAGAGGTGCGGTCTCTTTTGGCCATCAACCGTGGCTAACTGCGTCATAAGCCGTGCCCACGCGTACGATGGCCGGCGCCACTTTACCGCATGCGGCTGTTCGCTGTACGTAGGCGCTCGGAACTAAGTGTTTCGGGGTCGTCTGGATGGGGCGCAGATGTCGATTGGAAAGTGGCCTGGACGAAAGTCGCCCTTTGCAAGGAAAGCAGCCGCCCGGCCGTTGAAGACATCGCTCCTAAGCGCCGATGGCCACCGAAGCGACGCTGCAGTCGACCGATGCTGGCCCCTCCTCCATGGACGCGGGGATCCGCCCGCGGCTCGATCTACTGGACCGAGAAGCCGCAGCGCCGTGGCCTCTTGTTCGATATCGAAGCTTTCAACCGCTTTCCCCGCTCCCGGCGGGGCCGACCGCGGGCGCTCCCCGGCTCCCTCTTCGATATCGATCCTATTTTTGAGCGCCTGGACGCTGTAGTCTAGGGGAGCCGGCTTTGCTTGAGCATCGATGACCCGGCTGATTTCGGTTCTCGGCACCCCATCGCCGCTGTTTTACGCGACGGCCAACGCCGTACGCGCCCTGACGGATGCGACCCTGGGTCAGCACGTCGTCGTCCATGCGAATTCTCTCGCCACTTTGCGCGCCAAGTTCCCCACCCCCTCGGCGAGAGACGGCAAGCCGGTTGTCATCCTTTCCGACTACCCGCAGCCTGATCTTATCACCACCCTCATCGGCGCAGATGCGCCGATGACAGTCTGCGCTGAGGATTTCACCACCATCGCCCACCTCTCGGTGGTTTCCCGCGAGTTCTATGGCGCGGCCGCGGCCCGCTTCGCGTCGATGGCGCTGGTCAACATCGAGCCGATCATAACGACGCCGTCGCCCTATACGGCGGTGATCAACGATCCGCAAAGAAAGCTGACCGAGGTCCTCGCCGATCTCGCCGATCTCTATGCCTTGCGTCTGGAGGCGGCAAACCTGGGGAAGGTCTTGCGGGCGCTGGGTTGCGCCGAACGTTCCGATGTGACGCTCGGCAACTATGCGCGGAAGGTTGTCGCAATCCGGGAGGACGCCCGCGAGAGACTGGAGCGGCAAAGTCCGCTCGAAAACGGGCTCATCGATTTTCTCTCGCCGCAATACAGCGGGATTGCCCGGGGCCAGCGGCTCGAGAAGCTGGAATGGCCGGTCTATGCGCTGTTGCGGCCCGAGTTTCCGGACCGGCTGACGATCGGACCGATCGACCTGACCGGCCCAGCGCGGTTCATCCACTACGGGCCCTATTTCGCGCTTCCGGCCGGAGCGTGGAGCGTCGACGTCTCGATCGAGACCAGCGACTGTTTTTCTGAGGACTTGTTCGAGATCGACGTGACCGCCGGTAAGGTCCTCTCGATCGTGCAGGCCAAATTGCCGCAAAAGGGGGTTCACGGCTGCCAGGTGCGGTTCCAGGTCGACGATCCGCTCAAACCGATCGAGGTGCGCCTAAAGATGCTGACCGGGGCCATCGAAGGCGTGATGCAGTTGCACAGCATCACGCTTCACCGCCTAGCCTCGCTGGACGATAGCGACTACAGCGAGGCATCAGGATGAGGGACCCGCAAGAGTATAGCCCACCGGATTTGCGCAAGTTTTTGTCGATCTGCGCGCGGCCCGTCTCCCCCCATCTCCGGATGCGTCGCGAAGCACGGAGGTGGTGCGCAACGGTATGTCGAGCAGCTCGCTGATCTGGCAAAACCCGGGCTCCCGCTTCCCGAAGCCCTGACGCGATTCGAACGTTGGCGCCGCAGACTTGCCGCTCGATTCAGTTCGGCGCCTTGCCGAGCGGAATGCCGTTGACTTTGATCGACCGATCGTCGTCGACCTGGAGGACCCAGGTCAGCGCGCCGTCGCTTTCCGTCTTGGCGAGGCCCTTCGCCATCGCCAGCACCGGAAGCGCCTTTTCCTGGACCTCCGGCTCGAGGCCTTTGACCGTCGCCATCGCCGTATCGAACCCGTGCGCGTGAATCGTCAGCGACCCCGAGGCCTTGTTGGCCAGGTATTGGACCACCCCGTCGAAGTCTAGGACGAGCGTCTTCGACGCGACATGCGAGGGCGCGATGACAATCTTCAGAGGACCGGCGCCGAAAAGCGCCGCCGCCACCTTGGCGGAGTCAGGGTCGGAAATGAGCGGTCCTTTGCCGCCGATATGCATGTCGGCGATCGCCTCGTTTGCGGCCGCGCTGAGGTCGAACCCCTTGAGCTCGACGGCCAAGTCCAGTTTCGACGGGACGAGATCGGCGGCGTTGGCCGGCGCGAGGCCGGCGGGCAGGCTCAAGCCGTCGACGGAGACGCCGATTTTGAGGGCGCTTTGCGGTCCGAGGTTGGCTGCGCCGACCTCATATTTGACGTCGCCGAGGGCGACGGCCCCGATCGCCGAGGCGACGACGGCATGCTTCGCCTCGATTCCCTCGGCGAACTTCAGTCCCGGGGCTGCGATCGCCTTCAAGAGACCCTTGAGCTCGGCTTCGTGCTGGGCGAGGTCGTCGCGGTCGGGATGATCGGCGACCAGAGACCAGGCGTCGAAGACCTTGCGCGACATCAAGCCGTCGATGCCGATATCGACCTGCGCCTTGTCGATCTGCGCGCTCCAGTTGACGGGCTCGTTCCTCGCGCTGACGCCCTTGGCGGCGATTGAGAGACCGGCAATCTCCTCCTTCGCCGTCGTGGAGACCGAGCCGTCGCCCTTTGCCGTCGTCGCCAGATCCGCGCTGAGGTAGTCGGAATTGACCGTCTGGTCGAGTTGCGGGGTGGCGAATTTCACCGTCCCTTTCGCCGCGCTCGCCGACCCGCTGAGAAACCAGGCGATAGCCGGGTCGATCACGGCGGTTTGCCGGAAGTTGTCGAACTCGAGGCTGCCCGTCGCATCCTTGGCGCGAAAGCCGATCTTGGGAAGCTGCTCTACCGCGATCCGCCACCGGCCGTCGTCCTGCTCGACGAGTTTGTAGAGGATGGTGACGGGATCGTAAGAGGTTCCGGCCCCCTTGATCAGATCGTTGACCGCGCTGAGGTCCATCGTCACCAGGTAGTCCGAACCTTCCGGCGTCACGGCGATCAGCGGATGCGACCCGGAGAAGGCGGCCGGCAGCAGCCTGGAGAAGAACGCCCTGAGCTGAAGGGCGCCTTCCGGCGTCGCCGGCTTATCGGCGGCGAACGCCGGGGCGGCGCCCAGAACGGCCGTGAGCAGCGACGCGCGGACAAGCCGGCGGCGGAAACGGGTCGCGGACATGGATGGACCTTTTTTCACGAGACAACGTGCGCGCAGCCTACCTTACTTTCGCTGCGGGCGCGCGGATCCGCCACCGCTTTTTCAAGTGCGCGCGCATCAAGTTAGCGGAGACTTACCGGGCGGGCAGCGCCGCCGCAGCCTGCCGCTTCGGCAGTTGAATTTTGGCCACGCCGGCTTTCACCGCCTGCTGCACCTTCTCGAAAGCGCGGACCTCTATCTGGCGCACCCGTTCGCGGGAGACGCCGAACTCGGCTGACAGCTCTTCCAATGTGATCGGGTCGTCGGCCAGTCGCCGCGCTTCGAAGATGCGCCGCTCGCGCGGATTGAGCACCGACAGCGCGCCCCTGAGCGCGTTGTGGCGGGCGTCCGATTCCTCACGCTCGGCGAGCAGCGATTCCTGGTCGGCGGTCTCGTCGACCAGCCAGTCCTGCCACTCGCCCTCGCCGTCCTCCCGCAGAGGCGCGTTGAGGGAAGCGTCGCCGCCGAGGCGGCGATTCATCTCGATCACATCCTGCTTGGCGACGCCCAGGCGCCGCGAGATCGTTTCGACCTGGTCGTCGCGCAGGTCGCCCTCTTCAAAGGCGGAAATGCGGCTCTTCGCCTTGCGCAGATTGAAGAACAGCTTCTTCTGGCTCGCCGTGGTGCCCATCTTCACCAGCGACCACGAGCGCAGAATGTATTCCTGGATCGAGGCCCGGATCCACCACATCGCGTAGGTGGCGAGCTTGAAGCCTTTGTCCGGCTCGAAGCGCTTGACCGCCTGCATCAGACCGACGTTGCCCTCGGAAATGACTTCGCCGATCGGCAGTCCGTAGCCGCGATAGCCCATCGCGATCTTCGCGACCAGGCGCAGATGCGAGGTCACGAGCTTGTGCGCGGCCTCGCGGTCGCCGTGCTCGCGCCAGCGCTTCGCCAGCATATATTCCTCTTGCGGCTCCAGCATCGGGAACCGCTTGATTTCCTGCAAGTAGCGGGCAAGCCCCGACTTGCCTGCAATGACAGGGAGCGACGCGGCCATGGGAAACCTCCAGTCGGAGACCGGGCGAACCTTCTCCGTCGGCGCTATGGCCGGATGGCTACATTGGTCGAGAAAGCGTGGCCGAAAAAGGGCCGAGACGCGAAGACGGTACGGAGCGACGGCGGCATTGGATCACACCCTTGCGCTTGACGGCGGGACGGCATCGCCAAGCCGCTGCGTGCACAGGGCGTTGACAAGATTGGAGAAATCCGCCGGCAGGGCGCTCTCAAAACGCAGCGGCTGGCCGGTGATCGGATGCTCGAACCCAAGCGCCGCGGCGTGCAGCGCCTGTCTCCCCAACGCCGCCAAAGCGGTTTTTGCTCCGCTGGCGAGCTGGGTCGCCTTGGTTTTGAAGCCCGCGCCATAGACCGAATCACCCAGAAGCGGATGTCCGGCCGAGGCCATGTGCACACGGATCTGGTGGGTTCGCCCGGTCTCCAGCCGGCAGGCGAGGAGACTCGCCGGACCGAACGCCTCCAGAAGCCGCCAATGGGTGACCGCGTGACGGCCCCGATCCTCAGGCACGACCGTCATCTTCTCGCGATGGAGCGGGTGACGGGCAATCGCAGCGTCCACCTTGCCGGCCGCGGCGCCGAAAGACCCCCAGACGAGCGCCAGATATTCGCGCTCGAGCGGGCGGGCGCGGCCGTGATCGGCGAAAAGTTCGGCGAGTCCGCGGTGGGCGGCGTCGGTCTTGGCGACGACCATGAGCCCAGAGGTGTCCTTGTCGAGTCGATGGACAATCCCGGGGCGCCTGACCCCGCCGATTCCGGAGAGGCTGTCGCCGCAGCGCGCGATCAGCGCGTTGACGAGGGTGCCGCCCGGATGGCCGGGCGCGGGATGGACGACGAGCCCGGCGGCCTTGTCGATGACGATGAGATGTTCGTCCTCATAAACGACGTCGAGCGGCAGATCCTCCCCGACCACGGCCGAATTGGCTGGCGGCGGGGCTGCAAAAGCGATCCGCGCCCCCTCGGCGAGGCGGAGCGCCGGATCGCGCGTCGCCGCGCCGTCGACTTGGACCTCGCCGGCCTCGATCAGCGCCTTGAGCCGGGTGCGCGACAGCGCGACGCGGCGCTCCGCCGCGGACCGGCTGAGGAACCGGTCGAGCCGGTCGCCGGCGCCCGCCGCGTCGACTACGAAAGTCTGCGGGCCCGACGGCATGGCGAGCGGGCCCGGAGATGCAGGCTCCGCCGCAGCCTCGGCGTCCGGCTCCCCGGAGCGGCTGCGCGCGCGACGTCTGGCCGCAGCGCTCACGCGCGCTCGCGGCGGCGCACCCGCCCCCTCGTCTCGCCGGCGGCCGGCGCGACCAGCGGGCCGAGCGCGGCGACGATGGCCTCGAGGCTCGGGCCCGGCCGTCCGACGTAGGCGTCGAGACCGCGCCGCATCGCGGCCACATGCGCAGGCTTATTGCCGCAGCAGCCGCCGACAATGCGCGCGCCGCAGGCGACGGCGAGGCCGGCGTAAGCCTGCATCAGCTCAGGCGTGCCGGAATAGTGGATTTCGGCGCCATGCCATTGCGGCACGCCAGCGTTGGCCTTGGCGATCAGCGCCGCATCGGGATCGGCGGCGCTCATGGCGAGGAGGGCGACCAGGAGGTCGGAGGCTCCGACGCCGCAATTCGCGCCGTAGGCGAGCGGCCTCGGCTCGAATTTGGCGACCAGCGCGCCGAGCGCCTCCGGCGCGACGCCCATCATCGTCCGCCCGGCGGTGTCGAAGCTGGCGGTGATCGTGGACGTCATGCCGGTCTTCGCCGCGGCCGCGGCGGCCGCGCGGATTTCGTCCGGCGCCGACATCGTCTCGATCCAGACGACGTCCGCGCCGCCTTCGCGCAGGCCCACGATCTGCTCGACGAAGACGTCGACCGCTTCGTCCTCGCTGAGCGGCCCGAGCGGCGCGAGGAGGTCGCCGGTCGGCCCGACCGATCCGGCGACGACGACGGGCCGCCCCGCCTCGTCGGCCACCTTGCGGGCGATTTCCGCCGCAAGCCGGTTGAGCTCGCGCACTCGCGATTCGAGCCCGTGCAGGGCGAGCCGGCGTCGATTGCCGCCGAAACTGTTGGTGAGCACGATGTCCGCCCCGGCCTCGACAAAGGCCTGATGCAGCGCCGCGATCCGGTCGGGATGGCTGACGTTCCAGGACTCCGGCGGTTCGCCGGAGGCGAGGCCCATGGCGAAGAGATTTGTGCCGGTGGCGCCGTCCGCCAGCAGCGGCCGGCCTTCGGCCAGGAGGGTTTGCAGCATGTCGGGTCTCGAAACGGCGCGGCGGGGCAAATACGGTCCCCGCAGTTAAGGGTCTCGCCGCCCGGACGCAAGGCGAGGGCGGCTGGGCAGGCGCCTTGCTCGGACCGAGCCCAATTCCCTGCTTACAGGAAAAGTACAGCGAACTTCGAACTTCGGGTCCGATTCGAGCCAAAAATCACGAAAAAACCGGCATCCTCTCAGTGGCCTGCGAGCAAATTCTCCGGGCGATCGGAGCAGGGGATGAGTTCGGGCCGAGCAAAGAAGAAACTCAGCAAACAGCGAGGTTCCTCCCGGCGGGGGCCAGGACCGAAACTGCCCAAGCTGATGGGTGCGAGCCCCTAAGCCGCCAAGCGGATCGCCTCAATGTTGCCCGCGTAGGCGCTGGCGTCGCCTTCGAACACCGCTGAGCCGGCGACAAAGACGTCTGCACCGGCGCGTTTCAGGAGCGGCGCGGTCTCCGGCGAGACGCCGCCGTCGACCTCGATGTGGATCGCCCGCGCGCCGATCATCCGCTTGACCCGGGCGACCTTGTCGACCATCGCCGGGATGAAGGCCTGGCCGCCGAAGCCGGGGTTGACGGTCATGACGAGAATGGTGTCGAGCCGGTCGAGTACGTATTCGATGGCGCTTTCCGGCGTCGCCGGGTTGATCGCCACGCCCGCCTTCTTGCCGAGCGCGCGAATTTCCTGCAGCGAGCGGTCGAGATGTCGCGTCGCCTCGGCATGCACGGTGATGCGGTCCGCCCCGGCCCTGGCGAAGGCCTCGAGGTAGGGATCGCAAGGCTCGATCATCAGATGGCAGTCGAACGGCTTGTCCGTATGGCGCCTCAGCGCCGTGACGACCGGCGGCCCGAAGGTGATGTTGGGGACGAAATGCCCGTCCATCACGTCGAGATGGATCCAGTCGGCGCCGGCCGCGGCCACCGCGCGCACCTCCTCGCCGAGCCGGGAAAAGTCCGACGCCAGGATCGAGGGGGCCATGAGGACCGGAAGCGTCATGACGCGTCATGCCTTGGTTCGGGGACAATAGGAGATGGCGGTCCGGCCGCCGCGAGTCAACTTCCGCTCGGGGCTCGACGGTCGCTCGCCCTTCGGTGGCGTCTCTTATATGTTGAGCTCTTGTAGGTTCAGCGCATTGCCGGAGCGGGTTGATGAGGCTGTACGAAATTCAATGGATTGGCGCCCCTCGCGAAGGAGGAGCGGAAATTATCGACCGGGTCTCCGATAGAGCGCCAGACGATGATGCAATTAAGCAGCATGCCAGGCATTTATTCGCAACGATCCATAAGCCGGGCGCTTATGCTATCAGGATCATAGACAGCGCAGGACGCGAAGTGCATCTCTGGGTTCCCGGAGATGACGATGCCGACCGAACCTGAAGGCGGGAGGCGCCCCGTCTGCGCTGTTTGCCCATGATTGTGCCGCCGCAGAAAGCCTGCTAACGCTTTGCCTTTGAGCGACCACATTTCCGAATCTGGCGAAGACGAGGCGTAACACAATCTTTCCGGGAGCCTGACTTGATGTTGGACACGCCCAAGCGCCGTAGGTTTCTGCTTTTCCTGATCAAGCCCTCGCACTACGACGACGACGGCTATGTCATCCAGTGGTGGAAGTCGGCGCTGCCGTCCAATTCGCTTGCCTGCCTGTTTGGCATCGCGCAGAAATGCATGGAAGATCAGGTCCTTGGCGAAAACGTCGACATCGAGATCTTCCCCGTCGACGAGACCAACACTCGTGTTCGGCCGGACCATATCGCCCGCCAGATTCAGGACAATGGCGGCTTCGGGATGGTCGGCTTCGTCGGCGTCCAGTCGAATCAGTTTCCGCGCGTGATGGACTGCGCCCGGCCGCTGCGGGCCGCCGGGGCGCCGGTGGTCATCGGCGGTTTCCATGTGTCCGGCTGCCTCTCCATGCTGCCTGAGACGCCCGATTCGCTCAAAGAAGCGCTCGACCTCGGCATTTCGCTTTATGCGGGCGAGGCGGAAGGGCGGTTCGAGGAAGTGTTGCGCGATGCTGCGGCCGGGAAGCTCAAGCCGATCTACAATTACCTCCATGATCTGCCGGGGCTGGAGGGCGCGACGGGGCCCTACATGCCGCCCGAGCGCGTGGGGCGCACGCTCGGCATGATCTCGAGCTTCGACGCCGGACGCGGCTGTCCCTTCCTGTGCTCCTTCTGCACCATCATCAACGTGCAGGGCCGCAAGTCACGCTATCGCAGTGCGGACGACATCGAAGCGCTCGTGCGCATCAATCACGCCAACGGCGTCCGGTACTTCTTCATCACCGACGATAATCTGGCCCGCAATCGCAACTGGGAATCGATTTTCGACCGGCTGATCGAGCTGCGCCAGGAGGGCATCTACTCGCGTTTCATCATCCAGGTCGACACGGCGTGCCACAAGATTCCCCGTTTCATCGAGAAGGCGGTGGCGGCGGGCGTCAAGCGGGTGTTCATCGGGCTTGAGAATATCGATCCTGACAACCTCGCGGCGGCGAAGAAGAAGCAGAACCACATCGCCGATTACCGCGAGCTGCTGCTCGAGTGGCGCAAGCACCGCTGCATCACCTATTGCGGCTATATCATCGGTTTCCCGAACGACACGCCGCAATCGCTCGTTCAGCGCATCCAGATTATCCAGCGCGAACTGCCGCTCGACATTCTAGAATTCTCCATCCTCACCCCGCTGCCCGGCAGCGAGGATCACGCCAAGGCGGTCGCGAAGGGGGTCGATATCGACCCGGACCTCAACAAGTTCGACCTCGAGCATGTCACAACCGACCACCCGCGTATGTCGCGCGAGGAATGGCAGGAGGCCTATCGCCTCGCCTGGCGGACCTACTACACCGAGGACCACATCAAGACGGTGATCCGCCGCGCGGTCGCCGGCGGCCCGCGCCCGGACACGGTCGCCTATCTGCTCACCTGGTTTTGGGCGAGCTTTCACTTCTACAATATCTATCCGCTGGAGACCGGCATGATCCGCCGCCGGTACCGCCGCGACCGCAGGCCCGGGCTGCCGCTCGAGAATCCGCTCCTTTTCTACACCCGCCATTGGGGTGGGCAGGTCGTCACCTACGCCAGGATCCTGGCGATGTTCGCCAAGATTCACCTGTGGACGCGCAGGCTCGAACGCGACCCGAGCGCCAAGAATTATACCGATGAGGCGCTGCGGACCGCCGACGATTACGACCACCAGGAAATGTACCAGCTTTCCGAAGCGGCCCGGAAGGCCGGCGAGAAGGCGAAGCGGATCGAAGAGCACAGACATCATGCCCCGGCACCGGCGAGGGCCGACGCGGCGGAGTAGGGTGGGCGGCGTCTGTCCGCGCCGTCTGCCGTTCTCGCCGAACTTGTCTCGGCCGATCCATGTCGCGCCGCAATGTTCTGACCGATATCAAGCTGCCAATTCCACGACGGCGCCCTAGACTGGTCCCTCGATTCGTAGCGCCGCGTTGATGGCCGGGGACACGCTTGGCCGCGGTCGATGCGGGAGCCCAGCCATCTGAGCGGCGTCGAAAGGCGGACGGGACCCCATGCATTCCTTGAGACGCGCGATCGCTTTCGCCGTGACGCTCTTTGCGGCCAGCGTCGTCGGCATGCTGCTGCAATGGGTCGTGCCGGCGCAGGTTTTGACGGAAGCCAAGGGTACGGTCGGGGCGATGGTCGGGCTCGTCACCCTGCTCTTGGCGCTGGTCCTCGGCCTCCTCGTCTTCACCGCCTTCTCGGTCTTCACCACGCAGCGGGACGAGGCGTACTCGCTCGGGCCGGTCATCGTCGAACTCGACCTCGCGCTCGAGCGCTACGGGCCCGAAGCCGCGCCGGGACGTGCCGGCTTGCGTGCTGCGCTGGAGCGCTCGCGCGCCCGCTTCTTCGGCGACGGCAAGCGCGGGCCGCAGCCCTACACCTTCGAGGAGACCCGCGCGACTCTGCACGGGCTCGGCAGCTATTTCGACAGCCTTCAACCCTCCGCGGAGGCGCAACGCCAAGCGCTGATCTCCGCGCGCGATCTGGCGAAGAAATTCGCCGACACGCAAATGCTGATGGCCCGCCAGCTCGCCAGCCCTTTTCCCCCGTACGTGCTGATCGTGGTGGTCTGCTGGGCCTCGGCGCTCTTCCTCGGCAACGGGCTGGTGGCGACGCCGAACGCGGTTTCGGTCGGCGCGCATCTTCTGGGCGCGACCGCCATCGGCAGCGCCATCTTCCTGATGCTGGAACTGAGCCAGCCCTACACCGGCGTCATCAGGCTGTCTTCGGCCGGCGTCGACCGGCTGCTGCAAGTGCTTGCCGAGGCGGATGAGAAGGGGGCGAATATCAGCGCCTGAGACGCTGCAGAAGAAAGCGTCGGAGGGGGAACGCGAATAGTCCCCCGGCATGAAACCCAGTCGTTTTTATCTGAAACTCATGTCGTCATCGCCAGCGTGAAGGAAGCAATCCAGGGGCGACCGCCTCCCTGGGCTTGGAGGAGAGCCGAGGCCCGAGGATCTCATCCGCCCGCCCGCCCGACCGGACCCGCAGCCGGCGACCGTGAAGGGCTCATCCGGCCTGTCCGGCTGCCTTTTCCCGCCGGTCTCGGCTGCGGCGGACCGCGATGATCTCGGCGAGGATCGAGAGAGCGATTTCCTCCGGGCCGACGGCGCCGAGATCGAGCCCGGCCGGCGAGCGCAGCGCCGCCAGCCGCTGTTCGTCGATCCCGCGCCGGGCGAGCGCCGCCTTCAAGGTCTCGGCCTTCCGGCGGCTGCCGACAAAGGCGACATAAGCCGCGTCCTCCGCCAGCGCGCCCTCAAGCGCCGCCTCGTCGCCGCGCCCCTGGGTCGAGACGACGATGAAACGTTCGCCGTCGTTCGACGCCGGGGGCCGATAGCCGTCGATCCCTCGCTCCACCCCGTCGAAGGCGCCCTGCTCTGCGCCCGGCGCGCAGACAATGACATCGAAGCCGACCCGGCGGGCGAGATCCGCAATCGCCACCGCCACGGGGCTCGAGCCGCAGAGCACGACCTCCGGCCGGGGCAGCACGGGCTCGATGAAGATATCCATCGTGCCATGGCTTGGGCAGGCGTTCAGGGCGAAGCGCACCCCTTCGCGCTCGTCGCCGGGGCTCACCCCATGCTCTTGCAGGACGTCGAGCGGCTGTACGGAAATGAGCCGCGCCTTGCCATCGGCCATGGCTTCGCGGGCGGCCTTCACCACCGCGCTGCGGGCGCAGCCGCCGCCGATCCAGCCATCGGAGATCGTGCCGTCGGAGCGGACGATCGCTTTCGCCCCGGCCTTGGCGGCGGTCGCGGCAACAGTGCGGACCACGGTCGCGAGCGCAAAGGCCTCGCCGCGCGCTTTCAGCGAGGGCACGAGCTCGAGCACGTCGGAGGAACGGTCCATAGGTCAGATCCTCATGAGATAGGGTTCGAGCGCCGCCAGGCTCTCGAGATTGTGCGCCGGCGCGAACAGGTCGACGTAAGGCAGCGCGGCCTGCATGCCGCGCGCGGTCGGCGCGTAGTCGCGCCAGCCGATGAGCGGGTTGAGCCAGACGATGCGGCGGCAGCGGCGCTTGAGCCGCCGCATCTCGTCGGCGAGGCGCTCAGGCTCGCCGGTGTCGTAGCCGTCGGAGACGATGATCAGCGCGGTGCGCGAATTGATCACGCGCCCGGCGTGCCAGAGGTTGAAGTCGGCGAGGCTTTCGCCGATCCGCGTGCCGCCGCCGATGCCCTGCGCCATCAGCGCGAGCCGGTCGACGGCGCGCCCGACGTCCCGGTCTCTCAGCGCGCTCGAGACGTGGACCAGGCTCGTGTGGAAGACGAACGCTTCGGCTTCACGGAAGGCGTCGACCGCGGCGTGAATGAACCGGACGAAGAAGGCGGTGTAGGGCTCCATCGAGCCCGAGGCGTCGAGCAGAATGACGAGCCGCAGCGGACGTCGCTTGCGCCGCCGCCAGACGAGATCGATCGGCGTGCCGCCGTGGCCGACGCTGCGGTGAATGGTGCGCCGCACGTCGAGCCGGCGGCCGCTGCGGCGCGCCTGCTCGCGGCGCACCAGCCGCGCCCGCATTCGCCGCGCGAGCCGCTCGGCGAGCGCGTGAACCTTCAAGGCCTCGTCCCGGTCGGCGATGTGACGCATGTCCCTGGACGAAAGCGCCCGGGCGCTGGAGGCCTCGTCGCGCGCATGCAACCGGGAGTCGCTGTCGCGGCCGCCGTCGCGCGAGTCGCCGTGGCTCGATGTCGGCTGGATGCCGGGCGCAAGCCCGCTCCGATGGCCGGGCCACGCGGTGCGGCGCTTGTCGGCGCCGGGCGAAACCGGGAGGCGCCGCACGCCGACGCCGAGCCAGAAGGCGTCGAACAGCGCATCGAAGCGCAGCCAGTCCGTACGGGTGGCGCAAAGGAGCGCTCTCAGCGCTGGCCGCAGCGAAGACGGACGGCGCCCGAGCGGCGACGCCAGAATCGCCAGGGCGTCGCGGCTTTCAGCGAGCCCGACGGCAAATCCGTTCTCGCGCAAAGCCGCGGCGAAGGCGGCGACGCGGGCCGCCGCCCTGCGGTCCAGTTCGCGTCCGTGTGCGGCTCCGGCGAATGCGGCCATGGGCGCCTCAAGCGACCTTGCCGAGGATGCGTTCCGTCGTCTCGCGCGTCATTCGCACGCGATCCTCGTGCGTCTTCAGGAGGCAGATCAGCGTCTCATGGACGATCTCCGGCGCATCACGCAGGTCCTCGATATGAAGACCGGCGAGGGTCGCCGCCCAGTCGAGCGTCTCGGCGACGCCCGGCGTCTTGCGCAGGTCCTCGCGGCGGATCGCCGCGACCATGCGCGCGATCTGCGCGGCGAGCGCCGCCGCCACTCCCGGCGTGCGGGCGAGGATGATCGTCGCCTCGCGCTCGACGTCGGGAAAGTCGACATAGTGATAGAGGCAGCGGCGCCTCAGCGCGTCCGAGAGTTCGCGCGTGTCGTTCGAAGTCAATACGACGCGCGGGATGGCGATCGCGGCGATCGTGCCGAGTTCAGGAATGGTGACCTGGAAGTCGGACAGGAGTTCGAGCAGGAACGCTTCGAATTCCTCGTCGGCCCGGTCGATCTCGTCGACCAGCAGCACCGGCGACTTTGGCCGGCGGATGGCCGCCAAAAGCGGGCGCTCGAGCAGATATTTCTCGGAGAAGATCTGCTCTTCGATCCGCTCCGCCGCCTCGCCCGCTGCCTCCCGCGCCTTGATCGCCAGGAGCTGCCGCTGATAGTTCCACTCGTAGAGTGTCGCGTTCTGGTCGAGGCCCTCGTAGCACTGCAGCCGGATCAATTCGGCGCCGTACACCGCGGCGAGCGCCTTGGCGACTTCCGTCTTGCCGACGCCGGCCTTGCCCTCCAGCAGCAGCGGCCGCTTGAGAAAGTCCATCAGCCATAGCGCGGTCGCCAGATCACGGTCGGCGATGTACCCGACCGCGGCGAGCCGTCCTTCGATGTCTTCTCGCCCGATGGGCATCGGCTGTCCTTATCGGCGCGCGACGGCGGCCGGCGCCGCCCTCAGGCTGCGTGCACCCCCAGCCGGTCGGCCGCCTCCCAGGTTCGCCAGGCGTCGTGCGGCATTGGAATATGCGTCGAGCCGAGGAAGGCGAAGGCGTCGTTGACCGCGTTGGCGAAGCAGGGCACGCCGCCAACGTTCGGGCTCTCCCCGACGCCCTTGGCGCCGATCGGGTGATGCGGCGACGGCGTCGTCGTCCAGTCGGTGATCCACTTTGGCGTCTCGACCGCGGTCGGCAGGAAGTAGTCCATGAACGAGGCGGTGAGTACGTTGCCCAGCTCGTCGTAGCGCAGCTCCTGGCCCATGGCGATGCCGAAGGCCTCGGTCAGTCCGCCGTGGATTTGGCCCTCGATGATCATCGGATTGATGCGCGTGCCGCAGTCGTCGAGCGCATAGAACAGACGGAACTTGGTCTCGCCGGTGTCGACGTCGACGTCGGCGACGCAAATGTAGGCGCCGAACGGATAGGTCATGTTCGGCGGATCGTAGTAGTTGACCGCCTCGAGACCCTTCTCGACGCCCGGAGGGGTCGAGTTGTAGGCGGCCCAGGCGAGCTCCTTCATCGTCTTGAAGCGCTCGGGCGCTCCCTTAACGCGGAAGCGGTCGATATCCCACTCGAGGTCGTCGTCGTGCACTTCGAGGAGGTGCGCCGCGATCATCTGGGCCTTGGCCTTGATTTTCCGCGCCGCCATGGCGGTCGCCGCCCCCGAGACCGGCGTCGAACGGGAGCCGTAGGTGCCGAGGCCATAGGGCGCGGTGTCGGTGTTGCCCTCCTCGACCGTGATGTCGTCGGCGGGGATTCCAAGTTCGCTGGCGATGATCTGGGCGTAGGTCGTCTCGTGGCCCTGCCCTTGCGACTTCGTGCCGAGGCGGGCGATGACAGATCCCGTCGGATGGATGCGGATCTCGGCGCTGTCGAACATGGCGATGCCGAGAATGTCGCAATTCTTCGACGGTCCGGCGCCGACGATCTCGGTGAAGAAGGAAACGCCGATGCCCATGAGCCGCCGCGTCTCGCCTCGGCGGAACGCATCCTGCTTTGCCTTCTGTTCAGCGCGCAGCCCAGCATAGCCGACCGAATCCATCGCCTTCTGCAAGGCCGTGTGGTAGTCGCCCGAATCGTATTCCCAGCCGAGCGCCGACTGATAGGGGAATTGCTCGCGCCGGATGAGGTTCTTCATCCGCAATTCGGCCGGATCCATTTCGAGCTTGCGCGCGAGGATGTCCATCGCCCGCTCGATGCAATAGGCGGCCTCGGTGACGCGGAACGAGCAGCGGTAGGCGACGCCGCCCGGCGGCTTGTTGGTGTAGACGCCGTCGACGGCGCAATGGGCGACGGGGAAGTCATAGGATCCCGTCACGATGTTGAAGAAGCCGGCTGGCCATTTGCTCGGATCGGCGCAGGCGTCGAAGGCGCCGTGATCGGCCAGGACGTGCACGCGGAGCGCGGTGACCTTGCCGTCCCGGCGGGCGGCGATTTCGGCCGTCATGTGATAGTCGCGAGCAAAGGCGGTGGTAGAGAGGTTCTCGATGCGGTCCTCGATCCACTTGACCGGTCGCCCGGTCACGATCGAAGCGACGATGGCGCAGATGTAGCCGGGATAGGCCCCGACCTTGTTGCCGAACCCGCCGCCGATGTCGGGGGCGATCACATGGATCTTGTGTTCCGGAATCTTGGAGATCAGCGAGGCGACCGTGCGGATGACATGCGGCGCCTGGAAGGTGCCCCAGACCGTCAGCTCGCCGCGGATCTTGTCGAATGAGGCGACGCACTGGCAGGTCTCGAGCGGCGAGGGATGCACGCGCTGATAGGAAATCAGTTCCTTGATCGTCACCTCGGCCCGCTCGAAGGCGGCGTCGGTCGCGCTCCTGTCGCCGATCTCCCAGGAAAAGATATGGTTGTTGTGCTTGCGCGGCCCGTGCGCGCCCTCGAACTTGTCCTTGATGTCCTCGCGCAGGATCGGCGCCTCGGGCGCCATCGCCTTGAACGGATCGATCAGCACGGGCAGGGATTCATAGACCACCTCGACGAGGTCCGCGGCGTCGGCTGCCGCCTCGCGCGTCTCGGCGACGACAAAGGCGACTTCCTGGTTCTGGAATAAGACCTTTTCCTCGGCCAGCACCGCCTGCACGTCGCCCGCCAACGTCGGCATGTAATGCAGCCCCAGCGGCTTAAGGTCAGCTGCGGTGAGGACCGCCAGCACCCCGGGGACCTTCATCGCCGGCGAGACGTCGATCGACTTGATTCGGGCGTGGGCGTGCGGCGAACGGACGAGATCGCCGTAAAGCGTCCCCGGCAGTTTCAGATCGTCGACGTAATTGCCTTTGCCCTGGACGAAGCGGATGTCCTCGACGCGCTTGCGCCGGCAGCCGACCCCTTCGAGCTTTTCCGTGCGCTCCTGCGCCGTCGGCGAATTCGCATTCATTCGGCCGCCTCCTTGAGCTCGGCGCCACTCAGTTTCCCAGCGGCGTACTGGATCGCCTTGACGATGTTCTGGTAGCCGGTGCACCGGCAGAGGTTTCCCGAGATGCCGAAGCGGATTTCCTCTTCGCTCGGGTTCGGATTTTCCTGGAGCAGGCGATAGGCGCGCATGATCATGCCCGGCGTGCAGAAGCCGCATTGCAGGCCGTGCATCTCGCGGAAGCCTTCCTGCAAAGGATGCAGCGAGCCGTCGGGCGCCGCCATGCCCTCGATCGTCAGGATCGAGGCGCCGTCCGCCTGCACGGCGAACATCGTGCACGACTTCAGCGACCTGCCGTCGAGATCGACGGTGCAGGCGCCGCAGTGCGTCGTCTCGCAGCCGATATGCGGCCCGGTCAGGCCGAGTTCGTCGCGCAGGAAATGGATGAGCAGCGTCCGCGCCTCCACCATGCGCTCGACCGGCTTGCCGTTGACCGTCATCGAAACCGGAATTCTGGCCATCGGTTCCTCCCTATCGGCTGGCGCGGGACACGGCGCGCTCGAGCGCCCGGGTCAGCATCACCCCGGCCATCTTGGTCCGGTACCGGGCGGGGCCGCGCGTATCGGAGGCGGGGCTCGTGATCGCCTCGGCGGCGGCGACGGCGCGCCGGACGGTCGCCGCCTCGAGCGTCGATCCGACAAGGAGCGTGGCGGCCCTTTCGGCCCAGAGCGGCGTCTCAGCGACATTGGTGAGGCCGATCGAGCAGTGCGCCACGCGGCCTGACTCGAGCGTCAGGACCACTGCGGCCGCGGCGGTGGCGTAGTCGCCAATCTTTCGCTTCAGCTTCTCATAGGCGTAGCCGTGTCCGGCCTTGGGCGTCGGAACGCGGATCGCCGACAGGATCTCGCCGGGCTCGAGCGCGGTGAAATAGGCGCCCTGGTAGAAGTCCCGCGCCGGGACCGTTCGCTCGCCGCCCTTTCCGACGAGTTGGTAGCGGGCGTCGAGACACATCATGACCGCAGGCATGTCGTTGCCGGGGTCGCCGTTGGCGACATTGCCGCCGACGGTGCCGACATAGCGGACTTGCGGATCGGCGATGACCAGCGCCGCCTCCGCGAGCAGCGGCGCCTTCGCCGCGACGATGGGGGATGCGAGCAACTCATGTTGGGTCGTGGTGGCGCCGATGACGAGGTCCACCCCGTCCTCGCGAACGCCCTTGAGTTCGGCGATCGCGCCGAGATCGACGAGATCGGAAGGCTTCGCCAGCCGGAGCTTCATCATCGGGATCAGGCTGTGGCCGCCCGACAGCGGACGGGCGTCCTCGCCCAGATCGGAGAGCAGGGCGACCGCCTCGGGGATCGACTTCGGCCGGTGATAGGCGAAGGCGGCGGGAATCATGGACGTGTCCTCCCTGAAGCGCACAGCGCGCGACCGAGCCCTCGGCTCCGCCCGCATCGACTTCATTTGGTTCAAAAATGTCGCGGTTCGGGCGCACGCTCAAGTCGCCGATCACGGACCGCGCGGTTCCGGCGCCAAACGCGGCGCTTCTGCATGAATTGCGTCAGTGCGGCTGACTGAAATCGTCCTATTCCGCCGCTTTCCGCCCCCCGGCGAGCCGGGCCCGGATCTGCGCGACGCGGGCGCGACTCACGGGCACCGAAACGCGGCCGGCGCCCGGAAGCTCGAGCGTGCCGCTGTCCCCGTTGAAGCGGGCGCCAGTGACGCGGGCGATGTCGACGATATGGCTGCGATGGACGCGCGCGAACCGGCGCGGATCCAGTCGATGCTCGATCTCGCCGATCGACAGCGGGCAAAAATACGACGTCTCGCCGTCGAACACCTTGGTGTAATGCGCGTCGGCGTGGACCGCGAGAATCGCCTCCACCGGCAGCTGATGAATGAGACCGTTGCGCTGGACCCCGATGTGGGACGCCGCCCGCCGCGGTGGGGTTCCAGCGCCGCCCAAAGGTGGAAACGCCGCGAAGCCGTCGGGCGCGTCTCCGGGCGGCGCGACTTCCAGCGCCGTCGCTTCGGCGTCGATCAAAGTCTCGCCCGCCCCTCGGGTTCGCTCCGGCAGAAGGAGCAGCAGGAACCCGCCGGAGACCAGAAAGGCGACGATGGCGACGACGACCGCCAACAGATCCGGCGACAGCGCCGGGTCCTGAGCAAAGCCGACGCGGGGATAGAGCGAGAGGCCTCTCATCGCTGTGTAGTGCATGCCCGAGATGGCGAGGCCGAGCGCGACCGCAGACGACGGAAGCGAATGCGAGACGCCGCCGAAGGCGAGCCACAGCGCGAACCCCGAGGCGGCGATCGCGACTGCGGCGCTCGCCGCGACCAGCCACGGCGAATTGGTCATCTCGGCGCAGGCGCTGAGCGTCTGCATGCCGATGTAATGCATCGCGACGATCCCGAGCCCCATGAAGACGGCCGCCGCGCCGATCCGCGGAACCGTGGGCGGCCCTGCGCTCGCGGCGAGCACCGCAGCGCCGACCACGATCACGCAGACGAGGAACGAAATCAGCGTCGGCAGGACGAGGTAATCGACGGGGAACGGCGACCGCTCGGCGAGCATGCCGACAAAATGCATCGTCCAGACGCCGAGCCCCAGGCAAATGGCCGCGCCGGCCAAAAGCGCCCGCTGCCGCGCGCCCTCCGCCCCCGCCACCTGGACGGCGAAGCTCAGCCCGACATAGGATCCCTGAATTGCCAGCGCGATGGAAAGCGCGACCAGCCAGGGAGAGTATGACACCGGCATCTTTGCGCACCGTCAGCCAAAGTTTCGCGCGTAACTATAGAGCATAACGCGGCAAAAGGGCGAAGCGCTGCCGCCTTGCGGTCTTGGGCGAGTCGATCGGTTCCGCCAATATAGCACGGCACCTCTACCCCGCCGGCGCGCCGGGGCCCGATCCGAATTGGGTTCGGTCCGGCTTCAGGTCCAAAAGCGGCGTGCCGTCGACGCAATCGAGCCCTCTCACCCGGAGCGCCGGTCCATCGCGACCGACCAGGTTGACGATCGATGTCCCGATCGGGTTCGGCCGGACCGGCGAACGGATCGTAAACGTGGCTTTCGTCGAGCCGTCTCTGCCTGGACTTTGGCGGACCAGATCCCGGCGGGCCTGATGCAGCCGTAGAGCACTTCGATCCGCTCGAATGCCTCGATCCCGTCGAGGGCGGCGACCCACGGTTCGCCGACCTCAATGCGGCAGACGGGACCGTCGGGAACGCCATAGTGCGGGCACTCGGCCCGCGTGGACCAGGGCGTTCTGATGATGCCGACAAACACGAGGGCCGCGTCGGTCCGATCGGGGCATGCAACCGCAACCTCGTTTTCGCGGATCTCATGGTGCAGCGCCATGCCTACTCCGCCCATCCCTTCAGTTCGCGCCGCGCCACCGTTTCGATGACGGCCATGCCCTCGGCGCTGTCGTTTAGACAGGGGATGGCGACAAATCTTTCGCCTCCGGCCTCGCGGAAGTAGCCGGCATTCTCGACGCCGATCTCCTCGAGCGTCTCGAGGCAGTCGGCGGAGAAGCCCGGCGTGACGACGGCGAGCCGCTTGACGCCGCGCCCGGCCAGTCGGCGAACGACGTCGGCCGTGTAGGGCTTCAGCCACTCGGCGCGGCCGAAACGTGACTGGAACGTCATCGGCAGCCGATCCTCGCTGAGGCCGAGCGCCTGGCGCAGGAGCCGGGTCGTCTTGGCGCAATGACAATAATAGGGATCGCCTTTGTCGAAATAGGATTGCGGAATCCCATGATAGGAGGCTAGCAGGATCTCCGGCTCGAAATCGAGCTTCGCCAGTCCGGCGCGCGTCGAACGGGCGAGCGCCTCGATGTAGGCGGGGTCATCGTAGTAGGGCGCCGCGACCCTGAGCGCCGGCTGCCAGCGCATCGCGCTCAGCGCCTCGAAGACCTTGTCGCCAACGGTTGCGGTGGTGGCGGCGCAATATTGCGGATAGAGCGGGATCGCCAAAATCCGGTCGCACCCGTTCGCTTGCATCGCTCGCAGGCGCTCGGCGATCGGCGGAAATCCGTATCGCATCGCCCAGTCGACTTCGACTTGCGCACGTAAGTCGCCGAGCGCCGCACTGAGTTTCTCGCTCTGCGAGCGCGTGATCGTCTTCAACGGCCCCTCGCCGCGTTCCCGGTTCCAGATCGCGGCGTAATCGCGGCCCTTGGCCGCGGGGCGCCGCAGCAAGATGAGTTGAAGGATCGGCAGCCAGATCGCCCGCGGCGCTTCGATGACGCGCCGATCGGACAGGAATTCCTGCAGATAGCGGCGGATCGACCAGTAGTCGGTTCCTTCGGGCGTACCGAGGTTGACGATCAGCACGCCAACTCGCCCGCTCGGCGCGGCTGGATGACCGGTCGGGCGGCGCGAATCGGCCGCGGATGCCGGAACCGTCAAGTTCATGCGTCGCTGGCCCCGCCGCGCGCCGAAAGACCCCTCGCGAACCTCATTGCGCAGCCGGGGTAAAATTGGTCGCAACCCCGTTGATGCAATAGCGAAGCCCCGTCGGCGGCGGCCCGTCCGGGAAGACATGACCGAGGTGCGAGCCGCACCGAGAGCAGTGCACTTCCGTGCGCGTCATGCCCCAACTGCGGTCGACCGACTCCTCGACCGCGCCCGTAACAGGCGTGTTGAAGCTCGGCCAGCCAGTGCCGCTCTCGAATTTCATCGTGCTCTCGAAGAGCGGCTGGCCGCAGCCGGCGCAGGAAAAGACCCCCGGGCGTTTCTCGTAGTTCAGCGCGCAGCTCCCGGGCCGCTCGGTGCCGTGTTCGCGCATGACGGCGTATTGCTCGGGAGTGAGCAGGGCGCGCCACTCGGCGTCCGTGTGGGTGACGGGGAAATGGCCCTGGCTCATGAGGTCGTCCTCCTCGGAAAGGCAATCATATATAGGGGCCGACGGTCGGCGCAGCATGTCTTCGCCGGGGCCATCGTCAAGGTTACGCAGGGATCGCGCCGGCTGGATCATGAGGCAGTCCTGCTCCCGCCGCAGGGCGCCGCAGGGGATGCAATGTTTACGGTTGCTTCCTTGCCTGCTTTCTGGCAGTAATGCCAGTTCGGACGTCGCCCGGCCGGGCGATTCCTCGTTGGAGACAGCGTTGCACCGTTTTAGGATCTTCGCTCTAGCCGGACTTATTCTCGGATCGACGGCTGTCGTCGGGCCGGGAAGCGCCTTGGCGCAGAACGCCGCGCCGCCATCGGGCGCGATCCTCGATTTGAACGGCCAAACCATCGTCGCTCTGAAACCCGAGACATACACGATCCCGTTTACCGCCGACGCCCCGGTCATGACCATCGCCTTCGCGTTCCGCGACGACCCGTCGTACATAGACTTCACCAATGCGTCCCTGGTCGATCTGACGACGTCGTCCACGGCAAACCTCTTGAAAAACGGGGCTTTTGACCAGGGCTTCTCGAACCCGGGGAGGGCGTCCCGCTACCGAACGATTGGGTCTACTCGGTCCTTTCCGGGTCGCCGGACGGGGGCGTCAGCAAGAAGTGCGGCGGCGCGGCGAATTGTTGGGTCGACGGCTCGGTGCAGGGTTACGACGAGCTCGGTCAAGAAGTCGAGACGACAGTCGGCAATACTTACCAAGTGTCGTTCACCGCCGAGGTGCTCGGCGGCGTCGCCACCTGGTCCAGGCTCAGCACCAACGGCGACAAGTCGGACGCCGGCGGAAATGGCGCAGACATTCTGGTTTACGCTCTAAACGGGAAGCCTATCCCGGAACCGTCGACCTGGACCATGATGGGGCTCGGGTTCGCCGGGCTCGGTTATCTCGGCTACCGCCGCCGCGAGGCCACGCCCCTCGCTCTGAGGCGGGCCGTCTGGCCGGCTGCCGGTTGGCTCGTGGCGCGAAGCCGCTTGCGCCAATCTAGCCGGCGAAGACCACCGTCTTGCCGCGGTTGAGCAGCACCCTGTCCTCGAGCACGTTCGCGAGGGCGCGCGCCAGGACCCGCCGCTCGATGTCGCGCCCCTTGCGTACGAGCACTTCCGGCGTGTCGCGATGGCTGATGCGCTCGACGTCCTGCTCGATAATCGGACCCTCGTCGAGATCCGAGGTGACGAAATGCGCCGTCGCGC